>NZ_BOMY01000001.1 GCF_016862435.1 Paractinoplanes tereljensis
CACTGGTTTTACTTTACTCTCGCTTTACCGCTTCGTCAAACCCGGGTAATTTCCCGGAAATCACTAACGAAAAAGCTCAAGTCCCGCGAAACAGTACATGGCTATTCGCCCGTACTAATTCTTGGGGTTCCTCCAGGACGGCCGCTCCGGCTGCCCGAAGGCCTCCGTTCGCTCGCCCGTCTCCCTGGCGGCTTCGAAAACATTACAGGGACATGGCCTGGACGCCAAATCGGCCCCCTGCGAGCCGCGTCACAGGAGGCCGATCGTGAAAAAGCTCAGGTCAGGCTTCGTATTCGACGCCGGCGAAGGTGCGCTTGCCCCGCCGAAGTACCGCAAAGCGACCGTGCAACAACACAGCGGGATCAAGAACGGCTTCACCGTCGGTGATCCGCTCATTGTTCAGGTACGCCCCGCCCTCGGCGATCGTCCGGCGAGCCTCGTTCGCACTGGACACCAGGCCTGACTCCCGCAACAACACACCCAGGGTCGGCGGCTCACCGCGTACGGCTGCCAGACCGGCCTCGGCCAGCGCCGAGCGCAACGTGCCCGCCGAGAGGTCGGACAACGAACCTCGCCCGAAAAGGGCCTGCGAAGCAGCGACCGCCTGGTTTGCCTCTTCTTCGCCATGCACCAGTGCGGTCACCTCGAAGGCCAGCGCTCGCTGCGCGAGCCGGGCCTGCGGCCGCTCCGCAGTCGCCTTCTCCAGCTCCTCGAGCTCCTCGCGGGACTTGAAGCTGAAGTACCGCAGGTACTGCGAGACGTCGCGGTCGTCCGAGTTGATCCAGAACTGGTAGAAGGCGTACGGCGAGGTCATCTCCGGGTCGATCCAGACCGCGCCGCCCTCACTCTTGCCGAACTTGGTGCCGTCGGCCTTGAGCACGAGCGGCGTGGTGAAGGCGTGCACCGGCCCGGCCCCGCGACGGCGCACGAAGTCGACGCCGGCGGTGATGTTGCCCCACTGGTCGGAGCCACCGAACTGCAGGCCGCAACCGTGGCGTACGTGCAGTTGGTAGAAGTCGTTGGCCTGCAGCAACTGGTAGCTGAACTCGGTGAAGCTGATCCCGGTCTCCAGCCGGTTGCGCACCACGTCGCGGGCCAGCATCTTGTTGACCGGGAAGTGCTTGCCGACGTCACGAAGGAAGTCGATCACCGAGGTGGGACCGGTCCAGTCGAGGTTGTTGACCAGCTCGGCGCCGTTGGCCCCCTCGTAGGTGACGAACGGCTGGAGCTGAGAACGGATGCGCGCGACCCAGCCCTCGATCACCTCGGGCGGGTTCATCGAGCGCTCGCTGGACTCACGCGGGTCGCCGATCTGACCGGTGGCCCCGCCCACCAGCAGCAGCGGCTTGTGGCCGGCCAGCTGGAGGCGCCGGGCGGTCACAGCCTGCACGAGGTGGCCGACGTGCAGCGAGGCGGCGGTGGGGTCGAAACCCACATAAAAGGTCAGATTTCCACCGTTGAGGGCTCCGGTCAGCTCCTCTGATGAAGTGGAATCCTGGATCAGGCCGCGCCACGTCAGGTCGTCTACGAGAGTCACACCCTGGATTCTCCCGTACTGCTACGTGCGGGGGACACCGGGTTTGGCCATGCTGTACGGATGAGTCGCCTGGGTAGCGCCACACCGTCGATAAGGATGTCCGCATGACACGCCTCTCCGAGGTCGACCTGTCGGCCAAGTTGTCGAAGAAGGAAGGCCTCGACCGGCTCGAGGCCGCTCAGCAGCGCCTCCTGCACCTTCGGCTGCTGCTCGGTGGCCAACTCGGCGAGCAGAGGATCGGCCCGCCCCTCTGCATCGTTTTCGAAGGCTGGGACGCCTCCGGCAAGGGCGGAGCCATCAAGCGCCTCGCCGCGCCGCTGGACCCCCGCCATGTCCGCGTCTCGCAGTTCGCCGCCCCCACCTACGACGAAAAACGACACCATTTCCTGCAGAGGTTCTGGAATGTCCTTCCCGGCTGGGGCGGCATGACCATCCTCGACCGCTCCTGGTACGGGCGTGTCCTGGTCGAACGCGTCGAAGGCTTCGCTACCGAGGAGCAATGGACCCGCGCTTACCAGGAAATCGTGGAATTCGAACGCGCCCTCGCCGCCGAGGGCACCATCCTGGTCAAGTTCTGGATGCACGTCTCCCCGGAGGAACAACTTCGCCGCTTCCAGGATCGCGCCGCCGACCCGCTCCGTCAGTGGAAACTCACCGACGAGGACTGGCGCAACCGCGAGAAGCGGCCGGCGTACGAGGCCGCCCTGGGCGACATGTTCGCCAAGACCGACCAGAAGCGCGCACATTGGAAGATCATCGCCGGTGACAACAAGTCGTACGCCCGGGTTGCCGTCCTCGAACACGTCAGCCACACCATCGAAAAACATCTGACGAGTCGTGGCTACAACCTCAAGGACGCCGACTGACGATCGACCTGCTCGCGTCCACTGTGGCGTACCCTGCCGGGTGATGTTAACGCTCATCATGGGGGCTGTGCGGGCTCGTACCGCGCAGGTTTTGGCGGTGCTCGTCCTCACCGCGCTGGCCGCCGCGGTCGCCGCGGCCGGTCCCTGGTTCGCGTTCGCGAGCATGAGTTCGGCCGCCGGAGCCGTCGTCGGCGCGGCTCCGGCCGAGCAGCGGACGCTGTCGATCCGGCAGAGCACCCACCTCAACGGCGATCCGCAGAACACCATCGACCAGCTCGTGGCCCGGGTGCGCGACGACCTCGCGCTGCCGTCGGCCGAGCCGGTCACCGGACTGGTGCAGGCGATGAACGTGACCCGTGGCTCACGGACCGACACCATGCCGGTGGCCTACCGCGACCAGTTCTGCGATCAGGTCCGGTTGCAAGGGCCGTGCCCGGCCGAACCGGGCGAGGTCGCGATCAGTGCGGCCGCCGGGCAGCGGCTCGGATTACGGCCCGGCGACCGGGTGACCGAGCACTTCTCGCTGGGCCTGCGGCCGGTCACGTTCCGGATCGTGTCGGTCTACACCCTGATCGACCCGGACGGCCCCTACTGGAGCAACCACTTCTACCGCGCGCTCAGCGGGCTCGACCCGGTGTTCACGCCGATCGGCACGTTCGAGCTCGGCCAGCTGTCCGACCCGACCGTGACCTGCGACGTGCGGCTTCCGGAGGGGCTGCTGCGTGGCGACGGCGGCTACGACCTCGGCGCGGCTCTGAACACGGCCGCCGCCAAACTCCGGAGTGAGCAGCTGGAGCTGTTCAACTCCAGCGGGCAGGTGCTCACCGCGGTCGCGCGGGACCGGGCGACCGTGCGCACCACGGTCACCGTCTCGCTCGTGCAGGTGCTGATCCTGGCCTGGTTCGCGATCGGCCTGGCCGGCCGGTACACCAGCCGTGACCGGCACGGGGACACCGCTTTGCTGAAGCTTCGCGGCGTCGCCTCGTCCGGCCTGCTCCGCCTGGCCTGGGGACAGCATCTGGTCCCGCTGACCGCCGGTGCGATCGTCGGCCTGCCCCTCGGCTTTCTGCTGGCCCGGCTGCTGGCGGGCCCGGTCGGCAACGCGTCCGACCAGCGCTCGGCGCTACTTCTGTCGATCGTCGCGGTGGCCGCGGTCCTGGTCGGCGGGCTGTTCGTGCTGGCCCTGCTGGAGGCGCTGGCCCAGCGCCGGTCGGTGGTCGATCTGCTGCGCCGGGTCACGTCGCGGCGTGGCGACTGGAAGTCCGGCCTGATCGATCTGCTCCTGCTCGCCGTCGCGGTGCTGGCGGTCTATCAGGCCCGGGCCGGCCGCGCCGCGGGTGGACTCGCGCTCGCCGCCCCCACCCTGGTCGCCCTGGCGGTGGCGTTGCTGCTGGCCCGGGTGCTGGCCCGGGTCGCCGACCGGGGCGGCGGGGCGGCGGTGCGCTCGGGCCGATTGCGGCTCGGGCTGACCGCGGTGCAGGTGTCCCGGCGGCCGGGCTCCGACCGGCTGTTCGCGCTGGTGGTCGTGACGGTCGCGATGTTCACCACCGCGCTCGGTGGATGGCTGGCCGATCGTGCGCACCGGGCCGGGCGGAGCGACGCCGAGCTGGGTGCGCAGCGGGTATTGACCGTGCAGGCGGCCAACCGCACGGTCCTCGAGCAGGCGGTCCGCCGGGCCGACCCGCAGGGGACACGGGCGATGGCGGCGGTCGTCGACACCACTCACCAGCCGGCCGTGCTCGCGGTGGACAGCTCCCGGCTGGCCGCGGTCGCTCGCTGGCGCCCCGACTACGGGCCCGTCTCCATCCTGTCGGCGGCAATGGCCGACGATCCGGGCCCGGCTCCCCTGCCGGCGGTCACCGGCGACCGGCTCACCGTGCGCCTGGAACACCTGGGCAGCTCTCCGGCCGCTCTCCGGCTGGTGCTGCAGCACGAGGGCACGGGCGCCCCGATCCAGGTTCCCTTCGGCCCGCTCGGACCGGGAACGCAGACTCTGAGCGGCCCGGTGAACGGCTGCTCGGCCGCGCCCGGTTGCCGGATCGTCCGCTGGGAGGTGACCGGGCCGCCCGATTCGCAGGGGCGGACCGCGGCAGCCGAATACCCGACGGTCGTCACCGTGCGCGGGCTGACCCAGTCGAACCCACCGGCCACCATCCTGGACAGTTCCACGCTGGCCGACATCAACCGCTGGCGGGGCGGCACGTTCGGCGCCGCGATGGACATCGACACCGCCCGGGGCGCCCTGCGGATGGCGATCGACGAGAATCTGACCGGCACCGCGGCGACCAGCGACCAGGTCTGGGCGGTCGACAACCGGCTGCCGCTGCCGGTCGTGCTGGGTGGGGATCCGCCGGACGACTGGCAGTTCACCGAGCCGGGCCTGGAGTCGCTGGGCGCCGGGATCACGCCGGTGCGGGTGGCCGGCAGCGCCCGGGCGCTGCCGGTGCTCGGCACCACCGGCGTACTGATCGACCTCGACGCCTCGCGCCGGATCATCGGTGACGCCACCGACGAAGGCACCTTCCAGGTGTGGCTGGCTCCCGGCGCCGAGCCGGGTCTGATCAGCGCGCTGGAAGCAAACGGGCTGTCCGTCCGGAAGGACGAGTCGACGGCGGCCCGAGCCGACCGGCTGGAACGACAGGGACCGTCGGCCGGGGCCCGGTTCGCGCTGCTGTCCGGGGTGATCGGGCTGATGCTCGCGGCGGCGACCATGGCGGTCGCCGGAGCGGTCGACCGGCGCACGCGCCTGGACGAGATGACCACGCTGCGGGTTCAGGGGCTGCCGCAGCGCGTCGCGACCGTGGCGAGCTGGGCCGGCACCGCCGGGCTCCTGCTGGCCGGACTGGCCGGTGGCTTGCTCGCGGCCGGGCTGGCCCGGCCGCTCGCCCGTTCGGTCGTGCCCGGCTTCTCCGACGGCTGGGCCGTCCTCGCCCCGCCGAACCCGCTCGGCCCGGTCGCGGTCGCCCTGGCCGGTCTGCTCGCCCTGGTCGTGCTGGGCCTGGCCGGCTGGTTCTCGGTGTGGAGCCTGCTGCGGCGACTCCGGGAGGACAACCGGTGATCTCGCTCGTCCTGGCCATGATCTGGTCGCGTCGTGGCCAAGCGGTCACCCTCGCGCTGCTCGCTCTCCTCGCGGTCGCGGCCGCCGTGGCCTCGCCGGCCTACCTGATCGCGGCCGATCGAGCGATCGCCGTCGGTCAGATCGCCACCGCCGACGCGGCCGAACGCAGCCTGGCCATGACCGCGGTGCAGAACGACCGGGAGGCCGAGGGCGACGGTGGCGGCCAGTTCGACTTCAAGGACATCGGCTCGGCCCTGATCGATCTGCCCGGCTTCACCTACGTCTATTCGGCCGAGTTCACCGCGATCGGCATCCAGCCCGGCAAGCAGTACGCCGACCGCCTCGTGTTCCGCCAGGACGTCTGCTCGCACGTCCGGATGGTCAGCGGCCGCTGCACGGCCGTCGAGGGCGAGGTGATCGTCGGGGCGGCCGCGGCGAAACGTCTCCGGCTGGTGGCCGGGCAGTCGATCACCATGCGGGCGGCCCGCTACAGCGACGACCCGGTCAACCCCGGCTACCTTCCGGACGGCAAGCCGAAGAACCTGGTGATCGCGGGCACCTACCGCGTCGACGCGCCCGAGGACACCTACTGGGGCACTCACGGATACTTCACCGCCGTCTCCGGGGCCGGGCCGGGCGAACCGGTCTTCACCAACGCGGCCACGTTCGCCGCGATCGATCACGGCGACACCGCCAAGGCCGTCGACGGCGCGGCCGGGCCGCGGGCGCTCGACCCCGACCGCCTCGACGACCTGCGGGCCGGCCTGGCCGCGCTGCGATCGGACCCGTCCGACCTGGGCACAGCGATCGCCATCCGAACGCAAATTCCGGAGCTGCTCGACCGCATCGACGCGGGCCGGGCCGCCGCCAACCTGCTGGTACCGGTTCTCGCCGTGCCGTTGGTGCTGCTCGCCTGCTTCAGCATCCTGCTGGCCGTCGGCTACGGCACCGAGGGCCGGCAGCCCGAGCTCGCAGTGGTGGCGCTACGCGGCTCCCGATGGTGGACGCGGTGGTGGCTCGCGATCGGCGAGAACGTCGCCTCGGTGGCGGTCGGCGCGGTCGCCGGGTGCGTGGCCGGCCAGCTGCTTGTCAACGCGGTCGCGGCCGCCCGCTTTCCGGGCACCGGCGTCGACTCGGGCTGGAGCTCGCTGCGGTACGCGCCGTACGCCGCGCTGGCCGCACTCCTCGCGGCCGTCCTGGCCCAGCGCCGGCAGCTGATCAGCCCGGTGGTCAACCTGTTGCGCCGTAACCCGGTGGCCACCAACGACCCGCGCGCTCTGGCCGGCGAGGCGGTGATCCTGCTGCTCGCGGTCGTGTCCACCGGGCAGCTGATCATCTCCGACGGCGCCCTGACCGGCGTCGGCATGCTGGCGCCCGCGTTCCTGGTGCTGGCCATCGCGGTGGCCGGCGCCCGCCTGCTGCTCCCGGCCGTCACCCGGTACGCCGTGCACGCCCTCGCCCGCGGCCACCTGGGCGTGGCCCTGGCCGCCTTCCAGCTCTCCCGCCGGCCGGGCGCTCGGCGGCTGTTCGCCCTGCTGGCCGCCACGATCGCGGTGTCCGGCTATGCCGCCTGCACGATCGACGTGGCCGCCCGGGGCCGGGCGGTCCAGTCCGGCCTCGGCGTCGGCGCCGACCGGGTGCTCGACGTCGGCGGCTCGGTCTACCGCAGCCAGCTGCTGACCGCGGTCCGTAACGTCGACCCCGACGGCCGCTACGCGATGGCCGCCGTCCGCCTGCCCAGCGCCGGCCACGACGAACCGCTCGGGCTGGCCGTCGACTCGACCCGGCTGGCCGCGGTCGCGCACTGGCCGTCCGACGCCCCGCCGGTCGGCCGGATGGCCGGCCGCCTGCGCCCGGATGCCCCGCCGCCACCGATCTTCACCGGTCCGGACCTCACCATCGAGGCCAGCGGCACCGGCCTGGACGACAAGAGTCAGCTCCGGCTCCTGGTATCGGTCTCGTCGACAAGCGGTGCCGGCGACTCACTCGTCCAGCTCGGCAAGATTCGCAACGGACGATTCCGATACAGCCAGAGCGTCGGCGTGTGCCAGCAGGGCTGCCGCCTCAACGGCCTTCAGGTGGTGGCGGCCACCACGATCACCGAGGTCACCGGCCAGTTGGTGATCAACAAGCTGAGCACGTCCGACCCGACCGGCCCACTCGCCGACCCGGCGCGCTGGCGGATGACGAAGTACGGCACCCTCGCCGGCGACCCGGGCGGGCTGCGGATCAGCCTGGACGCACCCGACGGCCTGGCCGGTGGCGCCTGGATCAGCCCGGCCGACGCTCCGTACCCGCTCCCGATCGCCTATTCCGGTGCGGCCCCCCTCGCCGGCTCGATCACCGGGGCGGGCGGCGGTCCGCTGCCGGTCCGGCCGGTCGGCGAGCTCCCGGCCGTGCCCCAGCTCGGCCGCCATGCGACCCTCGCCGACCTGGAGTGGGCCGACCGGCTGGCCACCGACGCCGGCCGGGCCCTGCAACCCCAGGTCTGGCTCGGCCCCGGTGCGCCGGCCGACATCGTCGACCGGCTGTCCGTGCAGGGTTTGACCGTCGTCGGCGATACCCGCGCCGACCAGGTCCGGCGCCAGCTCGACGAGCAGGGCCCGGCGCTGTCCCTCTGGTTCTACGTCCTGGCCGGGGTGCTGTCGGTGCTGCTCGGCGCGGGCGCGCTGGTGCTGGCCGCGACGGTCGACCAGGCCCGCCGGATCGAGGACCTGTCGGCGCTGCGCGCCCAGGGCCTGAGCCGGCGGCGACTCGCCTGGGCCACGAGCTGGACGTACCCAATCCTGGTCGCGATCGCCGCGGTGGTCGGGCTGGTGGCTGCCCTGGTCACCTGGCTGGCCACCGGCTGGGTGCTGCCGCTGGCCGGCACCGACCCACCCGATCTGCCCCTGCCGACCTGGCCCGGCCTGCTCACCGTGCTCGGGACGACCCTGGCCGTCTCCCTGGTCCTCGTCCTGGTGGCCGCGGGCACCGGGCGAAACCTGCGCCGCCGGGTCACCAGGAAGGAAAGGCCGGCGTGACGCAACCGAACGGCTACCGGCCGGGTACCGATTTGCGGCCGGCGGCGGAACACCGTTGGTTGGGTGACTGCCCTCATCCGACGCGACCCGCTGCGCTCCCTCCGGCTGCTGTTCCTGGCCGCGATGGTGCTGGTCGGCGGCATCTCCCTGAGCCAGGCCGCGCTGACGCACGCGTCCGGCAGCGCCATGTTGACAGCCGCGGCGGTGCTGGGCGCGGTCTTCCTGCTGCGGGTGGCGGAGTTCCGGCGTGGTGCGCTGGTTCCGCCGGCGGTGGATCTGCTGGAGCTGGCGGCCGTCGGAGTGATGCTGTTCCACGTGCGGGAGCCGGACCCGGTGGTCGGCCCGATCTACTTCGTGCTGCTGTTCCGGGGTGCGACCGGCCGGTTGTCGAGGTTGCTGCCGATGATCGCCGGCTACATCGCGGTGTGCCTGATCGGGTTCTCGGCCGCCGGCGTGCAGCTGATGCCGGGCACGTACATCGGCATGCTGATCACCCCGATGCTGATGTACGGCATGCGGATGGTCCTGATGCAGATGCAGAGCGAGGCGCAGCGCCACGAACGGTTGCTCGCCGACGTACTCAGCCGGATGCCGTTCCCGGTCGTGGTGACCAGCACGGACGGCGAGGTGGTGCTGGCCAACCGGGCCGCGACCGAGCTGACCGGACCGCTCGGCGAGGTGCGGGCGACGTTCGCGGACGGCACGCCGGTGGATCTGCGCCGGCTGGTGCCGGGCGAGTCCGGTCTGGAGCTGCGGATCACCCGCGGCGACGGGCGGGTGGTGCAGGTGCTGGCCGACACGGTGCTGACCGCACACGGGACGATCGTGGCACTGCAGGACGTGACCGCGCAGCGTGGTTACGAGCACCGGCTCGAGCACGCCGCCTATCACGACCCGCTGACCGGCCTGCCCAACCGGGCACTGCTGTGGCGGCGGTTCGCCGAGGCCGGCGACGGCCCGTACGCGGTGCTGCTCGTCGACCTGGACGGCTTCAAGGCGATCAACGACACGTACGGGCACCTGGCCGGCGACGAACTGCTGTGCCGGGTCGCGGAGCGGCTGCGGAACGTGTGCGGCCCGGACGCGACGGTGGCCCGGCTGGGCGGCGACGAGTTCGCCGCGCTGCTGCCGGACACCGAGGCCGAGCGGGCCGCGACGGTGGCGGCCGAGGTGCGCCGCTGCTTCGACTGGGAGATCCCGCTGTCCACCGGCCCGGTGCGGGTGGGCGGCAGCGTCGGCTCGGCCCTGGGCGGCCCGGGCCTCTCCCCCGACGCGGTGCTGGCCGAGGCCGACGCCGCGATGTACGCCGAGAAGCACAGCCGGGTCAGTAAGTAGGCGCCGCCTTGTAGGGCGGGAGGTGCAGGGCCTCGCGAATTGACGCCTGGACCTCCTCGGCCGGCGGGCGCGCGTCGATGTCGTGCACGTACTCCTTGCGGCGGAACAACGCCAGGACCGGGCGGGTCTTCTCGTTGTAGTCGTGCAGCCGGGCCTCGAGCGCCTCCGGGGTGTCGTCCTCCCGGGTGATCAGCTGGTGGCCGCAGATGTCGCAGCTACCCGCCTCCTTGGGGCGGTCGGCGATCAGGTTGTAGTCCATCCCGCAGTTCGGGCAGAGCCGGCGGCTGAGCACCCGGCGGCGCACCTCGTCTTCCGGCAGTTCGAGATGGATGACCCCGTCGATGTCGTAGCTCTCCATGAAGAACTCGGCCTGCCGGTCGTTGCGCGGGAAGCCGTCGATGACGAAGCCGTAGTTCCAGTCGTGCTGGTCGAGCCGCTCGCGCACCACCGACTCGACCAGGTCGTCGCCGACCAGCTCGCCGGCGTTCATGATGCGGCGCACCTGGGCGCCGAGCTTGGTGTGCTTCTTCACGTGCCAGCGGAAGATGTCGCCGACCGAGATGTGCACCAGGCCGAGGTCGTCGCAGAGAAGCTCGCTCTGGGTGCCCTTGCCACTGCCCTGAACACCCATGATCACGTACTTGCGCATCGGTTGGCCTCTCTCAGTCGGTCGCGCCGAGCCGCAGTGCACCGGACGCGGGGCGCCCGGTCAACGTAGTGGGGTCGATGCTCCAGGCATCGGCCACCCGGAACACGTCCCGCTCACTGATCAGAACGGTCGCGTCCTCGTCCAGTTCCGCGGGCAGACCGGCGTCGCGTTCGGCCGGGCCGGGCTCGCCGAACCAGGACGTCACCTCGCCGCTCTGCCCTACATAACCGAACGAGCGGATCAGCTCGCCGTCGACGGCCCGCTGCCAGCGATGCAGTTCGGTCACCCGATGGGTGGCGAAGAACTGCACCTCGGTGTGCAACTCGGCGGAGAGCGCGATCACATCAATGGATTCTGCGATGAACCGGCGGCCGACCGCCAGGGTCCATCGGGTGTCCCGGGCGCCGGGAAGTGGCGGGGTCACCGCCACCCGGTCGTCGGTCAGGTGCGCGACGTCGATGCCCTCGCGCCACGGCACCGGGCCGAGATCGCGCAGGCCCAGCGCCTTGAGGACGGCGGACGCGTCGTCACCGGCCACCGCCAGCCACGCCTGTTTCCCGCCGAAGCCCACCATCACGTCGTTGCCCATGCGCCAACGCTATCCGGAATGCGCGGCGACCTGTCCGGTCAGGCCCAGCCGTACTCCTTGCGCAGCTTTCCCGCGACCTGGTCGAAGCGCCCCCGGTCGAGGATCGCGCCCTCCCGGCGAATGCCGGTGTGGTCGACCTCGATCACCCGGTCCAGACGCACCCAGCTCGGCCGGGACTCGCGGTCCCAGGAGCCCGGGCCGAGCCCGAACCAGTTGTGCTGGCCGTCGCGCTCATTCTGGCTGGACAGCATCAGCCCGAGCACCCGGCGCCCCTTGCGCCCGACGACCAGGACCGGCCGGTCCTTGCCCTGCGACGCATCCTCCTCGTAGGGCACCCAGGTCCAGACGACCTCGCCCGGGTCGGCGTCACCGTCGAGGTTCGGTGAGTACTCCAGGTGGCGGCCGCTCGGCTTCTCCTGCTTGACGGCGGGCGGCTTGGCCGGGGTGAGCTTCCGGAACAGTGCGGTCAGAATCTTGGACACCGCAGCACGGTAGTTCATCGCGGTTCGGTGTGGGTGGCCCAGGGCTCTCCGACGGTGTTACACAGAACGACATTGCGGTCGTCCTGCATGAACAGCGTCGAACTGCCCGTACCCCAGGTGCCCGACGCCCAGATCGGCTGGTCGTACCGGTCGTACACGACCAGGTTGCCGTCGGGCTGGTTGAACAGGCGGGTAGCCGGTGCTGGTGCGGGTCTCCCAGATGGTGGTGCCGGCGGCGTCCAGCACCACGTTGCCGTCGGCCCGCATCTCGAACGTGAACCGGCCGTCGCTCGAGGTCAGGCGCATCCCGCGGAACAGGGTGCGGCCGGTCGGCAGCTCATTGCCCCACTGCTGATCGAGCAGGGCCGCGCGCACGTCGCTGTAGGCCGGTTCCTTCGGAAGGCCGGCGACGTCCCGCAGACCGAAGTGGCACTCGGCCGGCTTCTCGGGACAGATGCTCGTATCCTGGAAGGAGTAGATGAACATCGGGCCGGCGAAGTCGAAGTCGTGCCACATCCGCACACCCATCTCCAGGGCGTCCCGGACCGTCTCCGGACTCGCCGGAACATTCACCTCCGCCGACGGGAACCCGTACTCGGTGGCCCAGATCTTCTTCGCCGAGTCGCCGTGCTGTTCCATCACGGCGCGCAGCGCGGCGAGGCCGCTGCACGGCACGTCACCCGGCGGCCCGAAGTTCGAATACCACCGCGGCCAGCCGCCGGCGCACGAGTAGGGCGCGTACACCGGCAGGTGGGCGCTGCTCCATTCCGGGTACGGGTGGTCGGCCACCGCGTCGAAGTCCGCACCGTAGCCGTGCTGGTAGGCCCACTCCAGCCAGTCGGCCGGCTCGTCGTCGCCGGCCCCGCCCGCCGACCCACCGGCCACCACCACGCAGGCCGGGCAGCCCACGCGAATCTCCTGGTGGGCGATCCGCACCAGTTCCCAGTAGCGCTGCTTGCGGGTCTCCGGCCGGTTGTCGCCGTAGTTACCGAAGGCCAAGATATTCGGTTCGTTCCACACCTCGTACGCCTGCACCTTCGGCCCGAAGTGCGCGACCGACGCGGCGACGATGGCCCGCCAGGCGTTGTCGTCGGTCGGGAACCACGTGATGTCGTCGGGGTGACCGTTCGCCCACGGCGCCGAGTAGGTCAAGATCAACAGAACCCGAACACCCTTGGCGTACGCCGCGTTCACCTGCGCGTCGATGCCGGTCCAATCCAGCGGACCGCCCGCGGTCGGCTGCACCCGGTCCCAGTCGAGGCCGGCCCGGATGATCGGCTTGGTACCGCCCAGGTAGTCGACCATGTCGCCGATGCGTTCCGGCTTACCGGCCGCCGAGCCACCGTCGTTGAAACCAATATCAAAGGCCGAGAAGGTGTACGGCTGATCGGCCGCGAAAACCGGTGTCACCAGCCCCGCCACCACCGTCACCACGGCCAACAGACACGCCAAGAACCCGCGCAAGACTCAGCCCCCGTATAGCTGACGATCAACGCCTCGGGCAGCGTAACGCCCTCTAGGCTCGTCGGGTGACCCCGAACATCGACGCGTGGCAGGCTTGGCATCCGAGCGTCGTCGCCGCCCGGCTGGCCGGCGTGGCGACGCCCTGGTACGTGGCCGGCGGCTGGGCGGTCGACCTGCATCTGGGCCGGGTGACCAGGGAGCACGAGGACCTGGAGATAGGCATCCCCCGGTCCCAGTTCGCCGAGATCGCCGGCCGTTTCCCGGAGCTGGCCTTCTACGTGGCCGGCAGCGGCCGGGTGATCCCGGCCGTCCCCTCAGCGATGGACGCCGAGCACCAGACCTGGGCACTGGACCCGGCCGCCGAGCTGTGGCGCTTCGACGTGATGCGCGAGCCCCACGACGGCGACACCTGGATCGCCCGACGCCATCCGAGCCTGCGTCGCCCGTACCGCGAAATCGTGCTGACCAGCCGCGACGGCATCCCCTACCTGAGCCCCGACGTGGTCCTGCTCTTCAAGGCGAGATACGGCCGCCCAAAGGACGAGGCCGACTACGCGGTGCTGGCCCCGGCCCTGACCCCGGCCCAGCGCACCTGGCTGGACGCCGCTCTGGACCTGGTCCACCCCGGCCACCCTTGGCAAACCCGAGATCGCTAACGCTGAGCGACAAACATGCGCCCTTTACGGGTACGCGGCCAGGAGCCCACAACCGCAGCCACACCCGACCCGCCGCGCAGCGCGATCCCCTGCAACAACCGCGCGTGCCGCGACTCTCGCGCGACATGCCCCGAATCCCGCCCGTGCCGGGCGGGCCTCCCGCACCGAGAACAGCCGCCGAGACTACCCAGCCCGGACCGCCAGCCGATGCCGTGCCACGATCGTGGCGGTGACGATGGCGAGCAGGCCGGCGACCGTGCAGATCAGCGTGAGGGTCGTGGTCGCACCGTGCGAGCTGTCCGTACTCCGCGGGTCCGGTGAGCCGTGCGGGTAAGTCAGTACCGCGTACGCCGCGAGGTAGAACTGGTAGGCCGGCAGCGTGGCAGCGGCGAGACCGGCCGCGACCAGGCCCGTCGCGAGCCGACGGCGGGCGAGCGCGGCCACCAGCAGCCAGCCGGCGAGCAGGCCGGCGATGGTCCCGGCGACGGTTAGCGGCCGTATCACGGCAGGCTCGACCGGCCACATCCTGATGTTGTAGCTGGCCGCGTCGGTGAAGGGGGAGCCGGTGAAGACCCGGGCATCGCCGTACAACTTCAGCCCGCCGCGGGTCGCTGTCCAGATGCCGTACTGGATCGGGACGCTGACGGTCATGTCTTCGCGGGGGATGACGCGGCCTTCGCTCTCCCGCAAGGACGTGATCCGCCACCCGGTGCCGGTCAGCGCGTCGCGGATCCGGGAGGCCGACCAGCCCGCGGTGCCATCGACCTGGACCGCGACGCTCGGTCCCTGCTGCCCGGACGTCTCGTGGTAGAGGGGGGCGTCGCCGGGTATCCCGGTGAGGGTGGCGTTGAGGGCCTGCGCCTCCCGGTCGGACGGGATGGCAGCGGCCGTCCGCCAGGCAATCCAGGTGCCGGCCGCGGCGCCCAAGCCACCCAGCACGGCAGCGGCGAGCAGGGCGGCCACCCAAGCGAGGGGACGCCGGGCGGGCAGCTTGAAGCGTTGCCCGAGGCCGGAGAGAATCAGGTGGAGGCCGGGCCGGTGGCCGTCTTCGGCCATGTCCAACAGGGTGGTGAGGATCTCGGTGCCGCGGTGGTCGCGGTAGGAGCGAGGGTAGGCCCAGAGCAGACGCCGGTAGTGCCGTTCGGTGCGGGTGGTCACAGCGCACCCCCGAACGCGAGGCGTAGCCGGACGGCGGCCGCGTCGGCGTTGCGCCGTAGCCGCTGCACCTGCGCTGTCAGGGCCGCGGCCCCGGACGCGGTGAGCCGGTAGTAGCGCCGCAGCCGCCCGTCGACCGCTTCCTCGTGGTCGATCTCGACGAGGCCCTGCTCGGTGAGCCGGTCGAGCGCGCCGTACAGGGTGCCGGGCCGCAGCACGACCTCCCCTTGGGACAGCTGCTCGACGGCACGGATCACGCCGTACCCATGGGTGGGCTCGGCCGCGAGAGCGGTGAGGATCAGAAACGTCGGCTCCTGCATGCCGGGGGACGCTACCTCAGCCGATATATAACGCCAAGCGTTATGTAGGACAAGCTGCGGGCACGCAGCGGCCAGCCTCGCCTACAGACCGAGCCCGGCCTGTTCACTCTCGCCCACCTTGTGGACATGCCGTTTGGGCCGCGCAGCAGTTCCACAAGATCTGGACAAGGCTGCAGGAACACGCCGGGCACGGCATCGCTTAGCCGACAGACCCGGGTCGGGCTTGAATCCGAGCCGGCGGCAGCGTTGGCGGTGGGCGTTTGGGACGGGCCCGCCCGCAGCGGGCGCGCGGAGGGTGGGTCTCGCCTGGCGAAACTGAGTGCCACGGGACCTGTTGCTGCGCGTACTGGAAAAGGTTTTAGTTATTGCGGTTGAAAGTGTCTGGCGCTAGGCGAGGGGTAAGCCGGCCGACTGTGTGTGCGTCGGCTCGGGTGCTGCGTGGTGGGTCAGCACCGCGGCCGTCATGAACGTGCCGCCTACCGCCAGGGCGCCCAGGATGCCCAGTGAGATCTGCTGTTCGTGGTCGCGCTGGCGTTCGTAGTCCGACTCGTTGATCACCGTGGTACGGCCGTTGTTCTCGATCACGTACTGGCCGTTGTGCATCTCGGCTCGGCCGTCCATCGACGCGAACGCCACCACCACCGACAGCCAGAAGCCGAAGAAGATCACCCCGGCCAGCATCGCGGCCCAGTGCGGCACGTGCGGCGGCACCCACGAGGTCAGGCTCCAGCGGGCCCGCGGCCTGGTCGTGCGGTAGTACCAGCGGTTGCCCAGCACGCCGGCAATCACGCCGGGCACGGTCAGGGCGGCGGCTATGCCGACCGCGGCGGGGGTGGGCACGAGGCGCACGCCGGCCAGCAAACCGGCGATCAGCACGGCCGCCCAGAGCATGCCGGCCGAGCACATCGCGCTGAATACGACAAGCAACCGATGCGGGATCATCAAGTCTGGACGCTAGCCGCCCGCGCGGCCACGCGGGGCGGTTTCCCGCCGACGCGGTATGTGCCGGCGGTACGCGCTGACCGTCGGGTCGCCATCGATCCAGAACCGCCACGGCACGTCGAGGGCGGAGGTGACGCCCACCCGAGGACCGGCCGCGATGGTTCCCGGCGGGGAATCCGGCGGCGACAGTACCGCCGGGCCGGTGCCGTCGATCAACGAGGTGTCGTTGGCGCTCCGGTCCAAGGCCAGGACCTGCATGAGCTTGCCGGGACCGGCGGCCAGGTCCCGGTCTCGCCGAGCGGCCGGGCGACGCTGCCGGGCCGTTTCCAGGCCGGCCGTCACTTCCCCGGCGCGCAGCAGCACGGCCGCCGCCCGCCCGGGCTCGCCGCAGACGATGTTGGCGCAGAAGTACATGCCGTAGATCTGGTAGACGTACAGCCGACCGGCCGGGCCGAACATCACCTCGGTGCGGGCGGTCATGCCGCGGTGGGCGTGGCTGGCCGGGTCCTCGCCGAGCCCGCTGTACGCCTCCACCTCGGTGAGCCGCACGGTCACCCCGTTCGCGGTGAGCCGCCAGCCGAGCAGCGCGCGGGCCGCCTCGTCCACGGCGGTGGCGGGCAGGTGCAGCCACGGATAGTCCACCCGGCCAGGATCTCACGCTTGTTCAGCGGCAACTATTGCCCCGAAAAGCACGATAAAGACAGGTCTGAAGGGGCATGCGGCCTGACCCGGATTTGCTCCAGCAGTGGGTGATCCGCGACGGCGTGCCGCCGAGGCGGGTGTCGGCTCGCCCGACGACCCGCTGCCCGAGCACCTGCTGCGCGACTGGTACGTCCGGGAGGGCTTCACCGTCGCCCAGGTCGCCGCGCTCACCGGTACCACCCCGCGCCAGGTCCGCTACCGATTGGTCCGTTACCGGCTCTCGGCCGGCAAGCCCGGTCCACGGCGCGCCACCACGCCGAACAACGACGCCTCGACCGGTGTCGGCTTCTCTTCTCCGTCCGCCGAAGGCCGCCATTCGCTGATCGGCACCACCCCGGGCGAGACCACCTCGAGGCCGGTGAGGAACTCGTCGAACTGGGCCCGGGTGCGCGGATAGACATCCGAGCGGCCGGTGCGCAGCGACTCGTCCCAGTTCGCCTTCAGCTCCGGCGTCAGGAAGTCGGTGGTGGCGCAGGTCATCACCAGGTGGCTGCCGGCCGGCAGCGCTCCGAGCAGGGTGTGCACGATCTCGCGGGCCTGGTCCTGATCGGACAGGAAGTGCACGACCGCGACCAGGACCAGCCCGACCGGCCGGCTGAGGTCGAGAAGATTCGCCTGGGCCAGGATCTTCTCCGGGTTGCGCAGGTCCTCCTCGAGGTACCGCGTCTCGCCCTGCGGCGTGCTGGTCAGCAACGCCCGCGCGTGCACCATCACCATCGGGTCGTTGTCGACGTAGACCACCCGGCTGGTGGGGGCGATCCGCTGGGCCACCTCATGGGTGTTCTCGGCGGTGGGCAGCCCGGTGCCGATGTCGAGGAACTGGCGGATACCGGCCTCGGCGGCCAGGTAGGTCACCGCGCGCCCGAGGAACGCCCGGTTGGCCCGGGCGGCGATCCGCGCGGCCGGGTACGACTTCGCGAGCAGGTCGCCGGACTCCCGGTCGGCCGCGAAGTTGTCCTTGCCGCCGAGCCAGTAGTTGTAGCGCCGGGCCGGGTGGGCCACACCGGTGTCGAACCTGTCGGTCATGGCCAGATCCTAATTGGATCATGCCAGGAAGGTTAGATCGGCTCACAATTTGGCATTCACGATCTGCGATCAAGTCGTTACTGTGTGCGCTAGGTGAACATCGGGAATCTCGATTGGAGATTCTCGCTGTCTCGTTCGATGCGTTCGGACTGTCTCGAACGAGACGACCGGAACAGGGGAGTCGCATGTCGGAGACCGGGTCGACCGTTCCACGCCGCCAGGTCGGGCGCCTCATGCGGCAGCTGCGCGAGCAGGCCGGCATCTCGCTGATGGCGGCGGCCGAGGAGCTGGAGTTCTCCCGCGCCCGGATGTACCGGATCGAGAACGGCGAGGTCCCGGTCCGCAAGCATGACGTGATCGCGATGTGCACGGTCTACCGGGCCACCCAGCGGATGACCGAGGTGCTCATCGGCCTGGCCCAGGAGTCCAAGGCCAAAGGCTGGTGGCACGCGTACGGCGATGTGGTCCCGGCCTGGTTCGAGCTCTACGTCGGGATGGAACAGGCGGCCGGCCGGCTGCGCTCGTTCGCGCCCGGCGTCATCCCCGGCCTGCTGCAGTGCCGGGAGTACGCCGAGTGCGTCTTCGGCCGCTGGAACGCCGCAGACAAGGCTGCGGTCGACAACGCGGTGGCCGTACGCCTGGAGCGGCAGTCCCTGCTGATCCGCAACCGCCCCCCGGCGCCGCGCCTCGAGGTGATTCTCGACGAGGGCGTGCTGCGCCGCGGCATCCCCGACGGGCTCGGCATGCGCAAGCAACTGGCGCACCTGATCAACATCTCGACCCGGCCCAACGTCAGCGTCCGGGTCGTCCCGTTCGGCGCCGGCCCGCACAAGGCGGCCAGTTCCGCCCAGTTCACCATCCTCGAGTTCCCGGCCATCGGCACCGCCTCCCCGGAGCCGACCACCATCTATTGCGAAAGCCTCACCGGCGCGCTCTATCTGGATAAACCCAACGAAGTCGAGATGTACGAATCGATCTGGGCCGAACTCGACGAAGTTGCCCTCGGTCAGGTCGAATCGGACGAACTCATCGGCGCGATTCTCAAGGAGATCGATGAATGACCTGTCCGGTGCCGTCTGGCACAAGAGCACCCGCAGCGGCGGAAACGGCGGCGACTGCGTAGAGGTCGCGGCGAACCTCCCGCGAGTCGTGGCGATCCGCGATTCCAAGAACCGGAACGGCGCGGCCCTGGTGTTCTCCCGGGCCGAATGGCGCGAGTTCGTCGAGGGCGTGAAGGCCGGCGACTTTTAGGTCCCGGTGATCCCTTTCTTAAGGACTCATTAGCCGGGCGGTGCGCCACGGACAGCGCACCCATAGTGAACAGGTTCGCCGTCCCCCACCGGCGATCCGAGCCCTGCCCACCACCCAGCCCGAGGTGACCCTCCCGTGTCGATGACCGCTGCCGCCCGTTTCCGCTACACACTGGTGGCCGGTGCCACCGCCGTGGTGATCGGAACCGGGTTCACGGTGATCGGCATGAGCCGCCATGCCGATGCCGAACCCGCCAGCGCCGACCGTCCCCTGGCCGAGGCGACCACGGATGCCGCACTACCCGCCGCAGACGCGCCGCTCTCCTCGGCCCCGCCGTCCGCATCCCCGTCGGCCACCAAATCGCCGTCCGCCAGCGCGACCCCCAAGGCGACCGTCACCACCCGGAAAACCGTGAAGCCGACAAAGACCACCCCCAAGGTCGCCTCGGCTCCGAAAACCGGCGACGCGATCCTGGACGCGGTCCTGGCCCACATCAACGACGCCCGGACGAAAGAGGGCCTGGGCATCCTCACCCTGGACGCCGACCTCTCCAAGGCCTCCGCCCTGCACAACCAGCTGATGATCAACGGTTGCGGCCTGCAGCACCAGTGCTCCGGCGAACAGGGCCTGGGCGAGCGCTTCAGCGCCCAGGGCGTGAAGTGGAGCTCAGCCGGCGAGAACATCGGCTTCGGCTCCAGCGGTTCCGCCGACGCCGACATCATCAAGGCCGCAAACGGCCTGACCGACAGCATGCTGGCCGAGGTCCCGCCGAACGACGGCCACCGCAAAAACCTGCTGAACACCGGCTTCAAACGAATCGGCCTGAGTGTCGTCCGAGACGCCAAGGGCATCACTTGGATGACCCAGGACTTCGTAAACTAAAACCTTTTCCAGTACGCGCAGCGAAAAGTCCCCTGGCACTCAGTTCCAGCCAGGCGAGACTCACCCTCCGCGCGCCCGCTGCGGGCGGGCCCGCCCGCAGCGGGCGCGCGGAGGGTGATTTCGCTTAGCGGAACTGTGGGGCACGGGACTGTGGGTGATGCGTACGGAAGAAGATGGCGGGAAAGGCGCCTGGCGCTAGGAAAGCGTCAGCGGGGAGAAGGGGTGGTTCTGCCAGATCTGGCGGGAGGACTGCTCGGGGTATGGGGTTACCGGGCAGGTGGCGTCGAAGATCTGGGTCAGCGACTGCTCCGGTGTGTAGGCCGGCCAACCCGGGTCGCCATCGGCGGCGAATCTTGTCCAGGCGGAGCGCATTCGCGTCGAAAGCTCAATCGCTTCGGGGGTGGGGGCGTCGCCCAACAGCAGAGCGGGCTGGCCGCTGGTCAAGTTGCCGAAGACCAGGGGGACGTCGAGGCCGTGGCAGGCGCCCAGGATGCCGCCCAGGCCTGGGGCCGGCCAGGTCAGCTCGTAGAAGTAAGCCCGGCCGGCGCCCGCCACCTGGGCGTCGGCCAGGTGCAACGTGGGCATGCGGAACAGCCAGTCGGAATTGACCAGCTCGTGGGTCTGGGTGGGGTCGGCGTCTCGGTAGCTGTCGGGAGTGGGCGCCAGGAGGCGGAGTGCGGCTGCCGTGTCTGATGGGGTTGGCGGGCCGAACATGGCGGTGAACAGGCGGTGTTCGTCTCGGGTGTGGCCGGCCAGCAACGTTACGTCTCGGGCCGCACCGGCCGACAGCGCCTGCCAGGGCGTGGTCGGCAGGGTGTCGCCGTCTACCACCGGGGCGAACAGGATGGACCGGTAGGCGGCCGGGCCCCAGCGTCCCGGCCGGCCGGCGGCGGCGTCGGTGAGCGCGGCGGCCGCGGCGGCGGCGATTACCGTGTCGCCGGTGGCGGCCAGCTTGGCGGGATCGACCGCGGCCAGGTCGGCGGCGGTCGGGCTCAGGTCCAACTCGGCCGCGACGGCGGCGGCTATGTCGGCGGCCAGGTCGGGGGCGAAGAACGTGCCGGGCAGGCTCTGCGCTATCGCGCCGCGGAACAGGCCGGCCGCGCGGGGCATGGCCAGCAGGGCGGCCACCGAGCCGCCGCCGGCCGACTCGCCGAAGATGGTCACGCGGGTGGGGTCGCCACCGAAGGCCTCGATGTTGTCGCGGACCCATTCCAGGGCGGCTATCTGGTCCAGCAGGCCGCGGTTGGCGGGGGCGCCCGCGAGATGGGCGAAACCCTCCATGCCCAGGCGGTAGTTGAAGGTCACCAGGACAACGTTGCCGTCGCGGGCCAGGTGGCCGCCGTCGTACTCGGGGCGGTCGGCGGAGCCGAGCGTGTAGGCGCCGCCGTAGATCCACACCATGACCGGGAGTTTTGCCGCCGGGTCGGGGGCCGGTGACCAGACGTTGAGGGTCAGCCAGTCGTCGCCGGTGGCCTCGGCCCGGCCGAACGCGGCGGATTGCGGTGGGGGCGGACCGAAAGAAACCGCCGGGCGTACGCCGTCCCAGTTCTTCGCGGGCTGCGGCGCGGCGAAGCGGTTCGGGCCGACGGGTGGTGCCGCGTAGGGGATGCCGCGGAACACCGCGACCCCGGACTCCCGGACGCCGCGCAGTGCCCCATTTGTCACCTGGACCTCGGACATGGCGGAATCCTTGCCCAGCCCTGCGGCCGGCGGCCAGCGATTTATCGGCGGTGGGCGCCGCCGACCAGGTCCAGGCCGCCGGTGACGGCGACCCGGCAGTCGTTGCAGATGCCATGAGTTATCCGGGGCAGCGGGCCGCTCTCCAACTCGAGCAGATCGAGGCGGCGGCAGCCCTCCTCCACGTCGACCCAGTCGTCGACCTTGACCCGGGCGCACCAGCCGCACATCCGGATCATCTCGCCGCTGCGGGCCGGAACCGTCGCGTCCAGCAGCGGCACCGACGGGCGGGGCTGGCGCTGGCCGATCTCGCTGACGATGGCGACCTCGGCGCGGTGATTGCCGGTCACCGTCGCGGTCATGATGCGGCGTTCGGCCGGTGAGTCGCAGCGGTAGGTCAGGCGCAGGGTGCGGTCGGGGTCGCGGCGGGACAACCCGAGGATCGCCCGCCACACCACGCAGAGGTCGGGGCCGCTGACGAAGCCGGCCAGGGGTTGGCCGATCGGCGGCGGCACGCAGGCGCCGCCGCCGTTGGCCAGTGCGAACTCGTTCCAGTCCGCGCCAACGCCGCACAACAGGTCATCGCCGTCGAAGCGCCAGGTGACGCCCATGACGTTCAGTCTGGCATTTGGCGCGGGCTCAGGTGCGGCTTGCGCCGGCCTCAGGACCGGCCACCCGCTGCGCCAGCCACACCGGCACCACCGAGAGCACCACCAGGACGGCGGCGACCACGTTGACCACGGGAGCCTGGTTGGGACGGAACAGGTTGTTGAAGATCCAGATCGGCAGGGTGGTGACACCCGGGCCGGCCGTGAACGTGGTGACGATGATTTCGTCGAACGACAGGGCGAAGGCCAGCAGGCCACCGGCCAGCAGCGCCGACCGGATCATCGGGAAGGTCACGTACCGGAAGGTCTGGCCGGGTGAGGCGCCCAGGTCGGCCGACGCGTCCTCCAGGTTGATGCCGGTGCGGCGCAGCCGGGCCAGCACGTTGTTGTAGATGGTCACCACGCAGAACGTGGCGTGCCCGACGATCACCGAGAACAGGCCCTTGCCGATGCCGAGCGGCTCGATCACCGAGCGCCAGGCGCTGTCCAGGGCGATGCCGGTGACGATGCCGGGCAGGGCGATGGGCAGCACGATCAGCAACGACAGGGTGTCGCGGCCGAAGAACTTGAAGCGCTGCACGGCGAACGCCACCATCGTGCCCAGCACCAGGGCGATCGCCGTTGCGCCCAACCCCGCTTTCACAGAGGTCAGCAACGCGGAACGGGCGCCGGTGTTGTCCCAGGCCGCCGACCACCAGCGGGTGGTGAAGTCGTGCGGCGGCCAGCCGAAGGTGCGGTCGCCGTTGAACGAGTTGATCAGCACCAGCATCAGCGGGACGTAGATGAACAGCAGCCCGAGCGCCATGAACGCGCGCAACGCCCACTGTGCATACCGGGACAGCGTCACAGCTCCTCCAGGGCGCCCGAGCGGCGGACCGCGACCAAGTAGATGACCATGATCACGACCGGGACAGTGGCGATCGCGGCGGCGAACGGCAGGTTGTTGGCGGCGCCGATGTTCGCGTAGACCAGGTTGCCGATCAGCTGGGACTTGCCGCCGACGATCTGCACGGTGATGTAGTCGCCGAGCGACAGCGAGAACGTGAAGATCGAGCCGGCGAACACCGACGGGATCAGGATGGGCAGCACGATCCGGCGGAACGTCCGACCGGCGCGAGCACCCAGGTCGGCGCTCGCTTCCAACATGGAATCGGGGAGGCGCTCAAGCCCGGCATAGATCGGCAGGATCATGTACGGCAGCCACATGTACGACAGCACCAGGACCACCGCGGTGAGGCCGTACCCGGGTCCGCCGAAGATCGAGTCCATCGGCCCGTCGTTGGCCAGCAGGATCCGCCACGCGTACGCCTTGACCAGGTACGACGCCCACAGGGGCGTGAGGATCGCGATGACCAGCCACTTCCGGGTGCGCGGCGACGCCACCTTGGCCATGTAGAAGGCCATCGGCACGGCCAGCACCACGCAGATGACGGTGACCGAAGCGGCCACCCCGAGGCTGCGCAGCGTGACGTTGCGGTAGACCTCCTCGGTCAGGATCGTCCGGAAGTTCGCGACGGTGAACTCTCTGACAACCTGCCCGGTGAAGGTGTTGACCGACCAGAAGGCGGAGACCAGAAGCACCGCGAGCGCGCCCAGATAGGCCACGCCGAGCCAGAGCAACGGCGCGGACAGGAGCCCGGCCAGGCGCACTCGCGGGTGCCGGTGGAGAAAGCTGGTCATCCCTTGATCGTGGTCCAGGCCTGGGTCCAGGCCGAGTAGTCCTTGCAGGTCACGTCGGTGCGACCGTCCAGGCACTGCGCGATCGGCGTGGTCCAGTACCAGATGTTCTGGAAGTAGGCCTCGTCGTCGGCGTGGAACGTGGTGCAGAAGCTCTTGTCCGACGTCTGCTGGCAGGCCAGCTTGTTGGCGGGCGCCTCACCGAACCACTCGGCCACGGCCGCGTTGGCCTTCGGCGAGATGATGTGGTTCATCCAGAGGTAGCCGCAGTTCGGGTGCTTGGCCTTGGCCGAGATCATCCAGGTGTCGGACCAGCCGGTCGCGCCCTCGGTCGGCAGCACGGCCTCGACCGGTGCCTTGTCGGCCTGGGCCAGGTTGGCGATGATCTGCCAGGTCGTACCGATCACCGAGTTGCCGGCCTTGAAGGACTGCACCTCCTTGGTGTAGTCCGACCAGTACTCGCCGATCAGCTTGTTCTGCTCGGTGAGCAGATCGGTGGCCGCCTTGAACTGGGTGTCGTCCAGCGCGTACGGATTCTTGATGTTGAGTTCGGGTTTGGTCTTCATCAGGTAGAGCGCCGCGTCGGCGATGTAGATCGGCGAGTCGTACGCGGTGATCTTGCCCTTGTACGGCGAGTTGGCGTCGAAGACCGCGCTCCACGAGGTCGGCGCCGGCTTGACCACGTCGGTCCGGTACATCAGCAGGTTGGCGCCGCGGCCGTGCGGAATGCCGTAGGCGACGTTGTCGACCGAGTTCCACTGCTTGTTCTTGAGGCCGTCGAAGACGTCCTTGTAGTTCGCGATCAGGTCGGTGTTGACCGGCGCGACGTCACCGCCGTAGATCAGCCGCAGCGACGCGTCACCCGAGGCCGAGACCACGTCGTACTCGCCGGTCTTCATCAGGGTGACCATCTCGTCCGAGGTCGCCGCCACCTTGTTGTTGACCTTGCAGCCGGTCTCCTTGGTGAAGTCGGAGACCCAGTCGACGGCCTTGTCGGTGGAGCCGTCCTCGACGTAACCGGCCCACGAGACGATGTTGACCTCGCCCTCGCCCGCACCGAGCGAGGCCAGCTTGTCGATCTTCGGGACGGACAGGCCGCCGGGGCCGGAGCCGGTGGTTCCGGAATCGCCGCCGCCGCACCCGGCGAGCACGAGCACGCCGGCTGACAGGGCTGCCAAAACGAATCTATGCCGCATCCGCGTTCTCCTTCTGATGGGGGATTTCGATCACGTGCTCTGCGTGCCAGCTCAGGTGGACCGGTTTCCCCCGCAGTTCGGCCAGCGCCGCGGTCCCGGTGCGCTGGTTCTGCTCGACGACGGTGACCCGCACCCCGGCGTCGAGGTCGACGACGTATCGGGTTACCGGTCCGGCGTAGATCACCTCGGCGACGGTGCCCGGAATGCCCTCTTCGGACAGACGAATTTTCTCCGGCCGGATGGAAAATGTCCCTTTTCTTCCGACGAGGGCGAGAGCCACGTCGCCGGTCAGGAGGTTAGATGTCCCGACAAATCCGGCAACAAATGGCGTCGCCGGGTTCTCGTAGACCTCTTCCGGGGTTCCGATCTGGGCAATCCGGCCGGCATCGAAGACCGCCACCCGGTCGCTCATGGTCAGCGCCTCGTCCTGGTCGTGCGTCACGAAGACGAACGTGATGCCGACATCGCGCTGGATCTGCTTCAACTCGACCTGCATCTGCTCGCGCAGCTTCAGGTCAAGAGCGCCGAGCGGCTCGTCCAGCAACAGCACCTTGGGCCGGTTGACCAGGGCCCGAGCAAGAGCAACCCGCTGCCGCTGGCCACCCGACATCGCCGACGGCTTCCGAGATTCAAAACCCTCCAGCCGTACGGAGGACAGCGCCTCAACCGCACGATCCCGCCGCTCCCGGCGCGGCACCTTGCGGACCTTGAGCCCGTACTCGACGTTCTCCAGCACGGTCATGTGCGGAAAGAGCGCGTAATCCTGGAAGACCGTGTTGACGTCCCGCTCGAACGGCGCCAGCTTCGTGACGTCCTTGCCGCTCAGCGACACCGTGCCGGCGGTCGGCAGCTCGAAGCCGGCGATCATCCGCAGCACCGTGGTCTTGCCGGAGCCGGACGGCCCGAGCATCGAGAAGAACTCGCCGTCCTCGATGGACAGGTCGATCCCGGCGACCGCGTCGACGGCCCCGAAGGACTTCCGCAGCCCGGTCAGCTCGATAGCCGGAGTACTCATGCGCTCACCATCACGAATCGAAGCTCGGTCATCTCTTGCACGGTGTAAGCAGGTCCTTCACGGGTGTTCCCGGCGTCGCGAAGTCCGCCGTACGGCTGCTGGTCGGCCCGGAAGGTCGGCACCTGGTTGATCAGCACCCCGCCGAACTCCAGCTCGCGCGCCGCGCGCAGCGCGACGCCGAGATCCGCCGTGAAAACCCCGGCCTGAAGGCCGAAATCGCTGTCGTTGGCCAGGCCGATCGCTTCCGCCAGATGGGTGTACGGCGTGACGGTAACCACCGGCCCGAACACCTCCTGGCGATAGACGTCCAGGTCACGGGGCGGATCGGCGACGACCGCCGGAGTGATCAGGGTGCCGTGGCGCACGCCGCCGGTCACCTCCGCACCCGCCGCGCGGGCCCGGTCGAGCCAGTCCTCGACCCGCTTCGCAGCCGCCTCCGAGATCAGCGGCCCGACCTCGGTGTCCTCGTCGAGCGGGTCGCCGACGCGCAGGGAGCCGACCGCGATCTTCAGCTCGTGCAGCAGTTTGTCGTAGATGTCGGCGTGGGCCAGCACGCGCTGGGTGGAGATGCAGGACTGCCCGGCGTACGAGAAACCGCCCAGCCGCACCTGCGCGACCACCCGGTCCAGGTCGGCGTCCGGCTCGACGATCACCGGCGCGTTGGAACCCAGCTCGAGCAGCACCCGCTTGCGCGGCGCGGTGTCCTGGATCCGGCGGCCGACCGCGACGCTGCCGGTGAACGTGATCAGCGCGGGCACCGGGTGGGCGACAAGCGGGGTGCCGGCGTCCGGCCCGGTGCCGGTGACCACCGAGATCCAGTCGGCCGGCAGCCCCGCCTCGACCAGCAGGTCGACCAGGCGGATCGCCGAGACCGGGGTCAGCTCGGCCGGCTTGAGCACCACCGGGCAGCCGGCCGCGATCGCCGGGCCGAGCTTGTGCGCGACCAGGTTGAGCGGGAAGTTGAACGGCGAGATGGCGGCGATCACGCCGACCGGGTGCCGCAGCGCGAACCCGAGCCGGCCCACTCCGCTGGCCGAGGCGTCCATCGGGATCACCTCGCCGCTGAGCCGGCGCGCCTCCACCGCCGAGAACCGCAGCGTGTCGACGCAGCGCAGGGTCTCGGCGCGGGCGTCCCGGATCGGCTTGCCGGCCTCCCGGGCGATGGTGACCGCGAACTCCTCGGTGCGCTCGGCCAGGAGTTCGGCGGCGCGTTCCAGCACCTCGGCCCGGCGGTACTGCGGGAAGTCGCCCCGGGCCAGCGCCGCCGAAGCGGCCGCCACCGCCTCGGCGACGTGCTCGGCACCCAGGGCCGGCACGCGGGCGACCGGCGACCCGTCGAACGGGCTGAGCACCTCGATCCACTCGTCGGCACTCACCGGGCGCCCACCTATCCGGGCCGGCACCTGCATCAAGAGGACCTCCCGGGTTGACCGCTGTGTTGCAGGACACCGTATTTGTCGATGGTCACGGTGGTAAATGGACGCGGGAACAGTACTTACGCGGGCGGGTTGTGCAGCCGTACAGTCGCGCGGTGACCCTGCGCCTGGGCGACGTTCTCGCCGACCCCGACCTGAGCCTGCGGCTGGCCGACGGCGACCCGGCCGCGCTCAACCAGCCGGTGCGGTGGTGCGCGGTCACCGAACTGGCCGACCCGCGCCCGTTCCTCTCCGGCGGCGAGCTGGTGCTGACCACCGGGCTCAGTCAGCTCGACGAGGCCGCGCAACGGCAGTTCGTGTCCCGGGTCGCCGAGCGGCGGGCGGTCGGGCTCGGCTTCGGGGTCGGGCTCACCCACGACCGGATCCCGGCCGCCACCCTGGCCGAGGCCCGCGACCGGCGGCTTCCGGTGCTGGAGATTCCCTACTCGACACCGTTCATCGCGGTCGACCGATTCGTCGCCGACCGGGTCCTGGAGGAGCAGTACGGCCGGTTCGCCGACCTGCTCGACGAGCACGACACGCTGGCCAAGGCGCTGCTCTCCGGCCAGGGCCTGGGCGCGCTGATCGGGTCGCTGCACCAGATCCTCGGCGCGCCCTGCATGGTCGTCGACGTGTACGGGCGGGTGCTCGCCACCGCCCCGGCCAGCGCGGCCTGGCCGGTCGAGCAGATCCTGTACGCGGCGCGGGCCGGCACCTCCGGCGACACCCCGCTGGCGGTGCCGGTGAGTGTCGAGGACACCGTGGTGGCGTACCTCTGTTGTCGCCGGCCCCGTAGATCCGCGGACGTCCTCCCGTACGCCGTCTCCTTGGTTGGTCTGGAACTTGCCCGCCGGCAGGCGGAATTGGCCGGCAAGCGCCGGCTGGCCGGACAGGTCCTCGAAGATCTCGTGCGCGGGACGATCGGCGGAGCCGAGGCCGAGCGGCGGCTCTCGCCGTTCGGCATCCGGCCCGCGGACGAGCACGCGCTGCTGGTGGCGACGCTGTCGCCGGGCGGCGGCGATCTCCGCAAGCGCCTGGTCAGCAGCCCGCCGATGACCGGCGCGACGACCGCGGTGCTGGAGGACTGCCTGCTTGTGGTCCTGGAACCCGGGCAGTCGGCGCGGGAGGCGGCGCTGCTGCTGCAGGACTACCTGACTCGGTACGGTTCGGACGTGCGCGTCGGCATCGGCGGCTGGTACGCCGGGACGACCGGCCTGCGCTGGAGTTATTACGAGGCGCACGAGGCGATGAACCGCGGTCCGGGCATCAACGAGCGCGAGCAGATGAGCCTGTCCGGTCTGATCGTGGCCAGCGAGGATGTGCCGCTGCGCGACCTGGCCAGCGAGGTGTTGCGGCCGCTGCACGAGTTCGACGCCGCGCACGCCGGCTCGCTTGTCGCGACGCTGCGCGCCTACCTGGACGCGGACGGCTCGGTGGCGGCCGTGGCGGCGAGGCTGATCGTGCATCGCAACACCGTGCGTTACCGCCTCGAACAGATCGAGAAGCTGACCGGCCGCTCCCTGGCCCGCACCGCCGACCGCGTGCAGCTGTGGCTGGCCCTGGCCGCCGCCGATCTACTTAGGTAGCCGGACCGTCACGGTGGTGCCGGTCGACTCGTGGGAGGACAGCGCGATCGTGCCGCGGTGCCGTTCCACCACCACCCGGCACAGTGCCAGGCCCAGTCCCGAGCCCGGGATGCCGGTGTGCCGGGCGTTGCCGCCCCGGTACAGCCGGCGGAACAGTTTCGCCTGCTCCGACGCGGGAATGCCGACACCGGTGTCGCTGACCGTGAGCACCACCAGGTCGTCCAGGTCGACCAGGGTGACCCCGACCGCCGAGTCCGACGGGCTGAACTTGACCGCGTTACCCACCAGGGCCTCCACCATCTGCCGCAGCCGGGCCCGGTCCCCCGGCACGGTCACCTGGTCGAGCCGGTCGGTGTGGATGACGACGCCGCGGTCCGAGGTGACCTCGCCGGTCACCTCGGCGACCACCTCGGTCAGGTTCACCGGCTCCGACTCGAGGGCCAGGTGCCCCGACTCCATCCCGGCCACGTCCAGCAGCCGGTCCACCAGGTTCCGCAGCCGGGTGCTGTTGCGGTGCACCACCTCGAACAGGTCGCGCAGCTCGACGAACGGGGTGTCGTCCGGGGACTCGGCGATCAGGTCGACGTACGAGCCGATCGAGGTGAGCGGGGTGCGCAGCTCGTGCCCGGCCAGGGCCATGTACTCGTCGGTCGCGGCGGCCAGGTGCAGCGCCAGCCCTTCGGCCCGGCGGTGCTCCAGGAACGCGCCGATCACCGCGGCGATGCCGCTGAGCAGCATGCCGAGCGCCGGGTCGGACTCCTGCCGGGTGCGTGAGAAGAACGAGATCGCGCCCACCACCCGCTCGCCGCTGCGCACCGGGACCGCGCCGGCCGAGCGGTAGGCCGCGCTCTCCGCCACCTCCGGGAGGATCGGCGCGTTCGCCGCGTGCAGGTCTGGCACCCAGATCAGCTCGCCGGTCTGCCAGCACAGGCCGGCCAGACCGTGCCCGCGGGCGATGGTGGCGGGCAGCGGCAGGGCCGGTTCCCCGGCCGCGCTGTACAGCGCGGCCGGGCGCAGCACGTCGGCCTCGTCGTCGGCCAGCCACAACCGGAGGTACGGCCAGCCCAGGGTGGTGCCGATCGCGGCCAGGATCCGGTCGCCGGCTTTGGGCGAGTCCGGGTCGCCGGCCAGCACGCTGAGGACCTTGTTCTTGCACACCTCGTACTGCCGGGTGCGGTGCCGGGTGGTGACGTCGTGCGCGGCCGAGACGGCGGCGATCACGGTGCCGTCCGCGCCCCGGACCGGGCGGGCGTTGACCAGGTACCAGTGCGGGCGGCCGTGCGGGTCGTACGCCATCAGCTCGACGTGGTTGACGTCCTCGCCGCGCATGGCCCGCCAGATCGGCCACTCGTCGGTCGGCATGTCGGTGCCGTCCGGACGGCACATCCGGAGCCGGCGCGCGATGTCGCCGACCGGCACACCCGGCTTGTCGGCGCCGAGGACGTCACCGAGCGCCCGGTTGACCAGGAGCTGCCGCCCGTTCACGTCGAAGGCCATCACACCCGTGTCGATGCAGTCGAGCACGGCATCGAGCATGGAGTGGCCGATCTGCGGCACCTTCAGGCCGTTGAGGTGGCCGCGCAACGCCTCGCTCAGCTCGGGAACCCCGAACGGCTTGCCGATCACCCCGAGCGCGCCGGTCGCGGCCAGCCGCGGATCACCCGGCAGGAGGTACGCCGTGATCAGCACGACCGGGGTGGACGCCAGCCGCGGGTCGTCCCGGATCGCCGCGCAGAGTTCGAGCCCGGTCATGTGCGGCATGTCGACATCGGCGATGAGCAGGTCCGGCCGGTGCTTGGCGACCGCTTCCAGGCCCGAGCGGCCGTCGTCCGCCACCACCACGTCGTGGCCGAGCCGCCGCACCACCTCGGCGATGACCCGCTGATGATCGAGGTTGTCCTCGGCTACGACCACTGACGCCACTCTCGCAGGGTAAATCAGACAAAACACCCCCGTACGGTTTCCGGGTAGCTTGATCGGAGTGCCGGGAAACAATGTCGGACTGCGGTCCGAGCGAGGACCAGTCCTCGCCGCGGTCATGCTCACCACCGCACTGGTCGCCATCGAGGGCACGATCATCGCCACCGCGGTGCCCTCGATCGTCAAGGACGTCGGCGGGTTCACCGAGTTCCCCTGGCTCTTCTCGATCTTCCTGCTGGCCCAGGCCGTCTCGGTGCCGATCTACGGCAAACTGAACGACCTGTTCGGGCGGAAACCGGTCATCCTGTGGGGCATCGGCCTATTCATGATCGGATCGATCCTGTGCGGGGCGGCCTGGGCGATGGGACCGCTCATCGCCTTCCGGATCGTCCAGGGCCTCGGCGCCGGCGCGATCCTGCCGACCACCATCACCATCATCGGCGACCTCTATTCGGTCCGCGAACGAGCCAAGGTCCAGGGGTACGTCGCCAGCGTGTGGGGCGCGGCCTCGGTCGTCGGGCCCACCCTGGGCGGCGTCTTCAGCGAGTACGTCTCCTGGCGCTGGATCTTCTTCGTCAACATCCCGCTCTGCCTGCTGGCCGTCGCCGTCTTCATGCGCTTCTTCCACGAGCGGGTCGAACGCGGCCGCCCGGTGATCGACTACCGGGGTGCCGCGCTGCTCGCGGTCGGCCTGGCCCTGGTGATCCTGGGTGCGCTGGAGGGCGGTCAGGCGTGGGCCTGGAACTCGCCGGCCAGCCTGCTCATCCTCGGCGCCGGGGTCGCGGCGCTAATCGCCTTCGTCTTCGTGGAACGGCGGGCGGCTTCGCCCGTACTCCCGCTCTGGATCTTTCGCCGAAGGCTGCTGGTCTCCAGCGGCCTGATCTCGGTCGGCATCGGCGCCATCCTGTACGGGCTGAGCTCCTACGTCCCGACCTACGTGCAGGACGTGCTCGGCGCCGGCCCGCTGGTCGCCGGCTTCGCTCTGGCCACCCTGACGCTGGGCTGGCCGATCACCGGCAGCCAGGCCGGCCGGGTCTACCTACGGCTGGGCTTCCGCGCCTGCGCCCTGATCGGCACGTCCCTGGTCCTGGTCGGCTGCGCGCTGCTGCTGTTGCTGGGCCGCACTTCGCCGGTCTGGCAGGTTGCCCTGTTCTGCCTGGTGATCGGGCTCGGCATGGGCCTGACCGCATCGCCCACTTTGATCGCCGCGCAGTCCAGTGTGGGCTGGGCAGAAAGAGGTGTGGTCACCGCCAGTAACATCTTCCTGCGGTCCCTGGGAAGCTCGGTCGGCGTGGCCATCTTCGGCGCGATCGCCAACTCGACCGTCGGCTCGGCTCCGATCACCCCGGATTCGTTGACGACGGCCGTACAGCGCATCTTCGTCGGCCTGGTCATCGTGGCCGTGCTGATCCTCGCGATGGCGACGCTGATCCCCCGCTCGGCCGACCGGGCAATTTTGGAGGCCCCTCCGATTCCTCAGGAGTCTTCTCGCTGAGGAGCTCGACCAGCTTCAGCGCCCGCTCCGACCGCTCCTTGCTGCCGACCAGCGCCACGAAGGACGCGATGGTGATGGGCGCCAGCATCCGGCAGCCCAGCCGGTACCCGAAGTACACGGCGATGATGGGCAGCGCGGCCGACCGCGACTCCCCGACCAGTTCGATGACCCACTGAGGCACCATGGCGGCACCGCCACTCTCCGCGACGAAGCTCAACCGGTTTCGCACCATGTCTCCCGCCCGCCAGGTGCGGGGGCATGCACTCAGAGTAGCCGCAAGGTCACCTTCTGGCGAGGTGGGAACAGGGCCATCACCAGCGCGGCCAGCCCCAGCAGCCGCAAGGCGGCGTCCCCCGCCTCCCAGTCGACCCCTTCCGCCTCCGTCTCGGCCGGCGCAACCGAGACCATCACGGCCGCCACGTTCCCCTGCCCCGCGATGTTCCCCCCACCCGCGTTCCCCGGGTTTCCCGGGTTCCGCGCGCCCGGATGCAGGAAGCGCTGCTGAGCGTCGGCCACGGCCGCAGCGGACCGCTGCTCATCCCGGTCCGGTGTGACGTTCCGCAGCGTGGCCTGACTGCACCACTCCCACACGACGCCGTCGTCCGCCCCCAGCCACGGCCGTTCACAGCCGACGGTGCCGTCCTCCGCACCGAAGTCCGCCGCCGCACCCACCGCCCCACCGGCGAACGCCAGAACGGCCAGCAGTCCGGCCCCCGCCAGCCCGAGCCGGTGCGTAACGAGCGCCGCGTTGGCCGCAACAAGCACCAGCACCAGGGCAACCACCGACAGCCCCAGCAGAGCGGTCCCGATCCGCCCCGGCCGATCGGTGATAGCAAACTTCGCGAACACCCCCACCACGACGACTCCCGCCAGCCCCGCCGGCCAGAGATGCCGCCGCCGAAGCCCCGGCGCAGCGGTGCCAAGCACCGCAACCGCAAGAAGCGCGGCCCCCGCGGTAAGCAGAAGCACGGCGACCACCCCGGCGTGCGCCCCCACCGCCACCGGCCACCCGAACCCGCCGGCGTCGATGTCGACCGCCGCAGCCGCGAGGGTAAGCGCGGTCAGCCCGGCCAGCCCGGCGCGTTGCGGCCAGCCACCCGAGTCCCGGTCCGCGGCCAGCCCCAACAGGGCGGCAGTAGCCAGCGTCCCAGCAAACGACAGCAGCTCAAGGCGCAGCAGAACCTGCACCCCCAGCACAGCCAAGCAGGCAAGGAAAAGCCATACCCATCGCGAAACGCGCACCGCGGCATAATCCACCAATCCCCGCCCCACGGCCACCCCGCCGAGATCACCCCGGCCGCGCCTCACCACCGACCGGCCCGCCACCTGGCCGACCCGCCACCTGGCCGGCCCATCACCGGGCTGACCCGCCACCTGGCTCACCCATCACCTGGCTGACCCGCCACTTGGCTGACCCGGCTCGCCATGCTTACCGAAACCCCAAGGCCCACCGACGGTCTCCAGCGCCCGAGCCCGGCCTCGGCCAGCAGGCCGATGATCAGGCCCAGCCAGCGCTCCCCAACCGCCCCGTTGGCCGGAAAGGGACGGCCCCGACCTGACACCGCTCTTGATCAGGAACGCAGTTCCCCGACGCGAGTGCGCTCGGCGCGGCCAGCGATAAGCCATTCGTCGTCGCCGCCGATAGTCGGCCTCCAGAGCACCCGCGTGACGCTATTTCGGAGGCGCAATTTCTACGCCTTTTCTTCCGCGATCGGATGGATTCCGATTTTCCGGAAATGTTGCTGGCGCATTCAGCAGCACAGGTTCCACGGCGGCATTTCAGACGCCAGCGAGTGCCCTGAAGGCACATCACCGAACATCGGCCACGGCGGACCTCTGGCGGCAGACCGACCACGACCGGCGACCCGACGACGGCGCCGGCCATGCTGCGGCCGACCGACCTCACAGTCCGACCGGCAACCGAACCTGGGCCGCGCGCCGACGTCAAACGGCAGAGGCTGTTCCCCTCGCCCCGCCAACCCTTCTTGGCTAAACGGTCCGGTCCGGCGCGCCGACTCGGCCCGCCCCGCACCGCCCACGCCGCCCGTCCAGCCCCCACCACCGACGCGGCACCGTTTCGCCCACCCTGCCAGCCCGGCCGACGTGGCGGATTCTAGGGCCAGCCCCGGCCGGCCGGCTTGAGCGATTCTTTTTCCGCCTCGGCCGGCTCGACGGCCGGCAGCAGCTTCTTCCCCGAGCGCGGACTCACTCTGAGCGGCAGCGCTTGCCGGGTGTTCGGGCTCGGCGCACGGCACCGTTTCTACTCGGTCCGGGAGAACCTCCTGCCCGGCGAGAGCGGACCGGCCGGTCGACTGCTCATCACCCGGCGACACGTCACGGTCAGCCGGAACATCACGGCTGAGGGTCACGGACGACGGCCGCTGGAGGCAGGTCGCCTCCTCCGGCCAGATCAACGGCGGGACCGCCTCGGCCTCATCGTGCAGACCCAACTCGCCACATTCCCGCGAGCAGCCCTGCGAGCGGCATCGCTTCCATGCGTAACGGCGAGGAAGCCACCACCGCCGCCCACGCTCATGGTCGCGACGGAACTCGTCCTTCTCAGGAGAATAGCTATGCGCTTTTGTGCGGTCCCGCAGCGCAGTAGTTGTAGACCGATCGAATAGCTGAAGCTGCTGGTACCGCATGCCTATATTCTCGCGCGCCCCGAATCGCGGCGCTAACAGTCGATCATGCCAACAACAGAAGCTGTCCGGAGCCGAGAAAATCGATTGCGTGACCAATCAAAGAAGCAATTCACTCGCGCGCCGAGCTGAGCCGTTGAGCGATCACTGCCGACGGCTGCCGGTTACCCGTCTCGATCCGCCATAGAGATGAACTCGGTGGTCGACCTCGTGGTCCGGGTCGCGCTGCTGGAATCCGTCGGGTGCGATCACGCCGTTGCTGATGTGCAGCAGCCAGTCCTCGTAGTACCAGCTCGGGTTGCAGGCGCAGGTGGTCGTCGTGAAGCGGAAGTTCGCGCGATAGCGGCCGATCTGGCCCGGCATCAGCGTGAAGAGCCGGGAAGGGCCGCTCTGACGCGGGTACGCCGCCCAGCCCGGCATTCGGTCTACCACCAGCCCCGCGCCTGCCATGGCCAGCCACAGATCAACATCGCGTCCTCGTTCCAAGCCCCCGGTCAAGAGGTCGTCGTGGGGCACGTAGTGGACCGCCTCGTCGGCGAGCACGTCGTGAACTACGACCTCGCCGACCGCCAGCGAGGTGGGCAGCGCCGACGGACGGCACAGACCGCGACGGGCGTTCGCGTGCGATGCGCCGCGCGACGCCGCACCCCACCTCACCCGTACCCGCTGGATCGTGATCACGACTCACGATGGCGCGGGGCTCGCTGCTGCGCCAGCCGATTTCACATCTCCCGCTGCCGGGCGCCCGCTGCCCCGCCCTCGTGCACGGCGCGCCATAGACTGCCGCGAGTGGATGACGAGCTCACGCCCGCCCAGATCGACTCCCTGCTGAACGAGGAATCCGGCGACCGCGCGGTTCTGATCGCCCTGCTGCGCGAGCGGATCTGGCGCTGGCCCTGGTGGGACCGTTCCTGGCAGGTCGTCGAGATCCGGGAGGTTCGGCCCCGGGAGATCCACGATTGGCTGCACGAGGTGTCCATCGACGGGCTGGTCAGCCGGGACGCGGCGGCGCCGCTGCCGTTGTCGGTCTACACGCGGGTGGCGGGGTCCCGGCTGGACCGGTTCGAGGTCCAGGTTGCGGACACGCTCATCGGACCGCCGATCCGCGAAAGCGATCCGCACCCGTTCGGGGCGATCTTCTGCGCGTTGATGGATCGGCGCGGAATCTCGCGCCCGGAGATGGCTCGCCGCTGCGGACTCGCCCAGTCGACCGTGGCCAAGATCCGGGCGGGGCGCCTGGTGCCGCAACGGGCGGATCATCTGGCCGACATAGCGGCAGCCTTCGAGATGCCCGTCGGCGATCTACGAGCTATCGCGGGCCTGCCCGAGGACGATTGAAACAGCCCTGATCGCCGGCGGCGGCCGGCGCCGGTGACCCAGCTGGGCCACCGTCAGGGCGGTGAGGACGGCGGTCGTGTTCAGGACGCCGTGGGTCAGCACCATCCAGGTCAGGTTCAGGTGTGGGATGGGTAGCAGCTGGCCGGCGGCGTAGAGCAGGGCCAGAGTCATGGTGACGACGCTCAGGGCGAGCAGCAGCCGGGCCGCTCGGCCGGCACGGGTGGCGATCGCCAGCCACAGGCCCGAGGTCAGCAGGCCCGCGCCGACCAGCTCGATCAGGTCGCCCGCGTCCTGGCCCAGGGGTGTCCGGCCGGCCAGGAAACCCAGGCCCACCAGCGCCACCCCGGCCGGCGCCAGCAAACGGGCGGCGCGGTGGCGGGCGTCGACCAGGGACACCAGCAGCAGGGCTCCGAACCCGGCCACGTGGAAGTGCGCGGCGGTGAGGCCGAGCACACCCAGCGGGAAGCCGAGCAGGGTGACCCCGGCCCGCTCGGCCAGCAGGCCCACCGCGGCCACCGGCAGGCAGGCCGCGGCGAAGGCCACCAGCGGCTCGCGCCGCAGCACCACCGGCACCAGCAGGCAGGCGAGCAGGTAGGGCACGCAGAGCAGGCCGGCGAGCAGCCCGCGCGGCAGCACCAGCGCCGCCACCGCGGGCACCGCCGCGGTCGGCCACCAGCGCACCAGGCGCCGGCCGCGGCCCAGCGCGCCGAGGCCGAGCGGCACGAACGACAGCACGCAGACCGCCACGACCACGTGCAGGCCGACCCACCCGGATTCCGTCAACCGGTCCATGTCATCACCCGTTCTTTGAACACGTTCAAACTAGCGCACCGCGCTCAAGACGTCGACCGTCCCGCCGATAGGTGCGGTCGTGCAGGACGATGCGCTGGTCGAGCAGGCCGCCCGCCTCTGCGAGGTGCGCCGGGAGTCCGAGGCGGCGGCGCTTGTCGCCCAGGTTCTGGCTCGGGACCCGCACCACGTGCCGGCCTGGCTGGTGCTGGCCCGCGCCCGGCTGCTCGCCGACGACCCGGCCGGGGCACTGCACGCCGCCCGGACCGCCGCCGGTCTCGAACCGGGCCACCCGGCCGCGCTGGCCCTGGTCGGCCTCGCGCACAGCGACCTGGGCCGGCCCGGCGAGGCCGCGGCGGCCCTGCGTCAGGCGGTGGCCATCGACCCGGGCGACGCCGAGTGGCACCGCCTGCTCGCGGCCGTGCTCACGGCGGACGGACAGAGCAGACGGGAGGCGCTGGCCGCCGCCCGGACCGCCCTGGAGCTGGCCCCGGACTGGGGCGCGGCGCACGTCACGTACGGCTCGGTGCTGCTGACCGGCCGCAAGATCGGCCCGGCCCGGGAGGCGTTCCGGCGCGCCCTGGCGCTGGACCCGCAGGACGCCTCCGCGCACCACGAGCTGGCCCGGGCCGATGCGCTGGGCCGCAACCATTACGCCGGCGGGCAGCTGGCCCGGGCGGCGGACGGCTTCGCTCGGACGCTGGCCCTGGACCCGCACGAGCAACTCGCGCACGAGAACCTGGAACGGACCCTGCGGGTGTTCGTGCTGCGGACCGCCGTACTGCAGATGTTCCTGGCCTTGAACGTCGCCCGGATGACCAACCAGCACCACCTCGGCCTGGCGCAACTGCTCGCGGTGGCCGGCGTGCTCGCCCCCGGCCTGTACGCCTACAGCTTCGTCCGCCGCCTCTCCCCCGCGCTGCGCGACTACCTGCGCGGCATGCTGGCCACCACCCGGATGCGGATCGTGCAGGCCCTGGCCGCCACCGGCCTGGCCGCGCTGCTGGTCGCCACCGTGCTGCCCACCTGGCTGACCCTGCTCGGCGCGCTGGCCTCGGTGTCCGCCGCGATCATCGTCAAGCTCGACGCCGACCCGCCGTCCACCCAGCTGCGTCGCACCGCCCGGGGCTTCGCCCTCGCGGCCGCCGCCCTGGTCACCCTGCTAGCGCTGAGCGTGTGGTTGCTCGGCCTGAGCCCGGAAGTCGCGGTCATACTCGGGCTGCTCCCCGTACTCCCCGGGTATTTGACTTGGAAGTTGATCCGATGGCGGCAAAGGGTCAGCCGCGCGAAGGTGGCGCGGTAGAGCCGCGGATGACCAGGCGGGTCGGGACGGTGATGCCGTCGCCGGTGGCCTCGCCGCTGAGCAGGGACAGGACCATGCGGCCGGCCAGTTCGCCCTGGCGGCGGACCGGTTGGGCGACGGTGGTGAGGTCGGCCAGCTCGGCCAGTGGGTGGTCGTCGATGCCGACCACCGAGATGTCCTCGGGGATGCGCAGGCCGGCCCGGCGCAGGGTGCGGACCGCGCCGAAGGCCACCTCGTCGGAGTGCGCGTAGACGGCCGTGGGGGGCTCGCGCAGGCTCAGCAGCCGGGACATCGCGTCGGCGCCGTTGACGCCGCCCCACGGGACGGTGACGGTCAAGGCCGGATCGATCGGGATGCCCGCGTCGGTCAGGGCCGCGTGGTAGGCGCGGCCGCGGCCGGGCGTGGCCGGCCAGTCGGGCTGGGCCGGGTCGAGGGTGGCGATCATGCCGATCCGGCGGTGGCCCAGGAAGACCAGGTGGTCGACGGCCTGGCGGCCGGCCGCCAGGTCGTCGATCGAGACGCAGGGGTAACGCTCGATCTGACCGCCGGCCGCAACGATGTGTACGCCCATCAGCTCCAGGCGTTCGCGTTCCGGGTCGTCCACCGGCATGCCCAGCACCACCAGCGCGTCGACCTTGCGCCGGGCCGGCAGCCGGCGGAAGAAGTTGTGCCGGTCGGTGGCGTCGCCCACGTGGTAGAGCAGCACGTCGAGGTCGGCGTCGCGCAGGACCGACTCGAGGCCGTCGAGCATCGCGGCGAAGAACCAGCGGGAGATGTGCGGGACGACCACGCCGACCCGGTCGGTGGCGCCGCCGGCCAGCCGGGAGGCCTCGGGCGAGACGACGTAGGACAGCGCTTCGGCGGCGGCCAGGACGCGGGCCCGGGTCGCCGCGGCCACGTGTGGGTGGTTGGCCAGCGCACGTGAAGCGGTCGCCATCGAGACACCGGCCCGGCGCGCGACATCGGCCATGTTGATCTTCGACGAGGACGCCGGCACGACTGCACCTTACTCCGCTTTGGAAGCGTTTCCGGAGGTCCATTTACAGATTGTGCTGCTGATGTTGACAGAGATGTACGTCACACCAAAGGTAGATCTGCAAGCGGTTCCAACACCCGACGAAGGGATGGCACCGTGCTCAAGAGACCCGCCGTTCTGTTGCTGACCGCCGCGCTGCTCACCGGCTGCGGCGGCGGCAGTGGCGATGCCAACACGCTGTCCTACTTCATCGCCGACGCCGCGCAGGCCGACGTCGCCGCCCGATGCGCCGCCGAGTCCGGTGGCGCCTACTCCTTCGACATCCAGCGCCTGCCCAACAACGCGGCCGGCGGCCGGGAGCAACTGCTGCGCCGGCTCGCCGCCGAGGACCGGTCGCTCGACATCGTCAGCGTCGACCCGCCCTTCATGGCCGAGTTCGCGAACGCCAAGTTCCTCCGCCCCTTCACCGACGCGGAGCGACAGGAGTTCTCGGCCGGCGTGCTGAAGGGCCCGCTCGAGCAGTCGACGTTCCGCGACACGCTGTTCTCCGCTCCGCTCTACGGCAACACCCAACTGCTCTGGTACCGGAAATCGGTGCTGCAGAAAGCCGGCGTCGACCCGGGCGCCGGGCCGGTCACCTGGGATCAGCTGATCAAGGGGGCGAGCCAGGCCGGAGTCACCTTCGCCGCCCAGGGCCGCCGCAACGAGAGCCTGATGGTCTGGGTCAACGCCCTGATCGCCTCGGCCGGCGGGTCGATTCTCGCCCCGGGCTCGGAGAACCTGCCGGCCAACCAGGTCAAGTCCGGCCTGGACAGCCCGGCCGGCACCGCCGCTGTCACGATCATGCACGACCTCGCGGTCTCACCGGCCGCGCCGGCCGGCTTCAGCACGGCCGGCGAGGAGGACTCGCGGGCCGCCTTCCAGGCGGACAACGGCGGCTTCATGGTCAATTGGCCGTACGTGTGGGCCGCCTTCGATGCCGCCATCAAGGAGGGGTCGCTCCCGGCGAACTTCAAGGACGACGTCGGCTGGGCCGCCTATCCGCGCGTCGAAGCGGGCCGGGAGAGCGCGCCGCCGTCCGGTGGTCTCGGGCTGTCGATCAGCGCGTTCAGCGACCGGCAGGAGCTCGCCGTCCAGGCCATCCGCTGCCTGGCCAGCAAGCAGAGTCAGACCGAGTTCATGGTCAGCGCGGGCAACCCGGCGGCGCTCTCCTCGGTCTTCGACGACCCCAAGATCCGGGAGATGTTCCCGATGGCCGACCAGATCCGCGAGGGCATGGACACGGCCACGCCGCGCCCGGTCAGCCCGTACTACGGCGACGTCACCGGCTCGATCCAGACCGCCTTCCATCCGCCGGACTCACTGTCGCCGCAGAAGACCCCCCGGGAGGCCAACAGCCTGCTCGAGGACGTCCTGTCCAACAAGCGACTGATCTAGGAGCGGCCATGAGTACAACGCTTCCCGCCGCGCCACCGCAGGCCGCGGCGACCAAGACCAGCCATCGCCGGGTCCGGCTGACCGACCGGGCCCGGAAAGAACGCAACCTCGGCTGGATGCTGGCCGGGCCGGCGTTCTTCGTGATGGTCGCGGTCACCGGCTATCCGATCCTCAACGCGATCTGGCTGTCGCTGTTCGACTACCGGCTCACCGACCCCGGCGCCAAGGACTTCATCGGCCTCGGCAACTACGCGACGATCCTCACCGACGGGCTGTTCTGGCGGCAGTTCGGCGTCACCACCCTGATCACGGTGGTCACCGTCGCGGTCGAGCTGGTGCTCGGCTTCGCCCTCGCGATGGTCATGCACCGGGCGCTCTACCTGCGCACCGCGCTGCGCACCGCGATCCTCGTGCCGTACGGGATCATCACGGTCGTCTCGTCGTACGCGTGGGCCTACGCGTTCAGCAACACGTACGGCTTCGTGAACCCGACCCTCGGGCTCGGTGACTACGACTGGTTCGGCGGCACCTGGTCGGCGCTGTTCACCATCTGCGTGGCCGAGATCTGGAAGACCACGCCGTTCATGTCGCTGCTGCTGCTGGCCGGGCTCGCCCAGATCCCGGACGACTACCTGGAGGCGGCGAAGGTCGACGGCGCCCGGGCGTGGCAGCGGGTCAAACGGGTGATCCTGCCCAACATGAAGGCCGCCATCATGGTGGCGCTGCTGTTCCGCACCCTGGACGCGTTCCGCATCTTCGACAGCGTCTTCATCATGACCGCCGGCGCGCAGAACACCGAGACGCTGTCCTTCCTGGCTTATCGGCAGACCATCAGCCGGGTGATGATCGGGCTCGGCTCGGCGGTCAGCGTCATTCTGGCGATTCTCGTCGTACTCATCGCGGTGATGTTCGTGAAGGTCTTCCGCACCGATCTGTCGCAGCAGAGAGGGGACCGCAAATGAAGGCCAGCCGCAGCACTCAGCTCTTCTGGATCGCCGGGGCCATCCTGATCATTCTGTACGCGTTGATCCCGGTGTTCTGGATCGTCTCGCTGTCGTTCAAGGCCGGCGACGACATCACCAACAAGCAGTTCCTGCCGACCGTCTGGAGCTGGGAGAACTACAAGACGGTCTTCTCCTCCGACCTGTTCACCACCGCGCTGCGCAACTCGGTGGGCATGTCGATCATCGCGACCACCATCTCGGTGATTCTGGCGACCCTGGCGGCGTACGCCATCTCGCGTCTGGAATTTCCCGGCAAGCGCGCGGTCCTCGGGGTGGCCCTGGCCATCACGGTGTTCCCGGTCATCGCGATCGCCACGCCGTTGTTCAACCTGTGGCGCACGATCGGCCTCTACGACACCTGGCTCGGGCTGATCATCCCGTACCTGTCCTATTCGCTGCCTCTTTCGGTCTATGTCCTGTCCGCGTTCTTCCGCGAGATCCCGTGGGAGATGGAACAGGCCGCCCAGGTCGACGGCGCCACCGCCTGGCAGGCGTTCCGCCGGGTGATCGTACCGCTGGCCACCCCAGGCGTATTCACCGCGGCCATTCTGACCTTCTTCGCGGTGTGGAACGACTTCGTCTTCGGCATCACCCTCACCTCCAGCGAGGCGGCCCGGCCGGTGCCGGCGGCGCTCGCGTTCTTCCAGGGCGCCTCGCAGTTCTCCCAGCCGACCGCACCGATCGCGGCGGCCGCAGTGGTGGTGACGATTCCGATCGTCATCCTCGTGCTGCTGTTCCAACGCAAGATCGTGGCCGGCCTCACCAACGGCGCTGTGAAAGGCTAAGGAGATTTCAAGATGTCGGCCATTGAGATGCGCAACATCGTCAAGGAGTACGGCGACGGGTTCAAGGCGGTAAACGACATCAGCCTGGACATCGCCGACGGCGAATTCATGATTCTGGTCGGGCCGTCCGGCTGCGGGAAATCGACCCTGCTCCGCATGATCGTCGGGCTGGAGGACATCACCTCCGGCGACATGCTGATCGGCGGCAACCGGGTCAACGAAAAGGCACCGCGCGACCGCAATCTGTCCATGGTGTTCCAGAACTACGCGCTCTATCCGCACCTGACCGTCTTCGAGAACATCGCGTTCCCGCTGCGCCTGATGAAAGGCATAACCGAGGACGAGATCAAGACCCGGGTACGCGAGGCCGCCTCGATGCTCGAACTGAACGAGCACCTGGACCGCAAACCGGCCAACCTCTCCGGCGGGCAGCGGCAGCGGGTCGCCATGGGCCGGGCCATCGTGCGGCAGGTCAACGCGTTCCTGTTCGACGAGCCGCTGTCCAACCTCGACGCCAAGCTGCGCGGGCAGATGCGCACCGAGATCTCCCGGATGCAGCGCCGGCTCGGCACCACCACGGTCTACGTCACCCACGACCAGACCGAGGCGATGACCCTCGGCGACCGGGTGGCCGTGCTGCGGCGCGGCTATCTGCAGCAGGTGGCGTCGCCCCGGGAGCTGTACGAGCAGCCGGTCAACATGTTCGTGGCCGGGTTCATCGGCTCGCCGCCGATGAACTTCCTGCCCGCGGTGGTGACCGGTGACCGGCTCAAGCTGCCGTTCCTGGAGGTAGAGGTGCCCGCCGTGGCGGCCGGGAAGGTCACCGACGGGCAGTTGCTGATCGCCGGCATCCGGCCCGAGCACTTCGAGGACGCCCGGGTGATCGACTCTTCCAAACGGGAGCGGGGCAAGGTGTTCCGGGCCCAGGTGGACGTCACCGAATGGCTCGGCGACTCGCAGTACGCGTACATCCCGTTCGACGCCAACCCCGAGGTGGCGAAGCAGCTCGCCGAGCTGGCCGCTGAACTCGACAGCGAAGCCCTGCGCAGCCAGCTGATCATCTCGATCGACGCGATGAGCCGGCTGCGGGAGAACCACGAGGGCGAGTTCTGGGCCGACACCCGCCGGATGCATCTGTTCGACCCGAAGACCGGGGAGAACCTCACCCGCGACGAGGCCGCCGCGGCCGACCTGGCCAGCCTCGAGGAGGAGGAACTGCGCGAGCGGATGGAACAACCTCGGTGAGCTGGTGGCGGCACGCGGTCATCTACCAGGTGTACGTGTGGAGCTTCGCGGACTCGAACGGCGACGGGATCGGTGACCTGCCGGGTGTCCGGTCCCGCCTGCCGTACCTTCGCGACCTGGGCGTCGATGCCATCTGGCTGAACCCGTTCTACCCGTCGCCGCAGGCCGACAACGGGTACGACGTCGCCGACCACCGGGACGTCGACCCCCGGTTCGGCACGCTGGCCGACGCGGACGCGCTGCTCAGCGACGCGCACGCGCTCGGCCTGCGGGTGATCATCGACCTGGTGCCCAACCACACCTCGTCCGCCCATCCCTGGTTCGTGGCCGGTCAGCGGGACCGCTATCTCTTCCGGGAGGGTCGCGGTTCCGAGCCGCCCAACAACTGGCAGAGCGCGTTCGGCGGCCCGGCCTGGACCCGGGTCGCCGACGGGCAGTGGTACCTGCATCTGTTCGCTCCCGAGCAGCCCGACCTGGACTGGACCAACCCCGAGGTGCGGGCCGAGTTCGAGGACATCCTGCGGTTCTGGTTCGATCGCGGCGTCGACGGCTTCCGGATCGACGTCGCGCACGGGCTGGCCAAGGACCCGCAGATGCCCGACCTGCACGAGCGGTTCGCCGAGCGGGGCGCGGCGGCGGCCGGTCATCCGTTCTTCGACGTGGACGAGGTGCACGAGGTCTATCGAGATTGGCGGCGCATCTCCGACGCGTACCCCGGGGATCGGGTTTTTGTCGGGGAGATCTGGGTGCAGAGTGCCGACCGGCTGGCGCTCTACCTGCGCCCGGACGAGCTGCACACGGCCTTCAACTTCGCCTTCCTCAGCGCGCGGTGGAAGGCCGGCGATCTGCGTACGGCGATCGACGACACCCTGCGCTCGCTGGCGGCGGTGGGCGCGCCGCCGACCTGGGTGCTGTCCAACCACGACGTGGTCCGGCACGTCACCCGCTACGGCAGTGTTCAGCGGGCGCGGGCCGCGACCCTGCTCATGCTGGCGCTGCCCGGCAGTGCCTACCTCTACCAGGGTGAGGAGCTGGGCCTGCCGCAGGTGACCGACCTGCCCGACGAGGTGCGCCGGGACCCGGAGTTCCACCGCGGCCAGTCGCCCGGTCGCGACGGGTGCCGGGTGCCGCTGCCCTGGTTCGGCTCGTCCCCGTCGTACGGCTTCGGGCCGGGCTCGGCCGCCTGGCTCCCGCAGCCGCCGTCGTGGGCCGGTTACGTGGCGAGCCGGCAGAGTGGCGACCCTTCATCGGTGCTAAGCCTGTACCGGGCGGCGCTGCGGCTCCGGCCCGGGTTCGGCGACGGGCCGCTGACCTGGCTGCCGTCCGCGCCGGAGGTGCTGGCCTTCCGCCGTTCACCGGACGCGATCTGCGTGGTGAACGTGGGCGACGAACCGGCACCGCTGCCGGCCGAGGTGCGCGGCCGCACCCCGGCGCTGACCAGCGCACCGCTCGAAAACACCGACACGATCAGCGGAGCGACGGCCGCCTGGTTCCTATCCTGAGCCTGCACGGCGGGGCGGGCGCCAGTTCTCGGCGATGCGGTCCATGTTCTCGACCTCGGGGGGCGGGACCGGAAGCGGCGTGGTGCCGTAGCGCAGGCCGTCCAGGATCAGCGTCAGGTAGCGGCGCCAGAGGCCGGGGGCGACCGGCTCGGCGTACTCCAGCAGGGCGGCGACCATGAACTGGGTCAGCACCAGGTCGACGCCGGCCGCGTCGGTGCGCACCACTCCGGCCTCCTGGCAGCGGGTGACGAGCGCTTCCACCCGGGGCGCCAGCATCTCGCGGATCTCGGCGACGCGGCGACGGCCGTAGGCCCGGCTGAAGGCGATGTCCCGCAGGCCGCGGTCGGCGGCCATCGCGGCGGTGGCCTGCTCGACGAACCCGGTCAGGCCGGTCCACGGGTCGGCGTGCGCGAGCCCCTCGTCGGCCCAGCTGACAATCTCGGCGAGACGGGTGTCGAACAGGGCCTCGACCAGGTCCTCCCGGGTCGGGAACCGGCGGTAGACCGTGCCGACGCCGAGGCCGGCGTGGTGGGCGATGTCGTCGAGCATCACGTCGACCCCGCGGGCGGCGAACACCTCCTGAGCAGCCTTGAGGATGCGCTGCCGGTTGAGCTCGGCGTCCCGGCGAAGGGGTTTGGTCACGGGGTCAGCGTAATGCGCGCCTCAATCTGGAGGAAGTTCCTCAACTTACCCGGTACGCTCGCCGAATTAAGTGGAGGAACATCCTCAACTACCCGGAGATACGCATGACTTTGGTGGCAGAAAAGGCGCCGGTACACCACGCGCAGCGGTGGCTGATCCTTGGCGTACTCGGCTTGGCGCAGTTGATGGTGGTTCTGGACGCCACGATCGTGAACATCGCGCTGCCCTCGGCGCAGCAGGCCCTGGGTTTCTCGAACGAGAACCGGCAGTGGATCGTCACCGCCTACGCCCTCGCGTTCGGCGCGCTGCTGCCGCTCGGCGGCCGGATCGGCGACCTGCTCGGCCGCAAGACCGCCCTGCTCATCGGGCTGGCCGGGTTCGCGGTGGCGTCGGCGGTCGGTGGCGCGGCCGAGGGCTTCGGCATGCTGGTCACCGCGCGGGCCGCGCAGGGTGTCTTCGGTGCGCTGCTCGCGCCGGCCGTGCTGTCGCTGCTGACCACGACCTTCACCGACGCCAAGGAACGGGCGAAGGCGTTCGGCATCTACGGCGCGATCGCCGGGGCCGGCGGCGCGATCGGGTTGCTGCTCGGCGGGGTGCTCACCGAGTACCTCGACTGGCGCTGGTGCATGTACGTCAACGTGTTCTTCGCGGTGCTCGCCGTCCTCGGCGGCCTGGCCCTGCTGCACAACCAGCGCGACGCGGAGCGCAACCGTTTGGACGTCCCGGGCACGCTCACCGTCTCGGGCGGCCTGTTCGCCCTGGTCTACGGCTTTGCCAACGCCGAGACGCACGACTGGAGCGACGTCGCGGTGTGGGGCTGGCTGGTCGCGGCGGTGGTCCTGCTGGCCGCGTTCGTGGCCATCGAGACCCGGGTGGCGCACCCGCTCGTCCCGCTGCGCGTGCTGCTCGACCGCACCCGGGGCGGGGCGCTGCTCGCCGTACTCGTCCTGGGGGTCGGCATGTTCGCCGTCTTCCTGTTCCTCACCTACTACCTGCAGCAGAATCTCGGCTTCACCCCGATCCGCTCCGGCGTCGCCTTCCTGCCGATGATCGGCGCCCTCGCCGTCACCGCGACCACGGCCACCAGCCTGGTCGTGCCCCGGGTCGGGCCGCGGCCGCTGGTGCCGGCCGGCTTCCTGATCGCCGCGGTCGGCATGTTCTGGCTGACCGGCCTCGCGGTGGACTCGACCTATGCCGCGAACATCCTCGGCCCGCTGATCATCATCGGCGTGGGCATCGGCCTGGCCATGGCACCGTCCATGACGGCCGGCACCTCCGGGGTGGCCGCGCACGACGCCGGAGTGGCGTCGGCGCTGGTCAACACCGCCCAGCAGGTCGGCGGCTCGGTCGGCACCGCGGTGCTCAGCACGATCGCGGCCTCGGCCGCCACCGACTACCTGGCCGGCCAGACCCCGACCCAGCAGCTCCTGGCGGCAGCCGCGGTAGACAGCTACACCACCACGTTCGCCTGGGTAGCCGCCTTCTTCGTGATCGGCGCGATCGCCGCCGGCCTGCTGCTCCGCTCCGGCCCCCTGCGCAACGACCCGGACGCCGCCCCGACCGCCCACATGTGACCCTCGCCGCTGACCCTCGCCGCGGTAAACCGACAAAATCTAGACCCTTTTTCCGTACGCGCTGGTTCAGTCCCGTGGCACTCGGTCCCGGCAGCTGCAACTCGCCCTCCGCGCGCCCGCTGCGGGCGGGCCCGGCCCCGGCCCCACTTCAAGAAAAGCGGCCCCTCCCGCATGCGGGAGGGGCCGCTTTCCAGGAAATCGGGCTGGGTCAGCGGGCCGCGCAGTATTCGTGCAGGGCGGCGGCGCCGGCCGGATCGACCCACTCGAAGGTGCCGCGCAGCAGGTCGGCGCGCTGGTCGACGGTGGTGACCGAGGCGGTCAGCAGGCCCCACGGCATCGCCACGTGCAGCAGGGTGCGGGTGATGCCGTCGGGCAGGCGCGGGCGGTCGGTGACCCGGAGCAGCACGCCGTCGGTGGAGATGTCCTCGACCTGGGCGGCCATCGCGACCAACCCGGAGTCGATCTGGGCGGTGCCGGTGGCGCTGTAGCCCGCCATCCGCCGGGCCGCGGTGCGCCGCTGGACGATGTCGGTCGGGGTGTCGCCGAGGATGGTGAGCAGGCCGCCGCGCAGCTCCGCCTCGACCCAGGTGACGCCGGCGCTGCTGACCAGCTCGAGAACCCCGGCCCGGCGAACACCGGGGTCGTCCAGGCTGAGCACCGGGATCGGCGGCAGCTCAGCCACGAATTCGGCCCGGGTCTCGGCCAGGCTGATGAGCGCGAGGGATTCCACCCCGGCGCCCTGGTCATAGCAGCGCAGAGTGAGAGTGCTTCCCGACGGAACAGTGATCATGCTGGCGCCTATCGGCCGCCTGCGGCGGAACTTGAGCATTCCGCAGGCGGCCGTGATCCCAGGATGAGTCAGCGGTTGTTCAGGTGGGGCATGTGGATCTCCTCCGGCTCGGGCGGAAGGTCGCCGACGCCGGCCTCGACGGCCTGCTCGTGCCGGCGGTGGGCCCGCGGCAGGGCGAGCGCGGCGACCACCGCGAGCAGCGCGACGACCCCGCAGGCGCCGAAGCCGTAGGTGAAGGCGTCGTCGGTGGGCAGGCCCTGCGCGGTGGTGTGGGAGGTGATGATCGCGGCGACCACGGCGGTGCCGATGCTGCTGCCGATCGTCCGGGCGATGGTGTTGACGCTGGTGGCCTCGCCGGTCTGGGTGGCCGGGACGCTCTCGATGATGGCGTTCGACATGGCCGCGAAGGCCAGGCCGATGCCGGCGCCGGACAGCACCCCGGAGAGCACGATCTGCCACAGCGAGCCGTGCGCGAAGGCGGGCACCGCGAACGCGCCCACCACGAACAGCGTGCCCAGGAACATCGGGAGCTTCGGGCCGTACTTACGGTTCAGCAGGCCGGCCAGCGGGCCGAAGATCACCATCGTGATGACGGTGGGCAGCAAGAACAGGCCGGACTGCGAGACCGACTTGCCGAAGCCGTAACCGGTCACCGCGGGCAGCTGCAGCAGCGTCGGGACCAGCAGGAACGTGCCGAACATCGCGAAGCCGAGGACCAGCGAGACCAGGTCGGTGGCCCACACGCCGCGGACCCGCATCAGGCGCATGTCGACGAGCGGCTCCTTGACCCGCAGCTCGACCAGGACGAAGACGACAAGCGCGACGACGCCGACGGCCAGCAGGACGATCGTCTTGGCCTCGCCCCAGCCCCAGGACTGGCCCTTGCTGATCGCCAGCAGCAGCGCGACCAGGCCGACCGAGAGGATGCCGGAACCGAGGACGTCGAGCTTGCCGGGCGTGCGGACCGGCGACTCCTTCATCCCGAAGACCGCACCGAGCAGGGCGATGATGACCAGGGCCAGCGGCAACCAGAACAGCCAGTGCCAGGACAGGTGCTCGACGATCGGGCCGGCCGCGACGATGCCGATGCCGGCGCCGATGCCGAAGATCGCGGAGAGCAGGCCGACGATGACGCTGACCCGGTCGCGGGGCAGCTCGTCGCGGACGATGCCGATGGAGAGCGGCAGGATCGCGCCGGCGGCGCCCTGCAGGGCGCGGGCGACGATCAGCACGGCCAGGTTGGGCGCGAGCGCGGCGACCAGGGTGCCGACCGCCAGCGCGGCCAGCACGCCGATCAGGACCTTGCGCTTGCCGACCATGTCACCGAGGCGGCCGAGGATGGGCGTCAGGACCGAGGCCGACAGCAGGTACGCGGTGATCACCCAGCTGGCGTCGCTGGTGTCGGCGCCGAGGTCGTGGCCGATCGTGCCGAGCGCCGGGGCGACAAGCGACTGCAGCACGGCGAACGCCAGGCCGCCCAGCGACAGGTACAGCACCAGCAGCGTGCTGCCGCGGCCGGGGCGATCGACGCCCGATGACTCGCGTGCCTCGAGTGTTTGCGTCATGACGTCCCTCACCGCTCGATGTAAACGCTTGCTGACTAACTATCGGCCGCGACCGAGGCTAAGTCAACAATTGCTTACGTCACATCGACGGAACGGCCGGCGCAGATACCGGCGCCAGGCGGGGGTTTCGCAACCGCAGGATCAGGTGCGACCCCAGCCCCAGCGGCAGGACGAACCAGCAGGACGCGAGGCGGTAGACCAGCACGGCGGCGACCGCGGCGGCGTGCGGCGCCCCGGCGGTGACCAGCCCGGCGAGCAGGCTCGCCTCGATCACCCCGAACCCGCCGGGCGTGATCGGAATCTGCCGCACCACCTGCACCGCGAGGTAAACGGTGGCGAGGTGGGCCACCGAAAGCGAAAGGCCACTGCCCCGAGCAGCCGCAACCAGACAACCAAGATCAAGAAGCCAATTGAGTACGGCGAGCAGAACGGTCCCACCCCAGTGCCCCACCCGCACCGTACGAACCTCCCGAACCAGCCCCCGCACATACTCCGCGACCCGCCCGATCCCCCGCAGCCGCCCACCGTCGCCAAGCGCCGGGCCGAACTGCCCCGCGGCGTCAACGCGCCCGGCGGTCGTAGCCAACCGAATCTCAGCGTCCGCGCGCGCTGATGCCGCAGCCAGCCGAACCTCGGCGCCCGCGCGCCCGGGTGCCGCGCCCAGCGGACGGCGGCGGGAATGGGCGTGGACCAGCCAGAACGTCGCCGATGCGGCCACCAGGAGGAACAGAAGGCCCACCGCGCCGGCCGCGGGATGCGCGAGCCCGGCCACGCCGGCGTAGGTCAGCAGCAACCCGACGACCGAGGCCGCGCCGGACAGCACCATGGTGGTCGCGGCCGCGGCGGCGGGCGCGCCGCGCCGGCGGTACTGCGCGACCGCGTAGGCGGCCGACACCGCGGAGCCGGCCGGAAACGCCAGGCTGATCGCGGAGCGGGCGTAGGCCAGCGCCATCGCGACTCGCCGGGGCAGATCGACACCGAAGGCCGACAGCATGACGCGCTGCTGCCACCCGAACGCGGCTTGGGACAACTGCTGAAGGACGAGAGCGACCGCGAACCACCGCGGGTCGGCGTCCCGCAACGCCCCGATGATCTCGGCCGAATCGGGCAACCGGCCGCGAAGCGTGGCCACCACGACGACCGCGGCCAGCAACGCGGCACCCGCCCGCACCCACCAGCGCCGAGACGCGGCCAGCACCGAACGCCGAGCCGCCGCCAGAAGCCGCGGCCGAACCACCGCCCCGGCGCCCGAAGGCTCGGCCCCCGGAGAGACAGCCGCCGAAGCCCCGGCACCCACAGCTTCAGCGCCCACAGACCCCGCCCCCAAAGCCCCGGCACCCGTGGCCTCGCCGCCCGGAACTCCGGCGGTTGGCCGGTCGAGTACTCGGCCCATTTCGATCACGATCCGCTCGTAGTAAACGTGCGCTGACTTGCGCACGGTACATCAACAGTTGTTTACATGCGGCTGAGTGGTTGATCACATGCGGCGCGTGACCACAAATGTAAATGTTTGTTTACTTAGGCCGCCGAGATCCGATACGCTGGTGCCATGTCAACCGAGCAGGTTCCGCGCCGGCGGCGAAACGCGGCCGATACCCGGCAGCTGCTTCTGCACGTGGCCCGCCTCCGGTTCATCCGGGACGGCTACGCCGCCACCACCGTCCGCGACATCGCGGATGACGCCGGCGTCAACGTCGCGCTGATCAACCGCTACTTCACCTCGAAAGAAGGCCTGTTCGAGGCCTGCCTGGGCATGGCCGCCAGCGACATCAACCGCGACGTCGACAACATCACCCTCGATCAGATCACCGCGCGGATGGCCAACAAGATCGCCACCGGCACCGACGAGGGAAGCCTTCAGGACTCGCTGATGATGCTGCTGCGCACCTCGGGCGAGGAGCGCGTCAACCTCATGCGGCGCGAGATCCTGCACGCCGTCAGCGAGAAACTCGCCGCCGCCGCGGGCCGGCCCGCCGACGAGGAGACCCTGCTCCGGGCCCAGGTCGTGCTGGCCACCGCGATCGGCATCACGCTGCTGCGCACCTCGCTGCGGCTGGCCCCGATCGCCAACGCCGACGAGCAGGACCTGATCGGCCCGCTGACCGACGTGGTCAACGCCCTACTGCCGCGCTGACCCGGCCGCGACGGCCACCGCGCCGCCGCGACCCGCGACCGTCACGGCCACCGCGCCACCGCGACCCGCGACCGTCACGGCCACCGCGCCACCGCGACCCGCGACCCGCGACCGTCGCGCCGCCGCGCTGACCCCGGTCGCGACACTGCGGCCGGGGTCAGGCGGGGGTCAGACCGCGACGTGCGTGGCGCCGGTCGAGGCGACCTCTTCGCGGCTGGCCTTGACCAGGAACAGGGCGGTCAGCGCGGCCACCCCGATCAGTGCGGCCCCCACCCAGAAGGCGACCGTGTAACCGTGCACGGTGGCCACCCCCTGCAGAGCCTGGGCCTGCGAGGGATCGGTCAGGTTGTCGGCGATGTAGCCGGCCACCGCCGAGGTGAAGATGGTGTTCAGCAGGGCCGTGCCGAGCGAGCCACCGATCTGCTGGGTGGTGTTGATCAGCGCGCTGGCCACGCCGGCGTCGTGGTCGGCCACGCCGACCAGGGCCGTGTTGGACATCGGGCCGAAGGTCACGCCCATGCCGAAGCTGATGATCAGCTCGGCCGGCAGGACGTGGGTGAGGAAGCCGGTGTCGGTGCCGATCCGGGTGAGCATCGCCATGCCGACGGCGGACAGCAGCATGCCGGCGAACATCAGGATGCGCGGCCCGACCCGGGTGAGCATCTGGGCCGAGAAGCCGGCGCCGAGGATGATGCCCAGCGTGAACGGCAGGAACGCGACGCCGGTCTTCAGCGCGGAGTAGCCCAGGGTCAGCTGCAGGTAGTAGGTGAGGAACAGGAAGATGCCGAACATCCCGGCGCCCACCAGCAGCGCGGAGAGGTACGAACCACCGCGGTTGCGGTCGAGGATGACGCGCATCGGCAGCAGCGGGTGCGAGGAGCGCAGCTCGATCACCACGAACCCGACGAGCAGAACAGCCGCCGCGATCAGGTAGGCGATCGTGGTGCCGGAGCCCCAGCCGTCACTGGCCGCCTTGGTGAAGCCGTAGACCAGGGCCACCAGGCCGAGGGTCGAGGTCAGCGCGCCGGGCAGGTCGTAACGGGTGTTGCCCTCGGCCTTGCTCTCGGTGACGAAGCGGGTGGCGGCCACCGCCGCGATGATCGCGATCGGCGCGCTCACCAGCAGGGTCCAGCGCCACGACGCGTACTCGGTCAGCACGCCGCCCATCAGCAGGCCGATCGCACCGCCACCACCGGCGATGGCGCCGTAGACACCGAACGCCCGAGCCCGCTCCTTGGCCTCGGTGAAGGTCACCGTGAGCAGCGACAACGCGGCCGGGGCCATCAGCGCGCCGAAGGCGCCCTGCAGGGCCCGCGCCGCGAACAGGGTCTCCGCGTTCTGGGCGAGGCCGCCCAGCGCGGACGCCACCGCGAAGCCGAGAAGGCCGATGATGAAGGCGCGCTTGCGGCCGGTGAAGTCGGCGATGCGACCGCCGAGAAGAAGAAGACCACCAAAGGCCAGGGTGTACGCCGTGATGATCCACTGCCGGTTGGCGTCGCTGATGTCCAGCGCGACCTGGGCCGTGGGCATGGCGATGTTGACGATCGTGGCGTCGAGCACGATGAGCAGCTGCGACACGGCGATAACGGCCAGGGCAAGCCACTTAGATGGTGACTTACCGGATATATCCGGCGCAGTTTTGGCCGCAGAGGTCGTGATGGACATGGAGATTCCCCCTATTAGGGCACGCGGAGATCACCCACGCGGCGCAGGATGCCGCGGGGTCGGCAGGAAAACGGTCAGTCGCGGGTCAGGAGCGGAAGGATGATGTCGTCGACGACGTGCGCGACGTACGCGTCGTCGAGTGGCCGCCCGAAGGCGAAGCAGTGCATGAACAACAGGGGCGGCACGATCTCGTCGATCAGCCGGGCGTCGTAACCGGGGCGCAGTTCGCCCCGACGCTCGGCCCGCTCACAGATGGCTTCCGCGAACGGCACTTTGGATTCCTGCATCGACCGCAGCTCGCTGGCCAGGGCCGAATCGGTGTGCATGGCCATGAACAGGCCGGCCAGGATCGGTCCCTCATCCCCGGTGATGAAGCCGCCGATCTCGGCGAACCACGCCGTCAGGTCGCCGCGCAGGCTTCCGGTGTCGGCCGGCGGAGGTGCCTCCGCCTTGCAACACCGGACCGCGTCGACGACCAGCCCGGCCTTGGTGGGCCAGTGCCGGTAGAGCGTGGCCTTGCTGGCCTGCGCGCGCGCCGCGACGGCGTCGACCCGCAGTCCTTGGTAGCCCGTCTCACCGATCAGTTCGTAGGTAGCCCGCAGGATCGCCTGCTCGCGCTCCTCATCGAGTCGGCCAGCCATGACAACCCCCCGTCCATCCGATCAAGCGAAACGAAACTGTTTCGTACACTAGCGCTCCTGCCTCCCGATGGCGATCTCCGGAGCCAAGTGTGACCCAGCCAACGGCAAAGGCGCCCGCCGAGGCGGACGCCTTTCAAAACCAAAAGATCAACGCAGGCTTGGGTACGCCGTGAGCAGCGCCTATCAGGATGCGGGCGCCGACTCCCGGCGGATCTTCGACGAGCCCCGGCCGACGGAGTAACCCTGGACCCACTTCACGCTCGACGAGCGAGACGTGCGGTCGGCCAGGTGGTACCAGTCCATCCGGACCCGGCCGGCGGTGATGTCCAGGACGCCGTACCCGTGTCCGTCGGTCTCCACCCACTTGACGTGCGGGTTGGTCGCCCGGATCAGCGCCGCGGCGGCCAGGCTGAGCGGCCCGCCCGGGCTGGTGCCGAGGAAGTCGTTGACGTTGTCGCTGGTCAACGACGGCACCACGAACTCGGCCGCGGCCGGGTTGGCGGTGCCGGTGTCCTTGGTCGTCAGCTCGTTGGCCCAGGAGGTGTGGATGTCGCCGGTGATGAAGACGATGTCCTTGGTCGCGTGCGCGCGCAGGGTGTCGACCAGCCGCTCCCGGTCGGCGTTGTAGCCGTCCCACTGGTCACCGTTGAGGACGAGGCCGTTCTGCGGCACCCCGATCAGCTCGCCCAGCGGCCCGAGCAGCCAGGCCGGGATCGCCCCCACGTCGAGCCGCGAGATCATCACCGGGTTGCCCACGATCTTCCAGGCGGCGGTGGAGTTGACCAGGCCGTCCACCAGCCAGTTCAGCTGCGCGGCCCCGGCGATCGTGCGGTTCGGGTCATCGACCGCGGTGCCGGAAGCCTGCTCGGAACGGTACGTACGCAGGTCGAGCATCGACAGCTCGAACAGGTTGCCGTAGCGCAGCCGCCGGTAGATGTGCCCGTCCGCGGCCAGCCGCACCGGCATCCACTCGGCGTACGCCTGCCGGGACGCCGCCACCCGCGCCGCGAACACCCCTTCGGTGGCCGGGTCGTGGTTCTCCGCTCCCCCGCTCCACATGTCGTTGGCCACCTCGTGGTCGTCCCAGGTGATCACCCACGGCACCGAGGCGTGCAGGGCCTGCAGGTCGGGGTCGGTCTTGTAGTGCGCGTGCCGGGTGCGATAGTCGGCCAGACTGACCGTCTCGTCGGCCGGCTGGGTCTTCCGGATGACCGTGTCCCCCGCGCCGAAGTCCCCGGTGGCGTACTCGTAGAGGTAGTCGCCGAGGTGCACCACCAGGTTGAGGTCGCCGCGCTCGGCCAGGTGCCGGTAGGCCGCGAAGTACCCGGCCTCCCAGTTGGCGCAGCTGACCACGCCGGCCCGCAGCCGGGTGATGGCCGCGTTCTCGGCCGGCGCGGTCATCGTCCGCCCGGTCGGCGACCAGGCCCCGGCCAGCCCGAACCGGTACCAGTACGTGGTGGCGGCGGTCAGCCCGGCCACGTCGACCTTGACGGTGTGGTCGCGCTCGGGCCCGGTCGGCACCGAGCCGGACGCCACCACCGAGCCGAACGAGGCGTCGGTGGCGATCTGCCAGTCGACGGTGACGACCGGCCCGGCGCCGGAGGCCGGGATCGACTCGGGGGTGGGCGTGACCCGGGTCCAGAGCAGGATGCCGCCGGGCAGCGGGTCGCCCGAGGCGACCCCGTGCTGGAAGACGTTGCCGGCCGCGCGGGCGGGCGCGGAGACGAGCGCGGGGGCGGTGGCGGCCGCGCCGGCGAGGAACAGCAACGAGCGGCGGCTGGTGGTGACAGTCATGCCCTTCTATCTATCTACCCGCCAGTAACCTGGGGGCGCGGTAAGGCATCGGACGAACAAACTCCTCATGTCGACAGCGTTTGCTACCGATTTGGCAACCGTGTCCACCGCACCGCTCCATCGCCGGATCGACGGCGTGACCGCGCTGACTCTTGCGCTCGTCACGTTCGAGATCGGGTGGGTGCTGATCGGGCTCGGGCATGAGTGGGCCTATCCGGGGATCGGCTGGATTCCCGTGGTGACGATCGCGGCTCTGGCCGCGTACGCCTGCTGGAAGGTCTCGGTCCGGCTGGATCTGGCCGCGGCAACCCGCCGGTTCTGGCGCTCGCTCGCGTTGGCCTGTGCCGTTCTCACCGTCGGTGAGGTCAGCAACATGCATGACGCGCTCGGTGGGCCGGAGCCGTCGCAGTACATCAGCCCGTTCACGCTGGGGCTACTGCTCATCGTGGTGCTGATCATGATGTGGGCGATGCTGCGGCTGCCGGTCTGGCAGCGCACTCGCGGTGACTGGACGCGGTTCGGGCTGGATGCCGGGGTTCTGTTGATCACCTGCGCCGGCCTGCTCTCCAGCCTGTGGCTGCACACCGGCGGCGAATGGACCCGGCAGAACCTGGCGATGCTGGCGGTCTGCGCGCTCGCCATGGTCGGCGTGATCGCGATCGTCAAGGTGACCTTCGCGGGCACCGGCCGGCTGGACCGGCACGCCCTGCACATCCTGTCGGCCGGGGTGGCCCTGGCTGCGGCGAGCGGCGCGCTGAGCCCGATCTTCGTGGACCGCCCGTATCTCACCACGTCCTTCCTGGCCGGGCCGGTGGCGGGCCTGGCCACGGTGATCGCGGCGGCCCGCCAGATCCGGGCCGCCGGCATCCCGGTCGCCGTGCGCCGGCCGGGCCAGCGGTTCAGCGTCCTGCCCTACGTGGCGGTGGCGTCGATGACCGCGATGTTGCTGGCCGGCGAGATCGACGACGGGCCCGAGGAGTTAACCGTCGCGCTGAGCGTGGCCGCGATCACCGCGCTGGTGGTGATCCGGCAGATCAGCGCCCTGCGCGACAACGGCTGGCTGCTGGCCACCGTCGACGCCAACCTCTCCCAGCTGCAGGAGTACCAGACCGAGCTGGACCACCAGATCAGCCACGACGCGCTCACCGGCATCGCGAACCGGGAACGGTTCGCCGAGCAGGTCACCGCGCGGCTGGCGACCGGCGAGCCGTTCCACGTGGCGATGCTCGACCTCGACGACTTCAAGGTGATCAACGACCGGATGGGGCACAGCACCGGCGACGCCCTGCTGCGCACGGTCAGCCGGCGGTTGCGCGACGGCCTGCGCCCGCAGGACGTGGTGGCCCGGCAGGGTGGCGACGAGTTCACCCTGCTGTTGCCCGGTCTCGACGACGAGGCCGCGGCCCAGCTGCTGCGCGAGGTGCTCGGCCGGGTGCAGGAGCCGCTGTCGCTCAGCGGCAGCGATCTCGCGCCGCGGGTCAGCATCGGCGTCACCGCGGCCCGGTCCGGCGACACCCCGGAGGAGCTGGTCCGCCGGGCCGACGTGGCGATGTACGCGGCCAAGAACAACGGCGGCGGGCGGTGCACCTGGTTCGACCCGATCATGGACCAGCTCGCCGACGCCGACGCGAAGCTCGCCGCCGACCTGCGCCAGGCCATCACCCGGGACGAGTTGTTCCTGCTCTACCAGCCGATCGTCGAGCTGCCGCACGGCCGGCTGGCCGGGGTGGAGGCGCTGGTCCGCTGGCGGCACCCGGAGCAGGGTCTGGTCTCCCCCGCGACGTTCATCCCGCTGGCCGAGCGCAACGGCTACATCATCGAGCTGGGCCGGTGGATCCTGCGCGAGGCGGTCCGGCAGGCCACCGAGTGGGAGCAGACCTACGGCGAGAACGCGCCGGAGAAGGTCAGCGTCAACATCTCGGCCCGCCAGCTGCGCGAGCCCGGTTTCGTCGAGGAGGTGGCCGAGCTGCTGCGCACCTCCGGCATCAACCCGCACCGGCTGGTCGCGGAGGTCACCGAGACCGCGGTGCTGGGCACCGGCGAGGCCATCGAGGCGGTACGGGACCTGCACGCGCTCGGCCTGCGGATCGCCCTGGACGACTTCGGTACCGGCCAGTCGTCGCTGAGCCTGCTGGTGGACTGCCCGGTGAAGGTCCTGAAGGTGGACAAGTCGTTCGTCGACGGGGTGACCGGCTCGAGCGCTCAGGCGGTGATCGTGGACGGGCTGATCGGTATCACCGAGGGCCTGCAGATCGAGGCGGTGGCCGAGGGCGTGGAGACCGCCGACCAGGCGTACCGGCTGCACAAGATGGGCTACCGGCTGGCGCAGGGCTTCCACTTCGCGCGGCCGATGGCCGGCTCGGACATCGAGCTCCTGCTGACCGTGCCGGATCACCAGAAAGTCCGGCAAGCGTAAGTCCGCCGAAAAACCCGCCGATCAGGAAGTCGGGGAACCAACCGGACGGACGGGCGGGGGATGGACGTACGGCGCAAGCTGCTGGGCTCGTTCCTGGCGGCCGCCGCTCTGGTGGCCGCGACCGGCGGGGTCGTGTTGCAGGCCAACACGATCTCGGTGCGCAGTGCCGCCGTGACCGAGGCCGAGCAGCTGGCCCGGGGCATCGCCCAGGACATCGCGGTCGGCCCGGCGCCGAAACGGGAGGGCGAGTCCACCGCTCCGCTCCTCTACGACCCGGCGGCCCTCGCGGTCTACCTGGAACGCCAGCACGGGCTGCACCAGCGCGACATCGTCGTGGTGGACCGGAACCGGACGATCCTGGCCGATGTGGTCCCCGACGAGGTCGGCGAAACGTACGCCGAGGACAAGGGCGGCCAGGTCACCGCCACCATGGCCGACGGCCAGGCTCGGACCTTCGTCGAGGAAAGTGACGACAGCCCCGAGGGCATGCTGCAGGTGGTGGTACCGCTGACCGGAACGGCCGGCGTCACCAAGGGCGCGGTCGTCCTGGAATACACCCAGCTCTACCACCAGATGCTGGCCACCACCGCCACCGCCCGGAAGATCATCGTGGCGGCCGGGCTGGCCTGCATCCTGCTGGTGATGCTGCTCGGCTGGATCATCTCCCGGTCGATCACCCGGCGGATCAACTCGCTGACCCGGGCGGTGGAGGTGATCCGGGACGGCGATTACTCCCGCCGGGTCGGGATGGGCGGCACCGACGAGATCAGCCGGCTCGGGCAGGCCTTCGACGACATGACCGAGCGCCTGGAGGTCTCGGCGCGGGAGATCCTGGCCAAGGAGTACACCGACAGCATCCTGGCCAACGCCGGCGAGGGCATCTGCGGCGTCGGCGCCGACAACCGGATCATCTTCGCCAACGAGGCGGCCGGCCGGATCACCGGGCTCGGCGTGGACGGCCTGCTCGGCCTGGACTCCGGGGAGTTCCTGCCGAGCGGGGAGGACGCCGAGCGCGAGGTCACCATGCAGCGCCCAGACGGCACGTCGGTACGGGTCGCGTACTCGGTCAGCGTGATCGCCAAGGACGGCGGCGCGGTGGTCGTGCTGCGCGACGTCACCCGGCAGCGCGACCTCGAATACGACCTGCGCCACCAGGCCCTGCACGACGGCCTGACCGGCCTGCCCAACCGCAAGCTGTTCCTCGACCGGCTCGAGCACGCGATCAGCCGGGCCCGGGCGGCCGGCGAGTCCGCGGCCGTGCTCTACCTCGACCTGGACGGCTTCAAGAAGGTCAACGACAGCCTCGGCCACAACGCCGGCGACATGCTGCTGCGCACCACCGGCGACCGGCTGGCCGGGGCGTTGCGCCCGCACGACACGGTGGCCCGGCTCGGCGGCGACGAGTTCGCGGTGCTGCTGGAGGGCGCCTCCGCGGAGACCGTCGAGCAGCACACCCAGGCCTGCCTGGACGCGTTGAACCAGCCGTTCGTGGTGCACGGCCGCAAGGCGGTGGTGTCGGTGAGCATCGGCGTGGTGCCGGAGATCGCCGGCTACGGCGACGCCGAGGAGGTGCTGCGCAACGCCGACGTGGCGATGTACGCGGCGAAGGCCCGCGGCAAGGGCTGCTTCGAGATCTTCGAGAGCCGGATGCACGAACAGCTGATCGACCGGCTGGACAGCGAGGCCCGGCTGCGCGACGCCGTGCACCGCGGCGAGCTGCGCCTGCACCTGCAGCCGGTGGTCGCGCTGCCCGGCAAGCGGGTCGGCGGGGTGGAGGCCCTGGTGCGCTGGCAGGACCCGGAGCGCGGGCTGCAGCAACCGGGCTCGTTCATCCCGCTGGCCGAGGAGACCGGGCTGATCGCCGAGATCGACCGGTGGGTGCTGTTCGAGGCGTGCATGACGGTCAAGCGCTGGCAGGATCTGGCCCCGCACGCGTCGCCGGCCTGGGTGAGCGTGAACCTGTCGGCGGTCGAGCTGGAGATCCCGGACCTGACCGACCGGGTCGCGTACGCCCTGGCCACCACCGGCCTGTCGCCGCACTGCCTGGTCCTGGAGCTGACCGAGACGGTGCTGATGCGCGACCTCGCGGTCACCGCGGCCCGGCTCGAGGAGCTGCGCGAGCTCGGCGTGAAGATCGCCATCGACGACTTCGGCACCGGTTACTCGTCGCTTGGCTATCTGCGCGACATCCCGGTCGACGTGCTGAAGGTGGACCGCTCGTTCATCACCGGCCTGGTCGGCAACCAGCGGCAGCAGGAGCTGGTCAGCGCGGTGCTGCAGCTCGGGCACACGCTCGGTCTCAAGGTGGTGGTCGAGGGCATCGAGACCGAGGACCAGCTGGAGCTGCTGGGCCGGATGGGCTGCCGGTACGCGCAGGGTTACTTCCTGGGACGGCCGGAGCCGGTCGCCACGCTCATCGAACGCATGACAACCGGCTCCGCCATCTAGATCAACCCCCGACGAACACCGCAACCGTACGGGCGGGAACGGTGAACGTGCCGGTCGCCTTGGCGAAGGACGCCGTGCGGACGACCGGGTCGGCCGAGGCCCGCTGGACCGGGTGCAGGCTGATCTGCTTCCCGGCCAGCGCGGCCACGGTCTGGGTGGTAGCCGCCGAGGTGCCGTTGAAGACCACCGTCACCGTCCGGTAGTTCCGGTCGAGACCCCGTCCGTCCAGAGTCATCGTGATGACCCCCGGGGTCTCGGCGGAACCGCTGAGCGGGAACGACAGTCGCTTCTGCACCTCGGCGGCGGTCGGCAGGCCGAAGACCGGCGAGGAGGCGCGGATCTTCTGCAGCTCCTGGAAGGTCTGGTCGGCCTGGTTGATCGCCGCGCAACCGGGCTTCAACGACGAGTCGGCCAGCAGCGGCTTGGCGTAGACCCACTTGTCGGCGTTGTCGGCGGCGGGCGGCAGGCCACGGCCGAAGCCGTTGCCCTGAGTGCAATCCCAGATGATCTGGTTGAACCAGTCACCCGAGTTGTAGGAGTTCCGGTCGAGCGACTTCGACCGCAAACGCTCGCTGCCGCTCGCCACAAAACCAATTCCCTGCCCGAGTACGGTCGTGGCCAGCGCGACGGTCTGGGCTCGGGCCCGGTCGGCCGCCGTCGTCGACTGCGGCAGTTTGTAGGCGAACGCGTCGTACAGAATCTCGTTGTCGTGCGCGTCCACATAGGTGATCGCGTCCGACGGCTGGGCGGTGTACCCGGCCGGCACACCGTTGTAGTCGACCTGCGAGCCGGTGACGGTGGCCCCGGACGAGTCGACGAACTGGTACGCGGCGAGGTTGCCGCTGAGACCGACCTTGATCAGGTCCTGGTCGTGCAGGAGGCGGGCCTTCTGCTCGGCCGTGGTTCCGTTGACGGCGTCGCCGTTCGGGTCGGTGTAGAGGCCGGACGCGAAGCCCTGCGCCCGCGGGTTGGTGTCGAACGGTCCGCCACCGCGAACCGCGTCGCGGAGCCGGTCGTTGAAGGTGCCGATCCCGGTGCCGGCCATGTTGGCCTGAGTGGCCTGCACGAAGCGGGCGTTCCCGGTCACCTCGCCGAAGTCCCAGCCCTCGCCGTACACATAGATGTTCTTGCCGTCGACGCCGTCCTTCGCGAGGGTGAGCCCGTCGAGGGCTTTGCGAACCGCGAGGATGTTGGCCTTCGGGTGGTGGCCCATCAGGTCGAACCGGAAACCGTCCACCTTGTACGCCTTGGCCCAGGTGACGATGGAGTCGACGACCAGCTTGCCCATCATCGTGTTCTCGGTGGCGGTGTTGGCGCAGCAGGTGGAGTTGGCGACCGTGCCGTCGGCGAGCAGCCGCTGGTAGTAACCGGGCACGATCTGGTCGAGCACCGAGTGCGGGTCGACCCCGGCCGCCGAGGTGTGGTTGTAGACGACGTCCATGACCACCCGGAGCCCGGCCTTGTTGACTCCCTGGACCATCTGCCGGAATTCCTGCGTCCGGTTGTCGGGGTTCACCGCATAGCCGCCCTCGGGCGTCGTGTAGTGCAGCGGGTCATAACCCCAGTTGTAGCCGTCGGTGGCGGCCACCGCGGTCACGCATTTCTGCTGTTCTTCGGAATCCGGCGGCAGCGACGCCAGGTCACAGGCCGGCGTGGCCTGATCCGCCCGTTTCTCCGGAGTGGTCGCGAAATCGAACACCGGCAGCAGATGCAGGTGCGTGGTGCCGGCCTTCGCCAACGAGGTGAGGTGCTTCATGCCGGCCGTGTTCGGGTCGGTGAAGGCCTCGTACGTACCCCGTTCGGCGGCCGGGACCGTGGTGTCGGCGATCGAGAAATCCCGTACCGAAAGCTCGGAGATCTGGATCTTTGCCGGGCTGGTCGCGGCCGGTTTCCGGAGCGCGGACCAGCCGGCCGGCGCGAGCGCCGGATCATTCAGGTCGGCGATCCGGCTCAGCTTGGAGTCGGTCGAGAGAGCGATGGAGTACGGGTCGGTTACCGCCGCCGTGACGATCTTGTTGACGGCCGGCTGCCACGCGGTGACCCGGTACTTGTAGTACTTGCCCTTCCAACTCGACGGGCCTCGGACGCTCCACACGCCGGTGCGGTCGTCGCGCTTCATCGCCACGGTCTGCGGCGAGGAGGTGGTCGTGTCGTAGAGCTGCAGGTCGACCGTGCGGGCGGTGGGCGCCCAGACCGACAGGCTGGAGCCGACCGGGCCGAGGTCGGCGCCGGCGGCCGCCGCGTAGACGTCGTCGAGCACCCCGGCGGTCTGCACCCCGGTCGCGGAGAGCAGCTTGCCGAGCGCATCCCGCTCGGTGACGACGACCTGGCCGCGCAGGATGTCCTTGACGTTCCCGCTGCTCAGCGTGAAGGCGTCCTGGTCCCACAGGTGCGGGAACCTGGTGCGCTGGGCCTCGGTCAGGCCGTCCCTTCGGGCCGACAAGGCAATTGACGAGTACGCCCCGGTCAGCTCACCGTCGGCCACTCCGATGCCGCCGTCAGGCGCGAGGGCCAATTCGTATTTTTTGCCGTCGGTGTTGTCGCCCGGTTTCCAGGCGATCGTGGTTCGGTCGAGCCAGACCGCGCTCTCCTTGGTCAGGTCGATCACGCCGCCGGCGCCGGCCTTCTTGACGATCGGCAGCAGCCGATCGGTGACGCCGCCGAGCAGCCAGACCTCCCGGCCCGCGGACGCGAAGTCGAGCCGCTGGTCGGTGGGCAGATCCTTGTTGTCGCCGTTGTGGATGATGTAGCTCAGCCCGGTCGCCCCGGCCGCCAGGGGCACCTTGAAGGTGACGCCGTACGAGTCGGTCTCGGCCGGTTGCAGCGGGCTGCTCCAGTCGGTGCCGGTGGCGGCGCCGTCCCAGACGTGCAGGCCCCAGCCGGTGTAGTTCCCGTCCGCCCGGCGGTAGTGGATGACCGCGGTGTTCTGGTCCTGGGCCGGGTAGTCGTGGCTGGTGCTGACGCCGGTGTCACCCTGCTTGAGCCAGACCTCGGCGTTCTTGCTGGGGTCGAGCGACCGGTCAGCCTCGGTGTCCTTGACGCCGTCGGAGTTCACCACGATGAAGCCGACGTTCTTGGCGCCCGGCTTGAGCTTCACGTAGGCGAACGCGCCGTACGCGTCCCGGCCGACGAACTTCTGCCCGTTGGGCCAGGTGGAGGCCATCGAGTCGTCGACGTCGCCCCAGACGTAGAGGTTCCAGTCGTCGTAGTCGCCGGCCGGCCGCTGGTAGTGCACGACCGCGTAGTCGGGGCTGGTCGAGACGACCGGGGTGCCGACGGTGATGGCGCTGGTGGTGGACCCGAGCCGGCCCTTGCTGTCGCGCACGACCGCCTTGTACCGCACGGTCGTGCCGCCGGCCAGGCCGTCGAGGTCGTGGTAGATCGTGTACGGCGCCTTGGTGGCGGTGCCGACGAGCTGCCACGGGCCGTCGCCGACCTGCGCGGCCAGGGTCACGGTCGACAGCGGGTCGCCGGTGACCTGAGCGGTGATCGCGGCCTGGGTGGGCACCAGCGCGCCGGCGGCCGGGGAGGTGATGGTGACGGCCGGGGCGGCCGACGGGACGGCGACCGGGGTGTCGGCCCGCAGCACCACGGTGGACAGTGCGGGGACCGTGACGGTCAGCTTGCCGTCGGCGCCGGACTTGATCGCGGTGCTGCCGCCGTAGATCGTGCGGAAGTTCGCGGCCGCCGACGAGGTGTCGAAGGTGACGGTCTGCGCGGTGGTGGCGTTGTTGGCGGCTACCACGTACTCGTTGCGCTTGCTCGCGTCGATCCGGGAGGCGGCGAAGACGCTGCCGGCCGAATACCGGGTGATCTGCTCGCCGCTGACCAGGGTCGGGTTGGCCTTGCGCAGGGCGGCCAGCGACGCGATGGTCCGGTAGATCGGGTGCGCGGTGTTGTAGTTGTCGACGGCGTGGGTGCGGTCGGTGCCGATCAGGTCGTCGTCGAGGTAGTCGGCCGACTTCGACGCGAACAGGTCCTGCCGGGCGTCCTTGTCGCCGCCCGGGCCGGTGAAGCCCTGCTCGTCGCCGGAGTAGACGACCGGCTGGCCGCGGGTGAGGAACATCAGCTCGTGCGCGAGTTCGTCTCTTTTCAAATACGACGAAGCCTCGGCGCTGCTGGACTCGATGAACGAGCCGATCCGGCCCATGTCGTGGTTGCCGAGGAAGGTGGGCAGCCGGTTCGCGTTGGTGTCCCGGGCGGTGTAGAGCGCGTCCTTGGCGTACACGTCGGCCAGGGATTGCGCCGAGCCGTTGCCGGTCACGAAGCCGTTCGCGGCGGCCTGGAAGGAGAAGTCCAGGGTGGCCGGCAGGCCGCCCTCGCGGACGTAGGTCGACTCGATCTCCTGCTCGGCGCTGTAGACCTCGCCGAACATGAAGTAGTCCTTGCCCGCCGCCTTCTTGATGCCGGCCGCGAACTGCGGCCAGAAATCGAGGTCGGTGTGCTTGACGGTGTCCAGGCGGTAGCCGTCGATGCCGGTGCTGGTGATCCAGTCGGCGTAGATCTTCGTCATGCCCTTCACGACTTCGGGACGCTCGGTCCACAGGTCGTCGAGGCCGTAGAAGTCGCCGTACTCGCTGTTCTCCCCGGCGAAGGTGGAGTTACCGCGGTTGTGGTACATCGTCGGGTCGTTCAGCCAGCTCGGCGTTTTCGCTACCGCGTCCGATTTGTTCGTAAATACCGGCGTATAGGGGAAGCTCGCCGCGTTGACCTTCGGGAAGCCGTTCTGGCCGTCCGAGTAGTTCCGGTCCTCAAATGGCTGCCCGGAGGCGTCTTTATAAGGGGCCGTCGCCTTGTCGATGTAGTCGTACTTGTTCTCGGCGTACTGGATCACGTCGGCCGTGTGGTTGACGATGATGTCCAGGTAGATCTTCAGGCCTCGCTGGTGGGCGAGCTTGACCAGGCGCTTGAGGTCGGCGTTGGTGCCGAAATGCGGGTCGACCTGGGTGAAGTCGGTGATCCAGTACCCGTGGTAGCCGGCCGAGATGTCGGTGCCGCTGCCCTGCACGGGACGGTTCTTGAAGACCGGGGCGAGCCAGATCGCGGTCGTGCCGAGCCCCTGGATGTAGTCCAGCTTGTCGATCACGCCCTGCAGGTCGCCACCGTGGTAGAAGCCCTTGTCGGTGGGGTCGTACCCGGTCTGCAGGCGGTCGCCGGTCAGACCGCCCTTGTCGTTGGCCTTGTTGCCGTTGGCGAAGCGGTCGGGCAGGACGAAGTAGTACTGCTCGGCCGTGGTGAGCCGATCGCTCCCCCACGAGGCGATCGTCGAGTCGCTCGGTGCCTTGGGGGCGGCGGCCGCCTCGGCAGCGGGCAGGGCGACGAAGAACGGAAGAGACAAACTCAATAAGGCAGCTAAAAGCCGTTTCGCGACCACACTGTCCCCTTAATTATGTGCCGCCCAGACCTGGAAGGCCGGGCCGTAGCCATCGATGGCGGTGACCCCATCGGGTTCGGTGTACAGCGGCTCGGCGCCGCCGTAAAGGTTCTCCCAGCGGGTCCCGGCCGGCAGGTCGGTGATCCGCAGCGGTTCGCTCGCTTGGCGCCGGGCCATCACGAGTATCGATTCTCCGGCGCTCTCCCGCAGAAAGAGCAGAGTGTCGGCGTCGCCGGCCACCCAGCGCAGATCGCCCCGGGTGAGTGCCGGGTGCGCTTTCCGGAGCGCGATCAACTGCTGGTAACGATTGAACGTGGCCCGGTCCCAGGAATCCGGCCGGTCCCACGGCATCGGCTGCCGGGCCGAGTCGAGGTTGTCGCCGGTCACCCCGATCTCGTCGCCCGCGAAGATCATCGGGGTGCCGGGCAGGGTCAGCAGCAGCCCGGCCGCGACCTCCTGCCGGTCGGCGGTGCCCACCACGGTGCGGATCCGGGCGGTGTCGTGCGAACCGAGGATCGACCACGAGGTCGTCCAGGACCGCCAGGACATCTGCGCCTGGAACGCCATCATGGTGGCGGTGGTGGCCGCCGCGTCCCGGGCCGGCACCTCCCCCGGCACCCCGAGGAAGTCGTCGAACGGCAACTCCTCGGCCCGCAGCCAGCCCCAGATCGGGCGGGTGAAGCCGGAGTAGTTCATCGTGCCGTGCCAGCCGTTGCGGTCCAGGTCACCGGTGGCGTCGTGGCAGTGCTCGGCGATCAGCAGGCCGTCCGGCCGGGCCTCGCGCAGCAGCCGGGCCACCTCGTAGGTCCAGTCGTCGGCGCCCCGGCGGCCGGTCATGTTGGCCACGTCGATGCGCCAGCCGTCGAGCTGGTCCGGGTAACGCTGAATGATCTCGACGAAGCGGCGGCGCAGTTCGGCCGAGCCCCAGTTCAGCTTGGGCAGCGAGCGATGGCCGAGCCAGAACTCATTCGGGTAGTAGAGATCGGGCTGCTCGGTGAACCAGGAATGCGCGCTGCCGGTGTGGTTGGTGGTCAGGTCGCCGAGGATCCGCATCCCCCGCCCGTGCACCGCGTCGGCCAGCCGGGCCAGCGCGGCGTCGCCGCCGAGCAGCGGGTCGACCCGCTCGAAACTGGACGCGTCGTAGCGGTGCGCGGAGCGGGACGGGAAGAACGGCGTGAGGTAGAGCGTGTCGGCCCCGAGCGCGGCGATGTGGTCGAGCCGGCGCGTGATGCCGTCCAGGTCACCGCCGTAGAAGACCTGGGTGGCTTTGGGGCCGGTAACCGCCGGGGTGTCCCAGGAGGCCGGGATCGCCCAGTCCGGGGTTTCCCGGTCGCTCGCCGCGGCCGACCGGGCGAACCGGTCCGGGAAGATCTGGTAGACCACCGCGTCCCGCGCCCAGGCCGGCGGGGCCGAGTGGGTGACCAGCCGGAAGTCGGTATTGTCCGGCACGTCGTAATGGGTGAGGCCGAGGCCGGTCAGCCAGCGCACGCCCTGGTTGGTGCGGATCAGGAAGCGGTACGGCGTGACCGGGTTGCGCACCGGCATCTCGGCCCGCCACCACACGTCACCGGTCGGGTCCGTCCGGTCCACGACGGCCGAGGTGAAGACCGGCTCGCCGTCGCTGAGCCGGCGCAGGTGGATCCGGCTGGCCCGGACCCCGGCCGGCACCCGGACGAAGACGCTTACCGTCTCGCCGAGCGCCGGTGCCGGGTTCGAGACATACAGCTCGGAGCCGTCGTGGTGCGGAATCATCCCTTGACCGCCCCCGCGGTGAGGCCCTCGACGATGTAGCGCTGCAGCATCTGGAAGACCAGGACGGTCGGGATCGCGGTGAGCAGCGTGCCGGCGCAGAAGATGCCGAAGTTGGTGTTGCGCTGCTCGGCCGCGACCAGGCCCCACAGGCCGACCGACAGGGTCTTCGAGCCGGAGTCGGTGAGGAAGATGTTGGCCAGCACGAACTCGTTGATGGTGCTGATGAACGCGAGCAGCCCGGTCACCGCCAGCACCGGCGCCACCAGCGGCAGCAGGATCCGGAAGAAGATCTCGACGTGTGACGCACCGTCCACGGTGGCCGACTCGTCCAGCTCGCGCGGGACGGTGTCGAAGAAGCCCTTCATCAGCCAGGTGCTCACGCCCAGCGCCCCGCCCAGGTAGAGCAGGATGATGCCCCACCAGGTGTTGAAGCCGATCGACGGCCAGTAATCGGTGATCGTCCCGAAGATGAGGAAGATCGCCACCACCGCCAGGAACTGCGGAAACATCTGGATCAACAGCAGGGAGAGAAGGCCCACGCGCCGACCGCGGAAACGGCGGCGGCTGAAGGCGTACGCGGCGAGCGCCGACAGGAACACCGACACCGCCGACGCGACACCGGCGATGACCACCGAGTTCAGGAACCACTTGGGGAAGTCGGTGTCGGTCAGCAGCTTCTGGAAGTTGCCGAACGACAGGCCGGTCGGCATCAGCTGGCTCGAGGAGAGCGTGCCGAGCGGGTTGAACGCCGCGGACAGCACGAACAGGATCGGCCCGAGTGAGAACGCCACGGCCAGCAGTCCGACGGCATGACGCCACCCGACCTGTTTCATCCAGCGCTTCACGCGTACACCTCCTCTTGTGCTCTTGTCCTTCTAAAGGCGATCGCCGAGACGACGCCGACGATCATGAAGATGAAGATCGAGATCGCCGCGGCGTAGCCGTACTGCGCACCGGAGCCGCCGAAGGCGAGGCGGTAGGTGTACGTGATCAGCAGGTCGGTCGCGCCGTTCATCGGGTTGTCGGCCGGGAACGGGCCACCCTCGGTGGTCAGGTAGATCGCGTTGAAGTTGTTGAAATTGAACGCGAACGACGAGATCAACAGCGGAGTCAGCGCAACCATCAGCAGCGGCAGCACAATCCGGCGGAAGCTCTGCCAGGCGCCGGCACCGTCGATCCGGGAGGCCTCGGACAGCTCGGCCGGGATGGCCTGCAGCGCGCCGGTGGTCACCAGGAACATGTACGGGTAACCCAGCCACAACTGGACCAGCAGCACCGCGAGCCGGGCCGTGCCGGTCTCGCCCATCCAGTTGACGTGCAACCCGAACAGGTTGTTGATCAGGCCGAAGTCGGTGTTGAACATGTCCCGCCAGACCAGCAGCATGGCGAAGGCCGGCATCGCGTACGGCAGCACCAGCAGCAGCCGGTAGACATTACGGCCGCGCACCTTCTTGGAGTGCAGCGCGAGCGCGACAAGCATGCCGAGGATGAAGGTGCCGCCGGTGGAGCCGAGCGCGAACGCGAAGTTCCACACCAGCGTCGACAGGAACGGCCCGGAGATGGACCGGTCGGTGACGACCCGGGTGAAGTTGCTGAACCCGACGCCGACCTTCCAGCCCTGGGCCAGCCGCTCGCCGTCGGCCGCGACGAACGCGCCCAGGCTCTCGTCGGCGGTCCAGGTCTTGCCGGTGGTGGTGTCCCGGACGCAGTCGCAGGCCTTGTCGTAGGCCCGGCCGGCCTTGCCCTCGTAGGCGCGGGAGAGCCCGGACGAGCGGATCGCGCCGCCGTCGACCGGCACCGCGAGGTCGGTGATCTCCTTGCTGCGCAGGCTGGCCTGCCCGGCGTTGAGGATCGTGTAGCCGTCGGCCGCGGTGACCTTGCCCGAGCTGCTGACGGTGGCGTCGTCGATCTTCTTGAGCCCGTCGGCGTCGCCGGCCGAGACCTGCTTGCTGACCGGGTCGGTGATCAGGAAGACCAGTGGCCCGGTGGCCGGATTGCCGGTGGTCGCAACGCTCAGCGCGTACTGAAGGGAGCCGGGCACCTGGGTGACCGACGCGCTCTCGATGGCCACGACGGCCTCGTCCTTGTTTCCGCGGTGTCCGTCGCCGTAGTTGGTGAACGCGGTGCTGGCGGTGTAGAGGACCGGGAAGATCTGGAACGCGATGAGCAGGACGGTGCCCGGCGCCAGGTACTTGGCCGGGATGTGCCGCGGCGTGAGGTAGAGCCAGAGCAGGACGGCCGTGGTCGCTACCAGGATGCCGAGCCCGATCCAGGCCTCGTTGGCGACCAGCGGGAACGCGGCCCAGATGGCGATCGCGACGACCAGTCCGAGTAGGACGATCTTGACGATGCGGCCGGTCAGCCCGGTGTTGCGCTCCGGCGGCTCATCGTTGTCGGGGGCGGGGAGGGCCCGCGTGACGGGCCCTCCGAGCTGCGTCGTCATTTACTTGATCGAGCCCGAGATGGTCTTGCCGGCGGCCTCGATGGTCTTGGCCGGGTCGGCCCCACCGATGATCGCGGCCTCGGCCTTGCCGAACGGGTCCCAGATGGCGGCCATCTCCGGGATCGCCGGCAGCGGGATCGCGTTCTTACCGGCGTCCTGCCACTTGGCCAGGTCCGGGTCGCTGCCCTTGACCTGGTCGAAGGCGGCGGTCAGGGCCGGCGGGCGGGGCTCGGCGTTGTAGAGGGCGACGGCCAGGTCGGGAGTGGTCACGTAGTTGGTGACGAACTCCTGGGCCAGGGCCTTGTTCTTGCCCTTGGACGCGACGTAGAAGGTCTGCACGCCGAGGAACGGGGTGGCGGGCTTGCCACCGGCGAACGCCGGGACCGGGGTGATGTCGTACTTGATGCCGGCCTTCTTGATGTCCGTGATCGCCCACGGGCCGGAGATCAGGAACGCGCTCTTCTTGCCGGTGAACGTGGAGATCGAATTGTCCGAGGTGATCGAGCGCTTGAGCGCGCCCGAGCCCTTCTCACCCAGCGTCGCGATCTTCTTGAACGCGGCGACCGAGGCCGGGTTGCCGACACCCAGGTCCTTGGCGTTGTAGTCGCCGTTCGCGCTGGTGCCGAAGAGGTAGCCGCCGGCCGACGCGTACAGCGGGTACAGGTGGTAGGCGTCGCCGGTCTGTCCGACCTGGAGGGAGAGGATCTCCGAGGCCTTCTTCTCAGTCTTGAGCTTCTGACCGGCGGAGACCAGGTCCTCGATCGTGGCCGGGGCCTCGGGGGCGAGCTCGGTGTTGCGGATCAGCGCGATGTTCTCGGTCGCGTACGGGACGCCGTAGGTCTGGCCGTTGAAGGTGACGGCCTTCAGGGCGTTCTCGGCGATGCCGGCCTTCTGGTCGGCGGAGAGCTGCACCGGGTCGATGGCGCCGTTCTGCACCAGGTTGCCGATCCAGTCGTGCGCGCCGACCATCACGTCCGGGCCGCTGCCCTGCTGGGAGGCGGTGACGAAGGTGGTCTGCTGGTCCTTCGAGATCGCCTGGATCTTGACGGTCACGCCGTTCTCGGTGCCGAACTTGTCGGCGAACGGCTTGAGGGCGGCCGCCCGCTTGTCGTCGGCCCAGATCACGAGTTCGCCGGTTGCTGCTTTGGCGGACGGGTTGTCAGTGGTGGCGGTGTCGTTCTTGCTGCCGCCGCAACCGGCGGCCAGCAGGGGGATGGTCATGGCGGCGACCACGCCCATGGCACGGAGGCGCATATGGGTCTCCTGTCGGGTCTGATTCCAGAAAGAAGTTGCAACCACCGACACGAATTGATCATCATGTGTCGGCTGTGTTGCCGGGACGTTAGCAAGCACTTGCAGAGAATGGAAGGGCTTGCAGACCCGGGGTGCATTGCTACGGTGTGCGCCATGCGTGCACGGATGGCCGACATTGCCCGTCAGGCCCAGGTCAGCGAGGCGACGGTGTCGCGGGTCATCAACGACCGCCCCGGCGTCTCCCATGAAACCCGGATGGCAGTGCTGACAGCGCTCGACGTCCTCGGCTACGAACGGCCGGAACGCTTACGCAAGCGTTCGGCCGGCCTGGTCGGCCTGGTCGTCCCCGAGTTGGAGAACCCGATCTTCCCGGCGTTCGCCCAGGTCATCGAGTCGACGCTGGCCCAGCAGGGGTTCACCCCGGTGCTCTGCACGCAGTCGCCGGGCGGGGTCACCGAGGACGAGTACGTGGAGATGCTGCTCGACCGCCAGGTCAGCGGGATCGTCTTCGTCTCCAGCCTGTCCGCCGACACCGCCGCCGACCCGTCGCGCTATCAGCGGCTGCTCGAGCGTCCGCTTCCGATCGTGCTGGTCAACGGCTATGCGGAGACGATCGACGCGCCCTTCGTCTCGTGCGACGACCGGCTCGCCGGCGACCTCGCGGTCAGCCATCTGGTCGCGCTCGGGCACCGCCGGATCGGGATGATCTCCGGACCGAACCGGTTCATCAACACGCAGCGCAAACTGGCCGGCTACCGCACCGCGATGGAGCGCGAGCTGGGCGTCATCGACCCCGAGGTGTCGCTCACCCTGTTCGGTGTCGAGGGTGGTGAGGTGGCCGCGGATCGCCTGCTCGCACAGGGTGTCACCGGCCTGATCTGCGGTTCCGACCTGATGGCGCTGGGTGCGATCCGGGCCGCCCGGCGGCGCGGGCTGCACGTCCCGAAGGACGTCTCGGTGATCGGTTTCGACGACTCGCCGCTGATCGCGTTCACCGACCCGCCGCTGACCACGTTGCGCCAGCCGGTGGCCTCGATGGCGGTGGCCGCCTGCCGCTCGCTGATCGACGAGATCAACGGCCACGGGGCACCGCGCTCGGAGTACCTTTTCCGCCCCGAACTGGTCGTTCGCGAGTCGACAGCGATTGCACCGAGCCGCCGGGAGCTGTCGCCGGCCTGACGAAACTTCCCCGCAAGTTCTTTCAGTAATTGCACGAACGCCCACGATCTTTTCCGGCGCCGACCGCCCTTAACCGGTTCGGCGGTTACCCAACTGTCACAATGATCGTCATGGGTCTGTTCACGGTGGCGGAGGCGCGGGCGGAACTGGCCCGGCTCCGCCCGATGCTCGATGAGATCGTGGCGGTGCGGGCGGACATGGTGGAACTCTCCGCGGCACTCACCGGCGGCGGGCCACCGACGACGCTCGGCGGCCTGCCCGAACGCAAGGCGGCCGAGGCCCGGCTCAACGAGCTGATGACCGAGATCCAGGAGACCGGCGCCGAGCTCAAGGGCGTCGCACCCCTGCTCGTCGACTTCCCGGCCGACCTGGACGGCGTACCCGTACTGCTCTGCTGGTTGGAGGGGGATACCGCGCTGGAGTGGTACCACCGCCTCGACCTGGGCTTCGCCGGACGGCGGCGGCTGAACATCTAAGATCGCCCGCCATGGGTGTGGTGTGGGCGGACGGCGAGCGGGAGCGGTGGCTGGCTCGGGCGGCGGCGCTCGATCACGGGCTGGAGCAGCCCGACTGGGTCACCGCGGCGACCGGTGCCGACAAGCTCTCCGACCTGAAACCCGCCCAGGTCACGTGGCTCTTCGCCAAAGGACCCGAGGCGTCGGCGCGGGCGTTGCTCGCCACCACGCTGTTCCTGCGCCAGCGGCAGCGGGTCGACCTGGGCCGGGTCGCGATCGCCCGGTTCGAGCTGGACGCGCTGCCGCTCGCGCTGAACGAGGCCGGCGAGAACGCCGACCGGCTCGGCCTGCTCCTCCTTCCGTTCTCCGGGCCGGAGGCGGCCGCGCTGGTCGCGGGCTGGCTGCGCCATCTCGGATCGGCCCGGCTGTGGGCGCGGTTGTGGCTGGCCCGGCATCCCGAAGCCGCTGCGGAAGCCCTCGTCCCGGCCGCGGCCGGGAAGCCGGGCCGGGCCCGGCAAAATGCCGAGGACGCGCTTCGCTATCTGGCCGCGATCGGTCACCCTTCCTTTTCTCCAACAGCGCCGGCCGTACGCAAGGGGAAAGCGCCAGCCTGGACGCGGCCCGAGCGGCTGCCGGAGATTCGGCTGGCCTCGGGCGGGTTCCTGCCATCAGCCGACGTCGTTCGGCTGATCGACGCGTTGCGGCAGGCTCGCCTGGACGACCCGCTGGAGCCGCCGCCCGGGTCGCTGGACGACGGTGACCGGCCGCTTGTCGTCGAGTCGTCGGCGGCCGCGCAACCGCTGGTGGCCGCACTCGAACCGGCGCTGTTCGCGGGCTGCGACCGGGCCGGTCTCGCGGAGTTCGGGCGGGCGCTGCTCGACGAGTGGCTCACCGACGAGATGCCGGCGTCGGAGGCGTGGGTGGTGCTGGCCCAGGCGCACCTCGGCGACGACACCACGATGGACCAACTCGCGCCGCAGGTGCGGTCCTGGCCGGCGCGCAGCCGGTGGGCGCGGGCGATCGACGGGCTCGCGGTGCTGGCCACGGTCGGTTCGGACGTGGCGTTGCGGCACCTGCTGGCGATCGAGGAGGGCATGTCGGGCGGGCCGACCAACGAGCGGGCCATCGTCTACCTGGCCCAGGCCGCCGCCCGGCGCGGACTGTCCGTCACGCAGCTCGCCGACCGGCTGACCATCACGCACGGTTTGGACACCGGGATCACGCTCGATTACGGGCCGCGGGCGTTCACCGTGGTCGTCGACGATCAGCTCACCCCGTACGCCCAGGATGCCGGCGGTCGCCGCCTGGCCCGACCACCGAAACCCGGCGTCAAGGACACCGATCCCTCGGCGTACCAACGTTTTCTGCGGTTGAAGAAAGACCTGCGGGCGACCGCGGTGGCGCAGATCGCGCGCCTGGAACGGGACATGCTGGCGCATCGGCTGCGGCCGGCGAGCGACTTCCGGGCCGTCCTGCACCCGCACCCGATCCTCGGACCGATCGTGCGGCGGCTGCTGTGGGGCGAATACGACGCGGGTCGCCTGGTCCGGGTGCTGCGGATCGCCGAGGACGGCAGTTTCGCCGACCGGCACGACACCACCGCGACGGTCGACCCCGGCGCGCAACTCGGCATCGTGCACCCGGTCGAGCTGGGCGACGACCTGGCCGGCTGGGCGCAGATCATCGCCGACTACGAGATCCTGCAGCCGTTCGCCCAGGTGAACCGCTCGATGGTGGCACTGACCGAGGAGCAGCGCGCGGCGACGAGCCTGCCCGGTTTCGGCCCGCTGCCGAGCGAGCGGGTCGCCGCGCTGGAGAACCGGCAGTGGCACGGCAACGGCTTCATCACCGAGAGCCGCGAGCACACCCAGCTGGCCCACGGCCTGCCCGGCGGCCTGACCCTGCTGATCGAGCTGGACCCGGGAGTGTCGACGTCGGGCTACCAGACGGTCGACACCCAGCGGATCACCGAGATCTGGGCCGACGAAACCTGGTCCGACCACTGGCAGGTAGCGCGGCGGATCCCGCTGGGCGCCTGCGACCCGACCGCCCTGTCCGAGCTGCTGGTCGAGCTGCACGCGGCGGTCCGGGAGTGATCACCGGCCCTCAGCGCGAACGGATCATCCAAGGTCGGTGACCGCGAGATGGCCGTCGGTCGTTCCGCAGATCAGATGGTCGCCGACGGCGATGCAGCCCGGAAAGCCGACCTCGCCGAGCACCCCGCGCGGCTCGAGCCGGCCGGTCTGCAGGTTCAGCCGGCTGGCCAGTACGCCCGGCTCGGCGGACCCCAGGACCCGCAGGTAGTAGGTGGGTGTGGAGTGCTCGTAGTTCCAGACGGCGGTGCCTGCACCGAGCTCCGCGACGATCCTGCCCGTGGCGCTGTCGATCAGCGCATGCCATTCGCGGTCGGGACTGTCCGCGAGCAGCCGGCTCCGGTCGGCCGTCCGAGTGGCGTCGACCCAACCGGCGACACGCCAGCGCACCGTAGCGCTGCCGGGATCGAGACCCACGGTGCTGGTCCCGTCGCGGAAGCAGATGACGACGCCGCAGGTGCGTGCGGCCGGCCCTTCCGGCAGCGCGTCCGACGACGCTTGGGCGAACCGCCACCGCGGATCGAGAGTGCCCAGGTCGTAGCCCGTCACCACCGCCCGGTCGGTTTCCATCCGATTGACGTAGACGACGCCGGCGACCGTACCCACGTTGCCCGCGGACACGTCGAGGTCGTTCGGCAAACGGCGCTGCACCAGCGGTATCCCGTCGACGAGACGAAGTGTCCGCACCAGGCCGTCGGCTCTGGCCGCCACGATCCGGCCCCATCGAAGGTCATGACCGGTGATGGTCCAGGAGGCGGCGCCGTCGACCGGTCGCGACCAGATCGTCGCACCGTCGGCCATCCGAACCCGGCGCACCGTTGCGTCCGGCCCGGCGAGCAGGGCCGTCTCGGGAGTCGCGTCAATGAGGTCGCCGGCCACCCGCCACAGCTGCTCGCCCGTACGGAGGTCAAGCGCAACGGTCGCGGCGCCGCCGTCGCGCCCGACCGGCACCATCAGCGCACCCGGAGGCTGAGCCACCATGCGGCCATGCGCCGTCGGCACCCACGTCGACCAGCGCACCGCCCCACTGCGCAGGTCGTAGGCCGTGACGTCCGAGACACCGGCGGCGGGCACGACGAAGACCGTGTCCGCGGACGCCGCCATGAGGGACGTCGGCCCGATCGGGACACTCCACGCCGGCCGAGTGACGATGGACGCAGGACGAGCGGAACCACCGAGCACCGCGACACAGAGCAGTGCCTCCGCAGCCGCGGCCCACCGCACGGCAATCCGCGGATCCCACCGCCGTCGCGCACGCGCGGACCCCACCGGAGACGAACCGGGGGCACCCAGGTCAATGACGGTCATAACGACCTCATGAGTCGATCCAACACCCACGTTTCGCCAGACGGCACCCTACGATCGGGTCCGGATGGCCCGCGCGAGGGAGTCGGCGACTCGCCTCGGCGGCCCACTGCCGGGCGAGTGCGTCCGCCGCGGCCCGGCCCTCGACCCAGCAGCAATACCGATCGGAGGCTTCGGAACTGTCCACGATGTAGGCCACCACCGGCCACCCGCGGCTGATCGCCCGCGATGGCCAGGCCACCACGGTGGCCAGCAGAACCGCGACCCACATCAGAAGCCACGCGGCCAGCAGCAGAGCCGCGATGGCGAGACCCACGGTCCCGTCCGGAACCGAGATGGACACGGACGTCGCCGCACCGGGACGCCAGGCGATCCGCCTCCGCCCGACCCGCCACTTGACCCACTCCTCGGACTCCAACCGGGCCAGTACCACCACATCCCGACGTTGATCCGCAGTGTCAAACGGCCGTCAACAGCCGCCGGCACCGTTGCGGGTCTTCGGTGAGCCCGGCGGCCAGACCCCAGAGCCAGTAGTCGACGGCACGGAAGACGACCCAGTCCCGGCCGTGGTCGAGGTCGATCCCGGCCGCGTCCACCACCGCCCGGAAGTGCCGGACGATCTCCTCGGCGTCGCCCATCTCGTCGATCCGCGTCCACAGAACCCGGCCGAGGTCGTAGGCGATGTCGCCGCGCATCAGCACCGGATCGACGGTCAACCAGGGCTCCCGCTCGCCCCGGAGAACCTGGGCGGAGTGCAGGTCACCGTTGACCGCGAGCTGCGATTCGGTGTGTGACAGGCGATTCCCGGCGTCGAGCGCCCGGCCCAGCGTGCTCTCGGGAAACGGCCGCCCGAGCCGCTCCCACTCCCCCGGCAGCACCGCCATCCGGGCCGCGACGACCTCGGCGGTGCTCGGCACGTGCTCCGGAGCCGGAATCGCGAGCCGCCGCATCATCCGCCCAAGGATCGGCATCGCCTCAGCAACCGGCAGCCCCACCAACGACCGGCCCATGTCCAGCCGCTCAAGCAACATGACACCCCCGTCGCGGTCGGCGTCGACCAGCCGAACCGTTCCCCGCCCATCCCAGAACCGCAGCGCCTCCGCCTGCGCGGCGACCCCGTCCCCCAGCGGTGTGAGCCGCAGGACAAACCGATCGCCGTCCCGGCTGACCGGAATGACCGCGGCATTGGACCCGTGCGCCATCTCCCCGGTGACCGACAGCCGCCAGCGCGAGCAGTAGGCGTGAACGAGCCGAGGCAGCCCGTCCAGCCAGTCCGCACCCCCACCCCACCACCGCGGCATGTCCCGAAACGACTGCGGCACAGCAACATGAGCCGACGCGGGCCCGGCGCCGTCATTGCCTTCCATCAGCACACGCTAACAAACGTGTTCTCCACACTCCCTGGTGAGACCGGAACAAGCCTTTCTTGCCTTTCTTTCCAGGAGCGTTGAAATCCTATTTTTTGAGGGCGTCGCCGATCGATTCGACAGCCTATCCCGCCAGCTTTTCCGCATGAGCCAGTTCGGCGGCGGTGATGCGTTGCAGGCGCGTGTCATCGCCACTCGGGGCAGGGCTCGCGGCTCGGTTGCTGCCGGTGGACTGCGTGCCGTTGGGGGGGCGATGTGGGCGATCGGCGTCGCCGGGCGGGCGAGTGCCGGGCGGCGAACGGGCTCGAACGGTGTGACGGCTTCGGCTGGCCGGCGTTGTTCGGCCGGCTTCCGCAGGGCCATGCCGGCCGACGGCTTCGCTCCAGCCGGCGGGCTCAACCCGTTCGGCGCTCGATTCGGGCAACAATGTGCACCCGACGCGCAAGCCCGGCCCGGCGTGCGGGTTCGGGTCCTGGACCGGTCGAGCGTGCGGGCTCGGCCCGGGGCGCGGGGGCGGCCTGAGCAGCGGATTGTTCCTCATGCCTGGGGTGATCGGGGGTGCGGGCACGGCTGGGAGGTTGGGCTCGGCCTGATGTGCGGGCTGGGTGGGCGTTGCGGTTTCCGGCCGGTGTGAGGCGGCCGGGTGGCTGGCGGGGGCGTCCCGGTTTGGTGCCGGAGAAGCCGGCCGCCGCACGCGGGTGGCGCCCTCGGGCCAGATCAGCGGCGGGACAGCCTCGACATCATCGTGCAGACCCAACTCGCCGCACTCACGGGAGCAGCCGTGCTCGCGGCAACGCTTCCACCCATACCGGCGACGGAGTCCCCACCGTCGACGCGGCACCTGGTCACGGCGGAATTCATCCCCGGCCGGAGAATAATTCCGTGCTTTTGTGCGGTCCCGCAGAGCAACGGTTGTGGACCGATCGAACAGCTGCATTTGCTGGTACCGCATGCAAATATTCTCGCGCGCCCCGAACCACCCCCGCCAATAGCGGATCATGCCAACCCCGAAAGGAATCCGGCACCGGCATAAGAAACAATTCATTATCGGAAGTTGACATGCCGCTGTCCGCGCGTTGGTATGCACGACGTGCCCGGGCCGCTTGATCGGCAGGAGGGGCACGGCCGGGGAGGGAACGACAGATCGGCAGTCCGGCGCCGGGCGGGATCTTTGAAGGATGGCGTGTGCTGCCTAGACTCCGGCTGTGCGGATCGGTCGACGGGGTCTCGTCGTTGCTATTGCGGGACTGGTGCTGGTTCTCGTGATCGCCCTGGCGGCAATCTCATTGCTGCGCTGGAGAGCCGCCGGCGTCGCACATTCGATCGTCCCGCCCGCGGGGGCGGCCGCGCCGTCCTTCCGCAGCCCGGAGTCCGAGAGGGAGGTCGCCGACCGCGCCGCCCTGATTGCCCTCCGGCTGCGCAACGATCGTGGGAGGGCGACTGTGCGCAGCTATGCCATGCCGCCCGGCTCACCCTGGCTGCAGGCGCGAAAGTCGGTCGCCACCCAGCTCGACCGCTGGGAGGAGGTCGGCGACTGCGCCGACAACCTCGAGGCCACGATCGTCGAATGCACCTGGCGGGAGCCGACCCGGTGGTGGCCACGCGAGGTCGCGCTCACCATGATGCGCCTGCCGTCGGCGGGCGAGGCACGCAGCAACCGGACCGGTGCCACCTTCGTGATCATCGGCTCCGGCATGGGTGCGTAGCACCCCGCCCGAGGCTCGGCTCTTGACCTGAAGTTCGGTTCAGGTCGCAGGATCGTCGGGTGACTATGACGGACGACGCGTGGCGGGCGCTGGAGCGGCAGCAGACGGTGGAGATCACTACGGTTGGGCGGCGGAGTGGGCGGGCGCAGCGGATCGAGACGTGGCGATATCGGGCGGCTGGGCGTTACTGGCTGACCGGCAGTCCGGGGCGGCGGGACTGGTATGCCAACCTGCTGGCGCAGCCCGCGTTCACCCTGCATCTGGCGGATCGGGAGCTGGCGGTGCGCGGGCGGGTGGTCACCGACCCGGACGAGCGGGCTCGGGTGTTCGGCGAGATCGTGCCGGGGCTGGAGTGGGCCGGGAGCCTGGACAGCTGGCTCGCCGGGAGCCCGCTGGTGGAAATCCTGCTCGACTGAGTCAGGGGATGTAATCCTGCAGGCGGGCGGGGGTCAGGCCGGCCTTGTGGATGGCGTTCAGCACGGCCAGGAAGTCGTCCACGAAGCGTGGGCGGAAGTGCATCAGGATGATGTCGCCGGGCTGGACCGTGTGGCCCTCCTGGTAGAAGACCTTGCCGTGGTCGGTGGTCTCCTTCCAGAAGAACGCCGCCTTCATGCCGCAGTCGTGGGCCACCCGCAGCGTGGTGGCGTCGTGGGTGCCACCCGGTGGGCGGAACAGGACCGGGCGGCGGCCGTAGTACTGGGCCAGCTGGTCGGCGCCGCCGCAGATCTCGTGTTTCTGGAAGGCGTACGAGCGGCCTTTGAGGTTGGGGTGGCTGATCGTGTGGTTTTCGATCACCGCGCCGGAGTCCTGCAGCGGCTTGAAGTAGCCGGGGTCGGACTTGATGGCGTTGATCTCCAGGAACAGGGTGATCGGCACGTGCGCGGCCTGGAAGAGCTTCAGCGCCTGCGGGTCCTTCGACCAGCCGTCGTCGATGGTGATGAAGGCGACCTTCTGGGTGGTGGGGATGCGGCTGAACCAGCCGGCCTTACCGTCGGCCGGCAGCGTCACCGGGGTGGGTGTGGGCGGCGCCGGGAACTTCGGCACGCGCGGGCGGAGCGCCGCCGGTAGGGCGCTCAGCGCGTCGGGCTCGGTCGGCGAGGTCTGCGGCACCGGGCTGGACTGGCCGCCGGCGCCGGCCGGGGGCACGCTGTGGTCCCCGCATCCGGCGGCCAAGGCCAGGACAGCCAGCACGCCGGCCAGGAAAGGTGCAGCTCTCATCGCGTACGTCCTCCGCCGTCGGTTGATCTTGTCCTTCCTGACGGGTATGGCGGGGCGGGGCGTTGCGGATGCACAAGAATCTGACAAGAACCCCACAATTCATCCTGTCTCGCAGGACACATGCCGGGTCGAAATATCGAGACCGATGGGTCGGTTATCCCAGGCGATCACCCTGGAGGTCAGCCATGAAGACCGGAATCCACCCCGATTACCACACCGTCGTCTACCGCGACCGGAACGCCGACTACGCGTTCCTGACCCGCTCGACGGCGACCAGCCCCAGGACGGTCGAGTGGACCGACGGCAACACGTACCCGGTCATCGACGTCCAGATCTCGGACGCGAGCCACCCGTTCTGGACCGGCCGCAGCCGCGTGCTCGACACCGCCGGCCGCATCGAGAAGTTCCGGGCCAAGTACGCCAAGTTCACCAAGTAGCCAGACCAGCACGAATCGGCCGCTTCCCGTCAGGGAGGCGGCCGATTTTTTTAACCAGAACTAGCTGTCGAAGGCCGGGGCGGCTGGGTCGACGCGGCGGGCGTGGCGGAAGCCGAGGACGGTCAGCAGCAAGAGGATCAGTGCGCCGGCGAAGCTGGCGATGGCCGAGTAGAGGGCGATCTGGCCGAACTTCCAGAAGGCGTACGCGTTCAGCAGCATGCCGCGCAGGGTCTCGCCGCGGAACAGGGTCTGCACCTGGGCCTGTAGTTTCGCGTCGTCGGGGCTGGCCTGGGCCTCGGTGCTCACCTGGGCGTAGGTCTTGCCGCCGGCGATCTCGGACAGGTGGACCTTGATGAAGTGGTCGGCGTACGCCTCGGCCTGGGCGCCGGTGGTGAGCTGCTTACCGGCGTACTTGTTGAGGTAGGGGCCGATCTCGTCGGACTTCAGGGCGTCGCTTCCCTTGGCCGGGAAGAAGATCTGCTGGGCGGCCAACTGGTCGTGCACGGTGGAGTTGGCGAAGTTGTAGCCCCAGGTGAGAAGACCACCGGCAATGAGGAGGCCGGCGGCCAGGACCGCACCCACGGCGGTAAGGATGAGGTCGAGTGTCCTGCGTCGCATCGTGCACCTTCGAAGACTTGTGTTTGATTGATCAGCCACAGTCTGTGATCAACCGGGTCCCGCGAAACAGGGCCAGAAGTCCTCAGGGGCTACAGCAGTGGGGTGTCGTGCTTGTCGAAGCGGAGGATCGAGCGGTACTCGCCGCTGCCCTCCTGCTCCCAGGACTGCAATCGCGCGTGGATCATTTCGGCTTCCGAAGCAGAGGCGGCGATCGCGAACCGGCCGTTGCCGATGTCCTCGACGATGGCATTCGGAAAATCGGCCAGGTCCGGTACGCCGGGGCGCACCGCGAAGGTGACCCGGCCCGAGGGGTTGAGCACTTCACCGGCGTACCCGCCGAGGTCGTTGATTTTGATGATGTCGCCCAGCGCGAGGCGCATCTGCAGGAACGGTACGCAGCAGATCTCCACCGTCGTCGCGTCGATGCGGCGGACCGCCAGCACCTCGTCCCACGGGGGCTGGGCGTGCACGAGGATCAGGGTGCGGACCGTGTCGTCGGCCCGGTCGGCCCAGGCCGGCGCCGGATGGACCAGGATCTGGCCGGTCGGCGGCCGATAAGGCTCGTCGTGGCGGTGCCAGAACCAGTTCCATGCGGTGCCCAGGAGGAGGGCGATTCCGGTGAAGCCGACCGGCTGGTACCAGTAGCGCCACGCCGGACCGGAGACCAGATCGGGGCCGGCCGCCTCGGTCGGCCGGTCCGGTTCGATCGACAGGGTGACCTGCTCACCGTCGGCGGGTGGCAGGCCCCAGCCGATGTCGAGCAGCTCGGTGCGGTACAGATGGGCCCGGAACACGTATTCGACATGCAGCCTGGACCAATGCCGGCCGGGCGAGCCGTTGACGTAGGCGTCGACCGTGGTGTGCGCGGCGCGGATGTCGTCGGCGCGCTGGTGCAGGGACATCAGGCCGAGCGCAGCGGCGCCGATCATCGCGATCCCGGCCAGCAGCCGCCAGACAGCGCTCACTCAAGCGGCCAGCGGATCGGCCAGCAGGGCGGCGAAGCCCAGGTCGGCCGCGCCGAGCAGGGTCGCGTCGTCGGCCCGGGCGGCCGACAGCCGGTCGACCGCCACGTCGAGGGCCAGCACGAAGAAGCTGGGCGAGGGCCGGACCATCAGGGATGGCCGGCCCGCGCCCGTCGTACCGGCCGGGTGTTCCTCGCGCACCAGCCCGGCGCCGGCCAGCTCGGCGGTCAGCGCCAGGATGGTGCTGCGATTGACACCCATCCGTTCGGCCAGGGCGGCGCGGGAGAGCGGCCCCGCCACATGTACGTGGTGGAGCAGCGTGCCCAGGCTCGATCGGTGTCGGTGCATGCCACCTGACAATTTAGGCGTTACTCGCCAGACGGGGCAGTAAGAGTTACGCCGAGACCGACCGGGGTGCCGAAGTTCGGGGTGCCGTCCGCGTTCCAGGTGAACTTCTGCGCCCGGGTGGACCGGTTGAGATCGCAGTTGCCACCCGAGTTCGTGGTGGCGTGATAGACGATCCAGTCCTCGGTGCCGTCCGGTGACGTGAAGAAGCCGTTGTGGCCGGGGCCGTAGACGCCGGCCGCGTTGTTGCGCTGGAACACCGGGGTGGACGACTTCACCCACGACGACGAGTTGAGCGGGTCACCGCCGTTCCAGGTGAGGATGCCCAGCTTGTAGTCGGGGGTCGAGCAGTGCGAGGCGGAGAAGACGATGAACGTCTTGCCGCCGTGCTGCAGCACCTCGGCGCCCTCGTTGACCGCGCCGCCGACCGTCTCCCAGCTGTAGGTCGGGGTGGACAGCAGGTGCCGGGTGCCGGCCGCGGTCCACGGGTTGGACAGCTCGCGGATGAAGTTGGGCTGCGAGCCGTTGTAGAACGTGCCGAGCAGGTAGAGCTTGCCGTTGAGCTGCAGGATGCTCGGGTCGAGCTCCCAGGTGTTGTCGGCGGTCGGGTCGAGCAGGTCGGCCTTGAACGCATACGGGCCCATGGGGTCGGTGCCGGACGACTCGAGCACGTGGATGCGCTGGGTGCCCAGGTTGTACGGCTCCTGGCCGGCCACGTAGTAGAAGTACCACTTGCCGTTGATCAGGAAGAACTCCGGCGCCCACATGGTGCCGGCGCCGTTCGGCCGGGTCAGCGTGAAGATGGTCTGCTCGGCGGCGGTGGCGAGCCCGCCCAGGGTGGCCGACTTCCGCATCGTGATCTTGTTGGTCCAGGTCGTGGTGGCCAGGTAGTAGAAGCCGTTGTAGTAGGTCAGCCACGGGTCCGGGCCCTGCACCTTCAGCGGGTTCGTGAAGGTCTTGGTGGTGCCGCCGCCGGTCGGATAGCCGGCCAGTCGCCAGACCCGGGCCGCGTCGGTGGTGCACGGCAGCTGCACCAGACCGGTGCCGGAGGCGGGCAGCGCGATGCACTTGCTGGAGTGGACGGCGGCCAGCTGGAACGTTCCGGTGCTCACGACCCGCAGCTGGAAACGCTGGTTGTTCTGCGCATTACAGGGCCACTGGATGATCTGCGCATTGTCGGCTGTGCTCACGCCGTACACATCGATGCAGTTGGTGTTGCCCGGGGTTTGGATCGTGTAGATGTCGGAGGTGGCCGAGATCGGCGTGAGGGTGAAGGCCGCGCCGCAGGTCGCCTGAGTGAGCTGCAGGCCGGCGGTGGTGGCGCCGCCGGGCACGGTCACGCAGTTGCCGTTCGAGGTGCTGGCGATGGTGCTGCTGAAAGTGGTCGCGGCCGCGGCGGAGCCGGGAACCAGGAGGCTGACGAGAAGGGCGCCGACGAGGACGGCCGCGCCCTTTCTTTTCCGGTTTCGGAGCATGGGGGATCCCCTCGCTTCAAGGACGGGAAGCCGGGTGGGGAGTCACCGGCGAAAACCTTTTCAGGACCGTAACAGCGCATGCAGCAGCTTCGATAGAGGCGGATTACGCCGAAAGGTTTTCGGTTACCAACGCCGCAAGATCTCCGGGATACTGGGTCACCGGCGGGGGAGGTCAATGTGGAGGATGAGTGGCAAATCGCGGTGGTGGCGGGTCCGCCCGGCGCCGCGCGGGACGCGGCGATCCGCCGGTTGGGCGCGCCAGGCGGAGACGTCCGGCCACTTGAGGTGTACGGGTATCTGACCGCGCCCACCGGCTCGCTGGTGGTGGGCGAGCTGAGCGGCGATCTCGCGGACGGCTACTCGAAGGTCTCCATGCTCCTGTCGCTCGGGCATCGGGTACTGATCGTCACCGAGTTCGACCCGGGCCGGCTGCTGAGCCGGTTCCGCGGCTGGCCGGCCACCGCGGTCGTGGTTGGCCCGGTCCACACTGCACCGGTCCTGGGTGGGCCGGTCCAGGCCAGCCCGATCGACGATGGCCTCGAGGCCATCGGTGAAGGCACCTATTACGACGACGGCTGGGCCGGGCGGCGCAATACGCCGATCCCGGTGGTCCGGGTGGCGAGCATCGCGGTGGCCGACGGCGCGGGGCGCACGGTCACCGGCTCCCTCGCGCCGGGATTGCCGTTTCTGGTACGGGTGGGAATCGGCGACCGGCGTGTCGAGAGCATCCTGCCCCTGGATTCGCCGATCTTCCCGTCCTCGCTGCTGCCGCCGGACAGTGCCGGGTGGTGGCTGCGGGCCGTCCTGTCGCGCGGTGTCGACACGATCACCGAAGGGGCACTCTTCCTGCCCCGGACCGGCGAGGGTTTCTCCTGTCCCTGCACCCCCGGCGACCCGCACCTGTGCACCCAGGGTGACCGGTCGTTCTGGCTTGATCTCGCGGCCGTCGCGCCGCGCCGCCCCGAACCGCAGCAGTGGCAACTCGCGTTGCTGCACGGCGCGACCACCGTGCAGATCTTCGAGATCACCCTGAACGGCCCGGCGCCGGCCGCCCGGGCCATCTACACGCTGACCAAGGAGTTCGACGACCTCGGCCGGTTCGGTGGGCGGAATGTGTCCATCCAGGAGGGCTCGCTGCGCGACGGACGGCACTATCTGCTGGTCAACGGGTCGGACGGCGCGCGGGTGGGCTCGGTGCTCACCGACGACCAGGCCGGCAACGCGGCCCGGCTGCTGCGCTCGACGCTGTTCGACCGGCAGCTCGCCGGTAACAGCACGCTCTACGACCGGCAGTTCGGCAAGTCCCGCGACGACTACCTGACCGATCTGTGGGAGATGGCCCGGGTCGGCTGGACGGTGCACCTCGGGCTCTTCCCGGACGCCACCGACCGTGATGCCCTGCGCGAGGCCCTGACCCACGGTGACGGTCCGGGCCGCATCCAGGTGGCGCTGGCCGAGGGCTCCCGGGCCGCCGTGCCCTGGCAACTGGTCTACGGCCTGCCGATCGCCGACCGGGCCTACGTGTGCCCCAGCGTCGACGAGTTCGGGCCCGGCAGCAGCGGCACCGGCATACCCGACCGCTGCCCGCACGCCGACAAGCACGACCAACCCAACGGCGTCCTCTGCCCGTACGGCTTCTGGGGTCTCGCCCACATCCTCGAGGTGCCGCCGTCCAGCGCTCGGATGACCCTCGCCGAGGCGACCGGCGAGAGCCGGCCGCCAACCGTGGTGGCCGCCCGCAACGACACCCTGCCCGGTGCCGACTGGGCGGCGCAGCGGGCCGCGCTCGACCTGATCGACCGGGCCTGCGTCGTCACCACCGACACGAAGTCGCTGCGCGCGGCCCTGATCGCCGGGGCCGACCTGCTCTATCTGTACTGCCACGGCCGGGAGGTCACCGGCGGCGGCGTCGCCCTCGACTTCGGTAAGGGCGGGGTCCTGCTGCCCGAGGACGTGGGCGTGTGGGCCGACGTGGCGCCGCGGATCCGCTGGGCGCAACGGCGGCCGCTGGTCGTGCTGAACGGCTGCTTCACCGGGGTCCGGCTGCCGGAGACGCTCGCCGACTTCGCGTCCGCGTTCGTGCAGTCGACCGGGGCGGCCGGGGTGCTGGCCACCGAGGTGGTCATGGAGAGCGGGCTGGCCGCGCACGTGATGAGCGCGTTCGTCACGGCGTGGCACACCGACCGCCGCGGGGTGGGCCCGGCGATCCGAGACGTGCGCTGGCAGTTGCTGGCGCGAGGCAATGTGATGGGGCTCGCGTACTCCCCGTACTGCGACGCCGACCTGCGACTTCCTTAGGGGCTATCAGTGGTCGTCCTGAATATCGGCAGTGTCTGTTTCGGGCTGGTGATCGGTTTCATCACCTACCGCACCCTGGTCCACACCAACGACAAGGCCAGCATCTCCGACCTGGCCGCGGTGATCGCCGCGGTCGGCGGCGGCGCGGTGACCGCGCTCTTCCCGGAGGGTACGGAGGCCTTCGGCTACTACGCCATCGGGTTGGCCGTGGGGGTCGCCGCCTATCTGGGCATCGCACTGAAGGCGGGCAAGGATCCGCTGGTCGTGCTGAGCGCTCCCGAAGACGCCCTGCCCGCTGGTGGCGGTGGCCGGCCCGACGATCCGGGCCGGCCGTCGTAGGCTGCTTCTGAAGATCAACCTGGGAGGCAGCATGCGGATCGCAGTCACCGGCGGCACCGGCAAGCTCGGCCGGGCCGTCGTCGCCGACCTGAGGGAACACGGCCACGAGGTCATCAACCTGGACGCGGCGGCACAGCGTCCGGACATCCGCATCGATCTCACCGACTACGGGCAGACCCTGGAGGCGCTCACCGAGATCGACGACCGGTACGACCGGATCGACGCGGTGGTGCACCTCGCGGCGATCCCGGCTCCCGGCATCACCGGGAACGCGGCCACCTTCCACAACAACATCAACGCGACCTACAACGTTTTCGCGGCGGCTCGCGCGGCCGGCATCACCAACGTGGTGTGGGCGTCCAGCGAGACGCTGCTGGGCATCCCGTTCGAGACCCCGCCGCCGTACATCCCGCTCGACGAGGAATACCCGGCCCGCCCCGAGTCGCGGTACGCGCTGGCCAAGCACCTCGAGGAGACGATGGCGGCCGAGTTCTGCCGGTGGAACCCGGCGCTGAAGATGATCGGGCTGCGCTTCTCCAACGTGATGGACCCGCAGGACTACGCCGAGTTCCCGTCGTTCGACGCCGATCCCCGGTCCCGCAAGTGGAACCTGTGGGGCTACATCGACGCCCGGGACGGCGCCCAAGCGGTCCGCAAGGCCCTCGCCTACGACGCGACCGGCGTGGAGATCTTCATCATCGCCAACAGCGACACCGTGATGAGCCGCTCGTCGGCAAGCTTGGCCGCCGAGGTCTACCCGGGCGTCAAGGTGACGAAGGAACTGGGCGAGCACGAGACGCTGCTCTCGATCGACAAGGCCCGGCGGCTGCTGGGCTACGAGCCAGAGCACTCCTGGCGCGACCCGGTCACCGGCCCAGGAGCATGACCACCTTGCCGGCCGCCTGGTTGCTCTCCATGTGCCGGTGGGCCTCGACGATGCCGTCGAGGTCGACGACCCGGTCGAGGTTAGGCCGGTAGACGCCGGCCTCGACGTTGCGGACGACCCGTTCGAGTACGGCCGCGCCCTGGTTGTCGTTGCTGTGGAAGGCGGTCAGCCGGGTGCCGGACGGGATCATCGCGATCGGTTCGAAGCCCGGGACCAGCCATCCGCTCAGCGAGCCCGCCACACAGACGGTTCCGCCCGGCCGGACCAGGCGCAGCGAGTCGGCGACCGTGGCCGCCCCGACCAGATCCAGCACGTGGCTGGGTTTGTTCGGCCCGGGCAGGTCGAGTGACCCGCCGTCGTCGACCAGCACGCGGTCGACGCCGGCCGCGGTCAGCGCGCCCGCCTTCTCCGGGCGGCGGGTGGTGGCCGCGACCTCGACGCCGAGGCCGTGCGCGATCGTCGCGGCGGCCAGGCCCACCGACGACGTGCCGCCCCGGATCAGCAACCGTTCGCCGGGCCGGACCCCCAGCACGTCGAGGGCGCCCTGCGCGGTCAGGTAGGTCTCCGGCAGCGCGGCCAGCACCTCCCAGGGCAGCGTGGTGGTCACCGGCATGAGCAGGCTGTTCGGCAGCAGGGCGTACTCGGCGTAGCCGCCGTCGAAGGCCCGGCCCATCTCCCCCATCACCGCCGCGACCGTGCTGCCCTCCGGGATCGACGGGTCGGTCGAGGCCGCCACCAGGCCCACGCATTCGATGCCCAGCACGCGCGGGAACCGCACGCTCGGCGAATGCCCCTGCCGGGTACGCAGTTCGGAACGGTTGAGGCCCGCGCCCATCACCCGCACCAGGCTCCAGCCGTCGCGTACCGCCGGCACCGGCAGCTCCCGGATCTCCAGAACTTCGGGGCCGCCGGCCCGCACACAGACCGCTGCCCGCATCGTCGTCGTCATGGCCTGAACTGTGAAGCCGGATCGTGCGGCCGCCCACCGTTAAAATGCCAAGCCATGCCGCTAGCGCGCCAATCCCGGATCTGGCCGTACGGCGGCGTGCACCGATGGCCGTCGGGCGCGACAAGCGAGCCGCACACCCACACCCGCGGACATCTGGTGTACGCGGCCGGCGGCGTCCTGTCCGTACACACCGAGCAGGGCACCCTGATCGTGCCGGCCAACCGGGTCGCCTGGATCCCGGCCGAGTCCACGCACTATCACCGGACGCACGGCGACACCGACATGCGGATCGTCTTCCTGCCGCCGTCACTCGCCCTGCGGGCCGGCACCCGCCCGGCGGTGCTGCTCGCCTCCGGGCTGGTCCGCGAGCTTCTGCTCACCCTCACCGGGTCACGGCCGCTCGACCGCGGCACTCGCGCCCGCCTGCACCGGGTGCTTGTCGACGAGCTCCGCGAGGCGGCCGAACAGCCGACCCGGCTGCCCGAGCCCCGCGACGACCGGTTGCGCGCGGTGGCCCGGATCCTGGACGACGATCCGGCCGACAACAGCTCGCTGGCGGTGCTCGGGCGGCGGGTCGGGGCCGGCGCGCGGACGCTCAGCCGGCTCTTTCATGACGAGCTCGGCATGACGTTCTACGAGTGGCGAACCCAGCTGCGCGTCGGCCACGCACTCATCCTGCTGGCCGAGGGCCACGACACCACCCACGTCGCGCACGCCTGCGGCTGGGCCAACCCGAGCAGCTTCATCGCCGCCTTCACCACCATCGTCGGCACCACCCCCGGCCGTCACTCCCGGGGGCGGTGACCGGCCCGCGCGTCTAGCCCTCGGCGGCTTGCAGCTCGCGCGGGGAGTACTCGACGCCGTCGAAAGGCCAGGCGTCGTCGAGCCAGTGGCGGACGATGGCGTACAGCTTGGTGTCCAGTTCGGCCCGGTCGTGGCGCACCCAGGAACGCACCGCGGCCCAGCCGGGGGTCTTCGTCGGGTAGATGTAGACGCAGCCGACCAGTTCGTCGCCGGACAGCACGGTGTAGGTGAAGCCGGACCGCTGCTGGAAGTCGGCGGCGTGCTGGCGGAGGTCCGCGAGGTTCTCGTCGATCGACATGTCGTACGGCCACGGGTACTCGGTGAAGCCCGGCGTGCGGCGGATGTGCTCGACGCTGGTGGTCCACGCCTGGTAGTCCCGGTCGTTGTGCTCGGGGCCCAGCGGCAACAGCCGGAGGCCGTCCTCGCTCAGCCCCGGCGGGACCTCGAAATCGGGTGGCACGAACGCGTTGTCGGTGACGACACTCATTCCCTTGATCCTGTCTGTATGGGTGAGCACGGGGACCGGGTTGAGGACATTTCTCCTCTCCCCGTTGAGGTAGGCGGCGACATTCTCGTAGATCACGTCGAGGTTCGCCCGCCGCGATTCGTCGGTGTACCAGGCGATGCCCGGAGTAAGCACCACGTTGGGCAACGAGCGGATGTGTTCCTTGGAATCGGCCGCGAGGTGGTCGAGGCCGGCGCCCGCGATCTTCCCGTCGGTGAGCAACCGAAGCAACGCGGGCTGGTCGATGACCTCGCCGCGGGAGGTGTTGACCAGGATCGCTGACGGCTTCATCGACTCCAGCAGGCGGGCGTCCAGGAGTCCCCGGGTCGAGTCGTCCAGCGGCACGTGCACCGAGAGGAAGTCGGAACCTGCGACCACGTCGGCGAGCCCGGTGGGTTCGATGCCGGACACCGGCGTACCGCTGCGGTTGGTGCCGATGATCCGCATGCCGAAGCCGGCCGCCGCGAGGGCCGCGACCGCCCGCGCGGTCCCGCCGGTGCCGATCAGGCCGAGCGTGCGCCCGCGCAGGCCGATGCCGAGGTAGGGCGCGTGGTCGATGTGGTCGCCGCGGCGGACCGCGGCGTCGCCGGCCAGCAGCCGGCGCGCGACCGCGAGCAGCAGCGCGAACACGTGCTCGCCGACCGCCTCGCTGGAGTAGGCGGGGCAGTTGGCCACGGTGATCCCGGCCCGGCTCGCGGCGGCCAGGTCGACGAAGTCGAAGCTGGTGGTGACCAGCACGATGTGCCGGACCCGGCGCATCTGGGCGAACATGTCGGCGGTCAGCGCGGTCCACTCCACGATCGCGATGTCGCAGTCGTTGAGCCGGCGTACGGCGGTGGCCGGGCTGGGCCGGTCGTGCCAGACGGTGAACTCGCCGAGCTCCGCCATCCGGCTCTCGAATTCCGGCGACAGGAACGTCGGCTCGTCGAGATAGGTGATCCTCATGCGACCAGCGGCCTTCGGGGAACCGGCCGCAGGGTGCTGGCGGCGGCGATCCGGTCGCAGAGGGCGGCGAACATGCGCGGGTCCCGGGCCAGCGCGAACCGCACGTGCCGCCGGCCGCGCGCCGACTCGGCCCAGAAGAAGTGGTCCCCCGGCAGGATGCCGATGCCCTGCTCGGCGAGCAGCTCGACCACGTCGGCGGAGTCCAGCTCGGGGTCGTCGATGCGGACCCATTCGACGCTGACCGCGGCCGGCGCCGGGACCGGAGTCAGCACGGTGCCGGCCAGCGTCTCCCGCAGGAGGGCCCGGTTGACCGCGACCGGCCGCCGCACGCTGACGTCCAGGCCGCGGCGGAGGCTGTCAAGGATGTACTCCCGCACCAGCCGGAGCACGAACGGGCTCACGTTCAGCAGTACGTCGTTGTGCACCTCGAGGATCTCCGGGTAGAGATCCGGGCTCGAGGCCAGGATGCTGCACTTGAGATCGAGCGTCGGCCAGGTCTTGCCGGTGTCCTCGATGCACACGTAGGAGACTCCGGTGTCCCGCAGTACGGCGTACTGATCCCAGCCGTCCAGGTCGCTGAAGAACCGGAACGTCCAGTCCAGGATGAGGATCTGCCCCTCGGCCGCGCAGCGGCGAGCCAGCCGGGTGAACCCGTCGCGGTCCAGCACGAACCCGGTCGGGTTGTTCGGCAGCACCAGGAAGACCGCGTCGGTGCCGGCCGCCCCGGACCGCGGTGGCGCGAAGACCTCCTCGTCCAGCGGCGTCATCCGGACCCGGCGCCGGGCCATGATCGTGGCGAGGTTGTCGAAGCAGGGCTGCATCAGGCTCACCGACAGCCGCCGCCGGTGCAGGAAGGTGGCGACCAGGTCGGTCGCCAGCGAGGCCGAGGTGCACAGCAGGGTGTGTGGGTCGGTGGCGGCCGTCCCCTGCCCGGCCAGCTCGAAGAACGCGGCCTGGAACTCGCGCTCGGCTTCCAGCTGCCGGCTCTGGTCACTGATCAGATAGAGCTCCGGCAACCGGCAGCGGATCTCGTCCTGGGCGGCGTCCTGCCCCTGCCGGGCGTGCCCGTCGGTCAGATTGAATTCCAGCGCCAGGCCGTCTCTCTCGTACCGGGTGAGATTCGGATGCCTGTTCACGGTTTTTCCCAGGTCACCGTCACCGTTATCTGCGCACCAGCCTTGGTGCCGGCAATGATCGCCGTCGCCTGCGCGGTGAACATGACCCCGAATTCGATCTCTATGCGCGAGGGAGAAGATGCCATTTCGCGCAGAGAGTGAAAGGCGTCATCGGCCGCGGAGCGGATCGGTGCGAGTGCCGCAGACAGCGAGCCGACGGCGTTTACAGCAGCCTGAGCTGCGCGGGAGTTGGTGGGGACAATGCCATCCTCATCAGGGACCGCCACGATCACCGAGGCGCCGTCGGATGTGGTGAAGCGCTCGATAGTGCCCATTCCCGAGATGATAGAGCCGGCCCGCGAATGAATGGGGATCTTGAATGAACCCGTCCGCGCTCAAAAGATCAGTAATTCGGGTGACCAACGTGGACGGCGAAACGCTCGGCTCCGGTTTCGCGGCCCTGACCGGCGGTTATTTCCTCACCTGCTGGCACGTGATCGAGGACGTCGCCGATCTTCGAATTCAGATCGAGGGGGACAATCGCCGGCTGCCGGCCGCGGTGCGCGCCGACCTGTCCGACCCGGCCGCCGACATCGCCGTGCTGCACGCCCCCGACGCCGCCACCGTTCCGGTGGTGCGAGCCAGCCGGTCCTGGGCCGCCAACGACGGAGCCTGGACGTACGGCTTCCAGTACCAGGCGCACGTCAGCAGCGGTTACCCGGTGATCGGGCGGATCTCGGGCGACACGGTGGTCGACGGCCAGGAGTTCATCCTGATCGCGGACGTCGACGTGCAGCGCGGCATCAGCGGGGCACCGCTGCTCGACATGGACACCGGCCGGGTCGTCGGCATCGTCCAGGCCCGGCTGAGCAACAAGGGAGTCGGCCTGGCTGTGCCGATCAGCGCGGCCGCGAACCGGTGGGTGGCCTTCCGGCAGTCGCTGTCCCGCCCCGAACACCAGTTGCGGGGCCGGGTCGCCGACCTGTTCGGCGCCATGGGTTACCGGGTCACCGAGCAGTCCGGCGAGGCCGGCATCACCCCGTCGCTGGTCGCCGAACTGACCGTGGGACCGGTGCTGCTGCGCGCGCTCGTGGTGGTGCTCGACGGCGAGGCGCAACAGCCCGGCGACGCCCAGCGCGCGGTACACCTGGTCGGCTCGCTGCTGGCCCAGCGCCGGTACGACAAGGGCTTCGTGGTCACCGCCGCAGCCCATCCCGCACCGGTGCACGCGGTCGCCGACACCCACCACGTCCTGCTGATCACGGTCGCCGATCTGGAGCGGACGCTTATCGACTTCGACCACTACCTGCGTGCGGTGGTGCACGACTACGAGAACTTCGGCGAGTTCTACCACGGCGACGCGCATCCGGTCATCGACCACTTCCGGTGGTGCGACCTCTACCGCTACTACATCGACCTGCGCTGCGTGGACCTGCTGTCCGGACAGTCGTACCCGAGTTCGGCCTCGACGCTCACCGAGTTCCTCGGCACGCCCGAGAGGCACCTGCTGTCCATCCTCGGCGACTACGGCACCGGCAAGACGTCGCTCTGCCTCCAGCTCACCTACGACCTGGCCCGGGAATGCCTGCGCGACCCGGCCGCCACCCGGATCCCGCTGTTCATCCCGCTGCGCAACTTCGACCGGCAGCAAGGGATGCGCCGGCTCATCCTGGACACCCTCACCGACTACGGCATCCAGGTCACCGACTACAAGGCGTTCGAGCTGATGTCCCGGGCCGGCCGGTTCGTGCTGCTGTTCGACGGCTTCGACGAGGTGGCCGACGGCCTCGACCGGCGGGAGGTGACCCAACTGTTCAGCCAGATCACCACGCTGGTCACCGGCCGGGCCAAGATCGTGCTCACCTGCCGTACGCACTACTTCCGCTCCGAGCACCAGAGCCTGGAAACCCTGACCACCGAGGCGATGACGCCGCTCATGCGGGAGGTGCGGGCGCATCGCGGGTTCGGCATCGTGGAACTGCAAAAGCTCGACGAGCCGCAGATCCTGGAGCTGATGTCCCGGCGGTACGCCCAGGACTATCGAGGCCGCTGGGGATACATCAGCAACGTCTACAACCTGGCCGATCTGGCCCGTACGCCGATCATGCTCACCATCATGCTGAACTCGTTCGGCGACCTGCTCTCGCTCGGCTCCGACACCGCGGTCAAGTCGGCGACCCTCTACGACATGTACACGAAGTTCTGGCTCGAGCGCGACGACGAACGCTCGGACATCACCGCCCAGGAACGGCTGGCGTTCGCCCAGGCGCTGGCCTGGCGGATGTACGCCACCGACCGGCTGTTCATCCCGTACGAGGAGCTGAGTGCGGCCGTCGGAGAGTTCTTCGCCGAGTCGTTCCCGCACGACCCGCAGCGGTTGCAGAAGCTCGACACCAACGTGCGAACCTGCTCGTTCCTGGCCCGGGACCGGTTCGGCAACTTCATGTTCGCGCACAAGTCCTTCATGGAGTTCTTCGTGGCCAAGCGACTGGCCGGCAGCGTCGCCGAGTGGCCCGTCATCGACCTCGGGCAACGCGTCATCCCGTACGAGATCACCGACTTCGTCCAGCAACTCGCCTCGCCGCACGACATCGCCACCATCAAGGCGCAGGCACTCAACCGCCAGAACAGCGACATTCTGCGGGGCATGTGCATGGACATCCTGATCGGACTGGGCGACACCGTCCGGGAGGAACCGCTGGTCTTCGCCATGGTCGCGGCGCCGGACGGCCGGCTGGTCACCGCCAACGCCGACGGCACAGCCACCGTCCTGACCCCCGACCTGACCATCGCCGCCACGCTGACCGGCCACGACGACTGGATCCGGCAGGTGGTGATCAGCCCCGACGGGCACCTGCTGGCCACCTGCGGATGGGACGGCCGGGTGCTGCTCTGGGACCTGCCCGGCCCGACCCGGCGGGGCGAGTTCCGGCTGCCCGAGCGGGTCAACTCGGTCTGCTTCGACCGGCACTCCCGGCTTCTGCTGTGTGCCGGTTACGACCGCGCCATCTCGGTGCTGCACGTCGACACCATGCGCCCGGCCTTCACGCTGACCGGGCACGCCGGCGCGGTCAACGCGGTGATCGCCAGCCCCACCGCCGACGTCGTGGTCAGCGCGGGGCTGGACAAGACCCTGCGGGTCTGGTCGCTCGAGCAGGCCGGGCGGCCGACGACCGTACGCCAGCAGGAGGAACCCATCACCCGGCTGGCCTTCGCGGCCGACGGCCGCAGCTTCGCGGCCGGAAACTGGACCGGCAAGGTCACCGTCTGGGAGGTTCCGGCGGTACGGCCTCGGTGGATGAGCAGCGAGCACACCAACATGATCGGTGCGCTCGCCTACTCCCCCGACAGCGAACTGCTGGCCAGTTCCTCGGACGACCGGACCGCGAAGATCTGGAACGCGGCCAGCGGCAACCTGATCGCCACGCTGCCGCACATCGACTTCGTCACGGCCGTCTGCTTCGGCCCGCAGAGCCGGCATTTCTACTGCGGTGGCTACGACTCCCAGGTCCATCGGTACGACACCAATTCCTGGGAACTGCGGACCACCACCGTCCTCGGACCCTTCCCTACTGGCAGGTGACGTCCGGGTTCATCGACGTCAGTTCGCCGGCTGGGTTGTTCTGGTAGAGCCAGACGTGCAGGTCGTAGTGCACCGGCATGGGCGGCTGGCCGGGCGGGACCGGGTGGCCGGCCATCGGGCCGTCGAAGGGGTGGCTGAGCAGCGTCGGCCGGTCGTCGGCGGTCTTGAGGTTGCCGTCGGCGTCGGCCTTGAAGTACTCCAGCGCGGCCAGCCGCACCGAACCACCGGCGGCGGCCGTGTAGACCAGGATCTCCGGCAGGGCCGGATCGATCTTCATGTCGCCGGTCAGTTCGGGCTTCGCGTAGTGGAAGCCCATGCCCGGCACGCAGTCCTTGGTCGGCCGGTAACCGGCCGCGATCGCCTTCTTGACGTCCCGGAACCGGCTGGTGGCCTCGACCAGGACCGCCCGCTGTGCGTTGGTCAGCCGGGGCTTGGCCGGCATGCGGGCGAGGGTCGCGGTGACCGGAGCCGGCGCGGCCAGGGCCCATTCCACGGTGACGGTCGCGGTCAGCTGCTGCTTGCCCGGCTCGAGGGGAACCCGCGCGTCGTACGCGGCCATGCTGTACTGCGGGCTCGGCGGCCCGAAGGTCGGGGCCACCTCGCTGATCGTGACGACCCGGCCGAGCGGGCGGCCGGCTTCCTTGGCGTACAGCTCGGCCTTGCCGCGGGCATCCGCGAAGGCCTTCTTGCGCGCCTCGGCGAGCAGCGCGGTGTCGTTCTCGATCGAGAACGACACGCCGTTCAGCCGGGCCGCGTTGCCGCCGGCGGCGATGCCCGCGGACAGGACCGCCCCGGCCCGCGGCAGGTTCCGGATCTTCGCGGTGAGTCCCTGATTCACGCTGTAGCCGATGATGTCCCGGTCGTCGTTGAACTTCGAGCTGATCCCGACGTTCGACGTCTGCAGGTCGGCCCGGGCGATGCCGGCCCGGACGAGCGCGTTACGCATCCGGGTGGCCGCGGTGTTGGCCCGTTCCAGCGCATCGCCCACGGTGGACGCCTCGGTCTCCACCGCGAATTCGGCGGTAAACAGGTCAGGTTCCCCGAACACCGCCCCCGTCCCGGTGACCAGGACGCCTTCGCGAGACGGCTCACCGCTCGCCGCGGCAACCGCCGGACGCCCACCGCCCAGCACAAACGTCGTCAGTACGGCGAGTAGGGACGCTGTAACACGTGACCGGTTCATTTCCCACCTTCAAGGGTATATTTCATACCATTTAAGGGGTTTTGACGGTATGGGGATGCGGTATTTCGCAGATCTACGCCTTCAGGGGGTTCGCGATTCGCCGAGCAGCCGGAGAACGCCCTCGGTGGGCTGATAGCCGAAAGTGGTCGTGGCGGCGCTCGAGTCGTAGACGCGGTCGATGTGCTCGGGCAGTTCCCAGCCTCGATCGTGGAATGCCCTGGCGACCTCGGGAGCCCGCTCGGCGATCACGGCCGCCGCGTCCTGGTACAGGGCGACGCAGTCGGCCCGGGTGAACGGATAGCGGCCGGCGACATTGAAAGTGCCGGCCACGGCGTCGTGCGCCACGGCGCTGGTGGTCGCCGCCGCGGTGCTGCTGATGTAGACGAAACGCCGCACGCCGGCGGAGCCGGCCTCGTCGAGAAAAGCGGCGGTGGCGTCGACGTTGACCGGCCGGACGTGCCCGTCACCGCGACCACCCCGGCGTCACGCACGGGCAACCCCGGCGACGATGTCGGCGGCCAGATGGCCCAGTTCTTCCGGTGCTTCGGCGTGGGCGAGGTGGCCCTGGCCGGGAAGGACGTGCGTGGTTGCGCGGGGCAGCAGCCGCTGGACGGCGGTGAAGGCGGTGCCGTAGGGGGCGCCGTCCCGGCTGTGCTCGCCGATGATCAGGTCGACCGGGATCGCCAGCTCGGCCCACCGCTCCGGCTGTGGGGTGAAGGCGTTCAGCGCCGCGAGTTCCTCCGCCACCGGCGCCGCCCAGAGCCGCAACGGCGCCCACGCGGGACTGGCCCGCAACGCCGATACGTGCTCCGGCGGGTATCCCGAGACATCGAGGTTGACCAGCTCCACGGCGCGGTCGAGGTCGCCGACGGCGATCGCGGCGCGCAAGGCCGGCACCGCGGTGGCCCCGAACGGGCGCAGCACCGGCTCGTACGCGATCACCTGCCGCACCGCCGCCGTCCGGGTCGCGGCCTCGATGGTGACGAGTCCGCCGTAGCTCCAGCCGAACAACCGGGCCGGCTCGTCCAGCCAGGCGAGCCAGGCCAAGAGGTCGAGCACCTCGGTCTCGACGCCGTAGCCGGGCCCGAGCGGGCCGCTGGGTGCCCGGCCCCGCCGGTTGAGGATCAGGATCGGCTCGGGGCGGTCGATTGCCGCCGCTACCCGGCGCCAGCCCTTCGCGTCGGTCATGACGCCGGGGACGATCACCAGCGGGGTGCCGGTTCCCGGCTGCCAGAGAGCGTGCAGCCGGAAACCTTCACGGTCGATGTAACGGGATTCCATCCGGCCGAATCTAGCGGGGTACCACCTTCTCGACCGCCCACTGGCGCCAGCTGTCCAGCTTGTGCTGGACCGTGGCCAGTTGGTCGGCTACCGGGCCGGGGCCGGTCGAGCCCGGCGTGGTGCGGCTGGCCAGGGCCGACTCGACCGTGAGGACATTGCGGACTGAGGGGTCCAGGTGGCCGCTGACCGTCTTCAGGTCGTCGTCGGTCAGGTCCTCGAGTTCGCAGCCGCGCACCGAGCACAGTGCCACCAGCTGCCCGGTGATCTCGTGCGCCTCGCGGAACGGGACGCCCCGCCGGACCAGCCAGTCGGCGACCTCGGTGGCCAGCGAGAAGCCGACCGGCGTGGCGGCGGCCAGGCGGTCCACCCGTACCGTCATGGTGGAGATCATGCCGGCCAGAGCCGGCAGCAGGAGTCCCAGCGTTTCGATCGCGTCGAAGGCCGGCTCTTTGTCCTCCTGCATGTCCCGGTCGTAGGTCAGCGGCAGGCCCTTGAGCATGGTCAGCACCGTGACCAGGCCGCCGATCAGCCGGCCGCTCTTGCCGCGGGCCAGTTCGGCGATGTCCGCGTTCTTCTTCTGCGGCATGATCGACGAGCCGGTGGCGAAGGCGTCGTCCAGCTCGACCCAGCCGAACTCGGTGGAGGTCCAGAGGACCACCTCCTCGCCCAGGCGGGACAGGTGCACGCCGATCAGCGCCGTCACGAACAGGAACTCGGCCACGAAGTCCCGGTCGGCGACCGCGTCCATCGAGTTCGGAGCGGGGGCGGTGAAGCCCAGCTCCTTAGCGACCGCGGCCGGGTCGAGCGGCAGCGAGGAACCGGCCAGTGCCCCCGAGCCGAGCGGCGAGATCGCCGCGCGTGAGTCCCAGTCCCGCAGCCGCTCAAGATCGCGGAGCAGCGGCTGCACGTGGGCGAGCAGCCAGTGGCCGAAGGTGACCGGCTGGGCGTGCTGCAGGTGCGTCATGCCGGGCGCGGCCGTGTTGACGTTCAGCGCGGCCTGCTCGGTAAGCGCATCGGCCAGCTCGACCAGCGCCACGGCCAGGCCGCGGGCGTGGTCGCGCAGGTAGAGCCGCAGGTCGGTGGCGACCTGGTCGTTGCGGGACCGGCCGGCCCGCAGCTTGCCGCCGAGGGTGCCGAGCCGTTCCAGCAGGCCGCGCTCCAGCGCGGTGTGCACGTCCTCGTCGTCGATCGTGGGCCGGAACTCGCCGGACGCGCAGGCCGCCTCGAGGTCGTCGAGGGCGGCCAGCATCTGGCCCAGCTCGTCCGGGTCGAGCAACCCGGCCGCGGCGAGCACCCGGGCGTGGGCCCGGGAACCGGCGATGTCGTACGGGGCGAGGCGCCAGTCGAACTGGACACTCACCGACAGCCGGGCCAGGGCGTCGGCGGGGCCGCCGGAGAACCGGCCGCCCCACAAACTCGTCTTCTCAGTCACGACGGTCAGTCTGCCAGCCGCCGGTCACGGCCCGCCGCCATGCGCGACGGGAGGCCCCAGAGCTGCACGAAGCCCTTGGCCAGGGTCTGGTCGAAGGTGTCGCCGGTGTCGTAGGTGGCCATGCCGAAGTCGTACAGGCTGGCGTCCGAGCGCCGGCCGGTGACCACCGCACGGCCGCCGTGCAGGGTGAGCCGCACCTCGCCGGAGACGTACTTCTGCGAGTCGTCGATGAATGTGTCGAGCGCGTTCTTCAGCGGCGAGAACCACAGGCCGTCGTAGACGAGCTCGCCCCAGCGCTGGTCGACCGAGCGCTTGAAGCGGGCCAGGTCACGCTCGACGGTGACGTTCTCGAGCTCCTGGTGGGCGGTGATCAGCGCGATCGCGCCGGGCGCCTCGTACACCTCGCGGCTCTTGATGCCGACCAGCCGGTCCTCGACCATGTCGAGACGGCCGACACCCTGCGCGCCGGCGCGCCGGTTCAGCTCGGTGATGGCCTGGTAAGGCGTGACGGTCTCGCCGTCGATGGCGACCGGGTTGCCCTGGTCGAAGGTGATGACGACCTCGTCGGCGTCCCGCGGCTCAGCGGGGTTCGCCGTGTACGAGTAGATGTCCTCGATCGGCGCGTTCCAGATGTCCTCGAGGAAGCCGGTCTCGACGGCGCGGCCCCACAGGTTCTGGTCGATCGAGTACGGCGACTTGTGCGTGACGTCGATCGGCAGCCCCTTCTCCTCGGCCAGCGCGATCGCCTTGTCCCGGGTCCAGGCGAAGTCCCGGGCCGGCGCGATCACCTTGAGCGTCGGGTCGAGCGCCCCGATGCCGACCTCGAACCGGACCTGGTCGTTGCCCTTGCCGGTGCAGCCGTGCGAGACGATCGTGCCGCCGTACTGCTTGGCCGCCTCGACCAGGTGCCGCACGATCAGCGGCCGGGACAGCGCCGACACCAGCGGGTACCGGTCCATGTAGAGCGCGTTGGCCCGCAGCGCCGGCAGGCAGAAGTCGGCCGCGAACTCCTCGCGGGCGTCCACCACGACGCTCTCGGCCGCGCCACAGTCGAGCGCGCGCTGCCGGATGACCTCCATGTCCTCGCCGCCCTGGCCGACGTCGAGCGCCACGGCGATGACCTCGCCGCCGGTCTGCTCGGCGAGATAGGGAATGGCGACGGAGGTGTCGAGTCCGCCGGAGAACGCAAGAACGACCCGCTCGGTCACGGGGTGCTCCCTTCAAAGTTGTCGTTACTATGTCCGGCCCAGTCGGCGAGCTTTTCGGCCAAGGCCTTGCCGCCGGTGACGTCGCGGGCCACGACGAGAATGGTGTCGTCGCCGGCGATGGTGCCGACGACATCGGTGAGTCCGGAGCGATCAAGCGCGCTGGCCAGGAACTGAGCCGCTCCGGGCGGGGTGCGCAGGACCGCGATGTTGCCGCTGGCGTCCACTCCGGTGAGCAACTCCCGCAGCAGCCGCAGGAGACGGGCCGGGGCGTTCTCGGCCTCGCGCAGGGGACGCTTGCCGTCCTCCGGGATGAGGTAGGCGCCGCTGACCTTCACGGCCCCCAGCTCCTCCAGGTCCCGGGACAGGGTGGCCTGGGTGACCTGCACACCGTCGCCGGCCAGGAGTTCGGCGAGCTCGGTCTGCGACCGGATCGCCTTGTCCCTGATCAGCTCGACGATCCGGGCATGCCTGCCCGCACGGGTCACCGGCCCGGTCACTGCTCGTTCACCGCCAGCAGCCAGGCCAGCAGCGCCTTCTGCGCATGCAGGCGGTTCTCGGCCTGGTCGAACACGGCGCTCTGCGGTCCGTCCATCACCTCATCGGTGATCTCCTCCCCGCGATGCGCGGGCAGGCAGTGCAGGACGATCGCTTCCGGCGCGGCGGCGGCCAGGAGCTTTTCATTGATCTGGTACGGGCGGAAAGGCGTGAGCCGATCCTTGCCGTCACCCTCCTGACCCATCGAGGTCCAGGTGTCGGTGGCGAGCACGTCCACCCCGTCGGCCGCTTCGAACGGGTCCCGCACGACCTCGACCGAGCCCCCGGTCCAGGCCGCGATCTCGGCGGCCCGGGAAACCACGGCCGGTGAAGGATCAAAACCGGAAGGGCCGGCTACGCGTACGTGCATGCCTGCGGTCGCGCCCGCCAGTAGGTACGAGTGCGCCATGTTGTTGGCCGCGTCACCGACGTACGCCAGCTTGCGGTTTGTTGTTGATCCGAAGCGTTCGCGGACCGTCTGCAGGTCGGCCAGCAGCTGGCAGGGGTGGAAACCGTCGGTGAGCGCGTTGACGACCGGCACGTTGACGCCGGAGGCCAACTCGGTCAGCCGTTCGTCGCCGGTGGTCCGGAAGACCATGGCCGCGACGTACCGGGAGACCACCCGGCCCGCGTCGGACAGCGATTCGCCCCGGCCGAAGTGGGTGGCCTGGGTGTCCACGATGATCGGCTGGCCGCCCAGCTCGGCGATGCCGGCCTCGAACGACAGCCGGGTGCGCAGGCTGACCTTGTCGAAGAAGACGGCCACCGAGCGGGGGCCTTCGAGCGGCCGGTAGGCGAAGCGGGACGCCTTCATCTCGGCCGCGAGTTCGAGGACGGTCGCCTGCTCCTGCGGGCTGAGGTCGTCGTCGCGCAGGAAGTGTCTGATTTTGGGGGCCAGGGTCACTTGATGGCTCCAAAAGCGGCGATGAGGGCGTCGGCCTGCTCGGTGCTGATGATCAGCGGCGGGGCGAGCCGGATGACGTCCGGTTGGGGGGCGTTGACCAGGAAGCCGGCTTCGTGCAGCTTTTTGTGCAGCTCTTTCGCGACCGGCTGCTTGAGCACGACACCGAGCAGCAGACCGGCGCCGCGCACGTGGTCGACCAGCGGGTGGTTCTCGAGCGCCCGCCGCAGCTGCTCGCCGACCCGCTTGACGTGGTCGAGCAGGCCCTCGTTGGCGATCGTGCGGACCACCGCGAGACCGGCCGCGCAGGAGACCGGGTTGCCGCCGAACGTGGTGCCGTGCGAGCCCGGGGTGAACAGGTCGGCGGCCCGGCCGAACGCGATGCAGGCGCCCAGCGGCAGCCCGCCGCCGAGGCCCTTGGCCAGGGTGATGATGTCGGGTTCGACGCCCTCGCTCTGGTGGTGGAACCAGTGTCCGGTGCGGCCGATGCCGGTCTGCACCTCGTCGAGGACGAGCAGCGCGCCGTTGCGGGTGCAGATCTCCCGCGCCCCGGCCAGGTAGCCGGCCGGCGGGACGACCACGCCGTTCTCGCCCTGGATCGGTTCGAGGATGACCATCGCGGTCTCGGTGGTGACCGCGTTGTCCAGCGTCTCCAGCGAACCGAACGCGACGTGCGTGACCTCGCCGGGCAGCGGGCGGAACGGGTCGGCCTTGGACGGCTGGCCGGTCAGCGCGAGCGCGCCCATGGTCCGGCCGTGGAACGCGCCCTCGGTCGCCACCACGTGGGTGCGGCCGGTGAGCCGGGACAGCTTGAAGGCGGCCTCGTTGGCCTCGGCCCCGGAGTTGCCGAAGATGACCCGGCCGGGGCGGCCGGCCAGCGCCAGCAGCAGCTCGGCCAGGGCCACGCAGGGCTCGGCGACGTAGAGGTTGGACACGTGCCCGAGCTGCGAGATCTGGTGGGTGACCGCCTCGACGACGGCGGGGTGGGCGTGGCCCAGGGCGTTCACCGCGATGCCGCCGAGGAAGTCGACGTACTCCGTGCCGTTCTCGTCGGTGACCACCGCGCCCTCACCTCGGACCAGGGCGATCTGCGGCGTGCCGTAGTTGTTCATCATCGAGGTCGACCACCGGTCTACCAGCGAGGTCATGACGGCACCACCATGGTTCCGATTCCTTCCGAGGTGAAGACTTCCAGCAGCGTGGAGTGGGGGACGCGGCCGTCGACCACGTGCGCGGCCGGCACGCCGCCGCGGACGGCCCGCAGGCACGCCTCCATCTTGGGGACCATGCCGGCTTCGAGGCTGGGCAGCAGCTTCTCGAGGTCGTCGGCGTCGATCCGGGTGGTGAGCGAGTCGGTGTCCGGCCAGTTGGTGTAGAGACCGGGCACGTCGGTGAGCACGACCAGCTTGCGTGCACCCAGCGCCTCGGCCAGGGCGGCGGCAGCCGTGTCGGCGTTGACGTTGTGCACGACCCCGTCGGCGTCCGGCGCCACACTCGCGATGACCGGGATGCGGCCGGCCGCGATCAGGTCGTCCACCGCGCTGGTGTCGACGCGCGTGACGTCGCCGACCTGGCCGATGTCGACCGGCTCACCGTCGATCACGGTGCCTCGCCGGGTCGCGGTGAACAGGCGGGCGTCCTCACCGGAGAGTCCGACCGCGAACGGGCCGTGCTGGTTGATCAGCCCGACCAGCTCACGTCCGACCTGTCCCGTCAAAACCATCCGGACCACGTCCATGGCTTCAGGGGTGGTGACCCGGAGACCGCCACGGAATTCGCTTTCGATCCCGAGCTTGTCGAGCATCCGGCTGATCTGCGGTCCACCACCGTGCACCACTACCGGCTTGATCCCGACATATCGCATAAATACGATGTCTTCCGCGAACGCCTTCTGCAGCTCCGGGGTGATCATCGCGTTGCCGCCGTATTTGATCACGACGGTCGTGCCGTGGAAGCGCTCCAGCCAGGGCAGCGCCTCGATCAGCACCCCGGCCTTCTCCAGCGGTGACGTCATGAGGAGTACGCCGAGTTCTCATGCACGTACGCGTGGGAGAGATCTGTCGTCCAAATGGTGGCGCTCATCGCGCCCTCACGCAGGTTGATCGTGATGGTGACGTCCCGCCCGCTCAGGTCGACCTTCGACCGGTCCTCGGCCGCCGCGCCGCCCTTGCAGATCCAGACGCCGTTGATCGCGACGTCGACCCGGTCCGGTTCGAACTTGGCCTTGGTGGTGCCGACCGCGGCCAGGATGCGACCCCAGTTCGGATCGTTGCCGAACAGCGCGGTCTTGACCAGGTTGTTCCCGGCCACCGAGCGCCCCACCTCGACCGCGTCGGCCTCGGTGTCGGCGCCCTCGACGACGATCTCGACGTGCTTGGTGGCACCCTCGGCGTCCGCGATGAGCTGCTGCGCGAGGTCGTGGCAAACGGCGGTGACCGCCGCGGTCAGTTCCTCCTGCGAGGGCTGCACGTCGGAAGCCCCGCTGGCCAGCAACAGCACGGTGTCGTTCGTCGACATGCAGCCGTCCGCGTCGATCCGGTCGAAGGTGAGCCGGGTCGCCTCACGTAGTGCCGCGTCGAGCACCTCGTTGTCGGCCGACGCGTCGGTGGTGATGACCACGAGCATGGTGGCCAGGGCCGGCGCGAGCATGCCGGCGCCCTTGGCGATGCCGCCGACCGACCAGCCTTGGTTCTGCACCACGGCGTTCTTGGCCACCGTGTCGGTCGTCATGATCGCCTCGGCGGCTTTCCCGCCGCCGTCCGCGGTCAGCGCCTTCGCCGCGGCGGTGACGCCGGGCAGCAGCTTGTCCATCGGCAGCAGCTCACCGATCAGCCCGGTAGAGCAGACCGCCACGTCGCCGGGCCCGATCATCTGCGGCTTGGGGCCGCCGCGCAGCACGGTCGCGGTGTGCTCGGCGGTGGCGTGGGTGTCGCGGAAGCCTTGGGTGCCGGTGCAGGCGTTGGCGCCGCCCGAGTTGAGCACGACCGCGCGCACGATGCCGCCCTTGAGCACCTGCTGGCTCCACAGGACCGGGGCGGCCTTGACGCGGTTGCCGGTGAAGACGGCGGCAGCGGTGTAGTCGGGCCCGTCGTTGACGACCAGGGCGACGTCCGGGTTGCCGGTGGCCTTGAGACCGGCGGCGACGCCGCTGGCCCGGAAGCCCTTGGGGTGGGTCACGGTCATGGTGCGACTCCGAACACGGACAGGCCCATCGTCTCGGGCAGGCCGAACATGAGGTTGGCGCACTGCACAGCTTGACCGGAGGCACCCTTGCCCAGGTTGTCGAGGGCGCTGACCACGATGATCCGGCCCGAGTCGACGTCGACGGTCGCCTGCAGATGACAGGAGTTGGACCCGGAGGTAGCCGCGGTGTGCGGCCACTGCCCGGCCGGCAGGACGTGGATGAACGGCTCCCCCGCGTACGCCTCCTGGAGAACCTTTTGCGGGTCGCCTTCCTTGGCGAAGCGCGCGGTAACCGTCGCGAGGATGCCGCGCGGCATCGGCGCGAGGACCGGGGTCATCGAGAGTGACGTCGCGCCGGTCGCCTGCTTGATCTCCGGCACGTGCTGGTGCGCGCCCACCTTGTACGGCGACAGGTCGCCCATCACCTCGCTGGCCAGCAGGTTCACCTTGGCGCTGCGGCCCGCGCCGGAGGTGCCGGAGCTGGCCACCACGACCACATCCTCCGGGCTCGCAAGCCCGGAGGCGATCAGCGGAGCGAGCGCAAGTGTGATGGTGGCCGCATAACAACCCGTGTTGGCGACCCGGGTCGAGGCCGCGATCGCGGCCCGCTGACCGGGCAGCTCGGGCAGCCCGTAGGTCCAGGTGCCGGCGTGCTCACCGCCGTAGTATTTCTGCCACAGCCCGGCGTCCTTCAGCCGGAAGTCGGCCCCGAGGTCGACGACCTTGACGTGCGCCGGCAGCTGCGCGGCCACGGCCGCCGACTGCCCGTGCGGAAGAGCAAGAAACACCAGGTCAGCGTCGGCCAGGCCGGCCGCATCGGTCACCCCGAGCGTCAGGTCGAGGCCGGCCAACTGCGGGTGTACGGCGGTGACGTGCGTGCCCGCCTGGGAGTGCGCGGTGGCCGCCACGAGATCGAACTCGGGGTGCCCGGCGAGCAGACGCAGGAGCTCGCCCCCCGCGTAACCACTGGCCCCCGCAACGGCGACTCGAATCCCCATACCAACCTCCGCATGACTATGCAGAAGACCGTATCAAGACGCGCTCGTGATCGCCAACTATGTTTCCGCCGGTTCATGCGCCCGGGGTGATGGCACCGCGCGGCAACCGGCGGACCGTGACCGGATGACTGCACCTCTCCCGTCCCCTGGGGTTCGGGTCCGGCTCGGCAAGGCCGCCCGTAAAGCCGCGCCCCTGGACGCGCACGCCGATCTGACCCTGCGGTCCGATCGCGATCCGGTCGCCATGCTGATCGCCGGGGACACCGCCCGGGTGCCGGAGCTCGTCCCGATCCGGTACGGCCGGATGCTCCTCACCCCGTTCACCTTCTACCGGGGTGCGGCCGGGGTGATGGCCGCCGACCTGGCCGGCACGCCGACCTCCGGCCTGCGCACCCAGACCTGCGGGGACGCCCACCTGTCGAACTTCGGCATCTTCGCCTCGGCCGAGCGCACCCTGGTGTTCGACATCAACGACTTCGACGAGACGCTCCCCGGCCCCTGGGAGTGGGACGTGAAACGGCTGGTCGCCAGCCTGGCCGTGGCCGGCCGGCACAACGGTTACCCGGCCCGGCAGCGCCGCCGGGTGGCGATCGCGGCCGGTGCCGCCTATCGCACCGCCATGCGCGATTTCGCCGGCCGGACCAACCTCGACGTCTGGTACGCCCAGGTCGCCATCGAGTCCCTGGTCGAGCAGATGCGTACCACCCTGGCCCCGAGCCAGGTGAAACGCACGCAGGACACCCTGCGCAAGGCCCGCACCCGGGACAGCATGCGCGCCCTGGGGAAACTCTCCGCCGTGGTCGACGGCCGGCGCCGGATCACCGCCCAGCCGCCGATCGTGGTGCCGGTCGAGGACCTGCTCCCGGAGGCCTCGGCCGACGAGCTGTTCGGCCAGATGCAGGAACTCCTCACCGGCTACCGGCACACCCTGCCGCCCGAGCGCCGGCAGTTGCTCGGCCAGTTCCACCTGGTGCACATGGCCCGCAAGGTGGTCGGGGTCGGCAGCGTCGGCACCCGCTCGTGGATCCTGCTGCTGCTCGGCCGGGACGACGCCGACCCGCTGTTCCTGCAGGCCAAACAGGCCCAGGCCTCGGTGCTGGAGGACTACGCGGGGGCCAGTGAGTTCGCCCACCACGGCGAGCGGGTGGTGGCCGGCCAGCGCACGATGCAGGCCAGCGGCGACATCTTCCTCGGCACCCATCAGGTCGGCGGCCGCGACTTCTACGTGCGGCAACTGCACGACTGGAAGGGCTCGGCCGACGTCGAGCAGATGCGCCCGGCCGGGATGGCCGCGTACGCCCAGCTCTGTGGCTGGACCCTGGCCCGGGCGCACGCCCGGTCCGGGGACCGGCTGGCGATCGCGGCCTACCTCGGGTCGAGCGACCGGTTCGAGCAGGCGGTCGCCGACTTCGCCGAAAGCTACGCGGACGTCACCGAGAAGGACCACGAACTGCTGGTGGCGGCGACCCGCGACGGCGTCGTCCCGATGCGGACCGGCATCTGAAAGGGGGTGTTAGCACCACTGTCACCCGGCCGCGCGCCCGCAATGCTGGAAACATGACAACAACCACGGAGCGGCGGGTACGCGTCGGGGACGGCGACGTCGTCTGCACCATCGCCGGCACCGGCGAGCCGCTGCTGCTGGTGCACGGGCTCGGCGCGAGCCGGCACACCTGGGACCGGGTACTCGGCGAGCTGGCCGCCACGCACACCGTCATCGCCCCCGATCTGCCCGGCCACGGCGATTCCGACGCACCGGCCGGCGACTACTCGCTCGGCGCCCTGGCCGCGTCACTCCGGGACGTGCTTGTCGCCCTCGGCCACTCCTCGGCGACGGTGGCCGGCCACAGCCTGGGCGGTGGCGTCGCGCTGCAGTTCGCGTACCAGTTCCCGGAGCGCACCGACCGACTCGTACTGATCAGCAGTGGCGGTCTCGGCCCGCAGCTGACGCCGGCGCTGCGCGTGGTCACGCTGCCCGGCGCACCGGCACTCGTCGCCGGGGTGGCGATGCTTCCCGAACGCGTCACCCGATGGTTCCTGTCGGCGGTGGCCTCGATCGCCCCCGGCATGCTGGCGCCGCCGGACGCCGCTCCGGTGGCGGAAAGCATGCGCCGGCTCACCGACCGGCGCCAGCGGCGGACGTTCCTGCGCACGGCCCGCACCGTCATCAACTGGCGAGGCCAGACCGTCAGCGCCACCCAGCACCTCAGGCAACTCGGCGATATGCCCATTCTGCTGGTCTGGGGAACCGACGACCGGACAATTCCGCCGCACCACCATCGGACGGTCGCTGACCTGCTCACCAATCCGCATCTGATCGCCATCGACGGCGCCGGTCATTACCCGCAGGAAACCGCCCCTGACCAACTCTTGCCGGGTCTTCAACACTTCCTGACCTCGACATCGGCCCCGGGACAGTTTATTTACGCATAGCAAGGGTATGCCGCTCCTGAAATCTTAGGAGAGCAAATGTCGACAGACGCCATCGTCGTACTCAAAGACGACCACAAAAAGATCAAGAAACTGTTTCGCGAATTCCAGGACGCCGGTGAGGACGCCGCGAAGGCCAAGGGCGACATCGTCAAGCGGATCATCGAAGAACTGACCGTGCACACCTACCTCGAGAACGAGGTGATGTACCCCGAGGTCCGCAAGCTGCTGCCGGACCTCGAGGACGACGTGCTGGAGTCGTACGAGGAACACCACGTCGCGGACATCCTCTGCGCCGAACTGGCCGCGATGGACGCCGGCGACGAGCGGTTCGAGGCCAAGACGACGGTGCTCATCGAGAACGTCACGCACCACATCGACGAGGAAGAGAAGGACTGGTTCCCGCAGGTCCGCGAGGGCGTCGGCCGCAAGCAGCTGCAGGAGCTGGGCGCCCGGATGAACGACATGCGCGAGAAGGCCCCGCGCAGCCCGGCGCAGCCCTCGGCACTCAAGAAGGCGGTCGATGCCGTCATCGCCTGAGCAGGTTTGGCGGGGTGAGCCCGATGGGCATGCTGCGAGCGCACCCCCCACCTAGCTAGGAGCTCGACGTGCACGTCTCCGGGATCATCACCGCAATCATCATCGGCCTCGTCATCGGCGCGCTCGGCCGCCTGGTCGTGCCCGGCAAGCAGAACATCCCGATCTGGCTGACCATCCTGATCGGCATCGTGGCCGCCCTCATCGGCACGTTCATCGCCTCGGGCCTGGGCGTCAACGACACCGACGGCATCGACTGGATCGAACTGCTCATCCAGGTCGTACTGGCCGCGGCCGGGGTCGCCGCCGTCGCGGGCCTCTACGGCCGCCGCCGATCCTGACCCCGTCTGCTTCATCGGCCGCCGCCCGCATCGCGGGCGGCGGCCGCTTCATGTCACCGTCAGCCCGGCCGCCGCCGGGTGATCTCCGCCCACACGATCTTGCCGGCCTGGCCGGCCCAGCGGACCGGCCGGCTCCCCCACCGCCGGGCGGTCGAGGCCACCAGCAACAGCCCGCGCCCACCGGCAACGGTGGGCGCGGAGTGCTTGACCTGGGGCAGGTGCGGGTCGGAGTCGGTGACCTCGATCAGGATCGCGTCGTCCTGCCGGCGCAGACGCAGCTCACCCCCGTCGGCGGTGTGCTTGGAGACGTTCTGGACCAGCTCGGTGGTGACCAGCAGCACGTCCTCGGTCCGGTCGGTCATGTTCCAGTCCTGCAGCACCCGCTCGGCGAGTCGCCGAGCCTGCGCGGGCGAGGTGTCGTGGTCGAGCGGCATGCGATGCTCGTCGGCCGGGAGGGCGGCATGCGCCTGGGCAAAGCCCGCAACCGCCGCCCCGGCCGTGGTCACCGCGTTGTGCGCCGCACCGGGAACGTCGGCGGCGGCGCCGAGCGAGGCCAGCGACGCCGCCTCCGTGACCCAGGCCGGCGGTGCGATCGGGTCGTACTGGCCGCGCAGAACCAGGGTCGGTACGTCGACGAGGGGGATGCGGCATTCCATGCGATGGTCCACGGAGTGCCCGAGCGTCCGCCAGATGCGTCGCGGCCCGGCGTCCCGGAAGTCGGTAAGGATCATCGGAATCTGGTGCGGATCCTCCCGGAAAAGGTCCCGCAACCAACGACGGACCAGACCGCCGGCGGTCGCCGCGGCGGGGTCGGCGGTGGGCCCGACCAGGACCAGCGAGGCGACCAGCTCGGGTCGCCGGATCGCCAGCTCGACGGCAACCTGGCAGCCGAACGAGTTGGCCAGCACGTTGACGCCGCGCAGGCCACTCGCCACCATCCAGTCCGCGACGACCGCGGCGTGCTGCTCCACGGTCAGCACGCCGTCCGGATCATCGGACAACCCGAAACCCGGCAGATCGGGAACGAACACCGACCCGGGCAGGGCCGCCGCGGTCGGCATCAGATACCGGTGCGAGACCGCCAGCCCGTGCAGAAGCAGCCACACCGGCGCCGAACTGCCGGAATCGACGCGCTGCCGGATGTGCAGGCGCAGGCCGCGCACCGAGGCCGCCACGCTGGTGAAGCCCTCGGCAGGGCGGGGCGCGGCACGGATGAGTTGCCGCTCGGCAGGACTCATGCGAGCGGTACGAGGCGAGGACATACCTGCCAATACCCCGTGGCGTGGGCCGGAAATCCGAGCACGACCTCCGGCCTCCCGTCGCTACCCTCGCCCTTCCGGCTGAGACGGTCGCACGGCTACGGCACGATCCGGGTTCTGGGGGTGTCGCCCGGCAGGCCTCCGCTGTCGGTCTCGAAGGGGGGCACCGGGGTGCTGGCCGGGGGCGCGTCGTTGGCCGGATAGGCGGTCACCGTCGCGGCTGCGCCTGGCGGCAGCGAGGCGGTTGCGGCTCCGGTGGCGTCCAGGGTCAGCGGGGTGCCGTTCAGGGTGGCTCGGGCGGTGCCCGGTGGGGTTACCACCATCACCTGGTCGGTGCGGTCGTCCTTGCCGTCGGCTCGCATGCGCCAGGCCAAGGGGCGGGTGTCGGCTCCGGCCGCGGGGAGCAGCAGCCGCATGTCCAGGCGGTAGGAATCGGCGGCGCCGTGGATCGCGTATGCCAGCACGCCGCTTCCGGGTCGCCGCAGCGTGAGCACCGCGGCGGTCTGGCCGTTTACCGTGCCGGTCCAGCGCACGCCGATCGTCGTGCCGGTCGTGGTCAGGCGGGCGTCGTTCAGGGCCATCGACGCCCACCTCTGCAGCGTCTGCCAGTCGAAGGTGTGGCCGGCCAGGGCCGCGGTGAGCACCGCCTCGGTCGGTTCGTCCGGGCCGGTCGGGCCGGACCAGGAACCCGACGACGGTCCGTCGTGGAGGGTTGCGCCACCGTCAGTGACCTTGAGGGTTACGCCGGGCTCGACCGGTGCGGCCGGCACCTCCACCTCGGCCAGGCCGGTGGACACCGCCGGTTTCGCGTGCTCGACCCGGCCCGCTGCCGAATAGCTGAAACCGCTGCTCACCGCGATGGTGGCGGACGGCGGTGCGACCACCACCAGGGTGCCGGGCACGTCGGTGTGGCCCTCCATCCACGTCTCCACGGTCTGACCGCCGTCGCCGCGACCCGCCTCGGTCATCCGGCTCGCGGGGGACCCGGCCGGACCCTCGTACCAGACCAGCGCCGTGTCGGTCAGGAAGCCGAACCGCAGCGGCACCCAGGCCAGCGCCAGCCTGTGATTGTGCACGTCAGCGGCGTACACAATCTTGATCTTCTGGCGGGAGGTGATCTCCCAGATCTCGCCCGGGTCCTCGATGTCTTTGATCTCGCGGCGTAGGCCGTCGAGGAAGGCTGTGTCGCCGGCGAGATTGCCGCGGGTGGGTGCGCTGGTCAGCGCGGTCTGCCGGCCGGCGACCGCGATGCCGGGCGCCCAGCCGGGCAACGGGACCAGGCCGGACTGCGCGCCGACCACGGCGACCAGGGCCGCTACGGCGGCCGACAGCCGGACGCGACGGTTGCGCCGGTGGGTTCGCTCGCGCTTGGAAAAACCGGACCAAGGATCTTCCGGTACGGCGACCGCAGTCGCTCCGCTGTTCAGCGCCTCGCGCAGGATCGTCTCGGTGTTCACGCTCAGCTCCCCTGCAGTGCGGTGGTCATGGTGATCTCGTGGTCATTCAGGTGCGCGCGCAGGCGGTCCAGGCCGCGCGACGCCTGGCTCTTCACACTCCCGGCCGAGCAGCCGAGGGCGAAGGCGATGTCGGCCTCGCTGAGGTCCTCGAAGTAACGCAGCACCAGCACGGCCCGCATCCGCGGCGGCAGTTTCCGCAGCGCGGCGAGGACCTGTTGACGCTGGTCGACGCGGCCGTAGGGGTCGCTGACCGGGCCGTCGTCGGCTAGCAGCGGGACCTCACTGACCCGTCTTCGGCGCCGCCAGCTCACCGCCGTGTTGACCATGGCTTTGCGCACGTAGGCGACCGGCGCGTCCATCGTGGACACCTTGTCCCAGCGGCGGTGGGTCTTCTCGAGGGCGGCCTGCACCAGGTCCTCGGCGTGGCCGCGGTCGCCGGTCAGCAGGTAGGCGGTGCGCAGCAGCGGCGCCCACTGCCGTTCGACGAACTCGCGGAAGTCGGATGACATACGAGGTCAACGCCCGTGGATGCCGGAAAGGTTGAGCGGCGTACGCAACGCGCTGAGAACCGCGGTGATCTCGGGGCGCGGGGTGGCGGGCCGGCGGACCGCGGCGGTGATCCGGCGGGTCACCGGCGGATCGAGCGGCCGGGTGGTCACCCGGTAGCGGGGGTCGACGGCGAGGCTGGGCAGCAGCGCGATCGAGCGGCCCTTCTCCACGTGCTGCAACGCGATCATGTAGTTGTTGAAGCGGCAGATCACCTCCGGCTCGAACCCGGCCGCGCGGCACAGCCCGGTAGCCAGCTCGGACATGTAGGAGCCGGTTATGTCGAACGTCCAGCGCTGCCGTTGGCATTTGTCCAGACTTATCGCTTCGTCTCTCGTCATTGGGTGATCGTTTGGCAGGACCAGCACGATCTCGTCCTCGGCGATCGGCACCAGGTCGATGGCCGGGTCGAGCTCGGCGCCGACGAAGTCGCTGGTGGTGATGATGACGTCCACGTCGCCGCGGCGCAGGGCCGGCATGCTCTCGTGCGGTTCCGACTCCAGCAGCACGACCGTGACGTCCGGGTGCCGCTCGGCCAGGGCGGCCACCGCCGGTTCGGCCAGGGAGTGCACCGCGCTCTGGAACGCGGCCAGCCGCACCGTGCCGGCCGGTTCGTCGGCCAGGCCGCGCAGCTCGGCCTCGGCGGCGTCCATCGCGGCCAGGATCTCCCGGGCCCGGCCGGCCAGCAGCACCCCGGCGGCGGTCAGCCGGATCCGGCGGCCGGTGCGTTCCAGCAGCGCGGTCCGGGTCTCCCGTTCGAGCGTGGCCAGCTGCTGGGAGACCGCGGACGGGCTGAGGTTGCCGCGCTGGGCGACCGCCCGGACCGTGCCGTAGGTGGCCAGGTCGGTGAGCAGCCGCAGGCGCCAGGGGTTGAGCGTCATGCCGGGACTGTACGGCTCCGCTTAACAGCTGGGGCAAAAATGTGCGCTGGACGTGATGCTCGGTGGCTTTCTAACGTCATTCCATGACTGATTTCTGGTCCGACGCCGATCGCCACCTGGTCCGCTACTCCGGCGCGGGACGCTTCGTCCCCAAGATCATCGAGCGCGCGTCCGGCAGTTTCGTCTACATCGCCGACGGCCGGAAGGTGCTCGACTTCACGTCCGGGCAGATGAGCGCCATCCTCGGCCATTCACACCCGGCGGTCGTCTCGACGATCCAGCGGCAGGCCGCCACCCTCGACCACCTGTTCAGCGGCATGCTGTCCCGCCCGGTCGTCGACCTCGCCCGCCGGCTCGCCGATTCGCTGCCGGACCCGTTGGAAAAGGTGCTGCTGCTGACCACCGGGGCCGAGTCGAACGAGGCCGCGATCCGGATGGCCAAGCTGGTCACCGGCGGGCACGAGGTGATCTCCTTCGCGCGCTCCTGGCACGGCATGACCCAGGCCGCGGCCGGCGCGACCTACAGCTCCGGCCGCAAGGGGTACGGGCCGGCCGCCCCCGGCAACTTCGCCATCCCCACGCCGAACTCGTACCGGCCCGACTTCACCGCGGACGACGGTTCCCTGGACTGGCGGCGGCAACTGGACTTCGCGTTCGACCTGTTCGACGCCCAGTCGGTGGGCGCGCTGGCGGCCTGCATCATCGAGCCCATCCTCAGCTCCGGCGGAGTGCTCGACCTGCCAGCCGGCTACCTGGCCGCGCTACGCGACAAATGCCACGAACGCGGCGGCCTGCTGATCCTCGACGAGGCCCAGACCGGCCTGTGCCGAACCGGCGACTGGTACGCCTTCCAGCGCGACGGCGTAACGCCGGACATCCTGACCCTGTCCAAGACGCTGGGCGCCGGCCTGCCACTGGCCGCCGTGATCACGTCCTCCGAGATCGAGCAGACCGCCCACGACCGGGGCTTCCTGTTCTTCACCACCCACGTCTCGGACCCGCTCGTGGCCGCCGTGGGCAACACCGTCCTGGACGTGCTGGAGGAGTCCGAACTCGACAAGCAGGCCGCCTCTCTGGGCGCGTACCTCCGGAAGGGTCTTCGGGGTTTGGCCGGGAAACACCCGGCAATCGGCGACGTGCGCGGCCGCGGCCTGCTGATCGGCCTCGAATTAGTCCAGGACCGAGAATCCAAGAAACCCGCGAACGAGCTGGGTACGGCGGTGACCCAGCGCTGCCTGGAACTGGGCCTGCACATGAACGTGGTGCAGCTGCCCGCGATGGGCGGCGTGTTCCGAATCGCTCCCGCGCTGACCTCGACCCACGCCGAACTGGACCTGGGCCTGGAGATCCTCGACCAGGCCCTGACCGAGGTGACGCCGCGGTTCGGTAGTCAGCTTCGGTAGACCACTTCCTCCTGGTCGCACAACACGCCGACACCGTCGGGATGGGCGCCGCCGAGACCGTTGAACTTTCGCCCGGCTGAGCAGGAGCGGTGCCACACCGTCTGCCCGGTGCTCAGGCCGATCGCGTAGACATCGGTCCGGCTCGGGAACGCCACGACGCCGGACCAGCGAATCGCCTTCAGCTGGGTCGAGGTGGTGCCGGCCGAATCCAGGTCGCGGGTCCACACCCCGAAATCGGGATAGCCGACCATGACGGCGATCAGGCGCCAATCGCGCCGGTCCGGCACCCAGCCGGCCACGACGAGTACGCCGGTGTCGTCGCTCGACGTGAACCAGAACCGGCTCGCTGTCGTCCACTGCGTGTCGGCCGGCAGGGTCAGCGTGCCGGTTCGCCGGCCGCGGAGATAGACGGATGCGGTCCGGCAACCGGTCTTGACCTTGCCGTCCAGAGCCAGCACCACATCGTCGTTGTCGCCGCTGCGCTGGATGCCGCACTGAGCCTGGATGGGCCGGTCGTGCTCGTCCACCGCGATGTCGTGTACTTCCGCGTAGTGGACGGCCCGGTCGTGCGCGTGGTGCAGCCAGAGTTCCCGAAGGCCCGGCACGACACTCGCGGCCGACCAGGCCAGGACGACGGCGGTGAAGGCCGCCAGGCCGGCGCGGAACCAGCGGCGCCGGCGCACCCAGTGGGTGACCGCAACCGTCGCCACCAGTGGCGACGTGAACAGGAGGCCGGTCAGACCGGCCGGCCCGGAGTAGCCGAGGCCGAAGTCATAGATTTCCGGAACGCTCCCCGTCGTTCGCCACCAATGGTCAGCGGCTATCGCGCTGATCATGACGGCGACCGCGATGGCCAGCGCGGGGAAGCCCACCATCGGCAACAGCCGGCTAAGGCGACCGGAGCGCGCCGCCTCCGGGAGCGCCACCGGCTCGGCGTTTCCGGCCTCGAGGGACTTGTCGCGCCCGGTTTCCTGCCGGCGGACCTCGTCGCGTTCCGCGCGAGCCGCGTCGTGGGTCAGCACCGCCAGCGCCAGCTGCGCTACTCGCGCGTTCTCGTACCCGGCGGAGTCCGCCGGGACCCGGGCGGTGAGGATGAGGCGCAGCCACCACGTCGGCATGTCGCGCTGCGCTCCGGCCAGCCCGAGCGGCACCTGCATGGCGGCCGCGTCCAGAATCATGGCCAGGAGCTGGGCGACGATCGCCGGTTCGGCGGGATGCAGGCGCGGGGGAAGGTCCGCCACCGCCGCCGTGGCAGCGGGAACCAGCTCGTCCCACCGTTCGGCCGCGGTGCGCAGAACCGCGCAGGCCTTGCCCGGTCCACAGTGGTGAGAATCCTCCCGGCAATTGTGGCGGGAGAACGTACGCAGCATGTTGTGGCGGTACAGCCGGGACACCGAGGCGCGGGCGGCCTCGTCGCCGTCCGCCGCGCGGTGCGCCAGGCCGACCAGGTCGGCGATGGAGATCTCGATGTCGTCGAAGCACGGCGGAAGGTGTGGTGCGAAGGTCGCGATGAAGGTGCTGACGGCGGCCCCGGCCACGGTCTCGTCCTCGGGTGCGCGGCGCAGGATCGTGCGCTCCAGGTTCCGGTCCCGGACGTCCTGACTGATCCACTCGTGCAGAGCGGATCGGGCCTCGTCGGCCCGGAACAGGGCAACCGCCTGGTCCCGATGCCGGGCCATCGCCTCGGCCAGGTGGGTGGGAGTGGCGCGGTCCTCGCGAGCGAAGTGGAAGGGCGGAAACCGGGCGGCGAAGAATCTCGGGGTGCGTGCCATCGCGGCAGCGGGGACAACCGTGGCGTACCTGCGGATGCCCACCGGCCGGCCCGCTGACCGGGCCACCATCAGCGGTGCCTGCAGACCGGCGGCGAAGTACGAGGGCGTCTGCCGGCTGGCCTTGCGGACCTCGTCGAACGCGTACCGGTGCAGTTCGCCGGACTCGATCCAGCCATCCCGGTCGAGGTCGGCCGCCCCGGTACGCAATCCCTCGATCACCACCTCGGTGAACACCGACGGCCGAGGCTCGTCGACGACCACGGATTCGCCCTCGTAGGCGAGTTCGTACTCGTTGCACGCGGTCAGGCACACGTAGCCGCGGGAGATCTCGCCGTCCAGCGGCCGCGGCGACGTCTTGGCGAAGCCGCGGGCGAACGATCCGCTGTAGCAGCAGTCGAGCAGAAGCAGCCGCCCAGCTGCCGCCGTTCGCTCCAGACAGTCGGACACGAACGAGGCGGCGACGGCGGTGCTGGCCGGACGCTGCGCCCAGGTGGTCGTGGTGGCGAAGTGCAGGCGGCCCTGCATGTCCTGCAGACCATGGCAGGAGAAGTAGACAAGCACCATGTCGTCCGGCTGGCGGTCGGACGTCATCTCGTCGAGCATGCGCCGCACCTCGTGGTCGGCGGCGTTCTCCAGCACGGTGACGTCGAATCCGCCGATCGCCGGATCCTCCAGGACCGCAGCGAGACCGCGGACATCCTGCGCCGGCGATCGCAGCTGCTCGAAGTACGAATCCTCGTAGTCGTTGGCGGCCACCAGCAAGGCGTACCGGCCCACCCCTACGCGTCCTGGCCGGTTTTGGCGCGTTCGAGAAAGCTGTCGAGCGCGGTGCGGCCGTCGCGTGCCGATGCCCCGTCGATGATCAGCGTGTCGTCGCCCATCCGCACCTCGATGCGCCGCTTCGCCGATCGCTGCACCACCGCCACCAGCACCTGCGACATCGCCCGCACACCGGCCGCCGAGACGAGCCCGCCGACCACGAGCGAGGTCAGCGAGCCACCGCTCTTGGCCGAGGACACCACACCGGCGTGCATCGGAGTGCAGGCGACACCGGCCATTCGCAAGTCCTCATGAACCTCGCGGAGGAGTCGCGACGCCTCGGGTTCGAGCGCGGGCGCCAGGATCGTCAGGTGCGACTCGGCCATGTGTTCGTCCTCTGAACGGGAGCGTGACTGATCGGCCGCAACGATCGCCGCCCTTCACTCACCGTCACAACGAACTATCCATGATCTGACAGCTTCCTGCTCAAGCCTGGCATTATCGAACACTCAGAGTGATCGGCTCAGCTGACGGTCGTGCAGACGGGTCAGTAGGAGCAGGCTGACGATCGCGCCGACGGCGGCCATCGCCATGTCCCACTGGGTGTCCCAGACGTCGCCCTGGGTGCCGAGGAAGTCGTCGGCGCTGGAGCCGCCGATCAGCGCGGCCACCCACTCGAACAGCTCCCAGATGGCGCTCACTGCCATCACCACGCAGAAGACCAGGGCGCTCAGCCAGCCGCCCGGCCGAAGCGGCGTGCGGCGCAGCAGAATCTCCCGGGCGACGATCGCCGGCACGAACCCCTGGGCGAGGTGGCCGAGCCGGTCGTAGGGGTTGCGGGCCAGCCCGAAGGCATCGCGCACCCAGTCCCCGGCCGGCACCTCGGCGTAGGTCCAGTGCCCACCGATCATCAGGATCAGGGCCTGCGCCAGGATCAGCCGGTAGGCGAGCGGCGTGAGCGGAAACCGCCGGTAGGTCAGCACCAGGACGGGTGCGGCAATGAGGGCCGCGAGCACCTCCATGAACCAGGTACCCAGCGACTTGGCCCCAACCGCCGATGCAACAAGGGCAACGATGCCAACCGCAAGCAGAATCGCCGGTTCCCGGCGACGTGGTGTGTTCACGGCGTACAGCCTCGTCGAGGAAGGCCCGGCCGTCACGGGTATCCGTACTCAGCACAACCGCCGTCGATTTCTACCCCCGATCGATGGATTCAGGGAATAGCCTGATCTCGATCCGTTCCGGGACGTCGGGGGGTTGCCGTGGACGATCGGGGCCACAGCCCGTGGGAATACGACGTTTTCCTGAGCTATGCGCGCCTGGACGACAGTGATTCAGGCATTGTCACGGCGGTGGGCCAAGAGCTGACCAGGCAGTTCCATCGGATCTCCGGGCGCCCGCTGACAGTCTTCAAGGACGCGGACGCCATCACCACCGCCACCATCTGGCGGGATCGCCTGGAACTCGCGCTCGAGCGGAGTGCCCTCCTCATCGCCTTCGTGAGCCCCTCGTACCTTGCCTCCCCCTGGTGCGCACGAGAGTTCGACAAGTTCGCGGCGCTGGAGGAGAGCCACCGCGACCGATTCGAGCTCGCCACCTACGAGTCGCGGATCTTTCCGATCACGACTGTTCCGATCGTCCTGACCGGTGGCGAGCCGGTCGATGTCGAGGGACGGCACAAGCTGCTCAGTCGCCGGCAGGCCATCGACATCACGTCATGCTCCCCGGACAGTTCCGAGTTTCGGGAAACGATGGAGCGCCTCGCCAAGGACGTGGACATCATCCTCCGCCGGCTCGGCGCCATCCGGCGCACGACCCGGGAGCCGGAGCACGAGGTGCCGATCGTGGCCACTCACACGGGCTCCGACCAGGCTCGCATGACCGCGCTGCTCACCGAGGCGGACAGCGTGACCATCGTCGGCGTGACGAACTCGTGGCTGCCCGAGTGCCTGGAACAGGCTCTACACGGCCGACCGAGGTTCTGGGACCGGCTCGACATCGTCTTCCTCGGCGAGGAGGTCCTGCCCTATGTCAACGACGAGCTTTCCGCCGATTTCCCGGTGCCCGCGCAAGCACTGAAAGAACGCACCAGACGGGCCGGGCAGGCCAAGCGCCGGATCATGTCCCTGCTGCTGCGGGAGGGAGCTGCCGGACACTGGAGCCTGCACTCCCACCCGTTCGCCCTGCCGTTCACCGGGAACCTGTTCGTCTTCCGGGACGGCCGCCGCCGCGTGCAACTCGGCGTCACGCGTCCTACCCGCAGCGAGAGTGACAACCTGCGCATCGACTTCATCGACCGGTTCGACCAATCCTTCGAGGCGATCTTCAGTGAGATCGTCAATGCCAGCCGGGAAGAGCACGAGGTGATCCTGGTCGGATCCCCGGGACGAACCAGTGATCACTTCCTGTGTCAGTCCGCGAGGTTTCGGCGCAGCATTCTGGAAGGTGGGAACAGCACCACGGATTGGCTTCCCGCCGTCGTCGCCATTACCTGGCGGATCGGCCCGTCCGGTCCGGAGCCGTTGCTTCAGCTCAACTCCCCCACGAACTCGACACGCGAGATGGGGAAAGTCTCGCACGTCAGCGGCTACATCAATCAACTCGACCATTCGGCTTCGACCGGCGTCAGCTCGGACATCGCGGGTTCATTCGAGATCTCCTGGGGCGAGGCCGAATCCGCCGTCCGCCGCGAATTGCAGGACGATTTCGGCATCACCGAGGCACCAGCTCCGCAACCGCTGACGACCGTCCCCTTCTACTACCACGACAAGGAAAACTTCGTCTTCTATCTGTTGACCCAGCAGATCTCCAAGGCGACGGTCTTCGGTGAGCACACTCGCATGTTCGGCTGGACTCCAGCGGACCTGATGCGCATTCGACAGAACCAACTCCTGACGCGAGTCATCGAAGTATTCGATCACCCCATGTCCGCAGAGCAACGTCGCCGCACCCTGCGCTTGCTCTTGGCGAACCTGGAGGTGCACGGCGAGACCGAGACCGCGCGGCTGGTCAGACGCTACGGGAAACTGAACGCCGCGCCGGCGGAACTGGTGGAGGCCGTCGCGAGAAGGGTCGCCGCCACGACCCACCACCGGTACGTGAAAGGGACGGAGATCCGGGTCTCCGGAATCGCGGGACTCCAATATCGAGTGTTCTTCTCGCATCTCCTGCCGGCGTATGTCGGCCTCGGGGTCGAAGGCGCCACTGAGATCCTCGCCGACATTCGCTCGGACGAGAGCGCCGATGCCATCCGGCTGGCTCGTCTGGGATGGGACGTCGACGCGGTGGAACCCACCGCGGCCGGAGTTGGAAAGATCAGGAATTTCGCCGTCGATGCCGCCGCCCAGGTGAGCGTGTTTCAAGGCGACGTGCTGACGTGGGATTACCCGGACGAGGGATACGACCTCATCGTCTGCAACGGGGTCCTGCACTATGTTGCTGACAAGCTCACCGCGTGCCGGCGATTGCAGCAGGCGACCCGGATCGGTGGGGTCAACGCCTTGTCGTTGTGGAGCGACTACTCGCCCGTCCCGGCGTGTCACGAGATCGTTCCAACCTACCCGGACGGGGAGTACGGCGCGGTGTACCGGTCCTACCAAAGCTGGGACAAATCGCTCTTGTACTTTGAGCGGAGGCGAGCGGAAATGGGCCACGACGACATGCCCGAACACACCCACAGCTTCGTCAAGATGCTCGCCCGCAGAACGGCCGAGAACGCCGCTCTCTGATCAATCCCTGGCAGACCGAAAGAAGGACACATTTCATGAGCGGACTTCGGGACGTGGTCAATGAGGAGGATGAGGTTGTCGGACAGGCCACGAAGGAAGAGGTCGCGGCCCGGTCGCTCATCTGCCGCGTGTCTTTCATCATGCTTGCCAATGATCGGGGCGAGCTTCTCCTGCACCAGCGGGCCGCGACCAAGAAGACATACCCGCACTACTGGTCAGGTGCTGCCGCCGGCCACCTGGATGCCGGCGAGTCCTACCTGGAGTGCGCTCTGCGGGAAACCAAGGAAGAGATCGGCATCACCGTCGACCTGGAGGAGATCGGCCGTTTCTACTCGGCGCCCGACCGGGAGATGGTCGGCGTCTTCCTGGGGCATTTCAACAACCTCGACGACCTGACGATCGAGCCCTTGGAGGTCGAGAAGGTCGAGTTCTTCAGCCCCGCGCGCCTGGAGCAGGAGCGACCGACGATGAAGGTAACCAGCTACGTCGAGCGCTCCATGCCCCTGGTGCTGCCACGCTTGCGGCCGCCGGTGGTATGACTGTCGGCATGGCAGACAAGACGATCATTGCCCTTCGGGAGGCTGCGGCCTCCTACGCTGAGGCCGTTCGCACCACCCAGCGCTTCTTTGACCGGCTTGAGGACTCCGCGGACCCCTCGGCCCTGGTGGAGTACGCCACCCTGGTCGAGCGGGAGAAGGAAGCCGAGCAGGTCCGCCTGGAGGCTATCGAGGCGGCCGGCTTCGAGGTGCCCAGCATCGATGAGAGCGACCCCGACAACTGAGATCAAATCCGGCCAGATAACTGAGTGAACAGTTCCGGAACCATACTGGGGTGCCGGAACCGGTTCCGTCCTGGAAGACTGCCGGTTGTTAGCGTTCCACTGACCGTGCCACCGCGGTCGTGATGACCGGAGGCACGAGTGCCCGCTGATCTCCCGTACCGGGATCCAGCCCTGCCCGTCGACGAGCGGGTCGCGGATCTGCTTGCCCGGATGACCTTGCCGGAGAAGGTCGGGCAGATGCTTCAGCTGGACGCCCGCAACGATGTGAAGGAGATCGTCAGCGAGCAGCTGGCCGGCTCGATCCTGCACACGTCGCCGGCGAAGATGCTGGAGGCGATCGACCTGGTCGCCAAGACCCGGTTGCAGATTCCGCTGCTGACGGCGGAAGACTGCATTCACGGTCACTCGTTCTGGCCGGGGGCCACGATCTTCCCGACGCAGCTGGCGATGGCGGCGACCTGGGACCCCGCTCTGATCGAGCGGGTCGCCCGGGTCACCGCCGTCGAGGTGGCCGCGACCGGCATCCACCAGACCTTCTCCCCCGTCCTGTGCATCGCCCGTGACCTGCGCTGGGGCCGCACCGACGAGACGTTCGGCGAGGACCCGTTCCTGATCGGCGAGCTGGGTGCGGCGATGGTCCGCGGCTATCAGGGCGGCGGCCTGTCCGACCCGACCGCGATCCTGGCCACCGCCAAGCACTTCGCCGGTTACTCGGAGACGCAGGGCGGCCGGGACGCCAGCGAGGCCGATATCAGCCCGCGCAAGCTGCGCTCCTGGTTCCTGCCGCCGTTCGAGCGGGTGGCCAAGGAGGGCTGCGAGGTCTTCATGCTCGGCTACCAGTCGATGGACGGGGTGCCGATCACCGCTAACAAGTGGCTGCTCAACGACGTACTGAAGAAGGAATGGGGTTTTTCCGGCACACTCATCACCGACTGGGACAACGTCGGGCGAATGGTGTGGGAGCAGAAGGTCTGCGCGGACTACGCGGAGGCGGCCGCGCTGGCGGTGAAGGCCGGCAACGACCTGATCATGACGACGCCGGGCTTCTTCGAGGGCGCCCAGGAGGCGGTCGAGCGCGGGCTGCTGGCCGAGGAAGACATCGACGAGGCGGTCCGCCGGATCCTGCGGCTCAAGTTCCAGATGGGACTCTTCGAGGACCCGCGGGCACCCGACGCAGCGCGGCAGGAGATCATCGGCAGCGACGCCCACCAAGGCCTCAATCTCGAGGTCGCCCGGCGCTCACTCGTGCTGCTGCGCAACAGCGGGACGCTGCCCATTCAAAAAGCCACCTTCAAGCGCATCGCGATCATCGGCCCGAACGCCGACGACGTCTCCGCGCAGCTCGGCGACTGGGCCGGCAACTCCGGCCAGGTCGACTGGATGCCCGACGGCCACCCCCGCGAGCTGACCGAGACGGTCCTCGACGGCTTCCGCGCGGTCGCCCCGGAACGCTGGGACATCACGCACGCCCGCGGCGCCGACATCGAACGGCTCGTGCCCGACCCGGAGGGTGACACCTATCCGGACGGTCAGCCGCGGCCGCCGATCTCGCAGGGCGCGCCGGTCGACGACCACCTGATCGACCTGGCCCGGGCCGAGGCGATCCGGGCCGACTACGCGGTCGTGGTGGTCGGCGACACCGTCAACCTGACCGGCGAGCACAAGTCGACCGCCACCCTGGAGCTGCAGGGCGGCCAGATCGCCCTGCTCAACGCGATCGCGGCGACCAAGACCCCGATGATCGTGGTGCTGCTGAACTCCAAGCCGTGTGTGCTGCCGGAGTCGGCGATGAACGCGGCCGCGATCGTCCAGGCCTTCAACCCGGGCATGCGCGGCGGCCGCGCGATCGCCGAGCTGATCCTCGGCGAGATCGAGCCGACCGGCCGGATGCCGCTGTCGGTGCCACGGCACGTCGGCCAGCAGCCGGTCTACTACAACCAGATCCGCGGCCAGCACGGCACCCGTTACGCCGACCTGACCCAGGACCCGCTGTTCGTCTTCGGCGAGGGCCTGTCCTACAGCCCGGTGCGGTATGAAGATCTGCTGGTCTGGACCGAAGAGGATCGGGTCCGGGCGACGGTCACCCTCAGCAACGAAGGCGCGAGGCCGTCCTTCGAGACCATCCAGGTGTACGTCAGTGACCTGGTCACCAGCGTCACCTGGGCGGTCCGCGAGCTGAAGGCGTACAAGCAGGTCACCGTGCCGGCCGGCGAGACCGTGACGGTCGAGCTGGAGTTTCCGGCGTCGGCCTGTTCGCTGGTCACCGCGGACGGCCGGCGGGTGGTCGAGCCGGGCGACTTCGAACTGCAGGTGGGACCGTCGTCGCGCGAGCGCGACCTGCTCAAGGCCGCTTTCCGGCTCAGCTGACCTTGGCGGCGGCCAACGGCCGAAGATCAAATCCCAGGCTTTTGTACGCCGTGACAGCCGCGACATTCCAGTAGTCGGCGAGAAGCGCGACGCGGGTGCGCCCGGCCGCCAACTCGTTGGTGACGTAAGCACACACCGCCTGGGCCAGCCCTTGGCCGCGCATCTCGGGGTGGGTGACGACCCCGGCCAGGAACCCGACGGCCGGGGTCGACCAGGCGTCCGCCGCCGCCGCGACCAGGGTGCCGTCGCTGTCGTGCAGTCCGGCCCAGCGGTGCACGCCGCTGCCGCCGGGCCGCGCGTACGAGTCCGGGAAATAGGCGTCGATCATCGCGGTCACCGCGGGCAGCTCGTCGTCGAACAGCCAGCGCCCGGCCTGTTTCCGGTCGACCGGCCCGGTGACCTCCATCCAGGCGAACCGGCCGGCCACCTCCAGCCCGTCCACCCGCTCGGCCACGTCGGTGACCAGGTCTTCCCGGCCGATCGGGCGGTAGGTCGCGCCCACGTCCGGGAACACCTCGTCGCACAGCAGGGCGGCCACCTCGGCCGGATCGCCGTGAATCGCGATCCGGTCCTTGGTGCACAGGTCGGCGCAGGCGACGGCCATCGCGCCGGGCCGGATCCAGAATCGCGCCCCCGGCTGGTCGGCCGCCCACAGCAGCACGGGGTCGTCGCTGTCGTGGAGCATTAGGCCATGTTGACATGATCTGGCACCGTCACGGGTGTGCCGCTCCCGTACCTGGTCTTTCGCTTCTCCCGCCGCCTCGTGCTGGCCGGTGCGCTCGGGGCGCTTCTCGCCGTACTCGTCATGGTCTCGTCCTCGGTCTGGGTGCGGGAGGGATCCGCCGGGCGGGTGTACGACGAGGCGTCGGTGCCGGCGGCGCCGGTCGCCCTGGTTCTGGGCGCCGAGGTCTACCCGGACGGCCAGCCGTCGCCGTTCCTGGCGGCCCGGCTCGACATCGCGAAGCGGCTGCTCGACGCGGGCAAGGTGAAAGCGATCCTGGTCTCCGGCGACCACGGCCGCTGGGAGTACGACGAGCCCGGCGCCATGCAGGTCTACCTGGTCGCCCGGGGTGTGCCGGCGTCCCGGGTGGTGCTCGACTACGCGGGTTTCGACACCTACGACTCGTGCGCGCGGGCCCGCAAGATCTTCGGGGTCGGTAAGGCCATCGTGGTGACCCAGAGCTACCACATCGACCGGGCGGTGACGCTCTGCCGCCACTTCGGCATCGACGCGACCGGCGTCGGCGACGACACCGTCCGCATCTACACCGCCCCGTGGCGCAACTCGGTCATCCGCGAACGCGGCGCCGTGGTGAAGGCCGCCTACGACATGCTCTCCCACCGCGACCCGGTCTACCTCGGCAAACACGAGGTCGGCGTAGAACAGGCCCTCAGCTAGCCTCCACCCCGTTGTTTGTCGAAGAGCACGTAGCCACGGAACTCCCGCGATCGCCCGCGGAGCGAAGCGGAGCCAGCCAGCTCTGCTCTTTCCTGAAACCTTGACGCCCTAGTCTGCCGCCATGGATTCGGCTGATCTGCTGGTGCGGAGCCTGGGCGAGTGCCGGATCGACTCGCCGCTGGGCGGTCTGGTCACCCGGCGCGGCACGACCGAGCACTACGTCGACGAGACCGACCGGGTGCTGCTCGACGACACCCTGGCCCTGCTGGCCGGGCGCACCGGCGAGCCGCCGTCGTTCGAACCGGGCGGCCCCCGCCGGCAGATCTTCTTCGACCCGTCCAAGATCCGGGTCGGCATCGTCACCTGCGGCGGCCTGTGCCCCGGCCTCAACGACGTGATCCGCGGCCTGGTCCTGGAGCTGACCTCGCACTACGGGGTGCGGCGCATCGTCGGGTTCCGCAACGGCTACCGCGGCCTGGTGGCCCGGCACGGCCACGACGTGGTCGAGCTGAACCCGTTCGTTGTCGACCACATCAACGAGCACGGCGGCACCATCCTCGGCACGTCCCGCGGCAACCAGGACCCGGCCGAGATCGTCGACTGCCTCGACCAGCTCGGCATCAACATCCTCTTCGTGATCGGCGGCGACGGCTCGATGCGCGGCGCCCAGCGGATCGCGGCGGAGATCACTTCGCGGGACCGCCGGATCGCGGTGGTCGGCGTGCCGAAGACGATCGACAACGACATCCCGTTCATCGGCCACAGCTTCGGGTTCCAGACCGCGTTCGGCAAGGCCACCGAATCGATCCGGGCCGCGCACACCGAGGCCACCGCGCAGCCCGGCGGCATCGGGCTGGTGCAGCTGATGGGCCGGCACTCCGGTTTCATCGCCTGCTACGCGGCGCTGGCCAACAACGACGCCGACTACGTGCTGATCCCCGAGGTGCCGGCCGACGTGGAGGCGTTCCTGCCACACCTGCGGCGCCGGGTGCGCGAACGCGGCCACGCCCTGGTGGTGGTGGCCGAGGGCGCCGGCCAGGACTATCTCGCCGCCGACGGCACCGATGCCTCCGGCAACAAGCGCCTCGGCGACTTCGGCGTCTACCTGCGCCGGCGCATCCTGGACGACTTCGCCGCGGCCGGCGAGGAGGCCAACCTCAAGTACATCGACCCGAGCTACGTGATCCGCAGCGTGCCCGCCAACCCGTACGACAGCGTCTACTGCCTGCGCCTGGCCCAGGCCGCGGTGCACGCGGCGATGGCCGGCCGCACCGAGATGGTGGTCGGCACCTGGCGAAACCGCTTCGTGCACGTCCCGATCCCGCTGGCCGTGGCCACCCGCAACCAGGTGGACCCGAACGGCGACCTGTGGATGTCGGTCCTGGAGGCCACCGGCCAGCCCGCCGAGTTCACCGAGATCCCGCACCGCGCGGCCGCCTGAGGCATTTCCCTCAAGATCCGCCCGACCGAGCCGATGACGACACCCGGTTCATAGACGCATGCGAGCGGATTCATAGGCAATTCCTAGGCGAATAGCGACCCCGTTTCAGCTCCGGCAACGATCCTCGACACATCAACACCGCACCTCCGACCCGGAGCCCCCGATGAGCGACAAGACCCCCGGCGCCGACGAACCCACGGCCGCCCAGCCCGCCGTCACCCCACCAACCGCACCCCCACCAGCCGCCACCCAGCCAACCGCCGAACTACCCACCGCCCAGCCGGCCGCCCCGCAGCCTGCTGCCACCGCGCCTGCTGCCGCCGCCGCTCAGCCTGCCGCTGCCGCTCAGCCTGCCGCCGCAGAATCCGCTGCCGCGCAACCAGCCGCCGCGCAACCGGCGGCCACACCGGCTGCGCCCGGGCCGGCACCGACCGGCTGGCTGCCGGCCGGCGGGGTCGCAGGCGGCCTTCGCTCCCGGCGCGTGCCCCTGCTGGCCGCGGCCGCCGGCCTGGTGGTGGGCCTGGTGCTGGGCGCGTGCGGGGTCGGCGCCGCCGTGGCGGTCTTCGACCGGCACGACGACCGCGGCACCGAGCGCTTCCAGCACGGACCCCGCGGCGCCAACTTCCCCGACCGCAACGGCAACCAACCCCGCGGCCAGAACCCTCGCGGTGACCAGCGCCGCGACGGCCGCCCGGCCCCGGCGCCGAGCGACGCCAACCCGGCGCCCAGCGCGGCCACCCCGACCCCCAGCGCAACCGCCTGACCCACCGCGGGGGCCTTTACATAGATGGCCGTGGACATGTTGCGGCTGGTCGACGAGAGTGGCGGGATGGGGAAGTCGACTCGGCGTAGCTTCATGGCGGTTTCCGCGGCGGCCGTCACCGCCGGTATTGCCGGGCCGGCACAGGCGGTGGGGCGCCGCAAACCGGCCGCTGACCCGCAGTTGCGCGCGATGCTGCGGGAGATCGATCCGGCCCGGGTCGAGGCGATCATCCGGCGGCTGGTGGCCTTCGGCACCCGGCACACCCTGTCGGCGCAGGACGATCCGGAGCGCGGCATCGGTGCGGCCCGGGACTGGTTGCAGGCCGAGTTCCAGCGGTACGCGGATCGCTCCGACGGACGGATGACCGTCGCGTTGGACTCCTTCATCCAGCCGGTCTCGTCCCGCATCCCGGCGCCGACCCGGATCACCAACGTCGTGGCCACGCTCCGTGGCAGCGTCACCCCGGACCGGGTGTACGTGGTGACCGGCCACTACGACTCGCGGGTCACCGACGTCATGGATGCCACGAGTGACGCGCCGGGCGCCGACGACGACGCGTCGGGGGTGGCGGTGGTCCTGGAGCTGGCCCGGGTGATGGCGACCCGCGCCCCGGCGGCGACCATCGTGTTCGCCGCGGTGGCCGCCGAGGAGCAGGGACTCTACGGCTCCGATCACCTGGCCCAGACTTTCAAGGACCGCAACACAGACGTGCAGGCGATGTTCAGCAACGACATCGTCGGCACCGGCAACGCCCACGACGGCAGCGCGGACGACCCCCGTACGGTCCGGCTGTTCGTTGAAGGAATTCCGACGTCGGAGACGGCGGCCGAGGCCGGCGTGCGCAAGAGCGTCGGCGGCGAGAACGACGGCCCGTCCCGGCAGCTGGGCCGGTTCGTCGGCGAGGTGGCCGGCCACGGGCTGACCGGCATGCGGGTGCGGCAGATCTGGCGCCGGGACCGCTACCTGCGCGGCAGCGACCACATCTCGTTCCTGCTGCGCGGCTACCCGGCGGCCCGGTTCACCGAGCCGCGGGAGAACTTCGCCCACGAGCACCAGAACGTCCGGGTCGAGGCCGGCGTGCAGTACGGCGACCTGATCGAGTTCTGCGACTTCGGCTACATCGCCCGGGTGGCCCGGGTGAACGCGGCCGCCCTCTGGTCCCTCGCCCAGGCCCCGGGCACCCCGAAGGGCGTGGTCATCGACACCACCCAGCTCACCAACGCGACCACCCTGCGCTGGCAGGCCAACCCCGAGCCCGACCTGGCCGGCTACGAGGTGCTGTGGCGCGAGACGACCGAGCCGGACTGGACACACGTTCTCGAGGTCGGAAACGTCACCACCGCGACCGTCGACCTTTCCAAGGACAACGTCTTCTTCGGCGTACGGGCAGTGGACCGTGACGGTAACCGGAGCCCGGTATCCGCTCCTAAGCCGTCTAGCTGACAATTTCAAGGGCGCCGGAATGACACGATGGCCTTATGACGGTCGACTACACGGTTCGGCTGCGGTTCGGGGAGACTTCCCGGGACGCGGCGACGCACACCAACCTCTCCGCGGTCCGGCTCGACGGACAGGTGCTCTGGATCGCCGGTGACGAGACCGCGACCGTGGAACGCCTGCTCGCCGACGACCCGCAGAAGGCCGCCGAGTTCGGCGGCGAGACCTCGTTCCGGATCGCCGACTTCGTCGACCTGCCCGGCGAGGACGCCGACGAGGAAGCCGACGTCGAGGGGCTGGCCCGCACCGGCGACTTCCTGTGGGCGGTCGGTTCGCACAGCCTGCGCCGCAAGCAGATCAAGGAACGCCACCTGGGCGACAAGGCGCTGAAGCGCCTGGCCCGGATCGAAGGCCAGGACAACCGCCAGATCCTGGTACGGCTACCGATCGCCGACGTCGGCGGTGTTCCGACACCGGTGAAGGAGACGGTGATCGACGGTGTGCGGCACCAGGCTGCGGCGCTGAGCCGCCGCGACAACCTGCGCTCGCTGCTGCGCGACGACGAGCACCTGGCCCCGTTCCTGCCGATCCCCGGCAAGGACAACGGCCTCGACGTCGAGGGCATCGCGGTCCGCGGCGACCGGGTCTACCTGGGGTTGCGCGGCCCGGTGCTGCGCGGCTGGGCGTTCGTGCTGGAGTTGCGGCCGTACGTGGATGAGGACGACCCCGGCCGCCTGCGCCTGCGCGAGTTCGACGACGGCGAGCCGTACCGCAAGCACGTGCTCGACCTCGAGGGCCTGGGCGTCCGCGACATCTGCCCCGACGGCGACGACCTGCTGATCCTGGCCGGCCCGACGATGGACCTGGACGGCCCGGTGCGCGTCTACCGCTGGCACGGCGCCGCCCGCCTGGACACCCCGCAGATCGTCCGCGACGACCTGATCTCCCGCGAGCTGGAGCTGACCTTCGGCGAGGGCGACGACCACGCCGAGGGCATCAGCATGCTGGGCGACGACCGCATCCTGGTCGTCTACGACAGCCCCGCCCGAGCCCGCCTGACCGACGACGGCTGCGTCATAGCCGACGTCCTGCTGCTCCCCGGCCGCTAGACGGCCAGCGGTGCCCGGGTTTCGCCGCCGCGCAGCCTGCGGTAGGCCCGATCTTGGCGAGTTCCCGCTCGCGCCGAGCAGGGACTCGCCAAGATCGAGACCCAAACCGCGGGCGCTACTCGCGGGCGGCCAACAGAGTGATCGGGGCGGGGCGGGTTGCTGACCAAGAGGTGATCAGGCTGGTCGCGCCGGTTACCAGCAGGGCCACCGCGCACACCGCGCCGATCAGCGTCCACGGCAGCGTGACCGTCGCGGTGCCGGTGACCGCCGAGGTTGTTCGGGCTGCGGCGATCAGGGCGCCGGCCGCGGCAAGGCAGCCGAGCAGGATGCCGGCTGCCGTTACCGCGGATGACTCGAGCAGGGCCGCGCGCAGCACCTGGCCGCGGGTCAGGCCGCCGACCCGCGCCGCCGCGAACTCCCGGCGGCGGGCCGCAGCGCCGATCACGATCGAGTTGACCACGCCGATCAGCGCGTAGAGCGCGCCCAGGCCCATCACCGCGACCATGATCTTGTTGTTCACCTCGGAGCGTGCGGCGGCGTCGGCGCGCAGCCAGTCGTCGGCGTCGGTGACCGTTCCGATTCGGCCGAGGGCCGCTCGCACGGTGTCGGCGGAGGCGCCCGGCTCGAGGGTCACGAACGACTGGGCCGGCGCGGCCGCCAGCAACCGCTCGGGCACCAGGCCGGCCGGCAACAGCAGGTTGGCACCGCCGCTGATGGTGGCCGGCACGGATGCCACGACCGGCACCGAGCCGAGGTCCAGATCGGGCAGCGCGAGGCGAATCGATCCGCTGGAAGGAATCTCACCGCCGGGCCCAACCGCGACGGCCCGGCCCCGCAGAGCAGCCAGGCCCGCCGAGTCGGCACGGACCGCCAGGCCGCCAGATGCCGCCGGGCTGACCGAGTCGGAACGGGCCGCCGGGCTCCCGGCCGCCGGGCCGGCGGAGTCGGCACGGGCCGGCAGGGCGCTGGCCGGCTGGCTGAGGGAGTGTGCGCGGGCGTAGGCCGCTGGGTCGATTACCAGAGCTGACGCTGAGGATGACTCGTCGTCGGTGACTACCGTCGCCGGGATTGACAGCTCTGTTGAGGCTGAGGCTACGCCGGGGACCGCGGTGATCGCCGGGCCTACCGGACCGGTTGCCGTCACCACCAGGTCGGCCTGGGTCTGGCGGCGTAGCTCGGTGATGCCGGCGTCGGTGATCGAGGCGCCGGCCGCGGCTGTGCCGATCACCAGGGCGACCAGCACGATCAGCGGGGCCGCTACCGATGCGCTGCGGCGGCGGGCGTCCCACAGGTTGGCGCGGGCCAGGGCGCCGATCACGCCGCTGCCGGTGGGCAGCAAGCGGCCCAGCAGCGGGACCACGAGCGGGCTCAGCGCGGCGGCCGCGATCGCCGCCGGGAGCGGCACGTTCATGGCCATGGCCGCGCCGCCGCCGGGGCCGCCGACGGGCGCGACGATGACCAGGGCCAGGGCGCCGCCGAAGAAGATCAGGCCGGCTGTCCAGCGGGTCGCGGTCATCACCCGGGCCGCCGTGCCGGTGTCGCGCAGCGCTTCGAGAGGTCGCACCCGGGCGGCTCGGTGAGCGGCGACCATGGCGCCGGCCAGGGCCAGGGCGATGCCGGTGCCGAAGGAGACCGCGAGGATCCATGGCCGCCATTCGCCCTCGAAGCCGGGCGGCACGAAGCCCTGGTGGCGCATCAGCGCAGCCTGGGCGGCCATCACCAGCAGGCCGGTGGGCACGCCGAGCGCCGCGCCGAGGCCACCCAGCAGCACCGCCTCGCGCAGCAGCCGCAACCGCACCTGGCCGCGGCCGGCGCCGACCAGGCGCAGCAGGGCGAAGTCGCGGCGGCGCTGGGCCACGGTGAACGCGAACGTGGAGCTGATGATGAAGCCGGCCAGAAACGTGGCCATGCCGAGGATCAGGCCGAGCATGGAGACCGCGGCGGTGACGTTGTCGGAGAACTCCATGCGCTCGGCGGCGCCCAGGCCGGGCGGCGTGTCGAGGGTGGCCGCGGTGATCAGCAGGAGCAGCGAGGACTGGACCAGCGCCACCCCGAGGGTGACCGAGAGCAGCGAACCGGCGAAGAGCGCGATCATGTCAGGGACGCCAGACGGTTGGCGATCTCGCGGGCGTCGGCGCCGGCCAGCCGGTCGACCACCCGGCCGTCGCGCAGGAAGACGACCGCGTCGGCGCGGGCCGCCGCCAGGGGATCGTGGGTGACCATCACGATGCTCTGGCCGCCGGACGCCATCACCCGCAACAGGTCGAGCACCACGGCGGCGGCCGACGAGTCGAGTGCGCCGGTGGGTTCGTCGGCGAAGAGCACGTCGGGGGCGGTGACCATGGCCCGCGCTATCGCGACGCGCTGCTGTTGGCCGCCGGACAGCGCGCGCGGGCGGTGCCGGGCCCGGTCGGCGAGGCCGACGGCGGCCAGCGTGTCGCGCACCAGGGCGGTGGATGGTCGCTGACCGGCCAGGCGCAGCGGCAACGCCACGTTTTGCGCGGCGGTCATCGAGCCGATCAGGTTGAAGCTCTGGAAGACGAAGCCGATCCGGGTGCGGCGCAGCGCGGTGAGCTCCCGGTCGCGGGCCGCGGTGAGGTCGGTGTCGCCGAGGAGGACCTGGCCGGAGTCGACGTTTTCGAGGCCGGCCGCGCAGTGCAGCAGCGTCGATTTGCCGGAGCCGGAGGGACCCATCACGGCCGTCCAGGCCCGGCGCGGGAACTCGAGGGTCACGTTGTCGACGGCCCGGACCGCGGCGTTGCCACGACCGAAGACGCGGCTGATCGCGCGCAGCGTCACGGCCGCGTCTGCCCTGGTCATGGTGGTTGTCGTCATGGGAAAACGCTATCGAGGCGGGCCGCATTTGGCGCTCCCGCAGGCACCCGTTTTGGTGGTAGTGCTAGCCGTACCGCAGATGAGTCGTCCTACTCAGGCAGCCCGCCCCGGATCGTCCATAGGGTTCGGACATGGCGAAAAAACGCAGGTGGCCATGGGTGGTCGCGGTGGTCGCGCTGGGCGCGGCCGCAACCCTCCTGGTGGTACGGGATCCGCTGCTGCTCCCGGGCACCCACGAGGTGACCGTGTACGGGCTGAACGACGACATCAGCACCCTGGTGGACGAAGCACCGGGCCTGCTCGGCCGGGTGCTCGGGATGTGTGACGCCGACAGCTACTACGCCGAGCAGGACGGCCGGAAACGCTGCCTGGTGCTCAACGGCCCACTCGGCGACATCGACGTGACCCGCAAGGACGGCAAGGTCGTGCTCGCCGCGTCCGAGGTCACGAAGCTTCGGCAGATGGCCACCCAGGACACCGGCAGCCCGAATCCGACCACCACCCTGGTGCTGATGTCCGGCAAGCCGGCCGCCCTCGTCCCGGTGACCGACCTGGTCGAGGGGCAGCCGGCGAACATCAAGGCGCTCTAGGAGGCCCGCCAGCCCAGCGCCGGCCCGAGCTTGGTGGCCATGTCGGTGAGGATCTGCACGTAGTCGTCGCGCTCGAAGCTGAACGGCAGCGCGAACGCGACCTCGTCGATCTCCCGGAACGCGACATGCGCGCGCAACCGAGCGGCGATCTCCTCGGAGGAGCCCACGTAGTCCAGCGAGAAGAGCATCCGCGCCGGTCCCTGCGGGGCGGCGGTGCGGGGCGTGCGCTTTTCGGCGTACGCCTCGTATCTGGCCTTTTGATCGGCCGTGGCCGAATCGGTGGGAATGACCACCAAGCCCTGGGAAACGCGGGCTTTCTCCCCGTCGGGGTGATGGGCCCGGAAGGCCCGGATGTGCGCCAGCTGGATCTCGGCGAAGTCCTCGGACTCCTCGGCCTTCACGACGCTGCTGGTCAGGAAGTTCATGCCGTGCTCACCGGCCCACTGGGCCGACCGGAGGCTGGCCCCGCCGTACCACATCCGGCTGCCCAGACCGGCCGCGTGCGGCTCGACGCGGTTCGAGAACACCTCGAAGCCCTCGGTCCCGGCGAAGTCGGTGGCGGGCTCACCGCGTACAAAAGAAAGCAGTTGTTCCACCCGGCCGTAGCTGAAATCCTCGGCGTCGGCCGTGTGCGGGTAGAGCGCGGTTTTGACCTTGTCATATTGCATCGGCGGGCCGACGCTGACGCCCGGATTGAGCCGGCCGCCGGACAGCACGTCGACGGTGGCCAGATCTTCGGCCAAGCGCAGCGGGTTTTCCCAGCCCAGCGGGATGACCGCGGTGCCCAGCTCGATGCGCGAGGTGCGCTGGGAGGCGGCGGCCAGCACCGCGACCGGCGACGAGATGCCGTATTGCAGGTGGCGGTGGCGCACCCAGGCACTGTCGAAACCGAGGTCCTCCCCCAGCTTGATGATCTCGAGGGTGGACTCATGACCGGCGCGGGGATCGCTCGGATCGAACAGCCCGATGGTCAGAAAGCCGAGTTTGCGCAAGGGTTGGTCCCGCATGAGATCAAGAGTATCGAGGCGGCCCGCACTCCGATCTCGCTAACCTACGGATATGTTGATCACTATCGTGGCCGACTACGGCGTCGGCGACCTCGCGTTCGCCGAGGTGCGCCAGCGCTTCGCGAAGCTGATGCCGCACGCCGAGACGATCGCGGTGCCGGTGCGGCCGTTCGACACGGTCGGCGCCGGCTTCTGCGTGGCCCAACTCGCCTTCGGCGAGGGACCATCAGACCGCATGGTGTACGCGAACGTAGCGCCCAGAAGCGACGAGGACGACCCACGCGCCGACAATGCGGGCGAGCCCCTGTCGGCCTGCCGCCTGCCGTCGGGGGTGCTGGTGGTGGGGGTGGCGGCCGGCTTCGCGATGTCGTTCCTGGAGCTTCCGGTACGGGCGGTGAAGGTCGCGGACGCCGGCTCCCAGTTCCGCTCACGCGACGTCTTCCCGGCCGCGGTGGCCGCCCTGGCCCGAGGCGACGACCTGCTGGGCGCGGAACTGACTGTCCCACCGCCGCCGTCACGGTCGGTGGTCTGGACCGACGGCTACGGCAACCTGAAGACGTCCTGGCACGAGCCACCGGCGCCGGTCGGCAGCTCGGTCCGGGTGCGCATCGGCGACGCCGAGGCCGACGCCGTGGTCAGCGACGGGGTGTTCGGCGTCCCGAGCGGCGCGATGTCGTTCGCCCCGGGCAGCTCCGGCTGGGGCAAGCCCTTCTACGAGCTGCTCCTGCGCGGCGGAAGCGCCGCGGCCGCCTTCGGCGATCCCCCGAACGGATCCGCGGTCGAGCTGGCCTGAATTCGCCGATTCCCCCGCACATACCGGCAGCGTAGGATGGGTCGCGAAATTGAGGGTGATAGGAATTGAAAGGGAATTGAATGCCGGAGCCGGCCTACGTGTCCCTCGCGGGCAAGTACGCGCATCGCATTCGGACCGGTGATATTCCCCCGGGTTCGCAGTTGCCCAGCTACGCCGAGATCGCCCGGGAGAGCGGCGTCTCCGACATCGTGGTGCGAAAAGCCATCGAGCTGCTCCAAGGACAGGGTCTGGTCAGGTCCGCCCGCCGACGGGGAATCTTCGCGACCGATCGGCCGATGCTGGTGCGCGCGTCTCCGGAGCGCCAACTGGAAGACCCGGAAGAGACCTTTCGCAGTGAGTCGAAACTGGCGGTGGAAGTCGACCGCGAGACTGCGGACATCGCGGCCCCGGCGGGCATCGCGGACGCGTTCGGCATCGCGCCCGGAGATCCGATCAAACATGTGATGACCAGGATCGCCGAAGGTGGGCAGCCGGTTTCCATCTCGGACACCTATCAGCCCTTGGACGCACCGGACGTGACGACCGCCGCGATGCTCGAGGAGACCGTCGCCGACCGGCTACCGCCCGCGCTGCACGCGGAGTGGCTGCATACCGCGCCCGGCGACCTGGTGAAGCAGATACATCAGCGATTCATTGCCACCGACGGCCGGATCCTCATGATCTCCGACATTTCCTATCCTCGGAATCGCTACGACGGCTTTATGTTCCGGATGCAACTCAATCCCTGACCCAAGCCTGCGCGACATCCGAGAGGTTCCACCAGGAAACGAATCGCTGATCGGTGGATCGCTGCTCCCACCGCTCGGACAGGGCGTCGAAGAAGGCGTCGTCTCCGGTCTTTCCGCCTTTGGGCTCGCCGACATATACGAGCCGCTTGCCGTCGACTCTCTCAAATGCGATCAGCGCCTCGGACGCCATCGGATTGCCCCACCCGGGCGGCCAGCACAGCAGCAGCACGGCATCGGACGCCTGTTCAAGCCGCGCACTGAATTCGCTCAGATCGCCGACGTCGCGCCAGACCGCCGACTGGCCGGCGGCATCCGGAAACGAGACATTGACCGTCCTGCTGGGCGGCTCGATGTCGTACGCGTCAGCAACCAGCCCTTCCCGCGCGAGCTGTGCAGCCCAGTAACCCCGCCCCGCGCCCAACTCGATGACGGGCCGGCCGGCGCAGAAGTCAGACACCCAACCGAGGGTTTCTGGCGAAGGAATCGCATAGGCGTACGCCGCTTGCAGGATCGTCTGAGCGTAGGCCAACCGGGCGCTGCCCTCAATCGCCCCGCCATCGACAACCCGGCGACCGTCCCGCTCGGACACCGACGGCGCGACGATTTCCCAGTAGGGATTCCCGTCCTCGGCCCCGCCGTCAGTCATGTGGTGCAACAACCGCAGGTCGAATGTCCGATCAGCCTCGGCGTCACCAGTCCCGGGTAGAGCAGCCGCCGTGTCCAGGTACTCAGCCACCCTTGGGAATTCGGCTTCCAGTCGCCGTTCATCGCCGAGCAACTCGGCCAGCTGCGCCCGTCGTTCCGGTGAGAGGGCAAGTGGAGTCATGCCCTGATCCTGCCCGAATGCGTACCGGACGACTCGTATGCCACCCCGACGTGGATCATATCTACGTATACGAAGTTACGTATACGATGGAGTCGACCGACGGGGGTGATCAATGTGCACTGGCCGAAGCGCCCAACCTGGGACTGCATGGCATGCCAGAGCCCGTGGCCCTGCTACACCGCCAAAGTCCAGCTCACCGCGGAATTCACCGGAGAGCGGACCCGCCTCCGGGTCTATCTGGCCGCGCAGATGTGGGAGGCAATCGATGACTGCGCTGTGCCGGGTGACGGCCGGCCGAGGCCAAATGGCCTGTACGAGCGCTTCCTTTTCTGGACGCAGCAGGACCCCAGTCAGTGGTAACTCGGAAGTATTAAAAGGCGCAGGTGGAGCGACCGGAACCCCAAGATCAGTGGTCATCTGGCCGCTGCTTGCGTGGGCATCTGGCCGCTTGGTCTGTGGGCATCTGGCCGCTGTGTGGGGCCTCGGCGTGGCGTGGGTCGACGTAGCCTGGCGGGCATGCCCACCTATACCCCCGGACAGGTTGTTGAGAAGACCGGGTTCAGCCTGGACACGCTGCGCTACTACGAGAAGATCGGGCTGCTTGAGGACGTGCCGCGCACGTCCGGTGGGCGCCGGCAATACCGGGACGACGACGTGGGCTGGCTGGGGATGCTGCGCTGCCTGCGCGACACCGGCATGCCGATCGCCCGGATGCTCGAGTTCGCCGAGCTCAGCCGGGAAGAGGAGTCGATCCCGGACCGGATCGCGCTGCTCGAGGAGCACGACCGGGACGTCGAGGAACGCATCGACACACTCATGCGGCAGCGCGACCACATCCGCGGCAAGATCGCGTACTACAAGTCGGTGACCGGCCCGCGGTAAGCCGCGGGCCGGTGTCAGCCGATCAGGCGCCGCGCAGCGTCGCCCCGAAGCGGGTGGCCACGGCAGTTACCGCCGCGTCCCGGGCCGCCAGGGCCTCCTCCGAGGTGAGCGTGCGGTCCGGCGCCCGGAAGGTCAGCTTGTAGGCGAGGGACCGCTTGCCCTCGCCGAGCTGATCCGACTCGTACACGTCGAACAGCGCCACCGATTCGAGCAGCTCGCCGGCCCCGGCGGCCAGCGCCGCCTCGACCTCGGCGGCCGGCACCGCGACGTCGAGCACCAGCGCCACGTCGATCAGCGCCGGCGGGAACGTCGAGATCCGGATGCCCTGCACGACCGGGGCGGCCGGGATCGCGGTCAGGTCCAGCTCCATGGCGACGGTCCGCTTGGGCAGTTCCAGCGCCGACACGACGGCCGGGTGCAGTTCGCCGGCGTGCCCGATGACCGTGCCGTCCACCGCGATGGCCGCGCACCGGCCGGGGTGCCAGGGCGCGAGCTCGCCGGCCGCGACGGTGATCCGGCTGTCGGTGATGCCGGCGGCGGACAGCGCGATCCGGGCCGCCTCGATCGCGTCCGCCCAGGTCGCCGTGCGTCCCGGGCCCCACCAGCCGGAGGGGGCGATCTCGCCGGTCAGCACGGCCGCGAGGTGCCACGGCTGGGCCGGCACGAACATGTTCGCGGCCGCCCAGTCGGCGTCGTTGGGACGCCGGTCGACGCCCATCGCCGGCGGCGGCGTGCTGGACCGGCCCGGCAGGAACACCGTGCCGATCTCGTACAGCGCCAGGTCCCGCAGGCCCCGGCCGAGGTTGCGCTTGAGCGTGCCGAGCAGCGGCGCCAGCAGCGACGTGCGCAGCAGCGGCTCCTCCTCGGACAGCGGGTTGGTCAGCCGCACCGCGCTGCGCCGCGGGTCGTCGACGGCATAGCCGAGGGCGTCGGCCAGGCCCGCGGAAAGGAACGGGTAGGTCCACACCTCGACGTAGCCGTTCTCGGCCAGCGCCCGCCCGACCGAGCGGCGGCGACGCTGCGCGGCGGTGATGCCGGCCCCACCTCGGGCCGGCGGCAGGATGCTCGGGATGTTGTTGTAGCCGCCGAGCCGGGCCACCTCTTCCACCAGGTCGATCCCGGCAACCAGGTCGGGACGCCAGCTCGGCGCGATGACCTCGAGCGGATTGACCCCGCTGACCTGGCAGCCGATCCGGCTCAGAAGATCAACAACATCAGAGGCCGGATACGGTACGCCGATCCGCTGCGTAGGAAGGGCCGGGTCGAGCAGGATCGGGCCGGGCAGCCCCCGGTGATCGAGGTCGAGGACCCGCTCGTCGACGGTGCCGCCGGCGTGCGCGGTCAGGATCTGCACGGCCCGTTCGAGCGCCACCAGGGTGAGGCTCGGGTCGACGCCCCGCTCCCAGCGCTTGGCCGCCTCGCTGAACAGCTTGTGCCGGCGGGCGGTGCGACCCACCATGATCGGGTCCCAGTGGGCGGCCTCGAGCAGCACGTCCACGGTGTCCGGCTGCCATTCGCTGGTCTCGCCGCCCATCACCGCGGCGAGCGAGATCGGACCGGTGTCGTCGCAGATCACCATGTCCTCGGCGTCGAGCACCCGGGCCACCCCGTCCAGGGTGGTCAGCTTCTCGCCGGACCGGCTGCGGCGCACGACCAGTCCGCCGGAGATCCGGTTGAGGTCGAACACGTGCATCGGCTGGCCGAGTTCGAGCATCAGGTAGTTGGTGATGTCGACCGGCAGCGAGATGGCGCGGATGCCGGCCGCGACCAGCCGGCGCTGCATCCAGACCGGCGACGGCGCGTTCGGGTCGATGCCGCGCACCACCCGGGCCGAGAAACGGTCACAGCCGACGGTGTCCTCGACGGACACCGCGAACGGCACGTCGGTGGTCCCGCTGGGTGCGTCGATCTGCGCCGGATCGGTGTACGCGGCGTCGAAGGCGTACGACAACTCGCGCGCCAGCCCACGCAGGCTCATCTCGTAGCCCCGGTCGGGGGTGATCTCCACCTCGACCACGACGTCGTCGAGCCCGACGATCGGCCGCGCGTCCTCACCAGGGGTCCCTGAAGGCAGCACGATGATGCCTGAGTGGTCCCCGGACAGACCCAGCTCGGCGGCCGAACAGATCATGCCGTTCGAGTTCCGCCCGTACGTCTTCCGGGCCCCGATCTGGAAGCCACCCGGCAGCTCGCCGCCGGGCAGGATGACCACGACCAGGTCGCCCTCGGCGAAGTTGCGGGCGCCGCAGACGATCTCCTGCGGCGCGTCCTTACCGACGTCGACCGTGCAGAACCGGATCGGCTTCTTGAAGCCGGTCAGCTCCTCGATGGTCAGCACCCGCCCGACGACCAGGTCACCCTTGACGGTGGCGGCCTGGTCGACGATCGACTCGACCTCCATCCCGAGGTTGGTCAGCGCGTTGTCCAGCTCTTCCGCGGACAGCCCGGCCGGAAGCGAGACGTAGTCCCGCAGCCACGACAGCGAAGTCTTCATCGCCTCAGACCTCCATGCCGAAGTTCACGGTGAAACGCGCGTCGCCCTCGACGAGGTCACGCATGTCGCCGACGCCGTTGCGGAACATCAGGGTGCGGTCCACGCCCATCCCGAACGCGAAGCCGGAGTACTTGTCCGGGTCGATGCCGCAGGCCACCAGGACCCGCGGGTTGACCATGCCGCAGCCACCCCACTCGACCCAGCGCGGCCCGTCCCGGTGCTGCGCGAACCACACGTCGAACTCGGCCGACGGCTCGGTGAACGGGAAGTAGTGCGGCCGCCAGCGGGTGCGCGCGTCCGGCCCGAACATCGCCTTGGCGAAGTGGTCGAGGGTGCCGCGCAGGTGGGCCATCGTGATGCCCTCGTCGACGACCAGGCCCTCGATCTGGTGGAAGACCGGGCTGTGGGTGGCGTCCAGCTCGTCCGAGCGGTAGACCCGGCCCGGGCAGACCACGTAGATCGGGGGCTGCCGGGTGAGCATGGTGCGCACCTGGCCGGGAGAGGTGTGCGTGCGCATCACCAGGCCGGGCAGGTCCACGTAGAACGTGTCCATCGAGCCGCGCACCGGGTTGTCCGGGCCGATGTTCAGGGCGTCGAAGTTGGCCCACTCGAGCTCCAGCTCGGGACCCTCGACGACGTCGTAGCCCATGCCGGCGAACAGGTCACCCATGTGCTCCATGAGCGTGGTGATCGGGTGCCGGGCTCCGCGCGGCCGCCGGTCCCACGGAAGGGTGACGTCGACGCGCTCCTCGACCAGCACCCGGGCGGCCTGCTCGACCTCGAGTGCCGCAGAACGGGAGTCGAACGCGGCCTGGATCGCCTGGCGGGCCTCGTTGACCCGCTTGCCGGCGTCGGACTTGGCGGCCGGCGGCAGCGAGCCGATCTCCCGCCGGGCCAGCGACACCGGGGACCGGTCACCCAGGTGGGCGGGCTTCAGCGCGCCGAGGGCGTCCAGGTCGGAGGCGGCACCGAACGCGTCTTCCGCAGACTGGACGGCCTCGGAAAGAGACTCGGGCGACAGCAGGGCAGCCTGCTTCGGATCGTATGGATCGTTGCGGTAGGACATTTTCTCCCTCACACCGGAAAAGCCATCAGGCAGTGTACGGAGAGCGGCTCAGCCGCAGCCCGCCGGTCAGCGAGGGAACGCGCGAAAGTCAGATCCGGCGCCCGCGACCAGCGGGCCGGATAAACAGCTTCATCGGACCTGACACGCCGTCAGCATACCGCCACGACGATCCCGCCGGCGCGCGCCACCGGGTCGTCCATGGCCATCAGCGCCTCCCCGGCCTCGGCCAGCGGAACGGTCGAGCCGACCAGCCGCCGCGGGTTCAGCTTCCCGGACACCACCAGGTCGAGCATGGCCGGGTAGTCGACCGCGGCCATCCCGTGCGAGCCGAGGATCTCCAGCTCGTGCGCCACGACCAGGTCCCACGGCAGCGGCGCCCGGGCGTCTCCGCCGAGCATCAGCCCGACCTGCACGTGCCGCCCGCCGCGGCGCAGGCTGCGCACCGAGGCCATCGCGGTCGCCGCCGACCCGTACGCGTCGATCGCGACGTCCGCCTCACCGAGGATCTCGGTCTTCAGCACGGCACCGAGGTCACCGGCCGCCGCCCGAGCCTCCGGCGACGGGTCGACCGCTAGGACCCGGGCTCCGAGCGCAACCGCGATCATCACGGCGGACAGCCCGACTCCCCCGCAGCCGTACACGGCGACGGTCGCGTCGGGGCGTAACGGCCCGCGCAGCGCGCGGAAGGCGGTGGCGAACCGGCAGCCGAGGGCGGCCGCCCCGACGAAGTCGATCTCCTCGGGCAGCCGGACCAGGTTGGTCCCGGCCGCGCGCACGACAACTCGCTCGGCGAACGACCCCGGATGGGTGAATCCGGGCTGGGTCTGATCGGGGCACACCTGGGCGTTGCCGGACTTGCAGTAGTCGCACCGCCCGCACCCGTTGACGAACGGCGCGGTCACCCGGTCACCGACCGCAAACCCGGTCACTTCACGCCCCACCGCGGCGACGACCCCGGCGAACTCGTGGCCGGGCACGTGCGGCAGCGGCACCGGGTCGTGCCCGCGCCAGGCGTGCCAGTCCGACCGGCACACACCGGTGGCCCGGACCTCGATGATCGCCCCGTCGGCCGGCAGTTCCGGCTCGGGGATCTGGCGCAGCGAGACCGGCGCGCCGACCGCGTCGTAGACCTGGGCGCGCATCAGCGGTGCGCCCGGGCCGAGGCGTACAGGCAGACGGCGGCGGCCGCGGCCAGGTTGAGGCTCTCGGCGCCACCGTAGATCGGCACCCGCACCTGCCGGTCGGCCGCGTCGAGCAGCGTCTGCGGCAGCCCGTGCGCCTCGGACCCGAAGATCCACGCGGTGGGGTCGGCCAGCGCTCCCTCATCCAGCAGGGAGTCCAGGTCCTCCGACCCGTATCCGCTGGTAGCGAACGTCTGCAGGCCGAAGTTCCGCAGCTCGTCGACGATGTCCAACCCGGTGCGCACCACATCTACATGAAACAGCGAGCCGGCCGACGCGCGTACGCATTTGCCGTTGTAGGGGTCGACCGCGTCGCCCGCGAAGATCACCGCGTCGGCTCCGGCGGCGTCGGCCGTCCGCAGGACGGTCCCGGCGTTGCCCGGGTCGCGGATCTCGGCCACCACCGCCACCAGCCGTGGCCCCTTCGCGAGGGCCGCACTCAGCGTGACGTCGATCTGCTCGCAGACGGCAACCAGCCCCTGCGGCTGCACCGTCTCGGTGAGCGCCACCAGCGCCTCGTCATCCACCTCGGAGACGGACGGCGCGAGCAGCGCGAGATCACCGTGCCGGGTGAGGGCCTCGCCGGTGCCGAACAGCTCGAGCACCACTCCCGCGGCGAGCGCTTCGCGCACCGCCTGCGGCCCTTCGGCCAGGAATCGCCCGGTCTGATCGCGATCCCTGCGGCGCTGCAGGCGCCGGGCCGCGACAATCCGGGGCGTACGGGTCGTGAAAGTCATCTGAAGCTCCTTCGGCAGCACGGCAAGGCGCCCCCCGAAAAGTTCGGAGGGCGCCCGGCGATGATGCTTGTGATCAGGCAGCCTGAGCGGCAGCGCCGCCGGTGCCCTCGGCCGCGACGGCAGCGCGCGCGACCTCGACGATGGCCGCGAAGGCAGCCGCGTCGTTGACGGCCAGGTCGGCCATGATCTTGCGGTCCACCTCGATGCCGGCCAGCTTGAGGCCCTGGATGAGGCGGTTGTAGGTCATGCCGTTCGCACGGGCGCCCGCGTTGATGCGCGTGATCCACAGCTGGCGGAAATCGCCTTTGCGGTCACGGCGGTCGCGGTACGCGTACTGCATCGAGTGCAGCACCTGCTCCTTGGCCTTGCGGTACAGCCGCGAGCGCTGCCCGCGGTAGCCGCTCGCGCTCTCGAGCAGGGTGCGACGCTTCTTCTGGGCGTTTACAGAACGCTTGACGCGTGCCATTTCGGTGCTCCTAACAGGGGACTTAGTGTGGCGCGCGCGTCAGCGGCCCAGCAGCTTCTTAATTCGCTTGGTGTCGGCCTTGGCCACCGTCACCGTGCCGGTCATCCGTCGAGTGACCTTGGAGGACTTACCCTCCAACAGGTGGCGCTTTCCGGCCTGCTCGGTGAGCAGCTTGCCCTTGCCGGTGACCTTCACCCGCTTGCCGGTACCGGTGTGGGGCTTGAACTTCGGCACTTAAAGCCTCTTTCTGGTCTTTCCGCCCGGCCCGGGGCCGGACGGAAAAGCTGAATTACTCTGCGGTGGCTTCGGAGACCTCGGGGACTTCGGCCTCCGCCGTCGCGACAACATCGCCCTCACGCGGTTCGCGCGGCGGACGTGCGTTGGCTGCGATCGTCGCGGCAGCCGCTGCCTTGGTGGCCCGGTGGGGGGCCAGGACCATGATCATGTTTCGGCCGTCCTGCTTCGGACTGGCCTCCACGAAGCCCAGCTCCGAGATCTCCTCGCTGAGCCGGCGCAGGAGCCGGAAACCCAGCTCGGGGCGGCTCTGCTCGCGACCGCGGAACATGATCGTCACCTTGACCTTGTCGCCCGCCTTGAGGAACCGGACCACGTGACCCTTTTTGGTCTCGTAGTCGTGCGGGTCGATCTTCGGCCGAAGCTTCATTTCCTTGATGACGGTCTGCTGCTGGTTGCGCCGCGCTTCGCGTGCCTTCAGTGCGCTCTCGTACTTGAACTTGCCGAAGTCCATGAGCTTGCACACCGGCGGCCGCGCCATGGGAGCAACCTCGACCAGGTCCAGGTCTACGTCCGCAGCCAGCTGCAGGGCGCGCTCAAGCGGGACGATGCCCACCTGCTCACCCTCGGGGCCGACCAAACGGACCTCACGAGCCCGGATCTGTTCGTTAACGCGTGGTTCGACGCTGATGGGGCCTCCTCAGAACGGTTTACTTTTCCACGCCTCCGCGGTCCCCACCGCGAAAACGTTGCCAATGTCGGTCGGCCCCAGCGCGACCCCTGATGCGGGGCGCCGGGAAAGCAGAAGGCCCCGGCACGCATGCCAGGGCCCGCTCGACCGGTCATCGGCGCCCATGAGGACGCTCCCCGAGCCCAGAATATTCCGGACCGGGTGACCGGGACCCGACGTCTAGTTGACGGCGGGTGGGAACCAGCGGGCTCCTCTTTCGCGCCAGCATTTGCATGCAGGCGTGGTCGACTGCCGTGAAGTCTATCAGGCCGTAACCGAGGCCGAATGCAGGGCCCTCAGTGCTCGTACACCCTCGACCGCGTAGTCCTTGTCGGCGGCCTGCAGCGCATGGATCGACACCTGCTCGTCGTCGTGCAGCTCGAGCTGCGCCCACGGCGAGTTGCGGTCGAAGCGCACCGCCCGCACCACCGACCAGGGCAGGTCGTAGCCGCCGACCACGTTGCGGATGCGGATGTGCTCGCTGTCCGCGATCACCCGCGGCCGGCAGAACGCCAGGATGCCGAGCCCGATCAGGATGCCCAGGCCGATCATGGCGGTCTGGTCGCCCTTCTCGAACTGGCCCGAGTTGTCGAAGCCCTTCGAGCCGCTCAGCCCGAAGCTGATCACGGTGAACAGCACCACGACGCCGGCCGCCAGGCTGCCGGCGACCCAGCGGATCTTCTGCGGGCGATATGTGACCGTCTCCACGGTCGCCAGCGTACTCACAGGCGGCAGTTCGCGATGTCGGTGACCAGGATGGCGCGGGCGCCCAGTTCGTAGAGCTCGTCCATGACTTGGTGAACGCTGGCCCGCTGGACCATCGCCTGGACCGCGACCCAGCCCTCCCGGTGCAGCGGGGAGACCGTCGGCGACTCGATGCCGGGGGTCAGCGCGGTGGCGTTCTCCAGCAGGTCGGCCCGCACGTCGTAGGCGAGCATCACGTAACTGCGGGCCACCAGGACACCCTGCAGGCGCCGGATCAGCTGGGAAACGCCGGCCGGGGTGTGATCGGGCCGGCCGATGATGATCGCCGACGAGCGCAGCAGCGGCTCGCCCAGCGTGACCAGGCCGGCCTGACGCAGGGTGGCACCGGTCTCGACCACGTCGGCGATGAGGTCGGCCACGCCCAGGCGCACCGCGTTCTCCACCGCGCCGTCCAGTCGTACGACGTCGGCCTTGAGGTTGTGCTCGGCCAGGTAGCGCTCGACCACCCCGGGGTAGGCGGTGGCGATCCGCCGGCCGCCGACCTCGTCGGCCGAGGTGATCGTGCCGGGCGGGGCCGCCCACCGGAACGTGGCGCCGCCGAAGGCCAGGTCGAGCACCTCGGAGGCGGCCACCCCGGAGTCGACCAGCAGGTCCCGGCCGGTGATGCCGAGGTCGAGGTCGCCGGTGCCGACGTAGGTGGCGATGTCACGGGGGCGCAGGTAGAAGAACTCGACGTTGTTCGGCTCGTCGCGGCAGATCAGGTCTTTGGGGTCGGTGCGCTGGCGGTAGCCGGCGTCCCGCAGCATCTGCGAGGCGGGCTGGGACAGCGTGCCCTTGTTGGGAATGGCGATGCGCAGCATCGGACGTGCTCCTTCGTCTTTTCGCGGAAAGGTCGGGAGGGCACGTCACAGATGTCGGTACACGTCCTTGAGGTCGAGTCCGGTCGCGATCATCAGGACCTGAGCCTGGTAGAGCAGCTGGGAGATCTCCTCCGCGGCGCGCTCGGGGCCCTCATGCTCGGCCGCCATCCAGGACTCGGCCGCCTCTTCGACGACCTTCTTCCCGATGAAGTGGACCCCACGGTCGAGGGCGACCACGGTCGACGACCCCTCGGGGCGCGTCGCCGCCTTTTCCCGAAGCTCGGCGAACAGTTCTTCGAACGTCTTCACGGCCGCCATTGTGACAAGTCATCACGGGATCGATACGAACGGCCCCAGCAGGTGAGACGTGCCCTAGGCTCGCCGTCATGGTCAGCCGAAACACCCTCCTCACCACGGGCGGAGCCGCCCTCGCCCTTGCTGCCCTCGCGGCGTGCGCGCCCGCCGACGAGACCACCGCCTCAACGCCCTCTGCCAGCGCTTCCACGAACTCGTGCGCGCCGGAAACACTGGCGACGAAGACGGCCGGCAAGCTCACGATCGGCACCGACAACCCGGCCTACGAGCCGTGGTTCAGCGATAACAAGCCGAGCAACGGCAAGGGCTTCGAGTCCGCCGTGGCGTACGCCGTGGCCCAGCGCCTCGGCTATTCGACCGAGAACGTGACCTGGATCTCTGTGACGTTCAACAACGCGATCGCGCCCGGCCCGAAGGCGTACGACTTCGACGTCAACGAATTCTCGATCACCGACGAGCGCAAGCAGGCCGTCGACTTCTCCTCCCCCTACTACCTGGTCAAGCAGACCGTGATCACGGTCAAGGGCTCGAAGATCGCCGGCGCCAAGTCGCTGGCCGACCTGAAGAACGCCAAGCTCGGCGCTCAGGTGGGCACGACCAGCTACCAGGCGATCACCGACGTGATCAAGCCGTCGACCGACCCGCAGGTCTTCAACAACAACGACGACGCCAAGGCGGCCCTGGTCAACAAGACCGTCGACGGCATCGTGGTGGACCTGCCGACCGCGTTCTACATGACCGGTGCCGAGCTCGACAACGGCGTCATCGTCGGCCAGCTCGCCTCGGTGGGCACGCCCGAGCAGTTCGGCCTGGTGCTCGACAAGGGCTCGTCGCTGACCACCTGCGTCAGCACCGCGGTCGACCAGCTGCGCCAGGACGGCACCCTCGCGGTGCTGGAGAAGCAGTGGCTGGCCAGCACGGGTGGGGCTCCTGAACTCTCGTGAGCCCCGAGTTACACCGACCGAGTGACAAGCAGCTAGCGAGGATCGCCTTCCGGCGTCGGAGGGCGATCCGCTCGGTGCTGCTCGCGGCGCTGTCCACCGCGGTCCTGGGAACCCTGTTCGGCGTGCTGATCACCGGCGCGCCGGGCTGGGACCGGGTCAAGCAGTCGTTCTTCCGCGCCGACATCGCCAAGGATTCACTGCCCGCCATCCTCGACGGGCTCTGGCTCAACATCCGGCTGTTCGTGGTGTGCGCGACCTGCGCGGTCGCGCTCGGGCTGCTGGTCGCGGTGCTGCGCACGCTGCGCGGGCCGGTGTTCTTCCCGGTGCGGGCCCTGGCCACCAGCTACACGTACACGCTGCGTGGCCTGCCGCTGATCATCACGATCTACCTCTTCGCGTACGGCGTGCCGGGCCTGCGCCTGCAGGGGACACCGAGCGTGACCGTGCTCGGCGGCGCGGCCATCGTCATCACCTACGGGTCGTACATCGCCGAGGTGCTCCGGTCCGGCATCGAGGGCGTGCACCCCAGCCAGGTCGCGGCGGCCCGATCGCTCGGGCTGAACTATCGCAAGACGATGCGTTTCGTGGTGCTGCCGCAGGCCGTGCGCCGGGCCGCCCCGCCGCTGCTCAACGACGTCGTCTCGATGCAGAAGGACGTGGGTCTGATCTCGCTGGCCGGGCCGGTCGACGCGATCCGGGCGGCCCAGATCAGCCAGGCCGGCAGTTACAACTTCACGCCGTACATCGTGGCGGGTGTGCTCTTTGTCCTTCTTGCCCTTCCGCTCATCGCGGTCACCGACTGGGTGACGCTGCGCGCCGCCCGACGCCAGAACGCGGGGACCTGATGCTTCTCGAGTGCACGGAAGTGCGTAAGTCGTTCGGCGACGCGGTGGTGCTCGACGGGCTCGACCTGACCGTGGACGAGCACGAGGTGATCGCGCTGATCGGCGCCTCCGGCTCGGGCAAGTCGACGCTGCTGCGGTGCGTCAACCTGCTGGCCGAGATCGACGACGGCACGATCACGCTGGACGGCGAGGACATCACCGACCCGCGGGTGAACGCGGACGTCGTACGCCAGAAGATCGGTCTTGTCTTTCAGAGTTACAACCTGTTCCCGCACATGACCGTGCTGGACAACATCACCCTGGCGCCGACCAAGGTGCACCAGCGACCGGCTGCCGAGGCCAAGGCCCAGGCGATGGAGTGGCTGGACCGGGTCGGGCTGGCGGACAAGGCCGGCAGCTATCCCGACCGGCTCAGCGGCGGTCAGCAGCAGCGGGTGGCCATCGTCCGGGCCCTGGTCAACAGCCCGCGGCTGCTGCTGCTCGACGAGGTGACCTCGGCGCTCGACCCGGAGCTGGTCGGCGAGGTGCTCACCATGATCCGCGACCTCAAGGGCGACGGCATGACGATGGTGCTGGCCACCCACGAGATGGGTTTCGCCCGTCAGGTGGCCGACCGGGTGGCGTTCCTGGACAAGGGCCGGGTTCTCGAACAGGGGCCGCCCGGGCAGGTGCTCGGCGACCCGGTCGAGGCCCGCACCCGGCAGTTCCTCGCCCGGATCATCGAGGCCGGGCGACTGTAATCCGACCTGGTCGGATCACGGACGGTAACCCCTTCGTGGAGGCGCCCGGATGCCATGGTTCTCCCGTGCCTAACGGGGAGGCCACCCATGCGCCTGTACACCGCCATTGCCGCGGCCGCGTTGCTGATCGTCGCCGGTCCGGCGCCGGCCGGCGCGACCGGCCGGTACGGCTTACGACTGCAATCCGCAACGGTGCTTCCGGGTGGGAGTGCCGTCGACCTGCACTACATAGCGACCTGCCCGCCGGGCGCGTTCGCCGACATCGGGGTGTCGATCGCGCAGCGGACCGGCTCGCACGTCGCCGTCGGCACCGGCAGCACCGGCATCGTCTGCAACGGGCTGCCCCGCTCGGTGCTGCTGCGGGTCGCGGCCACCGGCGGCGGGGTGTGGTTCCGGCCGGGCCGGGCCCGGGCCACCGCCGGCCTGCGGGCCGTGACCGGGCTCGGTGTCGTGTCCGACGACGACCGGGCCCGGCTGAAGGTCATGCGCCGCTAGGGCTTGGTCAGCTCCCGCAGCACCAGGGCAGCGTCCAGCGCCGCCACCGTGCTCTGCCAGCCCTTGTCCTCGATCGAGTCCTCCAGGCCGGCCCGGTCGCGGGCCTGGCCGAGGCTGTGCACGGTCAGCACGCCGTGCGCCACCGGGGTCTGCTCGTCGAGGGCGATCCGGGTCAGCCCGGCCGTGACCGAGTCACAGACGTAGTCGAAGTGCGGGGTCTCGCCCTTGATCACCACGCCCAGCGCGACCACCGCGTCGTACTGCTTGGCCAGCGCCTGCGCGACGACCGGCAGCTCGACGGCGCCGGCCACCCGGTGGACGACCACGTCCGTCACGCCGCACGCCTCGGCGGCGGCCTTCGCCCGGTCGATCATGTGGTCGATCAGGTCGGCGTGCCAGCGTGCGCCGACGATGCCGAGCCGCAGCCCGGCGGCATCGACGGTCTGCATGTGCGGGTCACCGAAGCCGGCCATGTTTTGCCCCCTTTTTCAGTAATTGTCGACGTTGGGGATGCGCAGGTCAGCCCAACGCCTCGAACAGGTGCCCCATCCGGTCGCGCTTGGTGCGCAGGTAGTGCACGTTCTCCGGGAACAGCCGCACCGGCAGCGCCTCCCGTCCCAGAATGGTCAGACCATATCCTTCGAGGCCGGCCCGCTTGGCCGGGTTGTTGGTGAGCAGCGTCATCGAGCGCACGCCCAGCTCGTACAGGATCTGCGCGCCGGTCCCGTAGTCCCGGGCGTCGGCCGGCAGGCCCAGCTCGAGGTTCGCGTCGACCGTGTCGAAGCCGCGGTCCTGCAGCTGGTAGGCCTGCAGCTTGTGCAGCAGCCCGATCCCCCGGCCCTCGTGCCCGCGCATGTAGAGCACCACGCCCCGGCCGGCCGCGGCGACCCGCTCCAGGGCCGCGTCCAGCTGCGGGCCGCAGTCGCACCGCTTCGAGCCGAAGACATCCCCGGTCAGGCACTCCGAGTGCACCCGGACCAGGACGTCCTCGCCGTCGCCGATCTCACCGAAGACCAGCGCCACGTGCTCGCCGCCGTCCGCGTTGGCCCGGTAGCCGACCGCGGTGAAGTCGCCGTGCTCGGTCGGCAGCCGGGTCTCCACCACCCGCTCCACGCTCTGCTCCAGCGACCGCCGGTAGGCCACCAGGTCGGCGATGGTGATCAGGGCGAGGTCGTGCTCGATCGCGAACTTCTCCAGGTCGGGACGGCGCTGCATGGTGCCGTCGTCGTTGACCATCTCGCAGAGCACGCCGGCCGGCCGCAGCCCCGCCATCACGGCCAGGTCGATCGCGGCCTCGGTGTGGCCGGGGCGGCGCAGAACGCCGCCGGCCTTAGCCCGCAACGGCACGACATGGCCGGGCCGGGTGAGATCGGTCGGGCGGGTCTCGGCCGAGGAGAGCAACCGGAGGGTACGGGCGCGGTCGGCCGCCGAGATGCCGGTCGCGACACCCTCGGCCGCGTCCACCGTCACCGCGTAGGCGGTGCCCCGGCGGTCCTGGTTGGTGTGGAACATCGGCGGCAGGTCGAGGCGGTCGGCCTCTTCCTCGGTGATCGGCGCGCAGATGTACCCGGACGTGTAGCGGACCATGAAAGCGACCAGCTCGGGCGTCGCCTTCTCGGCCGCGAAGATCAGGTCACCCTCGTTCTCGCGGTCCTCGTCGTCCACGACAATGACCGCACGACCGGCGGCGATGTCCTTGATGGCTCGCTCGATGTCCTCAAACATGGCGCTCTCCCAGCATCTTCTCGACGTACTTAGCGATGACGTCGACCTCGAGGTTCACCGGGTCGCCCACGGCCTTGGATCCCAGCACGGTCAGCTTCAGCGTCGTCGGGATCAGGCCGACACTGAACGACGTCTCGTCCACCGCCATGACGGTCAGCGACACGCCGTCGACGGTGATCGAGCCCTTCTCCACCACGTACTTCGAGATGTTTTTCGGAAGCGCGAAGCGCAGCACCTCCCACTGGTCGGCGGGCTCCCGGCTGAGCAGCTCCGAGACACCGTCGACGTGGCCCTGCACGAGATGACCGCCGAGCCGGCTGCCGAGGGCGGCCGCGCGTTCGAGGTTGACCTGGCTGCCGACACCCAGCGCGCCCAGCGACGACCGGCGCAACGTCTCGCCCATCACGTCGGCCGTGAAGATGCCCTCTTCGTTGTCGATCACGGTGAGACAGACGCCGTTGACCGCGATCGAGTCGCCGTGCCGGGCGTCCGTGGTGACCAGCGGCCCGCGTACGGCGATGACCGCCGAATCGCCGCCCGCGTCGGTGAGGCGCACGACCTCTCCCAGTTCCTCGACGATGCCGGTGAACATCAGGACTCCTTCTGTCGGAGCGATGCGGTGAAGCGCAGGTCGGGACCGATCTGCGCGAGGTCGGTGAGATCCAGTTCGATGGCGTCGCCGATGGTGCCGACGCCCGCGTCCAGCAGGGCGGCCTTGCCCGCCCCGAGCAGCTTCGGCGCCACGTAACCGATCACCTGGTCGACCAGCCCGGCGGCCAGGAACGAGCCGGCCAGGGTGGGCCCGCCCTCCAGCAGCACCGACCGGATGCCCCGGCCGAACAGGGCCTGCAGCAGGGCGTGCAGGTCGACCCGGCCGTCCGGCCCGGCGCCGACCTCGCGGGTGGTGACGATCCAGGTGGGCGCGGTGACGTCGCGGACGCGCGCTTTCTCCGGGGTGCGGCCGGTGGAGTCGACCACGACCCGCAGCGGCTGCTTGATGGCGAGCGTGCCGTCCTTGAGGTCGCGCACGGTGAGCTGCGGGTCGTCGATCACGACCGTGCCGGCGCCCACCATGATCGCGTCCATCGTGCTGCGCAGCGTGTGCACGTCGGCCCGGGCCGGGGCCGAGGTGATCCACTGGCTGGTGTTGTCGGCGGCGGCCGAGCGCCCGTCCAGCGTGGCCGCGAACTTCCAGGTCACGAACGGCCGGCCCCGGCGTACGGCGGTCAGCCAGGCGATGTTGCCCTGTTCGGCCTCGGCCCGGCGGACCCCCGTCTCGACCTGGACCCCGGCGGCGCGCAGGGTGACCGCCCCGCCCGAGGCGACCGGCGTCGGGTCGTCGACCGCGATGATCACCCGCTTGACCCCGGCGTTGATCAGCGCGTGGCTGCAGGGGCCGGTGCGGCCGGTGTGGTTGCAGGGCTCGAGGGTGACCACCGCGGTGCCGCCACGAGCGCGCTCACCGGCCTGGGCGAGGGCGACGATCTCGGCGTGCGGGCCCCCGGCGTACGCGTGGAAGCCCTCGCCGGCGATCTCGCCGTCGGGGTCGAGGAGCAGGCAGCCGACCACCGGGTTGGGGCTGGTCGTGCCGAGGCCCCGGCCGGCCAGCGCGATCGCGCGGCGCATCGCCTCGTCCTCGGTTGCCATCCGCTTTCGTCCTCTCAGCGCGGCACGGTCACGCGCTGGAGAAACGGGAGAAAACCACGGAAAATGGACAACAGGGTACGCTTCGCGCACCCTGGCCGTGAGCCCGGCAAACGAGCCCAACGTCCAATTCCGCGCGCTGTCTCCCATCCGGACTGTCTGACCGGGGCGGCTTTCACCCCTCCGATCAACCGTCGGCCCCGGATTTTCACCAGGTCCACCGGCCGCCGTTGGAACGACGTCCGGGTCGCGGGCTTACCGATGAAGCATCGGATCACCGCCGGTTCGGAATTTCACCGAGTCCCGCCAGCGCGTGGTGGGTTAACCCCGAGTTTTACACGAACGATCGACTTTGCAAGAGGCACGCGAGGCATATCACATCTCCTCAGAAGGAAATGTCATACCTATTCGGCGTCGCTCTCGCCCCGGCGGCGGTCGATTGCCACATATGACCCAGGCTGGGACTTCGCCACCTTCTTCATCTCGGAGGCGACGGCGATGACCACCCGGGGGTCGGCGTACTTACGGCCGTCGGCGGTCGCCTGGGCCACCCCGATCGAGAGGGTCACCAGGGCGGCGCGATTCTTGTTGCCGCGCCGGTCGGGGACCTCGATGTAGCCGCGCTCGGCGTCGCTTGCGTCGTAGAGCCGGTCGGCGGCCTGCTCGAAATCGGTCACCGTGCGCTTGGTCAGCGGCAGCACCTGATCGGGGGCGCAGATGAAGACGAAGTCGTCGCCGCCGATGTGGCCGAGGAAGACCGACGGCTTGCCGATCGAGGCGACCGCCTTGTGCAGGCTGCGGGTCAGGGCGGTGATGAACTCGTCGCCACGGTCGAACCCGTACACGTCGTTGACGCTCTTGAACCGGTCGATGTCGATGTAACCGACCGAGTATTCGCCACCGGCCTTCATCCGGTCGGCGATCTCGCGCCGCACCCGGGCATTGCCGGGCAGGCCGGTCAGCGGGGACGTCTCCCGGAACTCCTTGTTGCGCCGCAGCGTGGACGAGACCCGGGCGATCAGCTCGGCCGTGTCGAACGGCTTGACCAGGTAGTCGTCGACGCCGGAGGTCAGGCCGACCACCTTGTCGACGCTCATCCCCTTGGCGGTCAGCATGATCACCGGGAGGGCCGAGGTGAGCGGCTCGGCCCGCAGCCGGCGGGTCAGCTCGACACCGTCCATCCGGGGCATCATCCAGTCGACCACGGCCAGGTCGGGACGCTTGGTCTCCATCAGCTCGAGTGCGTCCTGGCCGTCACTCGCCCGGATCACGTCGTAGCCGTGGACCTTGAGGTTGAACTCGACGAAACCCGCGATGTCCTGGTCGTCGTCGACCACCAGGATCAGGTCGGGCCGGTCGTCCGGGTCGGCGCCCAGGTCTTCCGCGCTGTGCCGCACCACGCCGGTGCTCATCCGCTCTCCCCGCTGTCGCCCGCTGCGTCCCGCTCAATGATGGGGTGACTGGGCTTCCACGGCCAGTGCCCGAAGTTGGTGAATCGCCTCGGCCGGGTCCTCGGCGCCGTACACCGCGGTGCCGGCCACGAACGCGTCGGCGCCCGCCTCGGCCGCCTGGGCAATGGTGTCGGCGGCGATGCCGCCATCGACCTCGAGGCGTACGGAGAGATCCTTCGCGCCGATCCGGCGGCGCACGTCGCGCACCTTGTCGAGCATTTCGGGCATGAACTTCTGCCCGCCGAAACCGGCCTTGATCGTCATGATCAGCAGGGTGTCGAAGTGGGGCAGCATCTCCAGGTACGGCTCGACCGGGGTGTCCCGGTCGATGGCCAGGCCCGCCTTGGAACCGGCCGCCCGCAGCGTCTTGGCCAGCGCGACCGGGTCCTCACAGGCCTCGGCGTGGAAGGTCACGTTGTAGGCACCGGCCTCGGCGTAACCCGGCGCCCAGCGCTCCGGGTCGGTGATCATCAGATGCACGTCGAACGGGATCGTGGTCGCCTTACGCAGGCTCTGCACCACCGGCAGGCCGATCGTCAGGTTGGGCACGAAGTGGTTGTCCATGACATCGACGTGCACCCAGTCGGCCGCGCCCTCGATCGCACCCACCTCGTCGGCGAGACGGGAGAAGTCGGCGGCCAGGATGCTCGGTGCGATGATCGGCTTTGCGCTCACGGTCGAAGTCTAGGACGTCGGGATTTCTTGGCATCGCTAACCGGATAGAGTGGCGCGTCCGAAGGGGGAGCGATCGATGCGACGGTGGGCGATGGCCGTACTGGCGTGCGCCCTCGTTTCCGGTTGCGGCAACCTCCCGGCGGGCGTCGACGGTGACCTGACCAACGACTGGAAGCCGCTGCCGGCCGCCACCGCGTTCCGGCCGGCCACCGGCGCCTGCCACGCCGAGCTGACCCAGACCGGCACGATCGACAACTACTCCCCTGTCGCCTGCACCGAATCGCACCTGGTCGAGACGGTCGCGGTCGCCGACCTCGGGGCGGTGACCACCCTCGACGCCGGCCTTCCGCAGGCGTTCGCCGCCTGCTCGAAGCAGGCCACCGCGTTCCTGGGCGCCGACTGGCGCACCGGCTGGGTGGTGCTGCAGCCGGTGCTGCCGGGCAAGCAGGCGTGGGCCGGTGGCGCCCGCTGGTACCGCTGCGACGTGGCCGAGACGTCACCGGTCGACGGTGCCCTGGTGCGCCGGACGAGCAGCATGAAGGGCACCGTCAAGGGGTCCGGCAAGCTGCGGATGACCTGCGCCAACCCCACCATCAAGGGCGACTCGGTCACCGAGATGCATCCGGTGGCCTGCGCGAGTACGCACACCGCCGAGTTCGCCGGCCTGTTCGAGTCGACCGCGAAGCGGTCCAGTGACGTGAGCAGCGACGCCCTGGCCGACGGCTGCGACCGGGCGATCGCGAAGTTCGCCGGGCTGTCCGACGACAGCTCCCTGGCGAGCCGGATCGGCTGGCTGGGCTTCCCGCCGGACGACACCGCCTGGCAGATGGGCGACCGGGCGATCCGGTGCTTCCTGTGGCTCAACGGCGAGAAGATGAACGGCTCCTACCGCAACGCCGGCCCGGCCAAGCTAAAGATCCACTACTCCGACTAGAGCCTGGATCAGACCGGGGAACCGGGCGTCCAGCTCGTCGCGGCGCAGCTCGATGGTGTGGGTGCGGCCGGTGACCGTGGTGCGGGTCAGGCCGGCCTCCCGCAGGATGCGGAAGTGGTGGGTCATCGTCGACTTGTGCACGCCGAAATCCCAGTGGGTGCCGCATTTGCCGTGCGGGTGGCCGTCGGCGAGCGTCTGCACGATGCGCAGCCGGATGGGGTCGGCGACGGCACGCAGCACCTCGACCAGAGCCGCATCCTCATCCGCCATGCGTCAAAGACTACCGTTGGATGTTCATCAAACAATCGTCTAGGTTGACGGTATGACGAACGTCCAACAATCGGGTTCGGTCCGCTGGATGTGGGATGCCGACGGGGTCGTGACGGTGACCCTCGACGACCCGGGCCGCACCGCCAACATGCTCAACCGACGGCACCACGACGGCCTCGACTCCTGCCTCGACGATCTGTCCGCCCGCCTCGACCAGCTGCGCGGGGTGGTGCTCACCTCGGCGAAGCGCTCGTTCATCGCCGGGCCGGAGTTCGTCGCGAGCGAGATCACCCCAGAGGAGGCGGCCGAGACCTACGGCCTGCTCGTGCCGTTGCGGGACCAGGCGCGACGGCTGGAGACGCTGGGGCGGCCGGTGGCGGCGGCGCTCAACGGCTCGGCGCTCGGTGGCGGCTTCGAGCTGGCGCTGGCCTGCCACTACCGGGTCGGGCCGGACGACCCGTCGGTGGTCTGGGCGCTGGCCGAGACCGGGATGGGCATCATTCCCGGTGGTGGCGGGGTGGTGCGGGTGACCCGGATGGCCGGGATCGCCGCGACCGTGCTCGACATCGTCGGGCCGGGGACTCCGTTCCACCCGGCGTCCGCGCTGGCCGCAGGGTTGATCGACGAGGTCGCCGCCGACGCGGTCGCGGCTGCCCGGGCCTGGGTGCTGGCCCAGCCGTCGGGGCCGTTCGCGCAGCGCTGGGAGCGGCCGGGCTACCGGATTCCGGGCGGCACCGGGGAACCCGCCGGCCTCGCCGACGAGGTGCGCCGCCGGTCGGCGGGCTCACCGGTGCGGGCCCTGGCCGCCGTCCTCGACGTGGCGGTGCGCAGCGCGGCGGCGCCGCCGGACGAGGCTTTCGAGATCGAGACGGCCGCTTTCCGGCCGCTGCTGGCCGCCCCGGAGTTCCCCGCCCTGAGCTACCTGTTCTTCGCCCTGCACAGTGTCGCCGGACCTACCATCGCCGAACCCACGGCCGCCGGATTTCCGCAGGTCGTCCGGAACCCGCTGGCGGCGGTGTTCTTCGCCCCGGACGCGCCGATCGTCGAGATCACCGGCGACGACGCCGAGGCGACCGCCGCCGAGGTCCGCGCGAAAGGCGGCATCCCGGTGGTGATCCGCGCGGGCACGGCGTCCTTCGTCCAGACGCTGCTCGACGCCGGCCCCGACCCGGACGCCATGACCGCCGCCGCCCGCCGCGCACTCGACGACGGCCTGGTCATCGACCCGGTCGCCGCCGACGTGGCATCGGTCCTGGCCGCCGGCTTCCCACCCTGGACCGGCGGCGTCCTGCACCACCTAGCGGCGGCCCGATAAAAATCAGGCGGTGCGGCGCAGGACCGCCAGGAACATCGCGTCGGTGCCGTGCCGGTGCGGCCAGAGCTGCACGGTCGGGCCCGGGCCCAGCTTCGGCATGCCCGGGGGCAGCAGGGTGCGAGCGTCCACGTAGTCGGCCTCGACCCCGCTGCGCCGCGACCCCTCGGTCAACGTCACCTGGGTCTCCACCATGTGCGGCGAACACGTCACGTACGCCACCAGGCCGCCCGGCCGGACCGCCCGCAGCGCCGCCACCAGCAGCTCGCGCTGCAGTTTGGTCAGCGCCGGCAGGTCGGACGGCTGGCGCCGCCAGCGGGACTCCGGCCGGCGCCGCAGCGAGCCGAGACCGGTGCAGGGCGCGTCGACAAGCACCCGGTCGAACCCCTCCTCGGGCAGGTCGGGGTCCTTGCCGACAGACCGGCCGTCGATCGGCAGCACGGTGACCGGCATGCCCTTGGTGGCGTTCTCGACCAGGCGGGCCCGGTGCTCGGCGATCTCGACCGCGGTCACCTCGGCCCCGCGCTGCGCGGCGATCGCGCCGAGCAGGCCGGCCTTGCCGCCGGGGCCGGCGCACAGGTCGAGCCAGCGGGTGTCCCGGCCCTCGATCGGCGCGGCCAGCAGCGCCGCCGCGACCAGCTGAGAACCTTCGTCCTGGACGTGCGCGCGGCCGTCGTGGATGGCGGCCAGCTCACGCGGCGAGCCGCCGTTGAGGTAGACCGCGTACGGCGAGAACGCCCCAGGCTGCCCGTCGACCTCGTCGGCCAGCTCGACCGGGTCGGCCCGGCCGGGCCGGGCGCACAGGTGCACGGTCGGCGCCTGGTTGTCCTCGATCAGCAGCCGGGCGGTGTCGTCCAGGTCGCCGCCGAGCGCCTCGGCGAACGCCCGGATGATCCACTGCGGGTGGTTGTGCAACACCGACAGGTTGGCGACCGGGTCTTTCTCGTAGTCCGGGGCGATCTTCTGGAGCCAGTCGTCGAGCGTGGTCTCGGAGATCGTGCGCATCACCGCGTTGGCGAAGCCGGCCGCGCCGGGCGCCACCGAGCGCACCAGGTCGACGGTCTGGTTGACCGCGGCGTGCGACGGCACCCGGGTGTGCAGCAGCTGGTAGGCGCCGAGCCGCAGGGCGTCCCGGGCCGGCGGGTCGATCCGGGCGACGTCCCGGCCGGCCGCGTCCGCCATGATCAGGTCGAGGGTGCCGAGCGCGCGCAGGGTGCCGTAGGTGAGCTCGGTGGCGAACGCGGCGTCCCGCCCGCTCAACCCCATGTCCCGGAGGATGTCGGAGAGAACCAGGTTCGCGTACGCGTCGTCGCGATGAACGGCCGCAATCGCCTCGTACGCCGCCTGTCGTGCCGGATCGGACGGAGGGCGACCGCCTCGCGGAGCCCGGCCCGAACGATCGTCGCGGGTGTATCCCGGTCCCGCGGTCCCGCGGGGTCGTCCCGAGCCGTGCGGCCGGTCTGCCTGATGAGGTGTCACGCGAGCTTCTCTCCCGGTTGGATCCGCAGGCCGCGGGCCCAGTCGGTGGCCGCCATCGCCTTCTTACCGGCCGCGCGCACTTCGCCGAGGGCGACGGGCGTGGTGGCCGTTCCTACAAGCACCTGAGTGCGTTCGACGAGCAGGTCGCCGGGCGCCAGGGACGGGCCGTTGGCAATCGGTTTCACCGGCCCGAGCTTGACCCGGTCGTCCCGGAACGTGGTCCAGGCGCCCGGTGCGGGCGTGCACGCCCGGATTCGCCGGTCGACCGCGAACGACGGGTCCGACCAGCGGATCTGCGCGTCGTCGACGGTCAGCTTGGGCGCGAAGGTGACCCCGTCACCCGGCTGCGGGTGGGCCACCGCGGTGCCGGCCTCGATCGCGTCGAGCACCGCCACGAGCAGTCCCGCGCCCGAGACGGCGAGCCGTTCGAGCAGGTCACCGGAGGTGTCGACGGGCCGGATGTCCTCGGTGAGGGTGCCGTAGACCGGGCCGGTGTCGAGGCCCGCCTCCAGTTCGAAGACGCTGGCCCCGGTCACCTCGTCGCCGTGCAGCACCGCGTGCTGCACCGGGGCGGCGCCGCGCCACGCGGGCAGCAGCGAGAAGTGCAGGTTGACCCAGCCGTGCTTGGGGATCTCCAGGGCGCTCGGCGGAACCAGCGCGCCGTAGGCAACCACGGGCGCGCAGTCGGGGGCGAGCTGCTTCAGCCGCTCCTGAAATTCCGGCTCCCGAGGCTTTGCCGGGGTGAGCACCTCGATGCCGCGCTCGTCGGCCCACGCACCGGCGGGCGAGCGCACCAGGCGGCGGCCACGGCCGGCCGGGGCGTCCGGGCGGGTGACGACGGCCAGAAGTTCGTGGGACGACGCCGCAATGGCGTCGAGGGCGGGCAGGGTGACGGCCGGCGTACCGGCGAAGATCAGGCGCACCCGGTCACCGCCCCAGCCCGAAGATGCCCCGGCTGTGCGGGTTCTCCTTGACCGTCGGCGGCTTGGCCTCGTCGTACCACTCGGCCGCGCGGATCTGCTTCATCGCGTCCTTGCGGGCGGCCGAGTCGAGCCGGTCCAGGAACAGCACCCCGTCGAGGTGGTCGGTCTCGTGCTGCACGCAACGCGCCATCAGGCCGGTGCCGACCAGCTGAATCGGGTCGCCGTGCTCGTTGAAGCCGCTCGCCACGACATTTTGCCGGCGCTTGGTGTCGACGTAGATGCCCGGGATCGACAGGCAGCCCTCCGGACCGTCCTGCTCCTCCTCGTCGGGGAACGACAGCACCGGGTTGACGATGTGCCCGACCACCTCGTCGATGTCGAACGTGAAGACCCGCAGCCCGACGCCGAGCTGAGGCGCGGCCAGGCCGGCCCCGCCCTCGTCCTGCATGGTCTCGACCAGGTCCCGGACGAGGTTGCGCAACTCCTTGTCGAAGTCGACGACGAGATCCGCCGGCGTCCGCAGGACCGGATCACCAAAGAGACGGATGGGCTGAACGGTCACGCGGCAGTACTCCTGACATTCCGGGGCGGCAGCCTCCTATCCTACGGAGTCGCTTCTGCGATCACCGTGTCAGCGTGACGGGGAGCTCCCGCCAGCCGCGCAGGTTCATCCGCGCGCGCCTTTTCGGCCGCTCGGCCAGCGCCAGATCCGGGAACCGGCGCAGCAGCGCGGGCAGCGCGACCTGCGCTTCCATCCGGGCCAGCGGCGCGCCCAGGCAGTAGTGCGCGCCGGCCCCGAACGACAGCGGCGACACCCCCGCGCGGTCCGGGTCGAACACGTCGGGCTTGGCGAACCGGTCCGGGTCGCGGTTGGCCGCGCCGAGCAGCAGAACGAGTTCGGCGCCGGCCGGCACGGTCACGCCGCCGACCTCCGCCGCCCGGGCGACCCGCCGGGTGGTGAGCTGCACCGGCGAGTCGATCCGCAAGACCTCCTCGACGTACGCCGTGGCCAGCTCGGCGTCATCGCGCAGCTTGTCGGCGTACGCCGGATGGTCCAGCAGCAGCACCACCGCGTTGCCGATCAGGTTGGTCGTCGTCTCGAACCCCGCCACCAGCAGCAACGCGAGATTCGCCAGAAGCTCGTCGGCGGTCAGCCGCTCACCGTCCGCGTCGTGCGCCGCGGCCAGCGCGGTGACCAGGTCATCGGCGGGCTGCGCACGCCGCAGCTCGACGAGATGCCCGAAGTACTCGATGAGCTCGTCGGCGGCCGCGTCCGCCCGCACCCGATCGGCCTCGGTCCAGTGCATCTCCAGGACCCCGGTAAGGGCTTCGGCAAGCCGCCGGAACTTCCCCCGGTCTTCGACCGGAACACCAAGCAGCGCGGTGATCACCGCAATCGGCAACGGATAGGCCAGCCGCCCAACAAGATCGACCCCGTTTCCGTACGCCGTGAGCTCCCCCAAAAGCACATCCACCTGCTCCGCCACAACCGCACGAAGCGCCGCCACCCGCCGCGCGGTGAACACCCCGGACGCAAGCCGCCGCTGCCGCGTGTGGTGCGGCGGATTGGCCCGCAACATCGAGTCAGCGAAGAGGGCAACCGCCCGATACTCCCGCCACCCAGGCCAGGCCACTTCCAACTGCGCCGCGTCAAACGTCTCCATAGCCGGATCCCGCAGCGCCCGATCAACAGCGGCATAGCCGGAGACAAGATAGAGCGGCGCGGACACCTGCAGAATCGGCCCATGCGCATGAAGCGCCGCATAGGCCGCGTCCGGTTCCCGTTCGGTAGGCGGCGCGAGCAGGATCCCAGCGGCTTCAGCAGCGTCCATCAGCCCATAATGCCCGTCGATGTCGACCCGATCAGGAGCCCTCGGACGGAGCAGCGGCATCAGCGGCTTGCCTAGGTCATCCGCCAGGGTTAGTGCCTGGACCGGCCACACCGGACGAGGCCGCGAGCCGTCATCCGCCGGTCGTGTCCATCTCCTCCAGCGCGCCGATTGCCGCACCCGAGTCGGCCGGAATGCCCCAGGCGTCGGCGAGATGCCGTACGACATGCGCGATCGGATGCTGCTCGAGCACCCGGCCGAGCCGGGCCCGGTAAGCCTGCGCCTCCGGCCAGGCGGCGAGATCCGGTTCGATGCCGGGCCGGACCACCACCGCGTCCGAGACGGCGTCCGGGCCGACCGCGATCCGGTACGGCCCGTTCGCCTCGGCCCGCATGCCCATGCACAGATTCAGGGCGGCGGCGGCCCGCGCCGGAAGCAGGCCCGCGACGGCGTCGAACATCCGGGCCACGGTCAGGGGATCGAACAGCGAAGGCTCGGTGGGGACGATCCGAACCTTCGCGTTCAGGGTCAGCGCGGCCACGCTCGCCGCCCACCCGACGGTGTCCCGATCCACGACCGGGCCGGCGCCCGCGAAGTCCGGCGCCGGAATGTCCTTCCCGGCGCGGTACCGGCGCCAGGCCTGGTGGGCGTAGCGGGCCAGCGGCTCGTAACCGACCGGCCGGGTGGCCACGAGCCGCAGATAGAGCGTGCCCAGGATGTCCCGGTCGCCGGTCCAGTCCGACCAGCACACGTAGTGGCACAGCTGTGGATGGGTGTGCGTGGTGAACGCGACCCAGGGCAGACCGCCCTCGCGCTTGCCGATCGGCGGGGTGCCCGGCTTCATCGCCCTGAGTTCGGAAAAGACCCTCATCAGCTCGATCCCGTACACGTGCGGCCCGCTGACCTCCTTCGACCCGTCGGACCAGGCCCAACCGTCCAGCCAAGCGGCGTTCGGCTCCTCGTCGGTCGCCCGCGTCCGCCAGGTGCCGGGCGAGCTTCTCCACATAAGGCAAGTCATGGTGCGCGTAGCTGATGAACACAGGCCCACCCACGCGGTAACCATAGGTCAGAACAGGGTGCCGGGATCCACCTCGATGCGTACCGGGAGGGTGGAGCGCTTGGCGCTGCGGACGCCGGCCGCCTCGTGCAGGGCGTGGGCCATCGCGGCCGCCTGCGACCGTGACGTGCGCACCAGCATGCGTTCCTGATCGTCGTCGTCGGCGGGGACCGGGCCGAGGATCTCGGCCGTGTCGGGCAGTCTGGCCGCGTCCAGCAGTTCGGCGATGGCCTCCGCCGTGCCGGTCAGGCTGGCCATCCGGGAGGCCGGTGGGAAGCTCAGCTCCCGCCGCTCGGCCAGCTCGCGGGCCGCGAACCAGCCCGGGTCCCACCGGATCAGTGCCTGCACCGCGGCCAGCGACCCGTCTGCCACGACGACCACCTTGCCGCCCTGTTTCGCCGGCCGGGCCAGCGCGGACGCGGTCAGCCAGCGGCGCATGGTCTCCTCGGCCGCTCGCAGGTCGGAGCGGGTGAGCAACGCCCACGTGTCCAGCAGCAGCACCGCGCCGTAACCGCCCTCGGCGATCGGCTCGGCTCCCGGGGTGGCGACGACCACGGACGCGGTCGCCGGCACGCCGTCGAGGATTTCGTCCCGGCCCGAGGTTCGCACCGGGGTGTCCGGGAACGCCCGCCCGAGCTCCTCGGCGGTTCGCTTGGCGCCGGTGATCGAGGCGCGCAAACGCCGCCCGCCGCAGGCCGGGCATGAATAGTCGGCCGCCGCCCGGCCACACCATCGGCAGGTGGGCACGTCTCGCGCCCCGGCCAGCGACAGCGGCCCCGCGCAGTGCGGGCACCGGGCCGGCGTGCGGCACTCCGCGCAGGCCACCGACGGCAGGTAGCCCCGCCTCGGCACCTGGACCAGCACCGGCGCGCCCGCCTTCAGCGCCTGCCGGGCCGCGTCCCAGGCCAGGCTGGGCAGCCGGGCGGTGGCCGCGCCCGGGTCCCGGGCCAGCTGCGGATCGTCCCCGGTGGGCGCGATGGCCGGCACCCGGCTGCGCAGCACGTCTCGCGAGGCCGAGATCTCCTTGGCCCACCCGGTCTCCAGCAGCAGCTGGCCCTCGCCGGTGCGGGCGTGCCCGGCGACCAGCACGGCGCAGTCGGCCAGGCTGGCCCGGGTCAGCAGCACCTCGCGGGCGTGCGGATAGGGCGACCGCGGTTCCGCGTGCAGGTCGTCACCGTCGTCCCAGATGACCAGCAGCCCGAGCTTGGCGACCGGTGCCCACATGGCCGCCCGGGTGCCGACGACCACCGGAACCTGGTGCCGGCTGGCCGCCAGGAACCGCCGGTAGCGCTCGGCCGGCCCGAGCGCGGCGTTGAGCGCCACATGCAGCCCGTCCCCGAGGACCGCGCTCAGCGCCCGATCGACCCGATCGAGGTCGCGCGCGTCGGCCACCACGATGACCACGCCGAGCCCGCCCCGCACGGTCGCCGCCGCGGCCTCCGCGATCCGGGTGGCCCAATCCTCCCCCGGCATGGTCCCCCAGACCGCCCGGGCCGGTCGCCCGTCTTCAAGCGCCCGCAGGAACGCGGCCCCGGCAACGTAGGAATCCCACCCACCCACAGCGGGCAGCCCCTTGCCCGGCGCAAGCACAGCCGCCGACAACCCGCCGCCAACCACCTCCGAGTGAGCCGCCTCTTGGCCAACCCCCGGGTGAGCCGCCTCTGCGCCGACCGGCGGCGCGGGCTCCCCCGGAACGGCCGCGGTCTCGCCGAGGTCAGCGGCGACAGCCCGGTCTGCGTCGGAGGCGTCACTTTCCTCGGCCACGGAGGCTGCGCCGTCGGGGGAACTCTCGTCGGCCAGCTCGTTTGCGGGTGCTTCCTCGGCGTACACAACGGGCTTTTTGGTTTGGGCCTCTACTCGGGCGTGGCGTGGGGGGACCGCCAGGCGCAGCACGTCGCAGAGGTTTCCGGCGTAGCGGTCGGCGACCGTTCGGGCCAGCCGGGCCACCTCGGGGTCCAGCACCCGCTCGGGCGAGACGATCTTGTCGAGATAGGCCAGTTTGCCGGCGTGCGGGGACGACTCGGCCCGCTCCAGCAGGAAGCCGGTCACCAGCTGGCCCGCGAACCGGACCTTGACCCGCACCCCGGGCTGCGCCGCCTCGTCGTCGCCGGCCGCCACCAGGTAGTCGAAGGGCCGATCGAGGTGCGGAAGGGGCACGTCGACGCACACCCGGGCCACCGGCAACCGCTCGGCCGGGACCCGTTCGCTGCGCGCACTCTTGCTGGTCATCGCCGAACATTCTGCCGAAGGGGTGTGACAAGAACTCAACCGCGCACGACGCCGGACAGCGCGGCCGCCACCATCCGCTGCAGGGCATCGGGCGATACCGCGAGGGCGGTGCGGTCGGCGTACAGCAGGTGGGCGGAGCCGATCAGCATCGGGGCCAGCGTGTCGACGTCGGCGGTGGGCGTCAGGCGGCCGAGGTCGCGCTCGGCCGACAGGTACTCCCGGAGCATCGCGCCGGCCTCGGACAGCAGCGGGATCCCTCCGGTGCCGCGGGCCGACCGCACCCGGGCCCGCAGATCGTCCCGGAAGGTGATCAGGCTGACGATGGTGACGGCCACCGGCGTGAAGATCTCCTCCAGCGCCACCGTCAGGTTCTCGGTGACCGTCGCGGTGCCCACGGCCGAGAGCAGCACCGGCTCGTGCAGCAGGAGCCGCTGGATCCGGTCCAGCACCAGTTCGGTCAGGAACTGGTCGAAGTCGGCGAAGTGCCGGTGCAGCACGCCCTTGGCCACCCCGGCCTCGTCGGTGACCGCACGGCTGGTCAGGGCCTGCGGCCCGGCCCGCAGCAGCACCCGCTCGGCGGCGTCGAACAACTGCTCCCGTACGTCTCGAAGCGCCACACCGGTCGGCACCGAACCCCCAAGGGATAGCGAATGGGCGCTTGCCCACTTAAGGTGGGCGCGTGCCCACTATACGGCCGCGAGGAGCGTGAACCCATGACCGAGTCCCACCACCAGCGCGAGGCCGCCGAGTCGTTCGGCGCCGAGGCCGAGCGCTACGACCGCGCCCGCCCCAGCTACCCGCAGGAGCTGATCCACCGGATCGTCGAGAACAGTCCCGGCCGCGAAGTCCTCGACGTCGGCTGCGGCACCGGCATCGCGGCTCGCCAGCTGATCGAGGAGAAGCAGGAGGTGCTCGGCCTCGACGTCGATCCCCGGATGGCCGAGCAGGCCCGCCGCCAAGGCCTCGAGGTCGAGGTGTCGAAGTTCGAGGACTGGGACCCGAAGGGCCGGCAGTTCGACACCGTCGTGGCCGCGCAGGCCTGGCACTGGGTCGACCCGATCGCCGGCGCGGCCAAGGCCGCCGAAGTCCTGAAGCCCGGTGGCCGCATCGCGCTGATCTGGAACGTCTTCGAGCCCGAGCCGGCCGCCCGGAAGGTGTTCGCGGCGGCGAACGTGTCCGGCTTTCCCAACCTGTGGGCGGGCGATCGGCCGATCCTCGACACGTACAACCTGATGTTCGAGAACGCCGAGGACGGCCTGGAAAAATCTGGATATTTCACCCGGGCGGAGCGCTGGCGCGCCGACTGGGACCGCGTCTACACCCGGCAGGAATGGCTCGACCAGCTACCGACCTTCGGCGGGATGAGCCGGCTCCCGAAGGACAAAGTGGACGAGATGCTGGCGAAAACCGCGGCCGCGCTGGCTGACAGCTTCGTCATGCACTACGTCACCGTCGCGGTCACGGCCACCAAGAAATAGACCGGCGCCCCGCACAAGCGAGGCGCCGGTCCGGAAAATCAGGCAGCGGCGTTCTTGAGGTCCTGCGCCCGGTCGGTGTTCTCCCAGAGCAGGTCCGGCAGGTCACGGCCGAAGTGGCCGTACGCGGCGGTCTGCTGGTAGATCGGGCGGAGCAGGTCGAGGTCGCGGATGATCGCGGCCGGGCGCAGGTCGAAGACCTGGTTGATCGCCGCTTCGATCCGCTCGACCGGCACGTTCTCGGTGCCGAAGGTCTCGACGAACAGCGAGACCGGGTGCGCCTTGCCGATCGCGTAGGCGACCTGGGCCTCGCACCGCTCGGCAAGGCCGGCGGCGACGACGTTCTTGGCGACCCAGCGCATCGCATACGCCGCGGAGCGGTCCACCTTGGACGGGTCCTTGCCGGAGAAGGCACCACCGCCGTGCCGGGCGTAGCCGCCGTAGGTGTCGACGATGATCTTCCGGCCGGTGAGGCCGGCGTCGCCCATCGGGCCACCGATCTCGAAGCGGCCGGTCGGGTTGACCAGCAGGCGGTAACCCTCGGTGTCGATGCCGAGGCCCTCGAGCTCGGGCGCGATCACGTGCTCGCGAACGTCGGGGGTCAGCAGCGACTCGAGCGAGATGTCGGCCGCGTGCTGCGACGAGACGACCACCGTGTCGAGACGGACCGGCTTGAGACCGTCGTACTCGATGGTGACCTGGGTCTTGCCGTCGGGGCGCAGGTAGGGGATCGTGCCGTCCTTGCGCGCCGACGAGAGGCGACGGGCGAGCCGGTGCGCGAGCGCGATCGGCAGCGGCATCAGCTCGGGGGTCTCCGAGCAGGCGAAGCCGAACATCATGCCCTGGTCGCCGGCACCCTGCGAGTCGAGCACGTGCTCCGAGTCACCCTCGCGCAGCTCGAGCGCGCTGTCCACGCCCTGGGCGATGTCGGGCGACTGGGCACCGATGGACACGCTCACGCCGCAGGAGGCGCCGTCGAAGCCCTTCTTGGACGAGTCGTAGCCGATCCGCAGGATCGTGTCGCGCACGATGCTCGGGATGTCGGCGTAGGCCTGGGTGGTGACCTCGCCCGCCACGTGCACCTGGCCGGTGGTGATGAGAGTCTCCACCGCCACCCGGCTGCGGGGGTCCTGCGCCAGCAGGGCGTCGAGAATGCCGTCGCTGATCTGGTCAGCGATCTTGTCCGGGTGGCCTTCCGTGACCGACTCGGAGGTGAACAGGCGGCGTGCCACGGTGCTCCTCAGCTTGTCGAATTTCAACGTATCGCGAGAGTGTAATCACCACGAACGACAGGAGACGCTTGGGTGCTATGCCGTCTCACCGGCATCGACCTGGCGTTCCAGCAACGCGATGGCGTGGTCGTAAATCCTATCGGCCACATCTTCTTTGCGGAGTTCGCCTAGGGCCGTCGTGCTTCCGTCGGCCCCGAGCAGCGTGGCGTCATTGTTGTCGGAACCGAAGACCCGATCGACACCGACCACGTTGACGACGATCAGATCCGCTCGCTTCCTGACCAACTTAGCGCGCGCGTGCTCAAGAGCGTCCTGCGTCTCAGCCGCGAACGCAACAAGCAGTTGACCAGTGCGTTTGTTCGCACCGAGTTCGGCGGCGATGTCCGGGTTGGTCACCAGGACGATCGGATCGGGTGCACCCCCCTCGGTCTTTTTGATCTTTTGGTCGGCCATCGTGGCCGGCCGGAAATCGGCGGGTGCGGCCGCCATGACCACAATGTCGGCATCGGCGAACGCCTTCACCGTCGCGTCGCGCAACTCCTCGGTGGTGCCGACCCGGATGATCTCGACGCCGGCCGGATCGGGCAACGCGACGTTCGCCGTGACCAGCGTTACTCGCGCGCCCCGCGCGGCCGCGGCCCGGGCGAGGGCGTAACCCTGCTTGCCGGATGACCGATTTCCGATAAAACGCACGGGATCGAGCGGTTCCCGCGTCCCGCCGGCGGTCACCACGACATGCCGGCCGGCCAGATCAAGATCAAGACCCCGCTTGAGTACGCCCTGGGCACGCTCGAAGATCTCCGCCGGATCGGGCAGCCGCCCCTTGCCGGTGTCCGCCCCGGTCAGTCGTCCGACTGCCGGTTCGATCACGATTGCGCCACGTTCGCGGAGGAGTGCGACGTTCGCGCGGGTCGCCGGGTTTTCCCACATCTCGGTGTGCATGGCCGGTGCGTAGACAATCGGGCAGGTCGCCGTCAGCAGCGTGTTGGTCAGCAGGTCGTCGGCGATCCCGTGGGCGGCCTTGGCCAGCATGTCGGCGGTGGCCGGCGCGACCACCACCAGGTCGGCGTGCCGCCCGATCCGAACGTGGGGCACCTCGTGCGCGTCGTCCCACACCTCGGTGGCCACCGGCTTGCCGGACAGCGCGGCCCAGGTCGGCGCCCCCACGAACTTGAGCGCCGAAGCGGTCGGCACCACCCGCACGCTGTGACCCGACTCGGTGAACAGACGCAACAGCTCACAGGCCTTGTAGGCGGCGATCCCGCCACAAACCCCCAGGACGACTTCAGTCATGACACAAATGATCCCGCGTCCGTCGAGCGGACGCGGGACCAGTTTTGAACCTGTGGATAACCCAAGGCTTACGGGTTATCGGTGGCCTCGGCGGTCAGCAGACCGGCGTTGATCTCACGCATGGCGATGGAGAGCGGCTTCTCCTGCGGGGTGGTCTCGACCAGCGGGCCGACGTACTCCAGCAGACCCTCGCCGAGCTGGCTGTAGTAGGCGTTCACCTGGCGGGCGCGCTTGGCCGCGAAGATCACCAGCGAGTACTTCGACGAGGTCTTGTCGAGCAGCTCGTCGATGGGCGGGTTGGTGATGCCTTCGGGGTTCGCGATGGTTCCCACAGTTAAGAAATCCTTAGTGTTCTGGAGCTTGCGCGGGCGTCAGAAACGATGAACCGAGCAATCCTACCAGCTCGTCCGCTGCCCGCTCGACGAAGTCGTTGACGACCGTACGGTCGAATTCCTTCTCGTGCGACAGCTCCTCGTCAGCGTGGGCGAGTCGGCGACGAATCGTCTCCTCGTCCTCGGTGCCCCGGCCGACCAGCCGGCGCTTGAGTTCCTCGACGCTGGGTGGGGCGAGGAACACCAGCTGAGCGTGCGGCATGGTGGCGCGCACCTGGCGCGCTCCCTGCAGGTCGATCTTCAGCAGGACCGGGCGGCCCTGACTCAACCATCCCTCGACCTGGGCCCGCGGGGTTCCGTAGAGGTTCCCTGCGAACTCGGCCCACTCGAGCAGCTGACCGCCGTCGATCAGCCGTTGAAACTCCGAACGGTTCACGAAGTGGTAATGCTCGCCGTCGGTCTCGTAGTCACGCTTCTTCCGTGTCGTCACCGACACGGAGAGCTTGATCCAAGGCGAGCGCGCCCGGATCAGCTCGATCACGCTGTCCTTGCCGACCCCGGAGGGACCGGAAAGGACGGTGAGGCGGGCTGCCGGGCGCGCGTCGTCATCCATGCTCACAAGGCTCATTCAACACGAGCCCATGAGTCAGTTCGCAGCGAACTCCCCCAGGAGGGCCTTCCGCTGCTGGTCGCCGAGACCGCGCAGGCGGCGGCTGTCAGCGATCTTGAGCTTCTCCATGATCTGGGTCGCCCGGATCTTGCCGATGCCCGGCAGCGCCTGAAGCACGGCCGAGACCTTCAGCTTGCCGACGACCTCGTCGCCCTCCGCGCGGTCCAGAACCGCAGCCAGAGTGGTCTTGCCGGACTTGAGCTGTTCCTTCAGCTCAGCCCGGGCCTTGCGAACTTCCGCGGCCTTCTCCAGCGCTGCAGCGCGCTGCTCGGGGCTCAGTGACGGGAGCGGCACCAGTTCTCCTCAGGTCCCTATCGCGGCGGTAACTCAATACCGGCGCTTCTGTGAAACGTGGTGTGCCAGGGAACCAAAGGGGCATGTGGTTCCCGGCGCCGGGAAAACTAGCGGCCATTGGCGGTTTCGGCAACGTGGGGGTACCCCCTTACCCGCTGGACTAGAGCCTGCTAAGCAGGCGCGTTTCACCCGAGAGCGGCCCTGCAGTCATCCACCGCGGCCTCTGCGGCGGCCCGCAGCGCGGACACGGAAGGTCCCGCGTTGAGAACTTCGCGTGAGTACGACGGCAGCACGTTGCGCAGGCTTTCGCCGAAGACGGAGCGCAGGTCGGAGGGGGTCGCACCCTGCGCTCCGAGCCCCGGAGCGAGTAACGGACCGTTCACTTCGGACAGGTCGTGACCGGTCCGTCCGATCGTCGCGCCGACCACCAGGCCGAGGCTGCCGAGCGGCTCCGCACCCCTGTTGACCTGGGAAATCTCATCGATCACGGTCTGCGCGACGGTCCGGCCGTCATTTCCGACGGCGTGCTGGACGGACGGTCCCTCGGGGTTCGAGGTCAGCGCGAGAACGAAAACGCCGGCGCCGTTCGCGGCCGCCAGATCGAATGCCGGCTGCAACGAGCCGACTCCGAGATAAGGACTCACAGTAATCGCGTCAGCACTCAGCGGACTCGCCGGATCGAGATAAGCGGAGGCGTACGCGGCCATCGTCGAGCCGATATCGCCCCGCTTCACGTCCAGCAGGACAAGGGATCCTGCATCACGCAACTGTCGGATAGTTGACTCAAGAATACCGATGCCACGTGACCCAAATCTCTCAAAAAATGCTGACTGCGGCTTCACCACGGCCACCCGATCGGCCAGGGCGTCGACCACCGTACGGGCGAAGCGTTCCAGGCCGGCGACGTCATCGGTGAGCCCCCAGCGAGTCAGCAAGGCGGCGTGCGGGTCGATGCCGACACACAGCGGCCCCCGCTTCTCGATGGCGTCCGTGAGCCGTTTTCCGAAGGTCTCCATGCGGCCTCAGCCCTTCCGTGTCGTCAGCTTGCCGCCACCGCGGCGGCGATCCCCGCGGTGATGCGGGCAACGTCGTCCTCGTCCGCCACATAGGGCGGCATCGTGTAGATCAAATCCCGGAACGGGCGCAGCCAGACTCCGGCCTCGACGGCCGCGGCAGTCGTCCTGGCCATGTCGACCGGATGATCGAGCTGAACCACCCCGATCGCGCCCAGGACCCGCACGTCGGCCACCCCGGGCGCCGTCCGCAGCGGTTCCAGCCCGTGTGCCAGTCCGTTTTCGATCACCCGTACGCGGGACCTCCAGCCGCCGTCGTTCAGCAGTCCGAGGGACGCGTTGGCGACCGCGCAGGCCAGCGGGTTGCCCATGAAGGTCGGCCCGTGCGCCAGGCCGCCCGCTTCGCCGCTCGAGATCGCCGCCGCGACCGCCGGAGTGCAGAGCGCCGCCGCGAGGGTGAGATAGCCGCCCGTGAGCGCTTTGCCGACACACATGATGTCGGGGCTGACCCCGGCATGGTCGGCCGCGAAAAACTCGCCGGTCCGCCCGAAACCGGTGGCGATCTCATCAAAAATCAGCAATATGCCGTACGCGGCGGTCGCCTCCCGCAGAACCCGCAGGTACTCGGGATGGTGGAACCGCATCCCGCCGGCCCCCTGCACCACCGGCTCGACGATGACCGCCGCCACGTCGCCGGCGTGCCGCGCGATCAAGTCGGTGAGCGCCTGCGCGTAGTCCGGGTCGAACTCGGCCGGCGGCACGTCCGCGAAAACCTGGACCGGCAGGACCCCGGTCCAGAGCGAGTGCATCCCGCCGTCGGGATCGCACACGGTCATCGGGTGGAAGGTGTCCCCGTGGTAACCCCCACGCCAGGTGAGCAGGCGCCGCCGACCGGGGTGGCCGAGCGCGAGCTGAGCCTGCAGCGCCATCTTGATCGCGACCTCGACCGACACCGAGCCGGAGTCACAGAGAAAGACGTGCTCCAGCCCGTCCGGCGCGAGATCGACAAGCGTCGTGGCGAGTTCGATGGCCGGCTCGTGGGTGAGCCCCCCGAACATGACGTGACTCATCCGCCCCGCCTGCTCCACCAGCGCAGCGTCCAGCACCGGGTGCCGGTACCCGTGGATGGCCGCCCACCAGGACGACATCCCGTCGACGAGCTCCCGCCCATCCCCAAGCCTCAGCCGTACGCCCTGAGCGCTCTCGACGAGATAGGGCTCGCTCCGCCCCGGCATAGGTCCATAGGGATGCCAGACATGCGCCCGATCAAGCCCTAGAAGCTCCCGCTCACCTCGACGCATTCCCACACCTCACAGTCCCACCACCAGATCGCCCCGCGCCCCGCGCCGTGCATGCCCGCGATCTTGTGGAATTCCTGTCACCTGCAAACCACAACCCCACAAGATCGCGCCGCAGCCCGCGCCAACCACCCAGCGCGCCCCAGCCCGGACGCGATCTTGTCGACTTCCGGCCAGGACTGAACCGCAACTCCACAAGATCGCGGCTTGGGAGACGCGATGCCTGGCCCGGCGGGTGAGTGGTCGCTCGCCGGGTCGGTGATCACCGGGTCTCCGACTCCGCTCGGGCCCGGTGTGACGCGGCCGCTCGCGCCGCGCCCCGCACCAGCGCGGGACCGTGATAGATGAAACCGCTGTAGAGCTGGACCAGGGACGCGCCCGCGTCGAGCAGCCGGGACGCGTCGTCCGGGGACATCACGCCGCCGACGCCGATGATCGGGAGCCGGCCGCCGGTCTCGGTGTGCACGAAGTGCACGACCTTGCGGGCTTTCTCGGTGAGCGGCCTCCCGGACAATCCGCCCGCCTCGGCCCCGCGAGGCTGATCGGCCGCCGCGAGCCCGTCGCGGGCGAGGGTCGTGTTCGTGGCGATCACCCCGGCCGCGCCGTGGCTCAGGCACACCTCGAGGAGTTCGGCGATGGCCGGCTCGGTGAGGTCGGGCGCGATCTTCACCAGCACCGGGGTGTCGCCGGCCAGGGCGGTCAGCAGGTCGGCGATGGCCGATTTGTCCTGCAAGGAGCGCAGGCCGGGCGTGTTCGGCGACGAGACGTTGACCGCGATGTAGTCGGCGTAGGGATGCAGCAGCCGGTAGGACGTCAGGTAGTCCTCGACCGCCTCCTCCAGCGGAGTGACCTTGGACTTGCCGAGCGAGATGCCGAGCGGGACGCCGATCGGGCCCAGCGCGTCGAGGCGGGCGGCGAGCGCCGCCGCCCCGGCGTTGTTGAAGCCCATCCGGTTGATGATCGCCTCGCTGCCCCGGAGCCGGAACAGCCGGGGCTTGTCGTTCCCCGGCTGCGCCTTCGCGGTCACCGTGCCGACCTCGACGAACCCGAACCCGAGCGCCGACCAGGCCGGCAGCGCGTGCCCGTTCTTGTCGACCCCGGCCGCGAGCCCGACCGCGTTCGGGAAACGCACCCCGAACACCTCGACCGGCGCGTCGGTCGCGTAGCGGGCCCGCAGCAGCGAGCGGGTCCGCTCCCCGAGCCGTCTCAGCCGGTCGAGGGTGAACTCGTGCGCTTTCTCCGCGTCTCCCCCGCCGATCCGGAACAGAACCGGCCGGACCGCCTTCTCGAACACGGTCACGCCTTGTCGCCTCGGAGGGCGGCGTGCAGCTCCTGCAGCGGGCGGACCGTCATGTCGCCGCGCATCAGGGCCTCGATGCCCATCACCGCGGCGGCCGCGCCCTGCGTGGTGGTGATGCTCGGGATGTCGGCGGTCACCGCGGCGCTGCGGATCTCGTAGCCGTCCGAGCGGGCGCTGGCGCCGGAGCCCTGCGGGGTGTTGATGATCATCGCGATCTCGCCGGCCAGGATGAGGGCCACGGCGTTCTGGCCGGGGCTCTCGAAGTGCTTCGGGACGATCTCGCAGGCGATGCCGTGCCGGCGCAGCACCTCGCCGGTGCCGGCCGTGGTGACGATGGTGAAGCCCAGGTCGGCCAGGCGCTTGATCGGGAAGATCATGGTGCGCTTGTCGCGGTTGGCCACCGAGACGAAGATCTTGCCGCTGGTCGGCAGCGAGCCGTAGGCGGCGGCCTGGGACTTGGCGAACGCCTGGCCGAAGCCGGCGTCGATGCCCATCACCTCGCCGGTGGACTTCATCTCGGGGCCGAGCAGGCTGTCGACGCCCTTGCCGTCGGGGCGGCGGAACCGCTTGAACGGCAGCACCGCCTCCTTGATGGCGATCGGCGCGTTCGCCGGCACCGTGCCGCCGTCGCCCTCGGGCAGCAGCAGGCCCTCCGCCCGCAGCTCGGTGATCGTCGCGCCGAGCATGATGCGGGCCGCGGCCTTCGCCAGCGGGACCGCGGTCGCCTTGGAGACGAACGGGACGGTACGGGAGGCGCGCGGGTTGGCCTCCAGCACGTACAGCGTGTCGTCCTTCAGGGCGTACTGCACGTTGAGCAGGCCGCGCACGCCGACGCCGTGGGCGATCGCCTCGGTGTAGCGGCGCACCTCGGCCAGGTGCGAGCCGGCCAGCGTGACCGGCGGCAGCGAGCAGGACGAGTCGCCGGAGTGGATGCCGGCCTCCTCGATGTGCTCCATGACGCCACCCAGGTAGACCTCGCCGGTGTCGTCGCAGAGCGCGTCGACGTCGATCTCGATGGCGTCGTCCAGGAAGCTGTCGACGAGCACCGGGTGGTCGGGCGAGATCTGGGTGGCCCGCTCGATGTAGCCGGCCAGGGTCGGCTCGTCGTAGACGATCTCCATGCCCCGGCCGCCGAGCACGTAAGACGGGCGGACCAGCACCGGGTAGCCGATCGTGTCGGCGATCGCCTTGGCCTCGTCGAAGCTGGTGGCGGTGCCGTGGTCGGGCGAGCGCAGCCCGGCCTTGTGCAGGACCGCACCGAACAGGCCGCGGTCCTCGGCCAGGTCGATCGACTCCGGCGAGGTGCCGACGATGGGTACGCCGGCCGCCTTGAGCCGGTTGGCCAGGCCGAGCGGGGTCTGGCCGCCGAGCTGCACGATCACGCCGACCACGCCGGGGCCGCCGGCCGCCTTGCCGCTGGAGTCCTCGGAGTGGAAGACCTCGAGGACGTCCTCGAAGGTGAGCGGCTCGAAGTAGAGCCGGTCGGCGGTGTCGTAGTCGGTCGACACCGTCTCCGGGTTGCAGTTGACCATGACGGTCTCGAAGTCGACGGCCCGCAGCGCCATCACGGCGTGCACGCAGGAGTAGTCGAACTCGATGCCCTGCCCGATCCGGTTCGGCCCGGAGCCGAGGATCAGCACCTTGGGCCGATCGGACGGGGCGACCTCGGTCTCCTCGTCGTACGTCGAGTAGTGGTACGGCGTGTCGGCCTCGAACTCGGCCGCGCAGGTGTCGACGGTCTTGTAGACCGGGCGGACCCCGAGCCGGTGCCGCAGGATGCGCACCCCGTCCTCGCCGGCCAGCTCGGGCCGCAGCGCGGCGAGCTGCCGGTCGGACAGCCCGGACCGCTTGGCCCGGCGCAGCAGCTCCTCGTCGAGCACCGCCGCGTCCGAAATGTCCTGCCGCAGCTCCACCAGCGCCTGGATCTCCTCCAGGAACCACGGGTCGATCCCGCCGCTGGCCTCGAAGACCTGGTCGATGGTGGCGCCCAGCCGCAACGCCCGCTCGACCGTGTAGAGCCGGCCGTCGTGCGGGATGCGCAAAGCGGACAGAGTCGACTCAAGATCGGCGGAGTCCGGCTCGGTCCAGAAACCGGCCGCCGACGTCTCCATGGACCGCATCGCCTTGTTCAGCGCCTCGGCGAAGTTCCGCCCCAGCGACATCGCCTCGCCGACCGACTTCATCGTGGTGGTCAGCTCGGGGTCGGCACCGGGGAACTTCTCGAACGCGAACCGCGGGATCTTCACGACCACGTAGTCGAGCGCCGGCTCGAACGCGGCCGGCGTCTTGAGGGTGATGTCGTTCGGGATCTCGTCGAGCGTGTAGCCGATGGCCAGCTTGGCCGCGATCTTCGCGATCGGGAAGCCGGTGGCCTTGGAGGCGAGCGCCGACGAGCGGGACACCCGCGGGTTCATCTCGATGACCACGAGCCGGCCGTCGGCCGGGTTGACCGCGAACTGGATGTTGCAGCCACCGGTGTCGACGCCGACCTCGCGCAGCACCGCGATGCCGAGGTCGCGCAGGTCCTGATATTCCCGGTCGGTGAGCGTCATGGCCGGGGCCACGGTCACCGAGTCGCCGGTGTGCACGCCCATCGGGTCGATGTTCTCGATCGAGCAGACCACCACGACGTTGTCGTTCTTGTCGCGCATCAGCTCGAGCTCGTACTCCTTCCAGCCGAGCACGCTCTCCTCGATGAGCACCTCGGTCACCGGCGAGGCGGCCAGGCCGGCCCCGGCGATCCGCTCGAGGTCCTCGCGAGTGTGCGCCATGCCCGAGCCGAGGCCGCCCATGGTGAAGGACGGGCGGATGACCACCGGAAGGCCAAGATCGTCGACCGTCGAGAAAACTTCCTCGAGCGAGTGGCAGACCCGCGAGCGCGGGGTCTGACCGCCGGCCTTCGCGACGATGTCCTTGAAGAGCTGGCGGTCCTCGCCCTTGCGGATGGCGTCGATGTTGGCGCCGATCAGCTCGACGCCGTACTTCTGCAGCACGCCGTTCTCGTGCAGCGCGACCGCCGTGTTCAGCGCGGTCTGCCCGCCCAGGGTGGCCAGGATCGCGTCCGGCCGTTCCTTGGCGATGACCAGCTCGACGAATTCCGGGGTGATCGGCTCGACGTAGGTGGCGTCGGCGAATTCCGGGTCGGTCATGATCGTGGCCGGGTTGGAGTTGACCAGCGAGACGCGCAGCCCTTCGGCGCGCAGCACCCGGCACGCCTGGGTGCCGGAGTAGTCGAACTCGCAGGCCTGCCCGATGACGATCGGCCCGGAGCCGATCACCATCACATGCTTCAAATCGGAGCGCTTAGGCATGGTGGGTCAGCCCTTCTTTTCCACGAGCTCGACGAACCGGTCGAAGAGGTAGTCGGCGTCGTGCGGGCCGGCGGCGGCCTCGGGGTGGTACTGGACGGTGAACGCGGGGACGTCGATCCCCCGCAGGCCCTCGACCACGTTGTCGTTGAGGCAGACGTGCGAGACCTCGACCCCGCCGAAGTCGGTGTCGATCACGGTGTTGAGCGGCGCGTCGACCGCGAAGCCGTGGTTGTGCGAGGTGACCTCGACCTTGCCGGTGGTCTTGTCGAGCACCGGCTGGTTGATGCCGCGGTGGCCGTAGCCGAGCTTGTAGGTGCCGAACCCGAGTGCCCGGCCCAGGATCTGACTGCCGAAGCAAATTCCGAACAGAGGCGTACGCTGCCGCATCACCTCACGGGCCAGGGCAACCGGGCCGTCGGCGGTCGCCGGGTCACCGGGGCCGGGCGAGAAGAAGACCGCGTCCGGGCTGACCGCGAGCAGCTCCTCGATCGAGGACGAGGCCGGGAAGATGTGCGTGGTGACGCCGCGGGCGGCGAGCCGCCGGGCGACGTTGCGCTTGATGCCGAGGTCGAGGGCCGCCACCGTGTACCGGTGCTCACCCTCCGCCGAAACCGTATAGGTCGACGATGTCGTGACTTCGGCCGACAGGTCGGCGCCGGCCATCTGTGGTGCGGCGACAACGCGCGCCAGCAGCGACTGGGGATCGAGATCCACGCTGGACACCCCGACCCGCATGGCACCGCGGGAGCGGAGATGGCGAGTCAGCGCGCGGGTGTCAATGCCACTGATCCCGACGATGCCCTCAGCCTCGAGGCGGGAGCCCAGGTCTCCGGTGGAGCGCCAGTTCGACGGCCGCCGGGCGGGATCTCGGACGACATATCCGGCAACCCAGATTTTGTCGGATTCGTCGTCCTCGGCGTTGACCCCGGTGTTACCGATCATCGGCGCCGTCTGCACGACCACCTGCCGGTGGTATGACGGGTCGGTCAGCGTCTCCTGGTAACCGGTCATCCCGGTGGTGAACACGGCTTCGCCGAAGGTCTCCCCCACGGCCCCATAAGCCGAACCATGGAAAACTCGGCCGTCCTCAAGTACGAGGATCGCTTTCGTCATTACTTCACAGCCTTCCCGTCGAGGACCGTCGGCTCTCCCCGGAGGAAGGTCGCGACGATGCGACCCGGCAGGGTGGTGCCCGTGTATGGCGTGTTGCGGCTGCGGCTCGCCAGCTCGGCCGGGTCGACGACCCGCCGGGCGGACGGGTCCACCAGCGTGAGGTTGGCCGGCGAGCCGACCGCGAGGTCGGTGCCATGCCCGTCGAGGCCCGCGATCCGGGCCGGGGTGCGCGACATCCGGTCGGCGATCAGATCCCATCGCTCACCGAGGACGCTCAGCACGATCGAGAGGGCGGTCTCCAGGCCGAGCATGCCGGGCCGGGCGTACGCCCACTCGCATTCCTTGTCCTCCACCGCGTGCGGCGCGTGGTCGGTGGCGACCACGTCGATGACCCCGTCGACCAGGGCCTGACGCAGCGCGGCGACGTCCGCGGCCGTACGCAATGGGGGGTTGACCTTGAAAACCGGGTCGTAGGACGCGGCCAGCTCGTCGGTCAGCAGCAGGTGGTGCGGCGTGACCTCGGCCGTCACCCGGACGCCCCGGGCCTTGGCCTGGCGCAGCACCTCGACCGACCCGGCGGTGGAGACGTGGCAGACGTGCAGCCGACTGCCGACGTGCTCGGCCAGGAGCACGTCCCGGGCGATGATCGCCTCCTCGGCCACCGCGGGCCAGCCGGTGAGGCCGAGCCGCGTGCTGACCTCGCCCTCGTGCATCTGCGCGCCCTCGGTGAGCCGCGGCTCCTCGGCGTGCTGCGCGATGATGCCGTCGAACGCCTTGACGTATTCCAGGGCGCGGCGCATCAGGCGCGGGTCGGCGACGCAGAAGCCGTCGTCGGAGAAGATGCGCACGCCAGCCGCGGAGGTGGCCATCGCGCCGAGTTCGGCGAGCTGCTTGCCGGCCAGCCCGACGGTGACGGCGCCGATCGGCTGCACGTCGACCAGGCCGGCCTCCCGGCCGAGCCGCCAGACCTGCTCGACCACGCCGGCGGTGTCGGCGACCGGCGAGGTGTTGGCCATCGCGAAGACCGCCGTGTAGCCACCGAGCGCGGCGGCCCGGGAGCCGGTCTCCACCGTCTCGGCGTCTTCCCGGCCCGGCTCACGCAGGTGGGTGTGCAGGTCAACGAGCCCGGGCAGCGCAACCAGGCCCGATCCGTCGACGACGTCCTCCGTGCCATCCGGAGCCGACACGACAAAACCATCGCGCAGCACCAAATCGGACGGCGCGGCGCCGAGAACGGAGACGCCCTGGATCAAAAAGCCGGTCACGCTTTGCCCCCAAGCAGCAGATAGAGAACCGCCATCCGGGCCGAAACCCCGTTGGCGACCTGTTCGACGATCGTGGAGCGGGACGAGTCGGCCACCTCGGGCGCGATCTCCATGCCCCGGTTCATCGGCCCCGGGTGCATGACGATGGCGTGCTCGGGCAGCTTGCGCATGCGCGCGAGGTCGAGACCGTAGCGCCGGCTGTACTCCCGGGCGGACGGAAAGTACGAGTCCTGCATGCGCTCGGTCTGCACTCTCAGCATCATCACGACGTCCATGTCGGGCAGAACGCTATCGAGGTCGTATGACACTTTGGTCGCTGGCGAGAGCGCCGCCGCGATGTCCCGCGGAACCAGCGTCGGCGGCCCGACCAGGGTGACGTGCGCGCCCAGCGTGGTCAGCAGCAACACATTGGAGCGGGCGACCCGGCTGTGCAGAACATCGCCGACGATCGCCACCCGGAGCCCGGCGAGCCGGCCGAGCCGCGAGCGCATCGTGTACGCGTCCAGCAACGCCTGGGTCGGGTGCTCGTGCGTGCCGTCGCCCGCGTTGATCACCGAGCCGTCCACCCAGGAGGCGAGCCGGTGCGGCGCCCCCGAGGCGGAGTGCCGGATGACCACCGCGTCGGCCCCCATTGCCTGCAATGTGAGAGCGGTGTCCTTCAGGCTCTCACCCTTCGAGACGCTGGAGCCTTTTGCGGAAAAATTGATGACATCCGCGGAGAGACGCTTGGCGGCGGCTTCAAACGAGATGCGCGTACGGGTGGAGTCCTCGTAGAAAAGGTTGACCACCGTGCGGCCCCGGAGGGTCGGCAGCTTCTTGACCTCCCGGCCGGCCAGCGCGGCCATCTCGCCCGCGGTGTCCAGAATCAGCGTGGCGGTGGCCAGGTCCAGATCGGCGGCCGAACGTAGATGCTTGATCATTTGTCGCCCCCGGTGAGCTTGACCTCGTCCAGCCCGTCGACCTCGAGCAGCGACACCCGGACGCTCTCGGAGACCGCGGTCGGAATGTTCTTGCCGACGTAGTCGGCGCGGATCGGCAGCTGCCGGTGCCCCCGGTCGACAAGCACCGCGAGTTGCACCGACGAGGGCCGGCCGACGTCGTTGAGCGCGTCCAGGGCGGCCCGCACCGTACGGCCGGAAAACAGCACGTCATCGACCAGAATGACCCGCCGGCCGTCGATGCCGCCGCCGGGCAGTTCGGTCTTGCCGAGCGCCCGGGTGGCGTGCAGCCGCAGGTCGTCGCGGTAGAGCGTGATGTCGAGCGACCCGACCGGAACGTCGATGCCCTCGAACGCGTGGATGCGGGCCGCCAGGCGCTGGGCGAGCGGCACTCCGCGGGTCGGGATTCCGAGCAGCACGGTGCCGGTGGCGCCGGACGTCTTCTCGAGAATCTGATGAGCGATGCGGTCGACGACCCGATGCAGGTCGGACTCACCCAAAATGATCTTGCTGGTGGTGTCAGCACGCGGCGATGCCACGGCGGACCTCCTTCCCCGCCTCACGGGACGGGTCGTTAAAGGACGTCGACGGGAACCCCGAAAGAAGGCTTCCCGATGGCTGACGCTACGTTACCAGTGGACGCGGCGTTGACCATGGTGACGTGCCCGACCCCTGGTACCAGCCGGACGAATCCGGCACATCCCCCGCGGGCCGCGCGACTCATCGGTAACCAACACTTGACCGGCGGTCGCACACTGCGTACCGTCACGCTGCGTAGCGATCGCGGAGGAAGAACCCTCCGGGCCAGCACAGTACTGGGAGTGTTCCGAATGCCGTCTGAGTACGCCAAGTCGTTGGGCGCCCGCCTGCGCTCAATCCGGCAGCAGCAGGGTCTTAGCCTGCAGGGTGTCGAAGAGAAGTCGAACGGCCGCTGGAAGGCCGTAGTGGTGGGCTCGTACGAGCGCGGCGACCGCGCGGTCACCGTGTCGCGCCTCGCCGAGCTGGCTGACTTCTACCGGGTGCCCGTCTCGGAACTGCTGCCCGACGGCAGCGGTGTCCGCCTCGAGGCCACCAACAAGATCGTGCTTGACCTGGAAAAACTGTACGACACCACGGGCGAGGACCTCGCCTACGTCGCACGGTACGCCCGGGCCATCCAGCAGCAGCGCGGCGACTACAACGGCCGCGTCCTCTCCATCCGAGCCGACGACCTGCGCGCGCTCGCCATCGTCTACGACATCTCCCCCTCAGGCTTGATCGAGCGCCTGACGGAACAGGGTGTCCTGGTAGCCGACCCCCGCGCGTTCTTCGCCAGCTGATTCCCCCAGCTAGCAGCAAACCCCCCATCTAAATCCCCCGCGCGAAAGCGCCCTCAACGCCCAAGGCCCGCGGCCCCCGCGGGCCTTCAGCGTCTCCAGGGAAAGCAAAAAGCACGGACGGCCTGAACGCCCCACAGCGCGGCGCCAAACGGCCGACCGGCAAAGTTCCCCACGATCAACTCCGCCGGCCCAGCACAGGCAGCCACAGGCGCCCCAAATGCCCCCCGGTCGATGTCACCGACCGTGCGGACACTCTCCAGACCTCCAACAGCAACGCCCGTTTTCGCACATCGAGTGAACGCGAAAACTCAATTCAAGCCGCCCCCACCACAGGCCGTCACCACCCAGCACCGCCCCACCCCAGGGCACCCCACGACGCCCGTTCCCAGCAACTGTTCGACCGAACGTGACCGGCAAGCCCCCAAAAGCTCCCCCCGCCCGCCCCACCTCAACCCACGCCGAAGCCCGACGAGGCGCGAAGCGCGAGCCGGCGAAGGCCCAAACAACCGCAACCGGCGCGGAATGTTCCCAGGACCCACCACCAAGGCCGGCCCGCCCAAGCAACGCGCCCGGAGCGCCCAAAAGCGCGGAAGCCAGACCACCGAGCGAAAGGGGACCGCCAGCCCAGTCACGCCCCCAGCAGCGAGGAACCAAGCTCCTGCCCGTCACGGATAACCACGCAAGGTTGGTGGGCCGGGGTGACCAGGCAGGGCATAGATGCTTTACCGCCCAGCCTGGTCACCCCGGCCCACCAACCGTCCCCCCCGCAAGAAACACGCAAAAGCCGCCCGGAACCAACACCATCCGGGCGGCAATAAAGAGCGGAAACCTCAGCGAGAAGCGAACTCAGCAATCCGCCCCAGGATCCCGTTAAGGAACCGAGGACTGTCATCGGTAGACATCTGCTTAGCAAGCTCAACGGCCTCGGTAATAGCAACCGGATCGTCAATCTCCGGAACGTAAAGCAGCTCGAACACCGCAATCCGCGCCAGGTTGCGATCAACAACCGGCATGCGATCGAGCGTCCAGCCCTCCGCGTAAGAAGCCAGCAACTCATCGATCCGGTCGAGGTTCTTAGCCACGCCCTCAACCAAAGCCACCGCATAGTCCATGTGCTCAGGCCGAGGCTTCTCAATCCGCTCAAGATAGGTCCGAAGAACCTCGCTAGGGGCAAGATCCCGCAGATCGGCCTCGTAGAGCACGTCCAGCGCCCGCTTACGTGCCTTGCGGCGAGCAGGCATCTGGGTCTTAGGGGCGTCCGCCATATCAGGAACGACCGAGGTAACGGCCGTCGCGGGTGTCGACCTTGATCTTCTCGCCGGTGGTGATGAAGAGCGGCACGTTGACGGTGGCGCCGGTCTCGACGGTCGCCGGCTTGGTGCCGCCGGTGGAGCGGTCGCCCTGCAGGCCGGGCTCGGTGTAGGTGACCAGGAGGAAGACGCTGGTCGGCAGCTCGATGTAGAGCGGCACGCCCTCGTGCGTGGCGACGGTCGCCTCGGCCTCGGTGAGCAGGTAGTTCGCGTTCTCGCCGACGGTCACGCCGGGCACGGTGATCTGCTCGAAGGTGTCGAGGTCCATGAAGACGAAGTCTTCGCCGTCGAGGTAGAGGTATTGCATCGTGCGCTTGTCGACCGTGGCCGTCTCGACCTTGGTGCCGGCGTTGAAGGTCTTGTCGACGACCTTGCCGGAGAGCACGTTCTTGAGCGTGGTGCGCACGAACGCCCCACCCTTGCCGGGCTTGACGTGCTGGAACTCCACGACGGACCAGAGATCGCCGTCGAGGTTGAGAACCAGACCGTTCTTAAGGTCGTTCGTGGAAGCCATGACCTGCCTAAATCCTGGGGAAACTTATCGGTGACCGTCCGAGTTTACCGGCGGCTGGGCCTGGTCGCCCAACTGGGCCAGATGCTCGAGCGCCAGCCGGTAACCATCAACACCCAGGCCCATGATCACCCCGGTGGCAACCGCCGAGATGACCGACTTGTGGCGGAACTCCTCACGGCGGTGGATGTTGGAGATATGCACCTCGATGAGGTTTCCGCGAAGCATGGCGCAGGCGTCCCGGATCGCGATGTTGTAATGCGTCCAGGCGGCCGGGTTGAGCACCACGTGCGCGCCCGCGTCGGCGGCCTCGTGCAGCCACTTGAGCATCTCGAACTCGGCGTCGGTCTGCCGCACCTCGACCTCGACCTCGAGCCGCTTGCCGGTCGCCAGGCAGAGGTCGACCAGGTCGGCGTAGGTGGTGTGCCCGTAGATCTCCGGCTCGCGAGTGCCCAGGCGACCGATGTTCGGACCGTTCAGCACGTAGATCATCGCGCCACCTCCGCGTAGGCCTCGACCAGCATCTCCTCGCTCGGCCCGGTGAGGATGCCCGGCTTCGCCAGGCCGTCCAGCACCACGAACCGCAAGGTCGCGGCCCGCGTCTTCTTATCGACGCGCATCGCGCTCAGAAGATCGGTCCAGGCCTCCGACGAGTACGCCGTGGGGAGCCCCACCTGCTCCAGGACCGCCCGGTGGCGCGCCGCGGTGGCCGAGTCGAGCCGGCCGGACAGCCGGGACAGCTCGGCCGCGAAGATGAGCCCGACCGAGACCGCGTGCCCGTGCTTCCAGGTGTATTTCTCGCGTTTCTCGATCGCGTGCCCGAGCGTGTGCCCGTAGTTGAGGATCTCCCGCAGCCCGGACTCCTTGAGGTCGACGCTGACCACGTCGGCCTTGACCTGGATGGCCCGCTCGACGAGCTCCTTCAGCGTTTTCCCGGCCGGGTCGGCGGCACCGGCCGGATCGGTCTCGACGAGCTCGAGGATGCGCGGGTCGGCGATGAACCCGCACTTGATCACCTCGGCCAGCCCGGCGGCGAGGTCGTCGGCCGGCAGGGTGCCGAGCGCGTCGAGGTCGCAGAGCACCCCGGCGGGCGGGTGGAACGCGCCGACCAGGTTTTTGCCGGCGTCGATGTTGACCCCGGTCTTGCCGCCCACCGACGCGTCGACCATGCCGAGCAGCGAGGTCGACACCGGCACCCAGCGGACCCCGCGCAGCCAGCTCGCGGCAACGAACCCGGCCAGGTCGGTGACCGCGCCCCCGCCGACCCCGACCACCACGTCGGTGCGGGTGAAGCCGGCTTTGCCCAACGTGTCCCAGCACTGGGCGGCGACCGCGACGCTCTTGCCGCGCTCGGCGTCGGGCACCTCGATCGGGGTCACCCCGGGCAGCGCGGCGGCGAGGCGCTCGGCCCGCTCCCGCAGCGGCGCCGCATAGAGCACCGCGACCCGGGCCGCACCGTCGATCAGCCCCGGCAGCTCGCCGCCGAGATCATTGCCGACCAGCACGTCGTACGGCCGGTCACCACCCACCTGTATGCGCGTCACCACGGCGGTCACTTTATCGGCGCCCTCCGACAGAACCGGCTGGGCCCGCGTGGGGTTCCATCCCTCGGACGTACGCGTGCGGATTGGGGTTATATCTTTCTAACCCCAGACGGGTTACAAATTCCGCATGCCGAAAATCAACGTGTACCTCCCCGATGATCTGGCCGACGCCGTCCGCGACTCCGGTGTTCCCGTCTCGGCCATCTGCCAGCGGGCCCTGGAACAGGCCATCCGCCGCATGCAGGCGATCCGCGAGGTGAGCCTGAGCGACCTCGACCCGGCGTCGTTCTCGGAGCGGCTGCCCAGCTTCACCGGCCGCCTGGTGCTCGCGCTGAGCCTGGCCACCGACCGCGCCAAGGCGGCCGGCGCCACCGTGGTGACCACCGGCGACCTGCTCGCCGGCCTGCAATCCGAGGGCAGCAACCTGGCCCTGCAGATCCTCACCGCGATGGACGTGGCCCCGGCGTCGCTGGCCGCGGTGTCCACACCGGAACCCGCAGCCACCGGCGACGCGCTGCGGTTCAGCAATCCGGCCGCGGTGGCGCTGGAGCTGGCGGTCGGCGAGGCGGTCGGTTTCGGCCACAACTACGTCGGCTGCGAGCACCTGATCGTCGCCCTGGCCGGCGAGCCCGACGGCGCGGCCGGCGAGCTGCTGCGCGCCCGCGGAGTCGACGCCCGCTCGACCCGCCGCGCGGTGGCCGCCGCCCTGGCCGGTTACGTGCACCTGCGCGCCAGCGCCAGCCAGGCCCCACCCCCGGAAGCCCTGCTGGCGGCCTTCCGCGCCGAGCTGGCCCCACTGGTGGAGCGCCTCGAAGCGCTCGAAGCCCGAGCGAACTAGGCGGGCTGGCGGCCGGCGTTCGGGGGCAGCTCGGTGGACAGGACGATCTTGCCGCGGGTGTGCCGGGCGGCCAGCTCGGTGTAGGCGTCCTTGATCGCGTCGAGCGGGTAGACCGCGGCGATCGGCAGGACGATGCGGCCCCAGGCGATCTCGTCGGCCAGGAAGGCGAGGATCTCGGCGTCGCTGCCGGCCGCGCTGCCCTCGGTCTTGGCGCCGGCCTTCGCGGCGGCCGGGTAATCGATGATCGTGTTGATCCGGGCCGGGTCGATGCCGAGGCCGACGGCCAGATCGACGTACCCGTTCCCGTACGTGTCGATGAAGGCGTCGATCTCGGCCGGAAGACTGGCGGCCAGGTCGTCGCCGTAGGCGACCGGGGTTACCCCGACCGAGCGCAACCAGGTCGCGTTGGCCTCGCTCGCGATGCCGACCACGTACGCGCCGAGGTTGCGGGCCAGCTGGACGGCGAGGGAACCGACCCCGCCGGCCGCACCGCTCACCACCACCGTCTCGCCGGCCGCCGGCTGCACCGCGCGGACCGCGGCGTAGGCGGTCACCCCGGCCACGAACAGGCCGCCGGCCCGGATCCAGTCCAGCGCCAGGGGCTTGCGGGTGAGGTGGTCGGCCGGGACCACCACGTAGTCGGCGTGCGAGGAACGCCAGTCGGACCAGCCCAGGACCTCGTCGCCGACGGCGAACTCGGTGACCGAACTGCCCATCGCGCGGACGCGGCCGGCGAAGTCGCTGCCCTCGCCGGACGGGAAGGTGGCCGGAAAGCGGTCGTGCAGCAGACCGGCGCGGATGGAGATCTCGCCGGGGTTGATGCCGGCCGCGACCACCTCGACCAGGATCTGGTCGGCGGCCGGCGTGGGCGGTTCGACGTCCTCGATGCGCAGGACGTCCACGTCGCCGTACTGATCAAAACGAACCGCTCGTGACATGGGACCAATACTCGCGCTACTTGAGCAGCCCGGCGACCTCGTCGGCGATGTCTGATGGATCACGGTTGTCGGTGGCGATGGTGTGGGTCGCGACCGAGGAGTAGAGCGGGCGGCGCTGGTCGAGCAGGTATTTCAGGGTGGCCCGCGGGTTCATCGCGAGCAGCGGACGGCCGGTGCCGAGGCCGACCCGCTTCACCGCGTCGGACAGCTCGACCGACAGGTAGACGACGGTGTGCTGCTTGAGCAGGTCGCGGGTGCCCTCGTGGAGGATCGCGCCGCCGCCCAGGGCGAGGACGCCGGAGAACTCGGTCAGCGCGGTGGCGATGGCGGATCGCTCCAGAGCGCGGAACGCGTCCTCGCCGTCGTCGATGAAGATCTCCGGGATCGGCTTGCCGGCCTCGGCCTCGATGATCGCGTCGGTGTCCACGAACGGGACGCCGAGCAGGCCGGCCACCAGCCCGCCGATGGTGGTCTTGCCGGCGCCGGGCGCGCCGATCACGACGGCGACCGGAGCCATCAGCGGATCACCAGGCTGTCCAGGTAACTCGACAGGTTGCGGCGGATCTCGCCGACCGAGTCGCCGCCGAACTTCTCCACCGCGGCCTCGGCCAGCACCAGGGCCACCATCGCCTCGGCGACCACCCCGCCGGCCGGCACCGCACAGACGTCGGAGCGCTGGTTGATCGCGGTGGCCGGTTCGCCGGTGATGACGTCGACGGTCTGCAGGGCGCGGTTCAGCGACGAGATCGGCTTGAGCGCGGCGCGCACCCGCAGCGGTTCGCCGTTGGTGATGCCGCCTTCGAGGCCGCCGGCCCGGTCGGTGACCCGCTTGACGCCGTCGGGGGTCGGGATGATCTCGTCGTGCGCCACCGAGCCGCGCGAGCGGGCCTGGGTGAAGCCGTCGCCGATCTCCACGCCCTTCACCGACTGGATGGACATCAGGGCGGCGGCAAGCTTGGCGTCCAGCTTGCGGTCCCATTGGACATGAGATCCAAGGCCGGGGGGTACGCCGTACGCCAGCACCTCGACGATGCCACCCAGCGTGTCGGCGTCCTTCTTGGCCGCGTCGACCTCGGCCACCATCCGGGCGCTGGCCTCGGGGTCGAGGCAGCGCAGCGGGTCGGCGTCGATGCGGTCGGCGTCTTCCGGGGTGGGGATCAGGCCGACCTTGGCGGCCACCGAGCCCAGCTCGATCACGTGCGACACGATCTCGATGCCGAGGGCCTGCTTGATCAGGGCTTTCGCCACCACGCCGACGGCGACCCGGGCCGCGGTCTCCCGGGCGCTGGCGCGCTCGAGGATAGGGCGGGCGTCGGTGTGTGCGTACTTCTGCATGCCGGCCAGGTCGGCGTGCCCGGGACGGGGCCGGGTGAGCGGTTCGTTGCGGGCCTGGGCGGCCAGCTCTTCCGGGTCGACCGGGTCGGCGGCCATCACGGTCTGCCACTTGGGCCACTCGCTGTTGCCGATCCGGATCGCGACCGGGCTGCCCTGCGTCACGCCGTGCCGGATGCCGCCGATCAGCTCGAGTTCGTCCTGCTCGAACTTCATCCGGGCGCCGCGGCCGTAGCCGAGCCGGCGGCGCGCGAGATCGCGCCCGATTTCCGCGCTCGTCACTTCCACCCCGGCGGGAACGCCTTCGAGGAGCGCGACGAGCGCCGGGCCATGGGATTCACCTGCGGTTAGCCAGCGCAACACGGGTCACAGTCTGGCACGCCGCCCGGGCCGCCGGTCGCGGCCCCGCCGCCATCCCGCCCACCGGAATGCCGTACCGATCCCGGCCTTCCTCCCAGCGGAAGAGATCAGCTGCCCGCGTGAAAGGTCAGAGGTATGGTCCGGCCCGTGACCCGGACCGAGGTACGGCCGAAAGGCGTGCTGCTTATCGTCATGCTCGGCTTCGTCTCGGCGATCGGGCCGCTGTCGATCGACATGTACCTGCCGGCCTTCCCGGCGATCGCCGACGATCTGGGTGTCTCGGCCGCACAGGTGCAGTTGTCGCTGACGGCGTGCCTGGTCGGCAGCGCCCTCGGTGGACTGGTGTGCGGACCGCTCAGCGACAAATGGGGGCGGCGGCGCCCGGCGATCGCAGGGCTTACGGCGTACGCCATCCTGTCGTTCTTGATCGCTTTTTCGCCCTCGGCGCCGGTGTTGATCGGTTTGCGGGTGTTGCAGGGGTTTGCCGGTGGGACCGGCATCGTGGTGGCGCGGGCGATCGTCCGGGATCTCTATTCCGGGGTCGAGGCGGCCCGGTTCTACTCGCGGCTGACGCTGATCTACGGGCTGGCGCCGATCCTCGCGCCGAGCCTCGGCAGCGCGGTGCTGCGGTTCACCTCGTGGCACGGGATCTTCGTGGCCCTCGGCGTGCTCGCCACCCTGCTCACGCTGCTGCTGGCATGGCGGCTGCCGGAGACCTTGCCGGTGGAGAACCGCACCGAGGGCGGACTCGGGCGGACGCTGCGGCTGGCCGGGCCATTGTTCCGGGATCGCTCGTTCGTGGGTTACACCGTGGCGCAGGGCTTCGCATTCGGCGCGCTGTTCACCTATCTGTCGAATTCGTCGTTCGTGCTGCAGGACGGCTACGGATTGTCGCCGACGATGTTCGGCCTGCTATTCGGGCTGAATGCGGTGGGGCTGACCCTGACGAGTCAGCTCAACGCCCGTTTGCTGAACCGGTTCGGCACGCGCCCACTGCTGTTGGCGGCGCTGGCCGTTCAGGTCGTCTCCGGGGTGGTGCTCGTCGTCTCGGCGCTCGCCGGGGCGCTGATCGGAGTGGTGGCGGGACTGTTTCTGCTGGTCTGCACGATCGGGATGGGCCAGCCGAACGCGACCGCCCTGGCCCTGGACGGGCACGCCGACCGAGCCGGGACCGCGGCCGCGGTGATGGGCTCCCTGCAACCGGCCATGGCGGGCGCGCTGGCGTCGCTGGCCGGGCTGGGCGCGATCGGCACGGGCGTGCCGATGGCGGTGGTGATCCTCGGTGCGGCGCTGGCCGCCCTGGTCACGGTCGTGGGGCTGACGTCTTAACGGCGGCTGGCCGCCTCGAACAGGGCCTCGCGCATGGCCGCCTCGGGGGCCGGGGCGACGCCGGTGAACTGCTCGAACTGGCTCAGCGCCTGGCCGAGCAACAGGTCCAGGCCGGACACTACGGAAATGCCGGATTTCTCGGCGGCGGCGGCCAGCGGGGTCGGCCACGGGTCGTAGATCGCGTCGAACAGCACCGTGCCGGGGCGCCAGGCGACCTCGTTCGCGAGGTGGTCGGCGGCGCCCTTCGGGACCGTGGAGATCACCGCGTCGGCGTCGAACAGCTTCGGTGCGTCCGACCAGTCGGCGCCGACCAGTTCCAGGCCGAGCTCGGCCGCGGCCGGCCGCAGTTCCTCCCGCGCTGACGGGCGGCGGGTCACCACGGTCACCGAGGTGGCGCCCAGCTGCGCGGCGGCGCCCAGGGCAGCGCGGCACGTGCCGCCGCCGCCGAGCACCGTCACCACCGGGGACGAGCCCAGGCCCGCGGCCCGGAGCACCCGGACCATGCCGTACACGTCGGTGTTGTCCGCGTGCCAGGTGCCGTCGTCACGGCGTACCAACGTGTTGGCCGCACCGGTCGCCTGCGCAACCACCGAGGCGCTCGCCGCCAGGCGAAGCGCCTCCTCCTTCAGCGGCATGGTCAGCGAGAGCCCGGCCCACTCGGGGCCGAGCCCGCCGAGCAGCGCGGCCAATTCGGCCTCGGCGCACTCGATCGCCACGTAGCTCCAGCCACCGAGACCGGCGGCGGCATAGCCGGCGTTGTGGATCACCGGCGAGAGCGAGTGGGCAATCGGCTTGCCGAGGACCGCGGCTTTCGACGTCAGCAGAGTGGAACCCCGTTCTTGCAGGCCTGCTGGATGTTCTTGTCGTGCTGGGCGAGGCTGTCGGTGAAGACCGAGTTGCCGGCCTTGTCGATCGCCACGAAGTACAGCCAGTTACCGGCGGCCGGCTGCATCGCACCCTGCAGGGCAGCCTGGCTGGGGTTGTCGATCGGGCCGATCGGCAGGCCGAGCTTGCTCTTGGTGTTGTACGGGTTCTTCGGGTCGTCGAGCTCCTCCGGCGACAGCTGACCGGAGTGCTTGGCCGCCTTGCCCTGGACCTGGAGCCAGTAGTTGGCGGTCACGTCGAACTGCAGCGGCATCTTCGCCTTGTAGGCCCGGTTGTAGGCCACTCGGGCGACCTTCGGCAGGTCCTTCGGGACGCCCGCTTCGGCCTCCGCCAGCGACCCCACGATCAGCGCCTCGTAGGGCGAGACCGCCAGGGTGTTCTGCACGTTGTCGACGAAGCCCATCTCGGTGGTGACGTCGACGAATCGCTTCACCATCACCTTGAGGATCTGCTCGGCGTCGAGTTTCGGGTCGAACTCGTACGTGTCCGGGAAGAGGAAGCCCTCGATGCTGGTCTTCGCGGCCGGCTTGCCGTCGCGGCGGTTGAACCAGAAGGCCGGCACACCCAGGTCGACCGGGTTCTTCGCGGCGGTCTGGAAGTCCTTGACCGGGATGTTCGTGGCCTTCGACAGAATGACGTAGGCCTCCATGCTGGTGGTGCCGGGGACGATCGTCACCCCCGAGGTGATCCGCGACTTCGGGTCGAGCAGCACGGTCACCGCGTTGGCGGCGGACATCTGCTTCTTCATGTTGTACGTGCCCGACTGGATGTTCTTGCCGCGCGGGTTCTCACCCGCCGCGTTCGTGAACGCCTTGGTGGATTTCACCACGTCGGAATCGACAAGGGTGTTACCGATGTCGGTGAGGGTCGCGTCTTTCTCGATGGTCACCTGAACCGCATCAGTACCGGGACCGTCGTAATCGGCTGCGGTGAAAAATCCCTTCACCTTGTTGTAGCCGAAGAAGACACCGCCGCCCAAAAGCGCTAACAGAACAAAAGCCATCAAAAAGGCGACGCCGGACTTACCCGAGCCCTTCTTGCCACCGCCGCGGGAATTCCGCCGATGGCGGGATCGTCCGCGTTCGGCGTGCTCGTCGAACGCCAGGTCCAGCTCGTCGATCATCTCTGCCTCCGCTGCGCGTCCAGCCAGCTCTGCAGGATCTCCACCGCGGCCGCCTGATCGACGACCGCCCGCTGCCGCTTACCTCGAACGCCTCGCTCGGCGAGTCGTCGAGTCGCGACCACGGTTGACATCCTTTCGTCCGCCAACGCGATCGGCACCTCGCCGACCGCGTCCGCCAGTCGCCCAGCGTACGCACGAATGTCGATGGCGGCAGGACCCTCGGCGCCGTTGAGGCGCACCGGAAGCCCCACCACGATCCCGACCGCCTCGTGTTCCCCCACGAGGCGGACGAGCTCAGCTATGTCGCTAGGCACGGCATCGACTGCCGCACCCATGTCACGGGGCACCGTAACCAGGGGGGTGGCCAGGATCCCGTCAGGGTCGCTGACGGCGACCCCGACGCGCACCTTACCGACATCGACGCCCAGCCGCCTACCCCGCGACAGTGCGCTCATGCGGTCACCCTCCACCATCCGCCGCCCCGCCACCGCCCTTGAGCAGTCTGAAGACAGAGCTTCTTGTTAGAGAGCGGCTTCACCGACTGCCTTCTCCACCGCAGCCAGCAGGGACGGGACCTGGTCGGCCGGCAGACCGCCACCCTGCGCGAGGTCGGCATTACCGCCGCCCCGGCCGGAGAACGCGCCCTTGACCAGATCGGCCGCGGACAGCCCGCGGCTCTTGGCCACCCCGTTGATCGCCACGATCAGCGACGCCTTGCCGTTCGACCGGGACGCGACCGCCACGACCGCCGGGCGGCCAGAATCGATCTTGCCCCGAATCTCCTGGGCCAGGGTACGCACATCGTTGCCCGCCGCGCCCTCCGGAGCCTCGACCCCGACGAACGCCACGCCACGCACGTCCCGGGCCTGCTCGGCGAGCGCACCGGCACCACCGAGGACCATCTGGGCGCGCAGTTTCTCGAGCTCTTTCTCGGCGTCGCGCAGTGCCGTGACGGTCTGCTCGACCCGGTCGGCGACCTGGTCACCGGGCACCCGGAACAGGTCGGCCAGCCGCGCGACGAGCAGGTGCTCCTTGGCCAGGAAGCCGAACGCGTCGATGCCGACGAGCGCCTCGACCCGGCGCACGCCGGAGCCGATCGACGCCTCGTTGAGGATCTTCACGAGGCCCAGCTGACCCGAGCGGGCCACGTGCGTGCCGCCGCAGAGCTCACGCGCGTAGTCACCGACTTCAACCACCCGGACCTCATCGCCGTACTTCTCCCCGAAGAGAGCCATCGCGCCCAGCCGGCGCGCTTCCGCCTGGGAGGTGACGAACGCGTGAACTTCGAGGTCACGCAGCAGCACCTCGTTCACCTGCTGTTCGACGTCGTGCAGCACCGCGGGCGAGACTGCCCCCGGGGTGTTGAAGTCGAAGCGCAGCCGGCCCGGCGCGTTGAGCGAACCCGCCTGGGTCGCCGACTCGCCGAGGAAGTGCCGCATGGTCTGGTGGATCAGGTGGGTCGCGGTGTGCGAGCGGGAGATCGCCTTGCGCCGGGTGATGTCGATCTCGGCCTCGGCCGCCTCGCCCGCGCGCACCTCGCCGCGGATGACCCGCGCCTTGTGCACGATCAGGCCGGGGATCGGCTGCTGCACGTCGACGATCTCGAGCTGGCCGCCGCCGACCCGGATCACGCCGGTGTCGGCCTGCTGGCCACCGCCCTCGGCGTAGAACGGGGTGGCGTCGAGAACCAGCTCGACGAAGTCGCCCTCGCCGGCCACCTCGAGGCGGCCGCCGTCACCGATCAACGCCCGGACCCGGGACTCCCGGGAGATCTCCTGGTAACCGGTGAACTCCACCGGGCCGCCCGCGTCGAGCGCGCCCCGGTAGGCGGACAGGTCGGCGTGACCCGTCTTGCGCGCGGCGGCGTCCGCCTTCGCGCGGGCCCGCTGGTCGGCCATCAGCCGCCGGAAACCGTCCTGGTCGACGTCGAGGCCCTGCTCGGCCGCGATCTCCAGGGTCAGGTCGATCGGGAAGCCGTACGTGTCGTGCAGCTGGAACGCCTGCGCGCCGGACAGCGCGGATTTACCGGCGTCCTTGGACTCGGTGATCGCGACGTCCAGGATCGTCGTGCCCGCGCGCAGCGTCGACAGGAACGAGTCCTCCTCGGCGTACGCGTAGTCGGCGATCCGCTGGAATTCGGTCGCCAGCTCCGGGTACGACGGCGCCATGCAGTCCCGCGCCACCGGCAGCAGCTCGGGCAGCGCCCGCTCCTGCCAGCCGAGCAGGCGGATCGACCGGATCGCCCGGCGCATGATGCGGCGCAGCACGTAGCCGCGGCCCTCGTTGGCCGGGGTGACGCCGTCGCCGATCAGCATCAGCGCGGTCCGCACGTGGTCGGCGATCACCCGCAGCCGTACGTCGTCCGGGTGGCTCTGGTTGGCCGCGTGGCCGGAGTGCACGCCGTACCGCTTGCCGGTCATCTCGGCCGCCCGGGCCAGGATCGGGCGGACCTCGTCGATCTCGTACAGATTGTCGACGCCCTGCAGGATCGACGCGATGCGCTCCAGGCCCATGCCGGTGTCGATGTTCTGCTTGGGCAGGTCACCGACGATGGTGAAGTCTTCCTTCGACTTCACGTCGGTGATCTCGTGCTGCATGAAGACCAGGTTCCAGAACTCCAGGTAGCGGTCCTCGTCGACCTCGGGGCCACCCTCGGGACCGTACGCCGGGCCGCGGTCGTAGTAGAGCTCCGAGCAGGGACCGGCCGGGCCGGGGATGCCCATCGACCAGAAGTTGTCCTTCTTGCCCCGGCGCACGATGCGCTCAGCGGGCATGCCGGTCTTCTTCCAGATCTCGATGGCCTCGTCGTCGTCGAGGTACACCGTCGCCCAGATGCGCTCCGGGTCGAGGCCGAAGCCGCCCTCGGAGACCGGCTTGGTGGACAGCTCCCAGGCCAGCGGGATCGCGCCCGCCTTGAAGTAGTCACCGAACGAGAAGTTGCCGTTCATCTGGAAGAACGTGCCGTGCCGGGACGTCTTGCCGACCTCGTCGATGTCGGGCGTCCGGATGCACTTCTGCACGCTCGCCGCCCGCGAATAGGGCGGGGTGCGCTGGCCCAGGAAGAACGGCACGAACTGCACCATGCCGGCGTTGATGAACAACAGGTTGGGGTCGTCGATAGCCGGCAGCGGGGCACTCGGCACGACCGTGTGCCCGTTGGCCTCGAAATGCGCGAGAAAGCGCCGCTTTACTTCCGCCGTCTTCATCGGTTGCCCTCCTGAGCGTCTTGCTCATCGTCGTACAGCTCACCCTCGGCGAACGCCTGCTGGATCTGCTGTTCCCGCTCCGTCATGCCGTCGCGGACGTCATCCACGAAAGTACGCATCGACTCGACCAGGCCGCCAGCGGATTGCGACAGCGAGGTGGCGATGCCGGAGGGGGTGAATTCGTTCGCCTTGCGGGTGAGTTTGCGAACCACCAGGGCGCCGACGGCCAAGCCGACGCCCAGCCACAGCAGGCGCTTCATTGCGAATGCCTTTCGTTGAGATTCAGCGCGCCGACTTGCGGCGCTGCTTGATCGTGTCGCGGACCTCGCGGTCCTCGTCGGCGCGCCGCCGGTTGTTCACTGCCTTACGCAGTCCGTAACCGAACGAGGCCACCTTCACCAGCGGGTTCGCCGCTGCGGCGGCGACAACCGTGGACAGGTTGGCGACGTTGGTGCTGACGTGGGCAGCGGCGTCGGTGATCGTGTCGACCTTGGCCAGCTGAAGGTTGACTCCGTCCAAAGAGACCTGCACCTGACCGAGCGCGGTGTTCACATTCTCCACCGTCTCGTTGACGTTGCCGAGCAGCGGCCCGCTGCGGTCGTTCAGGTCGTTGATCGCCCGAGTGGCGGCGTCGACCGTGCGGCCGAGCTTCAGAATCGGCACGGCGAGCACGATGACGAGCATCAGGAAGGCGCCCGCCGCGATCAGACCAGCGATTTCTCCGGCGTCCATGTGGCGCTTCTCCTCTACGGGTGGCGAGTCAACGTGCAGACCCTACCGTCCGTGACCTTTGCCCGCTTCACGACGCCGCGGGTGTCGGCACCAAGAGGGGATCGTTGGAGATGACCGGGTCCGGCGTCTCACCGATCAGGTCCGGGCTCTCGGCCGGCTCCCGCTTGCCGCGGGTGTCCATGATCGCGTTCTGCACGATGATGCTGACCTTCGAACCCACACACTTCTCGGCCGGCGCGGTGGTCGCCGGCGCCGACGTGATCACCGACGGATCCTGCGCCGCCACCTGGTCGATGGCACAGTCCGGCAGCTGAACCCGCAGGTCCAGAGTGAACTCGTCGCGCTTCCAGCAGCTGTAGGTGCCCTGGTCAGCCGCGATCGGCGTCTCCGGGCACTCGGCGACCTTCCACGGCTGCCAGCCGGCCTCCTCGAGCGCCGAGGTGTAGGCCGCGGTGGTCTCCTTGAACGACTTGCTGGAGTCCGCCTCCCGCTCCCGGAACCGGCAGTCCAGGAAACACCACCGGCTGCCGCTCCCCTGGTCGTCGACCTGGGTGGCGGCCCAGGTGGGCACGTCGAGCGAGTCCAGCGAACTGAACACCGGGTCCTTGCTGGCCGACCGCAGCCCGAAGAACGCCGGCATCACCATCAGAACCACGACGGCGAGCGAGAGCAGAATCACCACGCGTAGCCGACGCTGCGTCCGCAGCTTGGCCCGAAGCTCGTTACTCGCACCCCGAAGCCCGCCCGAGGTCTCCGGATCCGCGCCCGGCGAGGCCGGCCGAGCGGCCACGCTCTGCCCATTGGCCGCGGCTTTCGCCGCGCCGGCCCGGGCACCCACCGAGGGAGACAGGCTTTCACCCCTTGGGGGTACGGCCTGAGCGCCCCCGACCTTGACGGCAGCCGACGCCACCCCCAGGGAGGCAGCCCCCACCGAGGCGGCCCCCACCGACGCCGCTCCCACGGAAGCAGCCCCGACCGAAGCGGCACCCGTGGCCGCACCCACCGACGCAGCGCCGGTGGCCGCACCAACCGAGGCCGCACCGACCGACGCGGCACCCGAGGCGACGGCACCGGCCGGCGCGGCGCCGGCCGAGGCCGCACCCTTCGCCACGGCGGCACCCATCGCACCCGCGCCGACCGCGGCGGCGCCGAGCACGCCCGCCGGGCCACCCTTGCGCCCACCGGCCGGCCCGCGATCACCGGTGCCACGCCCGTTGGCCGGGGCACCACCACGCGGGGCCCGACCGGCCTGGCCACCACCGGGCGTCTGTCCCTGCTCGGGACGCGCCCGCTTACCGGTCTGTCCGGCGAAGCGCTGGCTCCGCTCACCCTGCTCCGGCCGCCCGTTCTGGGCCGGGAAAGCTTGACTGTTCTCGCTGGCGAGGCTCTCCGGGCGACCGTGCTGGCCCGGCCCTTGCGCGGGCGAGACCGGCCGGCTCCCGGCCCCCGCCGCAAAGCCCTGACTCTGCTCCCCCGACCCCGCCGGACCCGCAAGGCGTCCCTGCTCGCCCGAGCCCGCCTGCCCCGGGAAGCGCGGGTGCTCCCCCGAACCCGGCTGGCCCGCCTGGCCCGGGAAGCGCGCCTGGTCCCCCGAACCTGCCTGACCCGGCTGGCCCGGCTGGCCCGCGAAGCGCGCCTGGTCCCCCGAACCTGCCTGACCCGGCTGGCCGGGCTGGCCCGCGAAGCGCGCCTGATCCCCCGAACCTGCCTGGCCCGCGAAGCGCGGGCTCGACTCGGGGCGTCCGCGCTGCGCCGGGAAGCCCTGGCTGTCCTCGCCGGAACCGCCGAACCGGCCGCCGCGCTCACCGGGGCCCTGGCCTTGGCCCTGGGCCGGGGAGACCGGCTGGTTGCCGGGACGATCACTCAGTTCCGGGCGGCTGTGCTGACCGCCGCCGCGGGCGGGCGACACCGGCTGACTGCCGAAGCCCGGACCACGCTCGCCCGCATCCGGCCGCGCGTGCTGCGCCGGGCCGGGCTGGCCGGGACCGGCCTGAGCCGGGCTGACCTGGCCGGGGCCGACCCGACCTGGGCCGGGCTGGCTCGCGAGGCTCTCCGGCCGGCCGCGCCGGCCCTGCCCCGGCGTGCCGGGCCGGGTGCCGAGGCCCGCCGCGAAGCCTTGGCTCTGCTCCGGGGATCCCGACTGGCTACCGAAGCCCGAAGCGCCATCGACGCCATCGGGCCGACCGCGCTGGGGCGGAAAGCCCTGGTTCGGCTCGGCCGCGCCCGGTTCCGGGCGACCGTGCTGGCCGGGGTAACCCTGGCCGTGCGCCGGCGAGACCGGCTTGTTCGCGAGGCTGTCCGGGCGACCATGCTGGCCCGGGAAACCCTGGCCGTGCGCCGGCGAAACCGGCTGACTCGCGAGGCTGTCCGGGCGACCGTGCTGGCCCGGGAAACCCTGGCCGTGCGCCGGCGAGACCGGCTGATTCGCGGGGCTGTCCGGGCGGCCGTGCTGGCCTCCGAACCCTTGGCTGTGCTGACCCGAGACCGGCTGCGGACCGGCCGGCATCGGCGGGCGGCCGGGCGAGACCGGGCCGGGCGCGCCGGGCGGCAACATGCCGGCGGCAGCCGCCATCGCCCCGGCCGGACCCGGGCGACGACCGGGCTGCGGCCCGCGGCCGCCACGTCGGTTGCCCGAGACGTCGCCGGCCTGACGACCAGCAGCACGCGGATCCACCGGGCCGGTGCCGTCGCCGGGCGGCCGAACGCCACGCGGAATCGGACCGGAAGCATCATCAGGCGGCCGAACGCCACGCGGAATCGGGCCAGAAGCATCGTCAGGCGGCCGGACACCACGCGGAATCGGACCGGAAGCATCATCAGGCGGCCGGACACCACGCGGAATCGGACCGGAGGCGTCATCGGGCGGCCGCTGGCCGCCGGGCTGAATCGGACCGGTAACGCCGCCGGGCTGAATCGGACCGGTGACGCCACCGGGCTGCCCCGGACGGCCACGGGGAATCGGGCCCGAGACGTCGCCGGGCGGCCGCTGGCCGCCGCGCGGGACCATGCCGGAGACGTCGCCGGGCTGACGGACGGCGTTGTTGCCGGTGAGCTCGGCCATGGCGCCAGCGCGGCCGGGTACGGCCGGCGCACGAGCGCCCTGCTTGCCCGGCACGACCGGCGGAACGACCTTGGCCGCGGCCCGTGCGGGCCGTGGTCCACCTGGCCCGGCCGGACCGGTACCCGGCATGCCCGGACCGGCAGCGGGTCCGCCGTTCCCAGCGGCGCCCGGGTCGGCCCCGTCCGGGCCACCGGCGCCCCGGCGGCCAGCCACCGGGCCGGTGCGGAAACTGGGCTCGCCCTGCGCCGGCCCACCCCGGCCACCACGCCCACGCGAGCCGTTACCCGGCCCGCCGGGGAAGTCCTGCTGCCCAGTGCCGTTACCCGGCCCGCCGGGGAAGTCCTGCTGCCCAGTGCCATTGCCCGGACCACCGGCGAAGCCGGGTTGACCATTTCGCCCGCGCCCGGCGCCATCCGGACCACCGGCAAAATCGGGTTGACCATCGCGGCCACGCCCAGCGCCGCCGGCACCACCGGCGAAGTCCGGCTGACCGTCGCGGCCACGCCCAGCGCCGCCCGGACCACCAGCGAAGTCCGGCTGACCATCGCGGCCACGCCCAGCGCCGCCCGGGCCACCGGCGAAGTCCGGCTGGCCGTCGCGGCCGCGCGGGGTGTTGGGGCCTGCGGCGGCTGGGAAGTCCTGCTGGCCGTGTCGGCCGGTGCCGCGGCCGTCGTCGGGTGTGCCGTGTCGGCCGGTGCCCTCACCGGCAAAGCCGGAGGCGCCGACTGGCGGGGTCCCGTGGCGGCCGCCGGCCGGCGGCGCACTTGCGGGGGCGGCCGACATCGGCGCGCCCGGAGCGGCACCCATGCCGGGTGGCGGGCCCTCGGTGCGGAAGCGGTCGCGCGGACCGGCCGACGAGACCGGGCGGGAGGCTGGTGACACCGGGCGCGAAGCCGGGGAGACCGGGCGGGGCATCGGCACGTCGGGTGCGTTGCCGGAGAGCGGCACGACCGGGCCGGAGGAATTCGGGTCGCCGTAGCGGCCCTGGCCGGGCACCGGCGGACCGCCGGGAGCGCCGCGCCGCGGACCGCCGGCCGGGGACACCGACTCCGGTCCCATCGCGCCGGGCGGAGTCGATCGTGGGCCCTGGCCGCGCCCGGCTCGACCGCCGGGCGAGCTGACCTGACCCGGTGCGGGCTGCTGGCCCGGTGCGGGCTGCTGGCCCGGTGCGGGCTGCTGCCCGTCGTCCTGCCATCCGGATGCCTGATACGAGCCGCTGCCCGCCTGCCAGGACGGCTCGGGACGGCCCGGAGCGGGGCTCACCGGCCCGGAATCGGGCCGCCCGCCCGCGCCATGACGCCCGGAAGCCGCACCGGACTGCTGACCGGGCGCGGGTCGGCCCGGCATGCCGCCGGGCTGCTGGCCGGGCGCGGGTCGGCCCGGCATCCCACCGGACTGCTGGCCGGGCGCCGGACGACCCGGCATACCACCAGGCTGCTGGCCAGGAACGCCGCGCCCGGTGACGCCACCGGGCGGTTGGCCCGGCCCGGAGCCGCCGGGCTGGCCGGGCGCGATATATCCGGAAACATCCCCCGGCGCGCCGGGCATCGCTCGGCCGGGAGGGCCGCCGACCTGGCCAGGAACTCCACCGGGCGGCTGGCCCGGCGCGAAACCGGAAGGCGGACCGCCGGGCGCTACCCGGCCGGAAAGACCGGCGGGCGGCTGGCCGGGAGCAGCCCCGGAAGGCGCTCCACCAGGCTGACCAGGCGCGGCCCGACCCGGAGCACCGCCGGCCTGACCAGGCGCGGCCCGACCCGGAGCACCGCCGGCCTGACCAGGCACGGGACGGCCAGGAACACCACTCGCTTGACCCGGCACCGGACGGCCAGGAACACCACTCGCCTGACCCGACACAGGACGGCCAGGAACACCACTCGCTTGACCCGACACCGGACGGCCAGGAACACCACTGGCCTGACCCGGCACGGGACGATCAGGAACGCCGCCGGGCGGCTGGCCCGGTGCGAGACCGGGAGGCGGGCCGCCAGGCGCTACCCGGCCGGAAAGACCGCCGGGCTGGCCGGGGGCTTCGCGGCCTGGAGCGGCACCAGGACCCGGTCGGCCGGGAGCCGGAGCGGGGGCGCCGGACACACTGCCGGGGGGCCGGGTGGCGGGGTGCGCGCCGCTGGCGGACTGCCAGCCGGGGGCCTCGCCGCCGAAGGGCAGGTCGCCCTCGTCGGGGGTGTCATCGGGGCCGGGAGCCACCCGGCCGGACTTGCTGGGACGGGTCTCGCCGGCGAGCGTGCCGGGGCCGATCGCGCTGCGGTCCTCCTTGGCGGAGCGCAGGTCGTCGAGCCAGCCGGTTTCCTCCTGCGGGATCGCCTCGGGCTCCGTCGGCTCCGGGCGGCCTCGACCGAACCGGCCACGCCCCTTGCGGGCGCCGGTTCCGTTGCGCAGGTCGGCCTCGTCGTCGGGCCGATCGGCACCGCGCGAATTCACGGCTGTTCCTCTCCGGCGGCTTCGCCGCTGTCGACTGCCTCTGCCCCGTCCACCGCCGGCGACGATGCCGACGGTCCACTACTCGCCGCCGGCAGCGAATCCGACTGCGAACCACTCACCGCCGACAGCGAAGCCTGCGGCGAACCACTCACCGCCGACACCGAAACCTGCGGCGAACCACTCACCGCCGACACCGAAACCTGCGGCGAACCACTCACCGCCGACAGCGAAGCCGACTGCGAATCGCTCACCGCCGGCAGCGAAGCCGACGAGGAACCACGAACCGCTGGCAGCGGAGCCGGCGGGGAGCTGCTCACTGTCGGTAGCGAAGCCGACGGCGCATTGCTTACCGCCGGTAGCGGCGCCACCGGCGAACCGTTTGCGGCCGGTGGCGAAGCCGGCTGCTCACTGTTCGCCGAAGAGCGTGACGCATCAGCGGCCGGAGCACCACCCGCCGCGCGGTCGGGTGTGGGTGCCGAAGCGTCCGCGGCCGGCTGGGCGCGCGGCGGGGCGGCAAGACCGCGGACGATCCGGCGTAACCGTGGAACACGCTCGCTTACTGCGCGTTCGGCACCGTGATCAGTCGGGCGGTAGTAATCGGAGCCGAGAAGATCGTCGGGAATGTACTGCTGTGTGACCACGCCGCGCGGGTCGTCGTGCGGGTATTTATAACCGCGACCGTGACCTAGGCCACGTGCGCCCGGATAGTGGGCGTCGCGCAGATGAGCCGGAACGGCGCCGCCGCGGCCGGCTCGCACGTCGGCCATCGCGGTGCCGATGGCGGTGGTGACGGTGTTGGATTTGGGGGCGGTGGCCATGTGCACGACTGCCTGAGCGAGGTTGAGCTGGCACTCGGGCAGGCCGATGAGCTGCACGGCCTGGGCCGCCGCGGTGGCCACCAGCAGGGCCTGCGGGTCGGCCATGCCGACGTCCTCGCTTGCGAAGATCACGATGCGGCGGGCGATGAAGCGCGGGTCCTCGCCGGCCACCAGCATGCGGGCCAGCCAGTGCAGCGCCGCGTCGGGGTCGCTGCCCCGCATGCTCTTGATGAACGCGCTGGTCACGTCGTAGTGCGCGTCGCCGTCCCGGTCGTAGCGGACGGCGGCGACGTCGACCGCTTTCTCGGCGGTGGCCAGGTCGATCTCGGCGACACCCTGCGCCTCGGCGGAACCGGCGGCGGCTTCCAGAGCGGTCAACGCCTTGCGGACGTCGCCGGCGGCCAGCCGTACGAAATGGTCCTCGGCTTCTAAGGAAAGCGTGACCTTTCCGCCCAGCCCTCGCGGATCCACCACCGCGCGGCGCAGCAGCGCCCGGACCTCGTCCTCGCCGAGCGCCTTAAGCGTGAGAAGCACGCACCGCGACAGCAAAGGTGAAATAACGGAGAAATACGGATTCTCCGTGGTGGCGGCCAGCAGCAGGACCGTGCGGTCCTCGACGGCGGCGAGCAGGGAATCCTGCTGGGTCTTGGAGAAGCGGTGCACCTCGTCGATGAACAGGACGGTCGGCGGGCCACCGGAACGGCGCTCGCGGCGGGCCGTGTCGATCACCGCGCGGACATCTTTCACCCCGGCGGTCAGCGCGGAGAGCGCCACGAACTTGCGCTCGCTGGCGCCGGCGACGAGGTGGGCGATGGTGGTCTTGCCGGTGCCGGGCGGGCCCCACAGAATCACCGACATCGGGGTGATCCCGGTCACCAACTGCCGCAACGGGCTACCCGGGGCGAGCAGGTGTTCCTGACCGACCAGCTCGTCGATGTTCGCCGGGCGCATCCGCACGGGAAGCGGTGAGTCGTCCGCGGCTGGAGTAAAAGCAGCCGACGAAGCCGGCGCGGCTAGAACGCCACTCGGCTGGCCCAGCGAGAAGAGCCCGTCCATTTCCATCGGGACCGACAGTACCGGCCCGCCGCTCGATGCCCGAAATGCACCGTGCGAGCGGGCCGGCCTGCGCGACTGGAGATCAGCCCCGGCCCGGACGACGGCCGTAGAAGCGACGGCCGCTGCCGCTGTTGCCGGTACGCGGGCCGCTGCCGACGCCGGCCAGGTACAGCGCGAGGAGCAGGAGGCCGAGCGACGCCATGGTCGGGAAGTTGAACAGGTCGGGGGCACCGAGGTTGGTGTCGAAGAGGTCGAGCAGCAGGTAGAAACCGAAAACGATCGCGGCGGCGATAGCAAGCATTGTCTATTCCTCCGGGGGGTGAGAGCCATCTGCACGGCCAATACCCCGGTGCTGTCGATCCGCAAACTCCACCGTGGATCTACCCGATCGCGTTTACCGCCTTGGCGACCACCAGAGCGGCCGTGACCAGCGCAATCGCCGATTCGAGCGCCATTCCGGCCTTGGCCCCGCGTGTCATCGGCAGGGTGTCGGTGGGGCTGAACGCGGTCGCGTTGGTGAACGACAGGTACAGGTAGTCCAGGAACTCCGGTTCCCAGTCCTTGTGCGCCAGGTCCGGCGAGGTCATCGGCGGGAACAGGAAGTCCGGGTAGGGGTCGGTGCCCAGCGACCGGGCCACCGGGCCGCCGCGGTCCAGCTCCCAGAACCAGACCGCGAAGCCGACCACGTTCATCAGATAGATCGCGCCACCGGTGGCGAGCAATTGGCCGGCCGAACCGACGTCGTGCCCGGTGACGATGTCCCGGATCAGCATCGCCACCGACCAGGCGGTCGCCAGGCTGGCCACACTGATCAGGCCGAGCGAGAGCAGCCGCAGCTGGGCGGTGCCGCGCTTCATCCGCACCGGGTTCGCGGCGACCAGCACCACCGCGATCCCGATCTCGATCACCGGCAGCAGCCAGCCCGGCCCGAGAGACAGCCGGTCCGGCAACAGCCACTGCAGGGTGATCAGCACGGCCCAGGCGATCCCGGCGGGCCAGCGACGCTCACCCTCGGTGCGCCGGCGCCAGGCCGGCTTCTCCTCAACCCCCGGCACGAAAACCCCCGAAACCAAGACCCCCGGCGCGTACGGCCTCCGAAGCCGACCGGAACCGCACGGCCAACATGCCGTACGCCCGGGAGCTGTCGAGTTTCACGTCGGACGCCCGGGGCCCCAGGTTGGCGTCGGCGGTGAGCCCGGTCGGCACGCTCGCCGGGTCGACGCCGTCCTGCCGGGCCACCAGCCGGCCGAGGTCGGCTCGGGAGATCGCCTCCGGCCCGGCCACGTTGAGCACCCCGGCATAGTCGCCCTCGGCCAGCTCGACAAGCGCCGCGGCCAGGTCGTCGACGTGCACCGGGCAGCGGATCTCGTCCTCGAACAGAAACCCCGCCCGCCGCCCGGCGATCAGGTCCCGGACGAGACGAAGGTGCTGACTGTCGTCGCTGCCGATGATCAGCGAGGTGCGGACGATCGCGGCGCCCGGATCGACCGCCGCGACGGCGGTCTCCGCCGCCGCCTTCGCCGACCCATAACGACCCTTCGGGTCCGGCGGATCAATGTCGGTGTACGGGCGGGAACGGCCGCCGTGCACGACATCGGAGGAGACGTGTACGAGCCGGGATCCGCGCGCCCCGACGGCGACATGGGCGGCACCGTCCGCGGTCACCACCCAGTCGTCCATCCGCGACGCCAGATTCAGGACTGCTTCCGCCCGTACCTCGGAAAGCAGCGCAAGCACCGCCTCGCGCGACCGGACGTCGAGGACGCGGTGGCCGGAGACCGCCGTGGTGGCCGTGCCGACCACCTCGTGCCCGCACGCCGCGGCCCGGCGGACCACCCGTTGTCCCAGGTAGCCGCCGGCGCCGACGACGAGAATTCTCAGTTCGAGTGCTCCACCGGGGCCGCCTGCCCACCGGTGCCGGCAGCTCCGGCGGCCGGCTTCGGCTTGGCGTCGATGCCGGCCTCGAGCCGCTGCTGCGCGGTGATCGGGGTCGGCGCGGTGGTCAGCGGGTCGTAGCCGCCCCGGGTCTTCGGGAACGCGATGACCTCGCGGATCGACTCGTTGCCGGACAGCAGCATGCAGGTGCGGTCCCAGCCCAGGGCGATGCCGGCGTGCGGCGGCGGGCCGTACTTGAACGCCTCGAGCAGGAAGCCGAACTTGTCCTGCGCTTCCTCCGGGGTGATGCCGAGCAGGTCGAAGACCCGGCTCTGCACGTCGGCCCGGTGGATACGGACGCTGCCGCCGCCGATCTCGTTGCCGTTCACCACGATGTCGTACGCGTAGGCGAGGGCCTGGTCGGGCGCCTCCTCGAAGCGGTCGAGCCACTCGTCGTTCGGCGAGGTGAAGGGGTGGTGGACCGCGGTCCAGCCGCCCTCGTCCGTCTTCTCGAACATCGGCGCGTCGACGACCCAGCAGAACGCCCAGGCCGACTCGTCGATCAGCTTCGAGCGCCTGGCGATCTCGATGCGGGCCGCGCCGAGCAGCTCCTGCGCCTCGCGGCGCTCGTTGGCGGCGGCGAAGAAGATCGCGTCGCCGGGCTTGGCGCCGACCGTGTCGGCCAGGCCGTTCAGGTGCTCGGCCGACAGGTTCTTGGCGACCGGGCCGCGAGCCTCGCCGGTCTCGGCGTCCAGCACCACGTAGGCCAGACCGCGCGCACCCCGGGCCTTGGCCCAGTCCTGCCAGCCGTCCAGCTCCTTGCGGGTCTGCGACGCGCCGCCGGGCATCACCACGGCGCCGACGTAGCCGCCGGCCGCGATGGCACCGGCGAACACCCGGAACTCGGTGCCCTGCAGATAGGAGGTGAGCTCGACCAGCTCGACGCCGTAGCGCAGGTCGGGCTTGTCGGAGCCGTAGCGGTTCATCGCGTCGGTCCAGGTGATCCGCGGGATCGGCAACTGCACCTGGTAATCGGCCAGCTCACGCCAGAGCTTGCTGACGATCTCCTCGCCGAGCTCGATGATGTCGTCCTGGGTCACGAACGACATCTCGATGTCGAGCTGGGTGAACTCGGGCTGCCGGTCGGCCCGGAAGTCCTCGTCCCGGTAGCAGCGGGCGATCTGGTAATACCGCTCCAGGCCGGCCACCATCAGCAGCTGCTTGAACAGCTGCGGGGACTGGGGCAATGCGTACCAGGTGCCGGGCTGCAGGCGCACCGGGACCAGGAAGTCGCGGGCGCCCTCCGGGGTCGACCGGGTCAGCGTCGGGGTCTCGATCTCGTTGAAGTCGCGAGCGTGCAGCACCTCGCGGGCGATCTGGTTGGCCCGGCTGCGCAGGCGCAGGGCGGCGGCCGGACCGGAGCGGCGCAGGTCGAGGTAGCGGTATTTGAGCCGCAGGTCGTCGGACGCGGTGACGGTGTCGTCGACCGGCAGCGGCAGCGGGGCCGCCTCGGAGAGCACGGTCAGCTCGGACACGACCACCTCGACGGCCCCGGTGGCCAGGTCGGGGTTCTCGTTGCCGGCCGGGCGGGCGTTGACCTCGCCGACGACCTTCACGCAGTACTCATTGCGGAGCGCGTGCGCGTCCTCCTCGCGGAAGACCACCTGCACGACACCGGAAGCGTCGCGGAGGTCGACGAAGATGACCCCGCCGTGGTCACGCCGGCGGGCCACCCACCCGGCGAGCGTTACCGTCGTGCCGGCGTCGCCGGCACGGAGGCTGCCGGCGTTATGGGTACGGATCACGGGTACTCGTCTCCTCACCGATGCTTTTCCAAAAACTGCGCAGAGCGCTCCCGACATTCTGTCAGGAGCGCCCCGCTCGACCGCCGTCAGCCCGCGACTTTCCAGGAGGTGGCCCGCAGGCCGGCGGTGCCGGTCCGGCCGACCTCGGTCACCTCCAGCAGGGTCATCGCGGCCGGCTGGGCGGCGGTCAGCACGCACAGCACGGCGCCCTTGCGCACCTCGACGCTCCCGCCCGGCCCGATCGGGCTGTTCCGGATGGCCCGCGCGCAGCCGGCCGCGTCCAGGTCGAGATCCTTCACCTGAGCACCGGCGACGGCGCCCGGCCCGAGCGTCAGGCGCGGCACGTCGGTGCCGCAACGGCTGTCGTACCGCAGGTCGCTCACCTTCTCGTCGGCGTTGGCCCGCGGTTCGTCCAGGTCGACGAACAGCACGGCGGCGCAGCCGACCTGCACCCGCAGCGGCTCCTGGGCGTAGCTGACCGCGAAGCCGGTGGTCCGGCTCTCCTGTTCGGCGTGGCTGACCGGCGCCCGCGCGACGGCGACCATCCGGGCCACCTTCATCGCCTGCCAGGCGGAGAGGGCCGCGATCGACGAGGTGATCAGCGCGAACACCGCGATCAGCATGCCGAGCCAGGCGATCCGGTCGCGGAACCGGGACGGCCGGTCGTCGATGCGTACGGTCGGGCCGTCCGGCACCTCCTCCTCCTCGCGCTGCCGGTTGATCGGGTACGGGTCGCGGGGTCCCGCATTGGGGCCGGGGGGCCGGTTGATGTTGTTCGCGGCACGGAACACGGACATGGGGCGGCTCCGGTTTTGGGGCTTTTGGTCCGGGTTCCTGACGCTATAGGTGTCGATCATTCGATCCCATCCCCCGCCCTGGTGACCCACCGCCCCGGGGGATGCCGCCGTAGAGTGGGCTGATGTCGACCGAATCCCGCACGCTCGACACTCTTGATCGACGGATCCTCCACACCCTGCAGGTCGCCCCGCGTGCGCCGTTCGCGCGCATCGCCACCGTGCTGGAGGTGTCCGAGCAGACGGTCGCCCGCCGATTCCAGCGGATGCGCACCGGTGGAATCGTCCGGATCGTCGCCCGGCCGGAGGCCACCCACCGGGCCGGCGCCACCTACTGGACCCTGCGCATCGGCTGCCGCCCCGGCACCGCCGCCGTGCTGGCGAAGGCGCTCGCCCAGCGCGGCGACACCTCCTGGGTCAGCATCGGCGCCGGTGGCGCCGAGGTCACCTGCCAGGCCGAGGTGGACGACCCGCAGTCCGGCCTGCTGCACCACCTGCCCCGGGCCAGCAGTGTGCTGGCCTTCAGCGCGCATCAGATGCTGCACCGCTTCGCCGGGCGCGGCGAGATCGACTGGGTGGCTCCCGATCATGACCTGTCCGTGGAGTCGCGCGAGTTCCTCGCCGACGGCGCACCACCCCGGCAGTCCCCGAACCCGACCGGCGGGGCCCGGCTGGAGGCCGCCGACCGGCCCCTGCTCGACGCGCTGAGCCGGGACGGCCGGGCGAGCTGGGCGACGGTGGCAACGGTGACCGGGATCAGCCAGCGGCAGGCCGCGCACCGGGTGAGCGAGCTGGCCGCCGCCGGTGCGATCTACTTCCACGTGGACGTCGCCACCACCGCCGTGGGCATGCACGCGGTGGCCAACCTGTGGTTCACGGTGGCGCCGGCGCATCTGGCGTCGACCGGCGACCGCCTCGCCGATCACCCGGAGCTGGCCTTCGTCGGCGCCGTCACCGGCAGCGCCAACCTGATGGCGTCGGCGCTGGCCACCGACGCCGAGGCGCTCTACCTGTACCTCACCACCAAGGTGGCCGAGATCGACAGCATCCAGCGGGTCGAGATCGTCCCGCAGATGGTCCGGCTCAAGCATTCCCACTCACTGGTCGAGAGCGGCCTGATCCGCGAGCCACCGACTTAAGAACGAGGCCGGCGGGCGTACACCTCGATCTCGATCTTCATTTTGGGGTCGGCCAGGCCGCACACCATCATGGTGGCGGCCGGGCGGGCCTCGCCGAAGGCGCGGCGCAGGGCCGGCCAGCAGGGCTCGAAGTCGTCGCGGTCGGGCAGCAGGTAGCGGACCCGGAGGACGTCGGCGAACGTGCAGCCGGCCTCCACCAGGGCCGCCTCGATGTTGCGCAGGCACTGCTCGACCTGCTCGACGACGTCGTCCGCGATGGTCATCGTCCGGTAATCGAAACCGGTTGTGCCGGACACGTGCACGTCGTCGCCGTCGACCACCGCCCGGGCATAGCCGATCTGCTCCTCGAACGTCGAACCGCTGAGGATCACCCGCCGTTCCGCCATGCCCCGACGCTATCGGTGTTGAAGCGTCGCGATCAGGGCGAGGGTGGATTCGGCGCCCTGGTTCAGGTTGACGCCCTGCAGCGTCAGCCCGTCGTAGCCACCGCCGGTGCCCTGGTCCCACATGGCGTGGTCGGCGTCGTTCTCGCCGAGGAACCAGGCGATGCACCGGCCCACCCCGTGCCGCCAGTCGCGGTCGCCGGTGACGACGGCGGCGGTGGCGCAGGCGTCGGCCAGCGCGGCCACCTCGATCGGCTGCTGGTCGTGCCGCAGCCGGGGGCCGCCCCGCTGCCAGCCCGCCGACGGGAGCACCGACAGGTGGTCGCCGCTGGTCTGGATCTCCAGCAACCAGGTCAGCATGCGCAGGCCGGCCGCCAGGGCGGCCGGGTCGGCGAGCAGGTCACCAGCCGCGATCAGCGCCTCGGCGAGGGCGGCGTTGGCGTAGGTGAGCCGGTCGTCCGGCCACGGCCAGCGCGGGTCGAGACCGGGCCGTCCGATCGCGGCGGCGGCGTCGGTCAGCAGGTCGGCGGCCGGCTCGTTGTCCGGGTCGGCCCGCAGCATCTCGGCGGCGCCGAGCGCGGCGAAGGCCATCGCCCGCGGGGCAGCGGACCGGCAGGTGGCACCGCGGGTAAAGGCCAGCAGCGCCTCCTCGCGGATCCACGCGGCCGGGCTGCGGGCCGCGGCCGTCCCCAGGCCCCACAGGGCTCGCCCCCACCAGTCGCCGAGGCTGGGCTGGTCGGCCCAGCTGCGGTTGAATCCGAGCCGATTGTGGAAGGCGCCCTGGGCGTCCTGCGCGTGGGTCAGGAACGCGAGGTACCGCTCGGCGAGCCGCAGGACCTGGCGCGACGGGTCCGCCTCGCGGCTGGTGACGACGAGGCCGCGGGCGACGTCGTCGGTGCAGTAGCCGTGCTCACGGCGCGGAATGGCGTGCCGGGCGTGCTCGAACAGTCCGGTGTCGTCGGTCAGCCGGGCGAGGTGCGCGAAGCTGGGCGCCGGAACGATGTGCGGGGGCGTCGCCGCGACGGCGGCGGCGGTCATGCCCGGACCCCGGCGACCGGGCGGGCATCCGCGGCGACCAGCGTCTCGGCGAGCCCGTGGTAGCGCTCGGCGACGGCCGGCCAGCGGGTGGCCTCGATGCCACCGGAGTGTTCCCGCATGGCGGTGGCCAGGCCGGGCTTGGTGAGGATCTTGCGGATGGCGGCCGCCAGGGCCGCCGGGTTCCGGTGCGGTACGACCAGGCCGGGCCCGTCGGTCAGCAACTCCACCGCGTGCGGGAATGCGGTGGCGACAACCGGGATCCGGGCGGCCACGGCCTCGACCAGCACGCCCGAGCTGACCTGTTCGGTCGAGTCGTACGGCAGCACCACGACGTCGGCCGAGCGGACGAGGGCCCCGAGCGCGGCGTCGTCGAGGTATGCCGATTCGTAGGTGACCGAGTGCGCGATGCCGAGGGTCGCGCCGAGCCGGTGCAGGCTCGCCCGATAGGCCTCGCCGTGCATCTCGACGACCTTGGGGTGGGTGCGGCCGGCCACCGTGTAGACCGGGGCCGGCTTGAGCTTCTGCAGCCGGGCCAGGCCCTGCAGGGCCCACTCGATGCCCTTGCCGGGCCCGAGCAGACCCCAGGTCAGCAGGTGCGGCCGGGTGCCCTTCCGGGTCGCCGCGACGCCGAAGTCGGGGACGCCGTGCGGGATGACCGACACCTTCGCGGCGTCCACGGCGTACCCGAGGAGCAGCCGGTCGTGCGCGGTGGCGGTGATGGTGACGACCGCACCGGCGGCGGCCACGACCTCCTCGAGCAGCGATTTCTGGCTCGGGGTCGGGCGGCTCAGCACGGTGTGCAGAACGACGATGCTCGGCACCGTGAGCCGGCGCAGCACGGACAGGACCTCGCCGCCGTCCCGGCCGGGATAAATGCCGTACTCGTGCTGGACGACGGCCACGTCGTAGGTGTTCAGTACCTCGGCGGTCTCTCGCCAGCCGCCGGCCACCCCGCCCGCCCAGGTGTGCACCACACCGGGCACCGGCGCCGGGTCGTCACCGCTCGCCACGACTCGCACGATGCCGGGCGCACCGGTGCGGTCGAGTTGGGCGGCGAGGGCGGAGTTGAAGGTCGCGAGCCCACAGCGGGTGGGCGGATGAGTGCTCAGGAATCCGTATCGGATGGTCACTGATTCGACGCGGCGGCCAGCTTGGCCAGGTCGAGGTTGAGGGTGGCGAGCAGCCCACCATGCTTGTCGGAGTCGATGAGGTCGGGCAGTTCACGGTCGACGAAATCAGCCCGGGCCTGCTGGCCGCGCTCGCGGAGAACGGCAAGGACGGCATCTTTAGCGATGATCATGGTTTGCTCTCAATGCTTACCGACAGGCGGCCAGATCGGCACGGCCATGTCGAGGGCGGGAGGTTCGCGCGCTCCCTCGAAGATGAGGCGCACCCGCCGGCGGCGGTATGGCCACCAAGGTCTGGGGCAACCAGTCGTCATCCTACGCCTGCCGGGAACGATGGCCGCGAACGTGAATGTTCACGAACGCCCCGGCACGGCGCTAAACGATCGAGATCCGCTGCCGATCGGGCAGGTATGGGGGCGGGCGCCAGGCCACGGCAACAGGCCCGGCGCTGGAGCGGAATTGCCCTGGTGATCGGGGTGATACTCACCGGGTCGCTGGTGTACCGTCCAGCACCGCCCAGACCGCCTCGATTCAGCGATTCTGGCGCGGCCAGGGCGTCTCGGCGCTGACGCTGACCCCGCTGGCCGGGTACGACGAGCACTACTACGTCGTCCTCGACCGGGTCTTCGACGGCGGCGGCACCGTGCTCGGGGTCGACCTGGCGCAGAGTCCGCCGGTGCTGCAGGCGATGCACACCGCCCGGCAGAGCGATCAGATGGCCATCAGTCCGACCTATCAACTGCTGCGCGACCGCAACATGGCACCGGAACTGCGGCAGAACTCGGTCGCGATCGCCGTGCCGGTCCGGGCCGGGCTCGGCACCGACGAACCGGACGCGTTCGCGGGCTGGGTGGTGATGGGCGTACGCGGGCAGGATTTCCTCTCCCAGACGCTGCTCGACCGGGGTCAGGGTGCCGTGCAGGTCGATCTGGTCGACCCGGCCGGGGCCGGCAAGGTGATCGCCACCGCCCGGCCCGGTCACCGCGCCGCCGACGGCGCCCTGACCCGGAAGCGCGGCATCGTGATCGGCCAGCGCCGCTGGCAGGTCACCGTGTGGCCGACCACCGAACTGTTGAACACCACCGACCGCGGGATGAGCGAGCTCAGCGGCATCGCCGGGATCGCGCTCACGGCGATGCTCGCGGTCGTTACCGGGGTGCTGGTCGGCAGCCGGAACCGCGCCTTTCACCAGGTCGAGCAGGCCACCGCCGCGCTGCGCCAGGACATCGAGCGCCGCGAGGCGGTCGAGGCCCAGCTGCACCATCTCGCCTTCCACGACCAGCTGACCGGGCTGGCCAACCGGCAGCTGTTCTACGACCGGCTCACCCAGGCCGTCGACCGCGGCACGGTCGCCGTGCTCTTCATCGACCTGGACGGCTTCAAAGAGATAAACGACGCCCGCGGCCACCACGCCGGCGACATCGTCCTGATGACGGTGGCCGAGCGGCTGCGGGCCGGCCTGCGGGCCGGCGACACGGTGGCCCGCTTCGGCGGCGACGAGTTCGCCGCCGTCCTGGAGTCGCTGACCGGCATCGCCGACGCCCGCGCCGCCGCCGAACGGGTGGTGGCCGACATCCAGCAGCCGATCGACATCACCGGCGTCCCGGCCCGGGTGTCGGCCAGCGTCGGCGTGGCCGTGCACCAGCCGGGCATGTCGGTCGACGACCTGATCCGGGCCGCCGACGCCGCGATGTACGCGGCGAAGGCGGCCGGCAAGAACCGCTACCTGCTCGCGAGTACCCGGTAGGACTTGGGCAGCTCGATGGTGATCCACTCGTTGTTGTCGGCGGCGGTGGCCGAGCGGCCGGTGGAGAACGGGAAGTTGTTGTCGTTGAGGACGGCGATCTTGTTGTCGTCCAGGACGACCACGTCCTCGATGGTCTGGAACGGGAAGGTGAACTGGTCGCCGAAACCACCCAGGTGGCGCGGGTTGGCGATGTTCATCAGGTCGACGACCAGGGTCTTGTCCAGCACGCCGTCGTGGTTGCGGTCGCGCTTGTCGGCCAGGTAGATGCGCTTGACCACGGCGGTGGCGCCCTGGCCGCCGTCCCGCTCGATGACCAGGAAGCGGTTGTCGTCGATCGCGATGGCGTCGCCGATCGCGTTGGCCGGGCTCTCCAGCTGGTAGATGAAGCGCTTGCCGGTGTACTTCTGGGTGCGCAGGTCGAACTCGTTCAGCCGCAGCCGGCCCGCGACGTCACCGTTGACCGTGCCCTCGAGCAGGCCATAGAGGTAACGGCCGTCCGGGGAGGCGGCCAGGCCCTCGAAGCCCTTGCTGCTGTTGGTGGTGGCCGGGACGCCGGTGCGGGCCGCCGTCTCCGGCGCGATCACGCCATCCAGCGCGATCGGCGCGGCCAGCAGCCGGCCGGCCCGGTCGAAGTTCAGCAGGTACGGGCCGAACTCGTCGCCGATCCAGTACGTGCCGTCGGCGGCCCGGACGATCGACTCGACGTCGAAGTCGGCGCCGGTCAGCACCCGGTCGGGGCGGGTCAGTGCCCACGGCACCTTCCCGGACGGGTCGGTCAGGTTGATGCCGCCGACCACGTCGACCGTGTTGGTGGCGAAGGCCGGGGTCAGGCGCTGGATGCGGAGCAGGAAGTCGCCCGAGTTGGCCTGGTTGCCGTACCCGTTGTCGGACAGGACGTCGAACGAGCCGTCCCGGTTCTTGACGATCCCGGAGAAGCCCTGGATCGGCTGGTCGGCGAACGGAACGGCGTACCCGTTGGTGTTGCCGGTGATCTTGGCGCCCGAGGGCTCGCTGCCCGGCACGAAGGTGCCGGCCGGAAGCGACGCCCAGCCGGTCAGGGTGGGGGTGGTGACCCGGTCGTGGCCGCCGGCCACCGCGCCGGTGCCGCCCAGGGCGAGGGAGAGGGTAAGGACGCCCGCGACGGCGGGAAGCTTCATCATGTGCGCCGAGGCTAGGGATCTTGGGTGACCACAGCGGAAACAGCCCGGGTCCGCAGTGGACCCGGGCCGTGTCCGGTCAGGAAGCCAGAACCGGTTCCTTGATGACCACCGGGGCCGGGCGCACCAGCAGGAAGACCGCGAGCGCGCCGAGCAGGCCGACCGCTCCCCCGATGTAGAAGCCGGCGTCCAGCCCGGCCGCCGCGGCCGCCCGGATGACGTGCTCCGGGAACGCGCCGGCCAGCCGACCGGCCTGGCCGCCGGCCACCGCGTGCGCCGCCTCCGTGCTGCCGCCCAGGTGAGCGGCCGCCCGGGAGGCGAAGACCGTGCCCAGGATGGCGATGCCGATCGCGTAACCGAGCTGCCGCGCGGTGGTCAGCGAACCCGCCGCCATGCCGCCGCGGTGATGCGGGACCGCGCCCATCGCCGACGACGCCAGGGCAGGCATCACCAGGCCCACGCCGAGGCCAACGATCGCGTACCCGGCGATCAGGGCCGGCCAGCTCGAGTCGGCGGTGATCAGGAAGCCGCTGAGCAGGCTGCCCAGGCCGATCAGGAGCATGCCGCCGCCGACCACCAGGCGCGGGGACTGCCCGTGCAGGCGGGCGCCGGCGAAGCCGGACGCCAGGACCGAACAGATCGAGACCGGCAGGCCGGTGAGACCGGCCTGCAACGGCGACAGGCCGATCACCGATTGAAGCCAGATCGAGGTGTACGTGAACGCGGCGAACGCGGCGAAGTTGACCAGCAGACCGGCCGTGAGGATGCCGCTGAACGAGCGGTTGCGCAGCAGGGCCAGGTCGAACATCGGGTTCTGGCCGAACCGCTCGATGAGCGCGAACGCGGCCAGCGCCACCCCGCTGACGATCAGCAGACCCCAGGTCTTCGGCGACGCCCAACCCTCGTCGTTGGCGCGGATCACGGCGTAGGTGAGAGTGCCGGCCGCCACGGTGAACGAGACCGTGCCCCACAGGTCGAAGCTGCCCGGGCGGCGGGCGCCGTCGGCACGCAGCGTGGTGACACACATGATCACCGCGGCGACGCAGATCGGCAGGTTCACCAGGAAGATCCAGCGCCAGCTGAACGCCTCGGTGAGCAGGCCGCCGAGGATCGGGCCGATCGCGGTCGCGGCACCCGAGACGCCACCCCACACGCCGTACGCGACACCCCGATCGCGGCCCTCGTAGGAGCTGTTGAGCAGGGCGAACGTGGTGGTGAACATGGCCGCGGCACCGGCGCCCTGGATCACCCGGGCGGTCACCAGCAGGGCCGGGTCGGCGGCCAGGCCGCAGGCCAGCGACGCCACCGCGAACAGGATCAGGCCGCCGATGTAGAAGCGGCGATGCCCGTACATGTCGCTGAGCGCGCCGGCGCCGAGCAGCAGCACCCCGAGGGACAGGGCGTAGCCGTCGACCACCCACTGCAGGGAGCTGAACGACGTGCTCAGGTCGTTGGCCATCGGGGGCAGCGCCACGTTCACGATGGTCACGTCGATGAGCAGCATGAAGGTGCCGAGACAGACGGTCACCAGCGGCCACCATTTACGCATGGGGGTTCTTCCTCTCTTGGTTTCGCCCCCTACGATCGGCCGTTGCTTGTCCTATCACCCAGCCGAGCTCTTATATTTGCCGCTTTCCGCCACCGTTTCTGCTGGTCGGACAAGATCCGTCGCTGCACGCGTAGAAGAACTCAAGAACCGCCATCGACGAACCAGCCGTCGGTCAACACCGGCACGACCTGGCTCGCGCCGACCGCCGCGGCCACCGCGACATCGCCGGAAAACCCAAAAGCCCGCAGCTCACGGCCGCTGACCGACTCGCGCAGGGCGTCGCTGAGGCCGGCTGAGATGCCGCGGTACGCCCATAGCGCCGCCTCCGCCTCCGGGGAGAAACCGTCGCCCGTCAGCCCGTCGATGAACGCCCCGGCCCCCCACAGATCCTCCACCGCCGGTCGCAACGAGCCGTCCGGCCAGCGCTCGCCGGACGCCACCACCCCGATCGGACGGTCCCCGGCCCGCTCCCGCACCCACGCCGCCGCGGCGGCCGCGTTGCGCAGCGACACCCCGATCACGGTCACCCCGGCGTCAGCGAGCCGGACCGAGATGGCCGAGCCGTTCGGCGACGGCAGCACCAGCCGGTCGATGCCCTCGGCCCGCAGGTCGGCGTGCAGGATGCTCTCCGGCGACAGGGTGATCTGGCCGGGGCCGGTCTGGTTGCGCAGCACCGCCAGCATCGCGCCGTGCCGGCGGGCCACGTCAACGGCCGAGTCGTCGCGCCAGCGGTAGGGCAGCACGCTCAGGCCCTGCTCGACCGCGACGGTCAGGGTCGTGGTGAACGACAGCACGTCGACCACCGCGACGAACGCGGCCCCGGACGCCACCACATCGGCCCCGACCGGCCCCCAGTCGAAACGGACGCGATAACCACCCTGACCGTCCGCCAGAGTCATCGGACCCAGCCCACCTTATTGACCATCACCAATGCAGTGTGCCAGTCAGAGGTACGTCTGGAGTACGTCCACCACCCGATGGTCATCGTCGACGACCGGGATGTAGCGCCACTTGTCGAACGCCGTGCACGGGTGCGAGATGCCGAACCGGATCAGGTCGCCCGGCCGCAGGCCCTCGCCCTCCACATAGGTGTGGTGGTCGTTCAGCTTGGCCACCGACAGGCCCTCGGCCGGGTGGGTGGTGCCGTCCCGGCGGATTTCCAGCGGCACCGGCAGGCCCTCGTCGAACGGGGCGTCCCGCTTGCCCATGCCGGCGATCGCCAGCCCCTTCTCCGGGACGGACAGCACCTGCGCCCAGATCTCCAGCGCGGCGGTCAGCGGCCCTTCCTCGGGGACGCGCCGGAACGGCGTACGTTCGGAATAGAAACCGTCGTCATGCGTGACCGACGCGCCCGAGCGCAGGATCAGGCGGACGTCGCGCGGCAGCGCGGCGAGCCGGGCCACCACCCGGTCGAACCAGGCGCTCCCGCCGGCCGACACCCGCGCACCGGCCGGCCAGAGGCCGGCCGCCGTCAGCCGCCCGACCCCGGCCACCAGCAGATCGAGGAAGTCGTCGACCTCCTGCTCGGTCTTCAACTGACCCTCGTACGCCGTGACGCCCGCGAACTCCAGGTTGCCGGCGTCGCTGATCGCCCGTGCCACCGTTTCGAGCTCCTCGAGGTTGCGGACCCCGGTGCGGCCGCCCGCGTGCCCCAGCTCGGCGAACACCCGCAGCCGGCCACCCGCCGCGGCCGCCGCGCCGACTCCCGCCGCCGAGTCGGCCTGGAACCAGATGTCGTCCTGAGTGGCCAGCCAGGACAGCGCGGTCGGGTCGAGAACCTCGTTGGCGATCTGGATCCGGTCGACGCCGAGGCGCCGCAGCACCAGCGCTTGGCTGGGGGTGGCCACCGTCATGCCCCAGGCGCCCGCCGCGAACTGGGCGGCGAGCAGGCCCGGGGCCATCGTCGTCTTGGCGTGCGGGGCGAAGTCGAGATCGTGGCGGGCGCAGTAGGCGGCCATGATGGCGATGTTGGCCTCGGCGGCCGCCTGGCGCAGGGTCAGCACCGGCCAGGTGAAACCGCCGCCGAACAGGCTCGGTTTGTCGCGGGCGTAATCGCTCGCCGACCGTTCCCCGTCCGGCAGGAAGAAACCCTTGCTGCGCCAGTCGACCCGCGGCTCCGGAACGTCCACGCCCTTACCTCCCGACCTCGTTCAACACCTCTACCAGGCGTTTCTCCTCGCCGCGGAAGTGGGTTTCCATCACCGCGGCGAGGGCGCTCAACGCCTCGGGATCATCCTGCCGCACACCCCTGACAAGTCCGGAGATGATCGCGTGGTCCTGGCGCAACTGGGCGAGGAAGCCACGAAGCTCCGGATGCCGGGCGGCGAGCAGCGGGAAAACGTTGGCGTCCTCGTCGGTGTGGTGCTCGGTGAGGGCGTCGCAGAAGGCCAGGCAGTGGGTGGCGAGCTCGGCGCCGGGGTAGATGCCGTCGCGGAGGTCTTCGAGCATGTCGCGCAGACGGGCGTGGGTGAGGATCAGCTGGGTGCCGTAGGCGGTCAGGCGTTCGTATTCGTCAGTCACTGTCCTCGCATCGTAACGACGAGGCGGCGGCCGTGCAGGTCCGTCCGCGTCCAGGCCGTTTCGATGTCGCTGAGCCTCGCCTCCTCGATGTCGAAGGTCAGCTCGCCGCTCTGCGTCCAGCTCACCACCTGCGCGTACGACTCGGCCATGCCGCCACCGTCGAGGCCGCGCGCGGCGCCGTAGATCTCGACGCCGGAGGTGCGCAGCGCGGCGGCGGGCACGGTCAGCTCGGCGCCGGCCGACTCGCCGATCTGCACGAGCCGGGTCGGTTCGGCGAACGAGAACCCGGCCGGGACCAGGGACCGCAGCAGCACCTCGGTGGGACGCCCCCAGAGGAAGTCGACCACCACGTCGTACGCCTCCTGTTGGTAGGCCTTGGAAAGGTCTTCGTCGTTGACCGCGGTGTTGATGACCGCGTCGGCACCGACCTCGGCCAGTCGCGCGTCGTCGCGGCCGGTCGCGACGACCCGGCCGGCGCCCAGCAGCCGGGCGATCTTGACCGCCAGCCGGCCGGCGACGCCGGTGGCCCCCTGCACCAGGACCGTCTCGCCCGGCTGCAGACCGGCCGCGGTCTTCATCGCCATGCCGGTATCGCGGTCGGCAGCACGGTCGCGATCGCCGGGTCGATGCCGTCCGGGATCGGGCCGTAGTGACCCTCGGTCACGACCGTGCGCTCGGCGAGCGCTCCGTAGGGCGGACGCGGGTTGCCGAAGCCGACCACCCGGCCGTCCGGCAGCCGCCCGATGCCGTCGAAGCAGGGGATGGCCGGCAGCGCCGGCATCATCGCCCGGCTCGCGTAGTGGGTGCCGGCGCTGACCGCCTTGTCGACGTTCTCCACCGCGGTCGCCAGCACCTCGATGATCACCTCGCCGTCGCCGGCCACCGGATCGGGAAAGTCTTGGTAACGAGGAACTCCGCCGCGCTCGTGCAGGACTGCTGCTTTCATCTGAGCCGCTCCCGTTTCTCTAACAGTGTTAGGGGACTCTAACACTGATAGAGTCCCTGGTCATGCCCCTGGACCGGAAGCAGATCGTCGACGAGGCGATGGCCCTGCTGGACGCCGAGGGCCTGGAGAACGTCACGCTGCGCAAACTCGCCGCCCGCTTGGGCGTGCAGGCCCCGACGCTGTACTGGCATCTGCCGAACAAGGCGGCCCTGATCACGGCGATCGCCGAGGAGGTGCTGACGCCGTCCCCCGCGGTGCCCCTGGTTCCCGGGGAACGCTGGCAGGACTGGCTGATCACGCTGGCCGAGCGCTTACGCACAGCGTTATTGGCCCACCCCGACGGCGCCCGCGTGGTGTCGATAGCCCAGCTGTCGCAGAACATGGCCGCCGTGTCCGAACTGGCCATGAAGACCCTGGTCGAGCAGGGCTTGTCGCTGCACCGAGCCCGGGTGACGGTGCTGACGGTGGAACGCTTCACGATCGGTTACGCCCTGGAGGAACAGGCCCCCCGGCCCGACCCGAAGGACTTCGACCTGGCCGCCTTCACCGAGGCCTACCCCACGGTGATAGCCGGCATCACCGAGTACTTCACCCCCGGCCGAACCGCCGCCGACCTGTTCCACGAGTGCGTAACCCTGGTGGTCGAAGGCCCCGGTTAGCCCGCGCTGTTTCTAACGGTCGTTTCAGGTTCGCTCGGTATGAACGGGGCGACGCGGGTCTCGACCCTGAAGGGCGGCCATTCGTGATTTCTGTGCTCGTGGTGGACGCCCAGCCGCTGCAGCGCCTCGGGTTTCGGGTGCTGCTGGAGTGCACCCCCGACACCGAGATCGTCGGCGAGGCCGGCAACGGCGCCGAGGCCGTTCGGCAGATCACCCAGCTGCGCCCCGACGTGGTGCTGATGGACATCCGGATGCCGGGCGTCGACGGGATCGAGGCAACCCGGCGCATCGTCGCGGCCGGTGGGCGTTCGCGGATCCTGGTGCTGACGACGTTCGCCGTGGAACGGTACGCGTTCGCCGCGCTGCGGGCCGGAGCGAGTGGTTTCCTGCTCAAGGACATCGGCCCGGAGGAGTTGCTCGCCGGCATCCGGGCCGTCGCCGCCGGCGACGCGGTGATCGCGCCGGCGTTGACTCGGCGGCTGCTCGACGCGTTCGCCGACCGGCTCGACGATGACCTCTGCGGACCCGTGCGGAAGGATCCCCGGCTGAGCTTCCTGACCCACCGCGAGCACGAGGTCCTCGTCGCCATCGGCGAGGGCCTCACCAACGGCGAGATCGCGCAACGGTTCACGCTGTCGGAGTCGACGGTGAAGACCCACGTCGGGCGGGTCCTCGCCAAGATCGGCGCACGGGACCGGATCCAGGCGGTCATCCTCGCCTACAACCTGAGACTCACCCGCCCGGTCCAGCACTTCATCTCGCGCGGGGGGAGACCGTCATGATGCCCGTGCACATCTCGTCGCTGGTGCCGTCGCCCCACACCACGTAGCGGGGCGGCAGCTTCTTCAGCTGCGGCAGCAGTCGGCGCAGCTTCGCGTCGTGCGTACACGTCACCCGCAGCGTGTCCCCCGGACCGATCTCCACCGGCGACGGCAGCTTCATCAGCCGCTGGTTGTCGAAGTTGAACTGCGGCACGTCGAGTACGACCTTGGCGTTCGGCGTGCCCGGGTTGAGTTCGACCTTGATGGCCCGCCCGAGCAGGTGCATGTGGCCGAAACCGGCGAACAGCGTCATCGGCGCCGGCACCTTCTGGTCGCAGGTCTGGGTGTTACCGGGCTTCGGTACGCCGCCCGGATTGCATTCCTCCACCTGACGGTCCGCCGACTCGCCGACATCCGGTCCGAACCGCTTCGTCACGTCCGCGATCGAGGCCGCCCGGTCACAGAGCGGACCCGACTCGTCGGCGGCGCAGGGCAGGTCGGTCGGTGCGTCGAGCGGCAACGTGCCGAGTTCCCGGGTCTGCGGCGTGCCGTCGGTCAGCCGCAGCCGCACCGCCGAGCGGTCCGACCCGGCCGGTTTGCCGTCGGTCGCGAGCAGGTTGTAGTGGATCTGGAGGATGATCAGGCTGCCCGGCCCCACCTTGAAGCCGATGTCCTGGGTGAACAGCGTCTCCGTGGCGCCCGGCGCCCAGGTGTCCACCCACGTCGCGCCCTGGTCGTCGCCCTCCACGTCGGCGCCGGGCACGCCGGTCCCGCCGAAACACTGCCAGCCGAGGCCGGGCGTCTTCGCATCCTGCTCACGCACCAGGGCAGCGCGGTCCGGCGGCACCGCGTACACGATGGCGTGGTGCGCGATGGCGACGTTCTCCGGTGTGAATTGGGTACCGGTCAGGAACGCCGCCCTGGTCAGGCCCGGATCGATCAGCTGGCACCGGTACTCGTCCGTGCCGCCGCCCTCGGGCGCCGTAGGCGTGTAGGCCTCGGCCATCCTCAGGTCCAGGAACCGCTCGCCGGCGCGCAGCGGCTGCGGTGGAGCCGACGACGCGCCCGCGTGCATGCCGTGCGGGCCGGCAGTTGGGGGCGCCGCACTGTTGCCGGCGTCCGACCCGCAAGCGGCGACCGCTGTCACCAGCGTCATGGCGCCCGCTGCAAACATCCACCATGGACTGTCAGGTTTCCTCATGGCCCGAACGCTAGGACCGATTCCGTCCGGTTTCGTCGTACCGCGGTCGTCATTGCCGGGACGGAGGTGGTACCGCGGTATTACGCCCGGAGCGGCGGATTAACGATCGTCTCAGATTCGCTCGATACGAATTCGGCCTCGGACAAGCGATGCAACCCGTCAGGAGGCTATTGATGTCAATCAACGCAGCGCCGCCCAGGAAAACGCCGCCCGGTCGGTGGGTGCCGTGGCTGGTGATCGGCTTGTGGCTGGCGCTGGCGGCGGTCATGGTGCCGTTGAGCGGAAAGTTGAGCTCGGTCACCAAAGACCGGGCCGTGGACGCCCTGCCCGCCAGTGCCGAGTCCACCAAGGTGGCGGCGCTGGAGGACGGGCTTCCCGGCGGTGAGGACAACACGTTCGTCTTCGTGTACCACCGTGCGAGCGGTGTGAGCGATGCCGACCGGGCGGCGGTCGAGCGTCATTACAACACCTTTGCCAAGCGGTACCCGCCGAAGGTGGCGCCGCCGGCCGGCGAGCACGACGAGGGCCCGCCGGCGCAACGTTCCAAGGACGGCAAGGCGATAATGTTCGCCCTCAACGTGAGCACGACCTATGGCGACCCGTCGGAACTCATCGGCCCGTTGCGTGACACCGCGAAGGACCGGCCCGCCGGCCTGGACCTCGACGTGACCGGCCCGGCCGCGATCGACGCCGACATGGACGCCATCTACGACGGCATCGACGTGCAGGTGCTGCTCACCACCGTCGTCGTCGTCGCGCTCCTGCTCATCCTCACCTACCGCAGCCCGGTGTTGTGGTTCGTCCCGCTGATGGCCGTGGGCGCGGCCGCGCTGACCGCGATGGCGACCGTCTACCTGCTCGTCAAGGGCTTCGGCATCGTGATCAACAGCCAGAACTCGGCGCTGCTGACGATTCTGGTGTTCGGCGTCGGCACGGACTACGCGCTGTTGCTCATCGCCCGATATCGGGAGGCACTGCACCACCACGAGAACGTCCGGGTCGCGATGGCCCACGCGCTACGCGGCGCGGCGCCGGCCATCGTCGCGTCCGCGGCCACCGTGGTCGCCGGCCTGCTGTGCCTGCTCGTCGCGGACCTGAACGAAACCCGCGGGTTGGGGCCGATCGGTGCGGCCGGCATCTTGTGCGCGCTGGTGGCCATGCTGACGTTGTTCCCGGCGGTGCTGGTGGTGCTCGGCCGGCGGATCTTCTGGCCGGCCATCCCGCGGTTCTCCGCCACGGTTGTGGAGCAGAAGCTGGGGCTGTGGGGAGGGCTCGGCGCCGCCATCAGCCGCCGCCGGTGGGTGGCGACGCTCGCTTCGCTCGGAGTCCTCGGCGCGCTCGTCTTCGGGCTGTCGGGCAACACCAGCATCCTGCGGGAGCAGGACCAGTTCCTGTCCGCGCCGGAGTCGGTCACCGGCTTCACCGTTCTGCGCCAGCACTTCCCGGAGCTCGGCGGCCAGCCGATGACGATCTACACGCGACCGGCGTACCAGGAACGGGTTCTCAACGTCGTCAAGGACATCCCCGGTGTTGCCCAGGCCATTCCGGGTGAGACCAGGGGCGGCTGGGTCGACATCTCCGTGTTCCCGAAGGACGCGCCGGACACCGCCGCGGAGTACGACACGATCAAGCGGGTGCGCACCGCCGTGCACGCGGTGAACGGGGCGGAGGCGATCGTCGGCGGGCCGAGTGCGGAGCACCTCGACACCGACGTGACCACCAGCCGCGACCAGAAGCTGGTGATCCCGCTGGTGCTCGGCGTCATCCTGATAATCCTCGGGCTGCTGCTGCGGGCGGTCGTGGCCCCGCTGGTCCTGATGGTCACCGTGATCGTCTCGTTCGCCGCCGCCTTCGGCGGCAGCGTGTTCGTCTTCGACACGATCCTCGGGTTCAAGGGTGTCGACTATTCGGTGCCGCTGCTGGCATTCATGTTCCTGGTGGCGCTCGGCGTGGACTACAACATCTTCCTGGCCAGCCGGGCCCGTGAGGAGACCGCACGTCTGGGCACCAGGGAGGGCATGCTCAAAGCCCTCTCCGCCACCGGCGGCGTCATCACCTCGGCCGGCCTGGTCCTGGCGGCCACGTTCGCGGTCCTCGTCTCACTTCCGATGGTGATGCTGATCGAGCTCGGTTTCCTGGTCGCCTTCGGCGTGCTGCTCGACGCGCTGCTGGTGCGGTCGGTCCTGGTGCCCGCCCTCACGCTCCTGATCGGCCGGCGGATCTGGTGGCCGAGCCGGCTGTCCCGTCCAGTGGCCGGGCCGCCGATCGCTCGACACACGCTCGCCGACGAGGAGGAGCCCGCGCTGCAACGGTGAGCGCGGGGTCAGCGCGCCGCGGTGCCCTCCCCGGCAGCGCGGCGCGCGATCGGGGCGGGCGGGGCCGCGGCCGGAAGGTCGACCCGAAGCAGGGCGCCACCGCGTGCGGAGCGGGCGACGGTGGCCCGGCCGCCGTGGGCGTCGACGACCCGCTGCACGATCGACAGCCCCAGACCGGATCCCGGCAGCGCCCGAGCGCTGTCGGCACGGTAGAACCGATCGAACACCCGCGGTACGTCGACGGCGTCGATGCCCGGCCCGGCGTCGTCGACCTCGAGCACCGCCGACCCGCCCTCGGCACGCAGCCGGACCTGGACCGGCTGATCCGCGGGGGACCACTTGCCGGCGTTGTCGATGAGGTTGAGCACCGCCCGCTGGAGCGCAGCGGGACGCCCGCTCACCCACACGGAGGTCACGTCGAGCGCGACCTCGACATCGGGCACGCGGGAATGCGCCTGGGCCGCGGCGGCCACCACCACGTCGGCGAGGTCGAGCAGCTCGGTGCTCTCGTCGCTGACGTCACCGCGTGCCAGGTCGGTCAGCTCGGCGGCAAGGGTGCTCAACTCGGCCACCTGAGTACCGAGATCGTTGATCAGCCGGGTCCGGCTCTCCGCCGAGAGGGCAGTGTCGAGGGTGCCGCGCCGGTCGAGCCGGACCAGCAGCTCGATGTTGAGGCGCAGGCTGGTGAGCGGAGTCTTGAGCTCGTGGGCGGCGTCCTCGGCGAGCAGCCGCTGGGCCCGCCGGGAGTCCCGGAGCGCGGCGAGCATCGCGTTGATCGACTGGATCAGCCGCCGGATCTCCCCACCGCCCTCATCCGGGATGTCGGCGTCGAGATCCCGGGTGCGCGCGACACGTACCGCGGCGGCGGTCAGCCGGTCGATCGGTGCCAGCGCGGTCCGCGCCACGGTCCGCCCGACAAGGGCACCGCCGACCACGCAGAACAGCCCGATCAGCAGCATCCCGAACCCGAACTGGTTGATCGGGCTGTCGTCGGCGACGCGGGCCACCTGGACCGCGCCGTCGCCCGCCCGCAGCGTGTAGATGAGGTAGCCGTCCTCGTCGCTGTCGCCCGACTCCATCAGGTCGGCCGACGCGCCCTGCGCCACGCGCCCGGCCTGCTCGCTGACCGGGGGCAGCGCGGGTTGGCCGGCCGGCACGCGGGTCGAGCCGTCGGGCAGGATGACCCGCACCAGCCGACCGGATCCGGGATACGGCGGTAGCTGGACTCGCGCCACACCGGCGTGCTCCGCGTCTGCCGCCAGGACGCGGGAGTCGGCGCGCAGCTGATTCTCGGCGCTGTCCTGCAGCGACCAGTCCAGCAGCTCGCTGGCCACCTGGAAGGCCACGAACACGCTTACCGCGATGGCCGTCGCCGCGATCACCGTCAGCCTGGTCCGCAGGGACCGCCGGCGCCACCACCCGGTCAGCCGGCGTGGTTCCCGGCCGGCAGGCCTGCTCACGGAGGAGTCTCCCGCAACGTGTATCCCAGGCCGCGCAGCGTGTAGATCAATCGCGGCTCGCCCTCGGCCTCCATCTTGCGGCGCAGGTAGCTCACGTACACCTGAAGGTTGTTGGCGGTGGCGCTCATGTCGAAGCCCCAGATCGCCTCGAACAGCGCGTCGCGGGTCAAGACCCGGGTCGCGTTGCGCAGGAGGACCTGCAGGAGGGAGAACTCGGTCCGGGTCAGGTGCAGCGACCGCCCGCCCCGCCATGCCTCGAACCGGTCGGGATCGAGCCGGACGTCGGCGAACGACAGGATCTGCGACTCGCCGTCGGCCGGCGTGCGCCGGCGCAGCAGGGCCCGCACCCGGGCCAGCAACTCCTCGGTGGCGAACGGCTTGGGCAGGTAGTCGTCGGCGCCCGCGTCGAGCCCCGCGACCCGATCGGAGACCTGGTCCCGGGCGGTCAGCATCAGCACCGGCAGATCCCGGCCCGCGGCCCGCAACCGCCGGCAGGTCTCCAACCCGCCGAGGCGAGGCATCATCACGTCGAGGATCAGCAGATCCAGCGCGTCACCGCCCGCCCCATCGACCCCGTCGAGCACGGCGAGACCGTTGGCGACGGTGCTGGTGTCGTAACCCTCGACCTGGAGCACCCGCTCCAGCGACTCACGGATGGCCCCGTCATCGTCCGCGATCAGGATCCGCACGCCGGCCCGCCTTCCAGTCGATGCTTTGCCGCTCATCCTCCCCGATCAACCTGAAGCCAGGATTAGAAGAGTCGGGGGAAACCGGTCCGGGCGAACGGGACCTCGTCCAGGAACGCCTGCACGCAGGCGGCGGAGTACGGGACGGTGTCCGGCGGCAGGGCGGCGGGCGGGAACCAGTTGATGGCGGCGCATTTGTGGGGCTCGGCGTTGATCGGGGTGCCGTGCCGGGACGGGTCGAGCGCGGTGGCGAAGACCAGGCCTATTCGGGTATGGCCGTCGGGATTTCGGATGTGGACGGTGGCCGCCAGACGTAGGTCGGCCGGGGTCAGGCGCAGGCCGATCTCCTCGCGGGCCTCCCGGGCCATGCCGGTCAGGGCGTCCTCGCCGAGTTCCAGCTTGCCGGAGGGCAGGTTCCACTGGCCGTCGGCGTAACCGGTGTTCTCTCGCAACGCGAGCAGGATCCGGGCGCCGCGGGTGAGCACCAGGTGCAGGTCGACAGGATGCGTAGGGCTCACCGAGGTGACCCTACCGGCGCAGGTCGGCCGTCATCTCGTGCAGCTCGGCGAGTCGGTCCGGCAGGCTGCGCGGGTGGCCGGGGGCATCCGGCCGGGCGTCCTGCGGGCGCGGGCCGGTCATCGGGCGGTAGTTGACGCCCAGCGCGTCCAGTCGCGGCAGGTGCGCGGCCAGGCGGGCGCTGAAATCGGCGAAATCCCGCGCGGCGGAGGACCACACGGTCTCGGCGAACGCGCACAACCGCGGGTACGTCATGTAGTCGACGCGGCGGGCCGATTCCATGTGTTCGGTCCAGACGTTGGCCTGGCCGCCCAGCACGTTGGCGGCCGCCGCGCCGGGCAGGCCCGCCGGGACCGGGTCGAAGCGGTAGACGTCGGCCAGGGTGAGCCGGGTGCCGACCGGGGTGGGTTCGCCGGGGTCGTCCGACTGCCGATAGTCCAGGTAGCACGAGATGTCGGGGCAGGAAACCACCGAAACCCCGGCCTGGGCGGCCAGCACGGTCGGGGGCACGCCGCGCCAGGCGGCGATCACGGCCTTGGCGGGTACGCCGTACGCCAGCAACTCGTCCCACCCGAAGACGCGCCGCCCCCGCTCGGCCAGGAACGAGGCCATCTGTGCGGTGAACCATCCGTGCAGCTCGGCCGGGCCGGCCAGCCCTTCCCGCCCGATCACCGGACTGTCCGCCCACTCGTCGGCGGGGCACTCGTCGCCGCCGATGCCGATCAGCGGCGACGGGAAGATCTCGCACACGAACGACAGCACGTCCCGGCAGAACGACAACGACTCGGCCGACAGGTTGAGCACGTGGGTGGAGATCCCCCAGCCGGTACGGACCGGACCCCGGTAGCCGTTCCCCAGCGACGGATAGGCGGCGATCGCGGCCTGCATGTGCCCGGGCATGTCCACCTCGGGCACCACCGTCACGCAGCGTTCCGCCGCATAGGCCACGATCCGTCGCAGGTCGTCGGCGGTGTAGAACCCTCCGTGCGGGCGCCCGTCATACCGTCCGTGCACTCGCGACCCGAGCATCGTCTCCGGCCGCCACGCCCCGACCGAGGTGAGCCGCGGCCACCCCGGCACCTCGATGCGCCAGCCCTGGTCGTCGGTCAGGTGCAGGTGCAGGACGTTGAGCTTATGAAACGCGGCGAGGTCGACGAACCGCAGCACGTCCGCGACGGGCATGAAGTGCCGCGCCACATCGAGCATCACCCCGCGCCACGGAAACCGGGGCGAGTCCGAAATATCGGTAAAGGGCACCGGCCACGACCCGGCGCGGCGCAGCGCGGCGGGCGGCAACAGCTGCCGCAACGTCTGCGCGCCGTAGAAGACTCCGGCGGCCGAACCGCCCGCGACCGATATGCCGTCGGCGGCGACCCGCAGGGCGTAACCCTCACTCGGCAAGCCGGGATCGATCTCCAGCCGCACCGCGGCCGATTCTCCGAGCGGAAGGTCGAGGACGAGTTCCTCGCGCAGCCACCCGGCGACGCCGCCGAGCCCTTCGCCCAGGGAAAGGCGGGCGTCCGGGCCGAGAACGAAGGTTCCGCTGCTCGGGCGCACCTCGGACGGCCGCGGAATCACCGACACGTCCCGTCGGCTGGGTGGCGGCACCAAGGATGCGGGCGACACGGGACCTCCAAAACGAACCAGGTTCGCATATAGTTCGTTGATCGGTGGCGGGTGTCAACGGGGTGGGATCATGCGGATCGGGCTGGTGGTGCACGCCGGGCATCGGCCGCGCTTCGCCGACGCCGCGCGGACCCTCGACGGGGTCGAGCTCGTCTGGGCGGTCTACGACCGGGACGAGGAGATCCGCGAGCTGATCGGTGGGTTGCTCCGCGAGACGCGACTCGACGGCTTGCTGCTGGGCCTTTTGCCGTACGCGCATGGTCGTGATCTTCTTCCGCCGGCCCTGCCGGTCGCCGTCCTGGCGGCCGCCGCCCTTGATCTGGCCCTGGCCTGGGCGAAAGCCCGGGGCCACGGGTGGCCGGCGACACCGGTGGCGATCGACACCTTCGACCGGGAGGTCGTCGACGAGGTGGCGGGGGCGCTCGATCTCGATCCGGACCGGATCGCCGTGCTGCCGTTCGATCCGAACCAGCCGATCGACGAGATCGTCGCCTTTCACCGGCGGCAACTGGCCGAGACCGGGGCCGGTTACCTGATCACCGCGCGGACCGCGGTGGCCGCGGCGCTCGGCGCCGAGACAGCGGTGCTGCACGCGGCTCCGACCGCGCAGACCATCCGGGCCGGGTTGCACGAGCTGGTGGTGCGGGCGCGCGAGCGGCAACGGTTCGCCACCGGGCTGTTCCTGCTCGGGGCGCCGGGCAGCGACCGGGCCCGGGTCGGGCTGCAGCACCTGCTGCTGCACGCGCCGGAGTTCGCCGACGCCTGGATCGACCAGCGCGGGCATCGGGCGTTGCTGGCGTTCGCGCCGGCCTCGCTGTTCGAGACCGCGACCCGGCAGTGGGTGGGGCTTCCGGTGCTGGCCGAGGCCCGCGACCAGCTGGGCGTGCGGGTGGTGGCCGGGTTCGGGATCGGCGCCTCGGCCCGGCTCAGCGTCGACCTGGCCGAGCAGGCGGCTGCCCGGGCCGAGCAGGAGCAGGGTTCGGTGGCCTACCTGTTCACCGACGACGGCGTGACGATCGGGCCGATGGGCGCGGCCGGCGCACCACCCCCGCTGACCTGGACCCATCGCGAGCACGGCGAGCTGGAAAATCTGGCCGGGCGGGCCGGGCTGAGCCCGGCGACGCTGTCCCGGCTGGCGGCGGTGGAGCGCGGGCTGGGCGGCCGGCTGGTCTCGCCGGGCGAGCTGGCCCGCGCGATGGGCATCACCGATCCGAGTGGCCGCCGCCTGATCCGCAAACTGACCGACGCGGGCCTGGTCATCGTGGGTGGCAGCACCCAGGTGACCCGCAAGGGCCGCCCGGCGCGCCTGTATCGCCTGGCCATCACAAGCGCGCTGGAGGCCGCCGGATGACGTGGGATCTGCTGCTGGCCGGGGGCGAGCCGTTCGACGTGGCCGTCCAGGACGGGCTGATCGCGGCCACCGGACCGGACCTCCCCCGCGGCGACGCCCGGACCGTGGTCGACGTCGGCGGGCTGCTGGTCACGCCGGGGCTGGTCGACCTGCACACGCACGTCGGGCCGGGCTACTGGGGGATCGAACCCGATCCGATCGCCTGGCGCACGGGGGTCACCACCTGGGTCGACGCCGGGACCGCGGGGGCCTACACGCTCGACGGGCTGCTCCGGAAAAGCTTCGACGTGCGGGTCGCGGGGCTGCTCAACATCTCGGCGGTCGGGCTCTCCGGGCGCACCGGGGAGAGCCGCGACCTGGCCAACTGCGACGTCGCGCTGGCCATCGACACCGTGCAGCAGCACCGGGACCGGATCGTCGGGATCAAGGTGCGGATCGACCGGGAAACCGTGGGCGAGCACGGGGTCGCACCCCTGCGGCGGGCCCTGGCCGTGGGCGACGCCTGCGGGGTGCCGGTGATGGCGCACGTGGGGGCCGCTCCCCCGGCGGTCGACGAGGTGCTCGAGCTGCTGCGGCCCGGCGACATCGTCACGCACTGCGCCAGCGGGATCGCCTCGCCGGTCGGGCCGGCCGCCGTCGCGGCCGGGGAGCGCGGGGTGCTGTTCGACCTGGGGCACGGGTCGGGCGGGTTCGCCTTCGACATCCTGGAGCGGCAGCTCGACCTGGGCCTGCGGCCGCACACGATCTCCACCGATCTGCATGCCCGGTCGGTGCTCGGGCCGGTCTTCGACCTGCCCACCACGATGGCGAAAATGCTGGCGGCGGGGCTTGCGCTGGCCGAGGTGATCGCGGCGGTCACGGTGCGGCCGGCGGCGGCGCTCGGGCTCGACGCGGGCACTCTCGACGTCGGGAGGCCGGCCGATCTCGCGATTTTCGCCATCGAACACGGCGAATTCGAGGTGACCGACGCGCACCTGGCGGCCCGCATTTCGCCGATGCGTTTGGTGAACGTGGCCACGTACCGGCAAGGGCAGCCGCTGCCGGCGCGCCTGCCCGCACCACCGGCGCCGTGGATTCCGCTCACCGGCGCGCAACGCGCGGCCCTGCAACGCCGGGACCGCGACCTGCGCGCCCTGCTCAACCAACCATTGGTCGGCAAGGACGGTCTGGCCGACCAATTCCCACGAGAAATCAGGAGTGAATGACATGCCCAAGCGCGCGATCATCACCGACAAGGCAGCCCCGGCCGGCGGCCCCTATTCGCACGCGGTCGTCGCTGGCGACACCATCTACCTGGCCGGAGCCATTCCGGCACTGCCCGACGGCACCCGGGTGACCGGCAGTTTCGCCGAGCAGGCGCACGCCGCTTTCCGCAATCTGGCCACCGTTGCCGAGGTCGCCGGCGCGAGCCTCGACGACGCCGTGCGGGTGGGGGTCTATCTGCGCGACTTCGCCGATTTCGCCGAGCTGAACGAGATCTACGCCCAATACATCAAGGGCGACCACCTTCCGGTACGGACGACGCTGCCGGTGCCGCTAGTCGGTTTCGACATCGAGATCGACGCCGTCCTTTACGTCGGCTAGCGCCGCGGCGAAGAAGTCGAGCGATCCCTCCGTTCCGGGAAGGGAAACCGGTTGGTTCAGGTGACCGTGCGGCGCGCCTTCGGCCAGGAAGAGCGTCGCCGAGTCCAGTTGCCGGGCCAGTAACTCGCCCGACGTGCGCAGATCGTCGTACTCGGACAGCAGGATCCAGGCCGGCGGCAAGCCGGTCAGCCGGGCCGCGCCGGGCAGTGCCTCCGGCGGCAGGCAGCTGATCCGGCCCACGTAGTTGCGGACCATGTCCTCGACCCCGGCCGCGGTGAACCGGGCGACCGGCGGCAGCGCCGCCGACAGCTCGGCCGCCAGTTCCGCGTCCGCGGCCGGGTTCGGGAAGTGCGCGAACGGATAGGCCAGCAGCAGCGCGTCCGGGACCGGCCGGCCGGCGTCCCGGGCGCGCAGCGTGGCGGCCAGCGCCAGCGCGGCCCCGGCGCTGGCACCGCCGATCGCCCGCCGCGCCGGCAGGTCGGCCGCGCCGACGAACCAGGTCCAGGCGGCCGACACGTCGTCGAGCGGCACCGGATAGCGCACTCCCCCGGTGGCGAGCCGGTAGTCCACCGACACCACGTAGGCCCCGGCCCGGGCGGCGAGCTGCGCGGAGACCCAATCCCCCTCGGGCATCTCGATCGTCCCGTGCCGGAAGCCGCCGCCGTGCGCCCAGAGCAGGGCCGCGACCGGCGGGCCGGCGGGGCGGTAGGTGCGCAGCCGGATCGGCCCGTGCGGCCCGGGAATGCTGATCTCGCCGGTGATCACCCCGGCCGGCGCGGGCGGGCTGACCGGCGGCGCCGGCTCGGGCCCGGTACCGAGGCGAAACCGCTCGAGCGCGGCAAGACGGTCAGCGTGAAAGCTGTCGAGTGGCATGATCCTCCGCCATTGAAACGTATAGATTGATGTCTATGCACTACCACAATCGCCTCGCTGGAGCCGCCGACCTCGCCGACTTCCGGATGGAGGGCGACGGTGCCGTCTCGTTCCCGCGCGGCCGGCTGCGGCTGGAGAGCCTGCGGCCGCCCGAGGACGGGCAGGACGCCAACGTCGTGCTGTGGTGCCCGGCCGACTTCGGCCCGAACATCGTCGCGACCTGGGACTTCTGGCCGATCCGGGAACCCGGGCTGGCGATCCTCTTCTTCCACGCGCGCGGTCGCGGCGGCGAGAGCATCTTCGACCTGACCCCGCGCACCGGGCCGTACGAGCAATATCACCACGGCGACCTCAACGCTTACCACGTCTCCTATTTCCGCCGGAGGTGGCCGTCCGAGCGACAGCTGCACACCTGCAACCTCCGCAAGAGCTACGGCTTCCACCTCGTGGCACAGGGACCCGACCCGCTTCCGGCGGTGCTCGACGCGCAAGGACCGTACCGGATGCGCCTATCTGTCCATGATGGAGCGATAACGTTCGAGGTCGCGGACCTGCTGACCTTCCGGTGGACCGATCCGGAGCCGTTGCCGGGTGGCCGCGTCGGCTTCCGGCAGATGGCGCCCATGATCGGCGAGTACGCCGACCTGCGGATTATCACCCCCTGATCTACCTGCCGGAAAGGGGTTTCCGGAGCGTTGACTTTGAGACGATTCAAAGTTACGTTCCTCGATACCTGTTAACCCGCCCGTCACAACGGCAGGGGGCGCGATGACTCCGGCGGCGTGGGCACTACGGCTGTACGAGGCGGCCGACGAGATCTTCTGGGCAATTAGGTTGAGTCTGCTGTGGACAGTGGGGACGCTGGCCGGTGGAGTGGTTCTCGGGGTCGGCCCGGCCACGCTCGCCGCGTACACCGTCGCTCGCCACCACGCCGCCGGCGAGACCGGATCGTCCTTCGTCCGCGCCTACCGGAACGAGTTCCGGCGAGGCTCCGCCCTGGTCCTGCCGATAACCGCCACGGCCATCCTGCTGATCACCAACTATCACTGGCTGGCCGACCGCACCGCCCGCACCGCCACCCTGGCCGCCCTGGCCTTCCTGGCCGTGATCGCCGCTTACCTGCTGCCCATGGCCGTGCACTACGACCTCCGGACGCCGGCCCTTCTCCCCAAGGCTTCCCGGTTCGCCCTGCTCCGCATACCCGCATCCGCCCTGCTACTGCTCACCCTGCTCGCGTTCGGCTTCGCGGTCGCCGCGTTCCCGGTGCTGCTGGTGGTGGCCGTCGGCGGGTGGATCCAGCTGGACACCTGGCTCTGCCTGCGCCTGTTCGCCGAGAACGAGGCGCTTCGAAAGGGGCTCACATGAAGAAAAGCCTGGCGGCGTTGGCCGCCCTGACGCTCATAACGGCCGGCTGCGGCGACAGCGGGAGCGAGACGAGCAGCGACACCATCACCGTGATGGCGCCGCTGTTCGGCACCGCGCCCGACCCGAACGGCGAACTGCAGCAGGCCGTGCAGAAACTGATCGGCAAGAAACTCCAGATCACCTGGGTGCCGAACGCCGACTACAGCGAGAAGACCAACGTCACCCTGGCCTCCAACAACATGCCGCAGGCCATGGTCATCCAGGGCGACAAGCAGTCGGCCTTCGTGCAGGCCGCGCAGGCGGGGGCATTCTGGGACCTGACCGGCAAGCTCGACAAGTACCCGAACCTCACCCCGGCCGACCCGACGACCGGCAAGAACGCCACGGTCAACGGCAAGACCTACGGCATCTACCGGGTCCGGCCGCTGCTGCGCTCGGCCATCTCGATCCGCAAGGACTGGCTGGAGAAGCTCGGCCTGCAGATGCCGAAAACCGTCGATGACCTGCAGGCCATCGCCAAGGCCTTCACCGAGCGGGACCCGGACGGCAACGGCAAGAAGGACACGTACGGGCTGATCGTCCCGAAGTGGCCGGGCACCTACGCCAGCTCCAGCCCGTACGACGTGATCGAGACCTGGTTCGGCGCCCCGAACGGCTGGGGTGAGCGCGGCGGCAAACTCGTCCCCGGGTTCGACACCGAGGAGTTCGTGACCGCCAACAAGTGGCTCAAGAACTGGGTCGATAACGGCTGGATCAACCCGGACTTCGCCACCCTGGACAGCGCCAACTGGAACAAGCCGTTCGTGCAGGGCCGCGGCGGCATCATCCTCGACGTCAACGTCCGCTCCGGTGACCTGGTCAAGCTGTTCAAGGAGACCGACCCGAAGAACTTCGACAAGGTCGCCCTGGCCGGCAACCTGGCCCGCACCGACGGGCAGAAGTTCTCCGCGCCGTTCCCCGGCTACAACGGCATCGTCGCGATTCCCAAGCAGAAGGTGAAGACCGAGGAGCAGCTCGACCAGGTGCTGCAGGTGCTCGACAAGCTGCAGGCCAAGGAGGGCACGGTCCTGCTCACCAACGGGATCGAAGGGCGCAACTTCAAACTCGAGGACGGGTACGCGGCGCCGCTCGACGAGGACAACCCGCAGATCAAGGTGATCAACAACGACGTCGAGAAGGCGTTCATCCAGCTCGGCACCCGGGCCAGCGTCGGGCTCGGCGCCTACCCGCCGAAGCCGGCCGACGAGCCGTCCCGCAAGCTGGTCGTGCAGCGTAACGAGTTGGCAACCGAGGACCTGAAGACCGCGGTGCACAACCCGGCGCTCGGTGTCGTCTCGGAGACCTACATCAAGCAGGGCAAGACCCTCGACCTGATCATCCCGGACGCCCGGATCAAGTTCCTGTCCGGCGACATCACCGAGGAACAGCTGCGGGCCGAGATCAAGCGGTGGTACGCCGAGGGCGGCGACAAGGTCGCCCAGGAGACCAACGATCTCGTGGCGAAGCTCGGCAAGTAGTGGCCACCGACCTGGAGAGCCCACCGGTGGCGCCGATCAGTCCGGCGCCACCGGCCGCCAAGGCTCGCCGCATCGCACGGCACGGGTGGCTCTATCTGATGCTGCTACCCGGCCTGGCCTACTTCCTGATCTTCCGGTACTGGCCGATGTACGGCCTGAGCATCGCGTTCCAGGACTACCTGCCGTTCCTCGGTTACTCGGACAGCCCGTGGGTCGGGCTCAAGCACTTCGAGGAGCTGTTCACCGGCTCGGACTTCACCCGGCTGATGACCAACACGATGATCCTGGCGCTGCTCACCGTCGTGTTCGTGTTCCCGGCCCCGATCATCGTGGCGCTGCTGCTCAACGAGCTGCGCCGGCGGACCCTGAAGAACTCGATCCAGTCGATCATCTACATCCCGCACTTCCTGTCCTGGACGATCGTGGCGTCGGTGACCTACCTGCTGTTCTCGGCGGATTTCGGGGTCATCGCCGGGTACATCAACGACCTCGTCGGCGGGCCGCGCGCCGATTACGTGGCCCAGGAAGCGTGGTTCCGGCCGATCATCGTGCTGCAGCTGCTGTGGAAGCAGACCGGCTGGGGCACGATCATCTACCTGGCCGCCCTGGCCGGAGTGGACACCCAGCTGTACGAGGCGGCCCGAGTCGACGGGGCCGGCCGGTGGCGGCAGTTCTGGCACGTCACGCTGCCCGGCATCCGGCCGGCCATCGTGATCATGGGCATCCTGACCTGCGGGCACCTGCTCGACTCCGGCTTCGAGCAGATCTGGCTGATGACCACCTCGCTGAACCGGTCGGTGGCCGACGTCTTCGACACCTACGTCTACTACATCGGCATCACCCAGGGCTCGTACAGCTACTCCACCGCGGTCGGCCTGTTCAAGGGCGTGGTCGGGGTACTGCTCATCTACGGGTCAAATCTGCTCGCCAAACGGTTCGACGAGCGGGGGCTGTTCTGATGGCCCGGGACGAGTCGGTCGGCGGCCGCGTGTTCGACGTACTCAATGCCGTTTTGCTGTTGGGTTTGGCTTTGATCACGTTGTTGCCGTTGCTCTATGTGGCGGCCGGATCGTTCGCCTCCGAGGGCGAGATCGCCGCCCGGCCGTTCTTCCTGTGGCCGAAGCACATCGTCACCGACACCTACGACTACATCTTCGGTACCGGGGTGTTCGTCCGCGCGCTGGCCACCACCGTCGGGGTCACCCTGGTCGGCACCGCGGTCCAGGTCGGGCTGACCCTGACGATGGCCTATCCGCTGTCCAAGCGGCAGCTGCCGGGCCGGGCCCTGGTGCTCAACCTGGTGATCTTCACGCTGGTGTTCAGCGGCGGGATGATCCCGACCTACCTGGTGGTGCGCAATCTCGGGCTGCTCGACAGTTACTGGGCGCTGATCCTCCCGCTGGCGATCAACCCGTTCTACCTGATCATCGTGAAGACGTTCTTCCAGCAGCTGCCGGAGGCCCTGGAAGAGGCCGCGATGATCGACGGCTGCACCGAGCTCGGCGTCTTCCGGCGGATCGTGCTGCCGCTGTCCAAGCCGATCATCGCGACGTTCTCGCTGTTCTACGCGGTCGGCATCTGGAACGACTACATGTCCCCGCTGCTCTACATCAACGACAGCCAGAAGTGGACCCTCCAGGTGCTCGTCCGCCAGCTCACCGCGCCCAACGCGGACTCGGCGAACGTGGTGCAGCAGCTGGACTCCACCATCTTCCCCGAGCAGGGCCTGAAGTTCGCGATCATCGTGATCGCCACGCTGCCGATCCTGCTGGTCTACCCCTTCCTGCAGAAGCATTTCGCGAAGGGCGTCCTGATCGGATCCGTCAAGGAGTAACCGTGGAACGTCGCCGCGTCCTGGCCGGCATGGCCGCCGCCCCGTTTGTACCGATGATCCCGAGAGTGGGGAGAGCCGCCGTGCCCGAAGTGCGCCTTACCTGGCTGGAGGGCCGCCCCGGCTCGTCGGCCACCACCACCTGGGGAACCCCGTGGCCCAAGGGCACCGTCCCGGGCGATCAGACCTTCCGGCTGGCCGATCCGTCGGTGCCGGTGCAGAGCTGGCCGCTCGCCTACTGGCCGGACGGCAGTCTGAAGTGGAGCGGGCACGCCATCGCGGACGGCGCGCCGTCCGACGCGTACACCCTGCAAGCCGGCACCCCCGATCGCCCAGCGCAACCGGTCGTGGTCACCGACCGTAAGAAGTACGTCGAGATCGACACCGGGGTGATCGTCGCTCGCGTCCCGCGCAGCGGGCGTGAGCTGATCAGTGAGATCCGCCGGGGCGAGACGGTGATCGCCCGCGACGGCGTGCTGGTCGCCTATCGCCAGGAGCACATCTCCGACGAACCGTCGCCGCGCCACCTCGTGCAGAGCGACGTGCGGAAAGTGGTGGTCGAGCAGTCCGGGCCGGTGCGTGCGGTGGTCCGGATCGAGGGGCGGCACGGGACGAACTGGCTGCCGTTCACCGTGCGGCTGGTCTTCTTCGCCGGCGCCGAAAGCGTCAAGATGATGCACACGTTCGTCTATGACCGGGACGGTTCGAAGGACTACATCGCGGGGCTCGGCGTGCGTTTCAAGGTGCCGATGCGGGATGCCGCCTATGACCGGCACATTCGGTTCGTCGGGGACGGGCATGGACAGCTCACCGAGGCCGTTCAAGGCATCACCGGCCTGCGCAGAGACCCCGGACTCGCGGTCCGCAACGCGCAAATTGCCGGCACGGCTCTGCCCGATCCGGCGACCTGGGATCAACGCGTCACGACCCGCCTGCAATACATTCCATTGTGGGGGGATTACTCACTCAGCCAGCTGTCCGCAAACGGTTTCACCGTTCGCAAAAGGACCAAGCAGGGGTACGGGTGGGTCAGCGTCGACCAGGGTCAGCGCGCCTCCGGGCTGGCCTATGTCGGCGGGGTCACCGGTGGGGTGGCGGTCGGGCTCAAGGACTTCTGGCAGCGGCATCCCACCCAACTCGACATCCGGCGGGCGCACACCGCCGAGGCCGAGGTGACGGTCTGGCTGTGGTCACCCGACGCCGGGGTGATGGACACCCGCTTCTATCACGACGGGATGGGCCAGGACACCTATCCGGAGCAGCTCGAAGGCCTCAACATCACGTACGAGGACTACGAACCCGCCTTCGGTACGCCGTACGGCATCTCCCGTACCAATGAATTGGTCTTGTGGGCCTTGCCGTCGACGCCGACCGCCGAGCGCCTCGGCGCGATGGCCGACCAGGTCCGCACTCCCCCGCAGCTGATCAACCCGGTCGACCACCTGGTCTCCTGCAACGTGTTCGGTGGCCTGTTCGCGCCGGTCGACCGGACCGACCCGCTGAAGGCGACCATCGAGGACCACCTCGATTTTCTCTTCGACTTCTATCGCAAGCAGGTCGAACAGCGGCACTGGTACGGCTTCTGGGACCACGGCGACATCATGCACACCTTCGACGAGGACCGTCTGGTGTGGCGCTACGACGTGGGTGGGTACGCCTGGGACAATTCGGAATTGTCGCCAGATCTATGGCTCTGGTATGCCTTCTTGCGATCGGGTCGCGCCGACATCTACCGTTTCGCCGAGGCGATGACCCGGCACACCGGCGAGGTCGACGTCTATCACCTGGGCAAATGGGCCGGCCTCGGCACCCGGCACGGTGTGCAGCACTGGGCCGACAGCGCCAAGCAGCAGCGCATCAGCACGGCCATCTACCGCCGGATCTACTACTACCTGACCGCCGACGAACGCACCGGTGACCTGCTCTCCGAACTTGTCGACTCGGACCGTACGTTCCTGGTGCTCGACCCGATCCGCAAGATCCGCACCGAGCCGTACACCCCCGACCCGCACGCCCTGTCGATCGGCCTCGGCACCGACTGGAGCGGCCTGGCCGCCGCCTGGCTGACCGAGTGGGAACGGAAGGGACCGCTGTGGGAGACGGCGAAGGCGAAACTGCTCGGCACGATGGAGACGATCGGCGCGATGCCGAACGGCTTCGTCACCGGCAGCGGCCTGTACGACCTGGACACCGGCCGGTTCGCGCCGGTGGCCGGCAAGACCGTCAGCGTGTCGCACCTGAGCGCGATGTTCGGCCAGGTGGAGATCTGCGCCGAGGTCATCGACCTGGTCGACCTGCCGGCGTTCGAGGCGGCCTGGTTGCAGTACTGCCGGCTGTTCAACGCCACGGCGGCCGAGCAGACCGCCGAGTGCGGGGCCGCGTTCGGCAACCTGATCCTGCGCCAGGGTCACGCCCGGCTCACCGCGTACGCGGCGGTGCGACTGAACAGCGCCGCGCTGACTCAGCGGGCCTGGCGCGACTTCTACACCGGTGACGGTTACGGCCCGGCCCTGCCGTGGAAGAGCGAGCGAGTGACGACCACGCTGACCCCGACCGACGCCGCGAAGTGGGTCTCCACCAACACGACCGCGCTCTACGGCCTGGCCGCGATCCAGAACCTGGCCCTGGTCGGCGACCAGATCATCGCGCCCTGAGCAACCCGTCGACGAAGGCTCGCAGGCCCGGGACGTAGGTGTCCCGGGCCGCGAGAACCGGCCACTGCGGCCCGATCGCGGCCAGCCGCGGCGTCTGCTCGGGGTCGAAGCCGGTGAAGTCACCGGCTTTTTTCGTGCTGGAGTTCACGCGCACCAGAATCTCGCCGACCGTGTAGTACCAGATGCTGCGGAACACGTCGACGGCCTGTTCCTGCGTGCATCCGCTGTCCACGGCGGCCGCCACAATCGTTTCCACGAGCCGGATGGCCGAGCCGCCCAGCAGCCCCAGGAAGCCGTCGGTGGTCAGCACCTCGGCGGCCCACGGCCAGCCGGCCAGGGTGTCGCGCATCGCGGCCGCGGCCACCACGATCCGCTCCCGCGGATCGGCCGGCAGCTCCGGGAACGGGGCCTGCGCCGCGTACTCGTTGAGCAGCAGAAGCAGCAGGTCCTCCTTGTCCCGCACGTGGTGGTAGAGGGTCGTCGCGCCGATGCCCAGCTCGCCGGCCAGCCGGCGGATCGTCAGCTTCTCCCAGCCACCCTCGTCGATGAGCCCGCGGGCCGCGGCCAGGATCGCCGCGCGCGAGGTGACCGGTGGTCGGCCGGTGCGGCCGTTCGATGTTGGCACCCCACCATCTTGCGTCGTCTGCTACTTTCGGAACATGTTCCGAAAGTCGAACCGCACACTGACTGCCGTTGCCCTAGTGCAATTCATGGTGTCGCTGGACCTCTCGGTGGTGAACGTCGGACTTCCCCGGATCGCGGCCGGCCTGGGCTTCAGCCCCGCCGGCCTGACCTGGGTGATCCACGCCTACGCCCTGACTTTCGGCGGCCTGCTCCTGCTCGGCGGCAAGGCCGCCGACCGCTTCGGCCGCAAGCGCATCCTGCTGCTCGGCCTGGCCGTCTTCGGCGCCGCTTCGCTGATCGGCGGCTTCGCCCAGAACCCCGGCCACCTGGTCGCCGCCCGAGCCGCCCAGGGCGTCGGCGCCGCCGCCCTGTCCCCTGCCGCGCTGGCGCTGCTCACCGCGGCGTTCCCGAGCGGCAAGCCCCGGGTCCGGGCCTTCGGCGTGTGGGCCGCGACCAACGCGGCCGGCGGCGCCCTGGGCGTGCTGATCGGCGGCGTCCTCACCCAGTACGCCGGATGGCGCTGGGTGATGTTCGTCAGCGTGCCGATGGCCGCGGTCGCTCTGGTTCTGGCCCTGCGCGGCGTCCCCGCCGACCGCCCGGTCGCCCCCACCGGCCGCCCCGACGTGCTCGGTGCCGTGCTGGCCACGGCCGGCATGGGCCTGCTGGTCTTCGGCATCGTGCGCACCGACCGGCAGGCCTGGACCTCCCCGCCCACTCTTCTCACCCTCGCCGCGGCGGTTGCCCTGCTGGCCGCCTTCGTGGCCGTCGAACGCCGCACCAGCCGCGACCCCCTGATCCGCCTGGCGCTGCTGACCAACCGCGCGGTGGCCGGCGCGAACGCGTACAACCTGCTGGTCGGAGCGGCGATCACCGCTACGTTCTACTTCGCGTCCCTCTACCTGCAGCGCGTCCTGGGCATCGGCCCGGCGCCGGCCGGCGTGATGTTCCTGCCGTTCGCCCTGGGCGTGGTCACCGGCAGCATCCTGGCCATCAAGCTCGGCTACCGCTTCGCGGCAAGGTCCATCCTGATCGGCGGCGCCCTGCTGACGGCGGCCGGCTTCGCCTGGTTCAGCCGGATCAGCCCCGACGGCTCATTCCTGACCGACGTCCTGGGCCCATCGATAGTCGCCAGCATCGGCTTCGGCCTATGCCTGGGCCCCCTGGTCTCGATAGCCACCGCCGGCGTGGCCCCGTCAGAGTCCGGCACCGCCTCCGGCCTCCTGAACAGCTCCCGCCAGATAGGCGCGTCGCTGGGCTTGGCCGCCCTGAGCACAGCCGCCCAACACCAATCCGGCCCACTACCCACCCCCGCCGCCCTGACAAGCGGCTACGCCCTGGCCCTCCTCATCAGCGCCATCCTCCTGCTCGCCGCAGCCGCCATCGCCGCGACCGTCCTCCGCCGCCCCAGCCTGACGGCCGTCGCCGAGCCACCCAAAGCCGCAGTAATGGCGCAAGACTAGTTTGTGTACGTCAACTAGTCATGTAGCATCTCGTCGATTGCCAACGAAAGGGGTTGTAATGCCGATCGATGTGTACCTCGCAGTGAGGAGTGGGGACGGGACATCGTCACCGCGATGAAACGAGTCTTCGAGGCATTCCCAGAGGACACGCTGCGGATTTTCTTCGGCCTCGATACGACCGGACAGACCGTGGTCGTGGAAGAGATCGAGTTCGACCTCCCGGAGCGGGCGGTCTGAGCTTCGGGGGACACTTGCCCACTCGCTGATCGATTAGGGTTGGCGGGTGGGCTCTGCCATCGATTTTTCCGGATATCTGCAGCGCCTTGGGGTGGATCGGGAACCGCCCAGCCTGGACGGGCTTACGGCCCTGCATCGGGCTCACGCCGAGCGGGTGCCCTATGAATGTCTGGAAATCTGGCTTGGCCGTCCTACCACCGTCGAACCTGCGGATTCGATCGGGCGGATTCTTCAAGGGCGTGGCGGCTACTGCTTTCACCTCAACGGGGCTTTCTCGGCACTGTTGACGGAGCTCGGGTATGCCGTCACCCGGCACTACGGCGGGGTGCAGGGCAACGCGACGCATCCGGCCGGCGCGGCCGGCAACCACCTTGTGCTTACCGTCTCGGGACTGCCTTCCGACGAGGCTCCCGACGGGAACTGGCTGGTTGACCTCGGCATGGGGGACGGGATCTACGAACCGCTGCCGCTGGCCGAGGGTGAATACCAGCAGGGGCCATTCCGGTATCGGCTGTCGCGGTCCGTGGCGGAGCCCGGTGGCTGGCGGTTCGAGCACGACCCGCGGGGCGGATTCCTCGGGATGGACTTCCGCGGCGAGAGTGTGGAGATGTCGGCGTTCGCCGCCAAGCACCACGAACTCTCCACCTCGCCCGACTCCGGCTTCGTGCGGATCGCCACCGTGCAGCGGCGGGACGCCCACGGCACCGACGTCGTGCGCGGGCTGGTGCTCAGCCGGACCGGTGACGTCGAGCAGAAGACAAACCTCGAGCGGCGGGACGACTACTTCGCGGCGCTGGCCGACGTCTTCGGGATCACTCTCGACGACGTCGGCCCGGCCGAACGCGACGCACTCTGGCGACGCCTCGCCGAAGCGCACGAGAAGTGGCTGACGAGCACCAACCCTCGGTAGACGTCAAGGACCGACGAACGCCATCACAAGACCAAAATTTGGCATCCAGCTAGTAGTCATTAGTCACCTTGTCGTGTAACTTCGTTGGCGTTCGTCGATGAAGGGACGGGGAATGCCGACCGACACACCGCCAAGCGGCAAGGCGCAGGCGCGGGACTACGACGGCCTGTTCAAAACAGTGCTGGAGGCCAATCCAGCCGACACCGTGAGGATCTTCTTTGGCTTAGAAACGGACGGCCGGGAAGTTGTACTGGAAGGGCCGACCGAGCAACAGCGACATCTCACCCGAAGCAGGGACAAGACCTACATCCTCCGCCGGGACGAGGAGGAGCAAGACCGAGCTGAGAAGGACGGCCTGCCCGTGCCCATGCACGAGGTGTGCCACATCGAGATTCAGGTAGAGCGCGTGGCGGGATTCCAGGAGCGGATGGTCTCCTACCGAGGCAGTCGTGATTGAGCTGGTCGAGACGCTGGCGAGGAGAGGTATGGACGACATCCTGGAAAAGACCTCGGTGGGCCGCGACATCGCCCGCCGCAACCGCGAAGAGGGCCGCGAAGAGGGACACGCCGATTCGATGGTGCTGTTGCTGCGGCTCAACTACGGAGATATCGACGACCTGCAGGAACTCGCCCACAAGCTGGTGGCAACCAACCATGAACAGCACCTGAAGTGGGTCACGGATCGCGTTCCGCTGGAGCAGCTCCGCTCAGTTTGAGGGCGGCGTCTGGCGCGCCTCGCCGAGGCGCGCCAGCAGGCGGTCAGCCGTCGGTGATGGTCAGGGCCGACATTCCAGCGACCGCCTGCACGTCGAAGCCTGCCTCGCCGCTCCCCCAGCCGTTTGCGGTGAAGGACTGGCCCGGGGCTATGCCCTTGTGGGTGGCGCCGGCCAAGGTCACCTCGCCGGCACCCGATTGCACCTGCACCCGCACGGGGGTCGCGCCGGCCAGTTTCACCAGGAACTGGTCCACTCCCCCGGCCATCCGGACCGGGACCACGGTCGTCGGCACCGGCAGGGTCAGGTCTATCCGGCTGGCGCCGCCCAGCAGGTCTACGCCGTCCACCTCCGCGCCGGTCAGGTCTACCGTCGTCTGGGCGGTGCCGCCGTTCAGCTGCAGTGTCCAGCGCACCGCGTTGTTCAGCACGATCGTCACCTCGGACGGGCCGCCGTGCTCGCCGGGCGGCAGGCGCAGCTGGACCGTGCCGTCGGCCTCGTCCACCTTCGGGGTCACGCCGCTTCCTGCGGGGGTGGTCACCCGGTAGAGGTCGTCGCCCAGGTCGTCGGTGTGCAGGCGGACCGCGGCGGCGCCGTCTACCAGCTCGAACTTGGCCGACTCGCGGCCGTTCACCGGGCCGCTTACCGCGTCGCCGCTGACCCCGGTCTGGCCTACCGCCTCGGTGCGGTCCGCCGAGGTGCCGACCCAGCGCGGGGCGACCAGGATCGCCGCCGCCATTCCGGCCAGGAACAGGACCACCCCGGCCACCACCAGCGGGCGCCGATAGCGGCGGACCCGCGCACCCTGCGCCGCCTCGGCCCCCTCGGGGGCGCCCCAGCCGGGCAGCTCGAAGCCCTGGTGGGTGGTGAGGAGGTGGAGGTCGTCGTCCGAGTCGTCGTAGGGGTCGGCGGGCGGGGGGTACTCGGGGGCCTCGACCGGCTCGAAGCCGACCGGGTCGGTGTCCTCCTCGGCCGGCGCCGGCCACGCGCCGGTCAGCTCCTCGTCGTAGGGGGTCTGCGCCGGGTAGTTCTGGGCCAGCGGGCCCGCCACCGGATAACGCTCCACCGGGTGCTCGCCGGTGGCGTACTCCTCCGCCCCGGGCCGGTCTCCCTGAAACACCTCGGCGGGGCCGTAGTCGTCGCCGACATAGTCGTCGTAGTCGAAGACGTCAGCGGGCGGATCGTCGCCGGACGGGTTGGGCGCCATCGTTCCTCCTGGGACGGAGTCGGCACCATCCGGCGCGGCTCCTCGGCAATCACTACGGACGGGAGGCACTCCGGGGTTGACTTGAAGTAAGAGTGACCACCGGGGCCGGGCCGGCGGCCGGAAACGGCCGTAAGCACCGACTGGCTGATCCGCTCGATCCGGGACTTCTCATGCCCGTATTTTCAAAGGGCTTTGTTCTTGCCGTTTTTGCTGGTCGGGAATGGGCACCGTGCTTCGATTCAGGTGCGGTAACACGTGGGAAACTTCCGGCTGCGAGCATTTCGCCGGGAATCAGGGAGGCTCGTTTGTTCCTCAGCCAGCACGAGCAGGAACGCTTGCTCATTCACGTCGCGGCCGACGTGGCCCGGCGCCGGCAAGAGCGTGGGCTCAAGCTCAACCATCCGGAGGCGACCGCGATCATCGTGGCGTTCCTGCTGGAAGGGGCGCGGGACGGGCGCACGGTGGCCGATCTGATGGACGCCGGGCGGCGCGTGCTGACCCGCGACGACGTCATGGAGGGTGTGCCCGAGATGCTGGGTGAGGTGCAGGTCGAGGCGACTTTCCCGGACGGGACCAAGCTCGTCACCGTGCACGGGCCGATCGCATGATTCCGGGCGAGGTTCTTCTCGGTGACGGCGCGATTGAGATCAACCCGGGGCGTGAGGTGTTGTCGCTGACCGTGCGTAACACCGGGGACCGGCCCGTTCAGGTCGGTTCGCATTTCCACTTCGCCGAGTCGAACGCGGCGCTCGACTTCGACCGCACCGCGGCCTGGGGTTATCGGCTCGCGGTGCCGGCCGGCACGTCGGTGCGTTTCGAGCCGGGCATGCCCCGCGACGTCGACCTGGTCGCCCTGGCCGGCAACCGGATCGTGCCGGGCCTGCGCGGCCTGGCCGGCGGTTCCCTGGACGGCGTGGAAATTGAGCCGCCGCCGGCCCCGACCGAAGAAGAACCAGAGAACGGCAGCCCGCGATGACCACACTCGACCGGGGGCGGTACGCCGCCCTGTACGGGCCCACCACGGGCGACCGGATCCGGCTGGCCGACACCAACCTGCTGATCGAGGTCGAGGAGGACCGCAGCGCCGGGCCGCAGCCGGGTGACGAGGTCGTCTTCGGTGGCGGCAAGGTGATCCGCGAGTCGATGGGGCAGTCCCGCGCCACCCGCGCCGAGGGCACCCCGGACACCGTGATCACCGGCGCGGTGGTCCTCGACCACTGGGGCATCATCAAGGCCGACATCGGCATCCGGGACGGGCGGATCATCGCCATCGGCAAGGCCGGCAACCCGGACACCATGGACGGAGTGCACCCGGACCTGGTGATCGGGCCGGGCACCGAGATCATCGCCGGCAACGGCAAGATCCTCACGGCCGGCGCGATCGACAGCCACGTGCACCTGATCAGCCCGACCATCCTGAACACCGCCCTGGCCACCGGCATCACCACGATCATCGGTGGCGGCACCGGCCCGGCCGAGGGCACCAAGGCCACCACGGTCACGCCGAACGCATGGCATCTCGCCCGGATGCTCGAGGCGCTCGACACCTTCCCGATCAACGTGCTGCTACTCGGCAAGGGCAACACCATGTCGGAGGAGTCGATGTGGGAGCAGCTGCGCGGTGGGGCCGGCGGGTTCAAGCTGCACGAGGACTGGGGCACGACGCCTGCGGTGATCGACGCCGCGCTGCGGGTCGCGGACGCCTCCGGAGTGCAGGTCGCGATCCACACCGACACGCTGAACGAGGCCGGGTTCGTCGAGGAGACGATCCGGGCGATCAACGGGCGGTCGATCCACGCCTATCACACCGAGGGTGCCGGTGGCGGGCACGCGCCGGACATCATCACGGTCGCCGCGCTGCCCAACGTGCTGCCGTCGTCGACCAACCCGACCCGGCCGTACACCCGGAACACACTGTCCGAGCACCTCGACATGCTGATGGTCTGCCACCACCTGAACTCGGCGGTGCCGGAGGACCTGGCGTTCGCGGAGAGCCGGATCCGGCCGTCGACGATGGCCGCCGAGGACCTGCTGCACGACCTCGGGGCGATCTCGATGATCGGCTCGGACTCGCAGGCGATGGGCCGGGTCGGTGAGGTCGTGATGCGGACCTGGCAGACGGCGCACGTGATGAAGGCCCGGCGCGGAGCCCTGCCCGGCGACGGCGCGGCCGACAACAACCGCGCGAAACGCTATATCGCGAAATATACGATTTGTCCGGCGGTGGCGCACGGCATGAGCGCTGAGGTCGGCTCCGTGGAGACCGGCAAGCTTGCCGACCTCGTGCTGTGGGACCCGGCGTTCTTCGGGGTGCGGCCGGCCTTGGTGATCAAGGGCGGCATGATCGCGTACGCCCAGATGGGCGACGCCAACGCCTCGATTCCCACCCCGCAGCCGATGCTGCCGCGGCCGATGTTCGGATCGTACGGCGTGGTGCCGTCCCAGACGTCCCTCGCCTTCGTCGCCCCGGCCGCCATCGACGCGATGCTCGGCGACCGGATCGGGGTCAAGCGGGCCCTCGCCCCGGTCGGCGACACCCGGCAGGTCGGCAAGGCGGACATGCCGCTCAACGACGCCACCCCGCGCATCGAGGTCGAGCCGGACACGTTCACGGTGCGTATCGACGGCGAGGTCGTCGAGCCCGACCCGGTGACGTCACTGCCGATGGCCCAGCGTTACTTCCTGTTCTGATGACCGACTTCTGATGAGTCTCGCAACGTTGCTGGTGCTCGCCGACGGACGGTTGCCCTCCGGCGGGCACGCGCACTCCGGCGGGCTCGAGGCCCAGGTCTCGGCCGGCCGGGTGCGCGACCTCGACGACGTGTTCGGCTTCCTGCGTGGCAAGCTCGCCACCGGCGGCCTGGTCTCGGCCGCCTTCGCGGCCGCGGCCTGCCGCCGGCCCGGCGATGGGGCGGCCTTGGATCAAGGGCTCGATGCGCGTACGCCGTCCCCGGCCCTACGCAAGGCATCTCGCGCCCAGGGACGAGCCCTGCTGCGGGCCGGCCGGGCGATGTGGCACCTACCGCCGACCGGCCGCGAGCCGCACCAGCCGATCGCGCTGGGCCTCCTCGCCTCGGCAGCCGGACTGGGCCCGCTGGAGGCCGCGGTCGCCGCCGCGCACGGCGTCACCACCGGCTCGGCCAGCGCGGCCGTACGGCTGCTCGGCCTGGACCCCTACGCGGTGCACGGGCTCCTCGCCCGGCTCGCCCCCGAATGTGACCGGATCGCGGCCGAGGCCGCCCGCCGGTCCGACGACCCGGTCGACGATCTGCCGGCCGCGGGTTCTCCCCTGCTCGACATCGGCGCCGAGCACCACGCCACCTGGGAGGTGCGTCTCTTTGCATCCTGACCATCAGCCGTCCGGCGGGGCCTGGCCCCGGCCCTCGGAGAACTACGTCGCCCCGCACACGCACGACGCCGACGAGGTGCCGCACACCCACCCCGACCCGGGCGTCGACCCGCACGAGCCGCTGACCACCGGGCCCCGGGCCCTGCGGATCGGCATCGGCGGCCCGGTCGGCTCGGGCAAGACCGCGCTGGTCGCGGCCCTGTGCCGGGCGCTCGGCACCGAGCTGCGGCTGGCCGTCGTCACCAACGACATCTACACCACCGAGGACGCCGACTTCCTGCTCCGCAACGGGGTGCTGCCGGCCGAGCGGATCCGCGCGGTGGAGACCGGGTGCTGCCCGCACACCGCCATCCGCGACGACATCTCGGCCAACCTGGACGCGGTCGAGGAACTCGAGGAGAAGCTGGGCCCGCTGGACCTGGTGCTGGTGGAGAGCGGCGGCGACAACCTGACCGCGACCTTCAGCAAGGGCCTGATCGACCAGCAGATCTTCGTGGTCGACGTGGCCGGCGGCGACAAGGTGCCGCGCAAGGGCGGCCCCGGCGTCACCGCCGCCGACCTCCTGGTGATCAACAAGACCGACCTGGCCCCGATGGTCGGCGCCGACCTGTCGGTGATGGAACACGACGCCAAGCACCGCCGGGGCGAGCTGCCCACGGTGTTCCTGTCGCTGGTCGAGGACCGCGGTGCCACCGCCGTCGCCGACTGGATCCGCGCACTTGTCGCGGCTCGCGTGCCGGCCTGATGCAGGCGTTCGCGCAGGTGGTCGCCGAGGCCGACGGTCGCGGCGGCACCCGCCTGGCGGTGTTGCGCGGCGAGTCGCCGCTGCTGCTGCGCCGCACCGGCGGCCGGTCCGGCGGCGACGCCACCGTCCATCTGGTCGGTGGTGCGGCCGGGCCGCTGCGCGGCGACGACCTCCGGTTGGAGGTCGTCGTGGGGGAAGGCGCGCATTTGACGGTACGCAGCGTGGCCGCGCAACTGGCTCTGCCGGGCCGCCCCGCACCGGCTTCCCGCCTGGTCATCCACGCGACGGTGGCCGGGACCCTGCGGTGGCTGCCGGAGCCGCTGATCGCCGCGGCCGGGTGCGACCACCACACGTCAACCGTGGTCGAGGTGGCCGAGGGTGGCGAACTGCTCTGGCGCGACGACCTGGTGTGCGGCCGCCATGCCGAGCCGTCGGGCGACGCCCGGCTGGACACCACGATCCGCTACGCGGGCCGCACCCTGTACCGGCACGACCTCGGCGTCGGCCGGCACGCCGACGGCTGGGACGGCGCGGCCGTGCTCGGCGGCGGCCGAGCCGTGGGGACGGTGGTGGCGATTCCGGGGCTCCCCGGCGTGCTGCCTGCTTCCCCGCACGCCGCGCTGATGCCGCTGGCCGGCCCCGGTGTGCTCGCTACCGCCGTCGGGGTGGACATCCGGCAGGTGCAGGCGGCCCTGGGCCCGCTGTGCGAGCCGGCCGGTGCCGCCCGGACCGTGATGGAAGCGGCGTAGAGCCGCCCCCATCACGACGGAGTTCAGGCCGCGACCGCGATCGGGACGCCGTGGGCGTCGGTCAGGGCCAGCCGGGTGTGCAGGTTGCCCTGCTGCGCCACCCGGGCGAAGTACTCCGACCGGCGGCGTTGCAGGCAGCCCTTGCGCGTGCGTGGGCCACCGGCCGCCACCGTCAGCAGCTCGGGTGCGAGGGAGCTGTTCAGGCCCTCGCGCAGCAGCTGCAACGCCTCGGTGCGCAGCTGCGAGATCCGGGACTCGGTCACGCCCAGCCGTGCGGCGACGTCGCTCAGTGGCTGTTCCTGCAGGAACGACTCGGTGACCACCATGCGCAGCCGTTCCGGCAGGGCCTGGATGGCCTGATGCAGATAGCCGAGACGTTCCCGTTTCAGCAGCAGATCCTCCGGGCCCTCGGACAGCTCGGGCACCATCTCCTCGGCGGCGCCCGTCGGGAAGCCCTGCAGGCTCAGCAGGGCCGCCTTCTGCACGTCGTCCTCCACCGTCGCCAACTCCGCCACCCCGATGCCGAGGAATTCGGCGACCTCGGCGTCGGTCGGCGTGCGTCCCAGTGCCGCGGTCAGCTCCTGGCGGGCCGAGGCACTGCGCCGGGCCCGGGCCCGGACCGAGCGGCTGGCCCAGTCCTGACCGCGTAGTTCGTCCAGGAGCGCACCGCGGATGCGGACCGCGGCGAAGCGGTGGAACGGGATGCCCCGGGTTACGTCGAACGAGCGAGCCGCGCCCAGCAGCGCGGCGAATCCGGCCGAGGACAGGTCATCGGCGTGGACGTGGCCCGGTACCCGATTGAGCAGTTCCCGGACCAGATGGCCAACCATCGGCATGTGTTCGCGGACCAGGTCCTCGATGTCGCGCGCGGATGGCGCGTCGTGGTGGGTCGTGCCGATGGTGGCGGGGAGCTCGGTCGTGGTCGTCACGTGGTCCTCCTCGCTCATACGACCGGTTGATGAAACCGGCTGACGAGGAAGACCTTGGTTGCCGAAAGGTGCAGTGGCGGCCGAACTCGGTTGCTTTTATGGTGCTTTTTGCGAGAAAAGCTCAGGTAAGCGCATGAGCGGGCGCGACCACGCCCGTGAGCTCCTCGTTTACCCAGTGCATGCGGCGGACCGCGACCTCCGGATGGTCACCGAACTCGGTGGCCACCTCGGCGGCGCAGCCGTCGCTGCCGTGCAGCAGGAGCATGGCCGTCACGGCCTGCTCCACCGCCTTACGGGTCGGGCATTCAGACGGTTGAATGCTGGAGACGAACAGCGCCTCAGCCGCCAGATCCTTCACGATGCTGATCATGTCGATACTCCCCGATGTACGACCTTATTGGCCCGCTGGAGCGATTCTGTCCCGCGCGGACGGCAGCAGGTAGCTGCCACGCCGGTGGGCGTCGCATCGGTCGTCAGGCACGCGGATCACGACGGATCGCTCCAGAAAGTGCCTGCTCACATCGGTTTCACCCTAACGCGGCGATCGGCCGTCCGGCGGAAGGTTTTTCCCCGGACGGCCGATCGGAAGCGCATTGCTCAGGTGGTGGGACAGTCCAGGTCGGTTTCCGGGTTACAGGTCTCGCCACCGACACTCGCCGACGGCCCCACCGGCTCCGTCGTCGTCGCAGCCGTCGTGGGCGCTGTCGTCGGCGCCGTGGTCGGATCTGTCGTCGGCGGTTTCGGCGCCACCGCGGTGGGATCCGTCGTGGTCGGCGCGATGGTCGGCGCGGTCGTCGGGTCCGTGGTCGGGGCGGTGGTCGGCCCGGTGGTGGGGCCCGTCGTGCCGGTGGCGGTCGGGTCGGCGGTCGGGTTGATGGTGATGGTGCCACCGGGCCCGATCGTGACCCCCGGGATCGGAGTGGTGCCCGCCGGGGTCGGCACCAGGCGCGTCTCGCCGTTCGACAGGTTCTGCACCTGCTTGGTCGCCTTGCCCGGTCCCTCCGACACGAACGTCTCGCAGCTGCGGTCGTTGAGGTTGAACGCGAGCGGCGTGGCGTTGTTCAGTGAGTACCGGCCCGTGATCGGCAGGGTCACGGCCTTGCGACCGGCCAGCGGCGCGGTGGAGGCCATCGTGACCTGGTTGCCGGTCTGGGTCAGCGGCACCTTGCCGTTGCCGGACACGACCTGGTCGCCGGGCATGATGAACCACAGCTTCCAGTCGCTGATCGGAGACGCGTCCCGGTTGGCCACCGTCACCTGGGCACTGAACTTGCCCTGGGAGTCGCTCCAGATCGCGTAGCTGACCACGCACTTGCCGCTGGCCGCCACGACGCTCGCCTGCGACGACCCCTCGTCCCGGTCGCTGCCGCCGGTGTTGGCGGCCAGGCTCCAGGCGTAGGTGCCGACACCGAGCAGCAGAACCGCACCGGCCGCGATCATGATGCGCCGGGTCGGGTTCTGCGGGCCCCGGTTGCGCTCCTTGCCACCCTTGTCCGGGGACGCCGGCCCGGGCGGCTGGTTGCCCTCGAACGCCGGCCGCAGAGCCGCCCCGGCGGCCGCGGACATCACGACCGGGCCGGAGCGCAGCGCCGCGAAACGGCTGTTGCGGACCGGCGGCTCCGCCTCCTCCGCATGCGCCTTGGGCGGCGTCGGTTCGTGCCGGATCACATCGGGGTAGGACCGCTGGTGGCGCGGCAGGATCGTGGTGTCCTCGCCGCTCTCGGCCCAGTCGGGCACGTAACCGCGGGCCACCGACGGCGCACCCGCCGCGACGGCGGCCAGCACGTGCGCCAGCTCGGCGCTCGACGGCCGGTCCTGCGGACGCTTCTCCAGGCAGCGGCCGACCAGCGCGGAGACCGCGTGCGGCAGGCCCTCGACCGCGGGCAGCGGGTCGGGCTCGACATATTGGTGGGCGCGCAGCAGCGCGGTGGTGGTGCCGACGTCCCACGGCAGCTGGCCGATCAGCGTGCGGTAGATCAGCAGGCCCACCGCGTAGACATCGGTGGCCGGGCTGACCTGACCACCCTCGAGCCGCTCGGGCGCGAGGTAGGCCGGCGTGCCGAGCAGGCTGCCGTCCGGGTCTATGTCGTTCTCCCCGATCAGCGCCGAGATGCCGAAGTCGACAACCTTGGCCCCGGTCGGGGTCAGCATGACGTTGGCCGGGGTGACGTCGCGGTGCACGATGCCGCGCGAGTGCGCGGCGGCCAGCGCGGCGGCCACCTCAGCGGTGATCCGGACCGCGTGCTGCCACGGCAGCCGACGGGCCCGGGCCAGAACGGCGGCGAGCGACTCGCCGTCGATGAGCTCCATCACGACATAGGGAACCGGCTCACCGTCAACGGTGACCGCCTCGCCGTAGTCGTAGACGTTGGTGATGTGCGGGTGGCTCAGCCGTGCGGCAGCCTGGGCCTCAGCCCTCAGCCGACGCCGGAAAGCCGGGTCCGCGCTGGTCGACGGCGGCAGTACTTTGACCGCGACCTGGCGTCCGAGGACCTCATCAAATCCTCGCCACACCACTGACATCCCGCCGGCACCGAGCCGCTCCACCAACCGATATCTATCGGCCAGCAGGCTCGCTCCGGGCAGGTCCGTCGTGCTCATGTGCCCCCACATGCGCGCTCCGAAGAAACGCCGAGACGCACCGCCATGCTCCTCGACGTCGGGTAGAACCCGATTACCGGGCGTTCCCCATCGACGGCGAGATGTTAGCCCACGAAGGGCATGTACCACGAGCGGTCGAGACCAGCATCTACCTGCGACTGGTTACCGTCCGTTTCCTGTCATATGCCACCCGTCGAGATTGGACCGACCCGGCTGAAAGTCGGATCTTGGACTTACCTCGAGGCGCTTTTCCCGGGAAAATACACATTTCTATGGAAAAATCGGAAGCTTCGGTAGTTCAGCGTTCTGAACGTCCACCCGGGAGTGATCTACCAACTGTCGCCATCCGGTCACTGATCGAGACGGAACACCGTCACCCAGCGATGATCTTTAAATAGTGTCCTTATGGCAAATGTTGAAGGATCTAGCAGTGCAACCCCATCTGTTCGGGTGACCCCCTCGGCTTTTCAGACAGTTCCGCGTGCCAACTTCCGACCGGCTCGCGTGTCACCCCAGCAGCACGCCCTTGACCAGGTCACGGGCCGGTGCGGGCAGCGCGCCGGGGGCCCGCACCGGCAGCGCGGCCGGCACCGGAACGTCCCCGCCACGCACCGCGCCGAGCTCGGCCAGCAGCGTCAGCACCGGCGCCAGTTCCTCGTAGAGCACCAGCACGACCTCGCCCGGCCGGGCCAGGTGGATGGCCGTGGTGATCGCCTCCCGATAGCCGTCCTCGCGCATCGACAGCAGCTTCGGCCGGCGGGCCCGCATCTCCCGCTCGACGAGGGCGGACACCTCGCCCGGCTCCCGCCCGCGCAGGTCCTCGTCGTCGTAGAGCACAGCCCGGCCCACCCCGTCGGCGATGATCTGGGCGCAGGCCGCCAGCAGGTCGTCGCGCCGGTCACCGGGCAGCGTCACGGCGGCCACGCACCGCTCGGCCCCCCACAGCCGGTGCAGGGTCCGCAGCGTGGCGGCCAGGGCGGCCGGGTTGTGCGCGTAATCGACGAACACCGCCACGTCACCGATCCGCATCAGGGTGGCCCGGCCCGGGTTGGCGACCGGCGGGTCGAAGTCGGCGAGCCGGCGGGCCACCGACTCCTGGCCGGCCCCCAGGGCCCGGGCGGCCGCGGCGGCGGCCAGGGCGTTGGCCGCGGCGTGCAGGGCCGCTCCCCCGTACGCCCCGGGCAGGTCGGCCAGCCGCAGCAGCGGCGTGCGCCGGGCCCCGGTCGCCTGCATCAGCCAGCCGTCGTGCAGGAGATAGGCGGTGCCACCCTTGGCGAGGTGCTCGACCACCACCGGGTGCCGTGAGTCGAGGCCGAACCAGACGACCCGCTTGCGGTCGGCGCGCACCCGCGGCCGGTCGACCAGCGACCGCACCCACGGGTCGTCCACGTTGAGCACGAGCGTCCCGCCGTCCCGCACCCGCTCGGCCACCAGGGCCTTCACGTGGGCCAGGTCCTCGACCGAGTCGAGCCCGTCCTGCCCGAGGTGATCGGCGGTGATGTTGGTGATCACCCCGACGTCCGACCAGTCGTAGCCGAGGCCGCGCTTGAGCAGCCCGCCCCGCGCGGTCTCCAGCACCGCGGCCTGCACCCCCGGGTCGCCGAGGACCATCTGCGCGGACAGCGGCCCGGTCGCGTCGGCCCGGAAGATCTCCCGGCCGTCGATGCCGACCCCGTCGGTGGTGGTCAGCCCGATCCGCTTGCCGGTGTCGGCCAGCAGGTGCGCGGTCAGCCGGGCCACCGTGGTCTTGCCGTTGGTGCCGGTCACCGCGGCGGTCGGGATGCGGCCGTCGGAGCCGGCCGGGAACATCGCCCGCACGATCGCGTCGCCCACGTCGTGCGCCCGGCCGCGCACCGGGGCCAGGTGCATCCGCAGGCCGGGTACCGCGTTCACCTCGATCACCCCGCCGGTCACCTCGTCGCCGTCGCGCACCGGGGCGAGCGGCTCGGCGATGTCCGGCAACCGCAGGTCGATCCCGCAGATGTCCAGGCCGACCAGCGCGGCCACCCGCAGGCAGAGCCGGGTCACGTCGGGGTGCACCCGGTCGGTGACGTCGTGGCTGGTGCCGCCGGTGGACAGGTTGGTGGTCTCGCGCAGCCACACCTTCTGCCCGGCGGCCGGCACGAACGCCAGCGTGTGCCCCTGGTGCTCGAGCACCCGCAGGGCGGTGTCGTCCACGGTGATCCGGGTCAGCACCCGGGAGTGGCCGGCCCCCCGGCGCGGGTCGGTGTTGGTGCGGTCGACCAGCTCGGCGACCGTGCTGCGGCCGTCGCCGGCGACGTGCGCGGCGATGCGCTCGGCCGCCGCCGCCACCTCGCCCGCCACCACCAGCACCCGGTAGTCGCGGCCGGTCAGCTGCCGCTCGATGATCACGTCCTCGCCGGCTGCGCTGAACGCGTACGCCGTCTCCGCCCCGGTCGTGACGCTGAGGGTGACCCGGTCGCCCTGCCGGCCCTGCCGGGGTTTGATCACGACGGGCGCGCCGAGCTCGGCGAAGAGCCGGGCCGCCTCGGCGGCGGTGCGGGCCACCCCGCCGGCCGGGATCGGCACGCCGGCCTCGGCCAGCAGCCGCCGGGTGATCTCCTTGTCGCCGGCGATGTCGATGCCGACGCCGCTGGTGCGGTCGCTCATCGCCGCCCAGGCGAGCCGGCGCCGGGTGCCCCAGCCGAGCCGCACCAGGCTGAGGTCGCCACAGCGCTCGACCGGGATGCCCCGGCGCCGGGCGGCCGCGATGATCGCCCGGGTGCTCGGCCCGGTGGCCTCCCGCTCGGCCAGCGCGGCGATCGAAGCCAGGTCGGCCGCCGAGCCGTGCTGAATCTCCGGCACGCCGGCCGCGGCGGTGGCCAGCGCCACGCTGGAGAAGGACCGCCCGGCCGCGATCTCGGTGACCAGATCGACGGCCATCGCCAGCAGGTCGCCCGGCACGGTCGAGCCGGCCGGCTCGTCCACCGGGCATTCCACGATCAGCTGGTAGACGTCCGGTTCGCCGGTCGACACCGTGCGCCCGAAGCTGATGTCCCGCCCGATCAGCTGGGACAGCTCCAGGCAGACGTGCTCGGTCACGTGCCCGAAGTAGGTCCCGCCGCGCAGCCGGCTGACGAACCCGCCGGGCGCACCGGCCGCGCAGTGGTGTTCGGTCAGGCCGGGCAGCGCGCGCAGCAGCCGCTCCGGGAAGCCGGTGAGGTCGGATGTCTCCCGGCCGGCCAGGTCGCCGAGCCGGAGCCGGGCGACGACCGCCGGCCGGGACAGGTACACGTTGGGTCCGCGCAGCCGGCGCAGGCTTTCGATCTTCATGCGACTCCCCGTTCGGCCGCGGGTGCGTCGACGACCGGCCGGCGTCCCGTGAGGTGGAAGGTGTGCCCGGCGGGCAGCACGTGGATGCGCGCCCCGGCCAGGGTGATCGGGCCCCGGGCCGGAACCCGGATGTCGGTGGCGGCGCCGGCGTCCACGACGGTGACCGCGCCGCTGCCCAGCACCTCGAAACGGTCGCCGTCGGTCAGGATGGCGGTGTCCTCGTCGATGCCGAGACCGAGCTCGTGCGGGTACAGCGCGACGGCGCTGAGCAGCCGGTTGAGCCGGCCGCGTTCGGCGAAGTGCTGGTCGATCAGCACGCCGGGCAGGAACTCGAGGCCGGGCCCGGTGCGCACGGCGGCCCGGTTGACCCCGGGCGCGTCGCCCTCGGCGATCATCGTGCCGGACATCGCGGCCGCGCCGGCGCTGGTGCCGGCCAGCACCACCGCACCGGCCGCCACCCGGGCCTGCAGCAGCGAGTCGGTGGCGGTGCCGCCGAGCACCGTGGTGATCCGCTCCTGGTCGCCGCCGGTGAAGAAGACGCCGGTGGCCCGATGCAGGGCGGGCTGTTCGAGCTGGGCGTCGGCCCGGGTGTTCAGCCGCAGCGGGACGACCTCGCCCGCACCGAGAGCGGTGAACGCCTCCCGGTGGGCGGTCTCGGCGGCGGCGGGCGACGAACTCGCGGTGGCGATCACCACGATCCGCGCCCGGCTCCCACCGGCCAGCTCGACGAAACGGGCGAGCAGCGAGGGCCCGGCGGCGCCGCCGATGATCAGGAGCCGGCCGTGACTCGACACAGTTCCCCCTCAAGGATGCAGCAGCCATCCCTGAGGTTAAACGGAACAAATCCGAAACATCCGCCTAATGCTGGTAGTCCGCGGGCAGCAGGTGGGTAACCTCGGCCGGCCCGTCGGCGAGGGCCACCGCCCGCTCCTCGACTCCCTCGTCCCGCTGGGTCAGCCGGCCCTCGTGCTGGCGCAGATGCTCGGCCCAGGTGGGCACCTGGTAGACCTCGACGAACTTGGCCGGGTCCTCGCCGTCCCGGAACAGCCCCCACCGGGTCGCGCCGGTCCGCTGCCGCGACCCGCGCAGCTGCCGCATCGCCGCCCGGAAGGCGTCCACGTTCGCGTCGCCCACCCGGTAGACCGCGGTGACCAGCACCGGCCCCTCGTCCAGGTGCGGCTCCAGCATCAGATGCGGCTCGGCCCAGTAGATCGCCGGGCTCCGGTCGGTGCCGTCCACCTCGTGCACCGGCCACCAGAGCACGGTCACGGTCCCGGCCAGCATCAGCCCGGCCGCCGTCACGAAGGCCGCATCGAGGCTGACCGCCGTGGCCACCTGACCCCAGGCCAGCGCCCCCACCGCCTGCCCGCCCGCGAACACCACCTGGTAGATCCCGAACCCCCGGGCTCGCACCCAGTTGGGCAGGAACAACTGCAGGGTGGCGTTCATCCGCGAGACCAGCGTCATCCAGGCCAGCCCGGCCGCGACCAGGGCGACCGTCACCGCCGGGAACAGCGGCACCAGCGCGACGACCACCAGGGCCACCGCGTAGACGACACCGGCCAGGACGATCAGCCGATTCGGGCTGAGCCGCTGCCGGATGCGCGGCATCAGCAGCGCACCCACGATCGCGCCCACCCCCAGCGCGGCCAGCAGGATGCCGTAGCCGCTCGCCCCCAACCCGAGCTCCTGGTGCGCGACCACCGGCAGCAGACCCCAGACCACGCTGCCCGGCAGCACGAACAGCACCACCCGAAGCAGCAGCAGCCGGACCGTCGGCGAGTAACGCACGTACCGGCCACCGGCCCGCAGAGCCGACCCGAAGTGCTCCGGATGCGAGTCCGGCGCCTGCGCCGGCCGCCGCCACCAGGCCAGCGCCGCCGCGAAGACGGCGAACGACAGCGCGTTGAGCCCGAACACCGCTGCCGATCCGATCTGGGCCACCAGCAGACCGGCCACGGCCGGCCCGGCCGACCGGGCCAGGTTGGTGTTGACCGCGCCCAGCGCCGACGCCGACGGCAGTTCGTCGCGCGGCACCACCTCCGGGATCACCGCCTGCCAGGTGGGCAGGGTCAGGGCCTGCCCGACCCCGAGCAGGAAGGTGAACCCGAGCAGCAGCGCCGGCGGCATCAGGTCGAGCCAGGTGAACACGGTCAGCACCGAGGCGACCGCGAACAACCCGATCTGCACGGCCAGCAGCAGCCGGCGCCGGTCGAACCGGTCGGCCAGCGCCCCCGACGGCAACGCCAGCAGCAGCACCGGAAGCATGGTCACGGCCTGCACCAGGCTCACCCAGGTGGCCGCGTGCGGCTCCTGGACGACCAGCCACTGGGCGCCGACCGTCTGCATCCAGGTGCCGACGTTGCCGGCCAGGACCGCCACCCACAGCACGCGGAACACGGGTTGGCGCAGCGGCGCCCAGGAGGAGGTCACAGCGCAGTGTCTACCGCCGGGACGCGCCCGGCCCCGGCCGGGGTACCACCTCGCGCACGTCGTCCAGCCGGTGCCCGGCCGAACAGTGGATCTCGGCGTGCACCTCGCACCCGCAGTCCCGGTGCTCGAACTTCAGCGGCGGCCCGGCCGGCCCGGCGAAATACCGGTTACCCCACGCCAGCAGCGTGACCAGCACCGGATAGACGTCCAGCCCCTTGGCGGTAAGCCGGTACTCGTGCCGTTCCCGCGCGCCCGGCTCGCGGTAGGGCTCCCGCCGCAGCATCTCCTGCTCGACCAGCATGGCCAGCCGGTTCGTCAGCACCTGCCGGGGTATGCCGGTGCGCACCCGCATGTCGTCGAAACGACGCACCCCGTTGAAGACCTCGCGCAGCACCACGACGGTCCACTTCTCGCCGAGCACCTCCATCGCCCGCTCGATCGTGCACCCGTCGATGGACCAACTGAGCGCTGTGGAATTCATGACACCAGGCTAGGTCTGCTTGACAGACGCAGCAAGGGCGGGCGAGGCTGCGTCCATGACGCAGACCCAGGATCGCTCCCGCACTTTCGGCTGGACCGACCCGTCGGTGCACGCGAACCTGATCGGCCGCCGCAGTGGCCTCGACCTGTTGCGAGCAATGGCGTCCGGCGAACTCCCGGCTCCGCCGATCATGCAATTGGTCGACCTGGCCGGCATGGAGGTCGAGGAAGGCTCGGTCACCGTTCACCTGGACCCGCAGGAATTCCATTACAACCCGCTCGGCTCCATGCACGGCGGCGTCATTTCGACATTGCTGGACACCGCCGCCGGCTGCACCGTGCACAGCACTCTCCCGATCGGCGTCGGTTACACCAGCCTCGATCTCTCGGTGAAATTCCTGCGTCCGATCACCATCACCACCGGCCGCATCACCTGCAAAGGCAGCATTCTCCAGCAGGGCCGCCGCACCGCACTGGCCGAGGCCAGACTGACCGATTCCGCCGGCAAACTGCTGGCCCACGCCACAAGCAGTTGCCTCATCTTCGAAATGCCTTTATAAGTACGCCGATCGAACAGTCCCCTGGTTCAGGGATACGCCAGGCGTCGGTCCCGGCCATACCCCGCCGCCGGGCGGCGACTTTGGTCGCTCAGCCAAACAGCCCGCCGGCCGATGGGAAGATCGATGCGCGCCCACCGTCTTCCGTACGTGCTGGCCCCGGCGCTGGCCCTGGTGGTCACGGCCGCACTTCAGCCGGCGTCGGCCCAGCCCGCCACACCCGTCGACGACCTGTACGCGCTCTGCCCGGCTGCGGTCTCCCTGGAGCCCGGCGTCGAGGTGAACTGCGCGATCGCGATCGAACCGGCCTTCTCATCCCACCTCACCGTCACGACGACGGCGGAACTCGACGTGCCGGCGACGGCCATGGCACCGGCCTTCGACGTGCCGATCCTGCCGCCGCTGACCGTGCCGGTGCCGGTCCACCTGGCTACCGGCACCACGGCCGGCTGTGTCACCGGCGCGGCCCGCCCGGTCGTCGGCACCACGACGACGCTCACCCTGTCGGCGACCTTCGAGGGTCCGGGTGGCGCCCAGCCCCTCTTCGAATACCGCACGACCGCCGAGCCGGACAGCACCTACACCAGCACCTCGATCGACGGCCCGGACGTGGCGACCCTGGACTTCGAACCGGGCGAGCTGACGCCGGGCGAAACCTACCAGTGGCGGGTTCGCGGAACGCCCGACGAGACCCTGGCGGGCTGGTCCGGCTGGTGCGAGTTCGCCGTCGCCGCCGACGCCCCCGACCTGCGCGAACTCGACCCGACCGAGATCGACGCGCTGGCCCAGCTGAAGATCCGCCCGGAGCGCGACTACACCGTCAAGCTGACCCCGGCCCAGTGGCGCACCGCCCTGGAGATGTACGACACCGACGATGCCGTCGTCGTCGACGAACCCACCGAGGACGACCAGGACTACGACCGGCTGGTCGCGGCCGTCCGCCGGCAGGCGCCGACGTCCCGGGTCACGTTGACCGGCGCCCAGTGGGCCGCGCTGTCCGTCCAGTTAGCCGAGTGGGCGACCATCGTCGACGAGTCGGCCCTGGAGGTCGAGCCCGAGTACCAGGTTGACGGCACCGCCCACCGAGCCGTCCTGGGCCGGATCTCCACCCAACTGGGCGGCCCGGCCCACCCCAACTTCGGCTGATCTCAGCGGCTCAGCCGAAGACGCCGGGCCTCACGCTTCTCCTCGAAGCGGGACGCCTGGGTCTCGAGCTCGTCCATATGGGCGGCCAACTCCTCGCGGGCCTTCTCCCCCTCGGCCGACAGATCGGTGCGGCCGAAGATGTTCCACTGCCGGATAACCGGCTGCAGCACCTCGTCGCGGTGCTGGCGCAGGTCATAGATACCCGCCAAAGCGATCGACAGCGCCTTTCGCTGGAAACCCTCGATGTTGGCGCCGGGCATCTGGAAGCCGGCCACCACGTCGGCCACCGCCCGCATCGCGTGGTCGGGGTCGAGGTCGAAGGCCGCCGCCAGCAGATTGCGGTAGAAGACCATGTGGAGGTTCTCGTCGGCCGCGACCCGGGCCAGCAATTGCTCGGCGATCGGGTCGCCGGTGGCCTTACCGGTGTTGCGATGCGAGATGCGGGTCGCCAATTCCTGGAACGCGACATAGGCGATGGAGTGCATCATCTCGTCGGGGTGGTAATTGTTGTAGCCCGCCTCCATGTGCACCATGCGGGCCCGTTCCAGCGCGATCGGGTCGACCGCGCGGGTGACCGTCAGGTAATCGCGCAGCGCGATGCCGTGCCGGCCCTCTTCCGCCGTCCAGCGGTGCACCCAGGTGCCCCACGCGCCGTCGCGGCCGAACAGCGTCGCGATCTCGTGGTGGTACGACGGCAGGTTGTCCTCGGTCAGCAGGTTGACGATCAGCGCGGTGCGCGCGACGTCGGGCAGCGGGGAGTCGGTCGGCTTCCACGGCTCGCCGTTCAGCAGGCCGTCATAGGTGCGCCCCTCGCTCCACGGCACGTACTCGTGCGGGAACCATTCCTTGGCCAGCGACAAGTGCCGGTCGAGGTTGGCGGCCACTACGGGTTCCAGCTCGATGAGCAGGGCGGTCTGGTCCACGATCTCTCCCCTACGGTTGCGTAACCTACGCCACCGTAACCTCTTACCCGCCGGTATCCGAACGGGGCACGGAATTCACAGCTGACTCTTCAGTGGCACGGGTCGACCATCATGGATGGCTCAAACGACCTGGGAGGCAGCAGTGTTGCGACGCGCCCTGACCGTTCTGACCATTTTCGCCGTGGTGGTGACCCCGGCCGCGCCCGCTGCGGCCGGCCCCGACACCTACGGCCGACTCCTGCAACAGCAGCTCGACGCGGTGCACGCGGCCGGCATGCCGGGCGTGTTCGCCGAGGTGCGGGACGGCCGCCGCACCTGGACGCCGGCCGCCGGCGTAGCCGATGTCGCCACCGGCTCGCCGGTCCTCGACGGCATGCGGCACCGGGTGGGCAGCATCACCAAGACCTTCGTGGCCACCACCGTGCTGCAGCTGGTGAACGAGCGCCGGGTGTCGTTGGACGCCCCGATCGGCCGCTATCTACCCCGCGGCCTGGTGCCATCCGATTTGTCCAGTCAGGTGACGGTGCGGATGCTGCTGCAGCACACCAGCGGCATCGGCAACTACACCAACGAGCTCATCAAGACCGAAGAAGACATCATCACGATGGGCCAGACGATCTACCAACCCGAACAATTGGTACGCCTCGGCCTCCAGGCCGGCGCCACCAACGCACCGGGAGCGACCTGGTCGTACTCCAACACCAACTACATCCTGGCCGGACTGATCATCGAGCGGGTCACCGGAAACCGCTACGAGTCCGAGGTGAGCCGGCGGATCCTGCGACCGCTCGGCCTCCGCGACACCTACTTCGAGGGGGCCGACCCGAAGATCCGCGGACCGCACATGCACGCGTACGTCCCATGGATCGACGGCACCCTGAAGGACTTCACCGTCTACAACATGACCTGGGGCTGGGCGGCCGGCGAGATCGTGTCGACCGCGCACGACCTGGACGTCTTCTACCGGGCGCTGCTGTCCGGGCGGCTGCTCAAGCCGGCGCTGCTGGCCGAGATGGAGAACACCGTGCCGCAGTTCCCGGAGGAGCCGGCGGCCGGCGGTTACGGGCTCGGCCTCTACTGGGTCGACCTGCCGTGCGGGCGGTTCTGGGGACACGACGGCGGGACGATCGGCCACCAGACGATCTCCTGGCACAGCCCGGACGGGCAGCGCCAGGTCTCGTACGCGCACAGCATGGCGTTCTACGTCAATCCCGCGATCGACGAGGCCATCGCCAACTTCCTGCTCACCGCGCTCTGCGGAGGGTCGTCGCAGCAGCTCAAGGCGGCCGCGACGACCATGCCGCGAACTATTGAGGCTCTCCACTGACCGACGGGTGCAGGTCGGCGTCCGGCGGCTGCCACGCGGTGACGTCGGCGTCGACCTGCTCCCCCGAGCGGATGTCCTTCACCGTGTCCGGCTCACCCGGGAACCACACGTAGGGAATGCCGCGCCGGTCGGCGTACTGAATCTGCTTGCCGAATTTCGCCGCGGCCGGCGCCACCTCGGTGGGAATGCCGCGGCGGCGCAGCGCGCCGGCGATCCGGTCGCAAGCGGCCCGCTGGTCCTCGTGCGGCAAAGCGACGAGTACGCAGGTGGGCACCGACCGGGACACCGTCAGCGCCTGCTTGCCGAACAGCACACCGAGCATCCGGGACACCCCGATGGAGATGCCGACGCCCGGGAAGCGCTCCTTACCGGAGGACGCCAGGTTGTCGTAGCGGCCGCCCGAGCAGACCGACCCGAACCGCTCGTAACCGCGCAGCTGGGTCTCGTAGACCGTGCCGGTGTAGTAGTCGAGACCGCGAGCGATCTTCAGATCCGCGGCGACCAGGCCGGGAGCGTGCTCCCGGGCCGTCTCGACCACCCGGACCAGCTCGTCGAGCCCCTCGTCGAGCAGCGGGTCGCTGACCCCCAACTTGCGGACCGCGTCCACGAAGGAGCCGTCCTCGGCCGAGATGGCGGCCAGCTCAAGGCAGGCCGCGGCCTGTGCGTCGGTCGCGCCGGCCGTCTCGACCAGCAACGCCGCGACCTTTTCGGGCCCGATCTTGTCGAGCTTGTCGACCGTCCGCAGCACCTGATCGGTGTCGGTGAGGCCAAGCCCGCGGTAGAAGCCCTCGCACACCTTGCGGTTGTTGACCAGGATGCGGGCCCGCGGGATCGGCAGGCCGCCCAGCGCGTCGCCGATGACCAGCGGCATCTCGGTGTCGTAGTGGAACGGCAGCGAGTCGCGGTTGACCACGTCGATGTCGGCCTGCAGGAACTCGCGGTAGCGGCCCTCCTGCGGTCGCTCCCCCCGCCACACCTTCTGAATCTGGTAGCGGCGGAACGGGAACTGCAGCTTGCCCGCATTTTCCACGACGAAGCGTGCGAACGGGACGGTCAGGTCGAAGTGCAGGCCGAGCTGATCGTCGTCCTTCGCGTCCGCCTCGGCCTGCAGGCGGTGCAGCAGGTAGACCTCCTTCGAGGTCTCCCCCTTGCTGAGCAGGGTCTCGAGCGGCTCGACCGAGCGAGTCTCGAGCGGGGCAAAACCATAGAGCTCGAACGTCGACCGGATGCGGTCGATCACCCGCTGCTCGATGATGCGCTGGGCGGGCAGCCATTCGGGAAAGCCGGAGATAGGCACTGACGTTGCTCCTAGAGTCCGCGGCCGGGCGCTGCGGTCAACTCCCGTAGGTACGGGTTGGTGGCGCGCTCGCGGCCGATGGTGGTGGCTGGTCCGTGGCCGGGCAGGACGACGGTCTCGTCGGCCAGCGGCAGGATCTTGTCCCGCAGGCTGGTCATCATCGTGTCCGTACTGCCGCCCGGCAGATCGGTGCGTCCGATGGATCCCGCGAAGAGAACGTCGCCCGACAAACACAGCGGAGCGTCATCTCCCGGCAGGCGGAACAGCACCGACCCGCCGGTATGGCCGGGCGCGTGATCGACGGTCACCTCTATGCCGGCGATGTTCAGCACCCCGCCGTCGGTCAGCTCGGCGACGTCGTCGGGCTCGGTGTAGGGCAGCCGGCCACCGAACAACTGGTTCAGGTCCATGCTCAAGCCCTTGGATGGATCGGCCAGCATCTCCAGGTCGGCCGGGTGCACATAGGCCGTGATGCCGCGCGCCCCGCAGACCGGCGCGACCGAGAACGTGTGGTCGAGGTGCCCGTGCGTGAGCAGCACCGCAGCCGGCTGCAGACGGTGCTGCGCGAGCACCTCGTCGAGCCGGTCGAGCACGCCGATGCCGGGGTCGACGATCAGGCACTGCTCACCCGGACCCACAGCCACCACATAGCAATTGGTGCCGAAGGCCTGTGCCTCAACGCCGGTGACGAGCACGCCACGACCTCTCTGCCGATCTGGAGCAAATCGTAACGAGCCTAGCCGGGCGGGGGCACACCACTTTCCCAGGAGGTACCCGTACACTCTTGCGGGCGTGTGACTAGGAACATGAGGAAGGGCAACGTTCGGTGACTTCCAGTAAGGACCGGCAGCGCAAGCTGGCACGGGCCAAGCACGATCGGCAGTTGGCTCGGCGCGTCGCCAAGGAGCGGCGCAGGCGACGCATCTATGCCGGCGTCGGCTCGGGTGTCGCGGTCCTCCTGATCGTCGCGGGCATCGCCTGGATCGGCGGCGCGTTCGACTCCGACGACAAAGCGGACACGGCCGCGCAGGACGTGTGCGCCTGGACGCCGCAGAGCGCGACGACGAACACCAACCTCAAGGAAGTCGGTACTCCGCCCACCACGGACATCCCGACCCTCGGCACCGACACGATGACCATCAACACCGACCAGGGCGACCCCATCGTCGTCGCGCTGGATCAGGAGAAGGCGCCGTGCGGCACCGAGGACCTCCGGTACCTCGCGAGCAAGAACTTCTACGACAACACCACGTGCCACGAGATCACGACGTACGGCGCGATTCGCTGCGGCGACCCCAGTGGCACCGGACTGGGCGGCCCGACCTACAGCGTCTACAGCGAGAACACCCCGGCACAGCCCGACCCGTCGCCGAGCACCGGCACCGCGGCGTCGACCACCCCGCTCTACCCGAAGGGTACGGTCGCCCTGCTCGGCAACCCGCCCGGCACCAACGGCAGCCAGTTCCTGATCTTCTTCAAGGACTACTCGCCGGCGTCTCCGGAGTACTCGATCGTCGGCACGGTGTCCGCGGGCATCGACACCGTCACCACGATCGGCAAGATCCCCACCGTCGATGACTCCGCCGGCGACAAGATCAAGCCCAAAACGAAGATCACGATCAAGAGTCTCACCGTTGGTGATGCCGCCACTGCCTCCGCGGCGCCGTCGGCGAGCGCACAGTCTTAAGTCCCCCAGGCCGAACACAGCAGGAGGAACACCGTGTCGTCGATCAAGGACCGGCAGCGCGCGGCGGCGCGGGCCCGGCTCGAGAAGGAGATGCAGGAACGCTCTGCAGCCGCTCGCAAGCGCCGGCAAAAGCAGGCGATCATCGGTACGGCGCTCGCCGTCGTGGTCATCGCCGGCGCGGCGGTCTGGATCGTCACCGCGCTCAAGGACGACAAAAAGCCCGCGAGTACGGCAAGCAGCGCCGTACCGGCCGGCTCGGTCGCCTGCACGTGGACGCCGGACACCGGCGGCGGCAAGGTCAAGGACGTCGGCACCCCGCCGACCACCGCGCCCAACACCGGCACCGCGACCCTGACCATGGACACCAACCTCGGCAAGATCGTTGCCACGCTGGACAAGTCCAAGGTCCCGTGCACCACCGCCAGCTTCACCTACCTGGCCAGCAAGAAGTTCTGGGACAACACCAAGTGCCACCGGCTCGTGAACGAAGCCAGCTTCAAGGTGCTGCAGTGTGGGGATCCGTTCGCTACCGGTAAGGGGTACCGGGACACTGACGGTCAAGGCGGGCCTAGCTACACCATGGCTGAGGAGAACCTGCCTACTGACACCAACAAGCCGTATCCGGCTGGGTCGATCGCTATGGCTAACACGGGCCAGGCTGGTAGCACTGGGTCTCAGTTCTTCATTTGCTCTGAGGACACTCAGCTGCCGGCTAGCTACACGCTGCTCGGCACGATCACTTCTGGCCTCGACTTCGTTAAGGACGTGGTCAAGGCCGGGGATGACGGTGCCTTTGCCTCCTCTGCCGGTGGTGGGCACCCCAAGAAGGAGCTCGACATTAAAGCTCTGACTATGTCCTGAGTTTTTGCTTTGTAAGGGCGGGGCCTCTTTGGGCTCCGCCCTTTTGCTTGCTCTGGGACGGTTTTGGGCCGGG
>NZ_BOMY01000002.1 GCF_016862435.1 Paractinoplanes tereljensis
AAAACCTTGCAGGGTGATCCGTGACGGGCAGGAACTTGGTCGCCCGCAGCCAGGTGCGTAAGGAGCTGGGCGGTCCCCTCCGGCATGGTGGTCTGGCTGCCGCGCGGTGGAAGAGCCAGGCGCGCAACTAGAGCAGGCCGGCCTTGGTGGTGGGGTCCGCGAGCGAGACCGTGCCGCCCACCCTTAAGTCAAAACCCAACCCCGTTGTGGTTGCGGTGGGGGGCTTGGCAAAAGCTTTAAAAATCTTACGAGTTATGACTGTGGAGCAGTTGCTGGGGTGGGGCGGTGACGGAGCGGTTTTCGCACTTAACTGTTCGAAATCACGGGCGTTGCAAGATCTTTTAGGGGGTCACCACCTTTACCACCGTAACCACAACGGGGGTTGGTTTTGACTTGAGAGTGGGCGGCACGGTTTCGCTCGCGGAACCCACCACTCAGGCCGGCCTGCTCGACTTGCGCGCCTGGCTTAGCCACCGCGCGGCAGCCAGACCACCTTGCTGAAGGGGACCGCCCAGCCTTCTATGCACCTGGCTGCGGGTGAGCCATTCCCCGGCCGTCAGGGGTTTCCGTGCAAGGTTTTGGGCCGGGGATGACCATGCAGGGCATAAATGCTTCACCGCCCAGCATGGTTATCCCCGGCCCAAAACCGTCCCAGCGTAAGAGAGCCGCGGTTCAGGCCCCAGAAGTAACGCGGTAAGCGTCGAACACGCCGTCGACCTTGCGGACGGCCGCGACCAGGTGACCTAGATGCTTCGGGTCGGCCATCTCGAAGGTGAAACGGCTTACCGCTACGCGGTCTCGAGTCGTGGTCACCGTCGCCGACAGGATGTTCACCCGCTCCTCGGAGAGGACTCGCGTTACGTCGGCCAGTAGCTTGTGGCGGTCTAGGGCTTCCACCTGGATCGCCACCAGGAACGTCGAAGCGCTCGTCGGCTTCCAGCTCACTTCGACCACGCGCTCCGACTGGTCGCGCAGGTCCTCGGCGTTGGCGCAGTCTTCTCGGTGGACGCTTACGCCGCCGGAACGCGTCACGAAGCCGAACACCGCGTCGCCTGGCACCGGAGTGCAGCAGCGGGCCAGCTTTACCCAGACATCGCTTACGCCCTTTACGACCACTCCTGGGTCCTGGGCCGTGCTGCGGTTGCGTGGGGGGCGGGTTGCTACTGCGGTCTCGGCTATGTCCTCTACGGCGCCCTCTTCGCCGCCGAAGCCGGCCACCAGCTTTTGGACGACCGACTGGGCTGAGACGGTGCTCTCGCCTACTGCGGCGTAGAGCGAGGCCACGTCGGCCAAGTGGAGGTCTCGGGCGATCGTGGTTAGGTTTTCGCTTGTCAGCATGCGCTGCAGGGGCAGGCCCTGCTTGCGCATCGCCTTGACGATCGCCTCCTTGCCGATCTCGATCGCTTCCTCGCGGCGTTCCTTGTTGAAGAACTGCCGGATCTTGGTGCGGGCGCGGGGGCTCTTGACGAAGCCGAGCCAGTCCTGCGTCGGGCCGGCCGTGGCCGATTTCGACGTGAAGATCTCGATGACGTCGCCGTTGGAGAGCGTCGACTCGAGCGGCACCAGCTTGCCGTTGACGCGCGCGCCGATGCACTTGTGCCCGACCTGGGTGTGCACCGCGTAGGCGAAGTCGACCGGGGTGGAACCCGTCGGCAGGGGGATGACGTCGCCCTTGGGGGTGAAGACGTACACCTCCTGGCTGGACAGGTCGAAGCGCAGCGCGTCGAGGAACTCGGACGGGTCGCTGGCCTCCCGCTGCCAGTCGAGCAGCTGCCGCAGCCAGGTCATCTCGTCGATGTGCGCCGGCGGGCCGACGATCGTCGTGCCCTTCTGCTCCTTGTACTTCCAGTGCGCGGCGATGCCGAACTCCGCCGTACGGTGCATGGCGAAGGTTCTGATCTGCATTTCGACCGGCTTGCCGGTCGGGCCGATGACCGTCGTGTGCAACGACTGGTACATGTTGAACTTCGGCATCGCGATGTAGTCCTTGAACCGGCCCGGCACCGGCTGCCAGTTCGCGTGGATGACGCCCAGCGCGGCGTAGCAGTCGCGGACCGTGTCGACCAGGATGCGCACGCCGACCAGGTCGTAGATGTCGTTGAAGTCGCGGCCCCGCACGATCATCTTTTGGTAGATCGAGTAGAGGTGCTTCGGGCGGCCGGTGACCTCGGCCTTGATCTTCGCGGACTTCAGGTCGAGGCCGACCCGGTTGGTCACCTGGCGCAGCAGCGCCTCACGCTGCGGCTGGTGCTCGCCGATCAGTCGGTTGATCTCCTCGAACCGCTTCGGGAACAGCGTGCCGAAGGCGAGATCCTCCAGCTCCCACTTGATCGTGTTCATACCGAGGCGGTGAGCCAGCGGGGCCAGGATCTCCAGCGTCTCCTTGGCCTTCTGCTCCTGCTTGGGGCGGGGCAGGAAGGTCAGGGTGCGCATGTTGTGCAGCCGGTCGGCCAGCTTGATGACCAGGACCCGAGGGTCTTTCGCCATCGCCACGACCATCTTGCGGATCGTCTCGGCCTTGGCCGCGTCGCCCAGCTTGACCCGGTCGAGCTTGGTGACGCCGTCGACGAGCAGCGCCACCTCGGGGCCGAAGTCGGTCTTCATCGTCTCGAGCGAGTAGTCGGTGTCCTCGATCGTGTCGTGCAGCAGCGCCGCCACCAGGGTGGTCGTGTCCATGCCGAGGTTGGCCAGGATCGTCGCCACGGCGAGCGGGTGGGTGATGTAGGGGTCGCCGGACTTCCGGTACTGCCCCGAGTGCCAGCGGGCGGCCACGTCGAAGGCACGCTGCAGCTGACGGCCGTCGGCCTTGGGGTGGCTGGCCCGGTGGGTGGCGATCAGCGGCTCGAGAACCTCGCTGACCTGGGTGCTCTGCCACGGCGCGTTGAACCGCGCCAGGCGGGCCCGGACCCGGCGCCCGGTCGGCGCTCCGGACAGGCCGAACCCGGTGGCCGGCTCGTCGCCGGGCGGCATCGGCTGGGTGGCCTCGGGATCCGGCGCGGGGACGGCCGGGCGAGGAGAAGTCACGTCGGGCGTTACGGCTTCCGCCGCACCCGCTGGGTTATCGGACGGCTGCACCGTGCCCTCCGCCGGAGGGGCGACGTCGCTGGACACCGGACTCCTCACACCATCGACAGAAACCTCGCCGGTCGCCGTAGGCCGGCGAAGCTCGCTCATCCCAGCGCCCCTGCTGTTGGTCACCTGGTTAGGAACGCCATCCTACCCGCACGGACTTCCCGGTTGGCCCGGCCGAACCTCCGAAAGAGCGGGTATCGGCCGGACGAACGCGGATCAAACAGTCAAAAGTGCGTGGACGGTCCGCGGGCTGAGACGCTCCCGGCCCTTCAGGAACGCCAGCTCCATCAGCACCGTGAAGCCCGCGACCGTGCCCCCGGCCCGTTCGACGAGTTCCAGCGCGGCGCCGGCCGTGCCACCGGTGGCGAGCACGTCGTCGACCACCAGAACGCGCTGTCCGGCGATGAACGCGTCCTCGTGCACCTCGAGGGTGGCCTCGCCGTACTCGAGCTCGTACGTGGCCGAGAGAGCCTTGCGCGGCAGCTTCCCGGCCTTGCGGATCGGCACCACGCCGGCGCCGGTCGCGTAGCCGACCGCGGCCGCCACCAGGAACCCGCGCGCCTCCACCCCGGCCACCAGGTCGAAGGAGTCCGGCCCGTAGTGCTCGACGATGCCGTCCACCACCCGCTTGAACGCGGCCCCGTCGGCGAACAGCGGCATCAGGTCCTTGAAGACGATGCCCGGCTTCGGGAAGTCGTGGACGTCGATCGTGCCGCTCAGGACGACGGCCGCGAGCTCGGGAGAGTCAGTCACGGGCGAAAGCTTAAAGGCCCGCCGTCCCAGCGGGACGACGGGCCTTCAGGTCAAGCGGGTCAGCGGCGCTTGGTGCCGCCGCTCGGCCGCGGCCCGGCACCGCCGGGACGGCCGGACCGGTTGGTGTTGCGCTTCGCGGTCGGCCGGGCACCCGGGCGCGGAGCCGTCGCGGCCAGCGCCGGAGCCTCGTCCGACTCGGTCGAGTTCGGCTGCCGCTGGCGCTCGGCCCGCGGGGCCACGTCGCCGGAGCGAACCGCCGACCGCCGGGCCAGGACCCGGGCGGTGTGTGCCTTGATCTTCGGCTCCTGGTCCTTCAGCGCGCTGAGCACCGGGGCCGCGAACATGATCGACGAGATGACGCCGAAGCCCATGCCGACGAAGAGCACCAGGCCGAGGTCCTTCAGCGTGCCCGCGCCGAGCAGGCCGGCGCCGATGAAGAGCAGGCCACCGACCGGCAGCAGCGCCACCAGACCGGTGTTGAGCGAACGCATCAGGGTCTGGTTGACCGCGAGGTTTGTCGCTTCCGAGTACGTCCGGACGCTGCTCGCCGTGATGCCGCGGGTGTTCTCCTGGACCTTGTCGAACACCACCACCACGTCGTACAGCGAGTAACCGAGGATCGTCAGGAAGCCGATCACCGTGGACGGGGTGACCTCGAAACCGACAAGCGAGTAGACGCCGGCGGTGAGGACCAGGTCGAGCAGCAGCGAGGAGAGCGCCGCCACCGCCATCCGCCACTCGAACCGGACGACCAGGTAGGCCATCACCAGCACCAGGAAGACCAGCAGACCGATGACGGCCTGCCGGGTCACCTGCCCGCCCCAGGCCGCCGACACCCGGTCGTCGCTGACGTCCTCGGCCTTGACGCCGAGGTCAGCGACCAGGGTGGCCTTGGCCTTCTCGGCCTGCGCCGCGGTCAGGTCGGGGGCCCGAACCGTGAAGTACGCGTCGCCGCCGCCGGTGCTGCGGACCTGCTGCACGGCGCCGATCTCGGCCGCCGGGTCAACTGTCTTGATCGCGCGGTCGACGGCGCTCGAGACCTCGTCCTGGGTGAGCTCCTGACCGGCGGAGGTCTTGGCCGGGACGCTGAACGACGTGCCACCGGCGAACTCGATGCCCAACTCGAAGCTCTTGAAGACGAAGCTGCCGATCGAGATCAGTACGAGCACGGCCGCGACGATGAACCAGGTCTTGCGGCGGCCGATGATGTTGATGTTCGCCTCGCCCTGGTACAGGCGATCGGCGAGACCGTTACGGGCCATCTCAGGCCTCCTTGGCTTCGGTCTGGGCGCGACGCAGGACGCGGCCGAGACCGCTCACCCGCGGCGACAGGAACGCCTTGGTGTTCGCGAACATCGTCATGATCGGGTGCCGGAAGAGGAACACCACGAGAAGGTCGAGCACGGTGGACAGACCCAGCGCGAACGCGAAGCCCTGGACCGCGCCGATCGAGACGATGTAGAGCACCACGGCGGCCATGATCGTGATCGTGTTCGCCGAGATGATCGTGCGGCGGGCACGGGCCCATGCTCGTGGCACCGCGGAGCGCGGACTTCGGCCCTCATGGATCTCGTCTTTAAGACGTTCGAAGTAGATGACGAACGAGTCGGCCGCGACACCCAGGGACACGATGAAGCCGGCTATACCGGCCAGGGTCAGGGTGAAGCCGACAGTGCGGCCCAAGAAGACCAGTGCGCCGAAGGTCAGCAGACCGGACAGGATCAGACTCAGGAAGATGACCGAGCCGAGCAGCCGGTAGTAGAAGAACGCGTACACCGCCACCAGCGCCATGCCGATCGCGGCGGCCAGCAGGCCGGCCTTCAGCTGCTGGATGCCCAGCGTGGCGGACACGGTCTGGGCCGGGCCGGCGGTGAAGGTGACCGGGATCGCGCCGAAGTTGAGCTGGTCGGCCAGCTGCTTGGCGGTGACCGCGGTGAACGAGCCGGTGATCTGCGAGGTGCTGGTCAGCACGCCCTGGATCTGCGGCGCCGAGATGACGTTCTTGTCGAGGACCACCGCGACCGCGCAGTGCTCGATGCTCGAGTAGAGCGTCTGGGCGGCGACGTAGCAGGGGTCGGCCGAGGTGGCCTGGAACGCCTGCCGGGTCAGGTTGGCCCACTTGGTCTGGCCCTCGCTCTTGAAGTCGAGGGAGACGACCCACTGGCCGTTCTGCGAGTCGAGCTGCGCGGAGGCCTTGGAGATGTCGTCACCGACCACCGGAGCCTTGTCCAGCATGATCTTGGCGCCGTTGTAGCAGGCCGCGACCTTGGTGTCGACGTTGTCGATCGCACCGTTGGGCCGGTCGTCGAGCTGCGTGCAGCTGATCGTCGGGATGTTGAACTGCATGTCCGGGGTGAGCGCGTTGACCTCGGCGCCGCTGAGCTTGCCGAAGGCCGAGTAGGCCAGGCCGGCCTTGGCGTCGGTGGACAGGTCCACCGGCGCGGTCAGCTTCTGGGCGGCGGCCCATGCGGCCGCGCCGACCTTCTTCTGCACCTCGGCCGGCGTGACCTCTTCCTGGCCGGGCACGGCGGCGGTGCTGTCGGCCGCCGGGGTCGCGGTGGCCGACGGGGTCGCCGACGCGCTGGGGGTCGTGCTCGGGCTCGGCGCCTTCACGACCTCGCCACCACCCTGGCCACCGGTCGACGGCGAGGCGTTCACCGCGGGGGCGCTCGCGCTGCTCGACGGCTTGGCCGAGGTGCTGGTGGACGGCGCGGCCGAGGTGGACGCGGACGGCGTCGCGGTCGCCGGGTTCAGCGCCGACTGGGCGACGTCACCGGTCACGCCGATGAGCAGACGGAAACGCATCTGCGCGGCGGACGCGAGGTCCTTCAGCTGGTCGTCGGACTTGCCGGCCAGCGAGACGACGATGTTGCGGTCGCCCTGGATGACGACCTCGGCCTCGGAGACACCGAGCGCGTTGACGCGGTTCTCGATGATGCTCCGGGCCTGCTCCATGCTGTCCTTGGTCGGCACCTGGCCGCCCTGCACGGACGCCACGTAGGTGGCCATCGTGCCACCGACCAGGTCGAGACCCAGTTTCGGGTGCAGGCGGTCGGCGAAGCTGCCCGACGCCCCGCCACCGAAGAATACGAGCAGATACAGGACGACGAAGACCAGGCCGAGCACGCCAAGTTGGCGTCCGGGATGCATCTGTCCCTGAGGTGGTCGTGCCACGGCGTTCGGTCTCCCTGTACGTGTCGGCCGCTCCCCGGCGGCGCCGATCAAATTGCAGTGGCCGTTCTGCGGCCGGACGAACCGGCCCGACGGCTGGGTGCGCCGCGGGCCGGTCCGAAAGCTTTGTTCAGTCTTTCTTGCTCTTGTCGGCGGTCGTGTCGTCGACCACCGGCGGCTCCTCGATGACCGGCTCGTCTTCGACCTCGGCCTCTTCTTCCGTCTCAACGACGGGCTCGGCCTTAGGAAGCACGCGAGCGATGGCCGGGCGGGCGAACGTCACCACGACACCGGGAGCGACCTCCAGGGTAGCCACATCGCTATCGATGGTCACCACTGTCCCGTGCAGACCGCCGATCGTGACGATCTCGTCGCCCGGACCCAGGGTGTTCTGCATCTGGGTGGCCTCGCGACGACGCTTCTGCTGCGGGCGGATCATCAGGAAATAGACGACGCCGAAGAGCAGAAGGAGGAAAAGGATCGTCGTGAAGCCGCTTCCGCCTGCGCCACCCTCGGCTGCTGCCTGAACCACTAGAAAGCCTTCCGTAGGCCCTCGATGCGCGACATGGGCGCGTCGGGGCGATATACACATCCCGGTTGAACCGCGGCGAGTCTAATCGGTCAACCTGGGAAGTCCGAATGCGGCACACATCACGTTCACATTACGAGGGGATTTCACGCGTCCCGGGCGAACAGATCACCCTGAACAACCCCCGACGGCGGCGTTTTGCCCAGGTGAAGCCATCCCGACTCGGTCGCGACTCGCCCGCGCGGGGTGCGCGCCAGCAGGCCGGCCCGGACAAGGAACGGCTCACACACCTCTTCGACGGTATCGGACTGCTCACCGACCGCGACCGCGAGGGTGGACAAACCGACCGGGCCACCCCGGAACGACTCGATCAGCGCCCGCAGCACGGCCCGGTCCAGCCGGTCGAGGCCGAGCGCGTCCACGTCGTACACCTTGAGGGCCTCGCGGGCAGTTTCCTCGGTGACCACCCCGTCGGCCCGCACCTCGGCATAATCCCGCACCCGGCGCAGCAGGCGGTTCGCGATGCGCGGCGTGCCGCGCGAGCGGCCGGCGATCTCCGTCGCACCCTCCGCCGTGATCGGCACCCCCAGGATCCGCGCCGAGCGGTGCAGCAGCGAGTCCAGATCGGCCGGTGAGTAGAAGTCGAGGTGCGCGACGAACCCGAACCGGTCTCGCATCGGGCCGGACAGCAGTCCCGCGCGTGTCGTGGCACCCACGAGAGTGAACGGCTCGAGGTCGATCGGGATCGCGGTGGCGCCCGGCCCCTTGCCCACGATGACGTCGACCCGGAAGTCCTCCATCGCGGAGTAGAGCAGCTCCTCGGCCGGTTTCGCGATCCGGTGGATCTCGTCGATGAACAGCACGTCGCCCGGCCCGAGGCTGGTCAGGATCGCGGCCAGGTCACCGGACCGCTCGATCACCGGGCCGCTCGTGGTGCGGATGCTGGTGCCCAGCTCGGCCGCCACGATGTTGGCCAGGGTCGTCTTTCCCAGGCCGGGCGGGCCGGACAGCAGGATGTGATCGGGCGGCGTGCCCCGGCCCATCGCGCCCTTCAGCAGCAGGTCCAGTTGGTCGCGCACTCGGTGCTGAGCGATGAAGTCGGCCAGCCGGCGCGGGCGAACACTCGCCTCGGCGTCGAGGTCGTCATCATCCGCGTCCGGCGAAACCAACTCACTCATCGGGTCTTGCCCAGCAGGCGGATCGCCTGACGCAGCAGCACCGGCACCGGCGGGACGTCACCGGTGATCGACTCGGCGACCGCGGCCACCGCCTGGTCGGCCTGCGCGACCGTCCAGCCGAGCGCGAGCACGCCCTGGCGGACCTGCTCCTGCCAGTCGCCGCGCAGCATGCCGGCCGGGGTGCCGTCGCCGAGCGGCATCGGACCGATCCGGTCGCGCAGCTCGACCACCATCTTCTCGGCGCCCTTCTTGCCGATCCCCGGCACCCGGGTCAGGGTGGCCAGGTCAGCACCGGCGATGGCGCGGCGGATCACGTCGGGTGCGTGCACGGCCAAGGCCGCCTGGGCCAGCCGCGGACCGACCCCGCTCGCCGTCTGGAGCAGCTCGAACAGACTCTTCTCGTCGTCGTCGGCGAATCCGTACAGGGTGAGGGAGTCCTCCCGGACGATCAGGCTGGTAGCCAGCCGGCACTCGACGCCGGCCTTCAGGCCGGCCAGGGTGCCCGGCGCGCACATCACCTGCATGCCCACGCCGCCGACCTCGACGACCGCACTGTCCGGAAGGATCGCGGCCACCACGCCACGCACACTCGCGATCATCGTCGTGCTCTCCTTTTCGCCGCCAGCACGGCGGCCTCCATCCGGGCCCGCGTGCCGCCACGCCAGATGTGGCAGATGGCGAGGGCGAGCGCGTCGGCGGCATCGGCCGGCCGGGGCGGCGCGTCCAGCCCCAGCAGCCGGGTGACCATGCTGGTCACCTGCGCCTTGCCGGCCGTGCCGGAGCCGGTCACGGCCGCCTTGACCTCGCTCGGCGTATAGGTCTGCACCGGTAATCCGGCCCGCGCGCCGGCCAGCACGGCGACCCCGCTGGCCTGCGCGGTGCCCATCACCGTACGCACGTTGTGCTGGGAGAACACCCGCTCGACGGCCACGCTCTCGGGCTTGTGCTCGGCCACCAGAGCGGCCAACTCGGTGTCCAGCCGCAGCAGGCGCAGGGCGATATCGTCGTCCGGATCGGTGTAGACCACGTAGTAGCCGATCAGCTTGCACGGCCGGCCCGGCAGACCCTCGACGACACCCACTCCGCACCGGGTGAGACCCGGGTCGACGCCGAGCACGCGCACCACGGACCTCCCCTGCCTCACGTACGTGTGTTCGACACCCTAATACGCCCCGCTCTTGCGCCCGGCACCGACACGCTCCGACGATGAGCGTGGGAGGTAGCTATGTACCTCGTTCCGCCGATGGACGACGATCCGCCACCGGAGTACGTCGTTTTCGTCACCGGTCACCTGGCATCCCTGCGCGCCGAGACCAACCGCCTGGTCGGCGGCGACTTCGAGGCCGCGCACCTCTACCTGGACGTGCTCACCGACGTGGCCGGCCATTGGCGCCGGCTCCACTGGTGGGGCCGGCTGACCGGCAAGGACACCGCCACGGCGTACCTGGAGAAGCGCCTGACCCAGCGCACCAAGCAGTGGCGCGACGAGCAGATCTACGAGGTGGACATCCGCGTGCTGCGCACGCAAACCCTGAGCTTCGCGCCGGCCGAGGCGATTCGCTCAAGCCTGGCGTTGCGCAAGGCAACAGTCCTGCCGAGTACGGCGAGGAGCGGCGCGGCTTCCATGGCCGACGCGGGCATAGCGTGGGTAAAGGCAAGCCGCAGATCCGAGTGGCACCGCATAGGCCGCCTGGCCGTAGGCAGCGTCCTGCTGGTAGGCGGCCTGATCCAGTACATGTCCTGGCTCTCCGCCAGTTACTGAGAAGCCGGCCCGGGCGCCTCTCCCGAGTCGGCTCACACATTGACTGCCGTCAGAGCTGGATCAATTCGGTCTGGCACTGACGCGTTGCTGTCGCAATTCCGGTACGAAACGACCCATGGTCTCGAAGTCGCCGTCCTCGTGCAGGACGATCAACCTGAGCCGGATCGCGGTCGCCGCGATCACCAGATCCGCGACCGACGGACCTCCGTGCGCGCCGCTGGCGGCAAGCTCCCGCCGGATCTCCGCGACAATGCTCCAGACGCCATCGGGAACCGTAAAGGTCAGGCATCGCTCGCGAATGAGGTCTTCGGTCTCGTCGTATCCCTTCGCATCGGCAATCTTCAGAGTCTCCGCCACGGCCGGCTCACACACGGCGACCAGGCCGCGGTTGACAAGGTCCTCCCAGCTGGCATCGACCTGCTTTCGGATGAGACGGGTCAGAGCACTGGTGTCGACGAGGTACTTCATTCGCTCACCTCGTCGAAGGCCGAGAAGTCCAACTCACCGCTGTCGGCCATCTTCTTGAGCGCTTCGCCGGCCGCCTGGCGCTTGGCCCGGGCGATCTCGACGTAGACCCGGAGGGCCGCGTTGAGAGCCCTGTTCGGAGTGCGATGAGAGCCCTGTCGCTCCGCCTCCGCCAGCAGCTCGGCATCTATCTCAACATCTGCTTCGGGTTTGGTTGCGAGGTCTGTCATTTCCGGCTCCTGTCGATCGATCATCGTCAGCCCGCCCCCAAACGATACTGGTCACCAGACCAGATGTTACTAGTCAACGTCTGCCAGAAACCCGCCACCAAAACAGACAGGACCGGCCTCCGGGCCGGTCCCGTCATCGTACTAGTCGTGGAGCAACGCCTCAGGCTCCCTTTTTGCGATATTCCGCCTCCAGGTCGGACAGGAGGAGGGTGCGCTCGCGCCCGTAGACGGACTCGCCGGCGAATGACCCCAGGCGGTGGATCAGGACCAGCGCATCGTCGTCGGCGCCGTCGGGCGCCCGGTCGACGACCCAGTATTCCGGGATGCCGCGCTGGGCATACCAGTCCAGCTTGTGGGTGTACTCGCCGTTCGGTGAGTTCGGCGACACGACCTCCACGACGAGAAGGTAGGCCGAGCCTGGCAGGTTCGGGCGCGAATCCAGTCGAGGCCGGTCCACCACCACGCCGATGTCGGCGAAGCGGCAGTCGCGCGGCCGATCCCCCACCACACCAAGATCTTGGAAGGCGTCGAGGCCGGCCCCGAAGAGCATCAGCATCACACGACGCGAAATCGACTTATGCCAGAAGGTCACTGGCGCCAGGATGACGAGATTTCCCTCGCGCAGCTCGTAGTGGTAGCCCTTGGGCAGAGCGGGGAGATCTTCGACGTCAAGGTCTCCGACCGGCGGCAAATTGAAGCCTGTCACGACGTGCACTTTACTGGTCGCGAGACCAGGTGTCACTAGTCAACTAGGCGCGCTTTTCGCGGTACTCCGCTTCCAGCTCCGACAGGCGGACGGTTCGGTCTCGGGCGTAAGTCGGTTCGCCGCCGGTCAAGGTCAAGCGGTGCAGGTGCACGAGGGCGTCGTCGTGGGAGCGCTCGGGGGTGCGGTCGGCTATCCAGTACTCCGGGATGCCTCGCTCGGCGTACCAGCGGGCCTTCTCCGCATACTCCCCGTTCGGGGAGCTCTCCGAGACGATTTCGATGACCATCCGGAAGGCCGCGCCCGGCAGGTTCGAGTAGTCGGCCACGTCGGGTGGGAGGCTGTCGATGACCCCGAGATCGGGGAGGCGGCTGTCGCGTGGCCGGTCGCCGCGGATGCCGGTGTCCTGGAGCACCTCGAGGCCGGCCTCGGCCAGCAAGAACATGAGGCGCCGCGCCATCACCTTGTGCCAGTAGGTGGACGGCGTCATGACGACGAGACTTCCGTCGTGCAGTTCGTAGCGGTATTCCTTGGGCAGGGAGGCGAGATCATCGACGTCGAGGCCCTCGATCGGCGGCAGATTGAGACCAGTCATGACGGCCAGTACCCCCTCACCGTACTTGCGTAATGCCTAGTAGCTCAAGGCCCAGATGTCATAAGACCTTAATGGTCGTGCGACCAGATGTCATGGGACACCTGGTCGCACGCTCGGCGTGTCACGCGTCGATGGCGGCCATGACCTCGTCGGAGACGTCGAAGTTCGCGAAGATGTTCTGCACGTCGTCGCAGTCCTCGAGGGCGTCGATCAGCTTGAAGACCTTGCGGGCCGCTTCCTCGTCGACCGGCACCGTCATCGTCGGGACCAGCGAGGACTCGGCCGAGTCGTAGTCGATGCCGGCGTCCTGCAGCGCCGTGCGCACCGGCACCAGGTCGGTGGGCTCGCTGACCACCTCGAACGAGTCACCGAGGTCGTTGATCTCCTCGGCGCCGGCGTCGAGGACCGCCAGCATCAGGTCGTCCTCGCTGTTCCCCTCCTTCGGGACCAGCACGACGCCCTTGCGGTTGAACAGGTAGGACACGCTGCCGGCGTCGGCGAAGGTGCCGCCGTTGCGGGTCAGGGCGGTGCGGACCTCGGTGGCGGCGCGGTTGCGGTTGTCGGTGAGGCACTCGATCAGGATGGCCACGCCGTTCGGGCCATACCCCTCATACATGATCGTCTGCCAGTCGGCGCCGCCCGCTTCCAGGCCGGAGCCGCGCTTGACCGCGTTGTTGATGTTGTCGTTGGGGACGGAGCTCTTCTTCGCCTTCTGAATGGCGTCGTAGAGCGTGGGGTTACCGGACGGATCGCCACCACCCGTGCGGGCTGCCACCTCGATGTTCTTGATGAGCTTCGCGAACATCTTGCCGCGCTTGGCGTCGATGACGGCCTTCTTGTGCTTGGTCGTCGCCCACTTGGAGTGGCCGGACATGCAAAACCTCCGTGGTGTCAGGCGGCCTGGCGGACCATCTCGACGAAGTACCGGTGGACGCGTAGGTCGCCGGTGAGCTCCGGGTGGAAAGCCGTGGCGAGCAGGTTGCCCTGCCGAACGGCGACAATCCTACCGGCGGCCGGCCCATCCTTGACGCGGCCCAACACGCGCACTTCGTCGCCGACTTCTTCGACCCATGGCGCGCGGATGAAGACAGCGTGAAAATCCCCGCCCGAAATGTCGTCGATGGCCACCGCTGCCTCGAACGAGTTGATCTGCCGCCCGAACGCATTGCGCCGCACGGTCATCTCGATGCCCTGGAAGGACTCCTGGTCCGGCCGCCCGTCGAGCACGTTGGCAGCCAGCAAAATCATGCCCGCGCACGACCCATAGACCGGCATCCCGTCAGCAATCCGCTTCCGGATCGGATCGAGCAGCCCGAACGACACCGCCAGGTTGCTGATCGCCGTCGACTCCCCGCCGGGAATGACCAATGCCTCGACGTCGACCAGCTCTTCCGGCCGCCGAATCGGCCGCGCCAACACGTCACTCTCGGCGAGGGCGGCCAGGTGCTCCCGAACGTCGCCCTGCAGGGCCAGCACTCCGATATTCACCGATCCAGCTTAGGCAGGCGACCACCAAGATCAAATTCAAGATCCCGATGTCGCACCTGGGTGGGTGGTACAGACCGATGCTCCCGCCGAGGCCGGGCCGGGGCCCAGCAGAGCTGGCCCTGGCCCTTCATTCTGCGTGAGTGGTCACCCAACCCCAACACAACGCAAGCGGGGTTTGCGCAACCACTTACGCAGGTCGCCCGGTTGGGTCGAGTGTTTTGGGCGCGCCCGCGCCCTGCTCGGCCCGGCCGGGTCCCGGCGGGAGCGACGGTCTGCACCACCCACTCAGGCACGACATCTTGATCTTGATTTGAAGCCGAAGTAAAGGAGGTCGAGCAGGCCACCAAGGGGTTGATTGGCCATCGGAGGCGGGGGGTCTCGTGCGTACGATCCGTATTAACCAACCCCGTCTGAGGAGCCACCCCATGTCTAGCGATAACCAGCCCGCCGTCGGGACCGCGCGCGTGAAGCGCGGGATGGCGGAGATGCTCAAGGGTGGCGTGATCATGGATGTGGTCACGTCTGATCAGGCGAAGATCGCCGAAGACGCCGGGGCCGTCGCGGTCATGGCGCTGGAGCGGGTGCCGGCCGACATTCGCGCCCAGGGTGGCGTGTCCCGGATGTCCGACCCCGACATGATCGACAGCATCATCGAGGCGGTGTCGATCCCGGTGATGGCCAAGGCCCGGATCGGGCACTTCGTCGAGGCTCAGATCCTGCAGTCGCTCGGTGTCGACTACGTCGACGAGTCCGAGGTGCTGACCCCGGCCGACTACGCCAACCACATCGACAAGTGGCAGTTCACCGTGCCGTTCGTGTGCGGGGCCACCAACCTGGGCGAGGCGCTGCGCCGGATCACCGAGGGCGCCGCGATGATCCGCTCGAAGGGCGAGGCGGGCACCGGCGACGTGTCCAACGCGACCACCCACATGCGCAAGATCCGGCAGGAGATCCGCCGGCTGCAGACCCTGCCGGAGGACGAGCTGTTCGTCGCGGCCAAGGAGCTTCAGGCGCCGTACGACCTGGTCAAGGAGGTCGCCGAGGCGGGCAAGCTGCCGGTCGTGCTGTTCACCGCGGGTGGCATCGCGACCCCGGCCGACGCGGCCATGATGATGCAGCTGGGCGCCGAGGGCGTGTTCGTCGGTTCCGGCATCTTCAAGTCCGGCAACCCGGCCCAGCGGGCCGCCGCGATCGTCAAGGCCACCACCTTCCACGACGACCCGGACGTGCTGGCCAAGGTGTCGCGCGGCCTGGGCGAGGCGATGGTCGGCATCAACGTCGACGAGATCCCGCAGCCGCACCGGCTCGCCGAGCGCGGCTGGTGACTAGACCGTTTCGAGAGGCGAGGTCGGGGTAGCCGGCAACGGCACCTCGGCCACGCGCTCCGGCAGGGTCGGGTCCTCGATGTCGAAGTACTGCGGGCGGGGGTAGCGCCGGGCCATGCCCAGGGCTCGCACCAGCGGCCGATGCCGGGCGGTCAGCGCGTCGCGCACGTGGTCGGTGTGCACCTGCCGGGCCAGCACCGCCCGCCGGCTCGTCGCGATGAGCTGGCGTTCCGCCTGGTCCAGACCGTGTGGCGTCGCCGCGCGAAGCTGGCGGGTCAGGTCGTTCTCGGCCTGTTCCCGTTCGTCAGGAGCGGCGTCCAGCGCCAGCCGGGCAGCCGCGTACAGCTCGACGTTGTCGTGCTGCTCGGCGACGACCGCGGCGGCCGCGGCCCGGCGCACCAGGTGGGCGTCGAGGGCCCGCTCGGCCGACTGTGCCCGCACGTGCACCCGCTCGACCCGGTGGGCCGTCCAGCCGAGGTAGGCGGAGAGAAGCACGACGAACGCGACCACCCCCACGACCCACCACATGCGGGGCATCGTAGTGCCCTTTCGTTTCGCCCGGTCAGGTGCCCGAACGTGGCTCTGACCACTCTTCGTCGATGACCCGCCCGTCGGTGGCCTCGATCGCGGTGGCGTAGACCTCGAGGACGCGCAGCGCGACGCTGGGCCAGTCGAAGGCGGCGACGGCGACCCGGGCCGACTCGATCAGGGTGGCCCGCCGGGCCGGGTCGTCGAGCAGTTCGCCCAGCAGAACGCCCAGCGCATCGGCGTCGCCGGTGGGGAACAGCGCCCCGGCCCGGCCGCCGTCCAGGACCCGGCGGAACGCGTCGAGGTCGCTGGCGGCGATCGCGGTGCCGGCCGCCATCGCCTCGGTGAGGATCATGCCGAAGCTCTCGCCGCCGGTGTTGGGCGCCACGTAGACGTCCACGCTGCGCAGCATGCGAGCCTTGTCGGTTTCGGACACGAGACCCAGAAATGTCACCCGGTCGCGCAGGTGAGCCGGGAACTCGCCGTAGAGATCCTCGCGATCACCCGGCCCGGCCACCAGAAGCCGCAAACCCGGCCGCGCCTCGGCCAGCGGGACAAAAGCCGCACGCAGCAGGTCGAAGCCCTTGCGCGGCTCGGTGAAGCGACCGAGGAAGCCGAGCGTGCCGCCGTCGCCGGGCCAGCCGTCGAGCCGCTGGGCCGAGGCGAACTTCGCCACCGCCACCCCGTTGGGGATCTCCACCGCTCCCCCGCCGAGGTGCTCGACCTGCACCTTCCGGGCCAGCTCGCTGACCGCGATCCGCGCGGTGATCTTCTCGATCACCAGCTGGAGCAGGCCCTGCGCGACCGACAGCGCCCGCGACCGGGTCATCGCGGTGTGGAAGGTGGCCACCACCGGCCCGCGCGCGGACAGCACGGCCAGCATGGACAGCGACAGCGCGAGCGGCTCGTGCACGTGCAGCACGTCGAAGTTGCCCCGGGCCAGCCAGCGCCGCACCCGTGCGGTCGACACCGGCCCGAACGCGATCCGGGCGACCGACCCGTTGTAGGGGAACGGCACCGCCCGGCCGGCCGGAACCACGTACGGCGGGAGGTCGGCGTCCTCGTCGGCGGGAGCGAGCACGCTCACCGAGTGACCGAGTCCGATCAGCGCCTCGGACAGGTCCATGATGTGGTTCTGCACGCCGCCGGGCACGTCGAAGGAGTAGGGCGAGACGATCCCGATCCGCATGATGGCCTCCCTACAGCCACAGTTTCTGCAGCATGTGCCAGTCCTGCGGGTGTTCCGCGATCCCCTCGGCAAAGGCGTCGGCCAGCAGCTGCGTGGTGGCCTTGACCCGCTCGTCCAGGGCGCCGGCGGTCGGCGGGGTGATCCGCCGGAGAACCGCGTAGGTCTGGGTGGGGGTGAAGGACAGATCAACGGCGAAGAGCGGCGCACCGGTACGGATGGCCAGGATCGCCGGGCCGGCCGGCATTCGCGTGCGGCCCCCGAAGAACGTCACGTCGACGCCGTTGCGGGAGAGGTCGCGGTCGCCGAGCAGGCAGACCAGCCAGCCCTGGCCGATCCGCTCGGCGAGCACGTCGAGCGGCGCCCGCGGGCCGCCGGTGAGCGGGACGACCTCCATGCCGAGCTTTTCCCGGTACGCCATGAACTGCCGGTACACACCCTCGGGCTTGAGCCGCTCGGCAACCGTCACCATCGGCCAGCCGTTGGAGACCACCCAGGCGGCGGCCGCGTCCCAGTTGCCGGTGTGCGGCAGCGCGAGCACCGCGCCACCCCCGTCGGCGGCGGCCTTGCGGAGCCAGTCGTAGTGCTCCGGCGAGATCCCGAAACCGTCCAGGAAGCTCTGCTTGGACTGCGACGGAAGCCGGAACGCCTCCAGCCAGTAGCGCGCGTAGGAACGCAGCCCCGCACGTACGGCATCTTCGGGAATGTCGGGGTTGACCTGCTGAAGGTTGCGGCGAAGCCGCTGGGTGCCAGGCCCGTTCTTCTGGTACGCCCGGTCGGCCGCGGCGTTGAACAGCGCCCGGGCCGCCGGCAGCGGCAGCATCCGGACCAGCCGCCAGCCGGCGACGAAGCCGAGCTCGGTGAGCCGATCCTTCATGCCACCGGCTCGGCCGCAGGCGGAACCGGCTCGGTACGGCCGGCGTGAATCAGCCGCTGGAAGACGGTTACCACGGAGAGCGTGGCGAGCACCCACAGCGCGGCGGGCAGGCCCCAGTCGAGTCCGGCGGCGCCGAGCAGGCCGCCGACACCCAGGATGAGCAGGCGTTCGAGGCGCTCGGCGATGCCGACGTCGGCGTTCAGGCCGAGGCTCTGGGCGCGGGCCTTCACATACGAGACGACCTGGCCGGCGACCAGGCTGATCAGGCAGGCGATCATGCCGCCGTACGGATTGCCCTGGCCCGCCAAATACCACACGACGGCGCCGAAGACCGCGCCGTCGGCGATCCGGTCCATCGACGAGTCGAGCAGGGCACCGAACTTGCTGGTGCCGCCGCGCATCCGGGCCATCGTGCCGTCGAGCGCGTCGGTGAGCGCGCACGCGGTGACGACGATGGTCCCCCAGAGGAGGTGCCCCTGCGACCCCAGCCAGGCGCCGAAGAGCACGCCGATGGTCCCGGCGACGGTGACGGCGTTGGGTGTGACGCCGATCTTCAGCAGGAATCGGGCGGTCGGAATGACCACGTGCGACACGACAGCACGCGCGGGAACGTTGACGATCTTTGCCATGGCCGTCCCACCTTATCGGCGCCCGGGGAGGGACGGCAGGATCCGCCCCCTGCGTGGCCGTATCGTCATCTCCGCAAAAGGACCAAAGTCCCCTTTCCTGATTGGCGACTACAAAGGGTTGCCACCACCACAGCAGCGGGTGTGGGATTCAGGAACAGCGTCGTAACAGTCATGAAACGGACAGGAGCGGCCGCGATGGCGCAGAAGACCTCGGAGAAGGGGCTCAACGGCGCGGCTGCGCCGGTGGTGACCGAGCCCGGCAGAGTACGCAACGTGGTGCTGGTGGGTCATTCGGGTTCGGGCAAGACCACCCTGGTCGAGGCCCTGCTCGCCGCCACCGGGACGATCCCGCGGGCGGGCACGGTGACCGACGGCACCACGGTGTCGGACCACGATCCGGCGGCGGTCCGCCAGCAGCGCTCGGTCGCGCTGGCCTGCGCCCCGCTGGTTCACCAGGACGTGAAGATCAATCTGCTCGACACCCCCGGCTACGCCGACTTCGTCGGAGAGCTGCGCGCCGGCCTGCGGGCCGCGGACGCCGCGCTCTTCGTCGTCTCCGCGGTCGACGGCATCGACGAGGCCACCACCGCCCTGTGGGAGGAGTGCGCCGCGGTCGGCATGCCCCGAGCCGTCGCGATCACCCGGCTCGACCACCCCCGGGCCGACTACGACGGCACCCTCGAGGACTGCCAGGAGGCGTTCGGGGAAAACGTCATGCCCACCTACCAGCCGATGCTGGGCGACGACGGCCAGTCGATCGCCGGCCTGCTGGGCCTGGTCACGCTGCGGGTGCTGGACTACTCCGAGGGCTACCCGCCGCGGGTCGGCGAGGCCGAGCCGGAACACCTCAACCCGATCGCGGACGACCGCAACACACTCATCGAGGGGATCATCGCCGAGAGCGAGGACGAAACCCTGATGGACCGCTACCTCAGCGGCGAGCTGGTCTCCACCGACACGGTGATGACCGACCTGGAGAAAGCGGTCGCCAAGGGCAACTTCTACCCGGTCATCCCGGTCTGCTCGGCCACCGGCGTCGGCCTCGACGCGCTGCTCGACGGCCTGGTCTCGGCCGCGCCGTCGCCGCTCGAACACGACCTGCCGGTGGTCACCGGAGTGGACGGCTCGCCACGGCCGCCGCTGGTCTGCGACCCGGCCGGGCCGCTGGTCGCCGAGGTGGTCAAGACCACCATCGACCGGCACGTCGGGCGGGTGTCCCTGGTCCGGGTCTTCTCCGGCACGCTGAAACCCGAACAGGTGCTGCACGTCTCGGGGCACGGCCTGGCCGAACGCGGCCACCCTGACCACGACGCCGACGAGCGGGTCGCCCACGTCTACTCGCCGCTCGGCAGTCAGCTGCGTGAAGTTCCCTACTGCGTGGCCGGCGATATCTGTGCGATCACCAAGTCCGGTAGCGCGGAGACCGGGGACACGCTCTCCGGGAAGGAACAACCGCTGCTCATCGAGCCGTGGACCATGCCGGAACCACTGCTGCCGATTGCGGTGGTCGCCAAGACTCGGTCTGACGAGGACGCGCTCGCTAAGAACCTGGGGCGTCTCGTCGCCGGGGATCCGACGCTGCGGCTCGAACGTAACGTCGAGACCCATCAGTTGGTGCTCTGGACTATGGGCGAATCACACGCTGACGTGGTGCTCGACCGGCTCCGGTCTGGCGGCGTTGAACTCGATACCGAGCCGGTTAAGGTGCCGCTGCGGGAGACGTTCGGGGCTACCGCTAAGGCTCAAGGACGTCACGTGAAGCAGTCCGGGGGCCATGGGCAGTACGCGGTGTGTCATATCCAGGTGGAGCCGCTTCCGCGTGGGTCGGGGTTTGAGTTTGTCGACAAGGTGGTGGGCGGTGCGGTGCCGCACAACTACATTCCGTCGGTCGAGAAGGGCGTGCGCAGTCAGCTCGAGCGGGGGCTGGTTTCTGGCTATCCGGTGGTGGATCTGCGGGTGACCCTGTTCGACGGGAAGGCGCATAGTGTCGACTCTTCCGACGCCGCGTTCCAGACTGCGGGGGCACTGGCGTTGCGTGAGGCAGCGGCGGCTGGGCAGGTGACGCTGCTGGAGCCGATCGACGAGATTGCGGTGCGGGTGCCGGAGAACTACGTGGGCGCTGTGATGAGTGATCTGTCGGGGCGGCGGGGGCGGCCGCTTGGGTCGGAGTCTGAGCCGGACGGCGTCCACAGTCTTGTGCGGGCCGAGGTTCCAGCCACTGAGCTGATCCGGTATGCCGTTGAGCTGCGGGCTCTGTCTTCTGGGTCTGGGACCTTTACTCGTACCTATATTCGGCATGAGCCTATGCCTCTGCATTTGGCTGAGGCCGTTCGTAAAGAGCACTCTGCCAAATAGTTGCGCTGGGGCGGTTTTGGGCGGCTCTCTTACGCTGGGACGGTTTTGGGCCGGGGATGACCATGCTGGGCGGTGGAGCATTTATGCCCTGCATGGTCATCCCCGGCCCAAAACCGTCCCAGCGCGAGCAATACAAACCCACAAACCTAAAGAGCGATCGCGTTGGCCGCCTCGTGCATAGGAGCGAGGACCTTATCGATAACCTGCTCCTTGCGCGGGTGGAACTTGAGGGTCCGCATGCCGTAATTGCGGAACGCGATGGAGAGGCGACCCCCCGGGACCATGTCTTTGGCCATCTTGCGGCCGAACGCCATGTTCTTCTCGACATACGGACGCATCGTCTGCTCGTACTCCTCCAGGCCGTCCGGCTTGCCCAAAGTCTCGGCCAAAACGTAGGCACCCACCAGGGCCAGGCTGGTTCCCTGGCCGGACGCCGGGGACGGGCAATGGGCGGCGTCGCCGAGCAGTACCACCCGGCCTTTCGACCAGGCATCGAGCTCGATCTGGCTGAGAGAGTCGAAGTAGAAGTCGTCGGCTTTGTCGATTGACTCCAGGAATTTGTCGGTTTCCCAGCCGAGGCCGGCGAAAGCCTCCTTGACCAGTGCCTTCTGTGCGGTGACGTCGCGGCGGTCGTGGCCCAGTGGGGGTGAGGCGAAAGTCAGGCCCACCTTGGCGGGCTGGTCGGCTCCCATGGCGTAGGCGAAGGCCAGGCGGCCGGGCCGGGAGTACATGAACTCCTCGCGGTCGATCTTCAGGTGGTTGGGGACCTCGAAGATGGAGATGTAGGCGCCCAGATGGGTGGGCTCCACCTCGCCGAAGGCCAGCCGGCGGGTGGTCGAGTGCAGGCCGTCGGCGCCGACCACGTAGTCGAATCGGCGTGGCGCCCCCCGCTCGAACGCCACGTCGACCCCGTCGGGACCGTCGGTCAGGCTGGTGATCGAGTCGCCGAAGACGTATTCGACGTCGTTCTTCGTGGCGTCGTAGAGGATATGGCCGATGTCGCCTCGCATCAGCTCGATGTCGTCGCCTTTGCGGCCCATCAGGAGGCTGGCGGGGAGGGCGGCGATCTGTTTGCCGACCTTGTTCACGTAGGTGATCTGTTCCATGCCGCAGTCGAGGGCTCGGCAGGCCTCGTAGATGCCGAGCCGCTTGAGCACCTCGGTGCCGGCGCCGCGCACGTCGACCTTGTAGCCGCCGGCGCGCAGCGACGGCGCCCGCTCCACGATGGTGACGTCGATGCCGCGGCGGCGCAGGCCCAGCGCCAGGGCGGGACCGGCAACGCCGGCTCCGGAGATCAGTACCCGTGAGGTCGTCATGGGAGTACTATACAAACGTCTTACACGTTTGTATAGAAGTTAGGATGGCGACTGTGGGGCACAAGGAAGATCTGCTGGCCGGGGCCAAGAAGTCGCTGTATGAGAAGGGCTACGCGCGCACTACGGCGCGCGACATCGTGGCTCTCTCCGGCACCAACCTGGGCTCGATCGGCTATCACTACGGCTCCACCGAGGCGCTGATGACGACCGCGATGCTCAGCGCCATGGAGGACTGGGGAGACGCCGTGTTCACGGCGCTCACCGGGCCGGGCATCGAGGGCGAGGAGCCGATGGTCGGCTTCTGGCGGCGGATCGTCGGGTCGATCACCCAGCATCGGCCGTTGTGGCTGGCCAGCGTCGAGGTGATGATTCAGGCCGAGCACAACCCGCAGCTGAGCGCGCAGCTCGCCGACGGCATCGAGCAGGGGCGGCGAGGGATGGCCGCGCTGATCACCGGCACGCCGGAGGACGAGCTCGACGATCAGACGGTGCGCACGGTCGGCTCGATGCAGATGGCACTGATGTCGGGGGTGCTCACCCAGTGGCTGGCCAATCCGGCGACCGCGCCCACCCCGGAGGAGATCGTGGCCGGGATCAGAGCGCTGGCCACGCCTTCGCGAGCATGACTCGGGTGTCGGTCAGCAGCTGAGGCAGCACCTTGGTGCGGCCGATCACCGGCATGAAGTTGCCGTCCCCGCCCCAGCGCGGCACCACGTGCTGGTGCAGGTGCGCGGCGATGCCGGCGCCGGCCACCGAGCCCTGGTTCATCCCCAGGTTGAAACCGTGCGGGCTGCTCACCGATCGGATGACCCGCATCGCCCGGCGGGTGAACGCGGCCACCTCCACCGTCTCGTCCTCGGTGAGCTCGGTGTAGTCGGCGACGTGCCGGTAGGGGCAGATGAGCACGTGCCCCGGGTTGTACGGATAGAGGTTCAGCACCGCGTAGACGAGCTCACCGCGCGCCACCACCAGGCTCTCCGCCTCGGCCAGGCCGGGCGCCAGGCAGAAGGCGCAGCCGTCGGGCCGGTCCTCGCCGGTGATGTAGGTCATCCGGTGCGGGGTCCACAGCCGCTCCAGCCCGTCCGGATCGCCGGTCTCGACTTGCTGCTCCGTCACGTCCAGCAGACTACGGTCATTCGCCCGCGGCTGTCGCCGCGGCCAGCCAACCCGGCAGCGGTTCGCGGGCCGAGAGCCAGGCCGGCGGGATGCCGTCCAGACCGGTGTACGCGGCCACGATGCCACCCGCGATCGCGCAGGTGGTGTCGATGTCCCCGCCGGCCGCGATGCAGGCCGCGATCGCACCGGGGTAGTCGCCGAGGAAGCGGTTGGCCACCCAGATCGCGAATGGAACGGTGTCCCGCGCCATCGCCCGGGCACCGCTGCCGAACTCGTAGGCCGCCTCCGCCGCACTGCGGACCCGGGTCGCCGCGATCAGGTCGTCGCGGATGCGCCCGGCCGGCGTGTGCGACGCCACCACTCGCAAAAGGTCCGGTTTATCGCCGTCGAGCCGGCCGGCCGCAGCCGCCGCGGCCGCCACCGTGACCGCCACTCCCCCGGCGATCCCTTCCGCGTGTGCGTGCGTGACCTCGGCGGCCCGCGCGCCCTGCACGGCCGCGTGCACGAGCGAGTCGGCATGCCAGGCACCGAGGGGCGCGGCCCGCATGGCCGCGCCGTTGCCGGCTGAGCCCTGCCCGTCAAAAGCAGCAGCCGCCGCGATCGGCCACGGCAGGCCGTCGCGGATCTCCCGCAGCATCAGCATCGCGCCGGCGCCGTAGCCTCGATCGGTGTCGTGATGACGGGCGAGCAGGTCGGCGAACCGGTCCCGGTCGAAGTCGCCCTCGGCGAGCACCGCGACGAGGCAGCACGCCTGCTCGGTGTCGTCGGTCCACTCCCAGGGCGCCGGCGGATCGTCCGAAATGTCGGCTAGGGACGAAGCCCCGAGGGCGTCGCCAACGCTCAGACCGGCCAGGCTCTCCAGAGCCAGCGCCAGCCTTGTACCGGGAAACAATGTGAACGACATCGGCACATCGGATGGTATTCGACCACGCAGAGTGATCGAAAGGTGTCCCTCAATCACGGGTTAGGCGCCACCCGCGCTTGGCGCTACGGTCTTCGCATGGCCACGGTGTTGCTCGTCGAGGACGATCACGTCGTGCGTGGCGCCATGCTCCGATCGTTGACCGATCGGGGCCACGCCGTGCACGCCGTGGGCACCGCGCTGGACGCACTGCGCCGGGTCGCCGCCGAGACACCCGACCTGGTCGTGCTCGACCTCGGACTGCCCGATCTGGACGGTTCCGACGCGCTGCGGATGCTGCGTGGCATCACCGACGTGCCGATCATCATCGCCACCGCGCGTGACGACGAGCAGACGGTGGTCCGGCTGCTGCGGGCCGGCGCCGACGACTACATGGTCAAGCCGTTCACCGGCGCCCACCTCGACGCGCGCATCTCCACGGTGCTGCGCCGGGTGGGCCGGGCCAGCCGCACCGCGCAGCCGGCCGTGCACGAGGTCGGCGAGCTCCGGGTGGACATCGGCGAACGCAGTGCCAGCCTGGGCGACCAGGTGCTGGCCCTGACCCGCAAGGAATTCGACCTGCTGGCATACCTCGCGGCCCGACCGGGCCGGGTGGTCTCCCGTCGTGAGCTGTTGGAGGAGGTATGGCGACAGCCATCGGTCGGCGAGGACCAGACGATCGACGTCCACCTTTATTGGCTGAGGCGGAAACTGGGCGAATCCGCGGCGAAGCCGCGCTACCTGCGCACCGTGCGGGGGGTCGGATTCCGGTTGGTGGCGCCGGACTGAGGTCCCGGCTGGCCGCGATGACCGCGGCCACCACGGCCGTCGCCGCCCTCGCCTTCCTCGTCCCGCTCGGCTGGGAACTCCGCTCGGACCATCGTGAGCAGGTGATGGCCGCGGCCGAACGGCACAGCGCCACGGTGGCCGGCGCGATCGCCGCGGGCGCCAACCAGAAGGGCCTCGCCGCCGCCGTCACGGCGGCGGGCGGCGCGGTGGTGCATCCGCCGACCGGCAACGTGCCGGGCCGGGTCAGCGCGGCCGAGGTGCAACGCACGGCCGACAGCGGCGACATCCGCACCATCGACATCTCCGATGGGGTGGTACGCCTGGAGCCGGTGACCGTGGCCGGCAAGACATCGGTCGTCGAGATCTTCGTACCGGCGGCCGATCTGGCGGGCAGCACCGGCCGCAACTGGCTGCTGCTGCTCGGCATCGCACTGGGTTTGATCGCCGGCTCGGTCTTCGTGGTCGACCGGCTCGCCCGGGGCGCGGTCAACTCGGCCCGCAACCTGGTGCAGGCGGCGCTCAAGGTGGGTGACGGCGACCTGGGCGTCCGCATCCAGCCGTCCGGCCCGCGCGAGCTGGCCGAGGCCGGGTACGCGTTCAACCGGATGGCCGACCGCCTGGTCACCGCCCGCACCGACGAGCGCGAGTTCGTCGCCGACCTGTCGCACCGGTTGCGCACCCCGCTGACCGCGCTGCGCCTGGACGCCGAGGCGCTCGACCCGGACGACACCCAGGTGGGCATGCTCGACGATGCCGAATTGGACCGCCGACGTGGGATCCGGCGCATCCGGCAGGCGATCGTGACCCTCGAGGGTGAGGTGAACGAGCTGATCAACACCACCCGGAAGGCGGTCGCGGCGCAGGTCGCGGAGACCGTCGCCGACGGTTTGTGCGATGCCAGCGAGGTCGTACGCGAACGGATGATGTTCTGGTCCGCACTGGCCGGAGACCAGAACAGGCAGTACAAAGTCATCGGTGCGCATCTGCGAATTCCGGTTCCGGTCGCCCGGGCCGAACTGGCTGCGGCCCTCGATGCCGTTCTCGGTAACGTGTTCCGCTACACACCGCAGGGCACCGCATTCGAGGTGGGCATCTCCCGGCGTGACGGCTGGGTTGCGGTCCGTGTCGAAGATGCGGGGCCCGGAATCCCCGACCCGGAGAAGGCGATGCAGCGTGGCCAGAGCGACCAGGGTTCGACCGGTCTCGGCCTGGACATCGCCCGCCGTGCGGCCCAGTCCACCGGCGGTTCGGTCAGCCTCGCCCGATCGGCGATGGGCGGGGCCAGCGTGGTGATGCTGTTGTCCGATGCCGACGCCGTTCCCAAGCAGGCCAGCCGATTCGGATTGGTCGGCCGACTCGCCCGGGAACGGACGAACAGACCGGGCAGGTCCGAGTGAGCCCGATTACGCAAGACGGTGCAACAGTTGCTTAGAAATGGATTAAAGGCGTTCCGCTCGCGGGGCCGGACTGGCAGTCTTCCCACCGATCCCATCCGGCTCTCCGGTTCGGAGCCCGCAAATCGTCCCCGCGAAACGAACCGGCGGAGTCAGCGCGCGGTGAGAGGCGGTAACCCCATAACCGCTTCTCACCGCGCACCCGCCAAGCAAGGAGAGGATTTGTCGATCCACCGCCGGCCGCTCGCCGCGAGCGCGCATCGCCGGATGGAGCGTCCCTGGACCCATCGGCTGCTGCCGGTCGGCCTGGGCCTCGCGGTGCTCGGCATCGGCGGCGTGGTGGGACCGAGCGTGGTCGAAGAGGTCACCGGTGGTAGTTCTCAGCAACTCGAGCTGACCTCGCTGCCCGAGGACGACCCCGGCCAGGGCCTGGTCTACGAAGGACTGCAGACCGCCAAGACCGACGCGATCTGCGCCGGCACCTACCAGCTCGACGAGCAGACCTGCACGACCGGCCCCGACCCGGCGCCGGCCGGTCTGGCGGTGCGCCGCGACGTCGTGCCGGTGACGTCGAAGGCCCCCGAGCCGGTCCAGCCGACCCTGGAAGTGGCCACCGTGCCGAGCGACGCGGAGATCGCCCGCGACCTGGGCGGCAGCGCGCTGACCGCGGATGCCCCGGCGCTGGTGCCGGACGCGGCACCCGGCGAGGCCGACTTCATCATGGGCTCGAACGGGGTCGCCTGCGAGGCCGACGGACGCAGCGGCAAGCGCGTCCAGGTGCTCTACCTGCACGAGTTCGGCACCCCGTCGCGTTACACCGACTTCCTCGGCTCGATCCGCACCTGGACCGCCGGGGTCGACCAGATCTTCGACGAGAGCGCGGCCGAGACCGGCGGCTCCCGGCACATCCGTTTCGTGACCACCCCGCAGTGCCGGGTCGACGTGGCCGAGGTGCAGCTGGCCCCCGACCAGCTCTCCTCGTTCGCGACAAGCGTCAAGGCGCTGCAGACGCTCGGCTACAACCGCAACGACCGCAAATACCTGATGTTCGCGGACGCGAACGTCTACTGCGGCATCGCGACGTTCATCGCCGACCGCCGGGCCGGCCTGGGCAACCGCAACAACGGCGGCCCGTCGTACGGCCGGGTCGACTCCGGCTGCTGGAGCTCGGTGATGGCGGCCCGGGAGCTGACCCAGACGCTCGGCGCGGTGCTTATCGACACGCCGAACTCGAGCGGCGCCGGTGGCTGCCTGGACGAGTACGACCTGCTCTGCAACGCCGACCGGTCCGGCCAGCCGGTGCGCAACGTGTGCCCGAAGAAGCACGAGAACCGGCTCGACTGCGGCCACGACGACTACTTCAGCACCAACCCGAAGCCGGGCAGTTACCTCGCGACCAACTGGAACATCGCGACCAGCGAGTTCCTGCTGCGTAGCGACGGCGGTGACGACATTCCGGACGCGATCGGCGCACCGGAACCGGCCGCCACCCCGAGCGACGTCGCGACGTCGCCGGCCCCCGGAGCCAGCACGACCGCCCCGGCCACGGCCGACCCGGGCGCCGGTGCGACCCCGACCGTCCCGGCGCCGCCCGCGACCGGCGACGCCCAGACCGGCCAGCAGCCGCCGGCCGCCGACCCGTCCACCCAGCCGGTCGGTTCCCGGGTCAACCAGATCACCAACCAGGTCGCCCAGGCCCCGGTCCAGGCGGTCGTCGAGATCCGCGACGCGGACAGCAGCTCGGTGCGGCTGACCTGGAGCGCGGCGGCGCCCACCGCGACCTACGAGGTGTGGGTCGGCGACTCGCCGATCGCCACCACGAAGGCGACCCGGGCCCGGCTGATCGGTCTCAAGCCGGACGCGAAATACCAGGTGACGATCAAGTCCGGCAGCACGTACGCGGCCAAGGGGGAGGCCGAGACCGCCCCCGCCGCCCGGCCGGCCCAGAACACCTGGTTCACCCTGACCAACGCGCTGACCGGCGGGGCCGCCGACCTGTACGCGGCCCGCACCGCCAACGGCACGCCGCTGACCCTGAGCGAGGCCGACGGCAACGCCCAGCAGCAGTGGCAGCTGGTGCCGGCCGGCAACGGCTCGTACTCGCTGGTCTCCCGGGCCACCGGCAAGTGCGTGGTGCCGCTGGACGGCAACCCGGTCGCCGGCAATCCCCTGGTGCAGGGTGACTGCGGCACCGACGACGGGGCCCGCTGGCAACTGCAGGCCTCGGAATACGGCTTCACCCTGCGCACCACGGTCGGTGACCTGGTGGCGGGGGTGGGTGAGCAACGCTTCGGCGCACACCGGGTTCTGGTGCTCCAGAACGGCAACGGACAGCGCCACCAGAGCTGGACAGCGGTACCCGACTGACCGGAGGCGACGGCGAGATGCGCGACACCCTGGAAAGACGCCAGACCGAGCCCGATGAGGGCCCGGCCCGGTTCAACAAACGGCGAATGATCCGCTGGATCGCGATCCTCACCATCGGCATCATCGTGGTGCTCGCGGTCTGGCAGGAACCTCTCTACGCGAGGTTCTGAGACGTGTAGGCGTCGATCTCGGCGATCAGGGCTTTCTTCCCGGCCGGGGAGAGGAAGCTCTGATCGACCGCCGCCGTGGCCAGCCCGGCCACGCCGCGGTTGTCCAGGTCGAGCAGCCGGGCCGCCACCGCGTACTCCTCCTCGAGCGTGGTGCCGAACATCGGCGGGTCGTCCGAGTTGATGCTGAACGGCACGCCCGCGTCCCGGAACAGCGGCAGCGGGTGCTCGTCGATGCCGGCGACCGCGCGGGTGCGGACGTTGGAGGTCGGGCTGATCTCCAGCGGGATCCGGTGCTCGGCGAGGTACGCGACAAGCTTCTCGTCGCCGATCGCGGAGATGCCGTGCCCGATCCGCTCGGCGCCGAGGTCGTGCAGCGCCGACCAGATGGTCTCCGGCCCGGTGGTCTCGCCGGCGTGCGGCGCGCTGTGCAGGCCGGCCGCCCGTGCCTGGTCGAAGTACGGCTTGAACTGCGGCCGTGGCACGCCGACCTCCGGCCCGCCGAGGCCGAAACTGATCAGCCCCTCGGGCTTCTCGTCGAGGGCGATCCGCAGCGTGTCCTCGGCGGCGGCCAGGCCGGCCTCGCCGGGGATGTCGAAGCACCAGCGCAGCTCGATGCCGAAGTCGTGGGCGGCGCCCCGGCGGGCGTCCTCGATGGCCTCGCAGAACGCCTTGGCCGCGATGCCGCGCTTGACGCTGGAGTACGGCGTGATGGTCAGCTCGGCGTACCGCACCTGCTGACGGGCCAGCTCCCGGGCCACCTCGTAGGTGAGCGTCCGGACGTCCTCGTCGTCGCGGATCAGGTCGACGACGGTCAGGTACACCTCGATGAAGTGCGCGAAGTCGCTGAACGCGAAGTAGTCGGCCAGCGCGGCCGGGTCGGCCGGCACCGGCGACCGGCCCTCGTGCCGGGCGGCCAGTTCGGCCACGATCCGCGGCGAGGCCGAGCCCACGTGGTGCACGTGCAGCTCGGCCTTCGGCAGTCCGGCGATGAACGAGGTCAGGTCGGTCACCGATGGTTCCTCTCTACAGGGCGGTCCGCGCCACCACGAAGATCCGGCGGAACGGGAACGCGACGTGTCCGTGTGCCGCCGGGTAGGCGACGGCCAGTTCCCGCCCCAGGTCGGCACGGAAGCTCTGCCAGGCATTCTCGTCCAGGGCCGCCTTGACGGGCCGCAACGCCGTGCCCTCCATCCAGCGCAGCACCGGGTGATCTTCGCCGCCGGCCGGTAGCAGATGCACGTAGGTCGTCTCCCAGGCGTCGACGCTCGCTCCGGTCGCCAGCAGCAGGTCGGCGTACCCGGTCGGTTCGTCGACCGGCGCCTCCCTGGTCACGTGCCCGACGTCGTAGCGGGCGGCCACGGCTCGCAGCAGGCGGTGCGAGGGCGCGTCGAAGTTGCCGGGGACCTGCATGGCCAGCCAGGCGCCGGGCGGCAGCTCGACGGCCCAGCGGGCGAGCAGGTCGCGGTGCCCGTCGACCCACTGCAGGGTGGCGTTGGTGACCAGCACGTCGACGTCGGGGCCGGGCTTCCAGTCGCGCACGTCGCCGACCTGGAACCAGGCGGCGCCGCCGTGCGCGACCGCCTTGTCGATCATCTCGGCCGACGAGTCGACCCCGGTGACCCGGGCCTCCGGCCAGCGCTCGGACAGGGTCAGCGTCAGCTCACCCGGACCGCAGCCCAGGTCGACCACGGCGCGCGGGCGGTCGGCGTCGATCCGGCTGATCAGGTCAAAGAAGGGCCGGGAACGCTCGGCCCCGAAGCGGCGGTAAACGGCGGGATCCCACATCCGAAAATCCTCCAAACCGTACGTACGTCTTGCAAGAAGATAGCAGAGATGGCGGTAGGGTTCGGCCGTGGAAAATCGCACCTTTTCGAGGATGGGCCGCACCGTCGGCGTGATCGGCCTGGGCGCCTGGCAGCTCGGCGCCGACTGGGGTGAGGTCAGCGAGTCCGACGCGCACGCGACCCTGCAGGCGGCGGTCGACGCCGGCGTCACGTTCATCGACACCGCCGACGTCTACGGCGACGGTCGCAGCGAGCAGATCGTCGGCTCCTTCGTCAAAGACAAACCGCAGCTGACCGTCGCCACCAAGATGGGCCGGCGGATGGCCCAGGAGGTCGGCAACTACACGCTCGACAACTTCCGGGCCTGGACCGACCGGTCCCGCGCCAACCTCGGCGTGGACACGCTCGACCTGGTCCAGCTGCACTGCCCGCCCACCCCGGTGTTCTCGTCCGACCAGGTCTACGACGCTCTGGACACGCTGATCCAGGAAAAGCGGATCCGGGCGTACGGCGTGAGCGTCGAGAAGGTCGACGAGGCCCTGGCCGCGATCGCCCGGCCGGGCACCGCGAGCGTCCAGATCATCCTGAACGCGTTCCGGCTCAAGCCGCTCGAGAGGGTGCTGCCGGCCGCGGCCGAGGCGGGCGTCGGCATCATCGCGCGGGTCCCGCTGGCCAGCGGCCTGCTGTCCGGGCGCTACGACGAGCACACCACGTTCGCGGCCGACGACCACCGCAGCTACAACCGGCACGGCGAGGCGTTCGACGTCGGCGAGACGTTCTCCGGCGTCGACTTCGCGACCGGCCTGGAAGCTGTCCGCCGGCTGCGCCCGCTGATCCCGGCCGGCGCCACGATGGCCCAGTTCGCCCTGCGCTGGATCGTCGACCAGCCCGGCGTCACGGTGGTCATCCCGGGTGCCCGCAATCCGTCGCAGGCGGCGGGCAACGCGGCGGCGGCCGGCCTCGCGCCGCTGCCGGCCGAGACTCTTCAGGCGATCACCGATGTTTACGACGAGCTGATCCGCCCGGCGGTGCATGACAAATGGTGAACGAACCGGCACCGAGTCCTAAACTCAAAGGCTGGCTGCCGATGGTGGTCGGCATCCTCGCACTGGTGCTCGGTGGACTGTGGACACTTCAGGGCCTCGACATTCTCACCGACAGCAAGATGAGTGGCAAACAAGCTTGGACATTCGTCGGTGGCGCACTTGCCCTGTTCGGTCTGATCCTGGTGGTGTTCGGAGAGCGCGCCCGATCCCGGTCTAAAAGATAAGACATTTAAAGAAAGCCCCCGCGCTATACAGCGCGGGGGCTTGTTGTTTGTAGAGCCGATCTCCGCCAGGCGATCGGCAGCCGGTACGAAGACCGGCGTTGTGGTCTCAGAGCGGGCGAACCTGCTCCGCCTGCGGGCCCTTCTGGCCCTGGGCGATCTCGAACTCGACCCGCTGGTTCTCTTCCAGACTGCGGTAACCGCTCATCTGGATGGCCGAGAAGTGGACGAACACGTCGGCACCCCCACCATCGACGGTGATGAAGCCGAAGCCTTTGTCCGCGTTGAACCACTTCACGGTTCCTTGCGCCATACTGAACTCTCCCTCTGGAAATGCCGGCCCCGTTCCGCAGCCCGGGCCGTTGACCGTTTTCGAGCAGCGGCGCCGTTGGAGGCAGACCTTGCAGAGGACGTCCCATCCGTCACGACTCGGGTCTTGACGGAAGCAGCGAACCACATACGCAAAAACTGGCCACACTGTACCCGAAAAGGTGCCCGTGAAGCTCCCCCTCGAGCCACTCGAAATACACGTCGGCTGATATGGAAAAGGCCCCCCACTTCGCTCTCGCGATGTGGGAGGCCGTACCAGTCGGAGCTTCTTAGTCGGGCCATTGGCCGGTAAGTTTGCGGACGCTGGAAGCGCCGCCTCGATCGACGGCCGCCTTCACGAGCGCGAAGATCGCACCCTGCAACGCGGCCGCCGCGAGGACTTCGCCCCAGCCGCGGTCCTCGTCCGTCGCGTTAGGTGAGTCGTCGTCGCCGGTGGCGATCTTCCAGACCTGCTTGAACGCGAAGCCGGCGACCGCACCGGCCGCCACCCCCAGCAGGATGCCGACCGGCTTGTACGCGATCTTGCCTACCTTGCTCAACGCTTCCTCCCCCGAACCACCAGAATGATCCCGACCACCGCGACCAGGCCCGCGAGCACCAGGGGCAGCGGCACCGGCGAGGTGGCCACCGCCTCCCGGGCGCGCACCTTGGCCACCTCGACCTGGTCTTTCGCGCGGGCCTTCACGTCGGCCTTGGCCGCCAGGGCCTGCACGGTCTCGCCCAGGTCGGCGCGGGTCTGCTTGATCTCGGCCCGCAGCTCATCGATCGATGGTTTGGGCTCCTTGGCCGTCTCGCTCATGCTCTTCCCCGATCCCGGACGGCGTGCTTTACCTCGTCCACGTCAGCCTTCACGCTAGCGATCGCGGCGGCGGGCTCCGGTGGCACGGCTTTGGTCACCTGATTCTTGCCGATCAGGGCCAGCACACCGGCGAGAAGGAAGAGCGCGACCGTCCAGATCAGGGCGGCCAGCCAGAGCGGTAGGAACAGGTCGAACACGATGATCAGCGTGGCGATCGCGGCACCGATGCCGTAGAGCGCCAGCACACCACTCGTGCCGAACAGGCCGACTCCGATGCCCGCGTGCTTGCCCTTCTCCGCGAGCTCCGCCTTGGCCAGCGAGATCTCGTCACGAACCAGGCGGGACAGTTGCTCGCTCGCCCGCTGCACCAACTCCGCGGTGGACTGCTCCGCGACCGGTCGAGCCGGCTTGCCGTTCAGGACGTCGGCCATCGTCGTTCCCCTTTCCCCACACGAGGTTTATGCCCTGATCAACTGGACGTCAATCCTGTTGGAGGAAAGGTGTCACCGTCGGCTTACCACCGGAGTGTCCGGGCCGGCGAACTGGTTGCCCCGCGATTCGCCGTCGAGCCCGCCGGAGAACACCCGGCCGTCGTTCGAGATATCGCCGTCGGCCTCCGGCCGGGGCGCCGGCTGCAGCGGCGCGGAGCCGGGTGACGTCACGTCGGCGCGCACTCGCGGGAGGCTCGCGCGCTGGTTCTGCCACACGTACGTCACCAGCCGCTCGCGCACCAGGCAGCGCAGGTCGAACAGCGCCCCGGCGTCGGCCGCGGAGACCAGCGCGCGCAGCCGCACCATGCCGCCGACCGCGTCGGTCACCTGCAGCACGCACACCCGGCCGTCCCACAGCTGCGAGCCCTCACAGACCGCGCGCAGCTCGGTGCGCAGCGGCTCGATCTCGGTGGCCCAGTCCACGTCCAGCTCGGCCGTGCCCAGCACCGCCGACCCGGTCCGGGTCCAGTTCTGGAACGGCTTGGTGGTGAAGTACGAGGTGGGCAGCAGCAGCCGGCGGTCGTCCCAGATCTGCACGGCCACGTAGGTGAGGGTGAGCTCCTCGATCCGTCCCCACTCGCCCTCGACCACCACCACGTCGTCGACCCGCACCGCGTCGCTGAAGGCGAGCTGCAGGCCGGCGAAGACGTTGCCGAGGGTGCTCTGCGCGGCCAGCGCCGCCACCACGCTGATCAGACCGGCCGAGGCCAGCACGCTGGCGCCGAGCGCCCGGATGCCCGGGAAGGTCATCAGCACCACGCCCAGGGTGAGTATCACGATCGCGGCGACGGTGACCCGGCGCAGGATCACCACCTGGGTCTTGAAACGGCGGCGTTTCAGGTTGTCCGGGACGTCGGTGCGCCAGCGTGCCAGCGCGGCGTCCTCCAGGACCAGCACGAGCGCGGCCACCAGCCAGGCGAACCCGGCGATGAACAGGATCACCAGCAGGTGCAGCACCGGGCCGCGGCCGGGGAACTCCCCCGCCGCGGCCCGGATGGCCTGCTGGATCGCGAAAACGGTGACCGTGGCCAGGAACGGGTAGTGGGCGGTGCGGGCCAGATCGGCCGCGAGTTCCGAACGCCGGCCGTATCGGGCCAGCATCCAGTGCAGGAACTCGACGATCGCGATGGTGGCACCGGTGGCCGCCACGACCACCAGTAGGGCGGTCAACAGGTGAGGCACTTGTCATCTCCTCCGGAAACGAGGGGGGACCAGCGATCCACCTTGCCCCGGCGGACGCCGATCGCAACCCTCTCCCGGCGAGATAGGTGCCGGCTCACACTTTGCGGTATTTGGCCTGTGCGAAGCAGTAGATGCCGAACGCCGCGATGCCGAGCCCGATCAGCGCGAGCAACCACACGCCCCACGGGTGACCGGCCAGCGTCTTCAGCGCGGCGTCGAGGCCACGGGCCTTCGCCGGGTCGTAGTTGACGGCGGCGACCACGACCAGGATGCCGGCGATGGCGTACGCGGTGCCTTTGGCGGTGTAACCGCCCATGCCGAGCCGGGTGGTGGACTTTCGCACCGAGGGAGCCATCTCTTGCGTGTTGAGGTGCTTCAGGAACTTCTTCTTGTATCCATAGATGAAGATGCCGATGCCGACCCCGATGACCACCAGGCCGATGAAACCGACCAGCCAGCGACCGCCGGAGTGGGCCATGATGCCGGCCGACTTGTTCTGCTGGTTCTGCGCCATCGACGAGTTGCCGCCGCGCAGGACATTGACCGCGTACCAGGCCAGCATCACGTAGAGGATCGCGCGGATGCCGGAGACGACCCGCTCGGCGATCGCGGTCTTGTCCTGCGGGCCGCTCTCCCCGATGGCGGCCTCGAAGGCCTGCCAGAGGGCCAGGCCGACCATGCCGATCGCGATCAGAACCAGCAGGGCCTTCCCGAAACCGTTGCCGGCCAGGGACTGCAGCGCACCGGACTGGTCGCTCTCCTGCTTGGAGCCGCCGAAGGCGACCTGGACGGCGATCCACGCGAAGATCAGGTGGACGATGCCGTAACCGACGAAGCCGGCCCGGGCCACCATCTCCAGCGGTTTGCTGTCGGCGGCCCGCGATGCGGTGTGCTTGACGTTCGACGTGGCGGAGGACATGCCCCCTCATTGACCGAACTGGACGTCTGACAAACCTCAGTTACGTGACACCTGGAAACTAACGGTGTCGCCGGTAACGCTGTCGAGTGACACCGCGAGGCCCGCGACATTGACCGCCTGCTGTCCCTTGGTCAGGCTGATCTGCTCGCCGGCGACGTCGAGGGTGACCGTGTTGGCGTCGGCGCTGACGAATTTCGCCTCGACGCCGAGCACGCTGGCGCTCGCGTTGACCTCGCGGTCGATGGTGACCGTGCACTGATCCAGACCGCAGTTGACGTTGTCACTGCTGCAACCGGCAAGGAGCGCGAGGCCGAGAACGGCCGAGCTGAGTGCGGCGGCGACGCGCCGGGTGGGCTTGAGCACTCTTGAAGGGTACGGGCTCCGCGCGACCCTAAAGTGAGGGTGGTGAGCGACATCGAGGTTCGTGACAACCCTGCACAGCACCGCTTCGAGCTGCTGGTCGACGGTTCCGTCGCCGGGCTCGCGGCTTACCGCCTCCGCGAGGGCGCGATCGTGATCACGCACAGCGAGGTCAACCGGGAGTTCCGCGGCCAGGGCCTCGGCAACGAGCTGGCCCAGCGCACGCTGGAGCTGCTGCGTTCCCGAGGCGACAAGGTCGTCCCGGTCTGTCCGTTCTTCGCGAAGTACGTCGTGGAGCACCCGACCTACGACGACATCATCGTCGCCTAGCCGGCCGGCTACGCCGCCAGCGGAGCCGGCACCGGGGTCCCGGCGATCAGCTCGGCCGCGGCCCGGCCGCAGGCGCGCGTCGCACCGTAGGTGGCGATGTGCACTCCGCCGAGCACCGTCACCGGGACGCCCATCTCGACCACGATCGCGTCCGGCCGCCGGGCCAGCACCGCGGTGATCACGTCGGCCAGCCAGGCGTGCCGGTGCAGGTCGCGCACGACCAGCACCAGGGTGCGGCCGCCGGCCCCGGCGAGCACGGTCGCCGCCGGGTCGGTGAGCTCGGCCAGGTAGCTCTCGGTGAGCCGGATCGACGTGGTGCCCGGGCGCAGGTCGTCCAGCGGCGCGCTGACGCCCCACGGGGTCTCCTCGCCGACCGCGATGTTGCGCGGCGGCGCGAACTCGACGACGTGCGCGGCGCCGGTGATCGGCAGCGAGACGGCACCGTCGGCGGCGGTGACCCGGACCGCGCGGCGTGCGGCGTCGAAGCCGACCGCCGAGCCGGGCTGGGGCTTCACACCGTTGCCGTTGCCGTTGGTCCGCGGGACGGCGGTCACGCCGGCCCCCCGGCGGGCGGCGGTGGTCCAGGCGGCGAGGCGGCCGACCCGGGCCGCGGCGTCGTACAGCCGCTCGGCCGGCAGCGTGCCGTTGTGCACGGCGGCCACGATCGCGTCGCGCAGCTCGATCGCGGTGTCCTCGCCGGCCAGGCCGCCACCCACGCAGATCGCGTCGGCGCCGGCCGCGATGGCCCGCACGGTCGCGCCGGCCAGGCCGTACTTGCGGGCCACGCCCTGCATCTCGATGCCGTCGGTGACGATCAGGCCGTCGAAACCCATCTCGGTGCGCAGCAGGTCGGTCAGGATGCGCCGGCTCAGGGTGGCGGGCAGCTCCGGGTCGTACGCCGGGACCAGCAGGTGGCCGGTCATCACGACCTTGACGCCGGCCTCGATGGCGGCCCGAAAGGGCAGCAGCTCGCAGGCGTCCAGGGCGGCCCGGTCGCGGTCGATCAGCGGCACCTCGTGGTGCGAGTCGACGCTCGTGTCGCCGTGGCCCGGGAAGTGCTTGGCACAGGCGGCGACGCCGGCCTCCTGGATACCGCGGACGAACGCGGCCGAGTGGCGGGCGACCAGCTGGGGTTCGGCGCCGAATGCCCGTACGCCGATGACCGGATTGTCGGGGTTGCTGTTGACGTCGGTGTCCGGCGCGTAGTCGAGCGTGATGCCGCCGTGGGCCAGCTCGAAGCCGAGGTCACGAGCGACCGCCTCGGTCAGCTCGGGGTCGTCGATCGCGCCGAGGGCCAGGTTGCCGGGCCGGGAGCTGCCGTGCCGGGACTCGAACCGGGTGACGTCGCCGGCTTCCTCGTCGATCGCCACGATCACGTCGGGCCGTTCGGCGCGTAACTGCGCGGTCAGCGCGGCCACCTGGGCCGGACTCTCGACGTTGCGGGCGAAGAGAGCCACGCCGCCGAGACCCTCGCCGATCCACCGGCGAACCCAGTCGGGTGCGGTGGTGCCCACGAAGCCCGGTTGGAGCACCGCGGCCGCCAGCTTCGCCAGTTCTTGGTGGGGCATGGGCCCGTGTACCTCCGCGTCGTCGCGCACGACTTCCCACTCGCATCCTTGCGCGTGGGAGCGCGCACCCCCGTTTGTGCCGACCTATGGTCACACCCAATCCCTATTTAGTCAACAAACCTTCCTATTAGCTGAGAGTCGATACGATGGCGACGTGCAGACACCACTGGCCGCCGGTTCCGACGTCGACTGGTCCGAGATTCACGCCGTACGCCTGCTGGGGGTGGCCCTTGCTTTTCTCTTCCTGCTGTGGGCGATCCGCCGCATGTTCGGCGGCAAGAAGTAGGTCGTTTGCGGGCAACATTCGTGGGGCACAATGGCCGCTCGATGAAACTTCCCGTGTACGGACCTCGCCTGCGCCGCGTCGCCCGGCAGCAGTTCGGCTGGCCCACGCTGCGGCCCGGCCAGTTCAAGCCGATGCGCGCCGTGCTGCGCCGCAAAGATGCCCTGGTCGTGCTGCCCACCGGCGCCGGCAAGTCGGCGATCTACCAGATCCCGGCCGTCCTGCTGCCCGGTCCCACCGTGGTGATCTCCCCGCTGCTGGCTCTGCAGCAGGACCAGATCGCCGCGCTGAACGAGCGGAACGACCCGAAGATCCGCGCGGTCCGGGTCAGCTCGGCCGAGACCCCGCACCAGCAGCGCGAGGCGATCCGGGAGATCCGCGAGGGCCGCGCCGAGTTCCTGTTCATCACCCCCGAGCAGCTCAGCGACCCGGAGCGGCTGGCCGAGGTGCGCGCGCTGAAGCCCGGCCTGATCGCCATCGACGAGGCGCACTGCATCTCGGCCTGGGGTCACGACTTCCGGCCGGACTTCCTGGCGCTGGGCGAGATGATCAAGGAGATGGGCCGCCCACCGGTGCTGGCCCTGACCGCGACCGCGTCTCCGCCGGTCCGCGACGACATCATCGAACGCCTGGGCCTGCGCAACCCCGAGATCCACGTGTCCGGGCTGGACCGGCGCAACCTGTTCCTCGAGGTCGCGTACTGCCCCGACGAGGACTACCGCTGGCGGCGGCTCACCCAGCTGATCGACGCTGCGTCCCGGCCCGGCATCATCTACGTCGCCACCCGGCGGGCCGCCGAGGAGCTTTCCGAACGCCTGTCGACCGCCGGCTACAACGCGACCTTCTACCACGGGGGCATGGCGGGCGGGCTGCGCGAGGAACGCCACGAGGACTTCACCGCCGACAAGATCGACATCATGGTGGCGACCTCGGCGTTCGGCATGGGCATCGACAAGGCCAACATCCGCTGGGTCGCGCACGTCGCCCTGCCCGACTCCCCCGACAGTTACTTCCAGGAGATCGGCCGCGGCGGCCGGGACGGCGAACAGGCCCACGCCATGCTGCTGTGGCGCTCCGAGGACGAGGCCATCCAGCGCTTCTTCTCCGGCGGCTCCCCCGACGAGGTCGAACTGCGCGAGCTGGCCGCGGCGCTGCGCAGCGGCCCGATCACCAAGACCGCGCTGAAGGACAAGACCGGGCTGGGCCCGCGCAAGCTGGGCGCCTATCTCGGCCTGCTGGAACAGGTGGGTGCCGCGGTGGCCGGCTCCGGCAACAAGATGACGGTGCCGAACTTCGCCCCGCTGCCGGCGGCCGCGGCGACCCTGGCCGTCAAGGAGTACGAACGTCAGCAGGTGGTCACCCGCTCCCGCACCGACATGATGCGTGGCTTCGCCCAGGCCCAGGGTTGCCGCAGCCAGACCCTGCTCGCCTACTTCGGCGAACAGATGAAGAAGCCCTGCGGCCACTGCGACAACTGCGTCAGCGGCGCGGCCGCCGAGGTGGCAGCCGAGGCCTCCGACGAGCCGTTCGCCGTCCACAGCAAGGTCAAGCACGGCGAGTGGGGCGCCGGCACGGTGATGGGCTACGAGGAGGACCGGATGACGGTCCTGTTCGACGAGGTCGGCTACAAGACCCTGTCCGTCCCGGTGGTCGTCGAGCACAAGCTGCTGAAGTAGGCGGGGCGCTCCCGGCCCGGCGACATTGGCAGATCTCGCCGCTGGGCAGGCCGAACCCATGGAAACCTCAGGTCAGAATTGGTTGCCGAAATAGAAACCTCCTGACACAGTTGGTTTCATGGCGGGGAAAACGGTGGGTGCGCGGATCGCTGAGCTCCGAGCAGCCAGAGGACTGACCGGCACCGAGTTGGGCGAGGCCCTGGGCCTCACGAAGTCACAGGTTTCGAAGATCGAGAACGGGACTCGCAAACTCGACGTCGGCGAGCTGGCGGTGATCGCGGACGTCTTGCAGGTGACGCTGGCCGAGGTTCTGGGCATGCACCGCAAGGGCCCGCTCGCGCTGGCGGCACGAGTGATGAGTGTCCCGGCCAGCGACGAAACGCTCGCCGCCCGACGCCGCGTTCGCCAAGTGCTCGAGACGGAAGCAGCGTTGGCCGATGCCACCGGCCTGCGCCCGCTGACACGCTCGGCAGCCGCCGAGAAGGTCGCCGAGCGTGCGCTGTCGGAGGCGTTGGCGGACAAGTCCCCGACCGTGGCCGGCTCGCGCCTGGCGGAAATCGTGCGTGAGGAACTCGGGCTCGGGTCCTCTTCGATCGCCGACCTGCCGGCGCTCTGCGAGCGGCACTTCGCACTGAACATGCTGGCTTGGCCGACCGGCACGGCCGTCAGCGGCCTGTGCGCCCAGGGCACGGACATCGCCGTTGTCCTGATGAGTTCGTCGTACTCGCGCGGACACCAACGGTTCACCGGTGCGCACGAACTCGGGCACCACATCCTTCACGATCCGCGCGAGGTAATCGTCGAGAGCGACCTCTTCGTCGTCAACAGCCCGGTTGAGCGGCGCGCCAACGCCTTCGCGGCGGCACTGCTGATGCCACCTCAGGGGCTTCGCGAGGTGGCCGGCGGGCGGAAGATCGACGAGGCGGTGCTGACCGAACTGGTACACGAATTCGACGTCAGCTACACCGCGCTGATCCACCGGCTCGCCGACCCTGTTGCCGGGCTGCTGAGCAAAGACGAGCGGGACGCCTGGCTTGCCCGAAGCGCGACGGCGGTGTTGCGGGTCGGCGGTGATCTGGACCCACAGCGATGGACGACCGCAGACGAAGGAACGCGCATCCCGCCCCGTTTGTGGGCCGCCGCCCAGCTGGGATATCGCCGCGGGCAGGTGGGCCTCGGCGTGCTCAGCTCGCTGTTGGACGAGGACGCCGACGAGTTGTACCTACGGCTGGTCGAGGCGGAAATACTGCCCCCGGCCGTGCCGGACGACCTCGCGGACCTCTGATGCTCGACTCCGAAACGTTCCTGTTCGACACCTGCGCGATCATCAACCTGTCGTATTGCTCGCCGGTCGCCACCGTCGTTCGGCGCCATCTACCTACAGGGCGCCCGCTCTGGTCTCCCATCACATCGGGAAGCACCGAAAACGAGCCGAAGGCGGGACTTTCGCTGGGCTTTCGGCCGGGTGGCCGGATAGCGTGTGACTGCCGACACACGCCGGGGGTGACCGTGACGCAGCTGGTGAGCTTCAGCACGGCGGAGCTGCCGGCTGCGCAGCGCATCGGGCTCTGGGAGGACCACAACCGGGACGCCCTGATCGGGCTGCGCTGTCGCATGATCAGTGAGGTGCCGTTCGAGGGCACCGAGGTCAATCTGCAGCTCGACCGGGTGCACCTGGCTCGGGTTCGGGGCACCTCACACGTCGTCGAGCGGCCGGCCGAGGTGATCCGGGCCAGCCCGGCCGACTCGATCGCGGTCTACCTGACGGTGTTCGGTGAGGCGTTCTTCTACCACGACGACGGCGTGCTCAGCCTGCGTCCGGGGCAGGCTCTGATCTGCGACGCCGACCGGCCGTTCATGCGTGGCTTCTCCCGCGGTCTGGAGGAGTTGGCGATCAAGGTGCCGCGGGCGACCTTCCGCGAGCTGACCGGGCTCGACGCGCTGTCCGCCCCGCTCGTGCGCGACTTCGCCCAGGGAGATGCGGCGGCCCGCACCTTCGCCCGGCTGATCGACCGGGCGCTGCGGCCCGGCGGCGACGAAGCGGTCGACGAGCAGACCGTGCTGCACCTGCTCGCGAGCATGACCGGGCGCAGCACGGCCGACCCGGCGACGGTGCACCTGGCCAACGCCCGTGCCTTCATCGAGGACCACCTGACCGACCCGAGCCTGAGCGCCGCCCGGGTCGCGGCCGGCATCGGCATCAGCGAACGGCACCTGTCCCGGGCGTTCGCCGCCGCGGGCAGCAGCCTGCCGCAGTTCGTCCTGGTGCGCCGCCTCGAACGCTCTCGGGCCCGGCTGGTGGCCGGCCCGCGTGCCACGATCGCCGAGGTGGCGGCGGGCTGCGGGTTCGGTTCCGCCGCGTACTTCTCGCAGGCATTCCACGCCCACTTCGGCGTGCGTGCTACCGACGTACGCCGGGCTGCGATTTAAGGGTTTGGTTTTTCCGCCACGCCTTCGGATTTCCGCCGTGTTACCGGCCCGGGTCTTGCCGGGGGTGCCCCTGGCGTTCGCAGACTGATCGCATGATGGTGACGACCGATGTCCTGATCGTTGGTTCCGGCCCGGCGGGGGCGGGTGCGGCGCTGCTGCTGTCCACCCTGGGCATTCCCAACCTGATGATCACGAAGTACCGGTGGACGGCCAACACGCCGCGGGCGCACATCACCAACCAGCGCGCGATGGAGGTCTTCCGGGACGCCGGCATCGAGGACCAGGTGCAGGCCGACGCCACCCCGCACGAGCTGATGGGCGACACGGTCTTCTGCACCTCGATCGCCGGCGAGGAGATCGGCCGCATCCTCACCTGGGGCACCCACCCGGTGCGGGAGGGCGACTATCGGGTCGCGTCGCCGTGCCTGCCGGTCGACATCCCGCAGAACTATCTCGAGCCGATCCTGGTGCGCAACGCGACCGAGCGCGGCACCCAGACCCGCTTCTCCACCGAATACCTTTCCCATCGGCAGGATGGCGAGGGCGTGGATGTGCTGGTCCGCGACCGGCTCACCGGTGAGGAATACACGATCCGGGCCAAGTATCTGATCGGCGCCGACGGCGCCCGGTCGATGGTCGCCGCCGACCTCGGGCTGCCGGTGGAGGGCGCGATGGACATCGCCGGCTCGATGAACATCACCTTCAAGGCCGACCTCGCCGCGCACGTCGGGCACCGGCCCTCGGTGCTCTACTGGGTCATCCAGCCCGGCTCCAACGTCGGCGGGATCGGCGCCGGCCTGGTCCGGATGGTGCGGCCGTGGAACGAGTGGCTGATCGTCTGGGGCTACGACATCAACGGGCCGGCGCCGGTCGTCGACGAGGCCGCCGCCACCGCGATCGTCCGCAACCTGGTCGGGCTGCCGGATCTCGAGGTCGAGATCACCGGCACGTCCCTGTGGGGCAACAACGAGATGTACGCGACCCGCCTGCACGCCGGCCGGGTGTTCTGCGCCGGTGACGCCGTGCACCGGCACCCGCCGTCGAACGGGCTCGGCTCGAACACCTCCATTCAGGACTCCTACAACCTGGCCTGGAAGCTCGCCGCGGTGCTGCGCGGGCAGGCCGGCCCGTCGTTGCTGGAGACCTATACGACCGAACGCGCCCCGGTGGCCGAGCAGATCGTGAAGCGGGCCAACAGGTCGTCGCGCGAGTTCGTCCAGTTCTTCGAGGTGCTCGGACTGCTCGACGCCGAGGACGAGGCCGAGATGGCGGCCCGGATCGAGGAGCGCAAGGCCAACACCCCAGCCGGCGCGGCCAAGCGGGCCGCACTGGTCTCGGCGATGGAGCTCAAGCACTACGAGTTCAACGCGCACGGCGTGGACCTCGGGCAGTTCTACTCCTCCGCCGCGGTGGTCTCCGACGGCAGCACCCGGCCGGCGCCGCGGCGCGACCCGGAGCTGTACTACGAGCCGTCCACGGTTCCCGGCTCGCGGCTGCCGCACGTCTGGGTCGGCGACGCGAAACGCCGGGTGTCCACTCTCGACCTGGCCCCGATGACCCGGTTCACGCTGTTCACCGGCATTGCCGGGGAGGCCTGGGTGGCGGCCGCCGAGAAGGCCGGGGCGGAACTCGGCGTACCGGTGACGGCCATCGTGATCGGGCCCGGCCGGGCCGTCACCGACCTGTACTACGACTGGGCCCGGGTGCGGGAGATCGAGGAGGAGGGTGCGCTGCTGGTCCGCCCGGACAAGCACATCGGCTGGCGGTCGGTGCGGCTGCCCGGCGACCCGCACCGGGCGTTGCACGATGCCCTGTCGGCGATTCTCGGCCGGTCATGAGCCTGCGCTTCACCCACGAGACACTGCCGCAGCGGGTGGTGTTCGGGCCGCACTCGGTTCTTCCGGAGGAAATCGCCCGACTCGGAAAGCGGCCCCTGGTGATCGGGGACCGGGCCGGTCTGCTGCCGGACGCGCCGCACTTCACCGAGGTGGCCATGCACGTGCCGGTCGAGGTGGCTTCGCGGGCTCGGGAGGCCGCGCACGACGCCGACGTCCTGGTCAGCATCGGTGGCGGGTCGACCACCGGGCTGGCCAAGGCGGTCGCGCTGACCACCGGCCTGCCGATCGTCGCGGTGCCGACCACGTACGCGGGCTCCGAGGCCACCAACGTGTGGGGGCTTACCGAGGGCGGCCGCAAGACCACCGGCTCCGACGACCGGGTCCTGCCGCGCACGATCGTCTACGACGCCTCGCTGCTGCTCTCCCTGCCGGTCGAGTTGAGCGTCGCCTCGGGGCTCAACGCAGTTGCCCATTGCGTCGACTCGATGTGGGCGCCCCGGGCCGACCCGATCAACCGAGCTCTTGCGCTCGAAGGCCTGCGTGCCCTGACCGACGGTCTTCCCCGGTTGGGTGAGTTCGCGGGCCGGGAACAGACGCTCTACGGTGCCTACCTCGCCGCGGTGGCGTTCGCCTCGGCCGGCTCCGGGCTGCACCACAAGATCTGCCACGTTCTCGGCGGCATGTTCAACCTGCCGCACGCCCAGACGCATGCCGTGGTGTTGCCGCACGTCCTCGCGCTGAACGCCGCCGGGGCCCCGGAAATCTCGCCGGCCGATCTGCAACGTCTCCTCGACCGGGTCGGCGCGCCACGAGCCCTGCGCGACTACGGACTGCGTGAGAGCGACATTCCGGGCGCCGTCGACGCGATCCTGGCGGCGGTGCCGCCCGGTAATCCCGTGCCGGTCACCGCCGGCAACCTCACCGAACTGCTGCGCCGCGCGTGGGCCGGACAGGAGCCGCAATGAGCACCGAACAGGAAACCCGCGAGTCGCAGCTGGTCGACCGGGTCGTCGCGTCCTTCGACGGCACCCCCGACCCACGACTCAAGGAACTGATGCAGGCCCTCACCCGGCACCTGCACGCGTTCGTCCGCGAGGTCCGGCTGACCGAGGCGGAATGGCAGCAGGCGATCGCGTTCCTCACCGCCACCGGACATATCTCCGACGACCGGCGGCAGGAGTTCATCCTGCTCTCCGACGTGCTGGGCGCCTCGATGCAGACGGTCACGGTCAACAATCAGGCGTACGGCGACGCCACCGAGGCCACCGTGTTCGGCCCGTTCTTCGTGGCCGGCTCCCCGGAGATCCCGCTCGGCGGCGACATCTCCGGCGGCGCGGCCGGGCAGCCGTGCTGGGTCGAGGGGACGGTAACCGACGCCGCCGGCAAGCCGGTGCCGCACGCCAAGATCGAGGTCTGGGAGGCCGACGACGACGGTTTCTACGACGTGCAGTACGGCGACGACCGAACCGCCGCCCGCGGCCACCTGCACACCGACGCGGACGGCAGCTACCGCTTCTGGGCGATCACGCCCACGCCGTACCCCATCCCGCATGACGGCCCGGTGGGCCGCCTCCTGGCCGCCACCAACCGCTCACCGATGCGGGCCTCGCATCTGCATTTCCTGGTCGAGGCCCCGGGCCTGCGCACCCTGGTGACGCACATCTTCGTCCGCGGCGACGAGCTGCTGGCCGCGGACAGCGTCTTCGGCGTACGCAATTCGCTGGTCAAGGATTTCCAGGCACAGCCACCGGCGACCCCCACCCCGGACGGCCGCGCCCTCAGCGACCAGCCCTGGTCCCGGGTCCGCTTCGACATCGTCCTGGCGCCGGCCGCTGCTTGATCAGACCCGGGCCAGGAGGGCGACCAGGAAGTCGGCGCCGGGGTGGAAGGGGCGCAGGTCCCAGGTGCTCAGCAGGACCTCGGGGCGCAGGCCGGCACCGGCCGCGTCTTCGAAGAAGTCGTGGAACTCGTAGCCTCGGCCGGCGCCGAAGCCGATCGCGGCTCGGCCGTCGGGGGCCAGGTGGGCGGCGAAGTTGCGGAGGACCTCGGCTCGGGTGGACGGGGCCAGGAAGGTCATCACGTTGCCGGCGCAGACGATCACGTCGAAGCCCGGGGGTTCCAGCTTGAGCTCGGCCAGGTCGCCGACCAGCCAGGTGGCGCCGGGGTGGTCGGCCTTCGCGGCGGCGATCAGCTCCGGGTCCAGGTCGACGCCGACCACCTCGTGGCCGGCAGCCGCCAGGTGACCACCGACCCGGCCGGGGCCGCAGCCCGCGTCCAGGATGCGGCGGCCGCGCGGCACCATGGCGTCGATGAGGCGGGCCTCGCCGGCCAGGTCGTCGCCGCGCTCGGCCATGTCGCGGAACCGCTTGATGTACCACTGCGAGTGGCCCGGGTTCTCGGCGATCTGCTGCAGCCAGAGGTTGTCGTTGGTCATACCTCATTCTCCCCGGTGAACAGCGGGGTGCTCAGGTAACGCTCGCCGGTGTCGGGCAGGACCACGACCACGAGCCGGCCGGCGTGCTCGGGGCGCCAGGCCAGCTCGGCGGCGGCGTGCAGGGCGGCGCCGCCGGAGACGCCGGCCAGGATGCCCTCGGTGCGGGCCAGCCGGCGGGCGGCCGCGCGGGCCTGCTCGACGTCGACCTGCACGATGCCGTCGTAGACGGTCGGGTCGAGCACCTCGGGGACGAAACCGGGGCCGATGCCCTGGATGCCGTGTGGGCCGGGGGCGCCGCCGGAAAGCACCGCGGATTCGGCCGGCTCCACCGCGTACACCTGGATCTCGGGTTTCTTGGCCTTCAAGACCTGGCCGACGCCGGTGAGGGTGCCGCCGGTGCCGGCCCCGGCGACCAGCAGGTCGATCTGGCCGTCGGTGTCGTTCCAGATCTCCAGTGCGGTGGTGCGCCGGTGCGCGTCGGGGTTGGCGGGGTTGTCGAACTGGCGGGGCAGGAACGCCGACCGGTCGGCGGCGATCGCGGTGGCCCGGGCCACCGCGCCGCTCATGCCCTCGGCGGCCGGGGTCAGGACGAGCTCGGCACCGTACGCGGTGAGCAGCGCTCGGCGCTCCACGCTCATGCTCTCGGGCATGGTCAGGGTCAGCCGGTAGCCCCGGGCGGCCGCCACGAGGGCCAGGCCGATGCCGGTATTTCCGCTGGTCGCCTCAACGATGGAACCACCCGGTGACAGTTGGCCGGCCGACTCGGCGGCCTCGATCATGGCGAGCGCGATGCGGTCCTTGACGCTGCCGCCCGGGTTGGCCGACTCGAGTTTGGCGATCAGGCGGGCGGGGATCTCAGGCTCGAAACGGGCCAGCCGCACCAGCGGGGTCCGGCCGATCAGCTCGGTGATGTCGTGGTGAATCATGGGTGGCTCCTCGCAGTTTGGTGCGGGCGGGGACGTCGGAGAGGACGAGGCAGTGGGCGCCGATCTCGGCGTCGTCGCCGATGTGCACCGGGCCGAGCACGGTGGCGCCGACGCCCAGCACCACGCGGTCGCCCACACTGGGATGCCGGATGCTGCCCTTCGGGTCGCGGTGCCAGCCGCGGCCGCCCAGCGTGACCCGGTGGTAGATGGTCACGTCGTCGCCGATGCGGGCGGTCTCGCCGATGACGACCCCGGCGCCGTGGTCGATGAAGAGGCGTCTTCCGACGACGGCGCCGGGGTGGATCTCGATCCCGGTCAGCAGGCGGATGACCTGGGAGATGAGCCGGGGCAGAAAGGGCAGGCCCCAGCGGTGCAGCCGGTGGGTCAGGCGGTGGCCCCAGACCGCCCAGAGACCGGGGTAGAGCACGACCTCGGCCGCGCGGACACCGAACAGAGCCGGGTCACGCCGGTAGATGGCGCGCAGATCGTCGAGCACGCTCATGATCAGGACGCTATCCCGGCCGGTTACCCGCCGATCAGGGCCGAAAGCCCTATGCTTTCTGCCGCTGCCCGATCGGGGTAACCGCGGATGATCCGTTGATCCGCGGGGTAAGAGACCAGCACCTTCGCTCCCCGGACGTTAGGAACCACCTGTGACCGACCAACCGCTGTACACGAAGCTGGGCTTCACCGACGCCGAGTGGGGCCTGCTGGTCGGGTTGCCGCAGTCGGTGCTCACCGCGGCCAGCGTCGCGACCCCCGACAGCGCCCGCAAGACCCGGCACGAGAGCGAGGCCGGCCTCGACGTGATCTCGGACGCCCGCGCGTCGGCGAGCCTCCTGGTCTCGTCGGTCGCCACCCAGCTGGTCTCCGCGGTCGGCGACCCCGAGCTGGGCGAGGAACCGCCGGTCATCGAACCGAGCGACCCGATCGGGTACGCCGAGGACGTGCTGGGCCGCGCCGCCGAGGCGAACGCCCTGCTCGCCGCGAAGGTCGCGCAGGCCGACGCGGAGACCTACAAGCACTGGCTGGTCGAGATCGCCGAGTCGGTGGTCGGCGCCGCCTCCACCGGCGGGGTCCTCGGCCTCGGCGGCGAGACGGTCACCGACGACGAGCGCGCCTTCCGCGACGACCTGGCGAAGGCTCTCTCCGACTAGGCTGCGATAGGTGAGCGTCGACGAGTACGCGCAGGCCAGGCCGTCGGCCGCGCTGCTGCCGTACGTCGGTTTCTACTCCGGCTACCGGCAGCGCGGCCTGGCCCCGGCCACTCATCGGGGCCTTCCCTCGCCGTACCTCACCCTGGTTTTCACCATGGACGACCCGCTGGACGTGGCCGCCCACCCGGACCCCCGCCAAGCTCCCGGCCGGTACGACGCGCTGCTCGGCGGGCTGCATCTCAGCCCGGCCCTGCTCACCCACCCCGGACGGCAGTCCGGGGTGCAGGTGGCGCTGCGGCCGCTCGGGTGCCGGGCCCTGTTCGGGTTGCCCGCCGCGGAGCTGGCCGGGATTGACGTGGACGCCGCCGCGGTCGTCGGCGCGTCGGCGGTCGCGGAGATCCGCGACCGGCTGTGTTCCGCATCGTCGTGGCCTGACCGATTTGCTGTTGTTGACGACGTTTTGAGGCGGCAGCTGCGATCGATCCGCGTCGCACCGGAAATGCTGCATGCCTCGCGGCGCCTCCTGCGGAACGAGGCGCCGGTGGCGGTGGTGGCGGCCGAGGTCGGCTGGAGTCCGCGCTATCTCACCGACCGGTTCCGGGCCGAGATCGGGCTGCGGCCCAAGGAGGCCGCGCGGGTGGCCCGCTTCGACCGGGCCCGCCGGGCCATCGGTCCCGGCACCCGCCTGGCCGACGTGGCCGCCGCGCACGGCTTCGCCGACCAGTCCCATCTGGTCCGCGAGTTCCGGGCCCTGGCCGGGTGCACGCCGACCCGGTGGATGGCCGACGAGTTCGGATTTGTCCAAGCCACCGCCCGGCTGATGGCCGAGGATCGAGAGCATGACCGACTCACCACCACCGCAGGTTTGGCCGACGCTGCGGGCCGATGACGCCCGTGCCCTGATCCGCTTCCTGGTCGAGGCGTTCGGCTTCGAGGAGGCCGTCGTCTACGGCGAAGGTGACCGGGTGGATCACGCCCAGCTCTCCTGGCCGCTCGGCGGCGGCATCATGCTCGGCTCGGCCCACGACCGAGGCCCGGACGACAAGTGGTCGCTGCGCCCCGGCACGTTCGGCGCGTATGTGGTCACCGACGACGTCGACGCCCTCCACAAGCGAGCCACCCAGGCCGGCGCCGAGATCATCCAGCCACCGCAGGACACCGACTACGGTTCGCGAGAGTTCGCGGCCCGCGACCCGGAGGGCAACCTGTGGTCGTTCGGCACCTATCGAGGGTCACTCCCGGCGAAGTAGGCCCTGTTCGAACGCCGCGGCCACGGCAGCCGCGCGGTCGCGTACGCCTAATTTCGCGTACGCGTGCAGTAGGTGGGTTTTGACTGTTGCCTCGCTGATGAACAGCTGCGCCGCGGCCTCGCGGTTGCTGTTTCCCCGGGCGATCAGCGTGAGCACCTCGATCTCGCGGGCGCTCAGCGGCTCTTTCGCCGGCGAGCGCAGCGAGCCCATCAGCTTGCCGGCCACGGCCGGCGACAGCACCGACTCGCCGCGGTGGGCCGCGGTGACCGCCCGGAACAGCTCCTCCCTCGGGGTGTCCTTGAGGAGGTAACCGGTGGCGCCGGCCTTGATCGCGGGCAGGACGTCCCGGTCGGTGTCGTAGGTGGTCAGGACCAGGACGCGGGCGTCGGAGCCCTGTTCGCGCAGCGCCACGATGGCGCTGACGCCGTCCATCTCGGGCATGCGCAGGTCCATCAGCACCACGTCGGGCGAGACGGCCCGGGCCACCGCCAGGGCCTCCCGGCCGTTGCCGGCCTCGCCCAGCACCCGGAACCGGTCGTCGCCGGCGAACATGCCGCGCAGGCCGTCCCGGACCACCGGGTGGTCGTCGACGATGAGCAGGCCGATCATGCGGCGGCTCCCATGGTGATGGCCGGCACGCAGGCCGACACGGCGGTGCCGGCGCCGGGTTCGGATTCGACCGCGAGGGTGCCGGCGATGCGCAGCAGGCGCTCCCGCATCGCGGCGAGGCCGAACGATGACGTCTCTCGTGGCGCGGCCGGGTCGAAGCCGGTGCCGTCGTCGCGCACGTCCAGGGTGACCACATCCTCCATGTACGACAGGGTCAGCGCGACCCGGCCGGCGTCGGCGTGCCGGGCCACGTTGGCCAGCGCCTCCTGGGCGGTGCGCAGCAGCGTCGTCTCGATCTCGGGCAGCAGCGGGCGGGCCGTGCCGGTGGTGATCAGTTCGGCTCGGACGCCGTGGATCGAGGACCAACCGGCGACGACCTCGTCGATCGCCTCGGGCAGCGCCGACGCCTCCAGGGTCTGCGGGCGCAGCGCCTGCACCGAGCGGCGGGCCTCGGCCAGGCTTTCCCGGGCCAGGCCCTTGGCGGTGCCGAGGTGGCGGCGCCAGGCGACCGGGTCGGTGGCGGCCGCGTCGGCCGCCTCCAGCTGGGTGACGATGCCGGTCAGGCCCTGGGCCAGCACGTCGTGGATCTCGCCGGCCATCCGCTGCCGCTCGTCGTGCACGCCGGCCTCGCGGGCCTGGGCCAGCAGCTGGGCGTGCAGGCCGGCGTTCTCCTGGAGGGCCGCTTCGAGACGGGCGTTCGCCTCGGCGAGCTGCTCGATCATCTCGGCCCGCTTCTCCGACTGCTCGTCGGTCATCGTCGACAGGTACGTCATGGCGTTCGCGATGACCAGGTTGAACAGCAGCACCACCGCGAAGTAACCCCACGAGTGCGGGTCGCCGATCGCCTGGAAGCCGTTGGCCTGGGAGACCGCGGTGGCGAACGCGACGAGGGTGCCGCCGATCATCCGGTCGCGCTTGCCGCGCAGGGCGTACGCGGTGAAGAGGTAACCGGTCCAGGCGAAGAACCCGAACAGCGGGCTGGACCAGACCAGCAGGTAGATCAGGACCACCTGGCCGGCGAAGAAGATCGTCATCCGGCGGCGGTCGAGCTCCCAGGCCGGGTGCAGGGTCACCCACCAGAGCATCCAGGCCGCGGTCGCCGTCACCAGCACCGCGATCACCGGGTAGGGCAGATGCGCGGCGCCGGCCGGCACGAGCGCGGTGGAGCAGGCCAGCGCACCGTACGGCACGTAGGTCAGCATCCGGCGCCACTTGTCGAGCCGGCGCAAAGTCACCCCCTCAGGACCAGCGGAACAGGCGAGCGGCCGCCAGTCCGAACACGACCAGGTAACCCACCAGCACGGTAGCCGACAGCGCGCTGGGCCAGTGGCCCGTCATCGCCTCGTGCACGGCCCGCTCGCCGGCCCCCAGCGGGGTGAAGTCGCTGATCCGCTGCAGCACGTCCGGCATCACCTCGCGCGGTGTCCACAGGCCGGCGAAGAACATCAGCGGGAAGAACAGCAGCGTGCCGACCGAGTTGCCGGCCTTGCCGGTGGGCACCAGGGCCGCGATGAACAGCCCGATCGCGAAGACGCCCAGCGCCGCCAGGAGGAAGGCGAGCACGAAACCGGCGAACTGCGCCGGCAGCGGCACGTCGAACAGGATCCGGCCGGCCGCGAGCGCCAGCGCCACCGACAGCACCGCGGTGATCAGGGCGGCGGCGAGCTGCGCGGCGAGGAGCAGGACCGGGCGTACGGGAGTGGTGCCCAGCCGCCGGAGAATGCCCTTCTCCCGGTAGGTGGCCAGCGCCATCGGGACGACCTGAAGGCCCAGCATGGCCAGGGTCAGCAGGACCGAGATGCCGACGTAGACGTCGATGACCCGGATGCCGCCCAGGTCGTCGGAGGGTTCCCGGAAGGCCGGGATGCTGCCCAGGATCACCACCAGGATGGTCGGGAAGAACAGCGTGAAGAACGCGGTCACCGGCTCGCGGGCGTTCAGCTTGAGCTCGGTCAGTGTCAGTTTGGTGAAGACGCGCATGGTCACTCCGTCCCGTCCCGGCCGGTCAGCCGGACGAACGCGTCGTCCAGGCTGGCCTGCTCGATCCGCAGGTCGTTGGCGATGATCTGGTGGGTGGCGAGCACCGAGGTGACCGCGTGCAGCAGGTTGCCGGTGCCGACGACCTCCAGCTGACTGCCGTGGTGGCGCACCTCGCGCACCTCGGTGAGCTTGGTGAGAAGCGCGTCGTCGAACGGTTGCGACGGGCGGAACCGGATGGTCTGCTCGACCGCGATCCCGGCGACCAGGCCGGCCGGGGTGTCGAGGGCGACGACCTGGCCGCGGTCGATCACGGCGATCCGGTCGCAGAGCCGCTCGGCCTCCTCCATGAAGTGGGTGACCAGCACGATCGTCACGCCGGTGTCGCGGATCGACTCGATCAGGGCCCAGGTGTCCCGGCGTGCCTGCGGGTCGAGGCCGGTGGTCAGCTCGTCGAGGATGGCGATCTTCGGGTTGCCGATCAGTGCCAGCGCGATCGAGAGCCGCTGCTTCTGGCCGCCGGAGAGCTTGCCGTACCGGGTGCCGAGCTTCTCGGTCAGGCCGAGCTCGCGGGCCAGCGCCCGCCAGTCGGCCGGGTCCGGATAGAAGGTGCGGTAGAGCTCGAGTGCCTCCTGGACGCTGAGCTTCTCGGGCAGCTGCGACTCCTGGAGCTGGACGCCGACGAGCCGGCGCAGCTCGGGGTCGCGCGCCTCGCGGCCGAGCACGCTGATCGTGCCGCCGTCGGGGGTGCGCAGACCGGCCACGCACTCGACCGTGGTGGTCTTGCCGGCACCGTTCGGGCCGAGGATGCCGAAGATCTCGCCACGCTCGACGGCGAACGAGACGTCTCGTACCGCGACCGTGTCCCCGTATTGCTTCCGCAGATGATTGACCTCGATGACTGGCATGCATCGAGCTTCACAGTTGCCGGACCGCGGCGAATCGACCGGCGAGCGAGCCTTCCGATCAACCAGTTGGTGGATGCCGGGCTACGCCATGGCCTCGTTCGCGTCGGTCGCGTCGGGGGTGCCGCCGCGGCGCAGCCCGGCGACGGCCGAGTAGACCGAGCCGACCTGGGAGGCCACCCGCCGCCACGAGTACGCCTGGCGGGCCCGGTCGAGGGCAGCCGTCGCGTACGCGAACCGGCGCACCTTGTCGTTGACCAACCGGCGCAGCGCCCCACCGAGGGCCCGGGGGTCACGGGCCGGCACCAGGTCACCGGTGAGCCCGTCGACCACGGCCTCGTTGAGCCCGCACACCGCGGTGCCGACGATCGGCACCCCGCAGGCCATCGCTTCGAGCGCCGACGATTCCAGGTCGTCCTGCCAGTGCGCGGCCACCAGCACGTCGGCCGAGCGGTACCAGCTCGGCATGTCGGCCGCCGGCACCCGGCCGACCAGCCGGAACCGGTCGGCGACGTGCAGTTTCTCGGCGAGCGCGCGCAGCTTGCGGGCACCGGGGTCGGCGGGCAGCGCGTCGGCGGCCGGGCCACCGACCACCACCACCTCGGCGTCCGGCACCCAGCGCATGGCCTCGATGACGTCGCCGAAGCCCTTGCGCTCGACCAGCCGGCCGACCGAGAGAATGCGGGGGCGGGCCGAGTCACGTTCGACGGCCGGGCCCTCGGGGGTGAAGCGTTCGCTGTCGACTCCGGCCGGGACCACGGTGAGCTGGGCCCGGGGAACGCCGATGCGCACGAGTCCGCGTACTTCGTCCTGGGTCTGCACGACCACCCGGTCGACCGCCCGGCCGAGCGCCCGTTCGTAGCCGGCCCGGGACGGTTTTCCGTCCGCCGCCGGCAACGCCTCGCCCAGTTCGTGGAAGGACTGCACCACCGGGACGCCGACCTGGCGGGCCGCGGTGACCGCGGCCAGGCCGCTGGTCCAGAAGTGGGCGTGGACCACCTCGGGGGTCCAGCCGCCGTTGCGCCACTTGTCCTCGAGCCAGCGGGCGAACTCCCCCATGTAGGGCAGGAGGAGGTCGGGCGGGACGACGTGGGTGGGGCCGGCCGGCACGTGCACGACCCGGATGCCGCCCGGCGTGGTGATCTCGTCGGCCACCACCGGGTCGTCGCGGCGGGTGTAGACGCGCACCTCGTGACCCTGCTCAGCCAGGGCGAGCGACAGGTCGGCGACGTGGGTCTGCTGGCCGCCGTCGCCCAAGGGGCTGGCGTGCTCGGAAATCATCGCGATGCGCACGTGGTCCCTCCGGTCGGGCTGCGGTAACGCGGTGCAGTTGCCCTTAGCCCAAATCCGTAAACATCAGCCGCCTCCTACCCTAGAACACCGCGATGAGCTGCGGAGATCACATTCATCGACGCTCGCCTCGTTTAGCACTCCATCACCCGGGCACGTCTTGAACAACACCACAGCAAGGAAGGGATGCACCCATGAGTACCGTGACCGAGTCCGTCGACGTCGACGTACCTGTGCGTACCGCGTACAACCAGTGGACCCAGTTCGAGGAGTTCCCCCGGTTCATGGACGGCGTCCAGGAGATCCGCCAGCTGGACGAGACCCACCTGCACTGGAAGACCGAGATCGCCGGCGTGAAGCGCGAGTTCAACGCCGAGATCACCGAACAACTCCCGGACGAGCGGGTGGCCTGGAAGGCGACCGACGGCGAGAAGCAGGCCGGCGTGGTGACCTTCCACCGCCTCGACGACACCCACACCCGGCTCACCGTCCAGATGGACTTCGAGCCGGACGGCATCGTCGAGAAGACCGGCGCCGCGCTCGGCGTCGTCGATCACCGGGTCAAGGGCGACCTGCGTCGCTTCAAGGAGTTCATCGAGGACCGCGACGGCACCGAGACCGGCGAGTGGCGCGGCCAGGTCGACCGCCCGGGCATCTGACGGGGTTGATCGCCGGCCGGCCGGGGTAGCTTGACGCCATGACGCATCCGACAGACGACGGCGTGTGGCGCGACGAGCAGAAACTCCCGCTCAGCGAGCTGGACCAGGCGATGGCCACGTGGGACACCGACGGCCAGAACGACCCGTCGGACAACGAAACCGGCGCGGAGCCGACCGACGACGAGCCGAGCACGACCGGCCACACCGGTCCGAACTAATCAAAATAGAATAATACGGGCATCGAACACGGTCCCGTAGCTACAGCGAGATCTGACTGCCACACCGGCCGATCACCGGGCTTCCGGCCCGGTGGTCGGCCGGGCTCAGATCAGCCCACGGTCTGGAACGACCGCTTGGCGAAGCCCATCATGTAACCCTCGATGGCCGTCCGCACCGGCGCCGACGGGTCGGTGGCCGCACCCAGCGTCACGAACAGCGGCAGGTAATGATCGGGCGTAGGGTGCGCGAACGGCATGCCGGGCGCCCGCTGATAACCGGCGAGCGCGTCCACGTCACCGCGACTGAGCGCATCGGCCACCCACGCGTCGAAGTCGGAGGACCAGCCCGGGACCACCCCGTGCAGCATGTCCCGGGTGACGAACGGCAGCCCGTGCGTCATGAACCCCGACCCGATCACCAGCACGCCCTCCTCGCGCAGCGAGCGCAGCCGCGAGCCCAGGGCCAGCAGCCGATCGGGGTCGTGGGTGGGCATGCTCAGCTGCAGCACCGGCACGTCACCCAGCGGGTACATCGCCATCAGCGGAACCCAGGCACCGTGATCGAGCCCGCGCCGCGGATGCTGGTGAACCGGCTCGGTGTCGGGCATGGCCGCGGCCACCCGGCGAGCCAGATTTTCTGCGCCCGGGGTGTCGTAGGTCATCGAGTAGTAGCGCGGGTGGAAGCCACCGAAGTCGTAGACCAGCGGGGTGTGCGCCGCGGCCGACGACAGCATCAGCGGCGCGCTCTCCCAGTGCGCCGACACGATCAGGATGCCGGCCGGCTTGGGCAGCGACTGCGCCCAGCCGAACAGCTGGCGCAGCCACGGGCCGTCGTCGAACAGCGGCGGCGCGCCGTGACTGAGATAGAGCGCCGGCATCGGCCCGTCGGCGGGCGTCCACGGCCGTTGCGCGCGAGCCGCCGGCAGCGCCTCGACCAGGAACTCGTCGTAGGCGCCGGCCGGGATCGCCGGGTTGAAGAGGTCACTCATGAGTCGGCCTTCCGGGAGGGGCAGGGTTCGCTGGGGGCGATCACCCGCATGATGCGGCGGCCGGCCTCGCCGAGCTGCCGCTGCTGTGCCTTGGTCAGCGGGTCGAACACGAACTGGCGGACGGCCTCGACGTGGCCGGGTGCGGTCGCGACGACCTTGTCCCAGCCCTCGTCGGTGAGGATCGCGAGGGTGTACCGCCCGTCGGCCGGGTCGGGGGTGCGCCGCACCCAGCCACGCTTCTCGAGCCGGGACACGACCTGGGACAACCGTGGCAGCGAACCCTCGGCGACCGCGGCCAGCTCACTCATCCGCATCGTGTGCTCGGGCTGCATCGACAGGCCGGACATCACCAGATATTCGAAGTGGGTGACCCCGGCGTCGCGCTGCAACTGGGCGTCCAGCGCACCGGGCAACCGCATCAGGACGCCGGCCAGAGCCATCCAGGTCTCCTGCTCATCGGCGTCCAGCCAGCGCGGTTCGCTCTCCATGCCGCCCATATTAGCTTAATGCTTGAAGTGCCAATCACTTGCGCCGTGAAGTCATAGTCGCGTACGTTGCGCTTCACTCATTAAGTCATGGAGGACCCGTGAATGTCGTTTTGTGGATCATCGCCGGGCTGCTCGCCCTGGCCTTCCTGGCCGCCGGCGCGATGAAGCTGCTTCAGCCCAAGCCGAAACTGATCGAAGCCGGGATGGGCTGGGCCGCCGACACCAGCGACGGCACGGTCAAGCTGATCGGCGCGGCCGAGGTGCTCGCCGCGATCGGGCTGATCCTGCCGGCCGCGCTCGACATCGCCCCGATCCTGGTGCCGCTGGCCGCGCTCGGCCTGGTCATCATCATGATCGGCGCGATCGTGGTGCACGTGCGCCGCAAGGAGAACCCGATGGCGGCGGCCAACGTGGTGCTGCTGATCCTGGCGGCCGTGGTCGCCTGGGGACGGTTCGGTCCCTACTCCTTCTGACGCGTGCGCAGGGTCAGGGTGCCGATCGCCGCGAGCGCCCTGATCGCGTACCGTCCGGAAGCCGCCGGCCGGCCCAGGGTCTGCCAGACCGTCCCCGGCGGGGAGGCCGGCCCGCCGGGCCAGGCCCCGGCGCCCTGATCGAGTTGCACCCGCAGCGGGGTGCCCGCCTCGGCCGTCACCACCGCGCTGCCCACTCCCCCGCCCAGCGTGATCGGCACCGGCCCGTCCGCGGCCGGCAGGTTCAGCTCGACCAGGCCGGAAGCGCCCAGGTCGAGCCGGGAGATCCGGCCCCGGCGCAGGTCCAGCTGCTGCTCACCGGCGCCGGCCGGGAGGCTGATCTGCCAGCGCACCTCCCGGTTCAGCACGATGTGCACCTCGTCCGGGCCATCACCCCCGGCCGGCCGCAGCGACACCCCGACCCGGCCGTTCGCACTGGAGACCTGCGGAGTGAGGCCGGAATCGGCCGGCGTGCTGATCCGGTACAGCAGGCCGGGCAGCGTCGCCAGCACCACCCGCACCCGGGACGCCGCGTCCCGGACGGTCAGATAGCCGCCGGTCCGGCCTAGCAGAGCCCCGGCCACGACATGCTCCGACGCCGGCGCGGGCGGCACCGGCTCGGGTTTCCGGTTCAGGCATCCGGACACGGCGCTGAGCAGCGACAATGCGACGATGAGGCGAATCATTGAGCCGCATGGACGCAAGGCAAGGGGCACCATCGGACAACGGAGAATCGGCCGAACGGGTGACGGCGATCTGCCCCGATCGAGACAAACTTTCCGAATGCGATCTGCCGGATTCCTGTCTGAACGTCAGCGCCGTCTCGCTTGGGTCGGCTTCATGCTGGCCGCCTTCCAGGCGCCCCTGGCCGCCAAGTTCGTCGAGGACGCGTCCTGGCTCTTCGCCGTCGTGGTCGCCATGGTGGTCGCCACCGTGATCCTCGCCGACGACGCCCAGCGCCGCCGCCCCGAGGCCGTCGAGGAGAACTAGCCGGTCCCGCCCGGGAAATCCTCAACCAAGCTGCACCGTTGGGGAGAACCGTTAACTACCCCGGGCTCCGTAACTTTTCCCTCATGAATGGCCTGTTCAGCGGCGCCGCCGCCCGTGCTGCCCTCCGTTCCGCCAACGCTTGCCTCGCCGAGCTCCACGAGACCGTGGGAGTCAGCGGCCTTGCCGCCGCCGACACCAACCCCGGTCTGATGGCAGTCGTCGACCAGCACGCCGCCGGCGTCCGCGACAGCCTCTCGGCGGACACCCGCCCGCTGACCGCGGTGCTGCTGGCCGCGTACGCCGAGGGCGTACGCGACGCCGCCTTCACGCACGGCTGGCGCCCGCCGGTCGGCCCGCTCGACTGGGCGGACAACGACTGGGTCATGCAGCGCCTGCTGGCGGTCTGCTCCCTTGCCCGCACGCTGCCGACCGCCAACTGACCTAACCACAACCGCTACAGGCTTGCCGTCACACCGGGGCCGGCGCCAGGGAAACCTGGCGCCGGCCCCTCTCCTATTTCCGGCCCTTGCCGGGAGGCTCTTCGCCGGGCGTCTCGTCCGGCGGCGGGATCACCTGGGTCGAGTCGCTGCTGATCACGGTGGTGCTGTCCGGATCGTCGTCGTCCCGGTCGAACCCGGGCACCGGGTGCGGCCGCCCCTGCCGCGGCGGCGGAATCACCTGGGTCTCCTCCGCCACCGGAGTCCCGGCCGGGTCCGAGACCACCTGCGTCTCCGCGATGTCCGACACCACCTGGGTCTCCGCGGCGGGGTCACTGACCACCTGGGTTGTCTCGGCCCGCCGGGCGACCTCGTGCCGGCGCGCCTCGTCGGCCCGCCGGCGTTCCTCCGCGAGCCGGGTCTCCTCGGCCTGCCACGCCTCCTGCGCCGACCGGGTCTCCTCGGCCCGGCGCCGCTCGTCGGCCTCGCGGATGTCCTGCTCGCGGGCCTGTTCGACGCGGCGCAACTCCTCGGCCCGGTGGGCCTCGGCGACCCGCGCCTCTTCCGCCACCCGGCGCTCCTCCGCGTACGCCTTGGCGTGCTCGCGGATCACCGCCGACTCGGCGCCGGCCCGTTCCAGCCAGGTCTCCCAGCGCTGCTGCATCGGCCGGATCAACCCACCGCCGACGCCCACGATCACCACGCCGGCGACCGTCGCCAGCACCGCGATGAGCAGCGGCTGGGTCACCGAGGTCGCGATCCGCACCTGGTCCAGGGCAGCGATCACGCCGAGCGCGACGATCACCACCGACACCACCCGGGCGATCAGCCGCCCGTACGCGAGCCCGCCCAGCGCACTGACGATCAGGTCGTGCACGGCCCCCGCGATCGCCGCGGCCACCACCACGATCACGATCGCCACGAACGCCCGCGGCAGCCACCCGATCAGGGCGGTGAGCAGGTCACTGACCGGATTGGGGCCCCAGATCCCGAATGCGAGTTGAAGCGCGAACAGCAGCACCGCGTAGAAGACGATCTTCGCGCAGAGGTCGGTGGCGCTGATCCCGCCGCCCGCGAGGGCCCGGCCGACCGCACCGCGCGACACCGCCCGGTCGAAACCGGCCTTGCGCAGCCCCTTGGCCACCACGGTCCGCAACACCCGCGCCACGACGTAGCCGACCACCAGGATCACGACAAAGGCCAGCGCGGCAGGCAGGAACAACAGCACCGATCGCCACATGTCGCTGAGCCCCTGGCCCAGCCCGTTCCCGGTCATCACACACTCCCATGGTTTCCGGCAGGCCGGCGTCCGCCAGCACTGCGACCATAGGACGAAACGAACGATTCCGCCCGACGAGGCACTACGTCCTCCGGACGGTTGCGGTTCAGCGCGCCGGGGACGCCTTGATCGGGTCCAGGCCGGGGACCGGGCGGTTGCGGGGAGCGGGGAGCGCACCGGGTTCGGCGGTGGGCCGGGTGCTCGGGGAGACCGCCGGGGCGGTCGCCGGATCGGCGGTCCGGTGGATCGCGGCGTAGCCGGCACCACCGGCGATGACCATGGCCACTCCCGCCAGGGCGGCCATCGCGACCCGCCGCCGGCGACGGCCGCGCGGGGTCACCTGCTCGTAATGGCGGGGCGCGGACAGGTCGATCAAGAATTCCGCGTCGGTCACGGCGGCGACCTTACGTGAGAGAAACATACGTTTGCCAAGCTCAGCCCGTGCCTGACCGAGATCCGGGGCTGCCCGTCCCGTCAACAATCGGACGGTCGGCCGGTGGGGCATCGTCCGAATGGCCGAGTCGGGCTACCCTTTTGAGCATGGCCGGGACGGGTGGGGTGAGCCCTTCGCAAACGCCCACGCTGCCCACGCAGCCGGGTGCGATGACACCTGGCCGCATCGGCTGCGCCGAGATTGTCCGCGACCTGGCCTGGGAGCACACCCCGCTGGGTCCGCGCGACCGCTGGGATCCGGCCGTCACCGCGACCGTCGAGCTGGTGCTGACCTCGCCGATGCCGATGGCTTTCTGCTTCGGTGACCGCTTCGTGCTGATCTACAACGACGCGTACGCGGATCTGATCGGCACCCTGCATCCGGCCGCGATGGGCCGGCCGGCCGCCGATTCCTTCGGTGAGCTCTGGCGGTCGCCGGGCATCGGCGGCGTGGTCGAGGACGTCTTCCGCAGCGGCCAGCCGTTCCTCGAACCGGAGACCCAGCTGACCGTGGTGCGCGCCGAGGGCACCCGCCCGGAACAGGCGTTCTTCACCCGCGGCCACTCACTGGTGCGCGACTCGCACGGCACGATCGCCGGGGTGCTGACGGTGGCCGCCGAGACCACCCAGGTGACCCGCCGCCTGCAAAATCTGAGCGAGCTGACCTCCCGGCTGGCCGCCGCGCTGACCGTCGACGACGTGGCCCGGGTGGTGCTGGGCTACGCGATGGCCTCGTTCGACGTCGACCTGTGCATGTTCGCGGTGGACGACGGCAACGGGTTCCGGGCGGTCCGCCGCATCCGTGGCGAGATGCTCGACGAGGCCGACGAGCGGCTGCCCCCGGTGTGGAAGCGGCTGTCCGACGACCCGCACGCGCCGCTGGTCGCGTCGGCCCGGGCCAACCGGCCCTCGTTCGTGCCCGACGGCGAACCGCTGCGGGCGGTGGCGTCCGACCGGCACGAGCGGCGCATCCGGGCGCTGGCCGTGCTGCCGCTGCGCACCGCCTCGCTCAAGGGCTCACTGAGCATCGGCTACCGCGCCGCGCACACCTGGCTGCCGGCCGAGCGCGCCCTGCTCAACGCCGCGGCCCAGCTGGTCGCGCAGGCGGCCGAGCGGGCCCGCCGGTTCGAGGCGCAGCACGGCACGGCCCAGCTGTTGCAGCGCAGCATGCTACCGGAGCACCTGCCCGAGTTGGAGCGTTTCCGGATCGCGGCCCGCTACGACGTGGGCGTGGACGGCAACGCGGCCGGCGGCGACTTCTACGACGCGTTCCGGCTGGCCGACGGCCGGCTGGCGATGGTGCTGGGCGACGTGGCCGGCCACGACGTGCGGGCGGCCGCGGTGATGGGCCAGGTCCGGGCGGCGTTGCGGGCGCTCGCCCTGACCGAGCCCGACCCGCCGGGGGTGCTGGCCGGGCTCGACCGGCTGGTCACCTCGCTGGGCGCCGAGTCGCGCAACGAGGAGATCTTCGTGACCGTCGTCTACGGGGTTCTCGACCCGGCCGACGGCACGATCACGCTGGCCAGCGCCGGGCACCCGCCGCCGGTGCTGCGCCGCGCCGGGCTGGGCGGCGAGCCGCCGACGGCCGAGCTGGTCAAGGTGCCGCCGGGTGCGCCGCTGGGCCTGGGCGGCCGGTGGCAGACCGGGCTGGTCCGCCTGGAGCCGGGCGACTCGATCCTGATGTTCTCCGACGGCGTGGTCGAGCGGCGTGGCCGGGCGCTGAATGACGGCCTGGACGCGCTGGTGGCGGTGGCCGCCGGGGCGTCCAGCGGCGACCCGCGCAATCTCTGCTCGCTGGCCACCACCGCGGTACCCGGCCCGACCGACGACGACGTGGCGGTGCTCGCGGTCGAGCGGGCGGTGGCCCTGAGCCGGTCGGCCACGATGCTGGTGGCGGCCGAGCCGACCGGACCGAGCCGGGTGCGGCAGTGGATGACGACCTGGCTGCGCGAGTGGACGGTCCCCGAACCGGTGATCAGCTCGGCGATCCTGTGCACCAGTGAACTGACCACCAACGCCCTGCTGCACGCGGGCACCCCGGCCCAGGTGCACATCGACCTGAACGCCGTGCGGCTGCTGGTGTCGGTGGCCGACACCGGCACCCGGGGCAGTGTGATCCGCGCGCACACCGACACGATGAGCAGCCGCGGCCGGGGGCTGGGCCTGATCGAGGAGCTGAGCGACTCGTGGGGCACCGACCCGTCGGTCCGCGGTTCCACGGTGTGGTTCGAATTGCTGCTGCGGTCCACTTCGGACTGATCAGGTGTTTAACGGTCACGTTACATCCGCCCCCCTGACCGATTACTCTTCGTAACCGAAACACGCGCTAAAACGGGCATTGAACCCTTGGGTAGTGACGAAGCGTATTGGGTGCCGTAAGGTGGTCAACTAAATCGGGGCATCCACGTTGGAGCGGCACATGCGGATAAGAGGCTTTGCGCCATCGACACCCTGCTGGGCGGAACTGACGACGTCGGACCCGGCCCGTGCGGCCAGGTTCTATGCCGACCTGTTCGGCTGGGAGCTCGACGGTGACCGGTTCCTGCTCGACGGCCGCCCGGTGGCCGGCCTCGCGCGGAGCCGCCCGGACCGGCCCGAGGGCTGGCTGACCTACCTGGCGGCACCCGACCTGGAGCAGACGATCCAGCGCGTCGAGGGCGCGTACGGTCGCACCCTGGTTCGCCCGGAGGAACGGTCCGGCGCGCGCAGCGCGATCGTGGCCGACTCGTCCGGCGCGATCTTCGGTCTGTGGCAGGCGGCCGGGTTCGCCGGCGCCCAGCTGCGCGGCGAGCCGGGCGCGATGGCCTGGTCCGACCTGCTGACCGACGGCATCGGCCAGGCGACCGCGTTCTACGGCTCGGTGTTCGGCTGGTCGCTGACGCACGAGTTCGGCAGTGGCGAGTGGCTGACGGAAGCGCACGACTCGGTGGCCGGGCTGATCACCGGGCGGTACGACTTCCGCTGGCAACCGTCGTTCCAGGTGGGCGACTGTCTCGACCTGATCGACAAGGTGGCTCGCCTCGGCGGCCGGGTGGCGGCCGGCCCGATGGAGATGGGCCTCGGGAAGTACGTCGAGATCATCGACCCGCTGGGCACCCCGTTCGCGGTCACCGCACCAGTGCCGCGCCCGGTCGAGCTGTCGGTGGCCTACAACGACATCATCGGGCTGGAGCTCACGTACGGCGGCTGAATCTTTGGCAGTGGGGGCCGGCGCATTCGCGCCGGCCTTTCTTTTTGCCCTTCGTGTCAACCGGGGTTGACGCTGGTCGAATGTCAACGTAAGTTGACAGCATGACTGAGGCAACCGACCTCGCCGCCGCCGCCGGCAGCACCGATCCACGGGTCGGCCTGCGGGCGGTCGTGGCGCTGCGCCGCCTGCTGGAGGGCCTCGAGCACCTACAGGTGGCCAACGCACGCCGCAACGGCTGGTCCTGGCAGGAGATCGCCGACGCACTCGGCGTGACCCGCCAGGGCGTCCACAAGAAGCACGCGCACCTGATGCCGGCGCGCGACCCACGGGAGGACTGACATGTTCGAGAGGTTCACCGCCGCCGCGCGCCAGGTCGTCATCGGTGCGCAGGAGGAGGCCCGCGACCTGGGCCACCAGCACATCGGCACCGAACACCTACTGATCGCGATGCTCCGCGACGAGGACGGCACGGTCGCCGCCCTGCTGCGCGAGCACCACCTCGACGCCGACACCGCCCAGGCCGACGTCCGCCGGCTGGTCGGCGCGACCGAGCCGCCCGATCTCTCCTTCACCGAGGCCGACGCCGAGGACGCGGCCGCCCTCAAGGCGATCGGCATCGACCTCGACAAGGTGCGCGCCGCCATCGAGGAGAACTTCGGCGCCGGCGCGCTGCGGCTGCCGAAACCGCCCCCGAAGAAGCGCGGCCTCTTCGGCAAGCTCTACGCCTCCGGCGGGCACATCCCGTTCTCGCCGCGGGCCAAGAAACTGCTCGAGTTGTCGCTGCGCGAAGCGATCCGGCTCCACCAGAACTTCATCGCGCCCGAGCACATCGTGCTGGGCATCCTGCGCGAGGGCCAGGGCCTGGCCGCCCGCATCCTCGCCGACCACGGCGTCGACTTCGCCGCCCTGCGCGCCGACCTGGAGAAATCCCTGAAGGAACAGGCCGCCTAACGTTCCACGGCCCGGTAATAGATGCGCAGTTGATGGCCGCTGGCGGTGTGGTGCCAGCCGACGTCGCCGAGGGTCTCGATGTCGGGGCGGCGCTCCAGCCAGTCGGCGGCCATCGCGAACGCCTCGGCCGGAGTCTGCCCGACGAACGACACCCGGCGCTCCCACTCCTCGACGACCGCCGGGCCCGGCTGAGCCCGGTGGTTCAGGGCGCTGATCACCGCGAGCGGACCGACCCGGCGGCCGTTGCGCACCGCCTGCACGAACCAGTCGTCGACGTCCTCGTCGTGCTCGACCGCCCAGCCGTCGAAGCGGTCCAGGTCGTTGGCGATCGCGTTGCGGGCACAGTCCAGCGCGGCTTCCAGGGTGGCGAGTTGGATGTCCTCGCCGTTGTACTCCACCCGAAACGCCATGCCGCCCCCAGACAGCATCTCGACCACGCGCAATCGGCTCGATGATAATGGAGACCCGGCCGTTCGTCGCCCGTGATGATCAGGACATTGCTGGAGTACGTTGCAGCCATGCGTGTCCTGGTGACCGGCGCGGCCGGCTTGGTCGGCACCGCCGTGCTCGACCTTCTCGCGGCCCGGGGCATCCCGGTCACCGCGCTGATCCTGGAGCCGGTCGCGGCGATCCGGGCCGACCGGGTCGTCGTCGGGGACGCGCGCGATGCCGCGGTCGTCGACGACGCGCTCCGAGCAGCCACCGCCGTGATCCACCTGGCCGCCATCCCGAACCCGAACAACGACCCCGGCGAGGTCGTCTTCGGGCACAACACCCTCGCCACCTTCACCGTGCTCGACCGGGCCGGGCTGGCCGGCATCGAGCGGGCAGCGATCGCGAGCAGCTACGCGATCTGCGGCCTGCCGTTCGCGCGCACCCCGCTGCGGATGCCCTACCTGCCGATCGACGTACGGCTGCCGCTGCAGGCCACCGACCCGTACGCGCTGTCGAAGCAGGTCGACGAGGCCACCGCCGAGATGATCAACCGGAGGTACGGGATGAGCGTGGTGGCCCTGCGCCTGCCCTTCATCGGCACGGCGGACGGCCGGCTCGCCGAGGCCTCGGCCAACTTCGCGCACCGGCCGGACCTCGGGGCGGCCGACGTGTGGAGCTACCTCGACGCTCGGGACGCGGCCGCAGTGCTGGTCGCGGCGCTGCGGCCGGCCACCCCGGGCGCCCACGTGGTGTACGCGGCCGCACCGGAAACCCTGGCCCCACAGCCGACCGAGTGGCTCCTCGAGAGGTTCCATCCCGGCGTACCCCGGCCTTCTTTCCCGGGCCGGACCGTGCCGATCGACCTCGCGCCGGCCAAGGAACTGCTCGGTTTCGAGGCGGCCTTCCCGTTCCCGGTCGCGTCATGACCAGGCCGACCATCACCGGGCCGACCATCACCGGCCTGCGGGCCATCGTGACCGCGCCGGAGGGCGTCAACCTGGTCGTGGTCCGGGTCGACACCTCCGAGCCCGGCCTGTTCGGCCTGGGCTGCGCCACCTTCCACCAGCGTTTCGCGGCCGTGGTCGCCACCCTGGAGACGCACGTCGCGCCGCTGGTCATCGGCAAGCCGGTGGCCGAGATCTCGGAGATCGGCCGGCTGGTGCACTTCTCGTCCTACTGGCGCGGCGGGCCGGTGCTCAACAGCGCGCTGTCCGGTGTGGACATGGCGCTGTGGGACATCGCCGGGAAACGCGCCGGCCTGCCCGTCCACGACCTGCTCGGCGGCCGGCTGCGCGGGGACGTGCCGGTCTACCTGCACGCCTCGGGCGCGACGGTCGAGGAGACCCTGGACGACGCGGCCCGCCTGATCGACGCCGGCTACCGGCACGTGCGGCTGCAGACCGGACAGCCCGGCCTCGGCACCTACGGCGCGCCCGGCTCCCCCGGCGGCTATCCCGGCGCTCCCTACCCCGACGGCTGGGACGTGCAGCACTACCTGGCGACCACGCCGCGCCTGTTCGCCAAAGCCCGGGACCGCTTCGGCGACGGGGTCGAGCTGCTGCACGACGTGCACAGCCGGCTCACCCCGAAGCAGGCGGTGGTGCTGGCCCGCGCGCTCGAGCCGTACCGCCTGTTCTTCCTGGAGGACGTGATCGCGCCCGAGCACTACGACCGGCTGCCCGAGGTGCGCGCCGCCTCGCCGGTCCCGATCGCGGCCGGCGAGCTGACCGTCTCGGTCACCGAGGCGGCCCGCCTGGTGCAGACCGGCGGCGTGGACCTGCTGCGCTGCCACGTGTCGACGATCGGCGGCCTGACCCCGGCCCGGAAGCTGGCCGACCTGTGCGAGCTGACCGGGGTGCAGACCGCCTGGCATGCTCCCGCCGACGTCTCCCCGGTCGGCGCGGCCGCCAACCTGGCCCTCGACCTGACCAGCCCGGCGTTCGGCATCCAGGAGGGCCACGTCTATCCGGACGTGGTCCACGAGATCTTCCCGGGCACGCCGGTGATCGCGGCCGGTTACGCCCGCCCGTCCACGGCTCCCGGCTGGGGCATCGACTTGGACGAGAAGCTCGCCGCGGCCCACCCGCCCGTGATCGGCAACCACGAACGCTGGGCCGCGACGGTTCGCCGCCCCGACGGCGCTATCGAGGCGCCGTAGCTCAGTCGGTGTGCGGGAGGCGGCCGGCCGGGACGACGCCCAGGCGGCCCTTCTTGAAGTCCTCGAAGGCCTGGGCCAGTTCCTCACGGGTGTTCATCACGAACGGGCCGTAGTGCGCCACCGGCTCGCGGATCGGCCGGCCACCCATCACGAACAGCTCCATGGCCGGGATGTTCGAGTCCTGGGCCGGGTCGGCCTCGACCCGGATCGCGTCGCCGGCGCCGTGCGCGGCGAGCTGGCCCATCTGGATCGGCCGCCGCTCGACACCGACCGTGCCCCGGCCGGCCAGCACGTAGACCAGGGCGTTGTAGTCCGGCTGCCAGGGCAGGTCGAGCCGGGCGCCGGGCTGCAGCGTGACGTGCGCCAGGTTGATCGGGGTGAAGGTGGAACCGGGACCGGCGTGCCCGGCGACCTCGCCCGCGATGATCCGGATCAGGCTGCCGCCGTCCGGCGAGGTCAGCAGGGCCGACTCGCGGCCGCGGATGTCCTGGTACTTCGGGGTGATCATTTTGGCCGCGCGGGGCAGGTTGACCCACAGCTGCAGGCCATGGAAGAGGCCGCCGCTGGTGACCAGGTGCTCGGGCGGCGCCTCGATGTGCAGGATGCCCTGGCCGGCGGTCATCCACTGGGTGTCGCCGTTGGTGATGGTGCCACCGCCGCCGAGCGAGTCCTGGTGGTCCATGATCCCGTCGATCATGTAGGTGACCGTCTCGAAGCCGCGGTGCGGGTGCCACGGCGTGCCCTTGGGCTCGCCCGGCGCGTAGTCGACCTCACCCATCTGGTCCAGGTGGATGAACGGGTCGAGCTCGTTCATCGGCACCCCGGCGAAGGCCCGGCGCACCGGGAAGCCCTCGCCCTCGTAGCCGGAGGGCGCGGTGGTGAGCCGACGCACCGACCGGAAGTCGGTGCCCTCCCCCAGCTGCGGCAGGCGGGGCAGGACCAATACGTCGTCGACAGTGATGGCGGGCATCTCAGGCCTTCCTTACTTTGTCGAAAACCCGGGCGATGACGTCGAGCTCGTCGGGGTCGAGCCGGTCGATGAACCGGTCCCGAACGGTGATCAGGTGCAGCGGCGCGGCCGCCTCGAGGGCGGCCATCCCGTCGTCGGTGAGGATGGCTTCCTGACCACGGCCGTCCTCGGGACAGGGCTGCTTGAGCACCAGTCCTCGCTTGACCATCGAGTTGATCTGGTAGGTGACCCGGCTCGGCGAGAAGACCAGGTGGCCGGCCAGCTCGCCCATCCGCAGCCGGTGCCCGGGCGCCTCGGAGAGCACCACGAGCACGTGATAATCGTTCATGCTGAGACCGGTCGCGGCGCGCAGATCGTCCTCGAGGTGCGTGTGCAGCGCCCACGAACTCTCGATGAAGGTGCGCCAGGCGCGCTGTTCGTTGTCGCTCAGCGGTTCGGCCATGCTCACACGGTAACTCTTTCAAATCTGAAACAACAAGTGCCGTCGGTCACGGGTTCCCGGCGTTCTCGGCCAGGACCCGCTTCAGAACCGCCTCGAACTGCGCCGGCTGATCGAACATCGACCGGTGCCCCGCGTCCTTGAGGGTGACGATCTCTTTGCGCGGCGCTTGCAGCGCCGAGAACCACAGGTTGAGGTCACGCACGCGGGCGGGCACCTCACGGTCTCCGGCAACAAAATAGACGGGTACGCCGAGGGAGGGCACCTGTGTCCGGAAGTCGACACCGCGCACCCCGGGGTAGAGGGCGTCGAACGAGTCCAGGAACCCGGCCACGACGTGCACCTTGTCGAGCACCCCGAGCTCCGGCGCCTGCGCATTTTCCAGCAGCGCGTCGCCGTTGTCCGACCCGTACACCGCGTCCTCGTTGAGCACCATCGGTTCGTACCCGTAGATGTTCGCGTAGGGCGGCCGACCCACCTGGGTGAGGCGGGCGACCAGCGCGGTGTCGCCCTTGGATCGCGCCCAGGCCAGGGTGTCGTCGTATTGCGTGCGGTCGCTGGCGGTCGGATCGGCGACCTGCCCGACCCCGACGTAGGCGGCAAACTTGTCCGGCGAGTCCTGCACCGCGAGGGTCGCCCCGATCGTGCCGCCGGAGTGCGCCACCAGGTAGATCTTGTCGCGCCGGAACCGGGTGCGGAGGTAGTCGGTGACGGCCAGCACGGTGCGCCGCTCGTCGTCCACGGTGAACGTCGGCGTCGGATCGAGCGCCCCGAACGACCGCCCACCACCCCGCCGATCCATGGTCACCACCACGAACGTCTGCTCCAGCACACCGAGCCGCTGCCGCATGGCGGCCAACTCCGAGCCACCCGGCGCTCCCGGCACGAACAGCAACACCGGCGCGGTGGCCCGGGCTCCCCGGATCATCAGGCCGATCTTCCCGGCGTACGCCATCTCGGAGATCCCGCCCGGGATCGGCGCGACCCGCCCCGGAAGCACCACCGCCACTCCCGTGACCAGCACGACAAGCGCGAAGACCCCGGCCACGAACCGCCCCACGAACCGCCAGGCGCTGCGACTGCGCCGCCGCGACCCGGCGCCGTAGGCGGCCCCCACCGCCATCGGCAGCAGCGCGAGCAGCGCATAGAGCCCCCGCCCGACGATCAGCGCGAGCAGCCCGAGCGCGGTCGGCCGCGGGTAGTCGACAGTCGGCCCGGTGAAGCCCACCCGGGTGATCTCCCCGGCCAGCGCGAAGAAGATCGGCGCCAGCAGAATGGCCCAGCGCGACCGGACGATTCGCCCGGCGATCACCCCGACCACGACGCTGATGACCAGGATGGCGACCGCGTCAATCGGGAAGATCGGCCCGCGCGGGCGCCAGAAGCCGGCCAGGACACCCCAGACCAGCGCCGGAAGCAGACCAACGCCGCGAGCCATGCTGGGACGCTAGTGGATATTCAATACTCGGCGCTGCCCCCGTCCGGTTAACGTCCGTGCCATGATTGCCCGCCCCGCCGGCCACGCGGACGCCGACGAGTTGATCCGCCTGCGAGCCGTGATGTTGCAGAGCCTGAGCCCGTCGGACTGGGACGACGCTTGGCGGGAACCTGCCCGGCAGACGCTGACCGAGCGGCTGGGGTCGCCCGCGCTGGCCGCGTTCGTGGTCGACCGGCCGGACGGCACCGGACTGGCCTCCTGCGCGATCGGCACCGTCGAGACCCGGCTGGGCAGCCCCGGCAACCCGGCCGGCCGCTCCGGGTACGTCTTCAGCGTCGCCACCGACCCCGACATGCGTCGCCGGGGCTTCAGCCGGCAATGCCTGACCGCGCTCCTTCAGTGGTTCCGCGAGCAGGGCATCGGCAAGGTGGACCTACGGGCGTCACCCGACGGTGAGCCGCTGTACCGCTCGCTGGGCTTCGTCCGCACCCCGGATCCGGCGATGCGCCTGCGGCTCTGACAGTTATGCCAGCATTGTCGGATTTCGGGACGGGAATACGACACCGTGTCGACCTCGACGTCCGGGGCTAGTGTGTGAAAACCTGCAGTCTGCAAAATGCAGACGGCCGAAGGCTGTCGGAACTATGCTGACCTGATGAGAGGACCGGGAATGGGTTCGGTGGAGATCAACGACGCCCGAGGGCCAGAGGCCTTCAATCAGCTGATGAGGCTGGAGCAGGAGTCGACGGAGATCTTCCAGGTCCAGCCCAATTTCCTCCCGGGCCTGCTGCAGGTCGAGGGCTACGCCGCCTCGATGATCGGTGGGATCGCTCAGCTGGCACCCGGCGCCACCGAGCTCACCGAGCGCGTCGGCGTCCGCATGCAACGGGCTCGCGCGTTCGAGTCACGGCTGAAGGGCACACGGCCGCCGCGGCTCTGGGCCGTGATCGACGAGGCCGCTGTCCGCCGCGTCGTCGGCGGTCCGGCGGTGATGCGCGAGCAGCTCGACCATCTCGTCGCGGTGTCCAAGCTCGACACCATCACGCTGGCGATCGTCCCCCTCGGCCACGGGGCATACCCCGGCCTGACCGGGTCGCTCGAGATCCACCAGGTCGCCGAGGGGCCAGCCGCGGTGTTCTTCGAAGGCGTCAACGGCGACGAGATCGATACCGACCCGGAGCTGGTCCGGCGGCACCGCGAGACGGTCGAGTCAATGCTCACGTCGGCGGTCACCGGCGCCGAGGCGACCGCCCTACTCGAGTCGATCAGCGGATCGCTGTCGTCCTGACGTCGTCAACGAACGCCGTCCAGGCGTCGCGCCCGAAGGTAAGCACCGGCCCGGCCGGATCCTTCGAATCGCGGATGTAGACCGCATCGCCCTTCTCGGCGATCTCCACGCAAGCGCCCCCGGAACTCCGTGTGCTCTTCCGTCAGGTGAGGTGGCCTCGATAGTCCATCGTCCCTCCCGCCATCGGCTCGGCCACATGTCCTGCCACCATGAAGCCGACCGATCACTCACAGTACCGGATATTCAGAGCCATTCATGTCTCCTGAAGTTCTGGCATTCGCGCCGAAATACGATAGGCTCTCGCCGATGGGTTTCGGCTACTTGCAATTCGCAGATCCCTTTGACTCACCGGGGCAACACCTGGATGATCGAGGCCATGCCCGACTCGCCTGATTCCTCCGCCGCGACCAGTACGCCGGAGGTCGGTCCCGCCGTTGCCCGCGAGCTGGTCCGGTTTCGGCTGAAGCAGCTTCGTGAGGCCAGCGAGTTGTCGCCGGCCACCGTCGCCGAGCACACCGGCTGGTCGATCTCGAAGCTGGCCCGGATCGAAAAAGGCGAGGTCACCGTCCAGCCGCTTGAGGTGCGCGCGCTGCTCACCTACTACGGTGTCGACGACCCCGACGAAATGGCCGCGCTGGCCCGGCTCTCCCAGGCTTCTCGCACCCGGCAGTGGTACAGCAAGCATCGACTCGAGGGCGATTTCCAACGCTTCGTGGCGTACGAGAGCGAAGCCAAGACCATCAATGTTTGGCAGATGCTGTTCATCCCGGGACTTCTCCAGACGCGGGAATACGCTCATGCGGTCACCGGTCTGTCCACTCGGCGCAGCCCCGATGACAAAGAGACTCTCGCGCGGGTCAAATTGCGCATGGACCGGCAACAGGCATTCCAGGAGCGGCTGGCCAAGTCAGGTCCGCCGCGCATGGTGGCGGTGATCGACGAGGCCGTCCTGCGACGTCCGATCGGCGGCCGCGACGCCCTGCGCCGGCAGCTGACGCACCTTCTCGAACTGGCCGCCGAGCCGGCCTACTCGATCGGCGTGATCCCGATCGACATGGTTCATCAGCCTGGCATCGGTGGCAACTTCGAGCTGCTGCAATTCGGCGGCGAGCGCCACAAGGACGTTCTTTTCGTCGAAGCTGCGGCCGGTGCCGACGCGCTGATTACGGACAAGGAACGGACAGAACTGTTCCAAGAAATCTTCAAAGATCTGCTCGCCTATGGCCGCACCGGGGAGGACGCGATCGAGACGATCGAGCAGATTCGGGACTCCATTCGGACTCCCTGAGTGCTACCAGCGGTTGGCTTCGATCGCTCGGATCACGGCGCGCCGCACCTGCTCGAACTCGCGCTGGTCGCGGCTGCGGAACAGCACGGTCTGCTGGCCGCGGTGGGTGGCTCGTAGCTCCATCCAGCGTGGATTACGGCGGCTGTCGAGCAGGATCGCGGCGGCGAGGCCGCCGGCGTCGATGACGGCCACGCCGAGCAGGACCGCCACCCCGAAGAACGCGGAGAGCGCCAGGCCGAGCAGCAGTTCGATGCCGCCGCTGATGAGCGCGACCTTGCGAGCCGGGTACTGGTACGAGAGGACTCGCGTCAACTGGCTCAGGTCGCGAACCAGGAAGAAACCCTCGTCGACGGCATCGATGTGGTGGCTGGTGACGCGAATGCGGCGACCGCGGTAGTAGACGGTCTGCCCGCTGTGACTGGCTGCCGAGGTACCCGAATTGAGTGCCATGACGACCTCCTTGATGTAACTCATCGTGAGGTGTCAGACGGCTGACAGCAAGCGGCGAACAAGGAAAACCTGTCGGCTGTACGCTAACTGCGTTACGCAGGTTCGAAGATAAGACACGTTTGCCAGATATTGTGTAGAAAAGTTTGTGGCTTTCGTTGGCATTCGTTCCTTGGCCCGCAAACTGCACCATGTCACGGGGCACCACCGGCACTTCACCGCTGATCTAGTCTGTCCCGCATGGGACAGATCGAGCGCTTAGCTGACCTGGTCGTCCGGGCCGGGGTCAATGTCCAGCCGGGTCAGGGCGTCGTGGTCGACAGCGACACCGCGCATCTGGAGATCGCCCGCGCCGTGGTCGAGGCCGCCTATCGGGCCGGGGCCGGCTGGGTGGAGGTCATCTTCACCGACGGGCCGATCCAGCGATCGGCGGTCGATCACGCGACGGTCGAGGAGCTCTCCGCGAGCCGGCCGTGGGCGCTCGCCCGGATCGCCGAGTGGCGGGCCGCCGGGGTCGCCTCGATCGGGCTGGTCGGCGACCCCGACCCGCACCTGTTCGACGGTGCCGACCCGGCCCGGGTGGCCGCCCGCCGGCACGACGAGGTGCGGGCCCGGCGGGACGCGATGTTCGCCGGCATGCGCTGGTCGCTGGTGGCGGCGCCGAACCCGGGCTGGGCCAAGCAGATCTTCGGTGAGCCCGACGTCGACCGGCTGTGGGCGGCGGTGAGCACCGCGATGCGGCTCGACTCGGCCGATCCGGTCGCCGAGTGGCAGGCCCGCACGGCCACCCTCGCGGCCCGGGCCAAGCAGCTCGACGCGCTGGAGCTGACCGCCGTGCACTACCTCGGCGAGGGCACCGACCTGGCGGTCGGGCTGCCGCCGAACGCGCGCTGGACCGGCGGCGGGCTGATCGACCACGACGGCATCCCCTACCTGCCCAACCTCCCCACCGAGGAGGTCTTCACCAGCCCCGACCGGCGGCGCGCGGACGGCACGATCCGGGTCACCCGGCCGATGGTGATCGCGGGTCAGCTGATCACCGGGCTGCGGGTGACGTTCAAGGGCGGGCGGATCACCGAGGTGTGGGCGGACGAGGGCGGCGACGTGATCCGCGCCCAGATCGACGCCGACGAGGGTGCCCGGTTCCTGGGTGAGGTGTCGCTTGTCGACCGGGACAGCCGGATCGCGAAGGCCGGCATCGTCTTCCACAACACGCTCTACGACGAGAACGCCGGTTGCCACGTGGCCTGGGGGCAGAGCTTCCCGTGGTCGGTCGAGGGCGGCCTGGCGATGACCCCGGAGCAGCGGGTCGACCTGGGGCTGAACCAGTCCGGCGTGCACACCGACGTGGTCATCGGCGGCGACGGCATCACGGTCACCGGCACCGGGCCGCGCGGCACTGTCGACATCATCCGGGACGACGAGTGGGTGCTGTGATCCGCGTTCGCTGAGGGCGGACCGTCCGGGGCGGCGGGCCGGGCCGGGCGGCGGCAGCATGAGGTGATGACGCCCATCGCGGTTTACGACGAGATCGCCGACTGGTACGAGAAGCAGTTCCTGCCGGCGTCGACCCCCGGTGACCCGATCGGGATCCGGGCCTCGCTGGCGGAATTGCTCGGGCCCGGTGACGGGCTCTGCCTCGAGGTGGGTTGCGGCACCGGGGTGCACGCCGCTCAGCTGCGTGAGCTCGGTTGGAATCCGGTCGGGGTCGATCTTTCGACGCGCATGTTGGCGTACGCCCGGGAAAGGCTGCCGATCGCTCGGGGTGATGCGACCCGGCTGCCGGTCCGCGACGCCGCGCTTGGCGCGGTCGTCGCGATGATGGTGCACACCGACATGCCGGACTACCCGGCCGTGCTGCGGGAGGTCGCCCGAGTGCTACGGCCGGGCGGGGTGTTCGTGCATGTCGGGGTGCATCCGGCGTTCTGCGGCGGGTTCGCCGACCGCTCCGACCCGGAGGCCGTGGTCATCAGCCGCGGTTATCTGGACGGGTACTGGACCAAACATTCGTGGACCACCGAGGGAGTACGCAATCGGGTCGGCGCGACGCATTTGCCGCTGCCGGCACTGTTGCGGGCTTTTCTGGACGCCGGTCTGGTGCTGACCGATTTCGCCGAGGGCGGTGATCCGGTGCCCACGACCCTGTCCATCAAAGCCATCAGACCATGAAGAGCATGGCGGAAGCACCCAACAGGACCAGCAGCAGGACCGCGATGAGCAGGCCCTTTTCCGCGGCGGCGGCATCGGTGGCGTCGGTGATGGCAGTGGTCGTGGCGAGCGGCTCGCTGCTCATGGGCTGATCCCTCCGGGGACTGTGAGCGGGCACGTTCAAGGTGCGCCTACTCGTCAAGGGGCATAGCGTGAGGTCGTCTTTGACCTCGAAAGGGCTGTGTCTCGGTGGATTGGTTTCTCAATGCGCAGGAGCGCGGCAACCCGGACTCCTCCATACCCTCGTGGTGCGGTGGAAACACCGCCGAACCGCTAATTCATGGAATAACGTATTTTGACCGGCTGGTGTCCGAGGTGGAAAGCCTCCGCGAGGGTGACCACCTGTTCTTCACCGACTGGCGCGGCGACCCGGACCAGCGGATGCGCGACGACGGCCCGACGGTGGCCGAGTTGTTCGGTGCGGCCGCCAAGCGCGGGGTCATCGTCAAGGGCCTGCTGTGGCGGTCCCATCTGGACAAGTTCGCGTACAGCGAGGAGGAGAACCGCAACCTCGGCGACGACATCAACGCGGCCGGCGGCGAGGTGCTGCTCGACCAGCGGGTCCGGCGCGGCGGTTCACACCACCAGAAACTGGTCATACTCCGGCATCCCGGGCGTCCCGAGCTGGACATCGCCTTCGCCGGTGGCATCGATCTGTGCCACAGCCGGCGCGACACCGCCGACCACCACGGTGATCCGCAGGCGGTGCAGATGTCCTCGGCGTACGGGAAGAATCCGCCCTGGCACGACGTGCAGCTCGCGCTGCGCGGCCCGGTGGTCGGCGTCCTGGATCTCTGTTTCCGGGAGCGCTGGACCGATCCCACCCCGCTCGACCAGCACGGCCCGATCTCCACGGTCGTCGACCGTCTGCGGCACGCCGACCAGCACGCGGACCGGCTCCCGCCGCAGCCGCCGGACCCGCCTTCGTGTGGGCCGCACAATATCCAGGTTCTGCGGACATATCCGGCTATGCGGCCGCCGTACAGTTTTGCCCGGAAGGGTGAGCGGACCGTGGCCCGCGGCTACACCAAGGCGATCCGCAACGCGCGCCGGCTGGTTTACCTGGAAGATCAGTACCTGTGGTCGACCGAGGTGGCCGACCTGTTCGCCGCCGCGCTGACCGACAACCCGGAACTGCACCTCATCGCGGTCGTGCCCCGGCATCCCGACGTCGATGGCCGGTTCGCGCTGCCGCCCAACGAGATCGGCCGCGAGGAAGCGATCAACCTGTGCCGCCGGGCCGCCCCCGACCGGGTCCACGTCTTCGACCTGGAAAATCACGCCGGCACCCCGGTCTACGTGCACGCGAAGGTCTGCGTCATCGACGACGTGTGGTGCAGCGTCGGCAGTGACAACTTCAACCGCCGGTCCTGGACCCACGACAGCGAGCTCTCCTGCGCCACCCTCGACGAGACGATGGACGAGCGGTCGCCCAACTCCTGGGGGCCCCGCCGCTTCGCGCGGGACCTTCGCCTCGCGCTGACGCGCGAACATCTCGACCGGGACGACGACCGGGGACTGATCGACCCGCTTGATGTCGTACGGGAAATGACCGTCACCGCCGACCGCCTGCAGTCCTGGAAGGACGGTGGCCGGAAGGGTCCCCGGCCGCCCGGCCGGGTGTTCCCGCACCAGACCGAGCGGTTGCCCTGGTTCCAACGGTTGTGGGCGATCCCGGCGTACCGGCTGGCCTACGACCCGGACGGCCGGCCGTGGCGGACCCGGCGCTCGGGGACCTGGTAGGTCGCGGGCACCCAGATCGGCTGGGCCGGGTCGCCGGCCAGGGCCAGGGTTACGTGCCAGGCCCGGATCGGCGGACGGCCTGCGGCTTCCCAGTCGTCCAGGATGGCGGCGGCTTGGGCGGCATACTGCTCGGCCTCGTCGCCGCCGGCCCAGACGCTGCCATCGGCCGGCAGGATGGCGCCGGCCGCGCCGGTGTGGTCTAGCAAGGCCAGGCGACTCTGCTGCTGGCCGGGGACTCCGGCGTGGGAGGCGCGGCGGTTCCAGGCGCCGGTCGCGTACCAGAGGTCGCGGTAGGCCGTCTCGGTCAGCGGCGGGTCGAACCGGGGCGGGGCATAGCGGGTCAGCTCGGCCAGCGCCGAGGTCGGCGGCGGAAAAGCGCCGGGGAAGTCCGCCACGAGCGGCCCGGACGCCTGCATGAACCCAGCCGCACAAACCGGCCGCCCACTAACGTCAGGCGCGCCAACGTTCGCCTCACTAACGTTAGGGCGACTAACGTTAGCCGGACGAACGTTAGGGGCGCCAACGTTAGGGGCGCCAACGTTAGGGGCGCCAACGTTAGGGGCGCCAACGTTAGTGCGGCTCACCCTCAGGACCGGGTGGGTGCCGGCGTGGATTACCGGGGCCAGCACGAAACCGCCCTCGGTCAGCTGCTCCAGCCAGTGCGGCGAGATCCCCGCGATCCCGACCGTCACGATCACCCGGTCGAAGCGCTCCCCCGGCCAACCCGCGTATCCGTCGGCGTGCTCTACCCGTACCCCCGCAATTCCGGCCCGGGCCAACGCCGCGCGTGCCCGGACCGCCACGTCTTCCTGCACGTCGATGCTGGTGACCGACGCCCCGAGCGAAGCGAGGAGGGCGGCGTTGTAGCCGGTCCCCGCGCCCACCTCGAGGATCCGCAGGCCGGGGGTCACCTCGAGGGCGTCGAGCATGACCGCCATCAGTGACGGCTGGCTCGACGAGCTGGTCGGGGTGCGGCCGTCCATCTTGGTCACCAGCACGTCGTCGCTGTAGACGACGGGCATGAACTCGGGGTCGGCCGGGCGCACCCAACTGCCGTCCCGGCGCTGGAATCCGTCGGGCACGAACGCCTCGCGCGGCACCGACCCGAACGCGGCCGCGAGCTGCGGCGAGAGCGCGACGCCGCCCCGCCGGATCTGCTCCAGGTACTCCCCGCGCGGCCCGGTCATGCCTTCAGACTAGGGCGGCGGCGAGGCTTTCTGGCACGTCCTGGGCATGATAGGGCCATTCGGAGGGCTCGATCTGCGCGAGGAAGTCGGCGTAGGCGACGGCGGCGCGCAGCGCCGCGACCGGCCGCAACAGCTCGGCGGCCCGGATCGGCTCGGTGCCGGGCAGGCTTTCTTTCCAGCGGTACGCCCATCGGCGCACCACCGGCTCCGGGTCGTCCAGGTCCTCGGTGAGCCGCAGGATGTCGAACGCCGGGTGCCCGATCGTGCTGTCGCCCCAGTCCAGGATGGTGAGGTTGCCGGCCGGATCGGTCCGCACGTTGCCGGGGTACAGATCACCGTGCATGAGCGTGTCCGGAAGCCCGCATTCGGCGACCGCCGCGAAGCGCGCCGGAAGCCCGTCGACCAGGGCGGCGAGCCCGTCGAGCCGGTCGAAGTAGGGCTCGGCGACCCGCCGGATCCGGTCGGCGTCGAGCCGGCTGCCGGGAATCGTGTCCGGGACCCGCCCGGCCAGCGCCACCTGCACCGGGTGGAAGGCCTCGGCGATCCGGTCGCACACGTCGGGGCCGGCGCCGTATCGGTCCTCCCCCTCGACGTGGGCGAGCAGCATCCGGCCCTCGGGGCCGTCGGCCAGCAGCGGCGGCCCGATCTCCCCGGCCAGCCGGATGGCGGCCGGTTCGTGCGCGAAGAACGGCGGGACCTGCTTGAGCCAGGCGACCGGCCGGCCGTCGGCGCCGTCGAGACGCCAGATCGCCGACAGGTTCCAGGTGCGGCGCTGGTGGGCGGTGACCGGGACGCCGAGCGCCTCCCGAGCCCAGGCCAGCGACGCGGCCGGCCCGCCCACCTCGGCGTACGGGGCCCGGAGCGGATGCGGCGCGAGGTCGATCTCCGTCTTTTCCAGCTGGTCGAAAGGCCCGGATGCCTCGGCCAGATAGGTCACGTGACCGCCGACCGGGCCGGGCTGGTCGCCGTGCAACAACCGCAGCACCTGACGGTCCGGCCGGGCGAACTCGCCCACCTCCTGCCACCACGGCGTCGACACCTCGAACTCCGGCAGCCGGCCGAGCACCGACCCGGCGGAATCGACAAGAATGAGGGTCACGGTTCGAGTCACGACCGCGACCGTAACCTACGGCGGATAGCGTGCGGTGCGTGAGTGAGATCGCCTGCCTGCTCGGCTTCGACGTGACCGAACCGGCCGAACTGGTCCTCCAGATCGCGCCGCCGTCCCCGCTGACCGAAACCCTCTCCGTCGAGGCCGACGAGCTGCCGGGCCGCCAGCACTACCTGCGGGCCGAGCCGGGCAAGCTGATCATCGAATACCGGGCGACGGTCGGCGAACTACCACCGCCGGCGCCGGTCTCCCCGCTGGACCGGATCGTGGCGCTGCGCCCCAGTCGGTACTGCCCGTCGGACCGGCTCGGTGGGTTCGCCGCGAACCTGTTCGGCGGGGCCGACGACCCGGCCGCCGCGGTGCGGGCGATCACCGACTGGGTGCACGACCACCTGTTCTACACGGTCGGCAGCAGCGGCCCGAGCACCGACGCGGTGGACACCCTGCTGTCCGGCGCGGGGGTCTGCCGGGACTACGCCCACCTGACCGCCACCCTGTGCCGGGCGCTGGACATCCCGGCCCGGGTCGCCGCGGTCTACGCCCCCGGCCTGAGCCCGATGGACTTCCACCTGGTCGTCGAGACCGCCCTGGACGGCGTCTGGCGGGTGTGGGACTCGACCCGGCTGGCTCCCCGGCAGTCGCTGATCCGCATCGTGAACGGCCGGGACGCCGCCGACACCGCGCTGGCCACCACCCTGTCCGGGGTGCTCACTCTGTCGGAGATGTCGATTCTCGCGGTGGCCGACGGCGATCTGCCGATCGACGACCACACGTCGCTGGTGTCGCTGTCCTGAGGGTCACTCTCCCGACGTGATCTCCTGAACACGAACGCCGTTTAGGGTCGAGTCATGGTCGATCTCGTGCTGCGGTCCCGCCGCGTCGTCACTCCGTCCGGGGTCGTCCCGGCCTCTGTCTCGGTCGTCGGCGAGAAGATCGTGGCGGTCGGCCCCTATGACGCGCAGGTCGAGGCGGGCCTGACCCTCGACGTGGCCGACGCGGCGGTGCTGCCCGGCCTGGTCGACACGCACGTGCACGTCAACGAGCCGGGCCGCACCGAGTGGGAGGGTTTCGCGACCGCCACCCGGGCCGCGGCGGCCGGCGGCGTCACCACGATCATCGACATGCCGCTGAACAGCCTGCCGCCGACGGTCGACGTCGCCGCGCTGAAGATCAAGCAGAAGGCCGCGACCGGCCAGATCCACGTGGACGTCGGTTTCTGGGGCGGCGCCATCCCTGGCAATTCTGACAAGTTGCCCGCGCTGCACGAGGCCGGGGTCTTCGGCTTCAAGTCCTTCCTCGCCGACTCCGGGGTGCCCGAGTTCCCGCCGGTCTCCGCGGCCGAGCTGGCCACCGCCCTGGAGGCCGTCGATGCGCTGTTCGTGGTGCACGCCGAGGACCCGGACCACCTGCACGACGCCGCCTCCTCGGCCACCTACGCCGATTTCCTCGCCTCCCGGCCGGCCGAGGCCGAGCACGCCGCGATCGCCACCGCGATCGAGGCGGCCCGGAAATCCGGGCGGCGCGTGCACATCCTGCATCTCTCGGCGGCCGGCGCGCTTCCGCTGATCGCGGCGGCGAAGGCCGAGGGCGTACGGGTGACGGCCGAGACCTGCCCGCACTACCTGACCCTGGACGCCGGCACGATCCCCGACGGTGCCACCGAGTTCAAGTGCTGCCCGCCGATCCGGGACGCCGACAATGCCGACCGGCTGTGGCAGGCGCTGGCCGACGGCCTGATCACCTGCGTGGTCAGCGACCACTCCCCCTGCACGCCGGAGCTGAAGCGGCAGGACACCGGCGACTTCGCGGCCGCCTGGGGTGGCATCGCCTCGGTGCAGCTGGGCCTGCCGGTGATCTGGACCGCGGCCCGGGAGCGCGGCTATGGACTCGCCGACGTGGTGGACTGGATGGCACGGCGGCCCGCCGACCTGGTCGGGCTGTCCCAGAAGGGCCGCATCGAGGTGGGTGCCGACGCCGACCTGGTGGTGTTCGACCCGGACGACACGTTCACGGTCGACCCGCTGACGTTGCACCACAAGAACCCGGTCACGCCGTACGCCGGAAAGGTTTTGCATGGGGTTGTTCGCAAAACGTGGGTGCGCGGGCAGATCGAGCCCACCGGCAGCTTCTTGAGCAGGAAGGACTGAACGATGGAGGACTTCAGCACCAAGCCCGACCTCGCGTCCCGGGCTCTCGGCGGCGGCGTGGTCTTCGCCAACGACGAGTTCTTCGCCGCCGCGGACCACCTGGTCATGCCGGAGCCGCCGACGTACTCGCCGCGGACGTTCGACCACAAGGGCCAGGTCTACGACGGCTGGGAGACCCGCCGCCGGCGCACCCCCGGCCAGGACGTGGCGATCGTCCGGCTCGGCGCGCCCGGCGTCATCCACGGCGTCGACGTGGACACCGCGTTCTTCACCGGCAACTACCCGCCGCACGCCTCGGTGGACGCCCTGGCCGTCGACGGCTATCCCACGCCGGCCGCGCTGCAGGCCGCCACCTGGGTGCCGATCGTGCCGAAGAGCCCGCTCGACGGCGACACCCGCAACCTGTTCCCGGTGCACGACAACCGCCGTTTCACCCACGTGCGCCTGACCATCCACCCCGACGGCGGCGTGGCCCGGCTGCGCGTGCACGGCGACGTCGTGCCGGATCCGGCCCTGCTGCCCGAGGTGTTCGACGTGGCCGCGCTGGCCAACGGCGGCCACGTGACCGGTTGCAGCAACATGTTCTACGGCCGCCCCGACAACATGCTCCAGCCCGGCCTGGCCAAGCACATGGGCGACGGCTGGGAGACGGCCCGCCGCCGCGTCGACGGCAACGAATGGGCCGAGATCACCCTGGCCGCACCCACCCAGGTCGAATTCGTCGACCTGGACACCACCCATTTCAAGGGCAATTCCCCCGGCTGGGCGTCGCTGCGCGGTTCGCTGGCGGGCGGCGAATGGTTCGACCTGCTGCCGGCCGCGCCCCTGACCCCGGACACCCCACACCGTTTCCCGGTGCAGCCGGCCGGCCCCGCCGACCGCGTCCGCCTGGACATCATTCCCGACGGCGGAATGGCCCGCCTCCGGGTGATCGGCCGTCCCGACCGCAAAATTCTCGAGGAAAATTTCCAGCGCCATGTCGAAGCCCAGTGAGCCGCTCCGACCCTAGGGCATGACAAAGGTAATCGCGGAGATGTCGATGTCGCTCGACGGTTTCATCGCCGGCGAGCAAAGCGGAGTAGATGAGCTGTTCGGCTGGTACGGCAACGGCGAGGTAGCCGTGCCGACCGCCGTCCAACACCTGACGTTCCAGGTCAGCCCGGCCAGCGCCGACCACCTGCGGCCGGCGTTCGCCGGCGCGATCGGCGCGCTGATCTGCGGCCGCCGGGTCTTCGACGAGACCAACGGCTGGGGCGGAACGCACCCGGTCGGCTGCCCGGTCTTCGTGGTAAGCCATTCCGTCCCCGACGACAAGCACGGCGCGTTCTTCTTCACCGACCCACTCGAGGCCCTTTCTGCCGCCCGGAAAGAGGCCGGCGACCGCGACATCGCGGTGGCCACCCCGTCGATCACCCAGCAGTTCCTGGACGCCGGCGAATTGGACGCGATAGTCGTCTCCCTGGTCCCGGTCCTGCTGGGCCGCGGAATCCGCTTCTTCGACAACCTCGCCACCACCCCCATCCGCCTTTCCGACCCGAAAGTCACCGAAGGCCACGGCGTAACCCACCTGACATTCCAAATCATGTGAGTACGGCGTAGGGGCCGGACAACCGCACCATCGCGAACCCCGCCTCCGGCGGCTGCCGCCCGCAAGGCAGGTGGGTGACCCCGGCCGCAGCGCGCCTCACGCGAGAATCGTCGCGACCGGCTCGGCGGGCGGCCGGGCTGATGCCCCGCCGGTGACCTCGGCCAGGCATTCCACCAGGCAGGTGCGCCACCGCCCAGGCCGCTCGGCCAGAGTGCCCTCAAAATCCCAGAAAACCACCGCCCCCGACATCCACCCAGCCTGCCGTAGCAGCCGCCACCATCCGAAAGCGGCCCGACCACCGTGCACCGCGCCGGGGCGATGGCACGCAGCTGAGTCATTTCCTCGGTCAGGGAGTTTCTCGTGGATCAGCTCGGCGTGCGCGGCGGAGGGAACGCCCGCCTTCAACGACAGCCACGAAGACGCCGAGTAGCGCCAAGACAGCTAGTGCGCCGGGCGCAGAGGTCCACACTGGCGTCGCGTAGCCGTCCTCGGTGGCGATCAGGTCCGGGTTCGTCCGGTCGGCGTAGACGGTCAGCTCCTGGCCCTCTCGGACCTTGTCCATGATCCAGGGGGAGCGAAGGTTCGCGCTGTGCTGTTCGCCCTGGACGGTGTAGCTGACCGTGAACCAGTGGTCGATCTCGTTGTCGTGGTCGCTGATGATGACCGCTCGGGTGCGGATGCCGTGTTCAACGACGTCCTTGCGGAGCCTGTCGTCGACGGCGAAGAGTCCGGCCGCCAGCAGCCCGAAGACAACCGCGCCGAGCAACCCCCACTTCACCAGCGGCCGGTTGAAAATCATGAGCTGTGCCCCCGCCGAAAATGTTGTCGATGTGCTCGACCGTAGGGCATCGGCGCTCCTGAAGCCCGCGATCACCCTCCCCTGTCACACGTCCGTCCCGGCGGCGGGAACCGTTCCGGTCGCCGGGCCGTAGCGGCCCCGCGGTGGCGCCGGCCGAGGAGCGGGCCCGGGGAGGGCTTGAAGTAGGTCGTATACTCGTCCACGAGCATTCGTGGACGAGGAGTTTGTGGTGGCCAAGCGGCGGAAGGTCGGCAACCCGATGGCGCTCGGGGTGCTGTCGGCGGTCGCGTTCCGGCAGATGCACCCCTACGAGATGGCGGCCGCCCTGAAAGGCTGGGGCAAGGAGCGAGACCTGCAGATCAAGTGGGGTTCGCTCTACACCGTCGTCGGCAACCTGGCCAAACACGGCCTGATCGCCGAGGTGGAGAGCGTCCGGGCCGGCAAGCGCCCCGAGCGCACGGTCTACCGCATCACCGAGGCGGGCCGGGCCGAGTTGATCGACTGGACGCGGGAGCTGCTGTCCACCGCCGAGCCGGAGTCCCCGCGCTTCCGCAGCGGACTCTCGGTGCTGCCGGTGTTGTCCCCCGACGAGGTCGTGACGCTGCTGCAACAGCGTCTCGAGGCGGTCGGCCGGGCCATCGAGGCGGCCACCACCACCCTGGCCGAGGAGCAGGTGCCCCGCCTGTTCCTGATCGAGGTGGAGTACGACCGGGCGATGCTGCGGGCCGAGGCGTCGTGGATGCGGTCACTGCTCGACGAACTGGAATCCGGCACGCTGCCCGGTCAGGACGACTGGCGGCGGTTCCACGAGACCGGCACGGCCCCCGACGAGATCATCCAGCTCGCGGAAGACGCCATGCGCAAGACCTGAAAGCGGTCCCGGCGATCTGCTGCAACAGACCGCCGGGACCAACCCTCGAAACGAGCGGAACCCGGTCCGAAGGGCGCAATCTCAGGATACCGGGGTCCGTTCCCCTGATCCCGGGAGGAACAGATGAACCGAGTACGCACCGTCGCCGTGATCGGCGGCGGCATCGCCGGCCCCGTCGCGGCCCTGGCCCTGCGCAAGGCCGGCATCGAGGCCACCGTCTACGAGAGCCACCCGACCACCGCCGACGGCGTGGGCGGCACCATCGCGATCGCCCCGAACGGCATGGCCGCCCTGGACATCGTCGGCGCCGCCGCACCGGCCGCGGCGGCGTCCTGGCCGGTCCACCGCCAGGTCATGACGGTCGGCCGCAAACGCCTGGAACTACCAGGCCTGCCCGACGCCGGCCCGCTGCACGTGATCAACCGCAGCGACCTCTACCGGATCCTCGCCGCAAACGCGCCGATCGAGTACGGAAAGCGCCTGGTCACTGCCGTCTCGCGGCAGGATGGCATAGCCGCTGCCTTCGCCGACGGCGAGGAAATCCAGGCCGACATTCTGATCGGCGCCGACGGCGTGCACTCCACGGTCCGCTCGCTGATCGACCCGGCCGCGCCCGGCCCGCATTTCACCGGAATGCTGGCCCTCGAAGGCCATTCACCGATGTCCGTGCCGGAAGAGGCCGGAACAATGGTGTTCGCCTTCGGCAAGCGCGGGTTCTACCTTTACGGCCCGGCCCTGGGCGGCGGCACCACCATCGGCATCAATCTGCCCCACCGCCCACTCACCATCGCCGAGGCCCGGGCCATCCCGCGCCCACAGTGGAAAGACACGCTGCTGGAGATCTACGGCGAGGACTCCCCCGGCGGCGACCTGATCCGGCAGCTCCCCGCCGAAGACCTGACGGTAAATGGCGCACTGCACATCATGCCGCCGGTGCCGCGCTGGCACCGCGGCCGCATGGTCCTGACCGGCGACGCCGTGCACGCCCCGTCGAACAGCTCCGGCCAGGGCGCCTCGCTGGCCATCGAGAGCGCCATCGAACTGGCCCAATGCCTGCGCGACATCCCCGACGTCACCGAGGCTTTCTCCACCTACGAACGCTTGCGCCGCATCCGCGTCGAAAAGGTGGCCGCCCGCGCTGCCCGGACCAACAGCGTCAAGGCTCCCGGTCCGATCGGAAAAGCCCTGATGCCGATCATCATGCGTGCGTTCATGAAGTTCGCCATGAACCCCGAGAAGGTCATCGGCCCGGAGCAGCGCTATCGCATCGATTGGGCCAAAACCCTTTAGGAGTACGCCGTCGGGGCGGGCCAACCGCAAAGCCGGGAACCCCGCCTCCGGCGGCTGCCGCGCGTTTGCGTCCGGCTGCCACCGTGATGGTATGGCTGGCTGGGTTGCCCTGATCGCCGCTCTGGTCGGCGCGATGGCCGGAACGTTGTCCACCTATCTGACCTTGCGTCCGAAGCTGACGCTCGAGCTGGAATACGCCTACGACCGAACGCTGCGTGACAAACGAATCGATGCCTACCAGCGTCTCTTCTATGTCACCCGGCACTTCCCCCGCTTCTATCTGGAAGACGAGCGCCCCACCGGCTCCGACCTGCGGCAGTGCCGCCAGGAACTGCACGACTGGTACTTCAATCGGGATGCCGGCGGCATGTTCCTGACCGCGGCGGCCAAGAGATCCTTCCTGGAACTGCAGAACCACATAGCCGGCCTGGCCTTCGTCGACGGCCGGCCGCGCGACGACGGGGGCGACCAGATCTCCCCCGAGGAGGGGGACCAGCTGATAGCCCTGGGCCGTCGATTACGCCATCAGCTGGTCGCCGACATCGGCTCCGCCAACACCGCACGAATCTCCGGAACGCGCCCCGGGCCGCCACTGGATCCTCCGCGCAGCATCCTGCGCGCTCGCCAGGACTGAGCGGGGGTCAGCGGGTGGTGGGGCGGCGGTCGGCGGCGGCGTAGGAGGCGGCGGCGGTCAAGGCCGAGACGGCCAGGACCGAGGGCCAGGCGCCGATGCGCTTGGCCAGGGGGTGGGTGGGACAGGGCGAACGCCCCCACATAGGTCGCCACCAGCGCAGTGGTCACCGTTGGGGTGGTGCGCCGGGACCACTCGCGGCCGGCCAGCACGCCGCCGGCGGCCAGGACCGCGCCGCCGAGCGGGCGGATGCCGGTGCGGCGGGCCAGCTGCCAGCCGCCGATGAGGGAACCTGCGGTGATCGCGGCAGTGGGTAGGCGCATCACCCGAACGTACACCGCACCGCTACGCGAAGGTGTCGCGTTGGATGCGCCAGCGGCCGAGCGCGGCCAGCAGGGCGGCGGTGCCCAGGTAGACGGCCAGTTCGATCCACTGGAAGGGCCAGAAGCGGCGGTTGGGCTGGTAGGTCAGGTCTACGTGCAGGTCCAGCTCGCCCAGGCAGACGGCGATGTCGCCGAAGGTGCCGGTCGCGCCGGTTTTCGGAGCGTGCGCGAAGCAGGTGTCGAAGGCCTGGTCGGACAGCGGGCGGCCGTCGGCGGTCCGCAGCTCGCTGGTGTGCGTGATCCAGGCGTCCGGGAACTCCAGGCCGCCGACGATCGGGGCGCCGGTGATGCCGCCCAGCATGCGGGCCCGGTTGATGGCGTCGGCCGTCATCGCCACGGTGACCCGTTCCGGCGGCAGGTAGTGCGGGCGCAGCAGGTTCGGCACGGCGAACTGCACGGCGATCACGGCCAGGAAGACGACCGCCATCGTGGCCAGGGTGCGGCGGATCAGCAGGCCGGTGACGGCGCCCAGGACGAAACCGAACGCGGCGCAGCCGATCGGTGCTACGCCCCGCGCACCGAACATGACCGTGCTGAACCGGTCGCCGGCCGCCCGGTCGACAGGCACGGCGGCCCAGGTCAGGGCGGCGCTGAGAAGGCCGGCGGCGGCCATCGCGGCCAGGCCGACCACGGCGAGTTTGACGGTCAGCCAGCGACGCCGGGGCACGCTCTGGTTCCACACCAGACGGTGGGTGCCGGTTTCCAGCTCGCGGGCGATCAGCGGGGCGCCCCAGAACGCGCCGAGGAACGCGGGCACCAGGCCGGCCCCGCCGGCCAGGAACAGCATCGTCTGGTGGTAGTCGACGGGCAACCGGGCGGCGTGGGTGGCGTTGCCGAGGCGGAGCAGGTAGATCGCGGCCAGGGCGAGCAGAACGCCGCCGGCCAGGGCCGGGAGGCGGAACTGGCGAAGGGTCATCCGGATCATCGGGCCACCGCCCGGGACATGTAGTCGAGAACCAGCTCTTCGAGGGTGGCGGGCCGGTGGTCGGCGAGCAGCTGCCGGACCGGGCCGGCGACCTGGACCCGGCCGGCGCCGAGGACGATCAGGTAGTCGCAGACCTGGGCGATGTCGCCGAGCAGATGCGAGGAGAGTACGGCGCCGGCGCCCAGTTCGCGGACGAAGCCGACCAGGCTGCGCAGGAACGCGTCGCGGGCCAGCGGGTCGAGTGCGGCCGCCGGTTCGTCGAGGATCAGCAGGTCGGGGCGTTTCGCGGCGGCCAGGGTAAGTGCGAGCTGGGCGCGTTGCCCACCGGAGAGCCGGCCGGCTTTCTGGGCCGGGTCGAGGCCGACCTCGGCGACCCGGCGTTCGGCCAGGGCGGCGTCCCAGGCCGGGTTGAGCCAGTCGCCCATCCGCAGGTGATCGGCGACGCTGAAGGACGCGTAGACCGGAGTGTCCTGGGCGACAAATCCGACGGAGCCCAGAACCTCCAGGGTGCCCGAGGTCGGCCGGATCAGGCCGCAGGCGAGTTTGAGCAGGGTCGACTTGCCGGCGCCGTTCGGGCCGACCAGACCGACGATGTGTCCACTCGGGACGGCCAGGTCGCAGTCGAGCAGGGCGGCCCGGCGGCCGTAGCGTTTGGTGAGTTTCTCGGCGTGCAGTGTCTGCATGGCGGCCAATCGTGCCGACGGCGACCGGCGACGGCATCAGCTCGAAGACCCCCTACTTTTGACCGGTTCGGAAGTCGGCCTGGTCTCCTACCGTGAAGGCCGTGAACATCCGGATCGCGTCGTCGGCGTTTCTCGCGGTCGTCCTGCTCGCCGCGCTCGGCATCGAGGCCGTCGCGATCGCGGCGAGCTGGGGCGTCCGATATTGGCTGGTCGGCGGGGTCGCCGCGGTCGTGGTCGGCGGGCTCGCGCTGGCCCGGCACCGGCACCCGCGGTGGACGGCGGTCACCGCTCTGGTCGTGGCCGGGCTGACCATCGCGGCCGCCCGGGTCTTCAACCTGCCGACCGAACCGGGCCCGGCGATGGCGCTGGCGCTGGCCGTACTCGTCGGCTCCGCGGTCCGCACCCAGCCGGTCCGGCCGGCCGGCGGGATCGCCGCCGGTGGTCTCGCCGTGGTCGTCGGCGCGTTCCTCGCCGCTCGCCCGCACTCGTCGGGGGCCTCGGCCGCGGTGGCGCTGAACATCGCCTCCTACCTCGGCGGCGTCACCATCGGGCTGGCGTTGCGGCTGCTGGACGAGCGGTCCGCGGTCGCCACCGCGCGGGTGCGCCAGGACGAGCGGCTGGAGCTGGCCCGGGAACTGCACGACGTGGTCGCCCACCACATCGCCGGCATGCTGATCCAGGCACAGGCCACCCACGTCCTGGCCCGTCGCGATCCGGGCCGGGTGGGCGAGTCGCTCTCGGGGATCGAGGCGTCCGCCGCCGAGGCGCTGCGCGCGATGCGGCGGGTGGTCGGGGTGCTGCGGGACGACGACGACCCGCCGGCCACCTCGGCCGGGCCGGAAGGGCTGGGCGACCTGGTGGAGCGGTTCAACCGGCAGGGCCCGCCGGTGGTGCTGCACGCCGGCGGCGCGGACGCGGCGTGGCCGCCGGAGGTGAGCAGCACGGTCTACCGGATCGTCCGGGAGTCGCTGACCAATGTGGCCCGGCACGCGCCGCATGCCGGGGACGTGCGGGTGGTCGTCGGCGAAGGCCCGGACGGGGTCACGGTCGAGGTGGCCGACGACGCCGCGCACGGTCCGGCACCGGAATCGCGCGGCGGTTATGGGCTGGTCGGCATGCGGGAACGGGTCGAGTCGCTGGGCGGCACGCTGCACGCCGGGCCGCGGGCCGAGGCCGGATGGTCGGTACGGGCCACCCTGCCGGTGAGTAGAAGCTCGTGATTCGCGTGCTGATCGCCGACGACCAGGCGATGATCCGGAGTGGGCTGCGGCTGATCCTGGAGGACGAGCCGGACATCACGGTGATCGCCGAGGCGGCCGACGGCGTCGAGGCGATCGAACAGGCCCGGCGGCTGCGGCCGGACGTCTGCCTTGTCGACATCCGGATGCCCCGGGCCGATGGCCTCGAGGTGACCCGCGCCCTGGCCGGGCCGGCGGTGCCGGACCCGCTGCGGGTCGTCGTGGTGACCACGTTCGACCTGGATGAGTACGTGTACGGCGCGCTGCGCGGTGGGGCGACCGGTTTCCTGCTCAAGGACGCCGGGCCGGCGCTGCTGGTCGAGGCGGTCCGGGCCGCCCACCACGGCGACGCGCTGGTGTCGCCGTCGGTCACCGTGCGGCTGCTGCGCCACCTGACCGCACCACCCCGCGAGCCGGACGAGTCGGTGCGCGCGCTCTCCGACCGCGAGGTCGAGGTGGTGCGCGAGATCGCCCGGGGCCGCACCAACCTGGAGATCGGCGCCGAGCTGTTCATCTCGCTGAGCACCGTGAAGAGCCACGTCTCGACGATCCAGACCAAACTGACCCTGCGCAACCGCACCGAGATCGCGGTCTGGGCCTGGGCCAACCGGGTCGTCTAGGCGAGTTTCTGCAGGTCAGCTCGGGGGAAGCCGGCGTCGGTCAGGGCGCCGCAGTCGAGGCCGCGCAGCAGGTAACCGGCCAGGGCGCGGGCGGTGGCCGGCTCGTCGGCGATGCCGCTGTCCTGGCGGGAGAGGTAGCGGTGCAGGCGGTCCACCGCCGCGTCGCGGCCGTCCCGGAAGAACGCGTAGGTCGCCGCGTAGCGGGTCGGCAGCTGCGCCGGGTGCAGGTCCCAGCCCTGGTAGAAGCCGCGCTCGAGGGAGCGGCGGACCAGCCGGTAGTGCAGGGCCCAGGCCGCCTGGACGTCCTGCTCGGAGCCGACCGGGAGGATGTTGGTGGAACCGTCGGAGAGGCGGACGCCGGTCTGGGCGGCGGCGGCCTGGATTACCGCCTTGGCGTAATCGGCGGCCGGGTGCTCCATCGACTGGTAGGCGGCGGCCACCCCGGCCGCGGCGCTGTAGTCGTAGGTGCCGTAGTGCAGGCCGGTGCAGCGACCGGCGGCCGCGGTGATCAGCCGCGCGACCGTGGCGGTGCCGTCGGCGGCCAGGATCGCGGACGGGAGTTCGATCTGGATCTCGAAGGTGAGGGTGCCGGCCGGCAGGCCGTACGCCTTCTCCAGTTTCTCGGCCAGCGTGACCATCGCGGCGACCTGGTCGGTGCCGCTCACCTTGGGCAGGGTGATCTCGACGGTGTCCTGATAGGAGTCCAGGAACAGGTCGAGGGTGCGCAGGGCCCGGTGGCGGGTGGCCGCTTCCAGGGACTTGATCCGGATGCCGAGGAACGGTGGCACCGGGCCGGCGCGGAGGATCTTCGCGGCCCGGCGGACCACCTCGTCCTCCTCGTCGTCCGAGCGGACGCCGTAGCCGTCCTCGAAGTCGACGCGCAGGTCCTCGATCGGCTCGGCGGCCAGCTTGGCCCGGATGTCGTCGGCCTCCCACGGGAAGTCCGTCATCGCGGCGAGCGCGATCGAGCCCCAATCCCGGAAGTTGTCCAGGCGGTCGGCCGGGATGTACACGGTGTGTACCGGCTGGCGGCCGGGGCGCTCCCCCGGGTAACGGGACTTCAGGAACGCATCGTGGTCGGCCAGCCGGGCATCGAGCTCGGTGTAGTCACCGTCGGACAGGCGCATCGCTCAGTCGATCGAGTCGTAGGCGGCGGTGGTGAGGAAGTCGGCGAAGTCGTCGGCCAGCGCGACCCGCTCGAAGAGCTTGCGGGCGTCGTCGAAGCGGCTGGACGCCCACGCCTCGTCGCCGATCGCCTTGCGGATCTTGACGAGTTCCTCGTCCTCGATCCGGCCGACCAGGTCGGCGGTGATCGAGGTGCCGTCGGGCAGGCGCACGTCGTTGTGGATCCACTGCCAGACCTGGGAGCGGGAGATCTCGGCGGTGGCGGCGTCCTCCATCAGGTTGTTGATCGCCACCGCGCCGTTGCCGCGCAGCCACGCCTCCAGGTATTGCAGCGCCACCGACACGTTGCCGCGCAGCCCGGCCTCGGTGACGCCGGTGTTTTCCACGTCGAGCAGTTGGATTGCGTCGACCGACACGTCGGGGCGCTGCCGGTCGAGCTGGTTCGGCCGGTCGCCGAGCACCCGGTCGAAGATCTCCTGGCAGACCGGCACCAGGTCGGGGTGCGCCACCCAGGAACCGTCGAAGCCGTCGCCGGCCTCGCGCTCCTTGTCCTCGCGGACCTTGGCGAGGGCCACCTCGTTGACCTTCGGGTCGCGCCGGCTCGGGATGAAGGCGGCCATGCCGCCCATCGCGAACGCGCCGCGGCGGTGACAGGTGGAGACCAGCAGTTCGGTGTACGCCCGCATGAACGGTGCCGTCATCGTCACCGACGCGCGGTCCGGGAGGATCATGCCGGGGTTGTCGCGGAAGTACTTGATGATGCTGAACAGGTAGTCCCAGCGACCGGCGTTGAGACCGGAGATGTGGTCACGCAGGCTGTAGAGAATCTCCTCCATCTCGAACGCGGCCGGGATCGTCTCGATCAGCACGGTGGCGCGGATGGTGCCATGCGGAATTCCCAAAGCCTCCTGGGCATACGTGAAAACGTCGTTCCAGAGGGCCGCTTCCTTGTGCGACTCCATTTTCGGCAGGTAGAAGTACGGCCCGCTGCCGCGTTCGAGCAGCTCCTTCGCGTTGTGGAAGAAGTAGAGGCCGAAGTCGACGAGGGCACCGACCGCCGGTGCGTCGTCGACCGGCAGGTGCCGCTCGTCGAGGTGCCAGCCGCGCGGGCGCATCACGATCGTCGGGTACGGGCCCTCGCCGAGCGAATACGTCTTCTGCGGGGTCTCCAAGGTGATCGTGCGACGGATCGCGTCGTAGAGGTTCTGCTGGCCGTCGACCACGTTCTGCCAGTGCGGGGTGTTCGCGTCCTCCAGGTCGGCCAGCCACACCTTGGCGCCCGAGTTGAGCGCGTTGATGGTCATCTTGCGCTCGGTCGGCCCGGTGATCTCGACCCGGCGGTCGGTCAGGTCGGCCGGGGCCGGCGGCGCCTGCCACTCGGCGGCGCGGATGTCGGCGGTCTCAGCCAGGAATCCCAGCGACGCACCGGCGGCGATCTCGGCCCGGCGGACCGACCGGGCCGCGAGCAGTTCGTCACGGCGGGGCCGGAAACGACGGTTCAGATCCGCGACGAACGCCACGGCCTCGTCGGACAGGATCTCAGTCATCTCGCCGGCTCCTCTCGGTGCGATTACTCCCTCGTACCGTAGTGGAGCCCGAGCCCGCCGTCAGCGCTGAACTAGATCACAGCCGGGCCAACTCGGCGATCTTGCGGAGTTCCCGTGCGGGGCGAACCGCAGATCAACAACCTCGGTTTGGAGAGGTGCGGGCGCGGCGGGGACGTCTGGCCACGCCCGCACCTCCGGGAGTAAAGCTTCGCGCGAGAGGCGCGCTACGACCCTGCCGCCCGCGAGGATCGCGGGCGGCAGCCGCCGGAGGCGGGGTTCGTGCTGACTGCTTTTGTCCAGCTATCAGGGCGTACGGCTAGAAAGTGCCGTTGGTGTTGCACTTTGCCTTTTGGACGATGCAGTCCTTGACGCGGTGGCCGAGTGCCGCGTCCTCCCAGGCGAAGAACGCGTCGCCGTGCATGGAGCTGGCGTTGCCGGAGGCCAGTTTGAAGCCCGCGGCCGAGCCGGACGTCGGGTAGCCGATCACGAACGACAGGCTCGGGATCGCGACCGGGTATTTGCCGCTGCACTTGCCGTTTCCGTCAGCCCCGCCGACGTGCGACTTGTGGTCGGGGCTGTCCAGGTGGACGCCGTCCCAGCAGTCCGGGAAGGTCAGCTGGAAGGTCAGCTCAGCGGTCTTGGCGCAGACCGGCCAGTTGCCGTCGGCGCTGCGGCCGACCTCGCCGCCGGCGCCGGCGCACCAGAACTGGCCGGAAGCGCCCTCGGGGGTGTCGATCTGGCGTTTCGCGTCGCCGACGATCATGCGGAAGCCCTGCGGGAACGGGACCGTCTTGGTGGTGTCCGGCAGTCGCGAGCCGTAGTAGACGGTGACGCCGTGCGGCTCGACGGCCTGGCCGTTCTCGTAGAGCGTGGGGATCCAGTAGGCCGAGTGGTCGTCGAGCGGCTTGCAGCTGGAGCCGGTGTTCTTGAGCAGGGTGTCCGTGGTGGTGGCGGCGTCGGTGATGTTGTTGCCCAGGAACGAATGCATGTGCGAGGCGCCGGGCAGGTTGGGGAAGACGATCGGGTCGTCGGTCTTCGAGTGGCTGACCGTGCAGGAGGCGTTGAACTCGGCGACCCGGACCGGGTTGTTGGTGATCGGGCGGAAGCTCATCGCGTTGAACTCGGCCAGTTGGGCGGCCCATTTCGCCTGGTCGACGTCGACCCAGCCGGCTCCGGTGCCCGCGCCGGTGCCCGTTGTCGGCACGGCCGTCGTGGCCGGAGTCGTCGCCGGGGTCGTCGCTTTTGTCGTCGCTGGCGTGGCCGGCGCGGTGGTGGCCGGGGCACCGCCGAGGGTGAACCAGTTGAGGTTCACGAAGTCCGATTTTTGCGTACTTTTCATGAGGGCTACCAGCGTCTGGTTGCCGGTCGGCGGCGTCTTGATCGTGGCGGTCTTGGTGACCCACTTCTGCCAGCCGCCGGTCTTCGCCACCGGGATCGTCGCCAGCAGCGTGCCGGTCGTGCTGCCGAGGCGCAGCTCGACGGAGCCGCCGGCGATGTTGTCCGAGGCGATCCGGGCCTGCACGGTCGCGCCGATCTGCACGTTGTCGTAGCGCAGCCAGTCACCGCTCGCCAGCCAGCCGACGTTCTTGCCGCCGTCGGCGTCGCCGGTGTTCTCGGTGCGCGCGCCGGACTGCGCGGAGTAGGCCTCCGCCTGCAGCCTGCCGGATACCACGGTCTCGGCGGCGCTGGCGTTGGCGATATAGAAGCCGCTGGCGCCCAGCGCCACGGCGACCGCCGAGGCGGCGATGACCCGGGTGCGGGCGCGACGGTTGCGTGGGGGTGCGTGGAGAGGTTCGGTCCGCATTGTTCTCTACCCTTTTCGATGACCGAGGGGGCTCGATTCAAGAGGGAGTATGCCCAGGTAGAGGTCTTGTTTCAACGCGTGGAGAAAGACTTATGAATAACGCTTTTTGTCGTTCCTGGTGGCCGCGTTTTCCATTCCGGATAACGCTTTTCCGGAAGCCCCGGCTTAAGTTTTCCTTAAGTTCGGTCGCTGAGAATTCGGCGGTGGGCTCGGCGGGCCTCCCGGGTCAGGGTTTCGGCGTCGGCGTGCACCAGTTGGGCACGCTCGACGATGGGGTTGCCGCCGACCAGGGACAGCTCGACCGGGGCGGGTGGGCCGAAGACCAGGGCCGCGCGCTTGTCGTCGATGCCGTCGTGGCCGAGGCCGTCCAGGCGCCACATCACCAGGTCGGCCAGCTTGCCGGGCTCCAGGGAACCGAGATCGGCGTCGCGGCCCAGGCAGCGGGCGCCGCCGATGGTGCCCAGCCGCAGCGCCTCGGCCGCGGTCAGTGCGGTCGGGCCGCCGCGCAGGCGGGCCGTGTAGAGCGCCTGCCGCAGCTCGGCGCCCAGGTGCGAGACCTCCTGCGAGGCCGCGCCGTCGACGCCCAGGCCGACCGGCACCCGGTGGTCGAGCAGTTCGCGGACCCGGGCGCTGCCCGCGCCCAGCCGCGCGTTGGAGCTGGGGCAGTGCGCCACGCCGGTGCCGGTCGCGCCGAGCTTGGTGATCGCCGAGTCGTCCAGGTGGACGCCGTGCGCGAGCCACACGTCGTCGCCGAGCCAGCCGAGGCGCTCCGCGTATTCCACCGGGGTGCAGCCGAAGCGCTCCTGGCAGAAGGCTTCCTCGTCGTCGGTCTCGGCGAGGTGGGTGTGCAGCCGGACACCCTTGCGGCGGGCCAGGACGGCGGCCTCGCTCATCAGTTTCTGGGTGACCGAGAACGGCGAGCAGGGCGCCACCGCGATCTGCAGCATCGCGCCGGGCGACGGGTCGTGCCAGCGGTCGATCGCGGCCTCGGTGGCGGCGAGCGCCTCGTCGGTGTCTTCCACGACGTTGTCGGGCGGGAGCCCGCCGTCCTTCTGGCTCAGGTCCATCGAGCCGCGGGTCGGGTGGAAGCGGACACCGATCTGCCGGGCCGCCTCGATCTCGGCCTCGAGCACGTCGCCGCCGTCGCGCGGGAAGACGTAGTGGTGGTCCATGCTCGTCGTGCAGCCGGCCAGGGCCAGCCAGCCCAGCCCGGCGCCCGCGGCGGCGCCGACGATCCCGGCGTCGAGCCGGCCCCAGATCGGGTACAGCGTGGTCAGCCAGCCGAACAGGGTCTCGTCGAGGGCCAGCCCGCGGGTCACCCACTGGTAGAGGTGGTGGTGGGTGTTGACCAGGCCGGGCGTGACCAGGCAGCCGGCCCCGTCGACCCGGCGCACCGAGCCCTGGTAGCGGCCGGCGTGGCCCGAGCCGACGGCGACGATCCGGCCGTCGTCGCCGACCACCACGTGGCCGTCCGGGTGGTAGGTGTCGTTCGCGTCGACGGTGGCGACCGCGACGTTCTCGATGATGATCACAAATACCACTCCGCGGCGGCCGGGGGCGCGTCGTCGCGGGTGACCGTGCCCTCGATCAGGCCGTAGGGCCGGTCGCCGGCGATGAACACCTCGTTGTCGTTGGTCAGGTCGAACGGGGACAGGTCGACCAGGTAGTGATGCTTGTTGGGCAGCGCCAGCCGGACCTCGGCGATCTCCGGCCGCTGGGACAGCACGTGGCTGCCCATCGAGAACAGCGTCTGCTGCAGCGAGGCACTGTAGGTGTTGACGAACGCGCTGGTCAGGGCTTCGAGCGCGGCCGGGTAGGACTTCGCGAAGTCGCCGCTCGCGGACAGGTGCCGCCAGCGGGCGTCGACGGCGGTGGCCAGGATGCGGTCGGTGGTCTCGGGCAGCGTGGTGTATTCGTCGCGGGGGAAACCGCGGAACTCCGACGCCGTCGAGTTGAGCAGCACCAGGCCGGTGACACCGGAGACGACCTGCTCGAACTCGTCGCTCACCAGCACGGTGGCCACCCGGGTGTAATCACCCTTGCGGGCGAACGAGTGCGGGCCGAGCCGCTCCCAGCCGAACGACTCGATGCTCACCCGAGCCGTTTTCACCTGCGGCTGGGTGGCCACGAAATGACGGGCCAGCAGCAGGCCGAACTCCTCCGGCTCGCCGACGCCGTGCTTCTTGGCAAACGCGTACACCGTGTTCTTCATCGTGTCGGTCGGCAGCACGCCGGCGTTGTCGCCGGTCAGGTGGGTGGCGGCCAGGTCGCCGGAGAGCGCGACACTCACGTTGAAGTCGGCCAGCGCATGGGTGTCGCCGTCGCGCACGACGCGCACCAGGCGCGTCTCCGCCTTGCCGTAGCGATTGGGTCCGAGCACGATCGCCACAGCGTCAGCTCCCTCGGTAGGTGGTGTAGCCGTAATGGCTGAGCAGCAACGGAACGTGATAGTGCCGCTCCGGGTCGCGGACGTGGAACGCGATGGTGACCTCGGGAAAGAAGCCCTCGTCACCCAGGTAGGGCTCCACGTAGAAGAACAGGCGGTAGCCACCGGCCTGCCACTCGTGCAGCGGCACCCGGTAGCGCAGCCGGCCGTCGGCGTCGGTGCGGCCCTCGGCGATCATGCGCCAGCCCTCGGAGTCACGCCGCTCGAGCCGGACGTAGACGTCACGGGCCGGAGCACCGGTCACCGTGTCGAGGATGTGCGTCGAGATCTTGGCGTGGAACTCGGGTTCCGTGCCGTCATCCGAGGGCATCGAGCACCCGCTCCAGCCGCAACAGCGCGATCTTGCGAAGCTCGTCGCGCACGATGACCCGCTCGGTCTCCTCGTCGTTGGTCAGCCGCTCCTGCGCCACCGCCAAGATCTCCTCCTGGGTGCGGCCGCTCGCGAAGATCAGGAACACGTGGCCGAAGCGTTCCTCGTAGGCCCGGTTGGCGTCGATCAGCGCGGACTTGGTCAACTCGTCGGCACTCTGCGCCGCCGTCGACTGCTCCCGCCGCGACCAGGACGCCTCTTTCGAATCACCGGCCGCCCGCTCCCCGATCCGCGGGTGGGCCGACAGCCCCACCCGGACCTCGGCCCAGCTCAGCTCGCGCCCCGCCGCGTCGGCCGCCGAGATGATCTCTAATCGCTCGCGGTAGGGCCGTTTCGCCGCCACCGCGACACCCCACGCGGGCGCCGCGCAGCAGGCGAGAAGGTCTTCCTCGATGCGTGCGGCCGGCAGAGCATTGAAAACCTCGACCGCGTCCATCTCCGACCCCCTCCTGGTGCCGATCAGTCAAGCAGGCCCGCGCGGGCCGGTGCAGATCTTTGCAAGGGAATTCACAAACGCGTCCCTTGCCGCAACACACCGTGGGTCTGCGTCACGATGGTCGCGTGCTCCTTCCCGATGGTGCCTTGCCCGATCTGCCGATCCGGACCCTTCTGCCGCAAATTCGCGAATCGCTGGCCGGTTCCGGTGCGTCGGTCCTGGTCGCGCCGCCCGGCACCGGCAAGACGACGCTGGTCCCGCTCGCGCTGGCCGGCCCGGCCGGGCGGGTGGTGGTCGCCGAACCACGCCGTCTCGCGGCGCGAGCCGCCGCGAGACGAATGGCGTCGTTGCTGGGCGAGGCGGTCGGCCAACAGGTCGGTTTTTCGGTACGGGGTGAGCGCCGCGTCTCCCGCCGCACCCTGGTCGAGGTGGTCACCACCGGTGTCCTGGTCCGCCGCCTGCAACGTGATCCGGAGCTGGCCGGCACCGCGCTGGTCATCCTCGACGAGTGCCACGAGCGGCATCTCGACACCGACCTGGCCCTGGCCTTCCTGGTGGAGGTGCGCGCCGCCCTGCGCCCCGACCTCCAGCTGCTGGCGACCTCGGCCACCGCCGACGCGGACCGCCTGGCCGAGGTGCTCGGCGGCGCTCCGGTGGTCAGCGCCGAGTCCCGCCTCTTCCCGGTCGACGTGCACTGGGCGCCCCCGACCGGGCCGATCGCCCCGCCGCTCGGCCTGCGCGTCGACCCGCGCCTGCTGGACCACGTGGCCGCCACCACCCGGCGCGCGCTGGCCGACGGCGACGGCGACGTGCTGGTCTTCCTGCCCGGCGCCCGCGAGATCGACCGGGTGGCCGGCCTGCTCGGCGGGGCCGGCGCCGAGGTGATCCCGCTGCACGGCCGGCAGCCCGGCTCCATTCAGGACGCCGCCCTGCGCCCCGGGTCGCGCCGGCGGGTCGTGCTGGCCACCGCGGTCGCCGAGAGCAGCCTGACCGTGCCCGGCGTGCGGGCCGTGGTCGACGCGGGCCTGAGCCGGGTGCCCCGAATGGATCACGCCCGCGGCCTGGGCGCCCTGGTGACCGTGCCGGTGTCCCGGGCGTCCGCCACCCAGCGGGCCGGCCGGGCCGGTCGTGAGGCCCCCGGCCGGGTCTACCGGTGCTGGTCGCCGGCCCAGCACGACCGCTTGCCGGCCCAGCCGGAGCCGGAGATCGCGGCGGCCGACCTCACCGGCTTCGCCCTCGACCTGGCGCTGTGGGGTCACCCGGACGGCAGCGGCCTGGCCCTGCCCGACGCTCCGCCGGCCGGGGCGATGCAGACCGCGGTAGGCACGCTGCACGACCTGGGCGCGATCGACGAGGCCGGGCGCATCACGGCCCGCGGCCGCGCGCTGGCGGACGCCGGCCTGCACCCGCGCCTGGCCCGCGCACTGCACGACGGCGCTCCCCTGGTCGGTGCCCGGCGCTCCGCCGAGATCGTCGCCCTGCTCGACGACGACCGGGCGACCACCGACGACCTGGTCGCCGCGTGGCGGCGGGCACGCTCGGCCGGAGACCCGACGTGGCGCTCCGAGGTGCGCCGCCTGACCGCGGCCCTGGACCGCGCCCCCACCGACGACATCAACGCCCCCGAGGTAGCCGACACCGCCGCCGCCCTGGAACCGGACATCGCCGGCGAGGAGCCGCGTGGCGGGACCGCTGGCCGGCGAGAAGCGGCGGAGGCGGCGCGGCTGCCGGATGACCTCGCGGCCGGGCTGGTGGTGGGGCTGGCCTATCCGGAGCGGGTCGCCCGCGTGCGGGAAGCCGGCGGGCGGTCCTACCTGATGGCCGGTGGCACCGCCGGGGACCTGGGGCCGGGCAGTGGGCTCGGCGGGGTGACCTGGCTGGCGGTGGCCTCGGCCGACCGTACGGCCGGGGCTCGGACGGCACGCATCCGGGCGGCCGCGCCGCTCGACGAGGCGACCGCGCGGGAGGCCGCCGCGACCCTGCTGACCGAGACCACCGAGATCGGCTGGGCGGACGGTGACGTGGTGGCCCGGACGGTTCAGCGGCTGGGCGCGATCACCCTTGTCGAACGGCCGATCGCCAAACCCGACCCGGCGCGGGTGCGAGACGCGCTGGCGGAAGGGCTGCGGCGTGAGGGGCTCGGCCTGCTGACCTGGTCACGGGGTGCGGTCGAGCTGCGCGAACGGCTGGCGTTCGCGCACGCCGCGCTGGGCGATCCCTGGCCGGACATGTCCGATGAATCGCTTGTCGAGCACGCGGCGGAGTGGCTGGAGCAGGGCTCGGCCCGGCGGCGGTCCGACCTGGCGAAGCTGGACGTCACGGCCGCCCTGCGCCGGCTGCTGCCGTGGTCGGTGGCGGGCCGCCTGGACGAGGTGGCGCCGGAGCGGTTGCCGGTGCCGAGCGGCTCGCGCGTGCGGGTGGACTACTCCGATGTGGAGGCGCCGGTGCTGGCGGTGAAGGTGCAGGAGGCCTTCGGCTGGAAGGACGCGCCGAAGCTGGCCGACGGCCGGGTCCCGGTGCTCCTGCACCTGCTCTCCCCGGCCGGTCGGCCGGTGGCCGTCACCCGCGACCTGGCGTCGTTCTGGCAGCAGGGCTACCCGCAGGTCCGCTCGGAACTGCGCGGCCGCTACCCACGCCACCCCTGGCCGGAGGACCCGACGACCGCCGCGCCGACGAAGCGAGTCAATCCCCGCTCCCGCTGAGCCGCGCAAGTTCCAGCCGGTGGCGGCGGTCGTGGGAGAGGTCGGGGTGGTGCCCTACGCCGGGGTGGCTGTCCGGGTCTACGTGGACGGTGGCGCTCAGCAGGCGCGGGACGTGGTGGGTCAGCTGGTGTTCGGCGTCGGCGGCTATCTCGTGGGCGGCCAGCAGGGACAGGTCGGCGCCGACCACCACCGCCGCCTCGGCGTGCATGCGGTGGCCGATCCAGCGCAACCGCAGCCCGGACACGTCGCGGACGCCCGGAATCGCGCGCAGCGCCTCCTCGGCCCGGTCGACGATCTCCGGATCGACCCGGTCCATCAGCCGCCGGTAGACCTCGCGGGCCGCGTCCTTGAGCACGAACGCGATCGCGACGGTGATCACCAGCCCGACCACCGGGTCGGCCCAGGACCAGCCGAGCCAGGCGCCGGCGGCGGCGAACACCACGGCCAGCGAGGTGAAGCCGTCGGTGCGGGCGTGCAGGCCGTCGGCGACCAGCGCGGCCGAGCCGATCCGCCGGCCCACGGTGATGCGGTAGCGGGCCACCACCTCGTTGCCGGCGAAGCCGACCAGCCCGGCGCCGAGGACCCAGGGCAGGTGGGTCATGGTGCGCGGGTCGAGCAGGCGGTCGATCGCGAACCAGGCGGCGGTCACCGAGGATGCCGCGATGACCAGCACGATGACGATGCCGGCAAGATCTTCGGCCCGGCCGAAACCATAGGTGTACGCCCGGGTGGCCGCCCGCCGGCCGAGCCAGAAAGCGATACCCAGCGGTACGGCGGTCAGCGCGTCGGCGACGTTGTGCAGGGTGTCGCCCAGCAGCGCGACCGAGCCGGAGAGCACCACGATCAACGCCTGCGCCGCCGCGGTCGCGGCGAGCACGCCGAGCGAGATCCACAGCGCGCGCATGCCCGCCCGGGAGGCCTCCAGCGCGGAGTCGACCTTGTCGGCGCTGTCGTGCGAGTGGGGCTTGAGATGGTGCAGGTCCATCGGGTCAGGGTAGGCCCGGGGGTTGCTCCGCGACAATGCGGCAACCGCCAACGACCTGCAACAACAAAGACTTAGCTGAGCTGGCGCAGCGAGGGTGCGCCAGGCTGGGCGGGTACGACCGTCGACTGCAGGCGGTGCACCGGGGCGGGCTGGCCGAACAGGTAACCCTGGCCGAGCGGGCAGCCCAGCTCGGCCAGACCGGCCGCCCGGGCCTCGGTCTCGATGCCCTCGGCGACCACGACGATGTCCAGCTCCGCGCAGATGGCCAGGACCGAGCGGCACAGTGCGCCGGCCCGCTCGGGGGCCACGTCCACATCGGTCAGCGTGGAGTCGAGCTTCACGATGTCGACCGGCAGGGAGTGCAGCTGGGCCAGGGCGTTGAAGCCGCTGCCGAAATCGTCGAGGGCGATCCGCGGGCCCAGCGCCCGCAGCCGGCTGGCGGCGGCCGCCGCCGACGGAAGGTCCTGGATGCGGTGGGTCTCGGTGATCTCGATGATCAGCCGGGACGGCGGCAGCGGGTGCCGGGCCAGGGCTGCCCGGACCGCCTCCTCCAGACCCGCCTGGCCCAACCGGGCCGCGGAGACATTGACGTGTACGTCGATCGGGCGGCCGTAAACCAGAGCGAGTGTCGCCGCGTCGGCACAGGCCTGGTCGAGCACGAAGTCGTCGATGGCAGCCACCTGCCCGGTCCGCTCGGCGACCGTGACGAACACGTCGGGGTGCACGGAACCACCGGCAGCCGGCAGGGTCCACCGGGCCAGCGCCTCGACCGCGACCGTGGCGCCGTCGGTCAGCCGGACGATCGGCTGGTAGTACACCTCGAAGCCGGCCGCCTCGGGCCGGCTGCCGGGCAGCAGCGCCTGGGCCAGCAGATGCGGCAGGTCGGCGTTGGGCGACCCGTCGGCGGTACCCGCGTACCGGGCCAGGGCGCCCTTGCCCCGGCGCTTGCTGGAGTACATCGCGGCGTCGGCCCGGCGCAGCAGGGCGTCCGCGGTCAGCGGCTCGCCCGGCTCGGGGGCCACCAGGCCGATGCTGGCGCCCACCCCGATCCGGTGGCCGTCGATGAAGAACGGCTCGCGCAGCGCGGCCAGGATGCGATGACCGGCCGGTTCGGCGTCGGCCGGGTGGTGGTCGAGCACCACCGCGAACTCGTCGCCGCCCAGCCGGGCCACCAGGTCGTCGGAGTCCACGCAGGCCTGCATGCGCTCGGCGATGGCGCGCAGCACCCGGTCGCCCATGGCGTGCCCGAAGCTGTCGTTGACCAGCTTGAAGTCGTCGAGGTCGGCGAAGAGCACGGCCAGCGGCTTGCCGCGGTGCCGGTGGGCGTCCAGGGCGAGCACCAGGCGCTCGCGGAACAGGGCGCGGTTGGCCAGGCCGGTCAGCGGATCGTGGTAGGCCTGATGGTGCAGCCGCTGCTGCCCCTCGGAGACCCGGTCGAGCAGCACCGTGTTGTCGACGATGGTGAACATCTGCCGGGCCACCACCAAACCCAGACCGAGCCAGCCCAGGTACGCCTCGAACGGCGACAACGGATGCCCGGCGCCGGTGTTGATGGCGATCACCACGCCGGTGGCGGTGACCGGGACGTACGGCAGCAGCAGGTGCAGCCAGTCCCGTTCCGAGCCGGTCGGCTGCGGTTCGTCGACGGCGGGCGGCCGGGAGACCGCGGCCAGCGCCACGAAGCCGCAGCCGATCAGGTAACCGGCGGACTGCAGCGGGGACGGCGGGCCGTCGCCGAGGTAGATCAGGCGGAGGGTGTCGCTGATCCCGAAACCGAGGATGGCCACGCCGGCCAGCTGCAGCGGCTGGCGGCCGGCCCGGGAGCCGGGCCGGGTGGCGAGCAGCAGCACCACCATGGTGAGCAGGAGCAGGTCGGCAATCGCGTACGCCGCGGCCATGCCGATCGCGCCGGGGGTCTGGCCGGCCCAGTTCATCACCCGGTCGGGGACCGCCGACCAGGCCAGGGCCACCAGCGAGCCACAGATCAGCACGCTGTCGATGAGCAGCGCGACCTGGTCGCGGCGCGGTGAGGTGGGCATCGGGCGCGGCCGGCTGTAGGGAACGTTGAGCAGCCCGAACAGCATGAAGGCGGGCAGCACCAGGAAGCCCACGTCGGCGACCGTGGTGGTCGTCCAGCCGGGCTCGGCCACGTCCCGGACGACCCACCAGATGCGCATCAGCGCCCATCCGGCCAGGCCGATCCCGGCGAGTAGCCGCCATCGACGCTGCACACCCGTACGCCGGTTCGCGGCCGCAAGGCAGATGCACGCGGCGGCCACCCCCGCCACCGCCTGCGCCGCGTCGTCGTAGAGCCGCGACCCCCGCGGCCCGACGAGTTCGCCCACCGCGACCGAACCCAGAACGAGTGTCAGCGTGACGAAAAGTCGCGCTGTCATCCATCAACTCCCGATTGAGCCGCAGGCCCCCTGATCCGCGACCGGAGTAAGGTACCGCAGCTAAACCCGGGTGACGACTGCCTCAGTCCACCGGTGTCAGATCGGCGACAATCACCGTGATGTTGTCCGGGCCGCCGCCGCGCAGGGCGAGGTCGACGAGCCGTTCGGCGCAGGACTTCGCGTCGGAGGCGGCGAGCATCTCCTGCTCGATGGTCTCGTTGCTGACCACCGCGGTGAGGCCGTCGCTGCACAGCAGCCAGCGGTCGCCGGCCTCCGGCTCGACGATCACGTAGGCGGGGCTGACCGGTTCGCCCTGCAGGACCCGGGTGACGACCGAGCGGCGCGGGTGCCCGGCCGCCTCGTCCGGGCGGATCAGGCCCTGGTCGACAAGCATCTGGACGTACGTGTCGTCCTTGGTGAGCTGGTTGAGCCGGCCGTCGCGCACCAGGTAGGCCCGGGAGTCACCGACGTGCGCCATGGCGGCGCGGGTGCCGGAGAAGATGACCGCGGTGAGCGTGGTGCCCATGCCCTGCAGCTCGGGGTCGGCCACGACTTGCTCGGCGATCCGGCCGTTCGCCGCCTCGAGCGCCTTGTGCAACGCGTCCATCTGGTGCTCGTTGTCGATGGGCACGTCGAGCACGCTCATCGCCTCGATGGCAACGCGGCTGGCGAGATCACCGGCGGCCATACCGCCCATCCCGTCGGCGACGACGAGCAGGTTGTCACCGGCGTAGTGACTGTCCTCGTTGTTGCTGCGGACATGTCCTTGATCGGTGATCGCTGCCCACCTCAGGTGCAAGGTCATGGCGGGTAGCTTCCCAGATCACCGCCACCCTGTCTGCACGTGGGCGGCGGCGCGTCGCCGAAAAGCGCGGCGAACCCGGTTCAAAAGGCGCGTCAGCTGGGATTAAGGGGCCGGCCCAGGCATCGCGGGTCGACCGCGTTGTCACGGTGGGTAGGCGCTATCCACGACAGGGCGGACTCCTCGACCCGCCAGCCGCGGACCGCGACGACGCTGTCCGGCGGTCGTACCGGCTCGGGACACAACGTTTTCGACCGTACCTGGTCGTTCGGGATGAAAAGGACGGCACCGTCGCCCTGCAGCATGGTGGTCGAGGTGTCGTCGACCGAGATCAGCTGCCCCCGGACCACGTGGCTGGCACCGTCGGCCGGGCCGACCTCGATGGCGCTGTTGGGCAGCACCGGGGCCCGCAGGAAGATGACGCCGATGGCGAGCGGGGCGACCAGGGCGGCGGCGACGGCCGGCCAGTGCGTGACCAGCCGGGCCGACCAGCGCGGCACCGGGCCGGTGAGCAGCGGCCCGAGCAGCGGCGGCACGCCGAGCATCAGCGCGGTGGTGGTCTCGCCGGCGCGCAGCGCGGTGACGATGCCCGGCCACACGAAGATCAGCACCAGCGCGCCGGTGAGGACCGGAACGCCCACGGTGATCCACAGCATGACCCAGCGCTCGGTGCGGAAGCGCAGGGACGCGGTGACGCCGAGGATCGAGACGATAAGCATGCCGAGGGTCGGCAGCAGGCGCAGCTGCCAGGTGAAGGCGGCCATCATGGTGGCGAGCATGACCACCCAGTCGGGCATCCGCAGCGCGGTGACGGCCAGCAGCGAGCGGCCGGCGTTGTCCGGCTCGCTGACCAGCAGGATGCCGCCGAGGGCGCGCAGCACCAGGATGGCGGCCGGCACGGTCCAGATCAGCGTGATGAACAGCGCGCTGATCATGCCGAGCGGGCTGATGTACTGCACCAGCAGCAGCATCGTCGGCAGGTCCTGACGGCTCAAATACCACAACCGGAGCACGAGCAGCACCAGCGGGAACGCCGGCAGCACGGTGAGCAGCCAGTTGAGCTGCGCCCGGCGGCGCCGGGGCGGGATCGGCCCGCCCTTGACGTAGATGTCCGTCACGGGAACACGCCATCCCACGGAAGGTCCCGAATATCCGGCTTGTCGACATTGGGCTGAAGATCAACCGCGATGGGCGTACGCCCGTTCTGCTCGACCTCGGTCTGGAGGTTGGCCTGGAACGCCTTCTCCCAGCGGTCGTCCTTGGGGTCCTTCAGCGAGCGGTAGAGCGTGAGGTCGACCAGCTTCTTCAGGGCCGGGTTCTCACCCACGTTCACGCCCCAGGCCTCGGTGACGTCGAGGCCGAGGTCCCAGTGATCGAACTCGTCCGGGTAGCGGTCCTTGTAACCGGCCAGGATCGCCGCGTCCGTGGTGACCGCCTCGACCTTGTGGTCGCGCAGATCGGTCACGCACTCGCTGACCACGTTCTTGCTGCGGACGATCACGCCGGCCTGCTCGGGCGCGGTGAGGCTGGTCGAGGCGGACAGCGAGCACGCCTGCTTGCCCTTCAGGTCCTCGAACCGGGAGACGGCGGAGTGGCCCTTGAGCGTGAGCACCGACTGCTCGGTGTAGAGGTACGGCGCGGAGAAGGTCACCCCGGCCATGTCCTCCCGCCTCGGGGTGATGCTGTAGCTGGCGATCACCAGCTTGACCGGCACCCGCTTCCCGTCGGTGTCGTAGGCCTGCATGCGGGCCCGGTCCTCGCTCTGGATGCCGTAGAACTTGACCTCCGAGCGCCGGAACCCGAGGTCCTCGGCGATCATGTAGGCGACGTCGACGTCGAAGCCGCTCCAGATCTTCTTGCCCTTGTCGTAGTACGCGACCCCGGGCTGGTCGTCCTTGACCCCGACGGTGAGCACCGCCCAGGTGTCCACGCCGGACTGCGCACGCAGCTGGGCCACCGACGGCGGCCCGCCCACGAACACCTTCACCATGGCCAGGCCGAGCGTCAGAACGAGCGCGAGGCCGAGCGCGGCCAGCCGGAACGCGGCCAGGTTGAAACGCGGCCGCGGGTCGGCGAGCGGTTCCGGGTCGGGCGGGGGCAACCGGCGGTCGGCCGCCTCCCGCTCGGCGATGTCCTGCACGGCGATGTCTTCCGCGGTGCCGTCCGGTCCCGGCATGCGCCGCTTCAACGGCCACGCGAAGCGCTCGGTCATTGGCCCATGGTGCCGTACCGGCACTACCGCGTGGTTACCACCACCGCACTCTCGGGCGGCAGCTCCACCCGATCGCGTTGCAGCACTACCCCGGGCTCGGTGGCAAGGAGTACCTTGCTCGGCACCGAGCGCAGGCTGACGGTCTGCGGCACCGGCGCCAGGTTGGCGGCGACCAGGCAGTTGCCGCGTCTGATCACGACATGCTGGTCGCCGTGCCAGACCTCGACCTTGGACAGCCACGGGTCGGACAGGCCGGGCTGGGTGCGCCGCAGCGCGATGAGCCGCTTGTAGAGATCGAGGATCTCGGCGTGGCCCGGCTTGGCCGGCTCCTCCCAGTCGAGTTTGGACCGCTGGAAGGTCGCCGGGTCCTGCGGGTCGGGCACCTCGGCCTCGGCCCAGCCGTGCGAGGCGAACTCACGCCGCCGGCCGGTGCGGACCGCGTCGGCCAACTCCGGCTCGGGGTGGCTGGTGAAGAACTGCCACGGACTGCTGGCGGCCCACTCCTCGCCCATGAACAGCATCGGGGTGAACGGCCCGGTCAGCAGCAGGGTCGCGCCGACCTTGAGCAGGCCGGGCGAGAGCAGCGCGGAGAGCCGGTCGCCGACCGCCCGGTTGCCGATCTGATCATGGTTTTGCAGGAACGCCACGAACCGGTGGCCCGGCGTGGACAGCCGGTTGACCGGCCGGCCGTGGTGCCGTTGCCGGAAGCTGGACCAGGTGCCGGCGTGGAAGAACGCGCCTTCCAGGACGCTCTGCAGGCAGTCCAGCGAGCCGAAGTCGCCGTAGTAGCCCTGCCGCTCCCCGGTGAGCAGGGTGTGCAGGGCGTGGTGCACGTCGTCGTCCCACTGGGCCTGCAGGCCGAAGCCGCCGGCCTCGCGCGGTGTGATCAGCCGGGGGTCGTTGAGGTCGGACTCGGCGATCAGCGAGAGCGGCCGGCCCAGCTGCGCCGACAGCGTCTCCACCTCGACCGCGAGCTGCTCGAGCAGGTTGGTCGCGGAGTGGTCGGTGAGTGCGTGCACGGCGTCCAGTCGCAGCGCGTCGACGTGGTAGTCACGCAGCCACATCAGCACGTTGTCGGCGATGTAGCGGCGCACCTCGTCGGAGCGCGGGCCGTCCAGGTTGACCGAGTCGCCCCACGGGTTGGTGCCGTGCGCGGCCAGGTAGGGGGCGAACATCGGGGCGTACGCGCCGCTGGGCCCGAAGTGGTTGTAGACCACGTCCAGCACCACGCCCAGGCCGCGCGCGTGACAGGCGTCGACCAGGCGCTTCAAGCCGTCGGGGCCGCCGTAGGCCGCGTGCGGGGCGTACCAGCAGACGCCGTCGTAGCCCCAGTTGTACTCACCGTTGAAGGCGTTGACCGGCAGCAGTTCGACCAGGTCGACGCCGAGGTCGACGAGGTAGTCGAGCCGCTCGACGGCCGCGTCGAAGGTGCCCGCCGGGGTGAACGTGCCGACGTGCAACTCGTAGAGCACCGCGCCGGGCAGCTGGCGGCCCGTCCAGGTCTGGTCGGTCCAGGTGAAGGCGGACTGGTCGTAGACCCGGCTGGGGCCGTGCACGCCGTCCGGCTGCCACGGCGAGCGCGGATCGGGCAGCGGCGCCTGGACGTCCGGCAAAACGTACGCGTAGTCGCTGCCGGGGCCGGCCGCCGGCACGTCGAGGCGCCACCAGCCGTCGTCGCCGCGTTCCATTTCGCGGTCCTCCCCCGCCACCCGCAACTTGACCGTCTTCTCGGGGACCCAGACTTCGAAGAGCGTCATTGTTCTTTCACCAGGAGTGCGACGGGATAGGTGCGCAGCAGTTCGGCCACCGACAAACGGTTCCCGCCATAGCTCGTGTTGGTGAAGACTTCCGTCCAGCTGTGGCCGTCGAGTGACAGCGAAGTGTCGCCCCAGCCGCCATGGCGTGACAAACCCACGGGCAGCCGGGTGGCCACCGTCACCACGCCGCCGCGGTCGAAGGCGAGGGCGTGCTCGCCGCAGCGCCCCTCGGCCCAGACCGGGCGGTAACCGGTGAACAGTTCCGGACGCTGCCGGCGCAACCGCAGGGCGCGGCTGGTGACCAGCAACTTGGCCGCGCCGCTCTCGTCGACCTCGGGGAGCCAGCCGTCGTCGAGGCGGGCCAGCAGCTCGCGGCGGGCCGCGAAGTCGACCGGCCGGCGGTTGTCCGGGTCGACAAGCGAGAGGTCCCACAGCTCGCTGCCCTGGTAGACGTCGGGGACGCCGGGCATGGTGAGCTGCACGACCTTCTGCCCGAGCGAGTTGGACCAGCCGGGCCGGGTGATCGACGCGGCGAAGTCGGTGATCTCCCGGTTCAGCGCGGGGTCGTCGTAGATCTGGTCGACCATCTCGCGCAGCCGCGACTCGAAACGCTCGTCGGGCTGGTGCCAGCTGGTCGCGGTCGCCGCCTCCCGGGCGCTCTTCACGGCGTACGCCTGGAGCCTCTCCCGGGAGATCGGCCAGGCACCCACCGCGGCCTGCCAGATCAGATGGGCCAGCGCCGGTTCCGGGAGCGGAGCGATCCGGACCCACCGGCGGACCACCTCGGTCCAGTCCCCGGGCACCTCGGCGAGCACCGCGAGCCGCGCCCGGACGTCCTCGCTGCGCTTGGTGTCGTGGGTCGAGAGGCTGGTCATCGCGTCCGGCCAGTCGCGGCGGCGCTGCTCGGTGACGTCGTGGAACTCGTCGGGGCTGACCCCGAACTTGGCCGGGTCGTTGCCGACCTCGTTGCGGGCGGTGAAGCGGGTCCAGCGGTAGAACGACGCGTCCTCGACACCCTTGGCCATCAGCGCGCCGGTGTACTGCTGGAACCGCACGGCCAGCTCGTCGGCGGGGTTGCGCAGCCGGGCGGTGAGCTGGTCGAGCACCCCGATCAGCTGCGGCCGGCGGCGGCCGGCCTCGGCCCGCGCCTTGGCCAGGTGCCGGGAACCGAACGGCAGGTAGGAGCGGTAGACCGGGAAACAGGCGGCCAGTTCGGCCAGGGCCTTCGGGGCGGCTTCGATCTCCGGTACGAGGCGGGCGAGCCGGCCGAGCTCGGCCGCCAGGTGCGTGGTGGCGATCGCGAGTTTCGCCTCGTGCACCTGGTCCTGCCAGGAGGTCTCACCGCCGGTGAGGTGGTGCTGGAGGGTGTCGAAGAACGCCTCGGTGGACGGGTCGACGAAGACCCCGCAGACCTCGGCGAGCGTGTCGTAGCCGGTGGTGCCGGCGACCGGCCAGGGCGGCAGCTCCTCACCCGGCTCGAGGATCTTCTCGACCACGATCCAGGCGCCGGGGGCGGCGTCGCGGAGCCGGTCGAAGTAGCCGCCGGGGTCGCGCAGGCCGTCCGGGTGGTCGACCCGGATGCCGTCGGCAATGCCCTCGGCGATCCAGCGGAGGATCTCGGCGTGCGTGGCGGCGAACACGGCCGGGTCCTCGACCCGCAGGCCGGCCAGGTCGGTGATGGTGAAGAAGCGGCGGTAGTTGAGCTCGCGGTCGCCGCGGGTCCAGTCGGCCAGCTCGTAGTGCTGCCGGTCGTGGACCTCGCGGGGCGTGCCGTCGCCGGTGCCGTCCGCGATCGGGAAGCGCTTGTCGTAGTAGCGCAGCTCCCCGTCCTCGATGCGCAGCTGGTCGAGCTCCTCCGGCGTACTCCCCAGGACCGGAAGGAGCAGGCGGCCGCGCGACCAATCGATGTCGTAGAAATCGGAGAATTCCGATTTCTGCCCGTGCTTCAGCACGTCCCACCACGTCGGGTTGAGCGGCGGAACCGCCACCCCGGCGTGGTTGGGGACGATGTCGACCACGAGGCCGAGGCCGGCTGCTTTCAATGCGGCCGACAAATCGGTCAAAGCGGCAGCGCCACCGAGCTCGGGATTCACCGCGCGGTGATCGACGACGTCGTAGCCGTGCTGGGAACCAGGAGTCGCGGTCAGGATCGGCGCCGTGTAGAGGTGCGACACCCCTAGATCGGCCAGGTAGTCAGCGAGTTCGGCGGCGGCGGACAACGGAAAATCGGGTCGGACCTGGACTCGATAGGTTCCGGATGGGGACATCAGACCGTCCTGTCCAGCACGATGAGGGATCGGTCGGCCACCCAGATCTTGCTGCCGGCCTCCACGACCGACGGGCTGTCCGGGGATGGCTCGGCCGTTTCGATGACCTTTTCCCACTTCTCCCCGTACTCAGTCGGAGGCGTGGCGAACTCGAGCGGTGCGTCGTGCGCGTTGAAGAACAGCAGGAACGACGAGTCGACGTGGCGCTGGCCGTACTGACCGCGCTCGCGGATGCCCTCGCCGTTGACGAACAGCGCCACCGCCCGGCCGAAGTCGTTGCCCCAGTCGTCGCCGGCCATCTGCCGGCCGTCCGGGGTGAACCACTCGAGGTCGGGCAGCGGGTCGCCGCCGCCGCGGGCGGTGACCGGCAGGCCGGTGAAGAACCGGCGCCGCTGGAACACCTGGTGCCGGTGCCGGAACGCGGTGAGCTTGCGGGTGAACTCGAGCAGCTGCTCGTCGGCGGCGCCCCAGTCGATCCAGGCCAGCTCGTTGTCCTGGCAGTACGCGTTGTTGTTGCCCTGCTGGGTGCGGCCGAGCTCGTCGCCGTGCGAGATCATCGGCACGCCCTGGGACAGCATCAGCGTGGCCAGGAAGTTGCGCCGCTGCTTGCCGCGCAGGGCGAGCACCTTCTCGTCGGTGGTCGGGCCCTCGATGCCGCAGTTCCAGGACCGGTTGTGGCTCTCGCCGTCCCGGTTTTCTTCCCCGTTGGCGTCGTTGTGCTTGTCGTTGTACGCCACCAGGTCGTTGAGCGTGAAGCCGTCGTGCGCGGTGACGAAGTTGATCGAGTGGAAGGGTTTGCGGCCGTCGTCCTGGTAGAGGTCGGCCGAGCCGGTGATCCGGGAGGCGAACTCGGCCAGCGTGGCCGGCTCGCCCCGCCAGAAGTCGCGGACCGTGTCGCGATATTTGCCGTTCCACTCGGTCCAGTTCGGCGGGAAGTTGCCGACCTGGTAGCCGCCGGGGCCGACGTCCCACGGCTCGGCGATCAGCTTGACCTGGCCGACCACCGGGTCCTGCTGCACCACCTCGAAGAACGTGGACAGCCGGTCGACGTCGTAGAACTCCCGGGCCAGGGTCGAGGCCAGGTCGAACCGGAAGCCGTCGACGTGCATCTCGGTGACCCAGTAACGCAGCGAATCCATGATCAGCTGGAGGCTCTGCGGACTGCGCACGTTGAGGCTGTTACCCGTACCGGTGTAGTCCATGTAGAAATGGGGTTGATCGTCCACCAGGCGGTAATAGGTGCGGTTGTCGATGCCCTTCAGCGACAGCGTCGGACCCAGGTGGTTGCCCTCGGCGGTGTGGTTGTAGACCACGTCGAGGATGACTTCCATGCCCGCCTTGTGCAGGGCCTTGACCATGCCGCGGAACTCCTGGGTCTGCTGGCCCAGCGTGCCGGTCGACGAGTAACCCTGGTACGGCGCGAAGAAGCCGAGCGTGTTGTAACCCCAGTAGTTGCGCAGGCCCAGGTCGTGCAGCCGGTTGTCGTGCACGAACTGGTGCACCGGCATCAGCTCCACCGCGGTCACGCCGAGGCCCTTGAGGTGCTCGATGATCGCCGGGTGGCCGAGCGCCGAATAACTGCCGCGCATGTCCTTGGGCACCTCGGGGTGCCGCTCGGTAAGGCCCTTGACGTGCGTCTCGTAGATCACCGAGTGGTGGTAAGGGATGTCCGGGCGGCGGTCGTTCCCCCAATCGAAGTACGGGTTGACGACCACGCCCTTGGCCATGTACGGCGCCGAGTCGAGATCCGACATCTGGTCCGGGTTGCCGAGCTCGTACGCGTACAGCGACGGGTGCCAGTTGATGTCGGCGTCGACCGCTCGCGCGTACGGGTCCAGGAGCAGCTTGTGCGGGTTGTACCGCAGGCCCCGGCCCGGTTCGTACGGCCCGTAGACCCGGTAGCCGTAGCGCTGTCCCGGTTCGACGCCGGGCAGGTAGGCGTGCCAGACGAAGGCGTCCTGCTCGTGCAGCTGAACCTTGCGCTCGTTTCCGGACGGGTCGAACAGACACAGCTCGACCGCCTCGGCTCCCTCGGAGAAGATCGCGAAGTTCGTGCCCGTCCCGTCGTAGGTTGCCCCAAGCGGGTACCGGTGACCAGGCCAAACTTGCATTTCGTGCTCCCACCCCTCGACCGTCGGTGCACTACGGCCGCACCGTGGCGAGCGGTGTGTGCCCGCCGCCCCGCCGGTCTAATCCTGTGCGCCCGCGTCAGCGGTCATTCTCACCGATGGGGCTGACAACTTCCGCACGACTGTCCGGTTGCCCGCAGATCCGCTCGCTCGGGGTGGGCCGATCGGCCGAGCCGTAGCATCCGCCGCCCGCCCCGCGGCGTCATTCACAAAATACTGACCAGTTATCCGAACAATGACCGAACGGTCGGCCTCATAAATCTTTCGAATAGCCAGTATATCCATTTTCCAACAACGGCTTTCACCTGCGAAAAGTACGTTACTTGCGGCTTGCCGATTCCATTATGTAAGTCTTTTTCGGCTATTCGCAGGAGGAAAAGAAAATGTTTCAGGCACTGACTGCCGGAGTCCTTTTTCTGTCGTCGCTGGCGTCGCCGGTGACCTCGCCGGCCAAGGCCTCCCCGCCGCCGAACGACAAGATGACCATCGCCGTGGTGGGCGTCAACGGCAGCGGCTGCGCCCCGGGCACCGCCACCGTGCTGCCCGCGCAGGACAACACCGCGTTCACCGTGCTCTACAGCGAGTACGCGGCCCAGGCCGGCAAGGGCGCGGCGCCGGACGAGTTCCGGCGCAACTGTCAGCTCGCGCTCAACGTGCGGGTGCCGTCCGGCTACACGTACGCGATCGCCAAGACCGACTTCCGCGGCTTCATGCGACTGGCCCCCGGCGCCTGGGCGTACGAGCAGGCGAACTACTACTTCCAGGGTTACTCGCAGACGGTCCGGGCCCGGCACAACTTCGGTGGCCCGGCCGACGGCGACTGGCAGGCCACCGACCTGGTCGGGCTCGAGTCGTACTCGTGGGCGCCGTGCGGCGAGAAGCGTTACCTGAACATCAACACCGAACTGCGGGTCGGCACCGGCTCGTCGAACGGCCAGACCCTCAACATGATCGCGATGGACTCCACCGACACCAGCCTCAGCACGATCTACCACCTGGCCTGGAAGAAGTGCTAGGACGCTAGGACCGGTTCGTCGCATAGATGCTCAGCGCGGTGTACGCCGCGCTGAGCATCGGGACCGGGACGTCGTGCTTGGCGGCCTCGGCCACGAAATCGCCGAGGATCGCGTCGGCCTCGACCGGAGCGCCCTGGATCAGGTCCCGGTACATCGACGAGGTCAGCGGCGCGGTGCTGGAGATGTTGCTCTGCAGCAGCGACACCGCACCGGCCCGGGGCGGATGACCAGCCGCGGCGGCGATCGCCATCGCCTCCGCGGCGACCCGGGCCCCGAAGTCGCTGCCGCCCGGCGCCGCGTTGATCTCGCCGACCGTGCCCCGCATCAGCGTGGTGGCGGCGCCCAGCGACGCCAGGAAGACCCACTTCTCCCACATGTCCTGGACGATGGACAGCGACGGGTTCGAGTCGAACTCCGGCCCGGACAGCGCGCTGGTGACCTCGGGCAGCCGCGGGTCCTCGGAGCCGTCGAGCGGCCCGTAACCGATCCGGTGCAGCCCGGTCATCTGCACCACGTCGCCGTCGTCGTCGAGCGTCGCCTGGATCATGCAGACGCCACCCCAGGCCCGTTCCGGCCCGAACGCGCCCTCCAGCTCGTCGACGTGCCGCATGCCGTTGAGCAGCGGCACGATCACGGTGTCCGGGCCGACCGCCGGTGCCATGTCGAGCAGCGCCTGCTCCAGGGCGTAGCTCTTCACGGCCAGCACGATCAGGTCGTACGCGCCGTCCACGGTGTCCGCGGTGACCGTGCGCGGGTGCACCACGGTCTCGCCGTCCGGGCTCTTGATCCGCAGGCCGCGCTGCTGGAGCACGGTCTGCCGGCCCGGCCGCACCAGGAACGTGACGTCCTTACCGGCCGAGGCGAGCCGCCCGCCGAAATATCCGCCGGTGGCACCGGCCCCTACAAAGAGTGTCCGCACAAGGACTCAGCCTAGGAGTTCGTCCTCGAAACACCAGCGCCACTTCTCGCCCGGCTCGTAGGACCGCATCACCGGGTGGCCGCTCTCGGCGTGGTGCGCGGACATGTGCCGGCGCGGTGACGAGTCGCAGCAGGCCACCACGCCGCAGTTCAGACACGTACGCAGGTGCACCCAACCGGTGAAGCCCGCGGCCACGCACTGGGGGCACCCGTCCTCGTAGGCCGACTGCGGTTCCGGTTCGCCGGCTTCCGCCAGGTGCTGGCAGCTCAATCGTCACTCCGTTGCAGCTGGGATTCTTCCAGGTCGAGCTCGCGCTGGGCGCGGGTGAGCACCTCTTCGGGGATGCGCCCCTCGTTCCGCGCGATCTTGAAAACATGCCGTTCCGCACTGATCATCTCGCGCCGCAGCCGACCGTACGCCGCGGAGGGGGTCTCCGCCTGCTGATTGCCGAGCCGTTCCCAGGCGTTGTTGCCCCGGCTGCCGACAAGTGACCGTAGCCGGTCGACCACCTCGCTGGGCGCGTCGCCGGCGTTCTCCTCGAGCGCGGCCAGCGCGGCCCGCCCGGCCTGATGCTGCACGCCCGCCTCGGCCAGGGCGTCCTCGGTGCTGGTGTCCTGCCGCACGCCGAGCTTCACCGCGATCCAGGGCAGCGTGGTGCCCTGGATCAGCAGGGTCAGCACGATCACCGCGAACGCCACGAAGATGAACAGGTCGCGGTGATATTCGGGCACCTTGCCGCCCTCCGGCGGCAGGGTCTGCGCGGCCGCGAGGGTCACCACGCCGCGCATGCCGGCCCAGGCCAGCACGGTCGGCACGCTGATCGGTGGCCGTTCCTCGCGCTGCCGGATGCGGGGCACCAGCCGCACCAGATAGGTGGCCGGGTACATCCACACGAACCGCAGCACCACCAGCGTGGCGAACACCGCGACGGTGACCGTCACGGTGGTGCCCACGTCGGTCTCGATGCTCTCCCCGATGTGCCGCAGCTGCAGCCCCACCAGCAGGAACACCACGCCTTCGAGCAGGAACGTGACAAGCTTCCAGACCGCGTCCATCTGCAGCCGCGAGGTGGGCGACAAAAGGTACGGAATGCGGTGCCCGAGGTAGAGGCCGGCGATCACCACGGCCACGACGCTGGAGCTGTGCAGCTCCTCGGCCACGATCACCACCACGAACGGGGTGAGCAGCGACACCGCGTCGTCCAGCAGCGGGTCGACGATCTTGCGGTGCAGCTTGGCCGCCACGAACGCGCCGAGCAGCCCGATCAGCACGCCGCCGCCGGCCTTCAGCGCCACCTCGCCCGCGATCGGCCAGAACCCGACCACCCCGGCGCTGAGCGCGGCCACCGAGATGCGCACCAGCACCAGCGCGGTCGCGTCGTTGAGCAGGCTCTCGCCCTCGAGGATGGTCACCACCCGGCGGGGCAGGCCGATGCTGCGGGCGATCGCGGTGGCCGACACCGCGTCCGGCGGAGCCACGATCGCGCCCAGCGCCACACACGCCGCGAACGGGATGTCCGGCACCAGCATGTGCACGACGGCGCCCACGACGAACGCGGTGACCAGCACCAACCCGACCGCGAGCAGCAGGATCGGGCGGATCGCCCGGCGGAACGCGGGCACCGAGGTCTGCAGCGCGGCAACGTACAGCAGCGGGGGCAGGATGCCGATCAGCACCAGCTCCGGCTCGAGTTCCGCCTCCGGGAAGCCCGGCACGTAGGACAGGCCGAGCCCGGCCACGAGCAGGACCAGGGGCGCCACGAACCCGAGACGGCGGGCCAGGGCCGCACCGATAACCGAGATGGCCACCAGGACGACCACGTCGACGATGCTGCTCATGCCGCAAAGCTTATTGAATGCTGATAGCGACGGCGCGTGCGGATCATCACCGCATAGCGCGGATAGGCAAGGCTGTCGCGCATGACGGAGCCTCTTAAGACCGTGGGGATCACCGGAACCGCGTACGCCCTGCCGGCCCGCGAGGTGCCGACCGCCGACCTGCAGCGCCGGGTCGCGACGGCCAGCGGCCTGATGCTGCCGCCGCGGATGTTCGAGCAGGCCACCGGCATCCGGCGGCGGCGGATCGCGGCCGACGACGAGTACGCCTCCGACCTCGCCATCGACGCCGCCACCAAGGTGCTGGCCGAGACCGGCCGGGACCCGCTCGACATCGACCTGCTGCTGTTCGCGAGCGCCACCCGGGACATGGCCGAACCGGCGACCGCGCACGTGGTGCAGGCCGCGCTGGGCAGCCGGGCGCACGTCATGGACGTCACGAACGCCTGCAACAGCTTCCTCAACGGCATCGACCTGGCCCGCTCGATGATCCTGGCCGGCCGGGCGACCCGCGCCCTGGTGGTGACCGGCGAGACCCCGACCCGGGCGATGCGCCCCCGCCTCGACGGTCTGGCCCAGGCCCGCAGCGCGTTCGCCGGCTACACGTTCGGCGACGCCGGCGCGGCCGTCCTGGTCGAGCCGGTGGCGACCGGCGGCATCGTCGACATCGACAGCGAGACCCACTCCGAGCACTGGGCGGCCGGCGGCATCTTCGGCGGCGGCTCCCGGCACCCGCGCGGTGACGAGCACACCTACTTCACCGGCGACGGGCACCGGCTGCGCCGGATCTTCGAACAGATCGGGGCCGGCCTGATCGAACGGGTCGCGCGACGCACCGGGTACGGCTGGGACGACTACGCCAAGGTGCTCGTGCACCAGGTGACGTTGCCCTACCTCGACCGGTTCGTGCAGGTCACCGGGGTGCCCCGGGACAAGCTCGAGGTCACCGTCACGGAACTGGGCAATATGGCATCGGCGTCTCTCGGCGTACAGCTGGCTCGGGTTCGTCCGCAGTTGGAAACCGGCGACCGGGTGCTGTTGATCGGACTGGGCGGCGGTGTCAGCCTGATGACCATGATCTGGGAGGTCTCGTGACGGCACCGCTGTGGGTGGTCGTGCCGGCCTACAACGAGGCCGCGAAGATCGGCGCCACCCTGCGTGCCCTGGCCGGCCAGACCGACACCGACTTCACCCTGCTGGTGGTCGACAACGGCTCCACCGACGCGACGGCCGCGCTGGCCCGGCGCTTCACCGCGCCGTTTCCCGTGCACGTGCTGGTCGAGCCGGAGAAGGGCGTCGGCTGCGCGGTCGACACCGGATTCCGGCACGCCATCGCGCACGGCGCCACCCACCTGGCCCGCACCGACGCCGACTGCCTGCCCGCGCCCGGCTGGGTGGCGGCCGCCCGGCTGGCCCTGACCGAGAGCCGCGGCCTGGCCTGCGGCCGCATCGTGGCCCGCCGCGACGAACACGGCCCGCTCGGCCGCGCCTGGTTCCGCCTGCTGGTCTCGCTGGCCGCGTGGTTCGGCCGGTTCCGGCCGGAACATCGCGGCCCCGAGTTCAAGGCGCCCTACCGGATGCATGCCGGCAACAACATGGCCATCACCGCCGAGCTGTACCAGGCCTGCGGCGGCATGCCCCGCCGCCCGTCCCCCACCGACCGCACGTTCCTCAACCGGGTCCGCCGCACCACCGCGGCGATCACCCACAGCCGGCACATGGTGGTGGCCAACTCCACCCGCCGCATTCGCGCCTACGGCGTCCTGGGCACCGCGAAGTGGTACCTCGACCGCGGCAGCGGCCACCGAACGGCGGACCCGCGCTGATGCTCGACTCCTTCATCGGCGGCCTCCGCGCCGGGGACGACCGGCCCGCTCTGGCCGGGCGGGTCACTCGCGGTGAGTTGGCCGTGCTCACCCACGGCTACGCCGTTTCGCTGCGCGAACAAGGGCTGGGCGCGGGCGACACGGTTGGCTTGGCCGTACGGCCGGGAGCACGCTCACTGGCGACCATGCTGGCCGCGTACCACCTGGGCCTGCGGATCGCCGTGCTGGACCCGACCGCCGGCCCCGACGTGCTCCAAGCTCGCCTGGCCCTGGCCGCGCCGCGGCTGATCCTCGCCGACGCGGCCGCGCAGGCCGTGGCCGGGTGGCTGGCCCCGCTGGCCCGGCGCGCCCACCTCGCCCTGCCGGATCTCGGCGCGTTGGCGCCGGTTCGCACCATCGGGCGGCGCCTGCCCGGCTCACCGCCGGCGCTGCGCCCGCTACCCGGTCCGTTGCCGGCCGGCTTCGACGGGGACGGCGACGCGGTCATCGTCTTCACCTCCGGGACGACCAGCCGGCCGCGCGCCGTCGTGCACACCCGGTCATCGCTGTCCGCCGGGATGACTGCGGTGCGTGACCTGGTCCGGCCGGCGCCGGACGTCCCGGTCCTGGGCGGAACGTTCTTCGTGCTGCTGCCGTCGCTGGCGAGCGGCGCTCCGGTGGCGCTGCCGGCCCGGCGCGGTCTGGGCCGGCAGATCCGCACGCTGCAGCCGCAGGCGACCTATCTGACGCCGCCTCAGCTCCGGGCGGCGCTGGCGGCCCGGGTGCGGTTCACCGGGCGGGTCTACAGCGGTTCGGCGCCGATCAGCGCGGCCCTGCTGCAAGCGGTACGCGCGGCCGGCGCCGCGGAGGCCTGGGGGGTCTACGCGCTGACCGAGGTGTTTCCCGCCGCCGCGGTCGAGTCGGCGGCGAAGTCGGCTTACACCGGCTCCGGCGACCTGGTGGGCGAGCTGCTGCCCGGGGTGACCGCGTCGGTGAGCGCCGGCGGCGAGCTGTTGCTGTCCGGCCCGACCGCGGCGTCCCGCTACCTGGGCGAGGAACCGTTCGACCAGGTGGCGACCGGTGACCAGGGCCGGGTGGAGGACGGGCGGGTGATCCTGGGCGGTCGGCTGAAGGACATGATCCTGCGCCGGGCCGAGAACATCTATCCGGGCCTGTACGAGCCGTCCCTGCACGTCCCCGGCGTAGAGCTGGCCCTGCTGGTCGGCGTTCCCACCCCCGACGGCGACGAGCGGGTGGTGGCCGTGATCCAGCCCGCGACGGGTGCCGCCGAGGCGTCGATCCGCGCGGCGCTTCGCGACCCGCTGTCCCGGATGGGCGCCGCCCGCCCCGACGCGGTGCTGTTCGCCCAGATCCCGCTGACCGGCCGTTCGCAGAAGCCCGACCGCCCCGCCACCGCCCACCTGGCCGCATCGCGGATCGATGGGTAACGCCCGGGCCCGGGATCGGCGGGTCTACCTGGGCAGTCATCCGGTGCTATTCGCGCTGCTCGCGGCCACCCGGCGGTGGCCGGTGCTGCGGATCGGGCGGACGCTGATCGTGCACGATCGGGAGGCCTATCTCGCGGCGCTCACCCGGATCCCGCTCGATCGGACCGCCGCGGGCACCACCGGCGGGGCGGTTGATCGGCTCGCCGGGACGGGCGGGCTGTTCGATCAGCACGGAGACGCGCATCGGCGCACCCGGCGGGACGTGGCCGACGGGCTCGGGGCGGCCGGGGTGGAACGGCTACGGCCGGCCTGGACCAAGCTCATCGACGAACGGCTCGCGCCGCTCGGCACCGGCGGGACCGTGGATCTCGTGCCGCTCGCCGCGGAGATCGCCGGCAGCACGGCGGCGGCGCTGCTCGACCTGGACGTGGACCCGATCGCCCTGGCGGCCGCCGCTCAAGAGGCCGGAGCCACGGCAGCGCGAGGACATCTGCCGGGGATCGGCCGCCGACGGGCCGCCCGCGAGGCCGAACGAGCAGCGGAGCGGCTCATCAACCTGCTCGGGAACGCTCCAGCCGGTAGTGGGCTGGCTGCCACGCTTGCTGTTGCGGCCGTCAACACCACGGTGGCCGCTCTGCCTCGGGCCGCGGCGTGGGCTTGTGGGGATGGGGCGCTTTGGGCGTACGCCGGGGAGGCCGCCCTTGCCGATGAGCTGTTGCGCGTCACCGCGCCTACGCCGCTCCTGCCTCGCGTGGCCGCCGACGGCGGTGATCTTGGTGGTTGTCCGGTGCGGGCCGGCGACCGCATGCTGCTGATCGCCCGGCATGCCGCCGACGCGCACCGGCTTGACCCCGATCCGGCCCGGCCGGCGCCGGCCCGGACCGCGCAGCTCGTCTTCGGCGCGGGGCCGCACGCCTGCCCGGGTGCCCGGCTGGCCCGGCTTCAGCTCAGCGACTTTCTCGCCGCGCTCGCGCCGCATCGGCCGGTGGTCGTCCGGGCCCGCGCGGATCGCCGCTCGGCCCTGCCCGGCTGGCGCTCACTGATAGTGCGCGCCACCGAGTTCGGCGGCGACTCAGCGTGAGCGCCGCCGTGACCGGAGGCAGCGGGCATGCGATGAGGATCGCCGTCACTGGGGGCAGTGGGTTCTGTGGCGGTTTCGTGGCTCGACTGGCGGCTGCTTCGGGGAGCGACGTGGTCTGCCTTGGGCGGCGGCCGGGGCCGGTCGGACAGCATCGGGTCTGGGATGCCGCCTCGGGTGATATTCCGGATTTATCCCATGTGGACGCGGTGCTTCACCTCGCGGCGGCCGTTGGGGATCCGCGCGGCGGGAAGCGTACCGAAGCGGCCTTTCACGCGGTCAACGTCGAGGGGGCCCGGCGGCTGCTCGCGGCTGCGGCCGGGCGGCCGGTGGTCTGGGTCAGCAGCGCCAGCGTCTACCGGCCGGGGCCCTACCTGGCGCCGGTCCGGGAGGATCATCCGGCCGAGGGGCAGCGGACTGCTTATGGGCGTACGAAATCGGCTGGTGAAAAGCTTGCGCTGGCGGCCGGAGCGGTCGTGCTGCGGCCCCGCGCCGTCTACGGCGCGGGTGATCCGCATCTGATGCCGCGGCTGCGGCGGGTCGTGCGCGGCGGCCGCGCCTGGCTGCCGGGGCCGGACGTGCCGCTCAGCCTGACCGCCGTGGAAAATCTCGCCTCCGCCTGTCTCGCGGCTGTTCGGTGGCCTGCCGGTGCCTACAACATCGCCGATGACCGGGTCTACCGGCGGGACGCCGCGATCGCGGCCGTGCTGGGCGTGCCGGTGCGGCACGTGCCGATCGCCGTCGCCCGGGCGGCCTCGCTGGTGGCCGGGCCGGCGCTGACTCGTTACAGCATTGACCAGGTCACCGACGGGATGGTGCTGGACATCGGCAAAGCGCTCGGGCTCGGCTGGCGGCCCGCGCGGACGCTCATGCCGTCGTGATCACCTTCGACCGGGCCACCGTCCGGGCCGTGGTGCCGTCCTTGCCGCCGGTCCTGGTCCAGACGGCGTCGACCGAGAAGACGTAGTCGGCGGCGGAGTCCAGGCCGGTGATCGTCACGGTCTGGAAGGTGCAGGGGGTGCCGGGCGTGACCACGGTCCAGCCGACGTCCCGCTGCGAACCGACCACCAGGTCCTGCGCGATCGCGGTGACCCGGAATTCCTGCAGGTCGGCGCCGCCGGGGTTGAAGAACGTGACGACCGCGGTGGTCTTGCCGGGGACGACACCGGCGGCCTCGATCGGGCTGGTCTGGCCGATCGGGGTGCAGGTCGGGCTCGGGGTGACCGTCGCGGTCGCGGTGATCGACGGCAGTGGCAGGAAGCCGGACGGGAACGCGCTTGTCGTCGCGGTCACGACGCTGACGGTCGGGGACGGCGTGGCGCTGCCCTTGGTGGTGATCACCCACGGCTTACCGCTCGCGGACGGGATCGCGGTCGCGGTGGTGCTCGCCGAGCTGCAGCCGCTCAGGAACAGCAGCGCGGCGCTTCCACCCAGCATCAGCCAACGACGGCGCATCGGCCTGCCTCCCCCCGCCTAGAACTGACCCTCTCTGGGTCAGATCGTCGGGAACGAGGAGTTTGCTTAGGCCGACCGGTAGAGCTGACGGGAGCGTTTGGCCAGGTCTTTGGTCGCGGCCGAGTTGACCCAGGTGCCGAGGATCACCGCGGCGCCGGGGACGATCTTGGCGAACACCCGGCGGCCGGCGCGGACCCCGGCCATGTGGGCGAGCCGGACGCTCAGTTTCAGCATCACCCGGGTGATCGGGCGGTTGGCGATGTCGGTGAACATGCGGGTGGCGCGCTCGCGGCCGGCCGCCACCCCCAGCGCGAGCCGGGCAGTCTCGGCTACCTTGTGCACCCGCTGCAGGACCAGGAGGTCGGTGGCGCGCTCGGGGGCGGCGGGATCCAGACCGTACGCAGCGGCGATGTGCAGTGTCATCCGCGACTGGGTCCAGGCCAGGACACCGACGTCGAGCACCGCGCCGGGCAGGCCGGTGGCGCCGGAGACGGCCCCGGAGATGCGGGCCAGGGTGGTGAACCGCTTGACGGTCAGGTCGGCCAGCGCGTCGGGGGTGATGCCGGGGTTGTCGAGCCGGGCGCGCTCGGCCCACTGGGCAGCCTCGGGGCCGAGGCGGCGCACGGCCTCCAGGGCGAGGTGCTCCGGCGCATAGTGGGGGTCGGACTTCATGCGCGACCACAGGGTGCCGGGTGGGGCTTCGGTCTCGGGGATGGGCTCTTTCACGGCGACTTCGCTCACCAGATCACGCTCCGAGGGGATCTCTTGGGGGAAAAGATCTCGATCCATTGTGCCGTGCACATGCACGTGCACGCGAGGGGTGAAGATCGGTTGTGCCCAGGCTGAGATCTATCGCACCTTTGGGAAGATCATGCGGTCACCGGAATGAACTATGGCCGGTAGTTGTTTGCCACAGTTACTCGCTTTTCAGCACAGGAGGTCGTCGACGTGCTCGACCCACACGAGCTCTACGAGTTGGCCGACGACCTGCCGGCCCTGGACAAGCCCGTGCTTGTTCAGGCGCTCACCGGGTTCGTCGACGCGGGCAGCGCCATTCAGCTGTTCCGCGAAAATCTGCTGGACACCCTCGACACCCAGGTCGTCGCGACGTTCGACCTCGACCAGCTGCTCGACTACCGCTCCCGCCGCCCTCCGATGATCTTCGTTGAGGACCACTGGGAGTCGTACGAGCAGCCCAGCCTCGTCCTGCACCTGGTGCGCGACCAGCTCGGTGCCGAGTTCCTGCTGCTCGCCGGCCCGGAACCCGACCTGCAGTGGGAGCGGTTCATCGCGGCGGTGTCCGGCCTGATCGACCGGTTCGGCGTCGAGCTCACGGTCGGCCTCAACGCAATCCCGATGGCGGTGCCGCACACCCGCCCGGTCAGCGTCACCGCGCACGCCACCGACCAGCGCCTGCTCGGCGACCACGAGTCGTGGTTGCAGCGGGTGCAGGTGCCGGCCAGCGTCGGCAACCTGCTGGAGTTCCGCCTCGGCCAGGCCGGCAAGGACGCCATGGGGTACGCGGCGCACGTCCCGCACTACCTGGCCCAGACCAACTATCCGGCCGCCGCCGAGCTGCTGGCCGACTCGGTCTCGTCGAGCACCGGCCTGGCCCTGCCCACCAGCCAGCTGCGCAAAGCCGCCGAACTGGTCCGCGCCGACATCGACAAGCAGATCGCCGACGACGAGCAGGCCGGCCGCCTGGTCAGCTCGCTCGAGGCGCAGTACGACGCGTTCCTGCGCGGCCGGGAGAACAACCTGCTGGCCGACAACGGCACTCCGCTGCCGACCGCCGAGGAGCTGGGCGCCGAGTTGGAACGCTTCCTGGCCGAGCAGACCCGCGACGGCGAGTAAAGACCGAAACCCGTAGGCCGAACGGCCAGCCCTCGGCGAACTGGACTTTTTGTCCGTCGCGCACTCCCGGGACGTCGCTAGCGTCCGCCGAGTTCCACCTCGATACGGGAGATGATCAATGAGGGCTCTGCACATGTTCGGTCTTGCTGCCGGCGCGGTGGTCGTGCTCGGCGGATGTTCCAAGGCTGAACCGGCCAAAACCGCGGCCGCAGCGCCGGTCGCGCCGGCGTCCGCGTCGGCCGACGCACCGCCGGCCTGCAAGGACGTGTTCCAGCCGGGCAAGCTGGTCGACAAGGAGAAGGCGAAGGCGGGCTGTGCCAGCCCGTCCGGCACCGCGCTGATGCTGGCCTCGCTGGACTGCAAGGACGGCACCCAGCTGTGGCAGGTCGGGGCCGCATCGGGCGCACCGGCCGGGTACGTCCGCGACGGGCAGCCGTACCAGGTGGTCAAGGCGGACGCGACCACCGATGCGAACTACATGAAGGCGTACAAGGCCTGCACCGGCTGACCCGGCGACGCGGCCCCGCCACCAGGTGGTTGCGGGGCCGCCGGCCTAGACCGGCTTCGGGAGCATCCAGTCGAGCACGTTGCGGATCTGGTCGTCCCAGTACTGCCAGACGTGCTCACCCGGCCCGAACCCGGCATCCACCGGCACGCCCGCGGCCTGCGCCGCGGCCACGAACCGTTCGTTCTGCTTGAGCAACACGTCTTCGGTGCCGCAGCGCAGGAACAGCCGCGGCAGCTCGGCCGGCGCGACGCTCTTGACCAGATGCAGGAGATCCTCATCTCCGCCGCGAACCTGCCGGTCCGCGAAAACCCGCGGCACCAGGCCGCGGATGTGCGGCCGAAGATCAAACTCTTGGATGTACGCGAGATCGAGCGCGCCGGAAAGACTGGCCGCCGCCGCGAACCGGTGTGGCTGCCGCAGCGCCCACTTGAACGCGCCGTAGCCTCCCATCGACAGCCCCGCGACGAACGTGTCCTCGCGCCGGGCCGACACCTTGAAGAACCGGTCGACCGTGGCCGGCAGCTCCTCGGACAGGAAGTCCCAGAAGCGCATCCCGACCGCCTCGTTGGCGTAGAAGCTGCGATGCACCTGCGGCATCACGACGGCCAGGCCCCGGTCGGTCGCATATCGCTCGATGGCCGTGAACCGCGTCCACGCGGAGTGGTCGTCGCTGAGCCCGTGCAGCAGATAGAGAACCGGCGGTGGCGTGGGCCCCTCCTCCGGCAGCACCACGGTCATCGAGGTGCCCAGCTCGAGCGTCTCAGCGGCGAAGTCACAGCGAATCACGGCCATGACCACAGTCTTACTCCTCACCCCGCCGGGAGTCGGGCTCGCTGGGCCGCCAGGAACCACTCCAGTGCGGGAGCCAGGCTCTCGGGTGCGGCCCAGCCGTTGATCGCCGAGAGCAGCTCGAGGTAGCGCTGCCGGCCCGGATCGTTCGCGTTCTCCAGGTAGGTCAGCAGCTCCCGCCGCGCCTCGACGTGATCGGGGCGGCCGGCGAGCCACGTGTATTCGGCGGCGACCGCCTCGACCACCGGATCGGCGGCCGGCGAGGCCGGGTCGACGCCGGCCGCCAGCGCCGGGCGGACCAGATCGCGGACGAGCGCAGCCGGGTCGCGGCGCACCGGCACGTCGGCGCCCCGGCCACGCTGGGTCGCGAACTGCTCGGCCATCCGGCGCATGCTCGCCCGGAAGGCTGGGCTCTGCGACAGCTCGGCCAGCTCGACCCACGCCGTGACCTGCTCGGCCTCGGGGTTCTCGGGGAGTTCGGGGGTCATCGAGCGCACGATCCCGGCGAAGGCCCGGTCGTCGCCGAGGCCGCCGAAGACGGTGTCGAGGAAGTCGCCGATCAGACGCCGGCGTTCGCCCTCGGTCAGCTTGGCCAACTGATGCATCAGGTCCATCTCCTCCGGTGTCGAGCCTCGTTGCGCGACCACGGTCAGCACCGCGCGCCGCAGGCTCAGGGTTCGGATCTGCACCGCCAGCGCCTCGGCGTGCGCGGCGGCGGCCTCGGTCAGCGAGGACTCCCGGTCGACGACCTTCCGGATGGTGGCCAGGTCGAGCCCCAGATCGCGCAGCGTGCGCACGAGGTCGAGGCGGGCGGCCGCCTCGAGGCCGTAGCGGCGGTGACCGCTCGGGCTGCGGTGGGTGGCCAGCACGATGCCGCTGTCGGAGTAGAACCTGATGGTCTTGACCGTCAGGCCGGTGCGCCGAGCAAGGTCGCCGATCGAGTAGACCGGGTCGTCGTCCATGCCGGTAACTCTGGTACCTCCCCCTACGGGAGGGTCAAGTCGGCGCGGGCGCGGGTGTCGTCGGCGGCGAAGAAGCGCTCCTCCTCGGCCATCCAGGTGCGCCACAGCCGCTCGGCACCGGCGAAGGCCCGATCACGGGCGAGACCCCGGGCCAGCCGCACCGGCGCGGGGGCGTCGACCCAGATCGCGTATGTCAGGCGGCCGACCGTCTCCCGGCGGGTGCAGGTGACACCCTCCAGGACGATCGTGGGTGACCAGGGCTGGATCTTCCACTCGCCGAGGGCGTCGCCGTACCAGTCCGTCCAGTCCCGGGCCTGGTAGGTCGCGGCCTCGCCACGCAGCAGGGGCGCGAGCACCTGGGCGTCGAAGCGCGGCCACCAGCCGGCGAAGTCGCCCCACGAGACGAAGTCGTCGATCTCGATGATCGGCGCTCGCAGGGCGGCGGCCAGGGCGCCGGCGAGCGTGCTCTTGCCGGCACCGCTCGGTCCGTCGACGCCGACGATGCGGATGCCGTCGACCGGCTCGCGGGCGGCGATCACGGCCGCGATCCGGGCTGCCTCGAGATTGGACACGAGCCGAGCCTACCGAGGTTGGGAATGTCGTACCCGTCGATTAGAATGTGTGTACTAAAAGGGGCCGTGAGCTGCGAGGAGATCAACGTGACCGCGCCTGTTTTGTCCGCACCTGTTCCCACCATCCCGCCGTATGCGACCATGCTCGGCTTCACCCGCTACGTGACCCGCACGGGGCCCGCCAAGGCCACGTTCGTCGGCGGCCTGCGTAAGGCTCGGGAGCGCCGGTCGGGCTTCAACCCGCACGGTCAGTTGGTCAAGGCACTGAAGGCCGACATCGCGTTCCGCACCGGCGGCAGCTACCTCAACGGCGTCACCGATCTGGTGAAGGACCGGTGGAAGCCGCTCTACGAGTCGGTCAGCGCCGGCGCCCTGACCTACCTCGCGTCGCTCGGCGATCCGGAGCAGGTCGGGCTCGCGCAGACGCGCGACGCACTCGCCTCGGTCGGGCCGCTCGCCGTGAAGATCAACCCGCACTTCGGGCTGCGCTACGAGGCCGACGGGGGCCGCCGCGAAGCGGTTCGGCTGCACTTCGACGAGGCACCACCGACGACCGAGGCGATCACGGCGACGCTGTACCTGATGGCCCGGCACATGGATCAGATCCTGCCCAACGCCGAGCCGGTCCTGGTCGACCTGCGCCGCGGCGTCACCCACCGCATCGACCCGGCCGCCAAGCCGGCCGACATCGAGAGCTGGCTGGCCGGCGAGGCCGCCGCCTTCACCGCCATGTGGGCGACAACCGCGGCCTGACCGACCCAGTCGTGGCCGCCGCCGCCCGGGCGGCGGCGGCCACCCCCACTCAGCCCGCGTTGGCCGCACGGCGGCCGGCGGCACCCCTGGTCGCCCTGGTCAAAGGCGCGGTGGTGCCGGCCCGGCCGAGGCCGAAGGCGGGCATGTTGCCGTACAGCGTTTCGTAAGCGCCGTTGTGGACCACGTAGGTCTCGTGCCAGATGCCCACGTCGCCGCTGTCGCCGATCGCCTTGTTCCAGCGCTTCCAGGCCGGGTGGTGCGGCAGCCGGGCGTCCTTGGCGAAGGCCTCGAGTTGCTCGACGCTCCGCCAGTACTGCACGAGCAGCGGGCCGGACGGGCCTATCCACGAGGTGAAGTGCAGCAGGCCCAACTCCTTGCGGCGGATCAGCTCGCGCAGCATCGGGCCCATCGCGGCCATCACCGGCACCCACTTGTGCAGCTTCCACCACTTGTTGATGCGCATACCGATCAGGAAGACCACGAAGTCTCCCTCGACCTCGGCGGTCACGTAACCGGGAACAACCTTCGCCATCGTCGCCTCCACACTATAGATAGCGTCGCTATCCGCTTCAGATAGTTACACTATCCACTTGAAGGAGGATGATCGCAAGGTGCGTGTGGGCGAACTGAGTAAGCGGAGCGGGGTGCCGATCCCGACGATCAAGTACTACCTGCGGGAAGGGCTGCTGCCGGCCGGGGCCGCCACGGCCGCCAACCAGGCCGATTACGGCGACGAGCACCTGCGGCGGCTGCTCCTGATCCGGGCGCTCATCGACGTCGGTGGCGTCTCGGTGGCCTCGGCGCGAGAGGTCGTCACGGCTCTCGGCACCTACGCCGACGACCCCCTCGAGCTGCTCGGTGCCGCCCAGAGCGCCGTCACTCCCCGGCACCGGCCCGACCGGGAGACCCCGGAGTGGCAGGCCGCCAAGCAGCGGGTGCTCGATCTGATCGCCGCGCGCGGCTGGCTGGTCTACCCGCTGTCCCCCTCGATCGACCTGGTCGCCGACGCCCTCACCGCCGCCGCGTCACTCGGGGCGACCGAGCTCTTCGACAACCTCGGGCAATACGCGGATTCCGCCGCCTCACTGGCCGCGGCCGAGGTGCGTACGGTCCTGGAAAGGCCGGACCCGGCCGCCCGGATGGAGCTCGTGGTTCTCGGCACGGTGCTGGGTGAAGCCCTGTTCAGCGCCCTGCGCCAGCTCGCCCACCAGCACGAGAGCGCCCGCCAGATAGGCATCCCGGAAGCCCCGCCGCAGAAGAATCCGGGAATCGCTCAGTAGCGAAAAGGTTGCGGACGATCTGCGAGGTGTAACTGGCAGGGCGGGGCGAAGCGCGTCGGGGGGCGTTGCGTTATGCAGGGCATGAAGAAGATCAGCACGGTTCTGGCCATGACCGGTGTGGCCCTGGCGGGTTTCGCATCGCCGGCCGAGGCCGCCGGCGCGAGCCAGGTGACCTACGTCCGGAACGGCGACATCTACGTCAGCAGGAGCACCGGCACCGCGGAGACGCGGCTGACCACCGGTGGCGGCCGCTCCCGCCCGCAGTGGGCGCCCGGCGGCAAGCAGATCGCGTACCTCAAGGGTGGGCAGCTGTGGACCATGAAGTCCGACGGCAGCGCCGCCCGCCGGCTCACCACCCGGGCCGCCGCCGGGCCGTCCTGGTCGCCGGACGGCAAGTGGATCGCCTTCGCCTCGCTCTCCTGCACCGGCGGCCCCGGCGTCTATCGGATCGCCGCGACCGGCGGAAATGCCGAGGTGCTGTTCCCGCGCGACTGCCGCGAGCAGGACCTGCCGGACGAGCCGGCCCTGCCCAGCGGCCGGGCGCCGGCGTCGCTGACCGAGCGGCTGCGCACCGACGACGCGGTGGCCTGGTCGCCGGACGGCACCAGGATCGCGTTCCGGGGCGGGGACTGCGACTCGACCTACGACGCCTGCCTGAGCGTCGGCACGGTGGCCACCGGCGGCGAGCAGACGGTGGCCGCGTACGGCGGGGGCAGCCTGCAGAACCGGGGCTTCGCGGTGGTGCCGGGCTGGCGGGCGGACGGCCGCAAGCTGGCCTGGACCGCGTACCAGGAGGGTGAGACGGCCGCCCAGAACGAGCCGGTGCACCTGGTGGAGTACGACCCGGCCACCCGGGTCAAGCGCACGGTCGGCGGGGTCGGCGACCGCGAACTCGCCTACCTGGACGCCACCCACGGCCTGGCCACCGGCCAGTACCGGGGGCACTCGTGGGTGATGACGGTCGGCCTGGCCGACGGCTCCCGGACCCCGCTGCGCGAAGGCTCGCAGCCGAGCGTGCTTGCCGCTAAGCGGTAGGGCGGCGGGTGCCGAAGAGAGGTACAGACCGGTGGCAACCACGTTGCCATGCAGTGAGGGAGCAACGACATGACCGTCTCCGGCCTGGGTACCGCTCGCACCCACCACACGCCCATCTCGGCGCCGCCCCGGCGACCGCAGGTGGCGAAGAACGAGCGCAACGACTTCGAGGCGCTGACCACGTCCGACCGGGAACTGATCTTCCAGTCCACCGGGCAGCGGGTCACGCCGGGCTTCGACCCGGCCAAGGACAAGCCGACAAGCTTCGCGACGGCGCTCGCCACCGAGCGGGCGATCGGTCATCTGGCCCCGGGTCAGCCGGTCACCGCGGTCTACCTCAAGGATCTGCACCACCGCTACCAGCGGGCGAGCGCGCCGAGCCCGATCGGCCCGTACCTGGACAAGGCCCTCGCCTACCTGGCCCAGAGCGGCCCGCGCCGGATCGACGTCTCGGCGTAACTACGCTTGGCGGTGCTATGACAGACACCGCTGACCACCGCCCGATCCGTACGTTCCATCCGCGCCGTGGGCGGATGAGTTCGCGGCACCATGACGCGCACGCCGAGTTGTGGCCGCGTTTCGGGCTGACCGTCGCGGACGGCGACCGCACTCCCCTCGACCTGGCCCGGCTGTTCGGGACCACCGACCCGGTGGTGCTGGAGATCGGTTTCGGGATGGGTGACACCACGGCCGCGATGGCGGCGGCCGACCCCGGACGTGGTTACCTGGGCGTCGAGGTGCACACCCCGGGCATCGGCAACCTGCTCGCGCTGGTCGGCGAGAAAGACCTGACCAACGTGCGGGTGGCGCACGGCGACGCGATGGAACTCGTGCACCGTCTCACTCCAGGCGCGCTCGACGCCGTACACGTCTTCTTCCCTGATCCTTGGCCGAAGGCCCGGCATCACAAACGCCGGCTGATCCGGCCGGACAACGTCGCCCTGCTCCGCGAGCGGTTGCGGCCGGGCGGTCTGCTGCACTGCGCGACCGACTGGCCGCACTACGCCGAGGCGATGGCCGAGGTCCTGGCGGCCGACCCGGGCCTGACGCCGGCCGGCGCCGATCGGGCGGGCCGGCCGGAGACGAAGTTCGAGCGCCGGGGCCACCAGGCCGGACGGCCGATCGCGGATCTGCGATTCCAGCGGCGGTAGCGATTTGCCGCCTTTAGGCTGAAAGCCGGAGGTCGCCGATGGTGGTTGAGGACGCCGGACGGGCGTGGAGCGGCCGTCGAACGGCGGTCGGATGGCGTCCCGGTGTGCTCGCGGATGGCCTGCTTAACCCGTCAGCCGAGCTGCATCGCGGGGTGCTGACCAGCGATGCCGCCGACCAGTTGGCCGCGCTGGTGGCCCGGGCCGCGAACGCGCCGGTCGGTCTCATCCACTTCGCCCAGGGCGGACGCCTGCGTCTGCACGGCGGCTGGGGTCTCTCCGGCGCGTGGAACGAGGTCGCCGACACCCCGATCGACGAGTCGCTCGCCGGGCTCGTGCTGGACAGCGACGATCCGATCCTGATCAACGACCTGGCCGCCGACGAGCGGGTGGTCCGGCTGGGTGCCGCGCATCGCGGCGCCTACATCGGTCATTCGGTACGGGATCCGCACGGTGCCGTGCTCGGGGTCTGCTGTGCGTGTGACACCGAGCCACGCCAGTGGACGGCCGGCGAGATCGCCGCGGTCGCCGAGGCCGCCCAGGTGTGCACTCTGCTGATCACCGAGCAGCTGGCCCGGCACGAGATCGACCAGCAGCGCCGCTTCCTCGACGCGGTGCTGGACAGCCTGCACGACGGCGTCACCGCCTGCGACGCCGACGGCGAGGTGGTGTTCGTCAACGAGCGGATGCGGCAGATGTGGGAGGACGCCGGACTGCCCGGCGGTGACCTGCCCCTGGACGGCTTCACCGACGCCGACGGCCGGGCGCTGAGCCAGAACGACCTGGGCCTGTTCCGGGCGCTGCGCGGTGATCACCTGCGGGACGACGAGGTCATCCTGCACGGCCCGGACCGCCGCACCCGGCACTACCTGATCGACGCACACCCGATCACCGGGCCGGACGGGCACACGGTCGGCGCGGTGCAGGCCGTGCAGGACGTCACCCGCCGCCGCCGGGTCGAACGCTTCCGCACCTGCGAACTGGCCGTGACGATGGCGCTGGCCGATGCCCCGAGCATCGAGGAGGCCGGCCCGCGGGTGCTGGAGGCGGTGGTCGACACGCTCGGCTGGGCGCATGCCGAGCTGTGGCTGGTCGACGAGGCGGCCGCGGTGGTGCGGTCGGCCGCGCAGTGGAGCGCCCCGGGCTGGGACGCCGAGATCGACGTGCCGGTCGACCTGCCGTACGGGACCGGGCTGGCCGGCCGGGTCTGGCAGGTGGGCAAGCCGCTGTGGATCCGGGACGTGGGACAGCCGCAGAGCCTGATCGCCGAGGAGACCGCCCACACGTCGCGACTGCACGCCGCTCTCGCCGTACCGGTGCGGGAAGGTTTTGAGACTTTGGGGGTTTTGACGGTCTTCGCGGACACCGTCGAGGACCCGGAGGACGAGCTGCTGGCGCTGATGTCCGGAATCGCCGCGCACATCGGTCAATTCGTCGAGCGCCGGCTCGTCGACGACCTGCAGCGGCAGCTCAACCGGTCGAAGAACGAATATCTCGCGTTGATCGGGCACGAGCTGCGCACGCCGCTCACCTCGATCAGCGCGTACACCGAGCTGCTGCGCGAGGCCGACGAGAAGACCCTGGTCGCCGAGGGGCCGCGGCTGCTCGAGGTGATCGACCGCAACACCAACCAGCTGCGGCACATCATCACCGAGCTGATGGAGCTGTCCGCGCTGGACGCCGGCCACGCCGACGTGCAGCTGGCGCCGATGGACCTGGCCGAGGTGGTCCGCGACTCGGTGTCCAAGGCGCGCACCGCCATCGACGGCGCGCCGCTGGTCATCGACGACGAGTTACCCGAGCAGCTGGTGCTGCCCGGCGACCGGAAACGTCTGCGTCAGGTCGTCGACAACCTGCTCGGCAACGCGGTCAAGTACAGCCCGGACGGCGGCCGGATCGGGGTGACCCTGCGGTCCAACGGCCGCGCCGCCGAGCTGGCGATCTCCGACACCGGCCTGGGCGTCACCGCCGACGAGCGGGAGAAGCTGTTCACCGGGCTCTACCGCACCAGCCGGGCCCGGGACAAGGCGATCCCCGGCACCGGGCTGGGCATGACGTTGTCGCGGGCGGTCGTCTCCCGCCACCACGGCAGCATCGAACTGGTCGACCACGAGGGCGCCGGCACCACCGTCCTGGTCCGCCTACCCATGGACGCCCGCTGATATTTCTGTTGTTTTAGCGCCTTCCGAAACATCTACGGGAGCGAGCAACGTTTCGCACCCAATCGGCCACTGCTTCCCCGAGCAGTCCACCGACTCGGAAGGCATTCCCCCATGCTTCGAAAGTCCCTGCTGGCCGGCGTCACCCTTGTGGTGGCGGCCGCGGCCAGCATCTACGGCCTGTCCACGGCCTCCGCCGCCACCTACCCCAACCCGGGAGTCGTCACCGGCTCGACCGGGGCGCACGACCCGACGATCGTGAAGCGGCCCACCGGTGGTTACCTCCTCGCCACCACCGGTGCCGGCATCACGCTGAAAACCTCGGCCGACCGGACCGCGTTCGCCGACGCGGGTAAGGCCTTCCCCAGCGGCACCTCGTGGGCCACCCCGTACACCAACGGCAGTGCCGACCTCTGGGCGCCGGACATCTCGTACCAGGGCGGCAAGTACCTGATGTACTACGCCGCCTCTTCGTTCGGCTCCAGCAAGTCGGCGATCTTCCTGGCCGGCAGCACCACCGGCGCGGCCGGCTCGTGGACCAACTACGGCAAGGTCATCGAGTCCACCACCAGCAGCGGCTGGAACGCGATCGACCCGAACCTGACCGTCACCCCGTCCGGCGAGTGGTGGCTGACCTTCGGCTCCTTCTGGAGCGGCATCAAGATGGTCAAGATCAACCCGAGTAGCGGGAAGCGCGCGGACAGCACGATGTACAACATCGCCGAGCGGTTCGTGAACTCCAAGTCGGTCGAGGCGCCGTTCGTCTACTACCACGGCGGCTACTACTACCTGTTCATGTCGTTCGACTTCTGCTGCCAGGGCGCGTCCAGCACGTACCGGACGATGGTGGCCCGATCCAAGACGATCACCGGGCCGTACGTGGACCGGGCCGGGGTCGCGACCACCGCGGGCGGCGGCACCCAGATCCTCGCCGCGCACGACGCCGTCTACGGCCCCGGACACCCGGCGGTGATCGCCGACGGGACCCAGGACGTGCTGGTCTACCACTACTACACCAGCTCCGGCGCGGCCAAGCTCGGCATCAACCTGCTGGCCTGGGACTCGTCCGCCTGGCCCTACGTCTACTGAGGAGGAATCGATGCTGCGCAAGATCTTCTTGGCCGTCCTCCTCGCGGTGGTCGGCTCGATCGTGATCGTCTCCCGCCCGCACACCAGCGAGGCGGCCGTCGCCTTCACCAATCCGCTGGCCGCCGCGCCCTACGGCGCCGACCCGTGGATGGGTTACTACAACGGCTACTACTACGTGGCCGCCACCACCTGGAACTCGCAGATCGTGATCAAGAAGGCAACCTCGGTGGCCGCTCTCCCCGGCGCCTCCGAGTCGGTTGTCTTCACCGGCAGCGGCACCGCGAACTGCTGCAACATGTGGGCGCCCTCGCTGCACCGGCTGACCGGGCCGAACGGCACCCGGTGGTACCTCTACTACACGGCCGGCACCACCGCGTGCTGCGACGGCCAGCGGTCGTACGTGCTGGAGAGCTCCGGCAACGACCCGATGGGCCCGTACACCTACAAGGGACAACTGAACGTGCAGTCCGGCAACGGCTGGGCGATCGACGGCAGCGTGGCCACCATCAACGGCGCGAACTACTACTTCTACTCGTCGTGGGTGGGCAACCTGCAGAGCCTGTTCGTGGCGCCGCTGTCCAACCCCTGGACGGTCAGCGCCTACGGAACGCGGATCTCCTATCCGACGTACTCGTGGGAGATGGTCGGCGGCAACACCGAGGAGGCGCCGTACGTCGTACAGCACAATGGGGTGACGTATTTGACCTTCTCCGCCAGTTCCTGCAACACCCCCGACTACAAGCTGGGCATGCTGACCCTGACCGGCAGCAACCCGCTGGCGGCGAGCTCGTGGACCAAGAAGAGCACCGCGATCTTCCAGCGCAGCGACGCGAACGGCGTCTACGGCCCCGGCGGCCAGGGCTTCTTCAACTCACCGGACGGCGCCGAGACGTGGCTGGTCTACCACGCCAACGAGAGCACCACCCAGGGTTGCGGCGGCACCCGCACGACCCGGATCAAGAAGATCTCCTGGAATTCCGACGGAAGCCCCAATCTGGGTACGCCGGACAAGCTCTCAACATCCTTGACGGCCCCCGCCGGTGACCCGGGCGGCACGGTCTCGTTCCCGGTGGCCGGCACTCGCTACCGCGTCATCAACAAGAGCAGCGGCAAGGTCCTGGACGCCCAGAACTGCGGCACCGCGAACGGCACCGCGATCCAGCAGTGGACGTCACTGGGCAACGCCTGCCAGCAGTGGACCTTCACCAAAACGACGAGCAACTACTACCGGATAACCAACGCCAACAGCGGCACAGTCCTGGACTCGGTGAACTGCGGCGCCACCAATGGCACCGCCCTGAACCTGTGGTCCAGCCTGTCCAACGTCTGCCAGGAGTGGAGCCTGACCCCGCTCAACGGCGGCTACTTGATAGCCAACCGCAGCAACGGCCTGGTCCTGGACGTAACGAATTGCGCCGCAACCGACGGCACAGCCGTACGCCAGTGGTCCGCCCTGGGAAACACCTGCCAGGAGTGGACCATCACCGCGTAGGACGCGAGTCTGGCCCGGGCGATGATCGCTCGGGCCAGACCGACTCCCAGGATTTGCACAGACCGCGAACGCTACGGTGATATCGTGATATCACGACAGGCGCCCGGAGGTGCACATGCCCAACATCCTCATCCGCGATCTGAGCCAGGAAGCCGTCGATCGCATCGACGCAGCGGCCGCCAACCTGGGTCTCTCGCGCAACGAATATCTCCGCCGCAAGTTCGAGGAGGGCACCGGCCCCACCGACGGACAGACGGTCACCGACGACGACTGGCATCGATCAGCGGAGGCATTTGCCGATCTGGGCGACCCCGCGGTGATGGACTCAGCGTGGCGGTAACGAGCTGGCTGATCGACAAATCCGCCTATGTGCGGCTCCAGCGTGGCGAGGCGGCCAACCGCGATGAGTGGAGCCGCCGCATCAGCCGAGGGCTTGTCCGCCTTTCCGCGATCACCCGACTGGAACTCGGCTATTCGGCCCGCTCCGGCGAAACGGGCCGCCAGCAGTTCGCCCTCCCACCGCTGGCATTGATGCCGATCGAGCACCTCACGCCGGCTATCGAAGATCGAGCCTTCGAAGTTCAGATGCTCCTCGCCGACCGCGGTCTGCACCGCGCCCCGTCCATCCCCGACCTGCTGATCGCGGCGACAGCCGAGAAGGCCGGCCTGACCGTACTAGCGGTCGACAAGGACTTCGACCTCATCGCGGACATCACCGGCCAGCCCGTCGACACCTTGGCCGCCTGAATTTCATGCGCGAGGGCCCCCGGCGTTTCCGGCCCGAGGCCCTCGCGCTGCCTAGCATGAGCCGGGTGATCGTGATCTTCGACCTTGAGTACACGACCTGGGTGGGTGCGCAGGAGCGTGGCTGGACCGGGCCGGGCGAATTTCGCGAGGTGGTGCAGATCGGGGCTCTGCGGGTCGACACCGCGACGCTGGCGGTGGACGGCGAGTTCGACGTGCTGGTCCGGCCGGTGCGCAACCCGCGGCTCTCCGACTTCTTTCAGCAGCTGACCGGCATCACCGACGGGGACGTGGCGACGCACGGGGTCGGGTTCGCCGATGCGCTTGACGACTTCGTGAAGTTCTGCGACGGCGCCTACGCACTCTCCTACGGCAACGACATGGTCATCCTCGGCGAGAACCTCATCCTCCAGTCCCCACCGGACCGCGCGCCGGCCCGCCCGCTGCCGCCGTTCGCCAACATCCGCCCCTACCTGAACCGCGCCCTGCCGGTCACCGCGTCGCTGCCCTCCGGCCAGCTGGCCGCCGCGCTGGACCGCCCCGGCCCGGCCGAGTCGACCCACAACGCCGTGGCCGACTGCCACTCGATCCTCGAGGCCCTGCGCCACCTGCGCTCCCAGAATCGCCCCATCTTCGACCTCGGCTAACGCTCCTTTTAGGTACGCCGTCGGACAAGTCCCGTGACACACGGTCCCGCTGAGCGGAACTCACCCTCCGCGCGCCCGCCACGGGCGGTCCCGGCCCAAGACCTCAACCACCACCCGCCCCACGCGCAGATGACGGCTCACCCCCCGCCAGCCAGGACAAACACCAGCCCGTTCGACAGTTTGCTCTGCTCACCTATACGCGCAGCGCGTATTGGTAAGCAGAGCAAAGGGTGTTCGGTTGCGCGAGCGGCGCGGCACGTGCCGGTGTTGCACGTCGGTCGCGCGGTGGCGGCGGTCGGGGGTAAATGCGGTTGTGGACGGTGTCGCCCGTATCGGCAAAGGGTTTGATTCTGGGTCTAGCGGAGGCCTACGCAGTCGTTTTCCCAGAAGGTGTCTGCGTAGACGAACGTGCCGGTCATCCATGGCTCGTAGGCGGACAGGCGCACGACCTGGAAGCCTGGGTCGGGGATGCGCAGGGAAGGCTTGCGGAAGTCGTGGTCTCGGGCCGTGGTGAAACCCGCGCGGGAGTAATAGGCCGGGTCGCCCTCCAGGAAGACCAGGGGGACGCCGCGCTCATCAAGCTCGCGCAGGCCGGCTGCGATCAGGGCGGAACCTATGCCTCGGCGCTGCCATTCGGGGACTACCGAGAGTGGGCTCAGGGTCTGGACCTCTACCAGCCGGGGTGGTGCGTCGAGCAGGCACCGGCTGAACATGATGTGGCCTACGACCTCGCCTGCCTCCTCGGCGACCAGCGAGAGCGTGGCCGGGCGCAAGGCGGCGACCAGCCCCACCACTCGCTCCTCGCCGAACGCACGCCGGACGACAGACTCGACGGCCAGCTGGTCACGCGGTTCTTCCCGGCGCACGGTCATGGCCGGAAGGTAGCGACCAGGGGCCGGGAGCGGCAAAGGAATTACCGCTCCCGGAAAGACCTAGCGAACCACCCCGGCTGCCCCGCCACCTCGGCGGACCGGCTCGGCCGAGGCGATGAAGCCCCCGCCTCTGGTCAGCTCGATCGCGGTCGCGGCGCCCAGCTCGGGGACATCGGCCGCGAACGAATGACCCAGCGGCAGCAGCGACGGACCATACGTGGTGTGGAAGGCCGGCTCGGCCTGGATGCCGGCCGTGTTGCGCTGGGAGGCGCGCGGTGCGGCCATCGCCTCGGGCAGCGACTGGCCCAGGATCAGGCGGTTTACCAGGATCTGCAGCACCGTGGTGATGATGGTGGCGCCGCCGGGCGAACCCAGGGCCAGGAACGGCTTGCCGTCCTTCAGCACGATCGTCGGGCTCATCGAGCTGCGCGGGCGCTTGCCGGGACCCGGCAGGTTCGGGTCGGCCGCGGGGGCCTGGGTGTTGGTGAAGTTGAAGTCGGTCAGTTCGTTGTTGAGCAGGAACCCCCGGCCGGGCACCACGATGGCGTTGCCGCCGGTCTGCTCGATGGTGAAGGTGTACTCGACGACGTTGCCCCACCTGTCGGCAATGGTCAGGTTGGTGGTCGACTGGCCCTGTTCGGTGGGGCCGCCGACGGTGGCCGGCGTGCAGCCGCGGGCGTTGATGTCGCCCGGCGGCACCGGCTTGGTCAGCGCGACGGTCGGCGAGATCTGGCAGGCGCGCTGCCGCGCCCACGAATCGGAAGCAAGCTTCCGCAGAACATCCGGCGAGGTGTACGCGCCGACATAGCGACCGCGGTCGGCGAAGGACAGCGCCGACGCCTCGAGGTAGGTGTGCAGGACCTGGGTGAGGTCGGTGGGGTTGACCTTCTCCAGGATGTTGAGCGCCTCGCTCACCGCGGTGCCACCGCTGGACGGCGTGGACATGCCGTAAACCGACAGGCCTCGGAAGTCGGAGCGGGTCGGGGCCGGTCGGCGCACGTCATAGCGTGCGAGATCGTTCGCGGTGAGCACACCCGGGCGAATGGGGTACGCCCAGGTGCCGATCGGGTTGGCGGACACCGGCGGGTGCTGCACGGCCTGGATGATGTCCCGGCCGACCGCACCCCGGTACAGCACGTCGGTGCCCTTGCGGGCGATCAGCCGATAGGTGTCGGCCAGGTCGGGGTTGCGCTGAGTGGAGCCGACCGCCGGCGGCGCGCCACCGGGCAGGTAGAGCGCCTTGGTGGAGTCGAACTGGCCGAACGCGGCCGCGTTGTCGGCGATCTGCTGGCGGAAGGTCGCGTCGACCGGGAAGCCGCGGTCGGCCACCGAAGCGGCCGGCTTGAGCAGCGAGGCCAGCGACCGGGTGCCCCAGGAACGCGCGGCGGTCTCCCAGGTGGCGAGGGTGCCGGGCACGCCGACCGAGAGGCCGCTGACCCGGGCCTCCTGGAAGTCGTAGGGCAGACCGTCGGCCGGGTCGATGAAGTAGGTGGACGTCATGGTGGCCGGGCCGGCCTCGCGGCCGTCGATGGTGGAGACCCGGCGATGTTTGGCGTCGTAGTAGACGAAGAAGCCGCCACCCCCGATGCCGGCCGAGAACGGCTCGGTGACGCCGAGGGTGGCCGCCGCCGCGACGGCCGCGTCGACCGCGTTACCGCCGCGGCGAAGCACGTCCAGCCCGACCGCCGTGGCCGTGGGGTCGACGGTTGCGACCGCTCCCCCGTATCCCGTGGCGGTCGGGCCCAGCACAGACGGTGACGCGGCGGCGGGGGCCGCTACGAGAACCGAAGCGAGAGTAGCTACTGCAAGTACCGGCAAGATCCGCATCGATCCTCCGAAGTAGGCAAAGGTAGCTGTCTATCCCTGCCTACCAGAGTTCGAGGGCCACAGCACGGCGGCAGCCCCACCGCCTCTGCGGACCGGCTCGGCCGAGGCGATCACGCCGCCGTAGCCGGTGAACTCCATCGCGGTCGCCGCGCCCAGCTCGGCCATGTCCGGGCCGAAGGTATGACCCAATGCGGTCAGCGACGGCCCGTAGGCAACATGGAAAGCGGGCTCGGCCTGGATGCCGGCCGAGTTGCGCTGCGAGGCCCTCGGTGCGGCCAGTGCCGCAGGCAGCGGCATGCCCAGGAGCAGCCGGTTCACCAGGATCTGCAGCACGGTCGTGATGATCGACGCGCCGCCCGGCGAGCCCAGGGCCAGGAACGGCTGGCCGTGCTTCAGCACGATCGTCGGGCTCATCGAGCTCCGCGGCCGCTTGCCGGGGCCGGGCAGATTCGGATCAGGGGCAGCACCCTGCGAGGGCACGAAGTTGAAGTCGGTCAGCTCGTTGTTGAGCATGAAGCCGCGCCCGGGCACCACGATCCCGTTGCCGCCGAACTGCTCCAGGGTGAAGGTCCACTCGACGACGTTGCCCCAGCGGTCGGACACCGTGATGTTGGTGGTGCTCCGACCGGTGTCGGGGGTCAGCGAGGCCGCGGTGGGCGTACACCCGGAGGCATTGATGTCGCCAGGGGCGACCGGTTTTGACAGCGCCGAAGTCGGTGAGATCTGGCAGGCGCGCTGCCCGGCCCAGCGGTCCGAGGCCAGCTTCCGCAGGACATCCGGCGAGGTGTACGCACCCACGTAGCGGCCGCGGTCGGCGAAGGCGAGCGCCGACGCCTCGAGGTAGGTGTGCAGCACCTGCGTGACGTCAGCCGAGGACGGGTTCACCTTCTCCAGGATGTTGAGCACCTCGCTGACCGCCGTGCCACCGCTGGACGGGGTGGACATGCCGTAGACCGACAGCCCCCGGAAGTCGGAGCGAGTCGGCGCCGGCCGCCGCACCTGATAGCCCGCAAGATCATCCAAGGTCAAATTCCCAGGCCGGATCGGGTACGCCCAGGAGCCGACCGGATTGGCCGAGACCGGCGGGTGCTGCACCGTCTTGACCAGGTCGGCACCGATCGGCCCCCGGTAGAAGGCGCCGATGCCCTGCGCCGCGATCTGCCGGTAGGTGGCCGCCAGGTCGGGGTTGCGCTGGGTCGAGCCGAGCGCGGGCGGCGCACCGCCGGGCAGGTAGAGCGCCTTGGTCGAGTCGAACTGCCCGAACGCCGCCAGGTTGTCGTTGATCTGCTGGCGGAACTGGGCGTCGACCGGGAACCCGCGTTCGGCCACGGCGGCGGCCGGCCGCAGCAGCGAGGCCAGCGAGCGGGTGCCCCACTGCCGCAGCGCGGTGTCCCAGGTGGCGAGCGCGCCGGGCACGCCGACCGAGAGGCCGCTGACCCTGGCCTCCTGGAAGTCGTAGGGCAGGCCGTCGACCGGGTCGATGAAGTAGGTCGGCGTCATCGTGGCGGGCCCGGTCTCCCGGCCGTCGATGGTGGAGACCCGGCGGTGTTCGGCGTCGTAGTAGACGAGGAAGCCGCCGCTGGCCGGCCCGGCCACGAACGGTTCGGTGACCCCGAGGGTGGCGGCGGCCGCGACGGCCGCGTCGATCGCGTTGCCGCCGTGCCGCAGCACGTCAAGCCCGGCGGCGGTCGAGGTCGCGTCGACTGTCGCGATCCCGCCGCCGCGCCCGGTCGCGGTCGGGCCGAGAACAGGCGCCGCAGAGGCGGGCGCCGCGATGAATACGGTAGAGAGGGAAGCTACTGCTAGAACCGGCAAGATCCGCATCGATCCTCCACAGTGGGCAAAGGTAGCTGTCTATCCTTTGCTACCAGATGACGCGGCCCACTGGTCGAACATGGCGGCATACCGACCCTCGGCTTGCACGAGTTCGTCGTGCGACCCGCTCTCCACGATGCCGTGGTCGTCGACCACGATGATCCGGTCGGCGCGCATGGCGGTGGAGAGCCGGTGCGCGACCAGGATCGCGGTCCGCCCGTCGAGCAGCGCGTCCAGCGCCGCCTCCACCCGCAGCTCGGACCGCAGGTCAAGGCTGGACGTGGCCTCGTCGAGCACAACGACCCGGGGCTCGGCCAGGAACGCCCGGGCCAGCGCGAGCAGCTGCCGCTCGCCGGAGGAGACCGATTGCCCGCGCTCGTGCAGTGGCGTGTCGAGTCCCTCCGGAGACCGTTCGACCAGATCCCGCAGCCCGACCGCGTCGATCGCCGCCCAGACCTCGTCGTCGGAGGCATCCGGGCGGGCGAAAGCAATGTTGTCCCGCAATGTCCCGGCAAAAAGGAAAGGTTCCTGCGGCACCACGCCGATCTGCCGACGCAGCGAGTCGAGTGTGACGGTCCGCAGATCGTGCCCGTCGATCAGAATCGCGCCGCCGACCGGGTCGTAGAAGCGGGTGACCAGCTTGGCGAGAGTTGACTTGCCAGCGCCGGTGGGCCCCACGCAGGCGACTGTCTCGCCCGGCGCGATCCGCAGCGACACATGCGATAAAACCGGACGTGATGGCAAATATCCGAAGCTGACGTCATCGAAAACGATCTCCCCGACCACCGGCGGCAGCGCCACCGCGTCCGCGGACTGGGCGACCGAGGGCGCCGTCGAGAGCAACGAACGGATCTTGCCGACCGCGGCCTTGGCCTGCTGGTACTGCGTGTAGAGCTGAACGAGCTGCTGGACCGGCTGGAAGAACGAGTTGATGTACAGGACGAACGCGGTCAACTCGCCGATCGTCAGCGTCCCGCGCAGCACCATCCGGCCGCCGAGCAGCAGCATCACCGCCATCGCGATCAGGCCGATCACCGACGTACCGGGCCCGTAGATCGCGTTGATCCGCCCGGTCCAGTCGTTGGCGTCCCGGTAGGCCCCGACCACCGACCGGTGCTCGACCACGTTGCGTTCCTGCCGGTTGTGCGCGGTCACCACCCGTACCCCGTTGAGGCTCTCGGCCAGGTCGGCGAACATCGCCGCGATGGTGTCCCGCTGCCGGTTGTAGCCGCGGTCGGCGGCGTGCCGGAACCACAACGAGGCGGCCGTGAGCGGCGGCACGACAAGCACCAGCGTGATGATCGCCAGTTCCGGGTTGTAGTGGAACAACACCCCGGTGACCACCACCATGGTCAGTCCCTGGATGAGGAACTGGGCGAAGCCGTCCTGCAGCAGGCTCTGCAGCGACTCCACGTCGGAGGTCATCCGGGTCATGGTGACCCCGGCCTTCTCCCGGGTGTAGTAGTCAAGCGACATCCGCTGAAGGTGCGCGAAGATCCGGATCCGCAGGTCGCGGGTGGCGGAGGCGGCAAGCACGCCGCTCTTGCGCATGCGTACGGCGGTGGCCACCCCGGTGAGCAGCACGGCCGCGACGAAACAGATCGTCGCGATGACCAGGACACGCAGGTTGCGGTCGGCGATGCCGTGGTCGATGCCGACCTGCACGAGATAGGGCCCGGCCTGCAACAACAGCGTCTCGACCAGGATCGCCAGCGAGGCGGCGACCAGCAGCCCGGGCCGCCCGACCAGCAGCCGCCCGATCGAGATCTTCCCGCCCGAGTCGGCCACCGGATCGAAGCGGACGCCGGGGTCACCGTGCTCGGGTTCGTGCGCCTCCAGCTTGGCGACGCCCTCGGCCAGGTCGGACGGGATCCCGGAGAACGGCAGCCCGTTGCCCTTGCCGCGGCCGGCCATCCCCACGGTCGGTCGTCCGCCGGCGTTGAACCCGCCGAAACCACCACCGAACATACTCATGCCGACACCTCGTCGTCTTCCATCGCGGTGGAGGCGAGCACCTCGGCGTAACGCGGCTCCGACGCCAGCAAGGACGCGTGTGTCCCATCGGCGACGACTCGGCCGCCGGCCATCAGCACGACCCGGTCGGCGAGGCTGATCGTGGACAGCCGATGGGCCACGATCAGCGTGGTCCGGCCCTGCATCCGGTCCTTGAGCGAGCCGTGGATCCGCTGCTCGACGGTCACGTCGATGGCGCTTGTCGCGTCGTCGAGCACGAGGATCGGCGGGTTCATCAGCAGCGCCCGGGCGATCGCGATCCGCTGCCGCTGCCCGCCGGAGAGCGTGTAGCCGCGTTCGCCCACCACCGCGTCGTACCCCTCGGGAAGCTCTTCGATGAACTCGTCGGCGCCGGCCGCCACCGCCGCGTCGATCACCTCGGCGCGGGAGGCGTCCGGCCGGCCGTAGGCGATGTTGTCGTGGATCGACAGCGAGAACAGGAACGGCTCGTCCGGCACGATGCCGACCTGCTCGCGCAGCGCCGACAGCTTGATCTTCCGGACGTCGATGCCGTCGATGGTCACGCTGCCCGAGGTCACGTCGTAGAAGCGGGCGGCCAGCCGCCCGAGGGTCGATTTGCCGGACCCGGTGCCGCCGACGACGGCGACGGTCTCGCCGGCCGCGAGCGAAAGACTCAAACCCTCAAGGGCGACGGTCCCATTCGGGTACGCGAACCCGACGTCGACAAACGCAAGATCCCCGCGCAGCTTCGGCGCGACCGGGGCGACGTCGTCGACGACGTCGGAGGGGGTATCGAGGATCTCGTAGATCCGCCGGGCCGACGCCGACGCCCGCTGGCCCATCATGATCATCATGCCGAGCAGCCGGAACGGCGGCTGGAGCATCAGCACGTACGAGTTGAAGGCGACGATCGTGCCGATGGTGGTGTGCCCGTCGATCACCATAAGGCCGCCGACCAGCAGCACCAGGGCCAGGCCGAGCCGGGGCAGGTTGTCCAGCAGCGGGTTCCATCGACTGCGGATCTTCGCGTCCTGCCGGTAGGCCCAGCGGATCCGGTCGGCGCTCTCGGCCAAAGACGTCAACTGCCGGCCCTCGGCCGCAAAGGCCTTCACGATCCGTACGCCCTGAATGTTCTCGTCGACCACGGTGGCCAGCTGGGCCAGCCGGGCCTGGATCATCCAGGACACCGGGAAGATCGCCTTGCGCATGCTGACCCCGAGGATCCCGATGATCGGCATGGTGGCCATCGCCACGATGGCGAGCGGCACGTTGATCGACAGCATCAGCCCGAACGCGACCACCGCGATCAGGCACTGCACCAGGATCGACGGCCCGAACGACAGGTACATCTGCACGGCCCGGATGTCCGAGCCGGAGCGGGACATCAGCTCGCCGGACTGCACCTTGTCGTAGAAACCGAACGGCATGCGTACGAGATGGGAGTAGACGATGTTGCGCAGGTCGTACTCGAGCTCGTAGGCGGTGCGCAGCAGATAGAGCCGGGCCAGGTAGTTGATCAGGCCCTGTACCAGGGCGAGCCCGACGATGGCCCAGACGTAGTAGGTCAGGTTGCCGGCCCGGTCGACGACGGCCTTGTCGATGCCGATCCGGACCAGGTTGGGAATCTGCACCTGCACGATGAGCCCGGCGAAGGACAGCACCAGCGAGGTGATCAGCAGCCCGCGATGGGCTTTGACGAGCGGCAGCGCGCGACGCAGCCAGCTCTTGCCGGCGTCCGGATCGATGGACGCCTTGGGCGCGCGGCGGCTCAACAGCGCCTCCCGGGGTGGCTCGGTAGTTAGCCTGGCTAACGATACTCCGGGCTGTCCCAGGCGCCAGCGTGACGCAGCCCTCAGCCCACCCCGAACGGCTGCGGCTCGACCGCCGGGCAGGAGGCGCCGGACGCCGGGCGGGCCAGAGTCAGCAGGTATTTGTCGGCTACCGCGGCGACGCAGGGGCTGCGGTTGTAGTTGACGTGACCCCAGCCCTCATAGGTGAGCACGCTGGCCGCCGGGCCGAGTTGCTGGGCCATCCGCTGGGCCCAGACGTACGAGGTGGCCGGGTCGTGCCGGGTCCCGACCAGCAGCACCGGCGGCATGCCGGGCGGCGGGACGATCCGGTGCTGCGGGTTCGCCGGCGCGTACGGCCAGCCCAGGCAGCCGACCGTGGCGGACAGGGCGAGCGGCGAGGCGAGCATCTGCGGGGCCCGGCCGGCCAGGATCGACAGCCGGCGGTGCAGGTCGGGGAAGCCGGTGATCGGCAGGTACCAGTCCGAGCAGATCACCCCCGGGAAGCTGTGCGCGACGATGTCGGACGGGCTGGGCGGCACCCCGCTGCGGGCCGCCGGCTTCGGGGTGGTCGCGTCCTTCTTCGGGGTGGTCGCGTCCTTGAGGTAGTAGGCGAACGAATACCACTGCGGCTCGTAGAACGCGGCGAACGCGGCCTGCGCCAGGCTGGCCGGGTTCAGCTTCTCCGGCTGCTCGTACGGGTTGCTCAGGGTTCCGGCCCGGGCCCGCACCATCAGCGCGGCCCACACCTTGTCGACGTCCTGCCCGCGCAGCACGCACTTCTCGTCCCGGGCGCACCAGGCCACGAACTCGCGGAACGAATCCTGGGCCGCGTCGGTCTCCAGCGTCAGGAACGTGCCCACGTTGGCGGTGTGGTCCATCACGCCGTCCAGCACCAGCGCGCGCAGCTGCTCCGGGTAACGCTCGGCGTACTGCTCACCCATCAGCGAGCCGTACGAGGCGCCGTAGAAGCTGATCTTCTGCTCGCCCAGGGCGACCCGGACCGCGTCCATGTCGCGCACCACGCTGCCGGTGTCCACGTGCGCGAACACCGGGCCGGTGCGGGCGGCGCAGTCGGCCGCGAGCTTGCGGTTGTACTCGATGGTGGCGGCGTACTGGGCGGCGGTCTCGATCAGCGGGGACGGCTTGGCGTCGACCAGGTCCTGGGAGCAGAGGATCGGGCTGCTGCGACCGACGCCGCGCGGGTCCATCCCGACGATGTCGAACTGCTTGCGCACCTGCTCGGTGAAGAACGTCGAGGCGTCGAACGTGAAGTCCACGGCGGACCCGCCCGGGCCCCCGGGGTTGACCAGCAGGGCGCCGATCCGGTGCGCCGGGTCGAGGGCCGGCCGCCGCGCGATGGTCAGGGTCACGGTCGGGCCGGCCGGATTGGCCCAGTCGGCCGGCACCTTCATCTCCCCGCACTGAACCTTGTCGTTCTCGGGACACGGCTGCCAGGAGATAGTTGGCGTCGACGAGGCGAACGCGGGCGGAACCCCGTACGCAAGCAGTGTCGTGACCGTGATGATCGCGGCCCGCAAGGGACGCGCCAAAGCTCGCACCGGGTGCCTCTCCGCCCTGCGCGGCTGCCCCACCGCGCGGCCTCATCTTGAAACGGATCTTGAGCGCGGGGCCGGGAAACGGGTGAAGTTCGCCGGAGCGTGGCACCGTTGGGCGATGCGAACGCGTCTTCTGCTCGCCACCGCCGGCGTCGCCGCGCTGGCCGCCTGCTCCTCCGGGGAACCGACGTCGTCGACTCCGCGCGCCGAGGCGACAGTGCCCTCGGCCCCGGCGATCACCTCGGCGTCCCCGGCCGGCAAGCCCGATCTGTCGAAACCGCAGACCCTGGTGACCGGGCTCGCCGTGCCGTGGGGTCTCGCCTTCCTGCCGGACGGCAGCGCCCTGGTCAGCGAGCGCGACAAGGGTGACATCCTGCACATCCCGGTCGGCGGCGGCGATCCGGCGAAGGTCTACCAGGTGCCGGGGGTCGAATCCGGCGGCGAGGGCGGCTTGCTCGGGCTCGCGGTCGACCCGGACTATGCCGAGAACAAGCTGGTGTACGCGTTCTTCACGGCAGCCGATGACAACCGGATCGTGAAGTTCACGCTCGACGACAAGACCCCGCAGGTGATCTTCAAGGGAATCACCAAGGGTGGCCGGCACAACGGCGGGCGGATCGCGTTCGGGCCGGACGGATTCCTCTACGCCGGGGTCGGCGACGCCGGCGACGAGCCGCAGTCGCAGGACCCGAAGGACGTGAACGGCAAGATCCTGCGGCTGACCACCGACGGCAAGGCCGCGCCGGGCAACCCGACCGCGGGCTCGCCGGTCTGGAGCATGGGCCATCGCAACGTGCAGGGCCTGGCCTGGGGGCCGGACAAGACGATGTACGGCATCGAGTTCGGCCAGGACACCTGGGACGAGGTGAACATCATCGAGCCGGGCAAGAACTACGGCTGGCCGACCGTGGAGGGTAAGGCGAACGACTCGCGCTTCGTCGACCCGATCGCGCAGTGGCACACCGACGACGCCTCACCGTCGGGCGCGGCCGTGGCCGGCAACACCCTCTACGTGGCGGGGCTCAAGGGCGAGCGGCTGTGGACGGTCCCGCTCGGTGGCGGCGAGCCGAAGGCCGAGCTGACCGGCGAATATGGCCGGCTGCGCACGGTGGCGGTGGCGCCGGACGGCGCGCTGTGGCTGACCACCTCGAACCGGGACGGCCGCGGCGACCCCAAGGACGGCGACGACCGGATCCTGCGCTTCTCGTGAAACTACGTGGCCCGGTCCTGCTCAAGGACCGGGCCACGGGTCACTCACTTGTTGTTCGGCGGTAGTTGGGGAAGAGCGGAGATGGCCGTCGCGTACTCGGCGACCTTGCGTCCGTTCGGCACTACTCCGAGAGCCCGGAGCTGGTCGTGGATTGCCTGCGCAATAGTGTCCTCGGATTGACCGCGGTGGGTTTGCGCGACCTTGTTGATGGCGTAGTCAATTCTCACCTGTGCCTGCCACCCCGGGGCTCGGCTGACCCCGGAGGTGGCGAAGCTGACTGCTGCAAGGGGTTCCATGCCCTGTGTATCGGACGGTCATGCCCCCGACTCGAAGATATGCGGATGCTGTGCAACCGAACCGCACCCGGTCGGCACCGGCACCACCATCATTCGGCCGGGTTCTCGGGTTCTGAGCTTTCCGGAGGGGCCTCCGGCGGGCTCAATTTCAACCACAGCAACATGAGCAGGCCCAGGGCGAGCATCGCCAGGCCCATCCAGAGGTTGATCCGCACGCCCTGCGCCTTGTCGATCTCGGCCTGGCTGTCGAACAGGCCGAGCAGGGTGACGATCACCCCGTAGAGAAGAAACAGGCCACCGATCACCCGGCGCACGTCGAAGAGCCGGGCCGCCTTGCTGGTCCGCGTTTCGTCTGCCATGTCGAGAACCTCCTTTACCAGACCGGGATGTACAGGAGCAGGGCCAGCACCACGGCGATCGCGCCGAGCAGGACCGGGTTACGCCACCAGACCTTCTCGCCGGAGATGATCGTCTCGGTGGAGGTCGCGTCGCCGCCCATGCCGTACACCAGGCCTCGAAGTTCGTTCTCCGGTTTTGACGGGGTGAACTGGGTGACGATCAGCGCCACCACGACGGCCACCACGAAAGCCAGGCCGGCGCCCCAGAAGCTCTCCTCCAGGTCGGAGTTGAACTTGACCACGTCGCTCAGGTGCAGCAGGTAGAGCGTGAGCGCCGACAGGGTGCCGAGGGCGAGGGACCAGAAGCCGGCCCAGGAGGACATCCTCTTCCAGAACATGCCGACGATGAAGGTGGCGAACAGCGGCGCGTTGAACAGCGAGAACAGCGCCTGGATGTAGTTCATGATGTTGCTGAAGCCGGCCGCGATGAACGCGGTGCCGATGCCGACCACCACGCCGCCGATCGTGGCGTACCGGCCGATCCGCAGGTAGTACGCGTCGTCGCGGTCCTTCTTGATGTAGGACTGCCAGATGTCGTACGTGAAGACGGTGTTGAATCCGGAGACGTTCGCCGCCATGCCGGCCATGAACGACGCCAGCAGGCCGGTCACCGCCACCCCCAGCACGCCGTTCGGCAGCAGGTCGCGCATCAGCAGCGGGATCGCGTAGTTGTAGGTCAGGTCGCCCTTGTCCGCGCCCAGGCCCTTCACGGTGACCAGCGCGATCAGACCGGGGACCACGGTGACCACCGGGATCACCAGCTTCGGGAAAGCGCCGATGATCGGGGTACGCCGGGCGGCGTTCATGTTCTTGGCCGACAGGGCCCGCTGCACCTCGGCGAAGTTGGTCGTCCAGTACCCGAAGGACAGCACGAAGCCGAGCCCGAAGATGATGCCGATCCAGTTGGCGCCGAGCGGGTTGTCGCTGCTCGCCGTGTTCGCGAAGGTGTGCAGGCCGGCCTCGCCGAGCGAGGTCTGCTGCACCTTGTCGACCAGGCCGTTCCAGCCGCCGACCTTCACCAGGCCGACGATGGTGATCGGGATGAGCCCGGCGAGGATCACGAAGAACTGCAGCACCTCGTTGTAGATGGCCGAGGAGAGACCGCCGAGGGTGATGTAGATGAGCACGATCGCGGCGCCGAGCGCGATGGAGATCCACAGCGGCCAGCCGAGCAGCGCCTGCAGGATCAGCGCCAGGGCGAAAAGGTTGACGCCGGCGATGAGCATCTGGGCGATCGCGAAGCTGATCGCGTTGAACAGGTGGGTGCTGTCGTTGAAGCGGCGGCGAAGGAACTCGGGGACGCTACGCACCTTGGAGCCGTAGTAGAAGGGCATCATCACGATGCCGAGGAAGGCCATGGCCGGGACCGCGCCGATCCAGTAATAGTGCAGGGTCATCAGACCGTACTGGGCGCCGTTGGCCGCCATGCCGAGGATCTCCAGGGCGCCGAGGTTCGCCGAGACGAAGGCGAGACCGGTCACCCAGGCCGGCATCGAGCGGCCGGAGAGGAAGAAGTCGGCGCTGGTCTTGATCGCCGCGCGGGCCGCGAAACCGATGCCCAGAACGGTGATGAAGTAGAGCGCGAGGATGAGGTAATCGAAAATGTCCAGGTCGAGTCGTAATCCACTCGCCGCGATCACCATGGGCCACCTCCAAGGCTGAGTCGGCCTCGGATACCCCTACCGAATCAGTTTCACACCCTGCGTCCCAGCAGCACCTCGAGCCCGTCCAGGATGCGCTCGAGCCCGAAGGTGAACGCCTGGTCGGGGGTGCCCGGGTCGGCTACCGCGGCCGCGATCGCCGGGAAGCGGTCGGCATGCTCCCGCAGGACCAGGGTCATGGCCTCGGTCATCATCTGCTCGCCGCCCTTCTGGCCGGCGATGGCTCTTACGTGGCCGGCGATGGTGGCGATCGCGTCCATCCGCTCGCCGCCGGTCAGGCCTTCTGGCAGGACTTTCAGGGCGCTTTCCAGCCAGCTCAGCTCTACCGGGCCGATGGCGCGGGTGCCGGTGCTGGCTTCTAGCGCCCAGGCGTGTCCGAAATATCGGCCTAAGAGGGTCTGCGCCCATTCTGTTAGCGCTTCCCGCCATGGCCTTTGGGACAAGTCGGGCGGGTCGCCGATTCCCCGCTCCAGCATGGCCGCGACCATCTCGGCCTTGCCTGGCAGATAGCGGTAGAGGGACATCTTTGTGTAGCCCAGGTCGGCGGCCACTCGCTGCATCGAGACGGCGGCCAGGCCCTCGGCGTCGGCTATCGCGATCGCGGCGTCGGCGATCTGGTCGAGGGTCAGGGTCGGCTTCGGGCCGCGGGCCGGCTTCGGGCGCTCGTGCCAGAGGAATTCGACAGACATGTTGCCCTCTCTCCAAACAGCGTCTACCGTACACAGAAGTAATTGCGTATGGAGGACACAGTTATGCGAATCCTGATCTCGGGCGCCAGCATCGCCGGGCCCGCCCTTGCCTACTGGCTCGGCCGCTACGGCTTCCAGGCGACCATCGTCGAGGTGGCGCCTTCCCTGCGCACCGGTGGTAACGCGGTCGACTTTCGTGGGCAGCTTCATATGGGTGTGCTGGAGAAAATGGGGGTGTTGCCGGCTCTGCGAGCGGTGCAGACCGGGGGTAATGCGATGCGGTTCGTCGACGGGGACGGGCGGAAGCTGATGGAGTGGCCTGCCGGGCTGGCCGGTGGGGACCTTGAAGTTCAGCGCGGGGCGCTGTCTCGGATTCTGTGTGCAGCCGCTGACGGGACCGAATACCTGTTCGGGGATCGGATCGCTGCCCTGTCCGAGGATGCCGGCGGGGTTGACGTGCGGTTCGCCAGCGGGGTGGAACGGCGGTTCGATCTCGTTATCGGGGCCGACGGGGTGCACTCGGGGGTGCGGCGGCTGGTGTTCGGGCCGGAGGAGCAGTTCGTCAAGCACCTCGGGTATTACGTGGCCGGGTGGGACGTGGCCAATGAATGGGGGGTCGGGAAGGACAGCCTGTTGCACAACCTGCCGGGGCGGATGCTCAGCGTCGGGGGCAATCAGCACGATCCGTCGCGGGCGGGGGCGTTCGCGGTGTTCCGCTCCCCTCTGCTTCGTTACGACCGGCATGACCGGGGGGCGATGCACGAGATTTTGCGTTCTCGGTTTGCCGGGATGGGGTGGTTGGCGCCGTCGTTGCTTGATGGGCTGGACGGGGCTTCCGACTTCTACTTCGACCAGATCTGCCGGGTTGACAATCCGGGGTGGAGTCGGGGGCGGGTTGCTCTGGTGGGGGACGCGGCCTGTGGGGCGACCATCGGCGGGCAGGGGAACGGGACTGCCCTTGTCTCCGCTTATGTGCTGGCCGGGGAGTTGGCGGCGGCGGGGGGTGACCATCGGGTGGCGTTCGCTGCCTATGAGAAGCGGATCGGGAAGTTTGCTCGGGGGACGCAGAAGGGTGGGGACACCACTGGGATGTTCCTGGCTCCTAAGACGGATCGGGGGATCCGGGTGCGGAACTATATGAACAATCAGAAGTGGTTCCTGGATCTGACGTTCAAGATCGCAGCGGATCGGAGTAGTTCGTTTGAGCTGCCGGATTACGCCGGGGTTGGCGTTTCTCGGTAGGGGGTTCGGGGCGAAGCCCCGGACCCGGCCGGGTCGTCGGTGGACGCTGCTTGCGGTCAAAGCTTCGGGGCGCTGCCCCGGACCCCGGCCGGGCGCTCGGAGATCCGCGCGTTTGTGCTTCGGGCTTTGTTTGTGGCTGGGGTTAGGGCGGGGCTTGGGGATCTCCTCGCGGCGGCACTTGAAGCGATCACACCGGCGGCCGGTGCGCAAGCAAAACCCCGCTTGCACACCAACCACCGGCGCGATTGGGCGGGCGTGCCGCCGCGAGGAGATCCCCAAGCCAAAACCAGGGTGTGCGAACTGTCGTGGAGGTGGCCACGCTGTCGTCGTTGGCCACCCGAGGCGCGCCGCCCGCTGCCGCCGCCCGCCGGGGCCCCGCGCCACCCGCGCCACCCGCGCCGATCTTGTGGAGTTGGCGTTCGGAGCTGACGGGAACTCCACGCCCTTGGCCGTTTGGCTCGGGTGCCGTACTCGCCGGGGAGTTTGGGGGTCAGCTGGCCAGGGCCTCGTCTATCGACAGGCGGGTCAGCTCGGGGTGGGTCACCCACGGGAAATGGCCGGCGTCTGGCAGCCAGATGATTGAGGCGTTGGGGAGCCAATCTGCCAGGACGTGTGGGGCGGCCAGGCCCGTCACCACGTCTCGGTCGGCGGCGATGATGCTTACCGGGACGCCTACCGCGGCCAGGTCGCCTGGGTCCAGTGCTGCGGACCAGAATTCGGCCTCGTAGTCGGCTGTTGCCTCGGGGCGGGACGCATGCGCCCGTACCTCGGGGGTGTCCGTCGCGTAGATCAGTGGCATCAGGCCGGGTAGGTCGTCCGCGTCCCATGCCGCCTTGGCTGCGGGGTACCAGGGCTCGGCGGAGAACCAGCGCTTTACCAATACGTCCTGGGTTGGCTCGTCGGCGCCCTGCGGGATCGGCTTTCGGGACGGAGTGAGCAGGACCAGGCGGGACACCCGGGACGGGTGCCTTGCCGCATAAGCCAGCACCGGCCAGGCGCCGGCGGAATGGCCCAGCACGTCCAGTCGCTCGGCGCCCAGGTGCACTCGGAGCAGTTCCAGGTCGTCGGCCAGGTCGCTGAAAGCGCACGGCGTGGCCGGTTCGGACTCGCCGGTGCCGCGCGGGTCCAGCAGCACCAGCGTGTGCGCTACCCCGCCCAAGTCGTCCAGATAGGACGCCGGGCGGCCGGGACCACCCGGATGACAGATCAGCGGGGGTCCCTCCCCGCGCAGCTCGTAATGCAACTCCGTGCCAGCGGCAGACGTGAAGACCCCCATCAGCGGAGCCTATCGATCGCTTCCACTGTCAGCTCGCCCAAATCTGACACCACCAGGCTTGCCAGGGCAAGGGCGTCGGCGGCGGGTGGGTAGACGCCGTGCGGGACGGCCACCACCGCCAGGCCGGCTCGGCCGGCCGAGCGCAGGCCGTTGCTGGAGTCCTCGACGGCGGCGCACGTCTCGGGGGCGAAACCCAGCTTCTCGGCGGCGGCCAGGTAGACGTCCGGGTGTGGCTTGCCGCGCGGCACCTCTTCGGTGGAGAGCGTCACCTGGAACGCTTCGCTTAATCCGGCAGTCGCCAGCACCTGGTCGATCAGGATGCGGGCCGACGAGCTGGCCAGGGCGATCGGGTAACGCTCGCCGATGCGCCGCACCGAATCTACCGAGCCGGGGATCAGCGGCAGGTCATTCTTGTATTTCTCGGCCATCCGGCTGAGCACGTCGTCGGCTACCTCGGTGGGGGTGCGCGGCACCCCTACCTCCTCGGCCAGGTGGGTCGACCACTCGGGGGTGCTCATCCCCATCATCCGGTCCTGGCTGTCCGGCAGGAACTCGCGGCCGTATGAAGCTACGTAGTCGCGGCGGACCTCCTCCCAGACCTCCTCGGAGTCGATGATGACGCCGTCCAGGTCGAAAACGACGGCGTTGATCACAGCGCCTCGACCGCGGGGATGATCTCCTTCCGGAAGATCTCGAGCTGGTTGGTGTCGTAGACGTTGCGCACGCCGCCGTGTCCGACCGTGAAGCCCAGCTTGGCCAGGCCGGACAGGTCCTCGATGATCTGGCCGGGGGTCTGCGCGGACAGGTCGAACCGGTACATGACGGTCTTCTCGATCTCGTCGTAGTCGCGGCCGACGTCGTCGCAGTGCGCCTTGAGCACGTCGAGCTTGTGCTGCACCTCGGGGCCGGGGAACAGGTTGGTGGCGTCGGCGTACTGCGCGACCAGGCGCAGCGTCTTCTTCTCGCCACCGCCGCCGATCAGGATCGGCAGGCGCGGCTTGGCCAGCGGCGCCGGCACGTTGAGCACCCGGCCGAGCTGGTAGTGCTTGCCCTCGAAGGCGGTCTCGTCGCCGTCGAACATCTGCCGGCAGATCCGCAGCGTCTCCTCGAGCCGCTCGAACCGCTCCTTGGTGGAGGGGAAGAACAGGCCGAGGCCCTTCGACTCCTCCTCGTTCCAGGCGGCGCCGATGCCGAGGATGGCCCGACCCCCGGAGAGCACGTCAAGCGTGGTGACGGCCTTGGCGAGCAGGCCCGGGTCGCGGTAGGAAACGCCGGTGACCAGGGTGAGCAGCTTCGCGGTGCTGGTGTGGGCGGCGATGAAGCCGAGCGCGGTATAGGCCTCGAGCATGTCCATCTCGGGCGGACCGTTGACTCCGATCTGCCAGACGTGGTCCATCACGCTGATCCGTTCGAAGCCGGCTTCGTCGGCCGCGGAGGCCACGTCGGCGAGCACCGAGGCGAGCCGAGGGGCGCCGTCCGGCCAGGTGAAGTTCGAGATGTGCAGGCCAAGTTTCACAGCCGTTGTCCTCCGACCAAGAGATAGATCGCAACGGTTGAAACCCTACCCCCAACCCCCCTTTCTTGTACGGACAGTAGCTGCGCGACCGCCGAGCACCCTCCGTTACCGCATTTCCGGAGTCCGGTTCGGTCCTCCGGTAGGCATCGCCTCGACCGTTCCGATGAGTTGCGATTCGGTTGCCGACCGGTAGCTTCGAAGATCAGCAGTCACCGTAAGGAGCACCGCCATGCCTCCTTCGCCGCATATCCCAGCGACGAGCCGTTACCGACGATCATCACCCTCCGTGAGCGTGGTGATACCGGTGCGCGACCCCGGCGGCCTTCCGCTGATGCTGCGCGGTCTGCCCGCCGTCGACGAGGTCATCGTGGTCACCGACGGCCCGGCCGCCGACACGGCCGCGGTCGTCCGCTCCGCCCGGCCGGACGCCCTGGTGATCCGGCCCGGCCGGCACGGCTCCGGCAACGCCCTGGCCAGTGGGGTCGCCGCCAGCAGCGGCGATGTCGTGATCACGCTGAACGGGGACGGCTCGACCGACCCGGCCGAGATCCCCCGCTACGTGGCCGCGCTGACCGACGGCGCCGACGTCGCGCTGGGTTCCCGTTACCGCCCGGGCGGCCGGGACCTGACCGGTGGCCGGTTCCGCCGCTGGTTCAACATGCTCCTGATCTGGGTGGTCAACGCGCTGTTCGGCACGCGCCGCACCGACCCCGGTTTCGGCTACGCCGCCTTCTGGAGGGACGCCATCGACCGCCTCGATCTGCCCGACCCGTCCGCCCGGCACGCCACCGCCTGGGGCGACGGCCCGGAGATGCAGCCGCTGCTCGCGGTGCGCCCGGCCGCCCGCGGCCTGCAGGTCACCGAGGTGGGCAGCGTGGCGTACCCGAGGATGAACAGTGGCGAGCGGGCCGGCCTGCGGCACTGGTTCCGGGTGATCACCGCCGAGTACCGGCTGCGCCGCGGCCGGCACACCGGCTCCGACGCCGCGATGGCCGACCCGAACGCGTCGACCGTGCCGATGTCGCCGGGCTGGCGGCAGTCCGACCGGCAGCCGACCGGCGAGCCGCTGTGGGGTCCGCCGCGCCGCCGGCCGTCGCCCGGCCGCGATCTGTGGCGGGCCGGCGAGAACCCGGCCCCGCACACGTCGACCCGGCCCACCGGCAACGGCAAACCACACTCCTGGCGGTCCAGTTACCCGGGAGCCGCCGGACCGGGCCCCGGCAGTCGCACCGCCGACCTGAAGCCGCGGTCGGCCGAGGATCACCGCCTCGACCCGGCCAAGGCACGGTCGCTCCCGCCGCAGCCGGCCGCCAACCGTGAGGTGGGCGCCAAGCGCCGCCGGCTGGAGACCTACCGCCAGCGCCCTGACCTGCGCCTGATCAACGGCCAGGGCACCGGCGGCCCGCGCACCCGGAGCGGCCGCCTGCGCCCCGTCCCGCGGGAAAATCCTTAGGCGCGCTCGCGCAGCTTCGGCAGGATCTGCTCGGAGTACAACCGCAGGAAGCGCTCCTGGTCGGGCCCGGGGGCGTGGAAGACCAGGTGCTTGAAGCCCATGTCGAGGTAATCGGTGATGCGCAGGGCGTGCTCCTCCGGGTCGGACGAGCAGATCCAGCGGGTCATCGTGCGCTCGACCGGCAGCGCGTCGGACAGCCGCTGCATCTCGATCGGGTCCTCGACGCCGGTCTTCTCGTCCGGCGTCAGGGCCAGCGCACCCCAGTAGCGGGTGTTGTTGCGGGCCTGCTCGATGTCCTCGTCGAAGGACACCTTGACCTCGATCATCAGGTCCAGGTCGTCGACCTTGCGACCGGCCTTCTCGGCGCCCTCGCGCACGGCCGGCAGCAGCGTCTCGGTGTAGAGCTCGGCGCCCTTGCCGCTGGTGGTGATGAAGCCGTCGGAGATCCGGCCGGCCAGCCGGGTGGCGGCCGGGCCGGACGCGCCGATATAGATCGGGACCGGCGTCTCCGGCTTGTCGTAGATCGTGGCGTTCTCGACCCGGTAGAACTGGCCCTCGCTGGTCACCCGGTCTTCCTGCCACAGCTTCTGGATCAGCAGCACGGCCTCCTTGAGCCGGGCGAACCGCTCCTTGCCGTCCGGCCACGGGATGCCCAGCGGCACCTCGTTGAGCGACTCGCCGGAGCCCACGCCGAGCACCACCCGGCCCGGCGCCAGGCAACCCAGCGTGGCGAACGCCTGGGCTACCACCGCCGGGTGGTAGCGGAACGTCGGGGTCAGCACGCTGGTGCCGATCAGCACCCGCTCGGTGCGGGCGGCGAGGGCGCCGAGCCACGGCAGGGCGGCCGGGGCGTGCCCGTCGTCGTGCCGCCACGGCTGCAGGTGATCTGACGTGAAGACCGAGTCGAAGCCCAGTTCCTCGGCCAGCACGCCGTATTTGAGAAGCTCCGCCGGGGCGAACTGCTCCGCCGAGGCCTTGTACCCGAACCGAATCATGGTTCGAATCTAACCCGCGGCCTTGTACGCCTGACCCGCCGCGGTCGGAGAATCCCCGTCCTTGTAGAGGCCGAAGTCGACGCTGTCCCCCACGGCCGGCAGACCGAACCAGGCGTACCGCTCGACGAACGAACGGCTCTCCAGTCCCTTCGTGCTGCCGGAGATGAAGGCGACCTTCTGCGCGTCGGACGGGTATTTCGGCGAGCCGGAGAAGTTCATCAGGCCGTACTCGGTGATCCAGATCGGCTTGCCGTAGCGCTTGTGCACGGCATCGACGTACCCGAGGAACTGATTGACCGCCGCGTCACTGAAGTCACTGCCGTACCAATGCAGGGTGATGAAATCGACCCGGTAGCCCTTGTCCGTCGCCCCGGTCATGAAGCGGTCCAGCCAGCCGCCGGCGGTGTCACCGCCGTACGCCACCGCCGGAGAACCCAGCCGCAGCCCGGTCGCCTGCAGCTTGGGCCAATCGGCCAGGGCGTCCTCGACGCTCATGTTGGCCTGCCCACCCATGTCCGGCTCGTTGAAGCCGAGCAGTTCCCCTTCGCTCTCCTTCTTGGCCTGGGCGATGGTGCCGTCGGTGACGTTGGCCTTGCCCCAGATCATCGGGACGAACTCGACGCCGGACGGGCCGGGCACGCTGTCGTTGTTCGGCGCCCAGTTGTAGTACCAACCGGCCCCGACGTCGGCCAGCGCCGCCTTGACCCCGGTGAACTCCCAGACCCCGACGCCCTTCTTCTTGCTCGCCTTGGCGGCGATCACGACGGGCTTTTTAGAGGTTTTCGCCGGCGTCGGCGAGGGGGACGGCGTCGGCGACGCCGTGGCCGGGGTGGCCGATGGCGTACGCCGTGGAGCGGTCGACTGGGTAGCGAGGACGGCCGCCGTCGGGGTGGACGGCGGCGGGTCCTGCCGGATGACCACCACCGCGGTCGCCGCACCGGCCACCGCGACCGTGGACAGGGCCGCGGTCAGCACCTTCTGCGACACACCCAGCCCGATCTTGGCGGCGAGATGGGTTCCGCCACCCACCACCGTCTTCGCGGCCACCACCTTGCCGGTCAGCGCGGCCGGGATCGGGACGAGGGCCATGCCGGCCAGCAGCCGCTCGGCCGCGACCAGGTTGTTCCAGCTCGGCGAGCAGTAGGAGCAGTCCCGGGTGTGCCGGGCGATCCGTTTGCGCCACAACGCGCCCGGCGTGCCGTCCCACGGCACGGTGAGCAACCGCAGGTCGGGGCAGGCGGGCTGGGCGTTCAGCGCCCGCACCACCGCCCGGGCCGTCTCCAGCTGGCCCTTCATCCGCTGGATCCGCACCGCCGCGTGCTGCCGGGTCACCTCGGTGGCCTCGACGATCTCGTCCCGGGTCAGCTCCCCGGAGGCCTCCAGCCACCACAGCGACAGCAGTTCCCGGTTGTCCTCGTCGAGCCAGCGGGTCGCCTCGGCGGTCTCCCGGCGCTGCCCGGAGAGCTCGAGGCGGGTGATGGCCAGGTCGGTGAAATCGGCACCCGGGTCGCGTACGTCCTCGTGCAGCAGCGCGTCGGGCGCGCCGCGCCGGGCCCGGAACCGCTCCCGCACCTGGCGGACCGTGATCGCCACCAGCCAGGACCGGAAGGATTCCGGCTCGCGCAGGTCACCGAGATTGCGCAGCACCCGCAGCATGACGTCCTGCACCACGTCGTCGACGTCCGCGTGGCCCTCCAGGGCCCGGCCGACGATCGTGTAGACGAGCGGCATGTACCCCGCGACCAGCCGGTCGATGGCGGCCGGGTCGCCGGCACGGGCCGCGACGACCGTCGCAATGTCGGGTTGGTCCGCCATGTTCCTGCCTCTCGTCGTTCCTTCCGGCCCTCGTTTTGCGGGCCGACCAAAGGGGGACGCGCAAGCTGTCCATGGATAACACGTTTTTCGATCACACCCGGATGAGCGGGCCGCGATTAGTCCTGCCATTTGACGGGCACTCATGAGCTATGCGTATGACAGTCCGCCTCAACCTTCCGCGCGAGACCGGCAGCGTGCCGGCCGCGCGGCGGCTGCTGCGCTGCGCACTCGCCGCTCTGCACGTCGACAAGACGCACGGCGCCGACCTGGAGATCGCGATCACCGAGGCGTGCGCCAACGTGATCGACCACGCGAACGGTGCCAACAACTTCGAGGTATGCCTCGAGGTCGCCGACGATCACTGCGCCATCGACGTGCGCGACGACGGTGAGGGCTTCGACCCCGAGGCGGTCGGTCCGCCGGGGCCGGGCAACGAGCGCGGCCGCGGCCTTTTCCTGATCAAGGCACTCGCCGAGAACGTCCGGATGCAGTCCGCACCCCGGCGCGGCAGCTTGATCCATTTCGAGAAGTCCTTCGCGTAAGGCCCCGTCACTCCCGTACCGGAGCAGGCACTATCATGCTTGCCGTCCGGCAACTATTGCTGACCGTGCAGCGCTTCCGACTACTGAAGGGAGATCGAGTGTCCGACGGCCCGACATCGGTGGGCGTATCGCTCCGCGCGGCGCCACCCGATCGCCTTCCCGAGGTCACCGCCGAACACCTGCGCACCCGCTACGCCGCCGAGGGCGTGGAGGTGCTGCTGGGTGACCTGAGCCTGTCCGCCCTGCGACCCCTGCTCGACCCCGACGGGCCGGCCGGCGGGCCGCTCGAACAGCGCTGCTTCGGCAGCCAGCAACCGCAGATCGACCCGCGGCCGGACGGCCCGACCCGGCTGATCCTGCCGCTCACCGTCTGGGGTGACCGGCTCGGCGTGCTGCGGATCGAAACCGGCACGCCGCCGTCCCGCACGGCCATCGAGGAGATGCACGCCATTGCCGGCGAGCTCGCCATGGCCCTGCGCACCGCCGACCGGGACACCGACCGCTACCACCACGCGCGCCGCAAGCAGCGCCTCACCATGGCCGCCGAACTCCAGTGGGACCTGCTGCCCGGGCGCTCGCTCAGCGGCGAGCGGTTCCGGCTGGCCGGCGCGCTTGAACCGGCGTACGCCGTCTACGGCGACCACTACGACTGGGCACTCACCGGCGACCGGATCACGGCGACCGTGCTGAACGGCAGCGGTGACGGACTCGAGGCGACCCTGTTGACCGCCGTGGCGGTGAACGCGATGCGCAACGCCCGCCGGTCCGGCGCCAACATCGTCGAGCAGGCCGAGCTGGCCTCGGACGCGATCTACTCCCGGAACGGCGGCAACGCGCACGTGGCCACCCTGCTGCTGGAGATCGATCTGATCAGCGGCGCGGTCGAGGCGGTGGACGCCGGCTCGCCGCGCGCGATGATCGCCCGCAACGGCGACATCCGACAGGTCACGCTGGAGCAGCAACTGCCGCTCGGGATGTTCGGCGACACCCGTTACGAGATCCAGAAAGTCCAGCTGGAACCGGCCGACCGGCTGCTGGTGGTCAGCGACGGCGTGCACGCCGCGGCCCCCGGCGGCGGCCCGGACTTCGGTTCGGCCGCGCTGCTCACCGCGCTGCGCTCGACCCGGCTGCAGCCGCCGTCCGAGGCGGTCGGCACCGTGCTGCGAAGCCTCCGCGACTACCATGCGGGGACCGACGCGGAGGACGATGCCGTGATTGTCTGCTTGGATTGGCTCCGCCAAGCGGCATGATCCACCCGCCGTGGGGGTAGAGGGCAGGTCGCCTCCGCGCATCAAGCACGGCAGAACAGGGACACATACATGGACGACCGGGTCACCGACGTCGCCGCGGCCGTCGAATCGGCGGTCGAGTCCCTCGTGTCCGTGCTCAGCACGAGCGACGCCCAGTCGCCGGCCGTTCCGCCGGCCCAGTTGCGGGTGCTCACCATCATCTCGGCCACCCGGCACACCAACATGAGCCGGCTGGCCGAGGCGCTCGACGTGGTGCCGTCGTCGGCGAGCCGGCTGTGCGACCGGCTCGAGGCGACCGGCCTGCTGCGCCGGGTGCCCGACCCCCGGGACCGCCGCGAGGTGCGGCTGATGATCACCCCGGCCGCCCGGCGGCTGCTCGACGAGTTGCGCGAGCGGCGCCGCGCGGCCCTTGCCGTGGTGCTCGAGCGGATGCCCGACGACGACCGGCAGGACCTGCTGCGGGCTCTCGAGGCGTTCGCCGCGGCCGCCGACCCCGACCACGGCGAGGCGCTCCGCCTGGCCTGAGATAGCGTCCGGATATGCGCATCGGCATCGTGATCCTCCCCGACCAGCGCTGGTCGGTCGCCTCCGAGCGGTGGCGGCGCGCCGAGGAGTACGGCTTCGACCACGCCTGGACCTACGACCACCTCGGCTGGCGGGACCTGATCGACGGCCCGTGGTTCGACGCGGTGCCGACCCTGACCGCGGCGGCCGGCGTGACCAGCACGATCAAGCTGGGCACCTACGTCGCGTCGCCGAACTTCCGGCACCCGGTGCACTTCGCCCGGGAGGTCACCGCGCTCGACGACATCTCCGGCGGCCGGTTGCTGCTCGGGCTGGGCGCCGGCGGGATCGGTTTCGACTCGGCGGTTCTCGGCGAGCCGGAACTGACGCCGGGCCGGCGGGTGGACCGGTTCACCGAGTTCCTCGACCTGCTCGGCACGATCCTGACCAACCCGGCCACTACGCACCGCGGGGAGTTCTACACCGCGGTCGACGCGCGCAGCATTCCCGGCCCGACGCAGCAGCCGCGGCCGCCGTTCGTGGTGGCGGCCAACGGCCCGCGGGCGCTGCGGCTGGCCGCCCGGCACGGCGACGGCTGGGTGACCACCGGCCCGGCGGCCGACGATCTCGAGTCGTGGTGGCGCGGAGTGGCCGAGATCTCGGCCCGTTTCGCCGAAGCCCTGAACGCGGCCGGCCGCCCGCTGGACGCGATCCCGCGCTATCTGAACCTGGACTCGTCCCCGCGTTATTCGATGACCAGCGTCGACGCCTTCACCGAAGCGATCGGCCGCGCTGCCGACCTCGGCTTCACCGACGCCATCACCCATTGGCCGCGCGCGTCGAGCTGGTACGCCGGCGACGAAAAGGTCCTGGAATCAGTCGCGGAGCGCCTGCCGACGCTCCGCAACTGATTAGTGAGCTGCCCGGTACGCGTCTGTAACGGACTGCGGAATGCGGCCTCGCTCGGAAATCTGGTGACCGTTGGCCTGGGCCCACTCGCGGATCAGCCGGTTCTCGTCGCGAGAACCCGCGGTGCGGCTGGGAACGCCCCGGCGGGCGCCGATCCGGCCGGGGCCGCGACCGAGCCGGGTGCCCGCGCTGATGAACGGGTCGAGCGCCTTACGAAGCTTCCCAGCATTGGCCTCGGAAAGGTCGATCGTGTAGCTAATGCCGTCCAGGCTGAACTCGACGGTGCGGTCGGCCTTCTTTCCGTCCAGATCGTCGATCAGTGTTGTGATGACCTGCCGCGCCATATCCGCTCCCGTAAAATCAGATCCGAGTTAATCCGATCAACCGCGCCCAGTCTTGCTCGAAACCGGCATCCCGCGCAACTCATCGAACCAAATTTCGCAATTCTTTCTCGCCGTTATTCAAATGGCGGGACCGACATTCACAGGAAACAGAGAGCAATGTGCGGCTGGCCGGAGGCGTGTGGATCACCTAGGGTCGCAGGCATGGACGAACGGACGGCGTGGAACGAACAGCGCCGGCAAGCCATCGCCGGGCACGCGGCCGCGCAGGCCGCGAGCCGGGAAGCCGAGGCTCGCGAGGCCGGAGTCCTGCTCACCGATTTCGTCCGCCGGGCCGCCGAGCGCGGCCTCCCGCCGCATCCCCTGGCCGCCCGCAGCTTCGACGGCCACGCGACGTACCGGACGAAGGCGAAGGGCTGGTATTTGAAATCCAACCGCTCGGTCGCCGTCGGCGCGAGCGGGGAGTATTACGTGCTGACCGTCCCGGCCTCGCTGCGCGCCCGGTTCACCGGCGCCGACCTGACCCCGAGCACCCCCCGGCTGATCGTCGGCGCGGGCGGCGGCGACGGCGAGACCATGCCCCTGGCCCAGTTGCTTGATCAGCGACTCGACGCGGGAGTCTCCTGGCCTTGATCCGTGTTCCGGCAACCCTCGCCGCACTCCTCCTCGCCGCGGCGGCGGCCGTCGTTCCGGCCTCCCCGGCCGCCGCGGCGGACATCCCCTGCCCCAAGCCGAAGGTCGCCAAGCCGGCCGGCATCCCGCCGCGCCCGGTGCCGCCGGCCGACGATCCGGTCAACAGCGCGGTCGGCGGCGACGCCCTGGCCACCCACGGCCTGGTCATCCCGGCCGGCGCGAAACAGCCGCCGGCGGTCACCGCCACCACCTGGATCGTCGCCGACCTGGACACCGGCGAGGTGCTGGGCGCCTGCGGGCCGCACGTCTACCAGACCCCGGCCAGCGTGCAGAAGACGCTGCTGGCCGCGACGATCATGGACAAGCTCGACCCCAACCAGACGATCACCACGGTGGCCAGCGACCTGGACATCGAGGTCAACAGCTCGGCGGTCGGCATCGTGGTGGGCGGGAAGTACAAGATCTCCACGCTCTGGCTGGGGCTGCTGCTCAACTCCGGCAACGACGCCGCGAACGCGCTGGCCCGGACGGCCGCCGGCGGCGGCTCGGACGGGGTGGCCAAGACAGTGGCCGCGATGAACGCCGAGGCGAAGCGGCTGGGCGCGTTCCAGACGCACGCGGTCACGCCCAGCGGCCTGGACGGCAAGGGCCAGTTCACCAGCGCGTACGACCTGGCGCTGATCGCCCGCAAGGACTTCGCGAACGCCGACTTCCGCAAGTACGTGCTCACCAAGACCACGCAGATGCCGGCCCAGCCGCAGGTGAAGCAAAAGGGCTTCCAGATCCAGAACGAGAACAAGCTGATCTACAACTACCCGGGCGCGATGGGTGGCAAGACCGGCTTCACCACGGTGGCCCGGCACAGTTACGTCGGCGGCGCCCAGCGCAACGGCCGGCGCCTGGTGGTGACCCTGCTCGGCGCCGAGGCGCACCCGCAGCGCGGCTGGCAGCAGGGGGCCGCGCTGCTCGACTGGGGCTTCGCGCAGCCCGCCGACTCGTCGGTCGGCAAGCTGGTCACCCCGGAGGACATCGCCGCCCGCAACGCCGCGACCACCGACGCGAAGGCCGAGTCGACCACCGCGACGAAGGCCGCCGCACCGGCGGTCCACTCGTCCGGTCCGGGCGCGACGACGGTGATGGCGGCCGGTGGGGTCGCGCTGGTGCTGGCCGGCACTCCCCTGCTGTTACTGCTGACCCAGCGCCGACGGCGTGGGCCGCGCGCGAGAGTCAACCAAGGATGAGACCGAACACCCAGACCACGGCGACGCCGAGCGCGGCGGTGAACTCGATCAGCATGGCCATCCCGGCCGCACCGAGCGCCTTCTTGGTCGACGGCCACGCCTGACCCGGCCCGAGCCGGGCCTGCTCGACCAGGAACACCCCGAGCACGAAGCCGAGGATCAACCCGACCACCGGGATCACGAAGAACCCGACCAGGCCGAGCACTCCGCCGGCCAGCAGCGCCGTGTTGGGGATTCCCGCGCTCTTCAGCCGCCGACCCGGCAGTAGGTACTTCACCAGTGCCCCGAGCGTCGCTACCAGGGTGGCGATCACCAGCACCAGCCACTTGACGGTGCCCGAACCGTCGCCGAGCAGCGCCCACGCGAGCACGCCGAGCCAGCTCAGCAGCAACCCCGGAACCACCGGAATCACCACCCCCACCACACCCAGGGCGATCGCGATCCCGGCGATGACGTTCACGGTGGTGCCGGTGTCGGAGAGGTCCATGGGACCAGCGTGCCCCGCAGCCGCAAGGTCTGAAACACAGCAACCGTTACGCACCTGGTCGTGACCGAAAGGAGTACCCGAGGCCGACCAAAGTTTCCTCCTGTCAGCCGGGTGGCCGCGCAAGCGAGCCGCCCGACCAACAAACCGGGGGAGCACACATGAACACCATCGTGACGAACGCAGCCGACACCGCGCCCGCCGCTACCGTGCTCTCCGCCGCCGAGCAGGAAGAGCTGATCCGCACGCACATGCCGCTGGTCGGCCACCTGGTGCGGGACATGCTCACCCGGATCCCCAACCACATCCACCGCGACGACCTGACCAGCGCCGGCCTGCACGCCCTGGTGACCGCGGCCCGCGGCTGGGACCCGGACCGCGGCATCCCGTTCCACCGCTTCGCCAGCACCCGCATCCGCGGCGCCATCCTGGACGAGCTGCGCGCCCTGGACTGGGCCACCCGCTCGGTGCGCACCAAGGCCCGCGCCACCGACACCACCCGCCAGCAGCTGACCACCACGCTGGGCCGGACGCCGAGCTCGGACGAGCTGGCCCAGGCGCTCGGCACCACCACCAACGACCTGCAGCGCACCGACACCGACGTGCAGCGCGCGACCGTGCTGTCGCTGCAGGGCTTCACCACCAGCAGCGCCGACGACCTGGTCACCGAGAAGACCCCGGGCCCGGAGGACATGCTGCTGCGCCGTGAGCAGATCGGCTACCTGCACCACGCGATCGGCTCGCTGCCGGACCGGCTGCAGGTCGTCATCACCGAGTACTTCCTCAACGAGCGCCCGATGGCCGACATCGCGGCCGACCTCGGCGTGACCGAGAGCCGGATCAGCCAGCTGCGGGCCGAGGCCCTGTCGCTGCTCAAGGACGGCCTGAACACGCACCTCAACCCGGACATGGCGCCGGTCCCCGACAACCCGGACAGCATCACGGCCCGCCGCCGCGCCAGCTACTACGCCAACATCGCCAACAACACGTCGATGAACAGCCGGCTCGCGATGACCAACGCGCACGGCCACACCACGCACGGCCGCACCCCGCGCAGCTCGATGGCCGTTGTCTGATTTTTCATGATTTTCCGGGCCCGGCGTCTCTCGACGCCGGGCCCGTTCCGGTTCAGTCCGCCAGGGCGCTGAGCACCTTGGGCAGGTCGGCGCTGTGCAGGACGCCGAGGCGGCGGGTGGCCCGGGTGACCGCCACGTAAAGGTCGGACAGGCCGCGTGGGCTCTCCGCGATGATCTCGTCCGGCTCCACGACGATCACCGCATCGAATTCCAGACCCTTCGCCTGCCGTACGGTCATCAGCACGATCTGGTTGAGCAGGTCGGGCTGCTCCCCCACGGCCGCGCCGGGCACCGCCTCGACCAGCTGGCGACCCAGTTCCTCTTCCAGTGCCGTGGGCACCAGCACCCCGACCCGGCCGTCGCCCACTTCGGCGGCTTCCACCCGTACCGCCGCAATGATCTCGGCCGGAAGCGCGGCCCGCGGCACCCGGAGTGACCAGGGTGCGACGCCTGCGGATCGCACCGACCGGGGCGGCTGCAGCGCCGGGTCGACCGCGGCCAGGACGTCGGCCGCGACCGTCATCACCTCGGCCGGCGTGCGGTAGTTGACGGTCAGCTCGACGAGGTGCCAGCGCTGCGCGACGTAGGGCTCGAAGACCTGGTCCCAGCCGGTGCTGCCGGCCAACTCCGACGTTTGCGCGACGTCGCCGACCACCGTCATCGACCGGCTCGGGCAGCGGCGCATCAGCAGCCGCCAGGCCATCGGCGACAGTTCCTGCGCCTCGTCGACGATCACGTGGCCGAAGACCCAGCTGCGGTCGGCGGCGGCCCGCTCGGCGGCCGTGCGGGTGTCGATCTCCTCGTGCCGTTCGACGAAAGCGCTCGCGTCGACCACGTCGGTCGCCGAGAGGATCTCCTCCTCCTGGTCCTCGAAGTCGAGTGAGCGGGAACCCTCGACGATCTCCAGGACGCCCTCGGCGTATTCGATCGCCTCCCGCCGCACCTGCGCCGCCTGCCGTTTCTGCAGCGTCTCGTCGACGCCGAGCAGCTCGGCCAGCTCGTCGAGAAGCGGCACGTCGGCCGGGGTGAACCGGTGCTCCCGGGTGCGCAGCAGCAGCGGGTCGCCACCCGCCGAGGCCAGCCGGTCGGCGTCGCTGAGCAGGTCGCGCAGCACCTGGCGGGGCGTGAGGACCGGCCAGAAGTCGAACAGCGCCATCTGCACGTCGATGTCCTCGCGCAGCTCCCGGCGGGTCTCGGCCAGATCGGCCGCGGACAGCAGATTGTCGCCACCGAGCGGGTCGGCGCCGATCTTGTCGGCGATCTGCAGGCTCAGCGCGTGGATCGCCTCGGTCACGAAGATCGCCCGGGCCACGTTGTGCGGGCGGCCGGAGCGTCGGGCCGCAGCCCGGGCGTCCTCCAGCACGGTGCGCTCGATGCGCAGCGGGTAACCGTCGTGGTCGACCTCGATGTAGTCGTCGGGCACCGTTTGGCGGTCCTCGACCGCCCGGGCCAGCACCTCGAGCATGCCGAGCCGGCCCTTCACCGCGGCCGCGGCCGGCGACTCGGTGGCCCGCGCGCGCACGCCGGGGAACATGTCGCCGAGCGTCGCCAGCAGCACCCCGGTCTCGGCCAGCGACGGCAGCACCTGGGAGATGTAGCGCAGGAAGGTGGTGTTCGGCCCGAGGATCAGCACGCCCTGCTTGGTGAGCTGGGCGCGGTAGGTGTAGAGCAGGAAGGCGGCGCGGTGCAGCGCCACCGCGGTCTTGCCGGTGCCCGGCCCGCCCTGCACCACCATGACGCCGTTGAGCCCGGCCCGGATCACTTCATCCTGCTCGGCCTGGATGGTCTCGACGATGTCGCGCATCCGGCCGGTGCGCTCGGCGGTCAGCGCGGACAGCAGCGCGGCCTCGCCGGTGACGTCCTCGCGGCCGCCGGTGACGCCCGCCTCGAGGTCGAGCACCTCGTCGTCGATCGCGGTCAGCGTGCGCCCCTTGGTGCGCAGGTGCCGGCGGCGCTTCACGCCGTCCGGAGAAACCGCGGTCGCCAGGTAGAAGGCGCGGGCGGCGGGGGCCCGCCAGTCGACCAGCAGGGGGTCACGATCGTGTTCCGGAGCGGACAACCCGAGCCGGCCGATATAGCGCTTTTCGTCCGTGTGGAAATCAAGACGGCCGAAACAGAGGCCGTTCTCCACCGCGTTCATCTGCGCCAACTGCTCGGCGTAATGGCTGCGGTTGGCCTCGCGCTGAGCACGGCCCTGCGGGGTGCCACCGGACTCCAGCAGAATCGCCTTGAGTCGCTGGTCAGCCTGATCGCGCAGGCCGTCCAGCCGTTCGTAGAGGGTGGTGAGGTACGCCTGCTCCGCGGCGAAACTTGACAATGCCACTCCCCTTTGTGCTATCATTCGTCGCGTTGACGCTCATTATCTTGAGCGTCTTTTTTATTGTCTCGACAAACGCTCAGAATACACCAGGGCCATCGAGGTAACGGCGCCCCGCGCAAGTGTCATCAATCCGTCAAGTTCGCTGGCGAGCCGTTACGCGCAACGGTCGATCCCGATTAGTCCCGGCATGACCCACGACCACCCGATCCGACGTTTTGGTGCGCTCGCCCTCACCGCGGCCGCCGCTCTCACCCTGGTCACCGCGTGCTCCGGCGACGACGACAAGCCGGCCGGTAACGCCGCCGCGGCCGTCGCCGGTGGCCCCGAGCCGAAGACCGTCGACGGCGCCCGGTCCGCCGCGCAGACCGTCTTCGACCGCTTCGCCGGCGGCGACTTCGCCGGGGCCTGGGACATGTACACCTCGGCGGGCAAGCAGTCGATCAGCAAGGACGACTACGTCAAGCTGAACCAGGCCTGTTCCCGCAAGGGCCTGGCGATCCAGCTCACCAGCGCCCGGATGGAGGGCCAGGACAAGGCGATCGTGATCGCCAAGCAGCTGGTCGCGGCCCAGTCCTACACGATGGTGTACGAGAACAACGCCTGGAAGCTGGAGCCGGCCAAGGAAGGCCTGGCGCTCTACCGGCTGGGTGCGGCCAAGGCCATCGCCGCGCAGAAGAAGGCCGGCACCTGCGCGGGCTGACGAACAGTGCCCGCCGCCTTCCCCGGCGGCGGGCACTGTTCTTCATCCGGTTACGCGGCGTCTCGTCACGCGGCGCGGGGCAGGCCGTCCGGGCTGGTCATCGCCAGCCGGGAGTGCAGCGTGCCGCGCACCCCGATCTGCTCGTAGTACGCCGACCGGCGACGGGCCACACAGCCATCCTTCGGCGGGGTCTCCGCCGCCAGGGACGGGTCGAGGTGCGTGTTCAAGCCGTCCCGCAGCAGGCCCAGGGCCTCGGCGCGCAGCTGCGACACCCGCGACTCGGTGACACCCAGCTCCTCGGCGATCCGGGCCATCGGCCGCTCGTCGAAGAAGTAGCCCTGCACCACCGCCCGCAACCGCTCCGGCAGCGCGTCCACCGCGTGCTTCAGGTAGCCGAACCGCTCCCGGCGGATCAGCATCTCCTCCGGGCCGAGACTCGGCTCGGTGACCATGTCGTCGGCCGCCGCCGTCGCGAAACCCTGCAGGCTGAACACCACCGCGCGGTGCACGTCGTCATCGGCGGTCGAGATGTCCTCGACCGAGACGCCCATGTGCTCCGCGACCTCCTGGATCGTCGGGGTGCGGCCCAGCTTCGCGGTCAGCTCCTGGCGCGCCGAATCGGTACGCCGGGCCCGCTGCCGCACCGAGCGGCTGGCCCAGTCCAGGCCACGCAGCTCGTCCAGCAGGGCACCGCGCACCCGGGCCGCCGCGAAGCGGCCGAACGGGACGCCGCGGTCGACGTCGAAACCACGGGCCGCGTGCACCAGGGCGGCGTAACCGGCGGACATCAGGTCGTCGCGGTTGACGTGCGCCGGAACCCGGGCCAGCATCTCCCGGACGAGGTGACCGACAAGCGGCATGTGTTCCTGGACGATGTCCGAACGACGGCGGTCAGCGACAACAACGGGGGCACCGCTCATGGTGGGGGGATCTCCTCGCGGTAACGCCCGGGTTGGGGGTTGTCCCGGGCACTGAGGAGAACGGTGAAGGCGATTGAGTGCTAACCAGGTCCCATCCGGGTGCAGCAGGGTTGCTTCGCGAACCTGCGGGTAGTCTTGATCCCCTAACCATCTTTGGAGTTCCCACTACATGTTGACCTTTTCCGAGCTCGGTGTGCCCGCCGCCCTGACGCAGGCGCTCGCCGGCCTCGGCATCACCACCCCGTTCCCGATCCAGGCCGCCACGCTGCCGGACTCGCTCGCCGGCCGAGATGTTCTCGGTCGCGGCCGCACCGGCTCCGGCAAGACGTACGCGTTCGCGCTGCCGGTACTGGCCCGCCTGGCCGCCTCGCGTTCGCCGCGCAAGCCGCGCCGGCCGCGGGCGCTGATCCTGGCGCCCACCCGTGAGCTGGCGACCCAGATCGACGCCGTCCTGGCCCCGCTGGCCGCGGTGCTGGGCCTGCGCACCCTCGTCGTCTTCGGCGGCGTCGGCGCCAACCCGCAGATCAAGGGCCTCGCGGCCGGTGTCGACGTGCTGGTGGCCTGCCCCGGCCGGCTCGACGACCACCTGCGCAGCGGCCACGCCTCCCTCGACTCGGTCGAGGTGACGGTTCTCGACGAGGCCGACCACATGGCCGACCTCGGCTTCCTGCCCGTGGTGCGCCGGCTGCTCGAGCAGACCCCGCGCGACGGCCAGCGCCTGCTCTTCTCGGCCACCCTCGACAACGGGGTCGACGTGCTGGTCAAGCGCTTCATGCGCAAGCCGGTCACGCACTCCGTCGACTCGGCCACCGAGGCCCCGGTCGAGATGTCCCACCACGTGCTGCACGTGCACGGCGACGACCGCTTCGGCGTCCTGGTCGACCTGCTCTCGGCTCCCGGCCGCTCGGTGGTCTTCACCCGCACCAAGCGCCGCGCCAAGGTCCTGACCAAGCAGCTGATCACCGCCGGCGTGCCGGCCGTGGAGCTGCACGGCAACCTGGCCCAGAACGCCCGTAACCGCAACCTGGCCGCCTTCTCCGACGGCAGCGCCGAGACGCTGGTGGCCACCGACATCGCGGCCCGCGGCATCCACGTCGACGACGTGGCGCTGGTGATCCACGCCGACCCGCCGGTGGAGCACAAGGCCTACCTGCACCGCTCCGGCCGCACGGCTCGGGCCGGTGCCCAGGGCACGGTGATCACCCTGATGACCGACGACCAGCAGGCCGAGGTCCGCGACCTGACCCGCAAGGCCGGCGTCCGCCCCACCACCAACCGCACCCGCCCCGGTGACCCGCTGCTCTCCGAGCTGGCCCCGGGCGAACGCCGGTTCGTGACGGCGGCCCCGGCCCCGCAGCCGACCCGCACGGCCCAGCCGGCCCGAAGCAGCCAGCCGTCCCGCGGCGCTGCTCCGCAGTCGCGCGGCGGCCAGCCGTCTCGCGCGGGCCAGTCCTCGCGTGGCGGCCAGTCCGCTCGCGGCGGTCAGCCCTCGCGCGCGGCCCAGCCTTCTCGGGGTGGGCAGCCCTCTCGGGCCGGTCAGTCGAGCGAGGCCGTCTGGTCTTCGAGCACGTCGGATCGCCCCACGCAGCGCAGCGCGGGCCAGCCGGCCCGTGCCGGCCGCGCCCGCGGCCGGGGTGCGGCCCACGCCGCACCCGGCCACACCACCGAGCCGGCCGGTTCCACCGGCGGCGGCAACCGGCCCCGGCGGGGCTCCGGCGGCCAGACCTCAGCCGGCGCAGCGCCCACCACGGCCGGACGGACCAGCGGCGCCGCCGCTTTCTCCTCGTCCAGCCGCCTCGGCCGCCGATAAAAAATCACGCCGCCGACCCACCAGCTCAACGGGTCGGCGGCGAAAAGGCGTTACGTCGCCGGGACGTCGACCTCGATCTCGTCGCCCAGGGTGAAGCCCGCGGCCAGCTCCAGGTCGTCGCCGCTCCAGAACCGGCCCGGGTCGTACCAGCTCGGGTTGTTCCGGCGCGGCAGCAGGCCCATGTCCTCGTAGGTCACCGCGACCACCTCGGCGCAGTACGCCGTCTCCAGGGCCGCGTCGCCCACCGGGCCGCGCTGCCACCGGCGCGGGCGGATCTGCGGCACCCGGCCACGGGCCCAGCGCCAGGCCAGCTGGGCCGAGGACGGGAACGGGGTGCCGTCCAGCCGGGCCACCGTCTTGAGGGCCTTGTCCTCCATCGGGCGGGGCACCGACGGCTCCAGCTGGCGCAGCCAGCCGCGCTGGCCGTAGCGCTGCGCCCAGACCGTCACCGCGTCCCGCAGGTCGTGCAGCTGGACGCCGCGCTGGAACGTGCCGGACCACAGGTCGGGCAGGGACTTGCCCAGCTCGGCGTGCCACATCAGGGGTGGCATGTCCTCGATGACCAGGGACATCCCGACGTGATTGACGGGGCTGTTGGTGAGGGTCTGGATCGCCCGGTCGGGGCCGGATCGGCCGCGGAAAATCCAGATGTCACCCGTGCGCGTCAGGTCGATCGCCTGGTCCAGGCTGATAGCGGCATCCACGTGTCTATCCTCGGGTGATGCGTTGGTGGAAAGTAGTGGGTCTGGCCGGATTGGCAGGAGTGGCGGCTACCGGAGTGGTGGTGGCCCGGGGCGAACGGAAGCGACGGGCGTACACCCCTGACGAGGTGCGACAGCGGCTGCACCAGCGGGCAGCCGAGTCAGACAACATCAGTGTCGCGGAGTAGCGACCATAGTCCTGCCCCGTCCGGGGCCGAAAACCACGTCTTACCGTGCGAGCCGACCGCCTCGGGGGTGCCGGCCGGGCCAGGGATGGCGCCGGCCAGCACCGCCTGGGTGGGTGACAGGCGGCGGATCGCCACGGCCGCCACGTTTTCCGGGTGGGCGTGCGCGAACTCGGAGTAGATCTCCTGGTCGTGCTGGCCGTCGTCGCCGACGAGAAGCCACCGGACGTGCGGGAATTCCTGGGCCAGCCGGCGCAGGGTGTTGCGCTTGTGCTCCTGGCCGCTGCGGAACCAGCGGTCGGGGGTCGGGCCCCAGTCGGTGAGCAGCAGCGGGCCCGCCGGGTACAGGTGGCGGGACAGGAACCGGCTCAGCGTCGGTGCGACGTTCCACGCACCGGTCGACAGGTAGAACACCGGGGCGCCGGCGTTCGCCGTGATCAGCCGCTCGTAGAGCACCGCCATGCCGGGCACGGCCATCCGGGCGTGCTCGTCCAGGACGAAGGTGTTCCACGCGGCCAGCAGCGGCCGGGGCAGCGCGGTGACCATCACCGTGTCGTCGATGTCGGAGATCAGGCCGAACTTGCAGGCCGGGTCGACCACCCGGATCGGCGCCTCGACGGTGGTCGCGCCCTCGGCGGCGATGCGCGCCTTGGCCCAGCCGGGCGCGAGGTCGCCCTTGACCCGGCAGTCGATGTAACCGCTGCGGTCGGTGCGGGTCTCGGTGACGGTGTCGCCGACCTGGACGCGCACCACCATGTTGCTGACCGGCGAGCTGAGGAAGCTGCGCCAGCCGCGCACCTTTTCCAGGCGCTTGTGGGAATCGACCCCCCGGGTCAGCACCACCCGGCCCATCACCCGCGCCCAGCCGGGCGCACCATAGCCCGTGTAGGCGGTGATCACGGGCTGCCAGCCCCGGTTGCGCAACCGGCGCTCGACGATCTCGTGAAGAGCGTCCTCCACCACTGCGGCCCGGTGCATCCGGACCACGGATGTGGAAGCACCCGCCGGAGTCTGCGTCACGCTTGCTGGCCCCCTAACACGGTCGTCCGTGCCGGTTACGGTACCCGCCCGGCCTGTCACTCGCGGACGATTGCGGGCCGCCTCCACTCACGACTTCAGGCCGCTGCCGGTAGCTCGGCCGTGGTCCATTGGTCGGCAAACCAGCGTTCATCGGAGACCGGTTCCCCGGCCGCGGCCCGGGTAACCGCGGCGGCCGCCTCGAGCCGGAGACTGCGCAGCGCGTCGGCCGCCGACTCGGCCTCCTGCCAGGAAGCACGCTCGGCGTCGAGGGCCATTTGATACTCATCGAAGCGATGCGCCCGAACCGCCTGACGCAGCAACGACTCCTGCACCACCGGGTGCAGCCGGGGGTTCCAGCCGCGATGCGCGAAGACGTCGTTCAGCTGCGCGATGGAGAGGTCCTGGTTGCGGCAGGCGGCGCTGGCGGCGTGATGGAGATAACGCTGCCGGGCCCGGTTCTCGTCCGGCTTGCGGCGCTTGCTGATCAACGGGAAGGCGGCGGCCTTGGCGGCCTCCCGGGCGGACCGGTCGGCCACGTCGTAGGCCAGCCAGGCGGCGTCGAGCCGTTCCTGCGCGGTGGCCCATTCGGCCCGGCGGCGGGCGGCGGTGGTGGCGGCCCGGTCGGCCGCTATCGCGACCTCGTCGGCGAAGCGAAGGTTGTCGGTCACGGCCGCGGGCACCGACGGCTGCTGGGTGCGGGCGATCATCGCCGCCGCGAGCAGCACGGCGCCGAGAATCACCACCCAGAGGGCGGCGGCCTGCGGGAGAGACACCAGAAAGCTGTGCATGGCGGTTTCCACGGAAACACCTCACCGAGAGACGCGATCATCGTGCGGAGGTTGCGCTGAGTGGCGCGCCTTTCGGCACGCGGCGTTTTCCTATGCCCGTACGGGATAGAACCAACGCCTTCCGCTGCGGGCGACATCCTGCTCGGGTGAAAAGCAGACCGTCATCGCGCGAGTGCGGAGTTACGACCAGAGTCCGGAGAATTACCCGATCGCCGGGGGTGCCCGCTCGCCGCGGATGCGGGTCGAGACGCCGACCAGAACCACGAGCGACACCAGCACGATGATCGCGACGGCCGGCGTGGGCCGGGGCGCGGGCAGAACGCGTACGGCGGAAGGCGCCGGAGCCGACTCACTCACCGCGACCGTCGTCGAGGCTTCCGCGGTTACCGCGGCCGGGGGCGCCATCGGCGTGGCCGGAACCGGACTGGTGAAGGCGAGAGCGAGCATCGCCAGCCCGGCAAGAAAGCGCAGCAGGCGGTGGCCATCCCAGTTCCGGGGAAGCACACGCGCCACTGCTGTCACGTGGATCAACTTACCGTTTTCGGCCGCAACGCGCACGGGTCCCACTCGTTGTGCTCATTTCGGGCGTGTTCCACGGACGAGGGATCATTGTCCGGTGGAACACGAGGTGGTGGAGCAGATGGCCACCCTGGGCGACTGGATCGCCGAGGGCGGCGTGGTGGTGCTGAGCGGGGCCGGCCTGTCGACCGACTCGGGAATCCCGGACTATCGCGGGCCGTCGGGGTCGGCCCGGCGCAGTACTCCGATGACCTACCAGACGTTCACCGGCGACCCGGTCGCCCGGCGGCGTTACTGGGCGCGCAGTCACCTCGGCTGGCGCACGATCGGTGAGGCCCGCCCCAACGACGGTCACCGTGCGGTGGCCGCCCTGCAACAGCAGGGCGCGGTCGGCGGCATCATCACCCAGAACGTAGACGGCCTGCACCAGGCGGCCGGCGCCAACGATGTGGTCGAGCTGCACGGCAACCTGGCCCGGATCACCTGCCTGGACTGCGGCGAACTGACCCCGCGGGAGATCCACGGCCGGCGGCTGGACGAGGCCAATCCGACGTTCGCGGGGGTGGCGCTGGCGTTCAACGCGGACGGCGACGCCGAGCTGGCCGACGAGTCGCTTGACGGTTTCACCGTGGTCGATTGCGAGAGCTGCGGCGGTCTGCTCAAGCCGGACGTCGTCTACTTCGGCGAAACCGTGCCGCCGCACCGGGTCACGCGCAGCTTCGAGCTCGTGGAAAGCGCCCGTACGCTGCTGGTTCTCGGCTCCTCGCTGACCGTGATGTCGGGCCGCCGCTTCGTTTTGCGGGCCGCGAAGCTCGGCATCCGAGTGGCGATCGTCAATCGCGGCGTGACTCGCGGCGAGCCGTACGCGGGGCTCCTCATCGATGCCCCTTTGGGCATTGTCCTACCCCATTTGGTAGCGCTCCCAGCCGCCTAAATCGGGATGATTTCGACGTGGTTACCGTAGCGATACACAAATAAAGTTTGTTTCGCATTGACGTGACGGGGACCACTGTCGTTAACTGCCGGAACCGGTCCCGAAACCGGTTCCGCAATACCCCGGCAACACGATCCGCCTCCGGCGGAGACAATCGGGGGCATGGACACAGGAGGACCAGTGCCGATCACCATCGCCGACGTGGCGGCCCGGGCGAAGGTCAGCAAGACGACCGTGTCCCGGGTGCTGAACGGCAAGGGTGAGCTGGACGAGTCGACCGCCGCCCGGGTCCGGGCCGTGATCGACGAGCTCGGTTACGTGCCCAGTTCCCGAGCCGTGGGCCTGGCCCGCGGCCGCACCCGGGTGGTGGGCATGCTCGTGCCGTCGCTGACCTGGCCGTGGATCGGCGAGGTCATCCAGGGCGCGGTCGACGTCCTGGAAACCGAGCGGTACGGCCTGCTGCTGTTCACCTGCAACCGCGGCGAGGAGTCGATGCGCCAGTTCGGCGCCCAGGTGTCCGCCAAGTCCTTCGACGGTCTCCTGGTCATCGAACCCGAGGGCACCCTCGACTACATCGCCAACCTGCACCGCCGCGGCCTGCCGGTGGTGCTCATCGACGACCGCGACCAGACCTCGGGTGAGATCCCGAGCGTCGGCACCACCAATCACGACGGGGCCGGCTCGGCGGCCCGCCACCTGTTGGGGATCGGCCGGCGCAGCCCGCTGGTGATCACCGGTCCGGAGCGCTTCGGCTGCACCAGCCAGCGCACCGACGGTTTCGCCGCGGTCTACGCCGACGCGGGCCATCCGATCCCGGCCGAGCGCACCTCGCTCGGCGACTTCACTGTGGACTGCGGCATCGCTGCCGTGCAGACGGCACTGGCGAACAACATCACGTTCGACGCGGTCTTCGCGCACAACGACCTGTCCGCGCTCGGCGCGATGCAGGCTCTTCAGGACACCGGCCGCCGCGTCCCGCAGGACGTGGCGGTCGTCGGCTTCGACGACATCCCCACGGCGGCACACACCCAGCCGCCGCTGAGCACCGTGCATCAACCGCTGCGCGAGATGGGCGAGGCCGCGGCTCGTACGCTGCTCGCCCACTTCGAGGGCACACCCCTGCCCAACCGTCCGACCGTCATCCCGGCGAGCTTCGTCACACGAGGCTCAACCATCGAATAACAAACGGTAAGCACCCCCGACCGCCGCCAGCTGGACGGTCGGTTACCGAAACGCGCCCTCACCACGGAGCCGGCAGGCCCCGCGATGGCGTGCACCCCTCTTCACCCAAAACACCTCTCAGGAGCACCGATGCAGAGAAGGACTCTGTTCGCAGCCGTCCTGGCGGGCACGCTCGCCACGGGCGGTATCGCCGCGTGCAGCGACTCGCCCAACGCCAACAACGCGAACGCCAACAAGGCCGGCGTGGACTACCTGCGAATCGGCATGCCGAACGGCACGCAGACCGAGAACCACAACCCCTTCGCGGGTACGTCCTCGGCCAACGCGCTCGGCTACAAGTGGATGATCTACGAGCCGCTGACCCAGTGGAACCCGGTCAAGCCGGCCGACCCGGCCAAGCCGTGGCTGGCCAAGGAGGTCAAGTGGGCCGCTGACTACAAGTCGGCGGACATCACCGTGCGCGACAACGCCACCTGGTCGGACGGGCAGAAGCTCACCGCCGACGACGTGGCCTACACGTTCACGCTGCTCAAGACCAAGCCGGCGCTGAACGCCAACGCGATCCCGTTCGGTGACATCACGGTCAACGGCGCCGTCGTGCACGTGACGTTCACGTCGCCGCAGTTCGTCAACCAGAACAAGATCATGGCGAGCACCCCGATCGTGCCGAAGCACGTCTGGGAGAAGATCGCCGACCCGACGACCGACATCAACAAGAACCCGATCGGTTCCGGCCCGTACACGCTGAAGTCCTTCACCCAGGCCGGCGTCGTGCTGAGCGTGCGCACCGAGGGTTACTGGCAGGACCTGCCGAAGGTCAAGGAGCTGCGCTACACGTCCTACGCGGACAACAGCGCGCAGACCACGGCGCTGGCCAACGGCGAGTCCGAGTGGAGCTTCGTCTTCATCCCGAACTACCAGGCCACCTTCATCTCCAAGGACCCGGCCAACCACAAGGTCTGGGCGCCGGGCGTGCTGGGCATCCACGCGCTGTACCTCAACACCACGGTCAAGCCGTTCGACGACCCGAAGCTGCGCCAGGCGATGAACATGGTCGTCAACCGGGCGGACATCTTCAACCAGGCCGAGGCCGGTTACTTCCACCCGCAGATCAACAGCGTGACCGGCCTGCCCGACGGCGCCGGCGACGCGTTCATCGCGCCGGAGTACAAGGACAAGAAGTTCACCGTCGACGTGGCCGGCGCCAAGGCGCTGCTGCAGAGCGCGGGCTACAAGCTGAACGGCACCACGCTGACCGACCCGGCCGGCAAGCCGGTCAAGATCAAGCTCAGCGACCCGGCGCCGTGGTCGGACTACCAGACCACGCTGGAGATCCTCAAGACCAACTTCGCCGAGATCGGCATCCAGGCCACGGTGGAGAAGCCCAACCAGGACGTCTGGGACGCCAGCGTGCAGAAGGGCGACTTCGAGGCCTCGATGCGGTGGACGAACGGCGGCGCCACGCCGTACGACATCTACCAGACCATCATGGACGGTGACCTGCTCAAGCCGCTCGGCACCGCCGCGCAGCAGGGCAACTTCGGCCGCTTCAAGAGCCCCGAGGCGACCGCCGCGCTCAAGGCGTACGCCAACGCCACCAGCGACGACGCCCGCACCACCGCGATGAACCTGATCCAGAAGATCTTCGTGGAGCAGGCCCCGGCGCTGCCGGTCGGCTCCGACAACGTGGGTGGCGACTACAGCACCAAGAACTGGACCGGCTGGCCGTCCGACGCCGACCCGTACGCGGGCATGCAGCCCACGCAGCCGTACGCGCTCGACATCGTGCTGCACCTCAAGCCCGCCAACTCCTGATCGTCGCCCGCCGCTCCCCGCCCGTTGCGGGCGGGGAGCGGCATCACCCCCGCAAAGGAATCCCGGCATGACGTCTATCCAGGACGCCAAGGCCCCGGCCGGCGAGGTGGTGCTTGAGGCGATCGGCCTGACCAAGCACTTCCCCGTCCGCCGGCGACTGCGCGATCTCTTCAGCAAAGAGCACGACGCGGTGCACGCCGTCGACGACGTGCACCTGACCCTGCGGCGCGGCCAGGTGGTCGCGCTGGTCGGCGAGTCCGGCTCCGGCAAGTCCACGGTGGCCCGCCTGCTCGCCCAGCTCTACCCGCGCACCGGCGGGGACATCCAGCTGCACGGCACGAGCACGACGGTCAAGGGCGGCGGCAACTTCCGGCGGTACGCGGCCCAGGTCCAGATGATCTTCCAGGACCCGTTCGCCTCGCTGAACCCGGTGCACACCATCCGGTACCACCTCACCCGGGCGCTGAGGATCCACCACAACGCCGGGGACGACCTGGACACCGCCCTGGCCGAGCTGCTCACCCGGGTCAGCCTCACCCCGCCCGAGCGGTACCTCGACAAGTTCCCGCACGAGCTCTCCGGCGGCCAGCGCCAGCGGGTGGCGATCGCCCGCGCGCTCGGCGCCAACCCGGAGGCCCTGCTGGCCGACGAGCCGGTGTCCATGCTGGACGTCTCGATCCGGCTCGGCGTGCTCAACCTGTTGCGGGACCTCAAGGAACGACTCAACCTGGCGATCCTGTACATCACCCACGACATCGCGTCGGCTCGGTACTTCGCCGACGAGACCCTGGTGATGTACGCGGGCCGGATGGTCGAGGGCGGCGACAGCGAGACCGTCACGCAGACGCCGGCCCACCCGTACACCCGGCTGTTGATCGATTCTGCCCCGGACCCGGACCGGTTGACCGGCGACCTCAATCCGCTCGACGAGGACCGCGGCAACGGCGAACCGCCCAGCCTGATCCGCCCGCCGTCCGGCTGCCGGTTCCACCCGCGCTGCCCGGCCGCGATGGCCCGATGCAGCACCGATCTGCCGGTCCGGCTGGAGATCGGCGACGCGCCCGGCCACTGGGCCGCGTGCTGGCTGTACGACAAGGCGGGTGCCCAGTGAAGTACTTCCTGCAGCGGATCGGGTTCTACGTGTTCACCGCGTGGGCCGCGATCACCCTGAACTTCTTCATCCCCCGGATGGTGCCGGGCGACCCGGTGCAGTCGCTGATCGCCAAGTACAAGGGCCAGCTCAGCACCGACGCGATGCAGTCGCTCTACATCCTGTTCGGGCTGGACAAGCACAAGAGCATGTGGGCCGAGTACGTCGACTACTGGAAGCAGATCTTCCACGGCGACCTGGGCCTGTCCTTCACCTTCTTCCCGGCCCCGGTCTCCCAGGTCATCTCGCAGGCGCTGCCCTGGACCCTGCTGCTGGTCGGCGTCACCACGATCATCAGCTTCTTCCTCGGCACCAGCCTCGGCGTGCTGGCCGGCTGGCGGCGCGGCTCGTGGACCGACGGCCTGCTGCCGGTCACCACGTTCTTCTCCTCGGTGCCGTACTTCTGGCTCGGCATCATCGCGATCTACCTGCTGGCCGGCCCGGACAGCTTCTTCCCGTCGTCCGGCGGCTTCGACTCGGGCCTGGTGCCGGCCTGGGACCAGTACTTCATCCCGAGCGCGATCCAGCACAGCCTGCTGCCCGCGCTGACCATCCTGATCTCGTCGGTGAGCGGCTGGATCCTCAGCATGCGCAACATGATGGTGACCGTGGCCAGCGAGGACTACATCACCGTCGCGCATGCCAAGGGCCTGTCCGAGCGGCGGGTGGCGCTGAGCTACGCGGCCCGCAACGCGCTGCTGCCCAACGTCTCCGGCTTCGCGCTGTCGCTCGGCTTCATCGTCGGCGGCACCCTGCTGGTGGAGATCGTCTTCTCCTACCCCGGTCTCGGCTTCACGCTGCTGCAGGCGCTCGGCGCCCGGGACTACCCGCTGATGCAGGGCATCTTCCTGATCATCACGATCGCGGTTCTGGTGGCGAACCTGCTGGCCGACATCGCCTACCTGCTCCTCGACCCGCGCACCCGCAAGGACGGCTGAGAGCGATGACGATCCCCACCTCCAGCATCGAGCAGGTCATTCCCGGCCAGGGCGCGATGGCCCAGCCTTCGGCCGAACCGGCAAAGACGGCAAAGGCCAAAAGGCAGAGATTCCTGTTCGTACGCAACGGGAAGGCGGCCACCGGTCTCATCGTGTTCGGCCTCTACGTGCTGTTCGCGATCATCGGACCGTGGATCGCCCCGTACGACCCGAGCGGCCGCAGCAACGACCTGGTCCAGGGCCCGTCGGCGGCGCACTGGTTCGGCACCACCCACCTCGGCCAGGATATCTTCAGCCAGATCCTGGTCGGCACCCGCAGCGTGATGTACGTCGGCTTCCTGGCCGGCCTGATCGCCACCACGCTCAGTGTGCTGATCGGGGTCACCGCCGGTTACCTCGGCGGCAAGACCGACGACAGCCTGTCCGCACTGACCAACGTGATCCTGGTGATCCCGGCCATCCCGCTGATGATCATCATCACCTCGGTGCTGAACAACGCCAGCGACACCCTGATCGCCGTGGTCATCGGCCTCACCTCGTGGTCCTGGAACGCCCGGGTGCTGCGCGCGCAGACCCTCTCGCTGCGCCGGCGCGACTTCGTCGAGGCGTCCCGAGCCAGCGGCGAGACGACCTGGCGGATCATCGTGTTCGAGCTGATGCCCAACCTGACCGCGGTGATCGCCTCCGGTCTGGTCGGCACGGTCATCTACGCGGTGCTGTCCGAGATCACCCTGGCGTTCATCGGCATCACCTCCAACGACGGCTGGAACTGGGGAACCATCCTGTTCTGGGCGCAGGGCCAGCAGGCCCTCGGGCAGCACGCCTGGTGGTGGTTCGTGCCGGCCGGCTTGGCCATCGCGTGCCTCGGCACCGCCCTGTCGCTGATCAACTTCGGCATCGACGAGTTCGTCAGCCCGCGGCTGCGCAGCGCCGGAAAGACCAAGCTGAAGACCGCCTCCGGCCACACCGTACGGATGCGGATCGGCTTCACCCCGGTGCTGGAGAACTCGGCCGCCACCCCCGTGATGCGAGAGGCCAAGTGATGGCAGAACCGGTTCTCGAGATCCGCAACCTCAACGTCGACTACGGCCTCGGCGACCGGGCCGTGCACGCCGTCCGGGACGTCAGCCTGACCCTGCACAAGGGTGAGGTGCTCGGCCTGGCCGGGGAGAGCGGTTCCGGCAAGTCGACCCTGGCCTACGGCCTGACCCGGCTGCTCGCCCCGCCCGGCGTGATCACCGGCGGCCAGGTCATCTACCACCCGGCTCTCGGCGACCCCTATGACGTGCTCGCGTTGTCGGACAACGGCCTGCGGGCGTGGCGCTGGGCCGAGACGGCGATCGTGTTCCAGGGCGCGATGAACTCGCTCAACCCGGTGCACAAGATCTCCACCCAGCTGATGGACGTGCTCAAGGCGCACGAGCCGTCGATGAGCGCGCACTCCCGGGCCGCCCGCGCCCGGGAGATGCTCAAGCTGGTCGGCATCTCGGCCGACCGGATGGACGCGTACCCGCATCAGCTCTCCGGCGGCATGCGGCAGCGCGTGATGATCGGCATGGCGCTGATCCTGCAGCCGCAGGTGGTCATCATGGACGAGCCGACCACCGCCCTGGACGTGGTGATGCAGCGGCAGATCCTCGGCCAGCTGATCGAACTGCGGGAACGGCTCGGCTTCTCGGTCATCTTCATCACCCATGACCTGTCGCTGCTTGTCGAGTTCTCGAACCGGATCGCCATCATGTACGGCGGCCGGATCGTCGAGGAGGCACCCGCCAACACCATTTATCGGGACGCTCTCCACCCGTACAGCAAAGGTCTGTTGAGCTCTTTCCCGGCCCTGCGCGGTCCCCGGCGGGAGCTCGCCGGCATCCCCGGCTCCCCGCCAGATCTTGCGGGTATGCCCGCGGGTTGTTCCTTCCATCCCCGTTGCCCGAAGGCTTTCGAGCCCTGCGACAGCGCCATCCCGGTGCTCGGCCGCCCGGACACTCCGGATGGAGCCAGCCGTTCCGTCGCGTGCTGGCTGCATCCGGCCGAGCAGCCCGTCGGATGACGCAGGGGGCCGGTCCTGATCTCCCGAGGACCGGCCCCCTTTCCCCATCCCCACTTGGAGAGACATGAATCCCACCACCGCACCGAGCATCGTCATCCCCCCGGTCACCGGGCTGCCTGCCGACTTTCGCTGGGGTGTCGCCACCTCTGCGTATCAGATCGAGGGCGCCGCGGCCGAGGACGGCCGAACACCGTCCATCTGGGACACGTTCTGCCGGAAACCGGGCGCCGTGCACAACGCGGAACACGGCGACGTGGCGTGCGACCACTACCACCGGATGCCCGCCGACGTGGCGCTGATCAAGAGCCTGGGCGTGGACTCGTACCGGTTCTCGGTGTCCTGGCCCCGGGTGCAGCCCGGTGGGCGCGGCCCGGTCAACCCGGCCGGCCTGGCCTTCTACGACCGGCTGGTGGACGAGCTGCTGGCGGCCGGCATCGACCCGTGGGTGACGCTGTACCACTGGGACCTGCCGCAGGAGCTCGAGGACGCCGGCGGCTGGCCGCTGCGGGACACCGCCTACCGGTTCGCCGATTACGCGTCCCTGGTCTTCGACAAGCTGCAGGACCGGGTCGACACGTTCACCACGCTGAACGAGCCGTGGTGCTCGGCCTGGCTCGGCTACCACGTGGGGGTGCACGCGCCCGGGCGCAGCAACTTCGACGACTCGCTGTTCGCGGTGCACCACCTGCTGCTCGGGCACGGCCTGGCGACCCAGCGGATGCGCGCTGCTTCATCCTCCGGTGCGCACACCTTCGGCATCACCCTCAACATGGGCACGGCCGACCCGCTCACGGACACGGTTACCGACCGCGAAGCTGCTCGCCGGGCCGATGGCATGGGGCTGCGGATCTACCTGGACCCGCTGCGGTACGGCCGCTATCCCGCGGACATCGTCGACGAGCTGGCCTCGCGCGGGTCGGCCTTTCCCGTCCGGGACGGGGATTTGGAGATCATCTCGACGCCGTTCGAGGTGCTCGGGGTGAACTTCTACTTCGGACAGGACTTCGCCGGGACCGACCTGGACGGGAACACGCACGACGCGCTCGGTGAGCCGGTGGTGCGGGCGGTGCTGCCGGACACTCCGCGGACGGCGATGGACTGGCCGATCACCCCGGAGCGCTTCACCCAGCTGCTGGTCCGGCTGCACAAGGACTACCCGGGCCTGCCCATGGTGATCACCGAAAACGGCGCCGCGTTTGCCGACGAGCCGGATTCCTCGGGATATGTCGCCGATGACAACCGGACTGCGTATCTGGCCTCACATATCGGGGCGGTCGCCGACGCGCGGGCTCAAGGGGCCGACGTGCGTGGCTATTTCGCGTGGTCCCTGATGGACAACTTCGAGTGGGCCGAGGGGTACGCGAAGCGGTTCGGCATCGTGCACGTCGACTACGCCTCCCAGGAACGCACGCCCAAGCAGAGTGCCCTCTGGTTCCGCGACACGATCGGCCGTGTGCGCGGTTCTTAAGCCCCCGGATGCGGTCGTGAGTCCTTCGTTCGCGGCCGCATCCGGGCCTCAAAATTGTATTTCCGGGAAAGCCGGGCTCGGGCCTTCCAGCAGGCGCTGCCGCTGCCCGCGCAGGTGCAGGTCGAAGAAGGCCAGCGGGTACGCCTGCTGGATGCGCACCGCCCGGCCCGGGTCGAGGGTGCCGATCCAGCCGGCCAGGTCTTCGTCGCTCATCCCGGTGATCGCCGCCAGTTGCGGGATCAGCCACTGGTGGTCGCAGTACGCCCCGTGCAGCCCGCCCTCGGCGTGCACCTCGAGCCGCCATCGACGCAGGTGCGGCCAGGCCTCGGCGACCCCGGAGTCCTCGGCGGTCCGGGTGAACTCCGCGGTCATCAGCATGAACGGCCGGTACAGGTCGGCGATCGGCGGCTGGGACTGCATCGGGCCGTCCAGGCTGAGCCCGGCCCGCACCCGCCGGTCGGCGTTCATCATCAGGGCGGCCGCGGTCGCGCCCTTGGACCAGCCGAACATCCCGATCCGGCCCATATCGAGCGCGGCCGCCAGCCCGGCCGGCAGCGGGCGGCGCTCGGCGTCGGGGTTACGGCCGGCCGCCAGTTCCTCGAGGCGGTCGAGCACGAACCGGACGTCCTCCGCGTGCGTCCAGGGCGTGGTCGACACGTCGTCGTCGGGCACGACGAGCCGCCCGTCGGGGAACTCGCCGTACGAGTCGTGCGGATGGTCCACGGTGACCACCACGTAGCCGTGGCTGACGAGTTCCTGCACCACGATGGTGGTCTCCGAGCGGTGCCCGCCGGAACCGTGCGAGAACACCACCACCGGTCGGCGGCCGCCCGGCAGCACCGGAGCTCCCTGGTGACCGGCGGTGCGGGGCCCGGCGACGTCGGCGTCCAGCCCGGCCGAGGCCAGCAGCGCCCGCAGCGGCGCGGCCTCCAGCCACGGCGCGAGCGGGTGCCGGCCGGTGTCCCGCGCCGGGTACCAGACGTTGACCATCAGTTCGCGGTCGCCGACCAGGTGCAGCGCCACCGTGCCGAGCCGGAACGGCCCGGTCGGGGCGGGCAGGGTGAGCCGGGCCGGGGGCGTCCCGGCGCCGACGAGCGGCACGGCGACCCCGGCCGCCAGGGCAGCGGTGAGCAGTTGCCGGCGAGTAGTCATCATTCCCCCATCTCGACACGTGCGATGAGCTGTTTGAGGCGGCCGATCTCGTCGGCCAGCGCGGTGTGGCCGGCCGGGGTGAGGGTGATCCAGGTGCGGCCACGCTTCCCCTCGTAGCCCTTCTCCACCCCGACCAGCCCGGCCTCCTCCAGCACGCTGAGGTGCTTGGAGAGGTTGCCGGCGGTGAGCTCCAGCTGGGTGCGCAGATAGCCGAACTCGACCCGGCGCGCCTCGTGCGTGACGGTGAGGATCCCCAGCCGCACCCGCTGGTGCACCACCTCGTCCAGCCCGTTGACCGGGTGCGCGGCGTCCGGGCCCTCGGTGCCGGTCACGGCCGTCACCGCGGTCGCCGGGCGGCTCGCCGGAAGCCGAACGCCCCCAGCAACAGCACGACGCCGACGATGAGCTGCGGCAGGGCCATGCCCAGCCGGATGCCGAAGTGCGGCGAGCCGAAACCGTCGCCCATCGGCAGCACCAGCAACACCAGAGCCAGGTAGCCGGCGGCGAAGGCCAGCAGCGCGGGGTTGCGTTCCAGCCAGGCCAGCACCAGCAGCGAGATCCCGATCATGCCCCACGGCATGACCAGGCGGTCCAGCACGAACCACCAGTACGGCAGCGGCCCTTCCGGGTACGGATGGTCGGAGAAGTAGGCGTCGAGCGCCACCCACGCGGCCGGGAACGCCAGGCTCGTCACGGCGCCGGTGATCGCGTACGGCAGGACTCGGGTGCCCAGGCCCCGGGCCCGGGCGGCGCGCACGTAGAGGACGGCGATCGCCGCGTAGGCCAGGAAGGACGCGGCCGGCCAGTACCAGAGCATGCCGTTACGGGCGAACTGGCAGCCCCCGTCCGGCAGGCAGTTCACCCACATCCCGAACCAGTCGAACGGGATCGCGACGAGCGTCGCCACGGCCAGCACCAGCAGCGCGGTCCAGGTCATTCGCCGGTCGAGGCGGACCCGGTGGGTGAGGGCGCGCATGTCCGACAGCATCCGGCGGGCATCGCCGGCAGCAGGCATCGATTCAGCGGTCATGCCAATAGGTTTCCACAGCAAACCTATTGGCGCTAGTGGCAGTTTTCAGCGCCGGGATCGCTCCGGTGGGCGGCGCGGGCGCGGCGGCATGGCCATCATCGGCTCCTCCGGCTCGGGCAGGCCGCCCTCGGCGAGAAGCTGCGCGACCGGCAGCGTGGCGGCGCCCATCGCGACCGCGTCGATGCCCAGCGCGCACAGTTCGATGCTGGTGAGCGCATAGGGGCGGCGGAGCGCGTGGCGGGCGGCGGCGTCCCGGATCTCGGCGAGAAAACGCTCTCCGAACACCGAACCCGCTATCCCGCCGAGCACGATGCGCTCGGGGCTGAACAGGTTGATCAGGTCGGCGATGCCGGCGCCCAGGAAACCGGCGGTCTCGGTGAAGACCTCGGTTGCCTCGGCGGACATCGGGTCGGTGGCCAGCAGGCGCGGGAGCAGGTCGGGAGTCAGCTCTTCGCCCGTTGCGGCAGCCAGCCGGCGGGCGATGCCGTCGGCGCCCACATAGGCCTCCAGGCAACCGCGGGCGCCGCAGCGGCAGAGCTCGCCGTTGTAGATCAGCGTGGTGTGGCCCCACTCGCCGGCATTGCTGTTGGCGCCCCGGTAGCCACGGCCGTCCATCACGACGGCGGCGCCCACGCCCGTACCGATCATGATGATGACCGCGTGCCGTGCGCCGCGGCCGGCGCCGAACCACATCTCGGCCTGGCCGAAGGTCTTGGCGCCGTTCTCCACGAAGATCGGCACCTCGGTGGCGGCTCGCAGCATCGCGCCCAGCGGCACCGCGTCCCAGCCGGTGGACTGGGCGTCGACCACGCCGTCCTGGTCGACCACGCCGGGCACGCCCACGCCGAAGCCGAGCACCTGGCTCTCCTCGAGCTTCGCCTCGGCGATCACCGCGCCCAGGCCGGCGATCAGCAGGCCGGCCACCTGTTCCGGGTCGTCGTCGTGTTCGAACTCGGCGGCGGCCAGGCGGTTCATGGCCAGGTCGTACAGCTCCACCAGGATTCTGGTCTCGGCCACGTCGGCGCCGACGATGTAGCGGAAGCCGGGGCGCACCCGCAGCAGCACCCGGGGGCGGCCGCCGTCCGAACCGACCAGGCCGGCCTCCTCGACCAGGCCCTCCTCCAGCATCTCGCCGATCAGGTTGCTGACGCTGGCCTGGCTGAGCGCGGTCGTGCCGGCCAGCTGTTGCCGGGACTGCAGCCCGCCCTGAAACAGATCGGTGAGCAGGCTGGACCGATTGGCCCGGCGCACGTCACGCACCGTCGTACGCCTGCTCTCCAAACCCGCACCCCTCTTCGTGGTCTTGCCCAGGAAACTCTACGGCGCTGGTGGCCGGGTGGCGTCTATCGTGCCCTCGTGACCGACTATCTCGACGTCAATCGGGCCAACTGGGATGAGCGCGCATCCGCACACGCCGCCTCTCCCGGTTATCCCGTGTCCCGCATGGCCGAGGACCCGTCGTACCTGAGCGAGACCGTCCAGTTCGACGTCCCGCTACTAGGCCCCCTAACCGATCAGCGCGGAATCCATCTGCAATGTCACATCGGCACCGACACTTTGTCGCTGGCCCGGCTCGGGGCCTCGATGACCGGGCTGGATTTCTCCGGGAAGTCGCTGGACGAGGCTCGCAAGATCGCCCCGGATATCCGATTTGTTCAGTCGGACGTCTATGACGCGGTGGCCGCGGCCGGCACCGGCTACGACTTCGTCTACACCGGGGTGGGCGCGCTGATCTGGCTGCCCGACATCGCGCGCTGGGCCCGGGTGGTGGCGTCGCTGCTGCGGCCCGGTGGGCGGCTGTTCATCCGCGAGGGTCACCCGATGCTGTGGACGCTGGACGAGGAGGCTCCCGGTTCCGACCTGATCGTCAAATATCCGTACTTCGAGCCGGCAGAGCCGTTGATCTTCAGTTCGGACGGCACCTACGTCGAGACCGACACCGAGTTCAGTCACACCACCACCCACGAGTGGAACCACGGACTGGGCGAGATCGTCAGCGCGGTGCTGGACGCCGGGATGACGCTGACCGGGCTGGTGGAGCATCAGTCGGTGCCGTGGCTCGCCCTGCCCGGCCGGATGCACGAGCTGTCGGGCGGCGAATGGCAACTGACCGACAATCCCGACCGGCTCCCGCACAGCTACACGCTGCAGGCGGTGAAGAAATAGGCCGAATTCGGCGAGTCGCATCGCACGATCGGAAACCCGAGGATCATCAGATCGACGTATGCCCGCCCCAGACCCCGGCGTGCCCTTGACGTTGGTGGCGGGGATGGTGGGGATCGGTATGCCGAACGTGAACATGACGGTGTTGGAACATCCGCAGCGGCTGGCCGCCGCGCGACGGGCGCGACGGTTGCTGCCGGGACTGGCGATGCCGTTGGACGCGATTGCCCGGCTGGCAGCCCGGCTGACCGGTTCGCCGATGGCGATCGTGGCCGTCATGGATGTGCACGAGGAACACTTCGTCGGCTCGTTCGGCCTGCCGGCCGTCCTGAGCGCCGGCGCTCCGATACCGGTGGCGTACTCGGTGTGCAAATACGTCGTGAGTGCCGATCATCCGGTGACGTCCGATGACATGAGCGCCGATCCCGACCTGCGCGACCACGCTCTGGCGGTGGAATTCGGCGCGCGGGCGTTCGCCGGGGTTCCGCTGCGGGACACCGCCGACCGTACCGTCGGCTCGCTTCTGGTCGTTGACGTGGTCCCCCGGGCCTGGACGGGTGCGGACCTCGAGTTGCTGGTGGAGATCTCCGCGCTGCTGGCCGGGTTGCCGGCCGCCGAGGAGTACCCCGGCACCGACCCGGACGTGCTGGCCGGGCTGGACGCGGCCGCGGTCCTCGACGGTGTGCAGGAGGCGTTCGTCGCGGTCGACGCCACCGGCGCGGTGCGGGCCTGGAATCCGGCCGCGCAGGCGCTGCTGGGCTGGTCCGGGGCCGAAGCCCAGGGACGGCAGTTCGACGAGCTGTTGCTGACCGAGGCCTCCGGGCAACGGTTCCGGGACGGTCTACCGGGGCTGATCGCCGCGGCCGGACCGCAGAGCGGCTGGATCGAGCGGGTGCCGATCCGCCACCGCGACGGTCACGAACTGCCGGTCCGGGCGGTGGTGTCGACGCTGCGCGGACGTTCCGGGCCGTTCGTCTGCGTGTTCCTCGCCGACCTGACCGGTCAGTCGCATGCCGAACGCGACGCCGGCCACCAGCGCGGTTTCCTGACCGCCCTGCTGGACAGTCTCGCCGCACCGGTCGCCGCGATGGACGTCGACGGCCGGCTCCAGGTGGCGAACCGGGCCATGCGGCAGATGCACGGCCTGCCCGACGAGGCGACGGTCGCCGACCTCGTGCGGGCTGCGCCCGCGCACCTGCACCGGACCGACGGCACCCTGCTGCCGGCCCCGCAGACGCCGCTGATGCGTGCGATGGACGGCGAGGTGGTGGCCGATCAGGAGATGCTGGTGATGGTGCCCGGCCGGCCGGTGCGGACCGAACTCGCCAGCGCGCAACCGATCGTCAACCCCGACGGAAGCCCGGCCGGGGCGGTGGTCACCTGCGTCGACATCACCGGCCAGCGCCGGGTCGAACGGTTCCGCGAATGCCAGCTCGCGGTGGCCACCGCCGTGGCCCGCACCGGCAGCGTGGCCGTCTCGGCCACCGACATCACCCGGGCGGTGGCCGAGACGCTGCGCTGGCCGCACGTCGAACTGTGGCTGCATGACGAGCTGACAAACACCATGCACCCGGCCGGACACCACAGCACCCTGGGTGACGACTTCGCCGACTTCGTCGCCCGGCCGATCCAGAAAGGGCGGGGCGTCAGCAGCACCGCGTGGGCCACCGCGAAGCCGCTGTGGGTCACCGACATGGCCGACAGCGCCTACCTCCGCAGCTACGCGGACGACCCGTGGATGCGGCGGTGTGCCCGAGCCGGCCTGCACAGCATGGTGGCCACGCCGATCCCGTCCGGCGGGCACGTCCGCGGGCTGCTGATCTGCTTCGCCGGAGGTGCCGAACACGATCAGACGGCACTGACCGCCCTGCTCACCGCGATCGGCGACCAGCTCGGGCAGTTCATCGCCCAGAAGCGCAGCGCACAGCTCGTCCAGGAGGTGGCCCGGGGCAAGGACGACTTCCTGTCGCTCGTCGGGCACGAGATGCGTACGCCACTGACGGTGATCTCGTCCTATGTCGACATGCTCCTCGCCGAGACCGGCACCGACCACGCCGACCCCGGGGAGGCCCACGCGGCGTACGAGGCGATCGCCCGCGGCACCGGCGCCCTCCGCTCGATCGTCGACGACCTGCTCGACCTGGCCGCCCTCGAATCCGGGCATCTTCAGGTCAGCCCGGGCCTGGCCGACCTCGCCGCGATCGCTCGCCAGTCCCTCCAGCAGATCAAGGAGTCGGCCGACGCGAACGGCGTCACGGTGACCGCCGCTCTCCCCGAGGCACTCGTCACCAGCGGCGACCCGCAACGCCTCCGGCAGGTCCTGGACAATCTGCTGTCCAACGCCGTGAAGTACAGCCCCGACGGTGGCCACGTCACGCTCGCCATGACCCGCGAGGAGCAGGCCGTTTCCATCACAGTCCGGGACACCGGGATCGGCATCCCCCCGGCGGAACGGCCCTACCTGTTCCAACGCTTCTACCGGGCCGCGAACGCCCGGCACACCGCCATCCCCGGCACCGGACTCGGCCTGTGCATCGTGCGCGCCATCGTCGAGGCCCATCACGGCACCGTCACCCTCGACGACACTCCGCGGGCGGGCACCACGATCACCATCCGGCTTCCGTCCACCATCACCGGTGAGCCCGTTTAAAGATCGAAGCGAGTGGGGTATCCCGGGTCATCCCCCTTACCGAGGAGACCCCCGATGCGCACAGGTTCGATCGGCGCCGTAATTCTGATCATCTGGCTGCTCCTGGGCGGCGTAGCCGCCTACGAGCGCGGTTACTTCAAGGACGACGGTGCCACCAGCTGTGCCGAGACGGGCACGGTGCTGGTGACCGTCGTGGCCGGGCCGCTGAACTGGCTCGGCATCAACCCGAAGATCAAGTGTGACGTGCCTGCCCCCAGCAAGTAAGAGCCGGGCGGCGACGCAGGACCCACCACCTCCGTCGCCGCCCTCCCCCACTTACGGTTTCTGGACGAGCTTCTGCAGCAACCGGTCGAAGGTCGCCAGTTCGGCCGGGCTCAACGCCGCGAACGACTCGGTCAGCATCCCCTCGAGCACCGTCTGTGCCTCGGCCCTCAGCTGATCCCCACGCTCGGTGACCTGGTGACGCACCGCCCGCCCGGGTCCGGCGATCCGCTCGATGAGGCCCCGCTCGACCATCCGGTTGGCCAGCGTGCCGAACCCCTGGTCGCTCTGGAAGGTCAGCTGGGCCAGGTCGTGCAGCGAGGCGCCGGGATTTTCCGCGATGTGCCGCAACGCATCCCACTGCACGAGCGAGATGCCGAGGCCGGCCAGGGCGGCGTCGCTCGCCCGGTGATGGCGATGCTGCAGCCGCTTGACCGCGAGTCCGATCTGAGTGATGGGCCTGACCATGCCGCCAACCCTATCTCAGCTTGTTTATATCAACATGTTGAGTTAGCGTCGTCGGCATGACCTACCTCCTGCTGCACGGCGGCGCCGGCCCGGCCTCGGTGGCCGCCTTCGCCGGCCGACTGCCCGACGTGCTCGCCCCGACCCACCCCGGCTTCGACGGCACCCCGCGCCCGGCCGGCCTGACCACGATCCGCGACGTCGCCGAGCATTACGCAGCGCAACTCGACGAGCTCGACCTCGACGACGTCACCGTGGTGGGCAACTCGATCGGCGGCTGGATCGCCGCCGAGCTGGCACTGCTGCGCCCGCGCCGGGTGTCCCGCCTGGTCCTGGTCGACGCGGTGGGCATCGAGGTCCCGGGCCACCCGGTCGCGGATTTCTTCAGCCTCTCGATGCCCGAGATCGCCCAATTGAGCTACGCCGACCCGTCCCGCTTCACCCCACCACCACCACCACCAAACCCGGAAAACCGCAAAACCCTTCAGGTGTACGCCGGGGAGCAGTCCTTCGTCGACCCGTCCCTGCACGCCCGACTGGCCGGGATCACGCAACCGACCCTGGTGGTCTGGGGTGAGTCCGACGGGATAGCCGACCTGGACTACGGCCGAGCCTTCGCCGCCGCGATCCCCGGCGCCGAGTTCCGGGCCCTCCCCCACACCGGCCACCTGCCGCAGATCGAGTCACCGGACCTGCTGCTGGCGGCGATCCAGGAATTCACGGCCCGCTCCACGGTGTGAGCGCCTCCCGACCCGGCGCCAACGCCTCACGACCTGGTGTTCAGGAAGCCGAGCACGACCGCTGTCCACCAGGCCAGCTGGGAGATCGCGGTGGCGGCGACCGCCCGGACGACCAGCCGGACCGGCAGATCGGGCCGGCCGGACAATTCCGGCAGGAGCCGGGCGGCGTACACCCCGTTGATCCCGACGACCAGCACGGCAACGGCCTTGGGCACGGCCGGCGGGCCGAGGAACAGTCCGGTGGTGAGCAGCCCGGCGAAGCCCAGCCAGGTCGGCACGTGCGCGCCCCGGGCGGTACGCAACACGTCGGCCAGCGGCCGGCGACCGGTCAGCCACAACAGCCCGAACCAGTCGACAAGCAGCACCGCCCCGAACCCGACCACCACCGACACCAGGTGCCCGAACAGCGCGATCCCGTGCACCAGCTCGGACGGCGCCGAGCGGGGCGCGGCCAGCATCACCACGATCCAGCACAGGACGACGACCGCACCTCGCCACGCAGGTGCGACGGGACGCCGGTGCCGTCCGGCTTCGCTGACCACGCATAGGGAGACGGACCAACGGTCGCCGGAAAACACAAACCGCTAGTCGATCTTCACTGCGATCCGGCGACGACCGCCGGCTGCCCTCCACGACGCGCGGCCACCCTCCAGGAAGATGACCCGGTCGGCGTGGCGGACGCTCCCGTTCGCCCGCCGGACATCGCTCCGCCGGGACAACTCATGGCCCCGGACCAGGTGAGGAGCGTCGCACAAGACGGCCCCATGGCTTGTAGACGGACAGCACGGTGGCCAGGGTCAGTGCGGTGAGCGAGACGATCGGCGGCATGAACAGGCTGGTAGCGCCGATGCTTGCCGGCATTCCGGCGGCGACCGCCTCGCCGTAGGTGGTCACCACCGGCATCGACGGCCGCAACGCGAGCAGGATCAGGGTGCACAGGCCGACGTTGAGGACGATCTTGACGACCACCCAGCGGTAGCGGAACAGCCGCCACTTCGTGCCGAGACCGAGCACCACCCCGGTGACCAGGCAGATCAGCCCGGACGTCAGCATCGGCCACCACACGAACGTGCCGAGCGCCTGGTAGGCCAGCCCGCGCCGGCTCGCGCTGTCACCCAGCATGCCGGCCGCGACCAGCACCGCCACCAGGACGTCGATGCCGATCCAGGCACTCGCCGACATGATGTGCAGCACCAGCCAGAGCCGTCGGGTCTTCACTTTCATGGCCTCAGCCTGGCGCCCGGGCGGCCGCGGATCGTCGGCCCGCGAGCGGCTTCGGCTCTACGCTCGGCGACGTATGCGGGATACGCCCGAGCGGGGATGCGCCGGGCCGCCCGGATGCGGGACCGTGTCGGCATGCGTCCTCGGGAGGCGGCGGTGCCCGCCGCGCTGATCATCGTGGGTCTGGCCACGCTGCCGCTGATCAACCATGCCTCCACGGTGGACCGGCCGGTCGACGGTCTGGCCGCCGTGCTGGTCGTCGCGACCGGCTCGGCGCCGGCGTTGCGCCGCCGATGGCCGGCGCTCGCGCTGCTCGCAACGGCCGCCGGCGCCTCCGCATACCTGCTCATGAGATATCCGTACGGGCCGATTCTGCTCCCGGTGGCCGTCTGCTCGTACGCCGTAGCGCGCGGCCGCCACCCGCGACGGGCGGCCGTCTGGGCGGCTCCGGCATTGGTCCTGCTGCTCGGGCACGTCCTGGTCGACGGCGGGCCGGGCATCGACGGGCTGATCCCCGGCATTGCCTGGGTGACCGTGCCGTTCACGCTCGGCCTGGCCCGCCGATTGGTGGTCGAGGCGCAGCAGCGGGAGCGGGCCGAGACCGAGCGGCGCATCGTCGACGCCGAGCGGCTGCGCCTGGCCCAGGAGGTGCACGACGTGGTCGGGCACGGCCTCGCGGCGATCCAGATGCAGGCCGACATCGCGCTGCACCTGCGGGAGGCCCGGCCGGCGATGGCCCACGAGGCGCTGGCCGCGATCAGCGCGGCCAGCGCCGAAGCCCTCGACGAACTGCGCGTCACGCTGGCCGCGATCACTCCGAGTGACCGGGCGCCGGCCGCCGGCCTGGCTCGGGTGGCCGACCTCTGCGCCCGGGTCCGCACCGCCGGGGTCGCCGTCGACCTCGACGTGGAGGGCCACCCGCACCCGCTGCCGGCCGCCGCCGACCTGGCCGCCTACCGGGTCGTGCAGGAGGCGCTCACCAACGTCGTGAAGCATTCGCCGCATCCCCGGGCCCGGGTGGCGATCCATCACCGCCCGCGCGGCGTCGACCTGCGGATCACCAACCAGACCTGGGACACCGCCCACGCCGACGGCTTCGGCATCACCGGCATGCGCCGCCGGGTCGAGCACCTGGGCGGCTGTTTCGCGGCCGGCCCCGCGCCCGGCGTGTTCACCGTGACCGCGACCATCCCCCGGGACCTGCCGTGATCACCGTGCTGCTCGCCGACGACCAGGAACTCGTGCGCCTAGGGCTGTGCGCGCTCTTCGACAACGAGGACGGTTTCACGGTCGCCGCCCAGGCCGCCGACGGGCTGGCCGCCGTGGAACAGGCCCGCCGCACCCGCCCCGACGTCGTGCTGATGGACATCCGGATGCCCGGCATCGACGGCCTGGAGGCGACCCGCCGGATCGTCACCGACCCCGACCTGTCCGGCACCCGGGTCATCGTGCTGACCACGTTCGAACGGGACGAGTACGTGTTCGACGCGCTCCGGATGGGCGCCAGCGGCTTCCTGCTGAAGAACACCAAGCCCGCGCTGCTGCTGGAGGCGGTCCGCACGGTCGTCGACGGCGGCGCGCTGCTGGCCCCCTCGGTGACCAAGACCCTGATCCGCGAGTTCACCGGCCTGGCACCCCGGCCGAACAGGCCGCACCCGCACCTGGCCCGGCTCACCGACCGCGAGCGGGAGATCGTCACCCTGGTGGCCCGCGGCCTCAGCAACCACGAGATCGCCGCCCAGTTGGTGGTGAGCCCGGCGACCGCCCGCACCCACGTGAGCCGCTCGATGATCAAGCTGGGCGCGCGGGATCGTGCACAGCTGGTCGTCTTCGCCTACCAGTCCGGCCTCGCCTGACCTCGGGATGGCGTAATCTCCGGGGAGAAGAGACCCTTTCGTGGCGGATCGAGGGATTATGCCCCAACCTACGATTCTCGTGGTTGATGACGATGCCGACATCCTGGAAACCACCGTGTACGCCATGCGCAAGCGTGGCTTCGACGTGTACGGCGCCAGCAGCGGCCCAGCCGCCGTAGAAATTTGCCAGCAGCACCCAGGCGAGATCGACGCCTTGGTGGCCGACCTGTCGCTGCCCGGCGAAAGCACCCGCTTCGCCCAGACCATCGCCGGCTCGTTCCCCAACATCAAAATCGTCTACGCCACCGGAATCCCCCGGCACATAGCGCTGTCCACCGGTTTGGTCCCAGCCGACGCCCCCTACCTGCAAAAACCGGTAGACGCCGACCTACTGGCCAACGTTCTCCGCGGCCAGGTCGCCTCAACCTAGCCGTCCCGGCCGGACCGCGGGAGTGAGGCGAGGCCCAGGCGGTGCCTGGCACCGGCCGCGAGGCGGCCGCCGGCCGGTGCAGCCTTCTCATGATCGGCAGGACAGGCTCAGGTCCTCGTTCCGGCTCGCTCTCGCGTGGTCAGCGAGGGCCGCCCTCGCCGCGGCGGCCCGCCGCGGCAGCCCGGGAACGCTGATCAAGCTCATGGACGAGGCGACCCGGCCCCGCGCAAGGCCGGCCCCGCGCAAATCCGGCGCCGCGCAAGGCCGGCGCCGCGCAAGGCCGGCGCCGCGCAAGGCCGGAGTGTGACGCTACGAGAGACCCGGCGGCGGTCGGGCGTCAACCGCCGGGCCCGCCCGGCGGGGGCGCGCGGAGGGTGCGTCTCGCGCAGAGAAACTGAGTGGCACGGGACCGGTCGATCGGCGTACGGAAAAAGGAAGCGTAAGAAAACAACCCCGCCGCAAGCGACGGGGTTGCCCTGGAGTCCGACGGAAGAATCAGCCTCGTTCGATCAGGTGGCCTACGATTTGTGGGCCCATGATCACCGCTGTGCCTGAGCCGTCGCGGCGGGTGTCGGGGTCGGGGAGTTCGACCGGGTCGCCGGTGCTGCTGGCGCCGACCGGGCGTGGGCCGACCCAGGCCACCGCCAGCCTGGTTTCGCCCTTCAGGAAGCGCTGCACCCGGACGCCGCCGGTGGCGCGGCCCTTGGCCGGATATTGCGCGAAGGGGGTCACCTTCACCTGGGTGCCGGTGGAGGTCACCACCATCGGCTCGCCGTGGGCGGCGTCGGCGGTCACCACGACGTTGAAGGTGAGCACCTCGGACTCGGCGGTCAGGCTGATGCCGGCCATGCCGCCGCCCTTGAGGCCCTGCGGGCGGACCAGTTTGGCCGGGAAGCGCAGCATCGACGCGTCGGAGGTGACGAACGCCAGGGTCTCGTTGCCGTCGGTGAGCCAGGTGGCCTGCAGGACCTCGTCGCCGTCCTTGAGGGTGATCACCTCGAACTCGTCGGAACGGACCGGCCATTCGGGTGCGCACACCTTGACCACGCCGTGCCTCGTGCCCATCGCCAGGCCGGGGCCCTTGTCGTCGGTCAGCGGGGCCAGGCCGACGACCTTCTCGCCCTTTTCCAGCGGGACCAGCTCAGCCGCGGACATGCCGCCGCGCACCGACACCGTGCCGGACTGTTCGGGCAGCACCGGCAGCGGCAGCACGTCGGTCTTGAACGCCCGGCCGCGGTTGGTGATCAGCAGGATGCGGCCGCGGGCGGTCGAGTGGATCACCGCGCGGACCGCGTCGTGCTTGACCCGTCCGGAGCGGCGGCGGGCCTCGGTGGCCTCCTCGCTCTCGGCCGCGGTGCGGGCGATCAGGCCGGTCGCCGACAGGATCACCTGGCACGGGTCGTCGGCGACCTCGAGCGGGCCGGCCGGGACCGACGCCGCGAGGACCTCCTTGAGGTCGCCGTCGATCAGCGTGGTGCGCCGGGGCGCGCCGAACTCAGTGGCCACCTCGGCCAGCTCGTCGGAGACGACCTGCTTGAGGACGTCCTCGTTGTCGAGGATGCGGGACAGCTCGGCGATCTCGGCGCGCAGCCGCTCCTGCTCGGTCTCCAGCTCGATGCGGTCGAAGCGGGTGAGCCGGCGCAGCGGGGTGTCCAGGATGTACGTCGCCTGGATGTCGGAGAGCGAGAACTCGCTCATCAGGGACGCCTTGGCGGCCGACGCGTCGTCGCTGCCCCGGATGATGGCGACCACCCGGTCGATGTCGATCAGGGCGATCAGCAGGCCGTCGACCAGATGCAGGCGGTCCTCGCGCTTGGTGCGGCGGAACAGGGTGCGCCGGGTGACCACGTCGTAGCGGTGGTTGACGAAGACCTCGAGCAGCGGCTTGAGGCCCAGCGTCTGCGGCTGGCCGTCGAGCAGCACCAGGTTGTTGATGCCGAACGAGCTCTCCAACGGGGTCAGCCGGTAGAGGTCGGCCAGCAGGGCCTGCGGGTTGACGCCGACCTTGCACTCGATGACCAGCCGAGTGCCGTGCTCGCGGTCGGTGAGGTCCTTGACGTCGGCGATGCCGGCCAGCCGGGCGGCCTGGCGCTGGCCGCGGCGCGGACCCGAGGTGATCAGCTTGCCCTTCACCTCGTCGGTGATCGCTTCGATGATCTTCTCGGTGCCGATGCCGTAGGGCAGCTCGGTGACCGTGATGGCCTGCCGGCCGCGCCCGCCCTCGAGCAGGCCGGTCTGCGCGCGGGCCCGCATCCGGACCACGCCCCGGCCGGTCTCGTAGGCGCGGCGGACCTCGTCGAGGCCGAGCAGCTGGCCGCCGGTGGGCAGGTCGGGGCCGGGCACGAAGCGCATCAGCTCGTCGAGCGACGCGTCGGGGCTGGTGATCAGGTGCCGGGCGGCCGCCACGACCTCGCCGAGGTTGTGCGGGATCATGTTGGTGGCCATCCCGACCGCGATGCCCGACGTGCCGTTGACCAGCAGGTTGGGGAACGCGGCCGGCAGCACCCGGGGCTCGACGTCGGAGCCGTCGTAGGTGGACTTGAAGTCGACAGTGCCCTCGCCCAGCTCGCCGACCAGCAGCATCGCCTCGCGCGACATCCGGGCTTCGGTATAACGCGCCGCGGCCGGGCCGTCGTCGGGCGAGCCGAAGTTGCCGTGGCCATCGATCAGCGGGGCGTTGAGCGAGAAGTCCTGGGCGAGCCGGACCAGGGCGTCGTAGATCGCGACGTCGCCGTGCGGGTGGTACTTACCCATCACGTCGCCGACCACCCGGGCGGACTTCACGTAGCCCCGGTCGGGGCGGTGGCCCTGCTCGGACATCGACCACAGGATGCGGCGGTGCACCGGCTTGAGGCCGTCCCGCGCGTCCGGCAGGGCGCGCGAGTGGATCACCGAGTACGCGTACTCCAAGTACGAGTCTTCGACCTCGGTGGTCAGAGGGTTGTCGATGACGTGCGCGCCGGCCTGGTCGAAGGCGGACAGGTCGACGCGGTTGTCGGTGTTCTTGCGGCGTGCCATGAAGCAGCGACCTCTCTCAGGCGTCGATCGTCTCCTGATCGATGCGGCCCGCCGCCTCGATCAGCCAGTTCTTCCGGGGTTCGACCCGCTCGCCCATCAGCAGCTCGAGGGTTTCCTCGGCTCGCTCGACATCGAGCAGCGTGATGCGCCGGACCGTGCGGGTCGCCGGGTTCATCGTGGTGTCCCACAGCTCGTCGGCGTCCATCTCACCGAGACCCTTGAACCGGGGCACCGGTCGCTGCACGGATTTTCCGGACTTCTCCAGCCGCGCGACAGTGGTCTCCATCTCCTGCTGCGTGTAGGTGAAGATGGTCTCCGAGCTGCGGCCCTTGGTGACGACCTTGTGCAGCGGCGGCATCGCGGCGAACAGCCGGCCCTCCTCGATCACCGGTCGCATGTACTTCGCGAACAGGGTGATCAGCAGCGTGCGGATGTGCGAGCCGTCGACGTCGGCGTCCGCCATGATCATGACGCGGCCGTAGCGCATCGACGCGATCTCGAACGTGCGCCCCGAACCGGCCCCGAGCACCTGCACGATCGCCGAGCACTCGGCGTTGTCGAGCACCTGCTGCAGGGACGCCTTCTGGACATTGAGGATCTTGCCGCGGATCGGCAGCAGCGCCTGGTATTCCGAGCTGCGGGCCATCCGGGCGGTGCCGAGGGCGCTGTCACCCTCGACGATGTAGAGCTCGGAGCGGGCGATGCCGGTGGCCCGGCAGTCGACCAGCTTGGGCGGCATCGACGCGCCCTCGAGGGCGGTCTTGCGGCGGGCCGCGTCCTTCTGCTGTTTCTGGGTCAGCCGGACCCGGGCCGCGTCCACGACCTTCTGCAGGACGGTGCGGGCCTCGGCCTTCGTCTTGCGGCCGTCGACCCACTCCTTGATGTACGCCTCGATCAGGCTCTGCACCACCCGGGTCACCCCGGCCGTGGACAACTCGTCCTTGGTCTGCGAGGTGAACTGCGGCTCGGGGACGCGCACGTGGATGACCGCGGTCATGCCCTCGAGCAGATCGTCGAGGACCGGCGGGTCCTCCTTGGGGCGCAATAAACCTCGGGTGTTGCGGATCGCCTCGGTCATCGCCCGGACCAGAGCCCGCTCGAAACCCTTACGGTGCGTGCCGCCGTGCGCATTACGGATCGTGTTGGTGAAGCACTCCACGGTGCGCTCGTAGCCGGTGCCCCAGCGGAACGCGACCTCGATCTCGGCGCGTCGCTCGACGTTGGACTGCATCACACCGTTGGCGTCGGCGGCGTTTTCCTTGTAGGTGCCCTCGCCGTTCACCATCAGGATGCCGGAGACCGGCTTGTCGCCGGCGTGGGTGAGGAACTCCACCATGTCGGTCAGACCGTGCGGGTAGTGGAAGGTCTCGGTGGTGACCTCCTCGGCGTTCAGGTCGCGCAGCGTGTAGACCACGCCGGGGACCAGGAAAGCCGTGTTGCGCAGCTTGGCCCGCACCGAGTCGGCGTCGAGCCGCGCGCCGGTCTCGAAGTAACGAGCGTCATACCAATAGCGGATCGAGGTGCCGGTCGGCTCGCCGCGCTTCATCTTGCGCACGACCCGCAGGCCGGACTCTGGGGTGAAGCGGGCGGTCGGCCCCGGGCCGTCGAAGACGCCGGGCTGGCCGCGGTGGAAGGACAGCTCGTGGACCTTGCCGTCGCGCTTGACCGTCACGTCGAAACGCAGCGAGAGCGCGTTGACCGCGGACGCGCCGACGCCGTGCAGGCCGCCGGAGGTCTTGTAGCCGGAGCCGCCGAACTTGCCGCCGGCGTGCAGCCGGGTCAGCACCAGCTCGACGCCGTTGAGGCCGGACTTGGCGTTGATGTCGGTCGGGATGCCCCGGCCGTCGTCGTCGACCTGGACCGAACCGTCGGCGTGCAGGATCACGGCCACATTGGTGGCGTGGCCCGCGACACCCTCGTCGGTGCAGTTGTCGATGATCTCGTTGGCCAGGTGGTTGACGCCGCGGCTGTCGGTCGAGCCGATGTACATGCCCGGGCGCTTGCGGACAGCATCAAGCCCTTCGAGGTGCGTGAGGTCGTCAGCCCCGTACAGGATTTCCGCGGTCACGAGGTGGCACTCCCGATCGGCCCTAGGTGGTCAATTCGCGGCGAGCCTACCGGGAGCCTCCGACAATCTCCGTTCAACACCGCCTGAGCCACTCTCACGATCGTGAGAGAACACACGGCGGAGGTGGGCGCCGATGCCCTGGTCGGCGCCCACCCGTGCGGACGCCGGTTACTCGGCGCCCACCCCGCAGAGCTGCCCCACGCCGGCCGGGACCCGCTGCGGCTGCAACGCACGCCACAGATCAAGCGGGTACGGCTTGCCGGCCACCCGGACCGGCGGCAGCTCCTGATAAGCGATCAACTCATCGGTGACCGCCTGGGTCGACGCGCACACCACGACGGTGTCGTGCGGCGCGTAGGCCTGCAGTCGCGCGGCCGTACTGACCACGCTTCCGCTGATCATGTTGTGCCCGAAATCCCGGGCGGCCGCGACATCGACGATCACGTCGCCGGTCGCGAGACCCACCCGAGTACGTACGGCGAACCTGCCGGCCAGGAGTTGCCCCCTCAACGCCTCCTGGACCGACAGGCCCACCCGGACCGCCGAAGCGGCCGCTTCCGGCCCGAATCCCCCCGATCCGGTGCCGAAGACTGCCATCACCGCATCCCCGACGTACTTCTCGATAACTCCGCCCCCCGCGCGGACCACCTCACACACGGTCGCGAAGTAGTCACGTTGCAATGCGCGAACCACCGCACAGTCCAGGTCGTCGACCAGCGAGGTGAACCCCACGATGTCGATGAAGAGGACGGTCACGGTCTGACGCCGCTCCTGCTCCGCCATAGCGATTGCGGTCATGTCTCACGCTCCCCCAATTCCTTGCTTGCCCCGGGGAGAAACGGTGCCAGCCGCCGTCCACTTCTGGATCGTCAGAACGACGTATCTCTGACAGAGTGGCTCCCCGTCATTTTTGTGACGCAGAACAGACCGAACCGACGACAACGTGCTAGGTCGATTCGCACTAGGCTGCCCTCCATGGCCAGCGACGAGGGGGACGACGGTCCGCTTGTCGGTCGCACCGACACGCTTGCCGAGGTCCAGTCCGACCTGCGCAACGTCGGCCCGGGCGGCACTGCCGCGGTGTTCGTCACCGGCGAGAGTGGCGTCGGCAAGAGCCGGTTGTTGCGGGAGACCGCCCGGGCGATGAGCGCCACGGGCGTTGCCGTGCTGTCCGGAACCTGCCTCGATATCGGCGATGCGTCACCATTGCACCCGGTTCTGCAGGCTCTGCGCCAACACGATCCGGAGCTTCGGCAGATAGATCAGACCGACGATCCGGGCGCCCTGCTCGACCGGGTCTCCCGCGACCTGCGCGCCGTGGCCGGCGACAAGCACCTGCTGCTCGTCCTCGACGACCTGCAGTGGGCCGACCGGAGCACCCGTCAGCTGCTGCTCTACCTGTTGGCCGGCCTCGGCGGCATCCGGCTCTCGGTGCTGGCCGCGGTGCGCGCCGAGGCGCTGCACGGCGCCCACCCGCTGCGCCGGGTGCTGGCCGAGCTGCGGCGCCTGCGATCCGTACGCGTCGTGGACCTCTCCCCCCTCGACCGCGACCAGACCCTGGAGCTGGTCAACGCGATCGCCGGCGGCATCGAGCCGGAGGATTCCGACCGGGTCTTCAAGCGCTCCGGCGGCAACCCGTTCGTGGTCGAGGAATTGGCCCGTGACCTGCGCGACGGCCGCATCGAGCTGTCCGACACGCTGCGCGAGATCTTCCTGTCCCGGGTGGACGAGCTGCCGCCGAAGGCGCACGCGGTGGTGCACGCCGTCGCGGCCGGGGTCGAGCCGGTCGAGCACACCGTGCTGGCCCGGGTCACCAAGCTGCCCGAGGACGAGCTGATCGAAGCGATCCGGGCGGCCGTGGCGCACCGCTTCGTGGCCAGCGCCGCCGAGGGCTACCGCCTGCGGCACCGGCTGGTCGCCGAGGTCCTCGAATCCGAGGTCCTGCCGGCCGAGGCGGCCGCCCTGCACCGGCGGTACGCCGAGGCGATGGAGGGCAGTGGCGGGGCCGATCACGCCCGGCTCGCCCATCACTGGCAGAAGGCCGGCGAGCCGGCCCGGGCGCTGCCGTCGGTGGTCGCGGCGGCGCGGTCGGCCGAGCAGATGTACGGCTTTACCGAGGCCCATCGCTACTGGTCACTGGCGCTGGACCTGATCGCCGGCGACGCACCGGAACGCACCGAGCTGCTCGCACACGCGGCCGAGTCGGCCCATCAGTGCGGCGAGCACCAGCGTGCCTTGACCCGGCTGGCCGAGCTGGCCAACCGGTCCGACGCGCCCGGCCGCTGCGAGCTGCACCTGCGCCGGGCCCGCTACCTCGCCGCGGCCGGCCGGTCGGCGACCGCCGAGGTGGAGTACGAACTCGCCCTGCAGGCGCCGGACTGCGCGCCCCGGCAGCGCGCGTCGGCCGCCGCCTACCTCGCCGAGCTGCTGGTTCACCTGGGCCGGTACGCCGATGCCTACGAGCGTGCGACCGAGGCCCTCGACCTGGCCGCCGAGAACGGCACGACCGCCGACCTGGTCCGGGCCAGCGCCGCGCTCGGCTTCAGCTCCGCGTTCCGGGAAGACCCCGACGCGGGTCTCGCGGTCATCCGGCAGGCCGTCGAGATCGCCGAGCGGTCCGGGCACCCCGACGACCTCGGCGTCGCCTACCTGCACCTGGCCGAGCTGCTGGCCGGCCCGCTCAACAACGTCGAGGAGGGGGTGCTTGTCGCCCGCCGCGGCGCGGAGCGCCTGGCCTCGCTCGGCGTCGGCCGCACCTACCAGACCCGCCTGCTCGCCATCGCCGGGAACGGCCTGTTCCGGGTCGGTCAGTGGGCCGAGGCCGACCAGGTGCTCGAGGCGGCCATGCGGCACCGCCCGTCCGGCGCCGACGCGGTCGAGTTGCTGCTGGCCCGGTGCCGGCTCTGGGTCGGCTTCGGCGACATCGATGCCGCCCACCGCGACCTGGACGCGGTCGCCACCCTGCTGGCCGGTGGGGGTGCCCGGCACGTGCTGCCGATGCTTACCCTGCGGGCCGGCCTGGCAATGTGGCAGGGCCGCTGGGCCCAGGCCCGCGCCGCGGTCCAGCGCGGACTCACCGAGACCCGCTCCGACGACCTGGTGCTGCTGGGCGTGCTGGCCTGGCACGGCCTGCGCGCCGAGGCCGAGGCCCGGGCGGCCGGCGACCAGGTCGACCCGGGTGCGATCCGCCGGCTCAAGACGGTCGTCGAGCGGATGGCCGAGGGGGTCGGCACGGCCGCCAACCCGGTGCGTGCGGTCATCGACGGCTACATCGACCTGTGCAACGCCGAGATCAGCCGGATCGAGGAACGCCACGACCCGGAGCCGTGGATCCGGGCCGCGGTGGCCTGGGACCGGCGCAGCCAGCCCTACCCGGCGGCCTACTCCCGGCTGCGCCGGGCCGAGGCGGCGCTGACCCGCAAGACCCGCAAGGCCACCGCGGTGGTCGCGCTGCGGGAGGCGTACGCGACCACGATCGCGATGGGGGCCCGGCCGCTCGCGGCCGAGATCGTCGCCACGGCGCACCGGTTCCGGGTGGCGCTGGCCGACGACGCCGACACAGTCCCGATCAACCCGCCCGGCCCCGAACCCGACGATGAGCTGGGCGTTCTCACCCAGCGCGAGCGGGAGGTCCTGGCCGCGGTGGCCGAGGGGCTGACCAACCGGGAGATCGGCGAGCGGCTGTTCATCTCGGAGCGCACGGTCGGCGTACACGTCGGGCATATCTTCGACAAGCTTCAGGTACGCACGCGGGTGCAGGCCAGCCGGGTTTTCCTGACCGCGGCGTGACCTTACCGTTATATGCGTACGCGGAATACGTAGTTCTACCGATCCCTACGTACGTCGGCGATGGAAGGCTGACCGTACGGGGGAGCACCGGCCGGCGGCTACCGTCGCCGGCCGGTGCTGGGGGCCCTCCGTGTGGAGATTCACCTGGAGGAACCGATGACCCAGTCGGTCTGGGGTCCGGTGCGGCAGGAGATGTCAGACCTGCTGCAATCGCACCCCGACGACGTACCCGCCGTGGTTGATCAGCTGACGAAGCTGCAGGACATCCTCGGCCGCGTGCCACCCCTGCTGGCCGATAACCCGCTCTGTGACTTCAACAAGCTCTACCTGACGATCACCGAGGGTGTTCTCGAACGCCTCTACGGGGGGAAGTTCAAAGACCCGGCTTTTCTGTCGCGCCTCGACGTGGAGTTCGCGGCGCGCTACTTCGATGCTCTGCGCGCGTGGGCCGGACCGGACACCAGTCCGCACTGCCCGCGCGTCTGGACCGGGCTGTTCCAGCGGATACCCGGGCCGGACTGCCGTCCGCTGCCGTCCGCCTGCGCGGGGGTGAACGCGCACATCAACTTCGATCTGCCCTTCGCCCTGGTGACCACGTTCGATCACCTGGGCACCGACCCGATCGACGACAGCGATCAGCACCACGACTATCTGCAGATCAACGAGATCTTCGCGGTGGCCATCCCCGGCCTGCGCCGCGGCTACCTGGACAAGTGGCAGCTGCTCATCGACACGATGAACGGCCGCCTCGACGACTGGTGGCAGGGCGAGGCGGTGGAGTACACGCGGAACGTCGCCTGGCGTAACGCGCAGAAGCTGTGGGGCATCCGGCACGACATGTCCGCCACCGACAAGGAACGTGCCCATCTCGACCGGGTCGCGGCGCAGCTGGGGGGCCTGCTGCTCTCGCCGCTCGGGGAGTTCCTCCAATAGAGCCTTACCCCTAGTGCCGCGGCCCGTCCCGGGGGAGACGGGCCGCGGCCCGTCTACGTGATCGCGATCAGGCGGGCCGAGGTGACGTCGCCGTCCCTGGTTCCGGCGAGGCCGATCTCGGCACCGGTCTTCAGCGCCGAGAGCTCGGTCGTCTTGCGGTCCTGAACGACTCGCAGCTTGTCGCCGAACTTCCAGGTCAGCGCGAACCCGTCGGTGGACTTCACCGACACGCTGTCGGCGCTGACCGCGGTGACCGAGCCGCGCTGGACCACCACGGTCTTCGGGCCGTTCTTCCTGGTCTGGATGACCACCTCGCCGTGCAGGGTGTTGCGGCGCAGGTACTTACGGATCGTCTTACGTGGGGCGTCGCCGGCCGATGCCTCCGCGGATGGGGTGTCCGCCAGTCCCGTCTCGAAGCCGACCTGCTGAAGCGCGACGGCCTCGTCGGCCACATCGGAAGCGACCGCCGCGGGGGCACCACATGCGGCCAGAGCCAGTGCACCGGTGAGGCTCAGGACAACAAAGGTTCGTCTCATGACCGGAATCCTGCGAGGACAACGGCAGAGCCCGGTCAGGGCAATGTTCGGGCCGGGTAAGGAAGCTCCACGGTGAACATCGCGCCGCCCTCCGGGGCATGCCCGGCACTGATCCGCCCGCCGAGCCGCCCCACCAGCCGGGCCGCCAGGGCCAGGCCGAGACCGCTGCCGACCTTGCGGATGCCCCGGTAGCGGCGGTTCAGCGCGCCCCGCTCGAACGCCACCGCCAGATCCTCGTCGGTGAAGCCGGGACCGCCGTCACGCACCTCGAGCACCGCCGCGTCCGGGTCGGCCCGGGCCGCCAGCACCAGCGGGGCACCGGCCGGCACCACCCGCAACGCGTTCTCGCACAGGCCGTCGAGCACCTGCCGGATCCGGCCCGGGTCGGTCTCGACCAGCAGCGGCCCGTCCGGCAGCTGCACCCGCAGCAGTGGGCCGTCCGGCGCACATCGGGCCGCCCACGCCTCCCCCGCCGCCCGGACCAGCTCCGCCAGATCGACCGGGACGACGTCGAGCGGCAGGTCGGCGGCCTCCAACCGGGACAGCACCAGCAGGTCGGAGATCAGCCGGTCGAGCCGATCGGACTCGGCGAGCATGGTGGCGCCGGCCTTCTCCGCGCCGTCGGGACCGACCACTCCGTCGGCGAGGGCCTCGGCGTACCCGCGGATTGTCGCCAACGGCGTACGCAACTCATGCGAGACCGACAGCAGGAAATCGCGTTCCCGCCCCTCGCTGATCTGCAAAGCGGTAGCGAGCTGGTTGATGGCGTCAGCCAGCTCGCCGGCCTCGGCCGGCCCCTGCCGGGAGATGCGCACCGAGCGGTCCCCGGCGGAAAGCTTGCCGGCGGCCGAGGCCGCCCGGCGGATCGGCCGGGCGATGAAGCGCGCCAGCAGCGCGCCCGCGGCGATGCCGCCGGCCAGGCCGGCCAGCAGGGCGATCCAGATGCTGCCGAGTACGTTGGCGGCGGTGCCGTTGGCGACGCCGCGGGTGAGTACGACGCCGGCGTTGCGGCCGCTGAGCGGGCGGCCGACGATGAACGACGGCCGGCCCTCGACCGGCGATCGGGTGTTGACCACCGTGCCCGCCGCGATCTGCTGCACCACCCGCTGCGGAAGCCCGGCCCGGTCGGCCACCCCGCGGCGGATCAGATAGACCTCGACGCCCTGATCGCGCAGGTCGGTGACGATGCTCTCGCGGGCGGCCGGCCGCTCGGCGGCCAGGAGTTCGACCGCGAGCTTGCTCTGCTCCACCAGTTGCGCACGGGCCTGGGTGTTGGCGCTGCGCACCGCGACCGGGATCGCCACCAGCGCCGTCACGATCACCGCGATCACCGCGGTGGCCGCCGTGACCAGCACCACCTGGCCGGTGAGGGTCCTACGCATCGGCGGTGTAGCCGACGCCGCGCACCGTGCGGATCAGTCCGGCCGCCGCGCCGAGCTTGGCCCGCACCTGCGCCACGTGCACGTCGACCGTGCGGGTGCCGGCGGCCGACGCGTACCCCCAGACGGTGGCCAGCAGCTCCTCCCGGGTGAACACCCGGCCCGGCCGGCCCAGCAGATGCCCGAGCAGGTCGAACTCGGTCTGGGTGAGCGACAGCGGCACCCCGTCCACGGTGACCAGCCGCCGGGCCGGATCGAGGGCGACCGGCCCGAGCGTGCGCACCCGCCCGCCGTCGGGCGGCCCGGCCGCGCGGCGCAGCAGCGCCCGGACCCTGGTGACCAACTCGCGCGGACTGAACGGCTTCGTCACGTAATCGTCGGCGCCCATCTCGAGGCCGAGAATCCGGTCCACCTCGTCGTCACGGGCGGTAAGGAAAATGACCGGCGTCCAGTCACTCTCCGCACGCATCCGCCGGACGATCTCGGTGCCCTCCAGCCCCGGCAGCGCGATGTCGAGGATGCAGGCGACCGGCTTGGTCCGGCGAACCGCCGCCAGCCCGGCGACGCCGTCGTGCTCGACGTGCACGCCGAAACCGTCCCGGCTCAGGTAGAGCCGCACCAGGTCGGCGATCGGCCGCTCGTCCTCGACCACGAGGACCAGGCCCTTGGCGTCGGTCACCGGTTCATCATGCCCGTTTCATTGTTCGAGCAATGTAAGAGCTTTCCCCTCCAGGTAACGGCGCTCCGGGGCACTCGCGGTCAGCTTCGCGGCCCGGACGAACGCGGCCTGCGCCTCGGCCCGGAACCCGGCCCGCTCCAGCAGGTGCGCGCGAACCGCCTCGACCCGGTGGTTGCCGTCCATCCGGGCGTCGCCGTCCAGGTCGGCGAGCACGGCCAGCCCGGCCAGCGGCCCCTGCGCCCGCGCCACCGCGACGGCCCGGTTGAGCGTGACCACCGGCCCCGGCGAGATCTTTTCCAGGACCTCGTAGAGCGCGAGGATCTGCGGCCAGTCCGTCTCGGCGTCGCTCGGCGCCTCGTCGTGCAGGGCCGCGATGGCCGCCTGGATCTGGTACGGGCCGAGCTTTCCCCGGCCCAGCGAGGCCGAGACCAGGGAAACTCCCTCGGTGATCTGCTCCTTGCTCCACTGCGCACGGTCCTGGCGGTCGAGCGGAACCAGATTGCCGTCCGGGTCGGTGCGGGCCGTCGTCCGGGCGTCGGTCAGCAACATCAGCGCGAGCAGGCCGGTGGTCTCGGCGTCATCCGGCAGGAGGTTGTGCAGCATCCGGGCCAACCGGATGGCCTCCGCGGTCAACTCGGCCCGCTGCAACGCCGGGCCGCCGGACGCCGTGTATCCCTCATTGAAAATCAGGTACAGAACCTGCCGGACCACCCGGAGACGCTCGCCGCGCTCCGCCTCCGGCGGAGATTCAAAACCACGCCCGCTCCGGCGAATCAACTGCTTGGCGCGGCTGATCCGCTGAGCCATCGTGCTTTCCGGTACGAGGAAAGCCTGCGCGATCTCCCCGGTGGTCAAGCCGCCCACCGCCCGCAGGGTCAACGCGAGTTGCGACGGGCCGGACAGCGCCGGGTGCGCGCAGAGAAAAAGCAGGTCAAGGGTGTCGTCCCGGTCGGGTATATCGGGGGTGGTGGTCTCGCCTTGTGTCACCTCGGCCTCACGGCGGCGCCTTGAGTTCTCGCTGCGGAACTCGTCGATCAGGCGGCGGGAGGCTATCGAGGTCAGCCAGGCTTTGGGGTTGTCGGGTAGGCCTTCCCTCGGCCATTGGATCGAGGCGGCGAGGAGGGCTTCCTGGACGGCGTCCTCGGCGGCGTCGAATTGTCCGTAGCGCCGGACCAGGCCGCCCAGCACCTGTGGAGCCAGCTCCCTCAACAGCGCTTCCACCGCTCCCCTCTCTTGGTTCCGCCGGGCGGCGCCCGGATCGGGCGCCGTCCACCGTCTGCGGATCAGACGTCCGGGGCCTCGCCGACCTTGCGCAGTTCCACGCGCTCGGCCCAGACAACCACCTTGCTCGCGAGTTCGATCGCGCGGGCCTCGTCCTTCACGTCGAAGATCCAGAAGCCGGCCAGGGCCTCCTTGGCCTCGGCGAACGGGCCGTCCGAGACGACTACCTGGCCGTCCACCAGGTTGACCGTCTTGGCGGTGGACGGGAAGTCCAGGCCCTCCGCCGTGACGAATTCGCCGGACTTCTCCAGGTCGGCGTTGAAGTTGCCCATGAACGCGACCATGTCGCGAACCCAGTCGGTGGAGCGGGCCTCCATCATGTCGGTGGCGTCCCCGAACATCATCAGCATGTACTTCACGTCGATCTCCTCGTTCTTTGGTCCGGCCTTCCTGGCCGCCGTCAGCATGTGGTCGTAGCCGTCGACGTCCATTCGACATCCCTGGGCAACTTTTTTCGCGTCATCCCTTTGGGTCGGCGGTTCGCTCTTGGCTGCGCGCTCGGAGCGCTTCGCTTTCGGGGCGCTGCCCCGGACCCCGGCCGGGCGCTCGGAGATCCCTCCGGGTTTGCTCGGCCTTTGTCTGTGGCTGGGGTTAGGGCGGGGCTTGGGGATCTCCTCGCGGCGGCACTTGAAGCGATCGCGCAGGCCAGGGCACCGCTGTTGTCGGGTTTCGGGCCGTGCCGAGCGGGCTGCCTTGCTACCGGCGCTGGGGCGGCGCCCACCTGAATCCCCGCTGCCCTGGGCTGGTCTCTTGGCTTGGCGTTCGGCACGGTGCGGAACTCGACAACATTGCTTGCCGGGTGGCCGGCGGCGGGGTGCAATTCGCCGCCGGTCACCTGTTTGGAAAGCGCTCTCCAATCGACGCCTACCGTGCTTCATTTTTGGTGCCTCCGTCAAGAGGGTGTGGTGTTTTGTGGGGATTGTGGAGGTGTGGCGGGCAAGGATCCGGGGGTGGTATTGACACGCTGGAAAGCGCGGCGTAACACTTCGCGCTAGGACGGAGAGCGCTTTCCCCGAGTGCTCGGCATCTTCCCCGGTGCCATGGCCGCTCTATCCCCTGGAGTTCGTGTGAATACGGCTTCCTCGCCGGCCCGGCTTGCCTGGCGGCGTCTTGTCCCCGTCGTTGTGGTGGCCCTGGTGGCCGCCTATCTCGCTGTCGCGCAGCTTGGTGCGCACGCTGCCGACACCCTGCTCTCGCAGGGCAAACCCACCACCGCCTCCTCGCAGGAGGGGGCCGACGTCGCGGCGGCCAACGCCACCGACGGCAACCCGGGCACCCGCTGGGCCAGTCAGTTCAGCGATCCGCAATGGATCCGGGTCGACCTGGGCGCCACCGCTGCGATCACCTCAGTGGTGCTGCAGTGGGAGAGCGCCTACGGCAAGGCCTACCAAATTCAGACCTCGCCCGACGGCAACGCCTGGACCAGCATCTACTCCACAACTACCGGTGTCGGCGGCACCGAGACGCTCACCGTCAGTGGCTCCGGGCGCTATGTCCGGCTCTACGGCACGGTGCGAGCCGGTGGCTACGGCTACTCGCTGTTCGAGTTCAAGGTCTACGGATCGGTTGGAGCTTCGGCGTGCGGGTCCACCAACGCCGCGCTCGGGCGGGCGGCTACCGCCTCCTCGCAGGAGGGTGCGGACGTCGCGGCGGCCAAGGCGGTCGACGGCGATGCCGGGTCGCGCTGGTCCAGCCAGTTCGCCGACCCGCAGTGGCTGCAGGTCGACCTCGGTGAGTCACGGGCGATCTGTCAGGTCGTGCTGCAGTGGGAGGGCGCCTACGGCAAGGCGTACCAGATCCAGACCTCGCCGGACGGCAATGCCTGGACCAGCATCTACTCCACGACCACCGGAGCCGGTGGCACCGAGACGCTCACCGTCAGTGGCTCCGGGCGATACATCCGCCTTTACGGAACGCAGCGGGGCAGCGGCTACGGCTACTCGCTGTACGAGTTCAAGGTGTTCGTCAGCGGGTCGGTGACCACGCCGACTACACCGACCACTCCGACCACGCCGGCGGACAACTTCACGACGGTCTGGACGGACACCTTCGACGGTGCGGCCGGCACCTCGCCGGGCGCGGCCAACTGGCTGCTGCGCACGGGCACCTCCTATCCGGGCGGGGCCGCCAACTGGGGCACCGGTGAGGTCGAGACCGCGTCCGCCAGCACCGCCAACGTCTCCTTGGACGGCGCCGGGCGGCTGGCGATCAAGGCGATCCGGGACGGGGCCGGCAACTGGACCTCGGGACGGATCGAGACTCAGCGGGCCGACTTCGAGCCGCTCGCGGGCACCCAGACGAAGTTCAGCGCGGTGCTCAAGCAGCCCGACGTGGCCGGCGCGCTCGGTTACTGGCCGGGGTTCCGGGCCACCGGTGCGGCCTACCGCGGCAACTACAACAACTGGCCGGGGGTCGGCGAGACCGACATCATGACCGACGTCAACGGTCGCAGTCAGTTGTCGCAGACGCTGCACTGCGGCACCGCGCCGGACGGGCCGTGCGCGGAGTACAACGGGCGGGCCTCGGGGCTGGCCAGTTGCCTCGGCTGCCAGACCGGGTACCACGAGTACTCGCAGGTCATCGACCGGACCAAGACCGATGAGGAGATCCGGTTCTACCTGGACGGGCGGCAGACCTGGGTGGTCCGCGAGTCGCAGGTGGGCGTGACGGCCTGGAACGCGGCCGTGCACCACGGGTTCTTCCTGCGCTTCGACCTGGCGATCGGTGGCTCGCTGCCGAACGCGATCGCCGGGCGCACCACGCCGACCGCGGACACCACCTCGGGTGGCGTGCTCAGCGTGGATTCGGTCACCGTGTCCCGGGCTACCGGGACGACCGCGCCGGCGATGACCGATCCGGCCACGCCGGGTGGGCCCAGCGTGGTGAAGGTGACCGGTACGCAGGGCAACTGGCAGCTTCAGGTCAACGGCGCCGGTTACCGGCTGAAGGGGCTGACCTACGGGCCGCCGCAGGCCGCCGCCGACGGGTACATGCGGGACCTGAAGAACATGGGTGTCAATACGATCCGGATCTGGGGCGTGGACGACGCGAACACGCCGAGGTTACTCAACCGGGCCGCGCAGCAGGGCATCAAGGTGGTGGTCGGGCACTGGCTGAACCAGGGCGCCGACTACGTGAACGACACCGCCTATATGAACTCGGTGAAGACCGAGGTGGTGAACCGGGTCAATGCCCTGAAGAACAACCCGGGCGTGCTGATGTGGGATGTCGGCAACGAGGTCATCCTCACCATGCAGGATCACGGCCTGTCCGCCGCCGAGGTGGAGGCCCGGCGGGTGGGTTACGCGAAGTTCGTGAACCAGCTGGCGCAGGCTATCCACGCGGCCGACCCGAATCACCCGGTCACCTCGACCGACGCCTATACCGGTGCGTGGCCGTATTACAAGCAGTACGCGCCGGATCTGGACCTGCTCGCGGTCAACTCGTACGGCGCGATCGGCAACGTCTACAACGACTGGGTGGCCGGCGGTTACACCAAGCCGTACATCGTCACCGAGGGCGGCCCGGCCGGTGAATGGGAGGTTCCGAACGACGTCAACGGCGTGCCGACCGAGCCGACCGACGTGCAGAAACGGGACGGCTACGCCAACAGCGTCAGCACCATCAACGCGCACCCGGGGGTGGCGCTCGGGGTCACCGAGTTCCACTACGGACTCGAGAACGACTTCGGCGGGGTGTGGCTGAACACCTTCACCGGTGGGTGGCGGCGGCTCGGCTACTACGCGCTCGCCTCCGCCTATGGTGGGCCGGCGCAGGCCAACACGCCGCCGGTGATCTCGTCGATGTCGGTGTCGAACCAGACCGCGGTGCCGGCCGGCGGCACGTTCACCGTGAACGTGGCGGCGAGCGATCCGCAGGGCGATCTGATCCGCTACAACCTGATGTACTCGGACAAGCACATCAGCGGCGGGACCGGGCTGACCAATGTCAGCTTCACCGACAACGGCAACGGCTCGTTCACCGCGAAGGCGCCGGAGAAGCTCGGCGTCTGGAAGGTCTACGTGTACGCGTTCGACGGTCAGGGCAACGTCGGCATCGAGCAGAAGTCGATCCGGGTGGTGCCGCCGACCATTCCGGGAACGAATCTGTCGAAGGGCCGGACCACCACGGCGTCGACCTATCAGCCGACCGGCACGAACGGTCCGCAGCTGCCGTCGTACGCGACCGACGGTGACTACGGAACGCGCTGGGCGAGCGAATGGGTGGACACCGCGTGGGTGCAGGTCGACCTCGGTTCGGTGCAGTCGTTCAACCACGTGCAGCTCGCCTGGGAGACCGCCTACGCGACCGGCTATCAGGTGCAGACGTCGAACGACGGATCGAACTGGACCAACGTCTACAGCACCAGCAGCGGTGACGGCGGTTTCGACGACCTGAACATCAGCGGCTCCGGCCGCTACGTCCGGGTCAACGGGACCGGCCGGGCCACCGCCTACGGCTATTCGCTGTGGGAGTTCGGCGTCTACCGATCGTGAGGCGCTTATGGTTCATTGATGCGCGTCATGGTCTGGAACGTGTGGTGGCGGTTCGGTGACGACTGGCGTCGTCGCGAGGAAGGTATTGCCGCGACGGTAGAGGCATACCGGCCGGACGTGCTGGGTCTCGTCGAGTCCTGGTCGGGTGACGGCACCGACCAGGCTCAGCGTCTCGCGGCGCCGGCCGGCCTGCACTCGGCGTGGGAGCCGGCGACCGAGCCGGCCACCGACCACGCGGGGATCGGATTCGGACTCGGGCTGCTGAGTCGCTGGCCGATCCTCGCCACCCGGCGCTGTCACCTCCCGAACCAGCAGCGCGGCGGCCCTACCCCCGCCGCGCTGCTAGCCACCCTCGACCACCCGCGCGGCCCGCTGCACGTGATCGTGGCCGGCACCGAGTGGGAGCAGCGGTTCGGCGCGGACCACCTGGCCCAGTGCCGGGCACTCGCCGCGCTGGCCACCGACATCGAACTCGACGGTCCGCTGCCCGTCCTCCTGCTGGCCGACCTGAACGCCGGCCCGGACCAGCCCGCGTTGCTGCCGCTGCTGGACGCGATGGTCGACACCTGGGCCGAGGCCGGCGCCGACCCGGCGGCGGTGACGCTGGACTCCGCACTCCCCTGCGCCCCGACCGACGCGCCCCAGCAGATCGACCGGCGGGTCGACCACGTCTTCGCCCGCCCCGGGCGGCCCGGCCTGGCGCTCTCGGTCCGTGGCGCGTTCCTGGCCGGGGATCGTCCGTTCGGCGGAGTCCACCCGTCCGATCATTACGCCGTCGGTGTCGACATGGAGCCTTAAGACGGCGGGGGCTCGGACGATCTGAGCTGGCGACCAAAATCACCAGCTACCAAAGGGGCCACACCGATGAGTGTCAGCGCGATCGCATCCGCCGGAACCAGCAGTGCCGAGACCGAGCTCAAGAAGTACCAGGACAAGCTGGCCGCCGATCTGGCCGCCAAGGCCGCGATGAAGGCCGCCGAGACGAGCCGCACGCAGGACCACGAGCAGGTCATCACCCAGGACCGCGCGGCGGTCGCCAAGGCTCAGCAGGACGTGCAGCGCGAGCAGGAGAAGACCCGCACCGCGAGCACCACGGGTTACCAGAGCAAGATCGACGTCACGGTCTGACTCGGGTGCGCCTCGCGGCGCGAGGCGCATCCGGGGTGGTTCAGCTCAGTGGAAGACCTTCAGGCCGACGACGCCGGCAACGATCATCACAAGACAGATGACGCGTACGACGGTGGCCGGCTCGCCGAGCGCGACCATGCCGACCACCGCGGTGCCGACCGCGCCGATCCCGACCCACACCGCATAACCGGTGCCGATCGGGATGGTGCGCAGCGCGTAACCGAGGCCGATCATGCTGAGCGCCAGCGCGACCAGGAAGACCACGGTCGGGGCGACACGGCTGAAACCGGAGCTGCGATCGAGCGCGATCGCCCAGACGGTCTCCAACACCCCGGAAACGACCAGAACTGCCCATGCCATGACGAGTCACCTCTTGCGCGGTCGTCTTGTCATGGCCGGGTACGACACGCCTCGTCCGGGATGCCGCTCACGCAGCGTCTCCGGCAAGGCTAGCAAATCTCGCGCCACAGCTTCCAAAAACTGTTATCCGGAGAGCGCTTCATCGAATCCGGTTAATTGTTACGGGAGTGTTGCCATCCATCAATATCGAATCATTGACATAGGTAGCACTAAAAGCCAGAATCACGGGCGTGAAAGCAATGGCTCGGGTCCTGCTCGCCGGCACGCTCCTGCTGACCGGGTGCACGAACTCGGCGGCCGGCCCGGCCGCTCCCGCGGCCGCGACCACAACCAGTCAGTTCGGCGGCACCGACCTCGCCTGGCTCGAGATCAACATCGCCATGGACGAGGAAATCCTCCCGTTGCTCGCGCTGGTTCCCAGCCGGAGCGGCAGCCCCGAGGTGCAGGCCCTGGCCCTGCAGGTGCAGGCCTTCACCACCGCCGAGCTGAGCTCGCTGCGCGAGTTGCACAACCAGGCCGGCCTGCCCGCGGAGAACCCGCACAAGGGCATGCCGATGCCCGGCATGGTCACTCCCGAGAAGGTGACCGAGGCCTCGGCGCTGTCCGGCAAGGACTTCGACACCCTGGTGGTAACGGCGATCGAGGAGCATCTCGACCAGAGCCAGGATTTAGCCGGCAGCGAGGACAAATCGGGGGTCGAACCGCAGACCCGGGCCCTCGCCATGCAAATCATCCGCACCCGGACCGCGGCGATGAACACGCTTGACGCGGCCTCGAAAGGCATTTCCTGAATCAATTCCGAAAATGGGGCGCCGGTATTCCCGGCGCCCCATTCTTCGCGGTTACGGAAGTACGTAGTTCTCGTTGAGGGCGGCGCCGCGGTCCGGCTTGTAGAGGTCGAAGCCACGCGGGTCGCACTGCAGGCCACCGTTGATGCAGTGGCTGGTGAGGGCGGCCAGGGTCGGCGCGTCCCAGGCGTTGTAGACGTCGTAGTGGAAGCTGTAGCCGCGTCCGCTGGAGAAATGGACGTTGCTCATGTTCCCGCTGACTGGCCACGCCATCTTGAATTCGATCATCGGAACGGCGACCGGGTGGTCGTTGGGGCAGACGCCGAGCACCGGGTACGCCATGTGACTCTTGTGATCCGGCGTGTCCAGGTGCAGGCCGTCCCAGCAACTCGGCGCCTGGTAGCGCGCGTTCAGCTGAGTGCCGGCCGGACAGTTCGCGGGAATGTCCCAGTTGAACGAGCTGTCCCCGCATTCGAATCCTTCGACCGCTCCCGGGCTGTTCCGGAAATCGTCGATGGTCGCCGTCGGGCTGCCCACGACATAGCGCAGGCCGGCCGGGAACGGCCGCACGCTGCGGTAGTCGATGACCCCGCTCTTGTAATAGATGACCTGCCGGCCGACCGGCTGCACCGCGGCGGTGCCGTTGAGCAGCGTCGGCATCCAGTAACCGGTCTTGTCGCCGGGCGTGATGCAGGCGGTGCCACCGGACTGGAGGCTGGCCAGCGTGGTGGCCGCGTTGGTGGTGGTGTTGCCCATGAACGTGTGCGAGTGCGAGGCACCCGGCAGGTTCGGGAAGACGATCGGGTCGTCGTTCAGGTTGGTGCGGCTCACCGAGCAGTTGGCCTGGAACTCGTGGTGCGTGGTGGGCGGGTTGGTGTTCGGCGGGGTGGCGGTCGACGGGATCACACCGGTGACCGGCGGGTTGGCCATCACGTAACCGGGACCGTCCGAGGCCGGTGGGTTGGCCAGCGTGCCGTAGACCTTGAACTCGAACAGCGAGTAGCCGTACCCGGTGCCGCGTTGCGTTCCGTAGACGCGCACGTAGCGCCCGGAGCCACTCACGGTGAGCGTCTCGGTGCCTCCGGCACCATTGCTCTTCGAGAAGATGGTGGTCCAGGCATTGCCGTCGGCCGAGGTCTGGATCTGGTACGCCGAGGCGTACGCGGTTTCCCACTGCAGTTGTACGGAACTGATGGTGGCCGTGCCGCCGAGGTCGACGCGCAGCCACTGGGGATCGCTCCAGGCACTGCCCCAGCGGGTGGTGGCGTTGCCGTCGACGGCCGCGGCGGCCGGGGCCCCGCCGTTCTCGGTGGACGAGGCGAGCGCCGGCCGGCCCTGCGAGAGCAGGGTGTCGGCGGCGTGCGCCGAGTTCATGCCCACGATGGTGAGGGCGCCGGCCAGCAGGGTGGCCGCCAGGGGTGCGACCACCCGCCGCAGCCGGCGGCGATGGCGTTGTTCGGATGGAGTCTTCACTCGGATCTCCAGGGGATAGACGAGTACGCCCGGCGCGGGGAACGCCGGATGGCCTTTGGAGAGCGCTTTCCGAAGTGTTACGCCCAGATGTCACGTCCGTCAATGCGTCCCGGTTCCGGAACCGTCGCCGCACGCGAGAGTCGCGCTGCGGCCCTGCGCCGCAGGTAGCTCGCGCCGGGTAGGCGGGGACGGGGTGGATTTGGCGGGTGGCCGTCGCCTCGTACCGTCAAAAGGGTTTTCGGAGAGCGCTCTCCTTGTGTGCTATAACCTTTTTTATGCAACGGGTTCCGGTCGGAGAGAGGCTCCCGACGCTCGAGGATGTCGCGCGGGTGGCCGGTGTTTCGCGGGCGACCGTGTCCCGGGTGATCAATGGGATTCGCAACGTTGATCCGCAGCTGCACGAGATGGTGTGGGATGCGGTGGGCCGGACCGGTTATGTGCCGAATCGGATGGCTCGGTCGCTGGTTACCCGGCGCACCGGCACGGTCGCACTCGTGGTGTCCGACTCCGAAGCGCATGATGACGATCCGTTCATGAGCCGGTTCTTCGCCGATCCCTACTTCGGGCGCGTCGTGGGCGGGCTGATGAGCGTGTTGCGGCAGGCCGGCGTGCAGCTGGCCCTGCAGATCGTCGGCAGCGACGACGGACGCCAGCGACTGGTCGGCGACCTGCGCAACGGGCAGGCCGACGGAGTGATCGTGCTGTCGTTACCGGCCGTCGATGCCCTTCCGCGCATGCTCACCGAGGGTGGCGTGCCGGCCGTGCTGATCGGGCGGCCGGCCGAACCGGTGCCGATCAACTACGTCGATCTGGCCAACGAAACCGGGGCCACGCTCGCCGCCGAACACCTGCTGGGGCGCGGCTGCAAACGGATCGGAATGATCTCCGGACCGGCCGACGTGCCGGCCAGCCATGACCGCATCTCCGGATTCCGGCGGGCGACCGCCAAGCACGGGCACGGCTGGGTGCCGATCGTGGCCGGAAATTTCACCCAGGAGAGCGGCGAGGCGGCGATGCGTTCGCTGCTGGCCGAGAGCCCCGACCTGGACGGCGTTTTCGTGGCCAACGACCTGATGGCGGTGGGTGCGCTGGTCGCCCTGCGCGACGCCGGCCGGCGGGTGCCGGACGACGTCGCGATCGTGGGTTTCGACGACAGCAGCGCCGCTCTCTCGGCGGCGCCGCCGCTGACCACCGTGCGTCATCCCCTGGAGGACATGGCCGCCGAGGCGGCCCGGCTGCTGCTGGCCCGGATCGAAGATCCGCAGATGCGGCCGTCGTCGGTGATCTACGAACCGACGCTGGTGCTGCGCCGATCGGCCTGACCTACGGGCTGGCTGCCAGGAACAGGAACGCGGCCAGCAGGGACAGGTGGACGCCGCCCTGCAGGACGTTGGCGCGGCCGGGGACGATCGTCAGGGTGCCCACCACGACGGTCAGGGCCAGCAGCACCATCTGGGTGCCGCCCAGGCCCAGCAGCAGCGGGCCGGGCAGCCAGATCATCGCGATGGCGATCGCCGGAATGGTCAGGCCGATGCTTGCCATGGCTGAGCCGAGCGCCAGGTTGAGGCTGGTCTGCACGCGGTCGCGGACGGCCGCGCGGGTCGCCGCGATGGTCTCCGGCAGCAGCACCAACAGGGCGATCACCACCCCGACCACGGCCTGCGGCAGGCCTGCGCTGTCCACCGCTGACTCGATCGACGGGGAGACCCCCTTGGCCAGGCCGACCACGCCGACCAGCGCCACCAGCAGCAGGCCCACGCTGGTCAGCGCGGCCTTGCCGGACGGCGGGTCGAGGTGCTCCTCGGCGTTGATGACCTTGCCGGACGTGGTGATCGGCAGGAAGTAGTCGCGATGCCGGCGGGTCTGCACGGCCACGAAGAGCAGGTAGAGAGCGAGCGAGGCGACCGCGGCGAAGCCGAGCTGGGCCGGCGAGAACTGCGGGCCGGGGCGGCTGGTGGTGAAGCTCGGCAGCACCAGGCTCAGCGTCGCGATCATCGTGACGGTGGCGAAGGCGCCGCCGGTGCCCTCGGAGTTGAAGACGGCCACGTGCCGGCGCGCGGCCCCGACCAGCAGAGACAGGCCGAGCAGGCCGTTACAGGTGATCATGACGGCGGCGAAGACGGTGTCCCGGGCCAGCGACTGCGCCTTCTCGCCACCGCTGATCATCAGCGTGACGATCAGGGCCACCTCGATGATGGTGACGGCCACGGCCAGGACCAGCGAGCCGAACGGCTCGCCCACCCGGTGGGCGACGACCTCGGCGTGGTGCACGGCGGCCAGCACGGCCCCGCCCAGCAGCAGGGCGGCGAGCACCACGACGGGCGGTGGCAGGTCGCGGCCCCAGGTCAGGATCAGCGCGGCGACGGCGAGGACCGGGACGACCACGGTCCAGTGCGCGAGATAATCGCGAATTTTGGCTCCCATCCGGCAACTCTGCCAGAAGGCGGCGCGCGAGGCAGGATGTGAGACATGGCTTACGTGAATCCGTCCGGCGAGTTCACCCGGGACCAGCGCTACATCTCCACCCGGATTGCCGCGGACGGGCCTTATCCGGTGGAGGCGGGCCGCTATCGCTTGGTGGTGAGCCGGGCCTGCCCGTGGGCCAACCGGGCGATCATCGTGCGCCGGCTGCTCGGGCTGGAGGACGCGCTGTCGATGGGCGTCGCCGGGCCGACCCACGACGAGCGGAGCTGGACCTTCGACCTGGACCCGGGCGGCCGGGATCCGGTGCTCGGCATCGAGCGGCTGCAGGAGGCGTTCCTGGCCCGCTATCCGGACTACGACAAGGGCATCACCGTGCCGGCCATCGTCGACGTGCCGACCGGGCAGGTGGTCACCAACGACTTCGCCCAGATCACCATTGATCTGTCGCTGGAGTGGACGGCTTTTCACCGGGCCGGGGCGCCCTCGCTTTATCCGGTTTCTCTCCGCGAGGAGATCGACAAGGTGAACCGGTTCGTCTTCACGGATGTCAACAACGGGGTCTACCGGGCCGGGTTCGCCGGGACGCAGGAGGCCTACGAGGCCGCCTACCACCGGCTCTTCGACCGGCTCGACAAGCTCTCTTCGCACCTTTCGACGCAGCGCTACCTGGTCGGGGACACGATCACCGAGGCGGACGTGCGGCTGTTCACCACGCTGGTGCGCTTCGACGCCGTTTACCACGGCCATTTCAAATGCAATCGGAGCAAGCTGAGCGAGATGCCGGTGCTTTGGGCGTACGCGCGGGACCTGTTCCAGACTCCGGGTTTCGGCGACACGATCGACTTCGTGCACATCAAGCAGCACTACTACGTGGTGCACAAGGACATCAACCCGACTCAGATCGTGCCGGCCGGGCCCTCGTTGACGAACTGGCTCGACGAGCACGGGCGGGAGAAGCTCGGCGGGCGGCCGTTCGGGGACGGGACGCCGCCGGCGCCGATTTCCGGCTTTCCGCGGTTTGCTTAGCGGAGGTCGACGTTCTCCAGGATGTGCCGGGGGAAGCCGACCCGGGCGAGCTGGAGCATGGCCCGGCCGAGGCGGTCGGTCGTGGTGACGTACTTCGGGGCGGTGCGCTCCAGCAGCGGAGTCAGCGGCGCCGTGGCCGTGTAGATGGCGTTGTACCACCGGGTCTTCGAGCGCACGCCGTGGGTCGGCTGGATGAAGCCGGGGCGGACCGCGTAACCCCGCGGGAGCAGCTCGATGACCTCACGCTCGGTGCGGCCCTTGACCCGGGCCCACATCTGCCGGCTCTGCGGGTTGGTGCCGGCGCCGCTGACGTAGACGAAACAGGTCTGCGGATTGAGCTCGGCGAGCAGGCGGGCGGCGGCCATCGGGTAGTCGTAGGAGACCCGGGTGTAGTCGGCCTCGCTCATCCCGACCGAGGAGACACCGAGGCAGTAGAAGCAGGCGTCGTAACCGGCGAGCTCGTCGCGGACCGGGGTGAGATCGGCGAAATCCGCGACCTTCACCTCGCGCAGCTTCGGGTGATGCACGCCGGTCGGGCTGCGGATCACGGCCAGCACCTGCTCGACGTCGGGCGCCAGCAGGGCCTCCCGGAGCACGCCCTGCCCGACCATCCCGGTCGCCCCGAAGATCATCACCCGCATGGCTTTCACCCTATTCGTTCGGCCCGCAGAAATGTCGTACGGCGCGTCTAGGGTTTCCCCGTGCCCGTTGAAAGATGGTCCGCCGCCCAGGTCGAGACGCTAGCGCCCGACACCGCCTCGGTGAAGGCCGCACGTGGTCTCTCCTCCCCCGGTTCCTGGTCGGCGGCTGGGCGGCTCGACGATGTCCTGTGGGGACAGTGCCGCAACTACCAGGTGTGCGTCGACCTCGCCGGGCCCGCCTTCAAGTGCTCCTGCCCGAGCCGCAAGATCCCGTGCAAGCACACGCTGGCCCTGCTGCTGCGCTGGGCCGAGTCCGACGTGCCGGCCGCAGACGCGCCCGACTTCGCCCGCGAGTGGCAGGCGGCCCGCGCGGCCAAGGCGACCGCCGCCGCCCAACCGAAGGCGGCCACGGCGCCCGATCCGGCCGCCGCCGCGAAACGGGTGGAGCAGCGCGCCGAGCGGGTCGCCGGCGGCATGATCGAGCTGAGCCGCTGGCTCGACGACCAGGTGCGGCAGGGCCTGGCCGGGGCGCAGCGCGGCGGTCCGGCCCCGTTCGACGCGATGGCGGCGCGACTGGTCGACGCCCAGGCCCCGGCGGCCGCCGGCGCGGTCCGCCGGCTCGGCACGATCGCCGGCATCGGCCCGCACTGGGCCGACCGGCTGCTCGGCGAGCTGGCCCTGCTACGGCTGCTGGTCGCCGGCTACGAGCGCCTGGCCGACCTGCCACCCGAGTTGGCCGCCACCGTCCGCAGCCGGATCGGGTTCCCGGTCGGCACCGAGGAGGTGCTGGCCGGCCCCCGGGTCACCGACCGCTGGCAGGTGATCGGCCAGGTCGACGCCGACGACGGCAACCTGACCACCCGGCGCACCTGGCTGCGCGGCTCGTCGACCGGCCGGTTCGCGCTCGTGCTGGCTTTCGCCGCGGCCGGCCAGCCACTGGTGTCCGACCTGGTGGCGGGCACCGAGTTCCGCGGCGACCTGACCTTCTACCCCGGCTCGGTGCCGCTGCGCGCCCTGGTGGCGTCGCGCGACAGCGCCGCCGAACCGTTCGCCTCCCCCTCCGGGGCGTTGCCGCTGGGCGATGCGCTCGGTGGGTGGGCCGCGACCGTGGCCGGTGAGCCGTGGCGCTACGACGCGCCGGTCCTGGTCGCGGACGTGACGCCGAGCGCCGACGGCTGGCTGCTGGATTCCGCCGGGTCGGCGCTGCCGCTGGCGCCCGGGCATCGCGAGCCGTGGTGGCTGCTCGCGGCGGCCGGTGCTTCGCCCGCCACGGTCGCGGCCGAGTGGTCGCCGTCCGGGCTGCGGCCCCTCGCCGCCTGGACCGGCGCCGGGTTCGTGCCGGCCGGTGCGCCGGTGCTCGACCCGGCCGCCCCGCGCACGCCTGAGCTGCCGCCCGACCTGCTGGCCGCCGCCCTGGTCGGCACCAACCGGCGGCCGTGGCCGGGCTCGTCCACGCTGCTGGAGACCGCTGCCGTCGCGCTGACCCGGCGCCGGGCCGGTCTCGCCCCGGCTCTCGATGGCCACGCGCCGGCGCCGGCCGCCCCGGCCGAGATCACGACGCCGCTGCCGCCCGCCACCGGTCTGCGGCTCATCCGCATCCTGGGTGAGGGGGTGCCGGGCGGCGCCCAGCTGGCGCAGGAGCTGCTGGCGCAATGGCTGGAGGCGGCCGCCGCCAAGGGCGGGCACGTGCCGCCCGTGGTGCTGCCGGCGCTGCTCGACGCCGGCCGCCGCAACTCGATCATCCGGCCGGCGCTGGCGCAGGTCGCCGGGCGGCGCGGCACCTGGCTGGCCGGCATGCGCGCCGACTGGCGCTGGCTACGCGACGAATCCGTCGCGGCACCGCCGCCGGGCGCGGGGTCGGCCGGCTTTGCATCGCCCGGCGTGCCCTCGGCCGGCGCGGGGTCGGTTTGGGAGATCGGGACTGTTGGGGAGCGGCTCGGGTTTCTCACTGAGCTGCGGCGGGTCGACCCGGCTGGTGCGCGGTCGCTGCTGGCGGAGACCTGGGCCGCGGAGTCGTCGGAGGATCGCGCGCGCTTCGTTACCGCGCTGGGGACCGGGCTGTCGGTGGACGACGACGCGTTCCTTGAGCAGGCGCTCGACGATCGCCGCAAGGAAGTGCGCGAGGCGGCCCTCGACCTGCTGCGCATCCTGCCCGGCTCGTCGCTCGCGGCCCGGATGACCCAGCGGGCGCGGGCCGCCCTGCGTTACGAGAACCGGCGGCTCGTGGTCACCCCGCCCGACGACCTCGACACCGGGATGCGCCGCGACGGAGTGGCCGCGACCCCGGCCCGCGGGCTGGGCGTCAGCGCGTGGTTGCTCGAGGAGATCCTGGCCGGGGCGCCGCTGTCGACCTGGGCCGTGCCGGCCACCATGCTGGGGCTGGCCCGCGGCACCGACTGGGAGGCCGCCCTGCTGCACGGCTGGGCCAAGGCCGCCATCGCGCAGAACGACCCCGCCTGGGCGATCGCGCTGCTCGACGAGGCGTCCGGGGCGCTGCGCGAGTCGGTGCGCTGGGACCTTCACCTCGTGCTGCCGGCCGACGAACTGGGCCGGCTCGCCGCCGACGCGCTGCGCCGGGAGGACGGCATGGCCCACCGGCTGCTCGCCATCCACCCCGGGCGCTGGCCCGAGGAACTGTCCGTCACGGTGCTCGAGACGATCGCCCACCGCGCCCGCACCGACCGGCACACCTGGCAGCTCGGCGAGCTGTGCCGCTCGGCCGCGGTGTCCATGCCCCCGTCCTACGCCGAGCTGGTCGGCCGCCTCGCCCTCCAGCTCGACCAGGAACCGGCCGACCAGTCGCGGGTGCGACCGGTCGCCGACCTGGCCCGCACGCTCACCTTCCGCCACGAGATGTTTCAGGAGTTCGCGTGACTGCGCTGCGCCCGCACGCCGAAGATCAGTATTCCGACGAGCTGGCCCTGCTCGCCGCCACCGACGACCGCATCCGGCCGCCGGGCTGGCGGCTCTCCCCGCAGGCCGTGGTGACCTACCTGCTCGGGGACGGCGCCAAGATCACTCCGAAGTACGTGGGACCCCGCCGGCTCATCGAGGTCGCGGTGGCGACCCTGGCCACCGACCGCGCGCTGCTGCTGCTCGGCGTGCCGGGCACCGCCAAGACCTGGGTGTCCGAGCACCTCGCCGCGGCCATCTCCGGCGACTCGAAGCTGCTCGTGCAGGGCACCGCCGGCACCGCCGAGGAGGCCATCCGGTACGGCTGGAACTACGCCCGCCTGCTCGCCGAGGGCCCGACCGAGGACGCCCTGGTGGCCAGCCCGATCATGCGGGCCATGCGGGGTGGCACGATCGCCCGGCTCGAGGAGCTCACCCGGGTGCCGTCCGACGTGCAGGACGCGCTGATCACCATCCTGTCCGAGAAGACGCTGCCGGTGCCCGAGCTCAACACCGAGATCCAGGCGCAGCGCGGCTTCAACCTGATCGCCACCGCGAACGACCGCGACCGCGGCGTCAACGAGCTGTCCAGCGCGCTGCGCCGCCGCTTCAACACGGTGGTGCTGCCGATGCCGGCCTCGGCCGAGGAGGAGGTCGAGATCGTCGCGCGGCGGGTGGCCCAGCTCGGCGCGTCGCTCGACCTGCCCGCGGTGCCGACCGCGCTGGAGGAGATCCGGCGGGTGGTCACGGTCTTCCGCGAGCTGCGCACCGGGCTCACCGAGGACGGCCGCACCAAGCTGAAGTCGCCGACCGGCACGCTCTCCACCGCCGAGGCGATCTCGGTGATCACCAACGGGATGGCGCTGGCCGCGCACTTCGGCGACGGCACCATGCGCCCGGCCGACGTGGCCGCGGGCATCCTCGGCGCCGTGGTCAAGGACCCGCTGTCGGACGGGGTGGTCTGGCGCGAATACCTGGAGACCGTGGTGCGGGAGCGCCCCGACTGGCTCGACTTCTACCGGGCCGCCCGCGATGCCTGAGCGGCTCTACGGCATCCGCCACCACGGTCCCGGGTCGGCCCGGGCCGTGGTGCAGGAGCTCGAGCGGCAGCCACCGCAGGTGCTCCTGGTCGAGGGCCCACCGGAGGCGGACGACCTGGTGCGGTGGGTGGCCGACGCCGGACTGGAGCCGCCGGTGGCGCTGCTGGGGTATGCGACGGACGACCCGCGGCGGGCCGCGTTCTGGCCGTTCGCGGTCTTCTCCCCGGAGTGGCAGGCGATCCGCTGGGCGGTGTCGCACGGCGTGCCGGTCCGCTTCTTCGACCTGCCGTTCGCATACCGTATGGGCGGCAACGCCGCCGGCCGACTGACCCAGCCGGGCCCCGCGCAGCCAGACCTCACGCAGCCGGACCTCGCGCAGGCCAGCCCTGAACAGTCCGACCCGGCGCAGGCGGAGGTCTCGCCGCCAGGGCCTTCGGGGACGGATGCTGGGTCGCCATCAGACGCCGCGGAGTCCGACGTGGACTCCGCGGGGCGGTCGCCGGAGGCTGCCGGTGAGCCCGGTGGGGCGGACGGCCCGGGGCCGGGCACCGCGGTTGAGCGGGTGCCGCAGCGGCCGGTGGACCCGATCGGGGAGCTGGCCGCGGCGGCCGGGTATGACGATCCGGAACGCTGGTGGGAGGACGTGGTCGAGCATCGCGGGATGCCTGCGTTCGAGGCGATCGCCGAGGCCATGACCGCTATCCGCGACGACTCGCCGGAGGACCCGGACGACCTGGTTCGCGAGGCGTACATGCGGACCGTTCTGCGGGAGACCCGGAAGAAGTACGACGACATCGCGGTGGTCTGCGGGGCCTGGCACGTGCCGGCACTCACCCGCAAGGTCGCGGTCAAGGACGACGTCGCCCTGCTCAAGGGGCGGCGTAAGGAGAAGGTGTCGTTCACCTGGGTGCCGTGGACCTACGGGCGGCTGGCCTCCTGGTCCGGTTACGGCGCCGGGGTCCGCTCGCCGGGATGGTACCACCACCTGTTCAGCACCGCCGACGAGGTGGTCACCCGCTGGCTGGTCGACGCGGCGGGGGTGCTGCGGGCCGAGGGGGTGCCGACCTCGTCGGCGCACATCATCGAGGCGACCCGGCTCGCCGAGGCGCTCGCCACGTTGCGCGGACGGCCGCTCGCCGGGCTGGCCGAGGTGACCGAGGCGGCCGAGGCGGTGATGTGTGACGGCGAGCCGCTGCGGGTCAGCCTGATCAGCAACCGGCTCGTGGTCGGCGAGCGGTTGGGTGGCGTTCCGGAGGACATGCCCGGCGTACCGCTCGCCAAGGACCTGGCCAACCAGCAGCGTGCGCTGCGGCTGAAGCCCGAGGCTCTCGACCGGGATCTTGAATTGGATCTCCGTAAGGAGATCGGGTTGCAGCGCAGCCGGCTGCTGCACCGGTTGCGCATCCTCGGCGTGCCGTGGGGTGAGCCGCCGCAGGCCCGCCGCGGCACCACCGGCACGTTCCGGGAGGAGTGGCGGCTGCGCTGGCAGCCCGAGTTCGCGGTGCGGCTGGTCGAGGGCAGCATGTTCGGCACGACCGTGGCGTCCGCCGCCACCGCCAAGGTCACCCGGGCTGCCGCCGACGCGGAGACGCTCGCCGACGTGACCGCGCTGGTGGAGACGTGCCTGCTCGCCGACCTGACCGGCGCCTATCCGCCGGTGCTGGCGGCGCTCGACGTCCGCGCGGCGCTGGACGCCGACGTCAACCACCTGATGGCGGCGATCCCGGCGCTGGCCCGCACCCTGCGGTACGGCGACGTGCGGCAGACCGACGTGGCGGGGCTGGCCACGGTGACCGCGAGCCTGCTGGTCCGGGTGTGTGCGGGGCTGCCGTCCGCGGTCGGCTCGGTCTCCGATGAGGCCGCCCGGCTGCTGCGCGACCGGATCGACGGGGTGCACTCGGCGGTCGGTCTGCTCGCCGACGACGACCTGCGGCAACGCTGGCTCGGCACGCTCGCCTCGCTGGCCGGGCGGGGCGACCTGCACGGGCTGCTCGCCGGCCGGCTCACCCGGCTGCTGATGGACGCCGGCCGGCTGGACGCGGTCGAGGTGCGCCGCCGGCTGCGGCTGCCGCTGACCGTGGGCACCCCGCCCGCGCACGGGGCCGCCTGGGTGGAGGGCTTCCTGTCCGGCGGCGGGTTGCTGCTGGTGCACGACGACGCGCTGCTGGCGCTGCTCGACGAGTGGCTGGCGGACATCCCGGCGGACGCGTTCGACAGCGTGCTGCCGCTGCTGCGGCGGACGTTCGGCGCGTTCGAGTCCGGCGAGCGCCGGGCGATCGGCGAGCGGGTGTCCGGGAAGGTCCGGGCGACTCAGGAGGCCGGTGCTCTCGGTTTCGACACCGAGCGCGCCGATCTCGTACTGCCCACGCTCAGCGCGCTGCTGGGCCGGGGGATCACCGCCGGGGAGGCGCGATGAGCGAGGAACGCAGCCGGCGATGGCGGCTCGTGCTGGGCGGAGCGGCCGAGGAGTCGCTGGGGGCGGCCGAGGGGCGGGACGGGGCGATGGACTCCGCGCTCGCCGCGCTCTATGACGCCGGTGGGGCCGGCGACCCGCAGAGCGGCAGCAAGCGCTCGGCCGGGCTGGGCGGTTCGGCGCCGAAGGTGGCCCGCTGGCTGGGCGACATCCGGGAGTACTTTCCGTCGACCGTCGTGCAGGTCATGCAGTCCGACGCGATCGAGCGTCTCGACCTGACCCGGCTGCTGCTCGAACCGGAGATGCTGGCCGCCGTCGAACCGGACGTGCACCTGGTGGGCACGCTGCTCTCGCTCAACGGCGTGATGCCGGCCAAGACCAAGGACGCGGCCCGGCAGGTGGTCCGGCAGGTGGTCGAGGAGCTGGAGAAGCGGATCACCCAGAAGACCCTGGCCGCGGTGAGCGGGGCGCTGAACCGGGCCGCCCGGATCAACCGGCCCCGGCACGCCGACATCGACTGGGACCGGACGATCCGCGCCAACCTCAAGCACTACCAGGCCGAGCACCGCACGATCATCCCGGAACGGCTGGTGGGCTACGGGCGGCGGACCACGGCCGTGCAGCGCGACGTGGTGCTGTGCGTGGACCAGTCCGGGTCGATGGCCGCGTCGGTGGTGTTCTCCGGGGTGTTCGCGGCGGTGCTGGCCTCGATGCGGTCGCTGCGCACCTCGCTTGTCGTCTTCGACACCGCCGTGGTCGACCTGACCGACCAGCTCAGCGACCCGGTCGAGGTGCTGTTCGGCACGCAGCTGGGCGGCGGGACCGACATCAACCGGGCCATCGCCTACAGCCAGCAGCTGATCAGCCGGCCCCGGGACAGCATCTTCATCCTGATCAGCGACCTCTACGAGGGTGGCGTGCGGGAGCAGATGCTGCGCCGGGTGGCCGAGATGACCTCGGCGGGCGTGCAGGTGGTGGTGTTGCTCGCGCTGTCCGACGAGGGGGCACCGGCCTACGACCACGAGAACGCGGCCGCGCTCGCGGCGCTCGGGGTGCCGGCCTTCGCCTGCACACCGGACGCCTTCCCGGATCTGATGGCCGCGGCGATCGAGCGGCGTGACTTGAAGGCGTTCGCCGAGCGCCTTGAAACGGAGGCCGCTCGGTAACTACCGTAGGGCGTATGAGTGCTTACTTGGAGACCGCGAGCATCTGGCAGGAGAGCTGGGACCGGCAGCAGGAGGGCTTCCTCCCGGACCGCGAGGAACGGTTCGCGGCCATGCTCACGGCCGTCGCCGCGGTCACCGACGACACGGCGCCCCGGCTGCTCGATCTGGCCGGCGGCACCGGCACGATCGCGCTGCGCGCGCTGGCCCGGTTCCCCGGCGCCGAGGTCACGGTCCTCGACCAGGACCCGGTGCTGCTGACGATCGCGGAAGCCTCGCTGCGCGGCCGGGGCACGATCGTCGAAGCCGACCTGGGCGATCCGTCCTGGCGGGCCAAGCTGCCGGGTGAGCTGCCGGCTGGGGGCTTCGACGCGGTGCTGACCGCGACCGCCCTGCACTGGCTGCCGGCCGAGCGGGTGGCCGCCCTCTACGGCGAGATCCGCGAGGTGCTGCGGCCCGGCGGCATCTTCGCAAACGCCGACCACATGCCGGAGGAGTCACTGCCGACCCTGTCCGCGAAACTGCGGGGGCACGGCCGGAAGCTGCGCGAGGCCCGCTACGCGACGGGTGCCGTCACCTCGTGGTCCGACTGGTGGCAGCGGGTGGCCGGCGACGAGGTGCTCGCGCCCAGGCTGGCCGAGCGCGAACGCATCTATCCGGGGACGGCCCACCACCAGGAGTGGACCCCGCCGGTCGCCTGGCACCTCGATGCCCTGCGGGCCGCGGGCTTCGCCGAGGCGGGCGTGCTGTGGCGCGGCGGCACCGACGCAGCGGTGGTCGGCCTGCGGTGATCCGTACATAGACTGGGCAAATGCCATTGACCGGAGAATATGCGCCGAGCACGTCCCAGTGGGCCCGCGACCAGGCCGAGAAGATCGAGGCGACGAACGGCGCCGAGGGCTACGAGCTGCACGGCATGCGGGTCATCGTGCTGACCTCGGTGGGTGCCAAGACCGGCCTGCTGCGCAAGACGGCACTGATGCGGGTCGAGCACGACGGTGAGTACGCGGTGGTCGGTTCGCTCGGCGGTGCGCCGAAGAACCCGGTGTGGGTCTACAACCTGCGCAAACAGCCGCACGTCGAGCTGCAGGACGGCGCCGAGAAGCACGACTACCTGGCCCGTGAGGTCACCGACGAGGAGCGGGCGGTGTGGTGGGAGCGGTCGGTCGCCGCGTTCCCCAACTACGCCGGTTACCAGAAGAAGACCGACCGCCTGATCCCGGTATTCGTACTTACCCGGCTGCCGGAGCAAGAGTAGTAAGAGAGGGAACCTCGGGAAAACCGGATGCCGCAAGGGCATCGAACGTCGATCATTGCACCATGCGTACTCCCCATCAGCCTGTCGACCGGCATGCCGGGCGCCCGGTGGAGCCGGCGGCCTCGCCGCCGGCTCTCGGCGCTCTGCCGCTGTCCGGTTCCGTCGATGACGGCGACCGCCTGGTGGATGTCGTCGACCTGCTGGCCCTGGATGCTTTCGTCACCGGCCGGGAGCCGTTCGGCCGCAGCTGCTACCTGGAAAACGTGCGGGCCGAGGCCCCGCTGACCACCGACGACGCGCGAGTGGTGCGCGACGCGGTGGAGGACGACGGGCAGGCCCGCCTCTCCGTCGGCGAGGGCTGGACGCTGCACGTGACCCGCTGGAAGCAGAGCCGGCGGGCCCGGGTCACGGTCACCGCGATCTCGGCCGAGCTGGCCGAGTCGGTGCTGGACGCGACGACGTCCGGCGCGGTCGAGGAACCGGAGCCGGCCGGCGACAGCGTACCCATCGGGTTCTGGCATTTCGGTCCGCACGGACCGCGCCGGGTGCAGCGCGAGATCGACGCGGCGCCGTGGGAGAAGATCCGGGCCAACTACGCCGGGCCGGTCGGGCAGACGCTCGAGCGGCTGATGACGCTGGACGGCTCGGTGGTCAACGGGCGGCTCCTGCTGCTGCACGGGGAACCGGGCACCGGCAAGACCACCGCGCTGCGGGCCCTGGCCCAGCAGTGGCGGGACTGGTGCCAGGTCGACTGCGTGCTCGACCCGGAACGGCTGTTCAGCGACCCGGCCTACCTGATGAGCGTAGCGCTGGGCAGCGGCGACGAGGACGAACCGCGCTGGCGGCTGCTGATGCTGGAGGACTGCGACGAGCTGATCAGCGGCGAGGCCAAGGCGAGCGCCGGGCAGTCGCTGTCCCGGCTGCTCAACCTCACCGACGGGCTGCTCGGGCAGGGCCGCAACGCGCTGATCGCGATCACCACCAACGAAGACCTGGCGACCCTGCACCCGGCGGTGATCCGGCCGGGCCGCTGCCTGGCCAGCATCGAGGTGGGCCGGCTCCCTTACGCCGAGGCCGCCGCGTGGCTGGGCTCGGCGCGCGGCATCGGCCCGGAGGGTGCCACCCTGGCCGAGCTGTACGCGTTGAAGACCGGCGCCGAGCCGGTCACCATCCCGAAGACCGTGCCGACCACGGGCATGTATCTGTAGCGGTTACTCCGGGCTGTTGCCGGCGTCGCCACCCACCCGGAAGGGCGTGGTGACGTCGGTGTAGGCCAGGTGGGCCAGCAGGCCGTCGACCGCGTGCTGCAGGTTGTGGCAGTGGTCGACCCAGATGCCCGGGTTGTCGGCGACGAAGGCGATCTCATAGGTCTCGCCGTCGCCGACGTCCAGCGAGTCGAACCACCACGGGCTGCCGGTCGCGGCCACCCCGTTACGGCTGAGCACGACCGCGTGGTGGCCGTGCAGGTGCATCGGGTGGACCTCACCGCTGGTGTTGCTGATCGTCATCCGGACGATGTCGCCGGTCGCGACCATGAACATCGGTACGTCCGGGAACAGGTGGCCGTTGATCGACCACCACAGGCCGGGCTTGCCGTCCAGGAAGCCGGCCCGCCGCCCGATCCGGTAGTCGAAGTTCCGGGTCGCCCGGGCCGGATCGAAGCCCAGCGCGGCCGGGGTGCCGTAGGACAGCAGGTCGACGTCGTCGGCCGGTTCCGTCCCGGCCGCCGCCCCGCCGGCGACCAGCGCGGCGCCCGCACCCACGTCGACCCTTGCGGCGCCGGAGGCCGGCATCTCGAAGGTCAGATCGACCCGGCCACCCGCCGTGACGATTACTGATTTGCCGGTAATGTCGGTCGGCCCGTTCACGCTGCGGCCGTCGATCGCGGCGACTCGATAGGGCGCACCCGACACCCAGGCCCGCAGCGGCCCGGCGTCCGTGTTGATCACGCGAGCCCGGACGACCTGGCTGGGCCGGGCGGCGAGCGCCGCCTCACCCGCCGCCCCGTTGATGGTGCGGCGGCCGTCGAAGGTGTGCACCTGGACGACCTGGTCGATGCCCTCGGCGAAGACCGGCTCGGTGACGATCAGGGCCCCGAACAGACCCTGCCGCACCTGCTCGTGGCCGACCTGGTGGGAGTGGTACCAGTAGGTGCCGGCGTCCTGGACGGTAAACCGGTAGACGAAGCTCGCGCCGGGCCGCACCGCGTCCTGGGTGACCCCGGCGACTCCGTCCTCCCCGTTGGGCACGTCGACGCCGTGCCAGTGCAGGGTCACGCCCTCGGTCACGTTGTCGTTGACCAGCGTGACCTGGACGAGCTGACCCTTGACCGCGCGGATCTCGGGTCCCGGCGAGGTGCCGTTGAGCGTGTAGCGCCCGTTGCTCTCCTGATGAGCCGCCAACGTGACGGTGACGTCGGGCTTCGCGGATGCCGGACCGGTCAGCGTGTCGACACTGAGCCCACCCGTACCGTGCGAATGCCCTGCCGCCGGGCCGCCGCCGAAGTCGGCGTAGCCCATGGTGGCCATGTCGTAGGTGCCCGGGACCAGGCTCCGCTGCCAGAAGTAGCCCAGCGGGCCGAGGATCGCCACCGTCGCCCCGAGTGCGATGGCGATCTTGAAAGACTTGCGCACGGCTCAGGCCGTGACGGGTGTGCTCGCCTGGGTCGAACCGGCGAGGCGGGCCTGGCGCATGGCCAGCGAGGCGACCGCGGCCAGCGCGAACGCGTTGATCGCGTGCAGCACGCCGAGAACCGGCACCGGGTAGCTCGCGTAGGCCAGGACGATCTGCAGCACCAGCACGCCGAACGTGATCGCCGCCCACTTCACCCCGCCCGGGATGCCGGCGAAGAACGACACGATCAGCAGGGCCAGCACCAGCACCGGCACGATCATCTCGCCGACCACCATGTGCACGGCGATGCCGGCGTTGTCGGAGTCCTTGGTGAAGACCTGGCCGTCGTCGGTCTTGTGCAGGATGTCGAAGAGCGCGTAGGCGATGGCGCAGGCCTGCACCACCACGCCGGTCGCGATCGACATGGCGAGAATCCGATAAACAGCGCGCACGACGTTCCCCCTAGGCCGCCCTACGTATCAGTGGCTACATCCTGCCCCCTGGGTACGACAGGGCGCGCAACGCCCCTCAGGAAACGCTCAGTATCGGTAGGCGTACCGAAAGAAGGCCCGGCGCCTGCGCGCCGGGCCCTCTATTTCCGCGGTCTCTCAGAAGGGCGCGACCGTAAAGGTGGAGTTGCTGGTCACGTCGGTCTGGAAGTAGTTCGGATCGCTGAGTGCGGCGTCGTTCGCTCCGTTGCTCACGACGGTGAGGTGATAGGAGCCGTCCGGCACCGGCGCTCCGGCGTAGAGCATGCCGTTGACCATCCGGGTGAGCGTGAGACTGCCCTGCCCGCCGCCGACCGCGTTCGCCGACAGCGTCGCGGTGCCGGTCGACGGGATGACCATCGTGCCCACCGGAATGCCCAGGGTGTTGACGCCGGCCGTGGCCGGCGGATCGTTACCGACGAACGCGCTGCTGGTGATCATGCTGGACCCGTCGGTCGCGGTGACGCCGTTGACCGTGAACGTGCTGCTGGCCGTGGCCGGCACCGAGATGGTGGCGGTGTTGCCGCCGGCCCCGATCGACAGGATCGAGGTGCCGTTCGGGATCCCGGTCGTGTTGCCGAAGACCCGTCCGATGTCGGCCTTGGTGAACGAGCCGGAGTTGAGGCTCACGGTGGTGCTGCCGGTGGTGGTCACCACGACGTTGCCGAGCTGGCGCAGCGGCTGGCCGCCGATGTTGAGGGTCAGGCCGGCGCCGCTCATCGTGGCCGCCTTGGACAGCAGCGCCCGCGTCGGGCTGAGCACGGCCGTGACGGTGACGCCGGGCGGGATCATGCTCGTCGGCGACCACGCCGGCAGTCCGGTGTCGTTCCGGCTGAACCGGCCCGTATTGGAGGTCACCAGGCGGCTTCCGGCGGTGGCGACGATGTCGTTGTCCAGGTTGTTGGTGTATGTCGACGGGTCGAAGTACCCGGTGCCGGCCGCGTTGAGCCGCCGGCCCAGTTGCAGGGTGCAGACCAGTTCCTCGTCGTTGAGCGGCAGGACGTCGACGCACTCCGCGACCGGGCCATTGGCCCGTGCGCCACTGCCGTCCCCGACGTCGGCACCGTTGTAGACCCCGTTGACCAGGTAGATCCGGGCCGCCGTACCGCCGGTGCCGAACGGCAGCGACAGGAACCGGCTGCCCTGGAGCATGACGTCCACGTTCCCGGCGGTGCTCGGCGCGGTGTTCGGGGATACCCGGATCATGTTCAGGTACGAGTACGCGCCGACCAGGGTGCGAGTGCCCATCGGCGTGGTGACGATGAGCGTGACGTCGTCCTCCACCGGATGCGCCGGTGCCTGCGCGGTGAACGCACGATCGTTGATCGGCTGGATGTTGGTCAGCGGCACGCCGCCGAGCGTGGCGGTGATCCGCCCCGGTTCGGTGGGGAAGTCGGTGCCGAGCACCGTGATGGTGTTACCACCGGACATCGGCCCGGCCGACGGTGTCACCGCCGTCGGGGTCGCGGTCAGGGCCGCCGTGTACGTGCTCGACGCGATCAGGGCACCGGTGCCGGCATTGGCGTAGATACACACCTGGTAGGGCGTCGGCTGGTTGTTGGTCAGGGTCAGCGGCGGGATGTTGAGCAACAGCTTGTTGGCGCCGATCCGGCGCAGTGCCGACCCGGTGATCGCGATCGGCGCCGGATTGCCGCCGCTGGTGCCGTAGGTCGCCGGGCAGGACCCACCGGCGACGAGCAGCGCGCCCGGCGACGGGACCCCGGTCAGGAACGGCATCGGGGACGACACCGAGACGGCGTTGCTGGTCAGGTACGACCCGGCGGGCGGAGTCACGGACGCCACGTTCGCGCCGTACGGCGTCGCGGTGAGCAGTGCCCCGGTCGCCCCGGCGCCGTCGTAGAGGCAGATGGTGTACGGCGTCGGCGCCCCGCCCCCGGTCGCCACCACGCCCGACGGCACGGTGAGGCCGACCGCCGTACCCGACTGCTTGGTGACGGTGGCCGGGACCAGGTTGGCCGGATTGGCGGTGCCGAACGTCGCGCCGCAGGCGCCGGCGGTGAAGGCGGCCGCCACCGAGGTCAAGCCCGAGAACACCGGCGTATCGGCCTTGGCGGTGACCGTGATCTGATTGCCGCCGCCGGACGGCCCGCTCGCCGGGCCGGCCGTGACCGGCGCGCCCACGTACAGGGTGGTGCTGCCCTGCAGCACGCTGTTGCCGGCCGCGGTGTCGTAGACGCAGGCGTTGTACGCCTTGACTGCTCCGTTGGCGCCGGCAACCGGCCCGGTGGGCACCGTGAAGCTGACCGAGGTGCTGGTCTTGGCGGTCACCGGGGGAATCCAGGGCCCGGTCGTGGTGGCCAGGGCGATCTTCACCGGGCAGGCGGCAACGCTCAGTTGCACGGCGACCGTGCTGGGGTAGTTGGCCGCGGGGTCGGTGATGGTGGCGGTGCCACCGACCGGCACGACCAGCGGGCCGAGCACGGGTGCGGCCATCGCGACCTGCGGCGCGACGAGAAGGCCGGCGCCGGTCAGGCCGGCGATCAGCCCGGCCCGCAGAGTGGGGATTGAAGGCATGCGAGGTTCTCCTACAGCGGAGGTCCGCGGATGAGGCCCGCCGGACTCCGGCCGAGCGTAACGCTGAGTATCCGTGAATTTCCGAGGAGTAATCGCTTTGGTCGAGCGTCCTGAAAAGACAGACCGGTGACCTCAGCCGGGGACGACCGGGCGCGCCACGGCGCCGAGCCGCCCGCCGAAAACGTCAGACATGTCCCAGCAATGGCCGACGGCCGGTCGGGAGCGAGCCGGCCAGGTGCTCAGCACGCGTCGGCCTGCCGGCCAGGCCCCCTCTCGAGGAGGGACCTGCTTTCTCTTGAAAGACCATGCGCGGTGTACGCAGGAACAGCCCTCAATCGCAGCGAACCCCGCCCCGCACCCACCGCGAACCTCGTAACTCGCCGCGCTCCCGAATGGTCGAACAAAAGGAAGGCTAACCTTTGTAAACGAAATATAAACGCGCCCGACGCCTCCAGTCGGAGGCGGCGGGCGCGAATTAGGAAAGGCTTACTTGGCTTCGTAGGTCATGCAGTCGGCGGTGTCGCCCGACTCACCGACGACGATCGCCGGCGCGTGGCACTCGAGGTCGGTGTTGTGCTTGCACTCGGCGCGCTTGCACGCTCCGACCTGCGCCAACGCCTTACCCATGCCACCCTTGTCGGCGCTGTCGACGAACGTGTCGCACTCCGAGTTACGGCTGCCGATAGTGATCGCGAAGGCGGTACACCCGTTGTGGTTGTAACCGCACTGGGTCGCCGAGCACGTCTGCACCCGCGGCATTTCCAGCATCTGAGTCATGTCGAGGCCTCCTGTTTTCGCATCCCGCTACCCGAACGACAGTAATCCATTCCCCGATCGAATTCGAACTACACCACTGTTAAATTTGTTTAGGTAAGGCACCCCTAAGCAACCATTCATTCCGGCCCCGGCGGCGGCAGGCGGGGCATCGCGGCAGGATGCAGCCTGCCTCGAGCCAGATGTCCGACGTGTCCGACATCAAGAGAAATTCGTGACTCTTTGCTACTAGGCAACCACGAATCGTTACGCTTCCGGCGAGACAGCCCGCGACTGCTCATCGAGTGTCCGGGCTCACCCATCCATAGACGCGGTCCATCGGACCCGTAGGAGGACCTCGCATGCGCAAGTCCAAGTCATTCGCCCGATCACGGCTTGCAGTAGCCGCCGGGCTGTCGACCGGAGCGGTCGCGGCCGCACTCCTGGTCGCCCCCACCGTGGCGTTCGCTGCGGTCAGCATCAACAAGTCGGTCGCGGCGCCCACCGATGTCGTCACCGTCACGGACACCACCGCCTCGCCGTTCACGGCCACCACGAGCGTGATCGAGCTGCAGACCACGACGTGTAACGCCAAGTACCAGACGCCGACGACGGCCATTCTCGCGCCCGCCATCTCCAGCCCGGGCTCGCAGACCACCTCCGTCGTGAGTTTCGTCGTGCCCGCGGCGGCGGCCGGCACGAACGGGCAGCTGAAGAAGTGGAACATCTGTGTCTACGGCGGCACCGTGGCCGGCACCAGCCCGCTGCAGAACCTCGTGACGAGTGGCTCAGCCGCCAACAACTGGACGCTGCTGGTCGGCTATGTGCCGACCACGACACCGACGTTCGGCCTCACCGGCGGCGGTGACACGATCAAGATCACGCCGCAGGACGGGCAGGCGATCTTCACCGGCGTCACCACGGTCGGCGCGGCCTTCACGGCGAGCGCCGATTGCCCGAGCACCTACACGGCGACCCCGGCCAACCTGACGGCGACGGTCACCAAGAGCACGACTGACAACACGGCGACGCTGACGACGCCGGCCGGGCTTGCGTCCACGACAGGCGCGATGTCGGCCTACCAGCTGTGTCTGTACAACGGTGCGGCAACCAGCAGCGCGCTGATCTCGCAGGCGACCTTCAACGTCGGCCAGCTCGCCCTGAGCCAGACCACGGGTCCGTGGGGCGGCCTCAACGGCCTGAACATCACCTCGCCGAACCAGTTCCTCGCCGGCAACGACACGCCCGGCGTGATCTTCAACTCCGCCGCTTGCGCGGGCACCTACTCCACTCAGGCCGTCCAGGCGGCCGGTACCACAAACGCCTCCTCCAACATCGGCGCCGTCAGCGTTTCGACGGCGAACACTCGCAAGGTGACGGACAGCCGCCTCGCGGTCACCGTGCCCGCGCTGTTTGCCACGGCACCGTTCGGTGGCAACTCGACCTGGAACCTGTGTGTCTATGCCGACCAGGGCAGCGGCGCGCTGATCGCGAGCGCCCCGTACACCCTCACCACGGTTCCGTCCACCAGCGCAGTCAGCCCGAAGGCCGGCCCGGCTCTGGGCGGCAGCAAGATCGTGGTGACCGGTACCGCCCTGCCGACCGACGGCAGCATGCTCACCGCCACTCTGGGCGGCGTGGCACTGACCAACATCGTGGTCCTGAGCAGCACCGCGTTCTCCGCGGTCACGCCGCAGCACGCTCCGGCCAACAACGTGGCGCTCGTGATCACGACCGCCGCGGGTTCACACACGCTCCCGGGCGCGTACACGTTCACCCCGGCCCTGAAGGTCGCCCCGAACACAGCTCCGAGCAACAAGGCCGTGGACATCGTCGTCAACGGCGTCGGCTTCCAGAGCGCCAACTGGCAGACAAGCCTGCTGACCGGATCGCACATTGTGCTCGTCCGGGGCACCTACGACCCGTCCACCGTGTCGGCCAACCGGGCCAACCCGCCGATCGCCGAGTGCGGCAACGTCCTGGTCCTCTCCGACAACGAGGCCATCTGCAAGCTCGACCTGACGAAGCGCCTGAAGGCGGACGGCAGCGACTACCTCGCCGCCTCCGCGCCCGCGACGGTCACCGGCACGGGCAGCACCACCGCCGGTAGCCGGGTCCTCACCGACACCGCCGGCACCGGGTTCACTCAGGACATGGTCGGCACGAACGTCACCGACGCCGCCGGCAACGTTCCGGCCGGAACGACGGTCGTGCGGTACATCAGCGCCGGAACGGTTCTGATGTCGGCCAACGCTACGGGTACGCTCGCGACCGGTGACGTGACCTTCTCGCCGAACCTGGTCCGGACCGGCTTCACCGTCACCACCACGGCCACCAGCAGCCCGAACTTCACGGTCAGCGCCGGCCTCCTCGCCTCGGACGTCGACAAGCTCTTGGTGGCAACGGGTCTCACGGCAGACAAGATCAGCTCGTACACCAGCTCGACTGCCGGTGCCCTCACCAGCAACGCGAGTGCGATCGTCACCGCGGCGGCAGGCTCCATCTACCAGTCCAGCCTGCCGGTGCCCGAGGGTGCCTACAACCTGATCTACGTCAGCAACACCGCGGTGGGAGCCAACGGCTCGGACGCCACCTACCAGCAGAGCAGCATCTCCAGCGCGTCGACGTTCACCGTCTCCTCGTTCTGATCGAGTGATTCGCTGGTAGTTCTTCACCAAAGCAGCGGCCCGGAGCTTCGCTCCGGGCCGCTGCCTGTGCGCGAGAAGAAGATTCAGCGCATTTTGGCCCACTGCTTGTTGAGTTCCGCGACGCTCGTCGCCGCGTTCGGCCGCCCCTTCGGCACCACGGCGACGGTGACCACGCTCTTCGTGGCCGAGGTGCGCCAGCACAGCAGCATCATGGGCCGGGTCTCGGGCTTGTCCTCGTTGCTGAGTTGAATCTTGTCGGTGCATTCGGCGTTACCGACCTTGCGTCCCTTGCCCGCCACCCAGGCCAGTTCCCGGCGACCGGTGAGGTCGAACGGTGCGGACACGATCCGCATCGAACCACCGGTCTTGAGCGACCCGCTGTTCGACTCGACGACGCCACCGTCGTCCTTCACGGTTACGGTCTCCTGGGTGCGCGGATGTTTCACGCCGACGCCGTCCTTGGTTGCCGCCTCCCGAGCGGCCTTGATCCGCTCCTCCGGCGTCTCGATGTCGCTCTCGTCGATGGCTGCGCTGCCGGTGGAGGTCTTCGCGCCGTTCTTTGGCCGCTCCGGCCCGGCCAGTTTCGCCGTCGCGGCAGACGAAACCGGCACCGCGTCGATCATGCCGACGCTCGGTGGTTTGGTCGAGTTGTCGCCGAGCGCCGTTGAGGTGATCGCGTAGGCGCCGCCGCCCAGTACGGCAGCCAAGCCGATCACGCCCGCGAGTTGCTTGCGGCGGCGGCTGACTCTCGGTCGCTGGACGCCGTCGTCGCCGGGCCGATCGTCGTCTTCGATGGTCATGTCGACTTCCCTTGGTCTCGGTTGTGGGTCCGCCTGGACGGACCGCCGAAACCTCATGGTCGCAACGCACCGGACAAAACGCGGCAAAACCACTGACTGGCACCTGAGGAGGGGTTGCCGGGAGCGACGAACTCCCGGGCCGAATCGGCCGGGACGCGCACCGCGGCGACTTCGGTTCGGCTCGCTTCCCGGTCCGCCGAAAACGCCCTGAGGACACCCCCAATAAGGCCTGACATTTATCGAACCACCCGCCACACCAATCTCACAAAAATGGCGAGAATGGCGCTGTCCGACCCAGTCGACGGTCTTTTTCGTTCCACGTATTCGAGCCTTCATGTTTAGTTACGCTTCCGGCGAGACGGCCCGACGACATCCGATCCGCTCCGGGCCACAAATCACACCCAAAGCGGTCCACGGACCGCAGGAGGCCCATCTATGGAAAACCAGAAGGTACGCCCGCGCCGCAAAACAGCCCTACGGCTCGGAGCCGCACTCGGCGCGGCCACCCTCACCAGCTTGGCCATCGCGACGCCTAGCTATGCCGCCACACCGGACGTGATCACCCTGGGTACGTTGGTCGGTCCCACCGGTGGCGGGAACAACCTGACGCTCACCTCGACCGGCATCAACAACCAGTTCGCCGCCGGCAGCGTCTTCGTCGAGTTCCAGTGGGAGACAGCCACTCCTGGCAACTGCGCGACCGCCTACGTGGCCCCGACCGCAGTCGCCATCACGAGCACCGCACAGACCGCGGGTGTCATCGCGGCGAGCGACGTCCGGATCGTCTCGCCGACGAAGCTGGCCGTGGCGGTACCCAGCACCCTGATTCTCGGCGCGAACAACGCCGCGGTCACGGCGGATTACAACGTCTGTGTCTACAACACGAACAACTCGGCCACTGCCAGCAGCTTGATCGGACAGACCAGCGGTAACGGCGTCAACTACACCATCGGTGCGGTACCGACGATCTCCGCCGTCTCCCCTGCGGCCGGGCCGTCCCAGGGTGGCAACACCATCACCATCACCGGCACGAATTTCGCCGCCAGCGGGATGACCGCGGCCATCGGTGGCTTCCCGCTCACCGGCGTCACGTCCACCACGACGACCCTCACCGGCACGGTTCCGCTACGCGCCCCGAGTGGACCGTACGCGGTCTCCGTCCAGCTGCTGACGGGCGGCGGCGCTGTCAAGAAGAACGCGTACACCTACGCCGACAGCATCGCGGTCACGCCGAACACGGCGCCGAACACGAGGACCACCCCGACCGACATCTCCGTGACCGGCACCCGGTTCATGGGGCTGACCTTCGGCACCACCACCGGCCTGCTGCCGGATGACAGCGGCGCGCACGTCTACCTGGTCCGGGGCAACTACGACCCGGCCAAGACGACCGCCGGCACGAAGACCAACGGTCAAGTCGCCGAGTGCGAGAACGTCCTCGTCGTCTCCGATGCGGAACTGGTCTGCAGCCTCTACCTGGCCGGCAACGGCGTCGCGCAGGCCACGATTCACAGCGTGACCGGCACCACCAGCGGCACGACCCTCACCATTACGGTCGGATCGTTCACCCAGGCCGACGTCGGCATGGCCGTCACCGGCGCGACCGGCCTCGGCACGGGCAACTACATCACCTCGGTCCTCGACAACAACCGTGCCGTCCTGGCCAAGACCCCGACGGCGGCCATCACCACCGCGACCGCTCTGTCGGTGGCTCCGACCCGGTCGTTCACCGGTGACGTGACCCTCACCAGCGGCTCGAACATCATCACGTCCACCGCCAACGGCCAGTTCACCTCGGCTGACGTCGGCCGGACCATCTCCGGCACCAGCATCCCGGGCAGCACGACGATCACCGCCGTCAACAGCGCCACCAGCGCCACGCTGTCGGCCAACGCGAGCGGCGCCGCGACGGGTGCCTACGTCGTCAGCTACGCGCCGACGCCGGTTCCGGTGCCGAACGGCCCCTACGCCATCACGGTGGTCGGCAACGGCAGCATCGACGCTCAGCCGGGCGGCACGAAGGCCGACTCCAGCTATTTCCGCACCGCCGTGACCAGTGGCGCGACCTTCACGGTGGCCGACTACTGATAGGCCGCTCCACCGCGACGGCCCGACGACATCCGATTTCGAGCGGTCCGCAGACCGCAGGAGGCACCATCTATGGAAAACCACAAGGTAAGTCCGCGCCGCAAAGCAGCACTACGGCTCGGAGCCGTACTCGGCGCGGTTACTCTCACCACTGTCGGCATCGCCACGCCGAGCTACGCCGTGGCTGCCGACACCGGCCTGACCCTGAGTTCGGCGTCCGGCCCGACGGGCGGCGGTAACACTCTGACGCTCACCAATGTCGGCGGCAGCAACCAGTTCGTCGACGGCAGCGTCTTCGTCGAGTTCCAATGGGAGACAGGCACTCCCGGCAACTGCGCGAGTGCCTACGTGGCCCCGGCCGCGGTGGCCCTCGACGGTTCCAACATACAAACCGCAGGTGTCATCGAGGCGGCCGTTGTCCGAGTCGTGACGCCGTCGAAGCTTGCGGTGGTGGTGCCCGCCACCCTGGTCCTCGGCGGCGGCAACGTTGCCGCAACGGCGGATTACAACGTCTGCGTCTACAACACCACCAACACCGGCACCGCCAATAGCCTGCTCGCCAAGACGAGCGCCAACGGCGTCAACTACACCATCGGTGCGGCGCCGACGGCCGTCTCGGCGATCTCGCCGGTGGCCGGTCCTTCCAAGGGCGGCAACACGGTCACCATCACCGGCACCGGCTTCGTCGCCAGCGCCACGACGGCGAGCATCGGGGGCGTTCCGCTCACCGGTGTCGTCGCCACTACGACGACCGTCACCGGCACCGTCCCGGCGCACAGCGCGGGCGGACCGTACGCGGTCACCGTCCAGGTGACCGGTGGCGGCAACGCCAGCAAGAAGGCCTCGTACACGTTCAGCGACGGCATCACTGTCGCGCCCAATACTGCGCCGAACACGAAGACCACGCCGACCGAGATCTCCGTGTCGGGGACCGGGTTCTACGGCAATACCTTCACCACCAGTACCGGTCCGACACCAGATGACACCAACTCGCACGTCTACCTGGTCAAGGGCACCTACGACCCGACCAAGACGACCGCCGGCCCGAAGACCAACGGTCAGGTCACCGAGTGCCTGAACGTCGTGGTGGTCTCCGACCACGAGCTGCTCTGCAGCCTCTACCTGGCCGGCGGCGGCATCGCGCAGGCCACGATTCACAGCGTGACCGGCACGACCAGCGGAACGCTCCTCACCCTCACCGTCGGATCCTTCACCCAGGGCGACGTCGGCATGGCTGTCACCGGTGCGGCCGGTCTCGGCACGGGTAACTACATCGCCCAGGTCATCGACAGCAACCGCGCCGTCCTGGCCAAGACCCCGACCGCGGCGCTCACCACGGCGACGGCGCTGTCCGTGAATCCGACCCGGACGTTCGCTGACGCGACCCTCACCAACGGCTCGAACGTCATCACGTCCACGGCGAACGCTGCTTTCACCTCCGCTGACGTCGGCCGGACCATCTCCGGTGCCAGCATCCCGGGCAGCACCACGATCACCGCCGTCACCAGCGCCACCAGCGCCACGATGTCGGCCAACGCGACCAACACCGCGTCGAGCACCTACACCATCAGCTACGCGCCGACGCCGGTGCCGGTGCCGAACGGCCAATACCTCGTCACGGTGGTCAACAACGGCAACATCGACGCCCAGCCGGGTGGCACGAAGGCCGACACGGCGTATTACCAGACCGCCGTCAACAGTGGTGCGTCCTTCACGGTCGCCGACTTCTGATAGGCCGCTTCACCTAACACGAAACAGATACAAAAACAGCCGGTCCGCGAAATGCGGGCCGGCTGTTTTTCGTGCGCTTCTCAGCCGAGCTTGGCCCATTCGGCCTTGATGGCCTCGACGCTTTCCGCCGCGGTCGGTTTACCGCCCTGATCCACCAGGACCGTCACGACGCTTTTCGCGGGTGACGTGAGCCAGCAGACCATCATGTTCGGCCGTACCGCCGCCTCGCTGTTGTTGCTGAATTTGAATTTCTGGGAGCAGTTGATGCCATCGCCGACCGGCTTGCCCTGGTCGGCCACCCAGAGCAGCTCGCGTTGCCCGGTGAGGTCGTACCGCGCGGAGGTGATCCGGAGTGATCCGTCCTTGCGCGGCACGCTCCGGGTGTCGACCGGCCCGGACATCGCCGCGACGTGCGGCTTCTCGACCGGCGGCCGCTGCAGCGGATGGCCGTCCTTGGCGGCCTTCTCCCGCGCTTGTTTGATCTCCTCGGTCGTCGCCGGTTCGGCGGTGCTCTTCCTCGGCGCGGGCGCGGCCGGACCGGGCGCGGCTGAACTGGCCGGGGCTGATTCCGAAGGGCTCGCCGGAGTCACGCTGTCGGCCTGCCCCTCGACATCGGCCGAGGGCGCGGCCGTGGTCACCGCAGGTGCTGGGACGACCGCACCGACGTCCTGGGCCGTGGTGCGATCGTTGCCGGCGATCGACGCGGTGATGGCATAGGCGCCGGCCCCGAGAATGGCGAAGCCGGCCACGGCCGCCGCTACCTGGTTCCGCCGACGGGAACTACTACGCTCCGGCACCGCCCCGCGGACGCCGTCGTCGCCGGTCCGATCGTCGTCTTCGATGGTCATATCGACTGTCCCTTGCTCTCGGTGATGGGCCCGCCGGGGCGGACCGCCGAGCCTCCATGGTCGCAACGCATCGGACGAAACATGGCAAAACACCTGACTGCCGCCTGTGAGTTTGCCGAAGGCGACGCACCGTTCGGCACCTGACCCGCCACCCCGTTCTCACCACCCCCACCCGTCCTCGGGCGAATGTTCGAGCACGTGGTCGACGGGGGAGGCAGAACATGGCGAAGCGAATGCTGCGGTACGGCGTGGGCGCACTGGCGATCGGAACGCTGGCGGGTGCGGCGGTGCTGCCGGTCGGCAGCGCCCAGGAACCAGCCGCCCGCGCGCTGCGCCCGGCAGCCCCCAGCCCGGCGCCCACCGCCGGTGCGGCGGCCCGCAATCTACGAGTCGCGCCGGAGAAGCTGGTGCCTCGGAAGGTGTCGGCCGCACGTCCGGCCCGGATCGTCACGACCACGGTCGGCCGGGACGGCCGGCCGGTCATCTCGGTGCACACGGCCACCGACAGCGCGAACGCCGTGGCCCTCGTACGCCGCGCGCAGCGCACCGAGGGCGCGGCCGGTGTCGAACTGGACGTCCCGGTGGTGGCGGCCGAGGCGCCGGGCGGCAGCGATCCCTACCGCTTCTACCAGTGGGATCTCGACACCGTCCGGGCTCCGGCGGCCTGGGCCCGGACGACCGGCGCCGGTGTCACCGTCGCCGTGCTGGACAGCGGCGTCGACGCCGGCCACCCCGACCTGGCCGGCCAGGTGCTGCCCGGCGCCGACCTGACCGACGGCACCGAGGGTCCGTCGCACGACGTGCACGGCCACGGCACGCACGTCGCCGGCACGATCGCGGCGGCCACCGGCAACGGAACCGGCGTCGCCGGTATCGCCCCGGACGTCAAGATCCTGCCGGTCCGCGTCCTCGGGGACACCGGTGCCGGCTACATGTCGGTGGCCGCCCAGGGCGTCATCTGGGCCGCCGACCACGGCGCCGACGTGATCAACCTGTCGATCAGCGGCGCCACCGAGGAACAGTCGATGACGTACGCGATCGCGTACGCCCGCAGCCGGAACGTCGTGGTCGTCGCGGCCGCCGGCAACGACCGCCAGAAGGGCAACCCGGTCAGCTTCCCGGGCGCCTCACCGGGTGTGATCGCGGTGGCGGCCACCGGCCAGGGCGATGCCGTGGCGCCGTTCTCGACGGCTGGTGCCTATGTGGACATTGCCGCCCCGGGTGCCGGCATCGTGAGCACCTACCCCGGAAACCGTTACGTCGGCATGAACGGCACCTCGATGGCGACACCGCACATCGCCGCCGCGGCGGCGCTGCTCCGCTCGGTCGACCGCACCCTCAACCCGGACCAGATCGAGGCGGCCCTCGAGTCGTCCGCCGTGGACCTGGGCGCGCCGGGACGCGACGACGACTACGGTCACGGCCGGCTCGACATCGTGGCCGCGCTCGACAAGGCAACGACCCCGGAGCCGGCCCCGGCTGACCCCACGCCGACCGAGCCGACGCCGACGCCCACCCAGACCGAAGAGCCCGAGCAGGACGTGATCGACGCTGGGGAGACCGAGCGCCAGGCCGAGTTCGGCGAGTCCACGACCACGTCGTTCACCGTCACCTCGGCGGCCGACCCGGTCGCCGGCCGGGAGGTCGACGTCTGTCTCTCGGTCGACGACGCCGACTTCACCTGCACCCGGGAGGTCACCGCCGCGGACGGCACCGTCACCCGGGACCAGCCCGCCACCGCGCCGTTCCGGGTGCGGCTCGCGATCCCCGGCACCGAGACCACCGCGACCGTCTCCTACCGGGTGCGCGCCCACGTGACGCTCAGCGCGGACGGACACGGCGCGATCACGGTCTCGATCGACGGGCTGGACGGGCAACGCGCGGTGCTGCAGAGCTCGGACGGAACGTACTGGTCGACGGTGGGGACCTTCCCGGCCGCGAGCCAGGTCCGGATCGGCGGCCTCACCCCGGACACCCGCTACCGGGTGGTGCTGCCGATGACGCGGCGTTTCGTCGGCGTGATCAGCGAGACCGTGCAGCTCGGCGTCATCAGCGAGACCGTGCAGCTCAGCCCAGCGACGCCCATTCCCGGTCAATGACCTTGACGCTGGTCGCGGTGGACGGGTGCCCGCCGTGGTCCACCAGGATCGTCGCCACGCTCTTGGTCGCCGAGGTGCGCCAGCAGAGCAGCAGGTTCGGCTGACGGGCCGGCTTGGCGTTCTCGCTGAAGTGCAGGTCCTGCGTGCATTCGGCGTCGCCCACCGGCCGGCCACCGTTGGCCGCCCACAGCAGTTCCCGGTGCCCGGTCAGGTCGAATCGGGCGGTGATGATGCGCAGCGTCCCGTTCGGCAGGCGCTCCTCGCGCTCGGTGACCAGGCTGGGCTCCTCGCCCGCGGCGGTCAGTGCGGGCTGCACCGGGGCCCCGGCCCGCTCGGCCGCCTCCCGGGCGGCCCGGATCTCGTCCGCCGGCAGCATCGGCATCGAGGCCGACGCCGCCGGGCTGATCGAGTGCTTGACCGCGCTCTTGGTGGCGACCACCGCCGAAGCGGCCGGCGAGGCTGACGGCGACGGCGTCTCCGGCACGAACGCGTCCGCCTCGCCGGTCGAGGTGACGGTCGGTCCGGCGGCGTCGGTGGTCACCGTGCTGTTGCGGTGGTCGATGATCTGGGCGGTGACGACGTACGCCCCGGCGCCGAGCACCGCGCCCAGCCCGACCACGCCGACCGCGAGTTGCTTGCGGCGCTGGACTTTGCGGCGGTTGACGGCCGAGGACTCGTAATCGCTCATCTCCCAATGGTTCCAAAGGATCGGATAAATCGCGCTAAAACGGCGAAGCGGCGCGATCAGCCTCACCAAGATCATTTAAGAACAGGCTGCCGCTGGAAATGATCATGCGGTTTACTCAGGAACCATGGGCATCATCTCCCGAGGGTTCGGCGGCCGGCGACGCGAGTCGGTCCCCGGGCTGCCACCCGGTCAATATCTGACTCACGACTTCCCGGTGCTCAGCGCCGGCCCGACGCCACGCATCCCGCTCGACCGGTGGAGCTTCACGGTCGCCACCGAGACCGGCGAGAAGAAGAAGTGGAACTGGCAGGAATTCACGGCCCTCGAGAGCGAGGACGTGACCGTCGACATCCACTGCGTCACGAAATGGTCGAAGCTCGGCACAACCTGGCGCGGCGTCGCTCTGGACACACTGCTCGCCGACGTCGAGACTGCTGCCGACTACACGATGGTGCACAGCTTCGGCGGCTACACCACGAACGTACCGATGGAAGATCTGCTGGACGGAAAAGCGTGGATCGCCTATAAGTTCGACGGCGAGGATCTTGAGCCGGAGCACGGTGGGCCGGCCCGCATGCTGATCCCACACCTGTACTTCTGGAAGTCGGCGAAATGGGTCAACGGCCTGACGCTGATGAACGACGATGAGCCCGGCTTCTGGGAAGCGGCCGGCTACCACATGTACGGAGACCCATGGCTCGAGCAGCGTTACCAGGGCGACTGACCTGGCGGGCGGCCACCCTGGTCGGCGAGCGGCGGGAAACGCCGTCGGCGCGGACCCTCGTGCTCGACGTGCCGGACTGGCCGGGCCACCTCGCCGGGCAGCACGTCGACGTCCGGCTGACGGCGCCGGACGGCTACAGCGCGCAGCGAAGTTACTCGATCGCTTCCGCCTGGGACGACAAAACCGTCGAATTGACCATCCAGCGCGTCGAGGACGGCGAGGTCTCGCCCTATCTCATCGACGACCTCCAAGTGGGTGACCAGCTCGAACTACGCGGGCCGGTCGGCGGCTGGTTCGTCTGGCGAGAGAAACAGACGGCGCCGGTACTCCTGCTGGCGGGCGGTTCCGGGGTGGTCCCGCTGATGGCGATGATCCGCGCCCGGGGCACGGCCAAGGGCAAACAGCCGTTCCGGCTGATCTATTCGGTGCGCACGCCGGAGGATGCCTGTTACGCCCAGGAGCTTTCCCGGCGCGTACGGGATGAGCCTGGTCTTGATGTGCATTTCGTCTACACCCGGGTCAGTCCGCGCAAGAGGATCGACGTGGCCACGATCAACAGCTACGGTTGGCCCGCCGACTTCACCCCGGACTGCTACGTCTGCGGTCCGACCACATTCGTCGAGGCCGCCGCCGACATTCTGGTGGCTCTCGGCCATGACCCCAAGCGCATCCGCACGGAACGCTTCGGAGGCACGTCATGAACCCTCTGGACGGCAACGCCATGGCCGGTGACCTCCGGGAGCTCTTCACGGTCGACGTGACCGCGGCGCACTACACGTGTGCCGGCTGCGGTCACGCCGACGCGGTCGGGGCCCTGATCCTGTGGGGGCAGGAAATGGGCCACGTGGGCCGCTGCCCCACCTGCGAAGACGTTGTCCTGCGCGTGGTCACCGCTCCCGACCGGGTCTTTCTCGACCTGCGCGGGTCGGTCCGCCTCGAGCTCCCCCGCACGGGCTCCTGAGCCGGCCGGCCCGATGTTCCGCCCCGCCGACCCGGGCGTTCCGGTGGATGACGATCTGCTGGCCGTGCTGGGCCGGGACAGCTCCGCGACCGGTCCCGACCTGGTGGCCACGATCCGGGCTGCCCAGGACGAGGTGGTCGGCACCGCGCTCGACCGCGTCCTGATCGTTCAGGGCGGTCCGGGCACCGGCAAGACGATGACGGCGCTGCGCCGGGTGGCCTGGCTGCTCGACGAGGGTCTGCTCGACGACGCCGAGACGCTGGTGGTGGGCCCGTCCGAGGCGTTCTCCCGGTTCACCGACGACGTACTGACCGGCTGGGGTTACGACCGGGTGGTGCATCGCTCGGTGCGCGGGCTGCTGCACTCGGCCGACGGCGTACGCGAGGACGCGCCGAAGGTCTCCCGGCTCAAGGGTGAGTCCCGGATGGCAGGCCTGTTGAAGCGGGCCTTCGAGGAATACCGGAACCGCACCCCCGACGAGCTGCCGTCCTCGATCGAGGTGAGCGGCGAGACGGTGAAGCTCAATCCGGTCTCGCTGCGCCAGGTGATCGACACCGCGCGGGCCAGCGAGGCACCGCCCGGCGATCGGCGCCGCATCCTGCGCGCGGTGCTGGTCGCCGCGACCCAGGACCCCCGGCAGATCCTGGAGGCGGCCGACCTGCTGGCCGACCGGCTGTGGCCGCCGCTGGAACCGGAGCGGTTCCTGCGCGACCTGTTCGGTTCGCGCACGCTTCTGGCCGCGGCGTCCGGCGGCGAGTTCACCGACCGGGAGGTCGCGTCGCTGTACCGCTCGGCCGACGAGGACGGCTGGAGCGACGCCGACCTGCCGCTGCTCGACGAGGCCGGGCACCTGATCGGGGACGGGCCGAAGGGCTTCGTGCACGTGGTGGTCGACGAGGCGCAGGACCTCTCGCCGATGCAGTTGCGGGCGATCGCCCGGCGGTCGCGCGACGGTTCGATGACGGTGGTCGGTGACATCGCCCAGTCGACCGGCCTGTGGGCTCGCGACGACTGGCACGACCTAGTGGCGCAGTTGCCGTCGAAGATCCCGCACGAGCACCGGGAACTGCGGTTCGGTTACCGCATCCCGCGGCAGATCTTCGATCTGGCCGCGGAGCTGCTGCCGATGGCCGCGCCGAGCGTGCCGGCGCCCACCGCCGTACGCGACGGGACGTCCGACCCGGTGATCGTGCCGACCGGTCCGGCGACCCGGGCCGCCCTGGTGGCCGCGGCCGCCGCCGAGCACGCCGACCGGGGCCGCTCGGTGGCCGTGGTGTGCCCGGCCCGCTGCCGCGAGGAGGTCGAGGCGGCGCTGGACGAGGAGGGCCTGCCCTGGCACCCGGCCGGCGAGGACGAGCCCGGCGGCGCCGGGGTCGCGCTGCTAGCCCCGCACGAGGCCAAGGGCCTGGAGTTCGACGCGACGGTGGTGGTCGAGCCGGGACACATCCTGGACGACGACCCGCGCGGGCACCGGCTGCTGTACATCGCGCTGACCCGGGCCACCGGCTACCTGCACCTGATCGGCGCGGCCGACGACCTGCCGGTCGAGTTCCCGCCCCCGCCTCCGGTGGCGGCGGCCGAGATCCCCGCGCCCCGGCCGAGAGAACCCGAGCCGGAGCTGGACCCGGCGGTGCGGGAGTCGATCGACATGGTGGTGCAGTCGCTGGCCGAGACGCTGCTGGCGACGCTCACCCCGGAGTTGTGGCCGGTGGCGATGCGCCGCCTGGAAGCGCTGATCAACCCCGAGCTCTAGCCCAGCCGGCCGCGGATACGCTGCCCGAGCGAGGGTGACGGACGGGGAACCGGGCGCGGCGTGGACGGCCGGGAGCGCCCGACCGGGCGGTCGTAATCGGCGGTGGCGATGGCCTCGATGATCTGACCGTCACCGAAGTTCTCCGAGTCGGGGATCGAGGCGACGTAGCCCACCAGGATCCCGTTGCGCATGATCTGGGCTTCGAGTCCGGCTGTGCCGTCGTTGTCCCAGATGGCCTCGCGCCCGTCCGGGAGGACCACCCGGATGCCGTACTGCGTGATGCCGGCCTGCGGCAGCTTGACGTGGGCGAAGACGTTGCGAGTGCGGAGTGTTTCGACGACCCGGCGTGCCCGTTCTTCTTCCATGCTCAGACGGTAATGCGATCAACTGTGCGAACCCTGAAAGCGTACTCGGCCGTACCGATAAATACATGACGTTCTATTTATCGGCGCGCGAGCCTACCGTTCGGTAACCGGAGCGCTTCGGCTTTCTGTCCCCCACCAGGACCGGAGGCCACCCGATGAGCAGGCGCAACCTCGTCCTCGCCAGTCTCGTCAGCACCACGATGCTCACTCTCGGCGTCGCTGCCCCCGCCGCCGCGGCATCCACCATCGACTATGTCGCGCTGGGCGACTCGTACTCCTCGGGCGTCGGCGCGCCCGGGCAGGTCGGCACGTGCTCGCGCAGCCCGAACGGCTACCCCGGCCAGTGGGTCAGCCGCAACGCCCCCAAGTCGTTCACCGACCTGACCTGCGGCGGCGCCGTAACCGGCGACGTCCTGTCGACCCAGGCCCCGGCCATCCCGAGCGGGACCGACCTGATCAGCATCACCATCGGCGGCAACGACGCGGGCTTCGCGCCGACCGTGCTGACCTGCCAGTTCGCCAGCGACGCGACGTGCGCCGCCACCGTCGCGGACGCGATCGACGACATCACCACGACCCTGCCCGCGAAGCTGGACTCCAGCTACGCGGCGATCAAGGCGAAGGCCCCGGCCGCGAAGATCGTGGTCCTCGGCTATCCCCTGCTGTTCGACACCGCGTCGTCGTCCTGCGGTCTCACCGGGATGAGCCTGGCCAAGCGCCGGGTGCTCAACTCCGGTGCCGGGGTGCTCGACGACCTGATCCGCGATCGGGTGGCGGCGGCCGGACTGACCTGGTCCGACGTCCGCGACGAGTTCGCCGGCCACGGGATCTGCGCGGCCTCGGCCTGGCTCAACGGCCTGACCGTGATCCCCGCGCAGAATTCCTTCCACCCGACCAAGACCGGTTACACGAGCGGCTATCTGCCGGCCTTCACCGGCGCAATCTAGAACCTTTTTGCACCTTTTTCGGGACCACGGGATCCTCCCAGCTTTGGGAGGATCTCCGCCATGGTTCGTCTCTACTCGCTGTTCGTGCTCCTGGACCTCGCGCTGCTCGTGGTCGCCCTGATCGACTGCCTCTCCGCCGAGGAGTCGTCGATCCGGGCGCTGCCGCGAGTGGCGTGGGTGTTCGTCATCCTGCTGTTCTCGCCGATCGGCGCGATCGCCTGGTTCGTCGCCGGCCGGCCGGCCCCGCCGGTGCGGCTGAGCAACGGCACGGTCTGGCGCCCGGGCAACGGTTTCCCGGAAGACCAGCGTCCGGGCCGGCGCTCGAGCGCCCCCGACGACGACCCGGAATTCCTGCGCAGCCTGTCCGACAAGCTGCGGGCAGACCCGGAATAGAGCGGGCACGATGAGCGGGTGACCAACGGCTCGCCCTATCTGCTCTTTCCGTCGATGGGTGAATATCCCGCCTACGACGACCGGGTCTACGACGCCTTCGACGCCGCCGACGACCGGCATCGCGCTTACCGCGATGCCGTCCGGGCGGCCGCGCACGGCCGGGTGGTGGTCGACATCGGCACCGGCCGGGACGCGTTGTGGGCGGTCGAGGCCGCCCACGCCGGGGCCCGGCACGTCTATGCGATCGAGGCCGACCGGTCCACCGCCGACCGGGCGGCGGACGCGGTCGCGATGGCCGGCCTGAGCGACCGGGTCACGGTGCTGCCGGGTCTTTCCACCGAGACCACCCTTCCGGTACGGGCGGAGGTCTGCGTCTCCGAGATCGTCGGCAACATCGCGTCCGCCGAGGGTGCGATCGCGGTCCTCAATGACGCTCGCGCCCGGCTCTGCACCCAGGACTGCGTCTGGATCCCGTTCCGCATCCAGACCTGGGCCGCCGCTGTCGACCTGACCGAGCACGACCTGCCTTTGGCCGACGAGACGCGGCCCTACCTGCATCGCGTCTTCGAGGCCGCCGGCGCACCCTTCGACCTGCGCCTCTGCCTCGGCGGGCCGGCCGCCGACGCGATCATCTCGACGATGGTTCCGGTCGAGTCGATCGTCTTCGCCGCCGACGACCCGCCACCCGCGCCGGACGAGCTCGGCACCGCCGACCTGCGGATCGGCGTGGGCACCGCGCTCATGTCCGGGATTCTCCTGTGGACCAGGGTGGCCGCCGAATCGCGCGGCGGCCGCGAGGTGGACGCCCTGAGCGGCGGAACCCGGGCCTGGGCGCCGATCTACGCGCCCTTCCCCGAGCCGGTCCCGGTCAGCTGCGGCGACCACTTCCCGGTCAGCTTCGACCGGCGCACCAGCGACGACGGCGTGCACCCCGACTACGAACTACAGGTCGGTGAGCTGGAGACCTGGCGCAGCCCGCACCACGGCGGGCCCTTCCGGGCCACGCCGCTCCACCGCCGGTTGTTCCCGGCCTAAGGCTTCATCTCGTAGGCGCCGACCAGGGAAAGGACCTGCTGCCAGACCGCTTCGGTACGGGACTCGTCGGCCACCGGGCGGCGGATGTGCGCGAGAGCCCAGGCCGCCTGCTCGTCGGTGGTGGCGGTCTTGCCGTGCAGCTCGGTCGCGTACTCGGAGAAGTCCCGGACCAGGACCGCGAAAATCTCGTCGAGAAGGGCGTCGTCGACGCCGCCCTTTTCCAGGATCAGCTGGCCGTAGACGATCAGCGCGAACAGGTGCCCGACGGCGAGCAGGAAGTCCAGGTCACTGTGCTGCTCCTTGGCCACCGACAGCTGGCAGAAACCGTCGGCCTGCTCCCGGAAGACGGCCACGTTCGGCAGATGCGCGAATTGGTCGTAGGCGATGCGCCAGTCGTGGAACTGAATCGCGCCGAGCCCGCGAGCCGGCCCCTGCCGGAACAGGAACTCGTCGTCAGCCGCGTCCTGCCGGGTCGGCACCTCGGCGTACTCCACCGGATGGAAAAGGTAATTGGGCATGAACTTGAGGATCAGCGCGAGGTTGACGTGTACGGTGCCCTCAAGCTTGGGCAGGCCACGGATGTCCATGGCCGCCTTGTCGAAATAGGTGTCCTTCTCGAAACCCTTGGCCGCGATGACGTCCCACATCAGGTCGATGACCTTCTCGCCCTCGGTGGTGACCTTCATCTTCGTCATCGGGTTGAACAGCAGATAACGGCGGTCGTCCGGGCCGGCCGACCGGAAATAGTCCACGGCGCGGTCGCTGAAGAGCTTCATGCCAACCAGCCGGACGTACGCGTCGGAAAGCTCCCGCCGCACGTGCGCGAAGGCGGTGACCGGCTTGCCGTACAGCATCCGGCGGTGGGCGTGGGTGACCGCCTCGTACATGGCGTGCTCGCAGATGCCGATCGCGGCCGTACACAAATTGAATTTGCCGACATTGACGGTGTTGAGCGCGGCGTCGAAGGCGCCCGTCCCGGCGTGCAGGATGTCCTGCTCGCGCACCGGGTAGTCGCGCAGCTCGAAGGTGCTCACATACATCTGCTTGTTCACCACGTTGTCGATCAGGTGGTAATTGTCGTGCCGGCTGTCGGCGGCGAAGAACACGTAGCCGTCCGGCGTCTTGCCGAACACCGACACCAGCCCGGCGACGTTGCCGTTGCCGATGTAGTACTTGGTGCCATTGGCTTTCCAGCCGCCACCGTCCACCGGCGTGAGCACCATGTCGGTGGCGTAGATGTCGGCGCCATGACCCCGCTCGGACAACGCGAACGCCATCACGTGCCCGTCGGCGAGCAGATTCGCCGCGCGTTTCCGGGCCTCCTGATTGGCGCTCTGCCACACCGGGCCGAGGCCGAGCACGGTGACCTGCCACGTGTACCAGTAGTCGAGCCCGTAAAAGCCGAGGATCTCGCTGAGCGCCGCGTTACGCGCCGTGTCCCAGCGCTTGTCCGGGTCGCCACCGCCGTCAATCGCCGGCGTCATGAACGTCGCGAACAGCCCTTCCTTGGCCGCGAAGTCGAGAAAGTCCGAGTACCACGCCCGGTCGAGATAGCTGGCCATGAGCGCTTTCTTGCCGCGCTCCTCGAAGAAGTCGACGGTCGCCCGAAGCAACCGCCGGGACTCGTCATCGAGATGCGTGGGGTCATAGGTACGCGGATTGAGAATCACGGCAAACCTTTCAAGAGCGTTTCGAGTACGTCGTCGAGCCAGTCGAGCAGCATCCGCTCATAGGCGATCCCGCCGCGCAGCACGACGTGCTGGAGTCGCTGCCCGGTGTCCAGGTCCTCGCCGGCCGGAAAGTCCCGCTGCTCACCGGCGAGGTAGCGGTCCAGGGTCTCCTCGTGCCCGGCGCGATAGCGGCGCACCTCGTCGACCAGCCGCGCCCGCCCGGCCGCGTCGTCGAACGCCGCCCCGCGAATCTTGACGGCCAGATCGTGCCGCACCGCCTCCGGTTGCACCGGCTCGCGCAGCCACTCGGTCAGCACCGCCCGGCCGGCCTCGGCCACCTGGTAGGACCGCTTGTCGGGCCGCCCGTCCTGACCGACCTCGTGCCCGGTAACCAAGCCGTCGGTCTCCATACGCTTCAAGACCCGGTAGATCTGCTGGTGGGTGGCCGTCCAGAACCGCCCGATGGACCGCTCGAAGCGCCGGGCCAACTCATACCCCGACCCCGGCTGCTCCAGCAGCGAAACCAGAATCGCATGCTCCAGCGCCACACCCTGGAGTCTGCTATGCAACGAGTTGCATAGCAAGAGTGCGGCCTAAGCTCGGATCACGGGAGAACTGAGCCGGCGCAGCGCGGCGACCTCGGTGGCCAGCTCGGCCGCGGCCTCGATCTCGGCTTTGCGGATCGACACGCTTTCGATGTTGAACCCGTGCGGCACGCCGAGGTCCTCGCAGAAGCCGGCGAGGTCCCGGGCGATGTGCAGCACGTGCCGGAAGGACTCCCCCAGCGGGTCGCCGGCGTGGCTGATCGACTGCTGCAGCCACCGGGGCACTTCGACGCCCAGCCAGCGGAGGAACTCCAGCGTCTTCAGCGATCCGCACAGCGACAGCGTGAAGATCACGGTGCGGGGTTCGATTCCACGCGTCCGGCACTCGTGGGCGTAGTCGGAGATGAGGTTCTTGGTAGCGGCGATGTCGTAGATGACCTGTGACACGAAGAAGTCGCAGCCGAGGTCCTGTTTGGCGAGCATGCGCAGGTGCTCGTCCTGGCGTCGGGCGTGGCGCTCGCTGATCGCGACCGCGCCCGTCACCAGGTCCGGGTTGAGCTCGCGGCGCAGCTCGTGGGCGCGACGCAGCCCGGTGCGAACCGCCTTGTCGCCGGACGACGGGCCGACGAAGACGCTGAGCACCCGGTTCGGGTCGGCGTGCGTCAGCCACGTCCGCAGTTCCTGTTCGTCGTACTTACCGACGCACCGGTAGATGATCGACTGCCGGTCCCAGCCGCCGAAGAACTCCGCGTGGTAGCGGCCCGGATCGAGCGTCGGAAGATAGGGGAACGGGCGCTCGGCCGCATTGCGGTCGGCCTCGTCGTCGAGGTCGTAGAGGATCAGCCCGTCGAGGTCGAGAGCGGTGAGGCGTTCCAGGGTCACGGCGGCGATCTCCCGGATCCGGTCCTCGCTCTCGCTGCGTCTCGGCGGCGTGAGGCTGAACAGCAGCACGCCGGAACGCCGCCGGCGCAGCGCTGTCCGCAACGTTTGGGCCGCCACCAGGTCAGACATGGTCCGGCCCGCCCAGGCCGCGCGGGTCGTACGTCTGCGTGCCGGGTTGCGCGAGGCACAGCGTGGCCACCTGGCATCCGAGCTCGGCCGCGGCGAACGGGCTCAGCCCCCGGGCCGTGCCGATGAGGAACCCGGCCCGGAAGGCGTCCCCGCTGCCGGTCGGATCGATCACCCGGTCGACCGGCACGGCGGGGACCGTCGACGTGCCGAGACGGTCGGTGAGGCGTACGCCCTTGGCCCCCAGCGTGGTGACCGCCAGGCCGACCAGCTCGGTCAGCTGCCGGTCGGAGAGATCGGTCCGGTCCAGGAGCAGGTCGTACTCATACTCGTTGGTGAACAGGTAGGCGGCGCCGGTGATGAACTCACGGACCTCGGCTGCCGTCATGGTGGCCAGTTGCTGCGAAGGGTCCGCGGCGAACCGCCATCCACGGTCGCGGCACACCGCGGCGTGCCGGAGCATCGCGCCGGGCATGTCCGGGCCGATCAGGACCAGTGTCGGCCGATGGCGGTCACCGATCGGGGCCAGGTCGATGCTTTCGCTCTCGCTCATCGCCCCGGGGTAGAAGGTGGCGATCTGGCACAGCTCGCGGTCGGTGGTGCAGACGAACCGGGCGGTGTGCGCGGTCGCGCTGGTCAGCACGCCGGCGCAGTCGACGCCGCTGGCCTCCAGCCAGCCGCGATACTCGACGTCGAAGTCGGCGCCGACCGCACCGACCAGGACAGTGCGGCCACCCAGCCGGGCGATGCCGTAGGCGATGTTGGCGGCCACTCCGCCGCGGTGCACTGTCAGTTCGTCGGCCAGGAACGACAGCGAGATGGCGGACAGGCTCTCGGGCAGGATCTGCTCGGCGAAACTGCCGGGGAACGTCATCAGGTGGTCGGTGGCGATGGAGCCGCTGACGAGGATCATGTGGTGGTTCCCTTCAGGGACGACTCGATCGCCCGGATCACGCGGGGACGCAGTTCCGCGGGGCTGATCACGGCGTCGACCGAGCCGACCCGCACCGCGCGGCGGATGTCGTGCCGGCGGTCGAACTCGGCGGCGACCTCGCCGAGTTTCTCCGCCCGGACGGTGGACCGGATACCGGCAAGTTCTGCGTTCAGGGCGGCGCGTTCGGTGCCGGGGGCCGCGGCGACCCGGGCCTGGAGATCGGCCACCCGGGGGTCGGCCCCGGTGCGGTGGTCGACCTCGCCGGAGAAGACCACGGCCGCGGCCGGCGCTCCGCCGAGCACCGAGGCGAACGATCCCTCCAGCGCCAGCACGGTCATGGCCGGGTTGAGGGCCTTGGAGAAGACCACGAAGGCGCCGCCGTGGTAGCGGGAGATCACGACGAAGACGATCGGCCCGCGGAAGTTGACGATGGCCCGGCCGATCTCCGCCCCGTACTCCAACTGCAGTTTGCGCATGGATTCCGGCGATCCGTCGAAGCCCGACAGATTGGCCAGCACCACCAGCGGCCGATTGCCGGAGGCTGCGTTGATCGCGCGAGCGGCCTTCTTCGACGACTGGGGGAAGAGCGTGCCCGCGGTCCAGCTGTCCGGGCCGTCGGTGGGCGGGAATCCACGCCGGGGCAGCGGACGTGACTCGATGCCGAGCAGGCAGACCGGAATACCGCCGAGGTGCACGTCCTGCACCGCTGCCGTCTCGGCGTCGGCCATGCCCGCCCAGCGTTCGAGCGCGGGACGGTCCTGGTCGGAGAGCGCGCGCATGACCGTACGGATGTCGAAGGGCTTCTTGCGTTCGGGGTTGTGCTCGGCTGAGAAGATCTGGCCGACGGTGGTGAAGTCGCTGCCTTCGGCGGAATGCGGGAAGACGGACACGTCGCGATCGGACGGATCGTCGGTCACGGCCCGGCGTGGTGCGGTCTCCCCCGGTACGACGTACGTGTGGTCGTAGTGGGCCATAACCACCTCGCGGGCCGCGGACAGCGTGGGCGCCCAATACTGCGCCTGCCCGTTGGGGCCCATCACCCGGTCGTACCCGCCGATGCCGAAGTTGTCCTCGGCCGACACGCCGCCGGAGAAGTCCAGGGACCGCTTGCCGGTGAGGACCATCGCGGAGTCGGGCGTCATCACCAGGATGCCCCGGGTGTGCATGAGCATGGTCGCCTCGGCGTTCCAGTACGGCTGGGCGCCCACGTTGATCCCGGCCACCACCACGTTGATCTCGCCGCCGGCCTGGGTGAACTCGACGATGCGCTTGAGTGCCGCGGCGACCCAGTCCATGTTCTCGGTGCCGGAGGTCATCGAGATGCGGGCGCCGGCCGAGAGCGCGAACCACTCCACCGGCACGCGCATCCAGGCGGCCAGGTCGAGGGCGGCGATCACCCGGGCGCATTCCGCCTCGGACAGCGCGCCGAGCGCCTTGGTCGGATCGCCCAGCAGGACCACCCGGGTCAGGCCGTCCGGATGCCGCGCCGTCGGGGTGGAGGCGACCCCGGCCACGATCGCCGCGGTGTTGCGTCCCCGCGGCCGCTCGACCGGCACGAGCACGCCGTACTCGTCGAGGTCGTACTCGGTGAAGCGGCCCGCCGGCCCGGTGAGCAGGCCGATCAGCTCGTACGGGTAGACGGTTCCGCGGCTACGGGAGCGCAGCACGCTGAGCCGGTAGTCGTCGAGGGGCCGGACCGGCTCGCCCGGCGGGGTGCCGATGCCGAGCTGTGGTTCGCCGGTCGCGTCGAACCGCACCCGGACCGCGATCGGCTCGAGCTCGCCCGTCGCCGGGTCGCGGCGGCGGCCGATCAGCAGGATCTCCTCGAGGTCGGCGCCGGCGGCCTCCGGCAGGAGCCGGGCGGCGATGGTGTCGATATCGGCCCGGGTGAGGTCGCTGGCCGGCCACACGTAGACCACGATGTGGTTGGTGGGGAAACGCGCCTTCGACGGGCGGCGCGCCAGGGCGCGGCGGATCGAGTCGAGGCAGGCGCCGAGCGTGCCCTCGACGGTGGGCAGGGCGACCAGCCGCCGGTCGGCGTCGCGCAGCGGGGTGAGGTCGCGGACCTGGGCGAAGGCGACCAGCCTGTCGTCGGCCGGGTTCTCCCGGGCCACGGCGCGGAACAGGTAGACCTCCTCGTCGGCGGACGGCAACCGGGTCAGGTCGAACGCGCTCAGCCGGGACAGCCGCATCCGCTGGGCGATGAACGGGTGCAGACCGCGGATCAGGCGGTCCTCGGCCATGCCGTTCTCGCCACGGCGGTAGGTGACGTGCTGGTGCGTCACCGCTCCCCGGCGGCCGGCGATCGTCGTCGTGATCCGGCGCACCGAGTCCGGCAGCGGGTGCCGGCCGATCACCTCCTGGACCGCGGCCGCCGTCTCGTCGAAGTCGGCTGGTTGTCCCTCCCAGGCCACGTAGACGTCGGCGTGCACCGCACCGGCCCGGGCGGCGAGCTCGGCGACGCCCCGCACCGCGCGGTCCAGCCGGTCGAACCGTACCGCCGTGGTGACCACGCTCGAGCCGCCGCGGTCGGCCACCACGAAGGCGCAGCCGGCGACCTCGCGGTGGCGTACGCCGGTCAGGCCCTTGTTGCCGTAGTAGCGGCGGGTGAGCACCTCGAGCATCACCTCGTGGCCGGACTCCCGGCGGGCCAGCCGTTGGCCGAGCAGCCGGACCAGCGGTTCGGTGCTGCGGACCATGGCGGCGACGCGGGCGGCGCGATCCGGCGCGTCCGGGTGCGCGTCGAGGTGGCGCAGGTGACCGCGCACCTCGGCGTAGACCCGGGCCCGGTTGCGGCGCAGCAACGGCTGCGCGAACCAGGCGAACACCACGGCGCGGGCGAGGTCGGTGATGGCCGGAAAGCGGTGCCGGGCCACCTTCACCAGCCGTTCCAGAACCGCGCCGATCGGCTCGTGCAACGCGGTGTCCGGCGGCGGCTCGCTCAGCCAGGCGCGCAGCAGCGCGGCGACGACGGCGGCGCCGTCCGAGGCACGTTGCCGGGCCAGGAAGATGCGGAACACCGCCGCCTCGAGCTGCGGTGTTCGCTCGAGGCCGGTGACCCCGTAGTGCTCGAGCACCGCGGCCAGCCGATCCTGGAACGACGGCGGCACTCCGGCCCGGTCGACGTCCAGGCACTGCAGGTAGGTGTGGAAGCACTCGCTGGCCGGGCGGTCGCGGCTCAGCTCGGCGAGGTCGGCGAAAACGAGGAGAAGGTCCACCTCCTCCACCAGCGGACGCCGATCGTCCGCGGTCGCGGCCGCCCGCGCGGTCAGATAGCCGGCCAGCGCCGCGTTCTCGTCGTGCGGGTCGGCGTCGAAGCCGAGCAACCGGCCGCGCAGGTCCTCCTGGCCGCGCCGGAGGGGTTCGGCCGGCGTGGCCGGGGCCGGCAGCTCGAGATCGGCCAGGGCGGTGTCGCCCGCCTGGGCGGTGGTGGTGGCGCCGATCGGTTCCAGCCGCAGCAACGGCGCTCCGGACTCGACCTGGTCACCCACCAGCACGGCGCATTCCTTGACCCGGGCCGCGAACGGCGCCCGGATCACCGTTTCCATCTTCATGCTCTCCAGCACCAGCACGGCGGCGCCGGACTCGACCTCGGCCTCCACCGCGACGGGCGTGGCCACGACGATGGCCGGGCCGGGAGCGCGCACGACGCCGCCCTCGTCCCGGCTGATCCGATGGGCCACACCGTTCACCTCGACGGTGTACGCGACCCCCTCGATGGCGGCCAGCACGCGATAGCGGACACCGTTGACCCGTAGGTGCGCGGTGTACCGGTCGAACCGGTCGAGCTCGACGTCGGCCTGGTGACGGCCGACACCGACGCGGAAGCGGTGGGGTCCCACCCGGGCCACCCGTACCTGGTAGCCGACGCCGCGCAGTTTCAGATCGACGGGCCGGCCGCCGACGTGGTGAGCCTGGGGGCGACCGCCGGACGCGGTGGACAGCAGACGGTGCCGGCCGGCGCTCTCCTCCCCCTCGTAGGCCCCGATGGCGGCCGCGATGAGCGCGACCGCCGAGTGACGGCGTGCGACCAGCCGGCCTTCGCCCCGGACCCGGTCGATCCAGCCGGTGTCGGCACTGGCGTCGATCACCTCGCTCTGGTCGAGCAGGTCCAGGACGAAGCTCTTGTTGGTGGCGCCACCGTCGATGATCACGGTGGTCTGCGCCATCGCGCGGCGGAGTCGGCCGAGCGCCTCGTCGCGGTCCTGGCCGTACGCAATGATCTTGGCGATCATCGAGTCGAAGTCGCCGGGGATGACGTCGCCCTCGCTGACGCCCGTGTCGACCCGGATGCCCGGGCCGGCCGGGAGGTCGAGCCGGACGATCCGGCCGGGCGAGGGAGCGAAATCGCGGTCCGGATCCTCGGCGTTGAGGCGGGCCTCGATGGCATGTCCCCGCTCGGCGGGCGGCCGCCCGTGCAGCCGTTCCCCGGCGGCTATCCGCAGCTGCGCCTGCACGAGGTCGAAGCCGGTGGTCGCCTCGGTGATCGGGTGCTCGACCTGGAGCCGGGTGTTGACCTCCAGGAACGCGAAGCTCCGGGTACCCGGGTGGTACAGGAACTCGACGGTGGCCGCGCTCCGGTAGCCGACCCGGACGGCCAGCCGCTCGGCCGCCGCCTTCAACTCGGCGATCTGATCGCCGCCGAGCACCGGCGAGGCCGACTCCTCGATCACCTTCTGGTTGCGCCGCTGTACCGAGCAGTCGCGGACGCCCAGCGCCCAGGCCGTTCCCCGGCCGTCGGCGATCACCTGAACCTCGACGTGCCGGGCGCCCGTCACGAGCCGTTCCAGGAAGACGACGCCGCTACCGAACGCGCGGACCGCCTCCTGACTCGTGCGCTCGTAGGCCTCGCCGAGCTCCGCGGAGTCGCGGACCACCCGGATGCCCCGGCCGCCGCCACCGGCCGTCGCCTTGAGCATCAGCGGGTAGCCGATCCGCGCGGCCATGGTCAGCGCATCGTCCAGCGTCTCGACAGGGCCGCGACTCCACGGCGCGACCGGCACGCCGACCTCCTCGGCGAGGAGCTTGGCGCCGATCTTGTCACCGAGCCGGCGCATGGCCTCGGCGTCCGGACCGACGAAGGTGACGCCGATGCGCTCGCAGAGCTCGGCGAACGCCGGATCCTCGGCGACGAAACCCCAGCCGACCCACGCGGCGTCGGCCCGGGTCTCCACGAGCGCGCGTTCGAGCACCTTCAGATCCAGATACGGCCGCGCCGTGGCCGCTCCGAGGTCGTACGCGATGTCGGCCTCCCGCACGAAGGTGGCGGCCCGGTCGACATCCGTGTGCAGGGCGATGACCTGGATGTCGGCCGAGGTCCGGGCGGCGAGTTCGCGGACGGCGTGGATCAGCCGCATGGCGGCTTCCCCACGGTTGACGATGGCGATGCGCTCGAACACCTGCGTCACTCCCCCTCAGGCAGCAGCGTTCTTCAGCTCCTGTGCGCGGTCCGTGCTCTCCCAGGGCAACTCCGGAGCCTCCCGGCCGAAGTGCCCGTACGCCGCGGTCTGCTGGTAGATCGGCCGCAGCAGGTCCAGGTCGCGGATGATCGCGGCCGGGCGCAGGTCGAAGACCTCGGTGATGGCCTTCTCGATCCGCTGCAACGGAACGTTCTCGGTGCCGAACGTCTCGATGTACAGCGACACCGGGTGGGCCTTGCCGATCGCGTACGCCACCTGGGTCTCGCAGCGCTCGGCCAGACCCGCCGCCACCACGTTCTTCGCGACCCAGCGCATCGCGTACGCCGCCGACCGGTCCACTTTCGACGGATCCTTGCCGGAGAACGCGCCACCGCCGTGCCGGGCGTAGCCGCCGTACGTGTCGACGATGATCTTCCGGCCGGTCAGGCCGGCATCGCCCATCGGGCCACCGATCTCGAACCGGCCGGTCGGGTTGACCAGCAGGCGGTAGCCGTCGCTGTCGAGACCGTCCAACTCCGGCGCGACGACAAACTCCCGGATGTCGGGCGTGAGCATCGAGTCCAGCGAGATGTCGGCCGCGTGCTGCGACGAGACCACGACCGTGTCGACGCGGACCGGGCGCAGCCCGTCGTACTCGATGGTGACCTGGGTCTTTCCGTCCGGGCGCAGGTAGGGGATCGTGCCGTCGTGGCGCACCTGCGCCAGGCGGCGGGCGAGACGGTGGGCCAGCGCGATCGGCAGCGGCATCAGCTCCGGCGTCTCCGAGCAGGCGAAGCCGAACATCATGCCCTGATCGCCGGCGCCCTGGGCGTCGAGCACATGATCGCTGTGACCCGACCGCAGTTCCAGCGCGCTGTCGACGCCCTGGGCGATGTCCGGCGACTGCGAGCCGAGGGAAACGCTGACACCGCAGGAAGCCCCGTCGAAACCCTTCTTCGACGAGTCGTACCCGATGCGGAGGATCGTGTCCCGCACGATCCTCGGGATGTCGGCGTAGGCCTGGGTCGTGACCTCCCCGGCCACATGCACCTGACCGGTCGTGATCAGCGTCTCCACCGCGACCCGGCTGCGCGGGTCCGCACGCAGCAGGGCGTCGAGCACACCGTCGCTGATCTGGTCGGCGATCTTGTCCGGGTGGCCCTCGGTGACCGACTCGGAGGTGAACAACCGCCGGGTCACGAGCGCAGCTCGCCGGTCACGAGGGCCAGCGGGGCGTGGATGCGGGTGACACCGACCAGGTCGAAGCCGGCGGCGTCGAGCAGCTTGCCGAAATCGCGTTCGGTGCGCTCCCGGCCCGGCCCGATCAGCATCATCAGCAGGTCCAGCAGCACGGTGAACGTCGGGTTGGGCTCGGCGCCCTCGGTCACCACGTGCTCGACCAGCACGATCCGGGCGTTGGCCTTGGCCGACGCGGCGCAGTTGCGCAAGATCTTGAGGCAGGTCTCGTCGTCCCAGATATGCATGACCTGCCGCATCACGTACAGGTCGGCGGTGACCGGCACCGATTCGCGGATGTCGGCCGGGATCAGCGTGACGCGGTCGGCCAGCTCACCGCCGGTGCGCAGGCTCTCCCCGGCCTGCCGCAGCACCTCGGGGCTGTCCAGCAGGGTGCCCAGCAGCTCCTGGTTCTTGGCCAGCACCCCGGCCAGCAGGCCGCCCTGGCCGCCGCCGACATCGGCCACGGTCCGCACCCCGTCCAGGTCGAGCGCCTCGACGATCGGGCCGGTGGTCCATTTACCCGACTCGGACATGGCCCGGTTGAAGACGGTGGCCGCCTCCGGGTTGTCGTCCCGGAAGTAGCTGTAGAGGTCCTTGCCGTAAGCCGAGGGGAAAACCGCTTCTCCGGTACGCACGGCGTCGGCCACGTTGCCCCACAGACGCCAGTTCCACTCGGAGTTGGCCAGCAGGGTCAGATTCCGTACGCTGCCCGGCGCGTCCTCCCGCAGCGCACGGCTGAACTCGGTGTGCCGGAAGGTCCCGTCGTCGCCGGCCGCGAAGAAGCCGTGCGCGGCCAGGGCTCGCATCAGCCGCAGCAGGGCCGCGGGGTCGGTGCCGGTGCGCCGGGCCAACTCGTCCAGGGCGACTGGCTCGTCGATCCGGTCGGCGATGCGCAGATCGGTGGCCGCCTGCACGAGCCCGCTCGACCACATCATCTGGACGAATCGGCGCACCGTGCCGGCCGCCTCGAACGGGGACTGGCCCGAGCCGACGGGCAGCGGCTCGGGACCGATACGCAAAGGGGTGGCTGCCATTTTCGTTCTCCTCCGGGTTGATCAGGGCTGACGGTCGAGCAGGGCGCGGACCGCGCTGTCCAGTTGCTCCGCGGGATTCTTCGGCGCGGCCGGTTCCCGCCAGCCGACGAATCCGTCCGGGCGCAGCAGCACCGCGCCCTCCGGGCCGATGCCGAAGGCCTCCCACCACGGCGACCGCTCGGCCTCGTAGTCGCCGCCGGCACCGATCCGGACGTGCCGCACCGAGTCGATGGGTGGCACCTCGTCCCAGCGGTCGGTGCCCGCGTCGGTGAGCAGGACCAGGGTGTCGGCGCACAGGTCATGGGTGGAGATCCGGCCGTCGGCGCCGCTGAGCCAGCGGTGCGGCACCCGGGTTCCCGGCCGGCCGGTGAGGTCCAGCTCGACCGGCACCGTCTCGTGCTCACGACCGGCGTCGGCCTCGTCCGGCAGCACCGCGGCCGAGGTGTAGCGGTAGCCCAGGATGACGTTCGGGAAGTCCCGGAACCCGGGCTCGCGGTGGGCGGTGGCCCGGTTGCGCTCCCGCAGCAGCGCCTGATCGGCGGTGGCCAGGCCGACCGGGCGGCGCTCCGCGTCGTAGGTGTCGAGCAGTCCCTCGCCCGCCGTGCCGTGCAGGACCGCGGCGAGTTTCCAGGCCAGGTTGTGCGAGTCCTGGATACCGGCGTTGGCGCCGAAGCTGCCGTCCGGCGGATGTGTGTGCGCGGCGTCGCCGGCCAGGAAGACCCGGCCCTGGCGGAACTTCTCGGCGATCAGGTGCGCCGACTCCCACGGAAAGGTGCCCTCGATCTCGATGGGCCGGTCCACGCCCAGCGCGGCGGTCACCAGTTCGGTGCACTTCTCCTGGCTGAACAGGCTCGGATCGATTCCGGAGGCCACCGGGTAGCCGGTCCAGAACATCCACCGGTCGGCGCCGTCCAGACAGACCGCCACCCCCTGCACGTTCTCGTTGGCGATGAAGGTGAGGATGAACTTGCGGTCGCCCACCACCGGTTTCATGTCGGAGCGGAAGACCACGCTCAGCATCTTCTGCAGCACGCCGTTGCCGGTGCGCCGGATGCCCAGCGACTCTCGGATGCCGCTCTGCACGCCGTCGGCGGCGATGACGTACTTCGCGCGTACCGTGCTGACCTTGCCGGTGCGGGTGTCGGTGAGGTCGGCGAGCACCCCGTCGGCGGTCTCGGTCATCGCGGTCATGCGGGTGTCGAATCGGATGTCGGCGCCGGACCGGCGGGCGCCGCGCAGGATGACCGGCTCCAGCAGATCCTGGCCGCACCACACCGGCTTGGCCGGGCTCAGATCGAAGGAGAACTCCTCACCGACCTCCATGACCTGCGCCGAGTCCAGATCGGACAGTGAGCGGGAGCGCAGGATGACCCGCGGGATCACGCCGGGCTCGGCGTCCGGACCCTCGGCGACCGCCCGGGGCACCAACCGCAGGCCGGTCGCCTGGATCTCCTCGGCCAGGCCGGCCATGCGGAACAGCTCCATGCTGCGCGCGTGCACCCCGGTGGCCCGGGTCAGCGGCGAGGTGGTGGACCGGCGCTCGACGAGCGTCGGGGTGATGCCGAGACGGGACAGGAAGAGTGCGGCGGAGAGCCCGACTGGGCCGCCACCCACGATGAGAACCGGTACTTCCTCGGTGGCCATGTGACTCCTTCTCCGGCGGAGGCTCAGGAGTCCGTATCGTGGCAACGGCGGCTAGAGCGGCGTTCGAGAATGGCATGGGCGGGACCGGCCCAAGCCCGCCTCGACCGGCGCTCCACCCGCGGCGCCCACGATGTCCTCATGTGGATCTGGGTGCTGAGCCTGCTGGGCGTCGTCGGGGCCGGTCTGGCCGCGGGTGTCCTCTTCGGGGTGGCGCTGGCCAACGTGCCGGGTTTCGCGGCCATGCCCCCGTCAAATTACGTCCGGGTGCATCAGAGCTTCGACCGGCGATACGAGCCGACCATGCCGATCCTGGTGCTCGGCGCGGCCCTGGCCGACCTGGTGCTGGCCATGGTGGCCGACCCAGTGGCCGCACGGGTCCTGTTCGCGCTCGGCGCCGTGCTGCTGGTGGTCGTGGCGCTGGTGTCGCAGCTCCGCAACGTGCCGCTGCTGGCCTCCTCGGTCCGCCGGGTCGATCCGGACCGGTTGCCGCCGGTCTGGATCGACCCCCGCCCGCGCTGGCGGCAGTGGCATCTGGTCCGCACCGCGGCCGGGGTGGCGGCTTTCGCCGTCACCGTCGCGGCCGTCATCAACCTGTGAACCCGGAGGAGATAGTCATGGAGGGTAACCCCGCCGCTCGCCTGTCCGCCCTGGCCGACGCCATCACACCGTGGGCCATCCGGGTGGCGGCGACCCTGGGCATAGCGGACGCCCTGGCCGGCGGCCCCCGTCCGGTGTCCGAGCTCGCGGCCGCCACCGAGGTCGACGCGGACGCCCTGGCCCGGGTGCTGCGCTACCTCGCCGCCCGTGGCGTGTTCAGCGAGCCCGGCCTGAACGTCTTCGCACTCACCGACCTGGCGGCGCCGCTGCGCTCGGACCATCCGGCCGGCCGGCACGCCTGGCTGACCATGAACGGCATCGGCGGCCGGCTGGACCGTACGTTCAGCACGCTTCTCGACGTGGTGACCACCGGACAGCCCGGCTATCCGCTGCTCTACGGCAAGCCGTTCTGGCAGGACCTGATGGACGACCAGGACCTGTCCGACTCGTTCGACGCCCTGATGACCACCCACTCGCCGTGGTTCTCGCAGGTAGCGGCCGCACTCGACTGGAGCGCGGCCCGACGGGTCGTCGACGTCGGCGGCGGCTCCGGCGCACTGCTGGCCGCGATCCTGAACCAGGCGCCGCATCTGCACGGCACCCTGGTCGACCTGCCGGCGACCATCGCGACGGCCAAGGAGTTCCTGGGCGGAGACCTCGCCGACCGGTCGACCACGGTGGCCGGGAGCTTCTTCGACGAGCTGCCGGCCGGGGACGACGTCTATCTGCTGTCGAACGTGCTGCACGACTGGAGCGACGCGGACGCCCGGCGCATCCTTGCCCGGTGCGCCGAGGCCGTGCCGGCCGGCGGGCGCCTGCTCATCGTCGAGCGAATCATCGCCGGTCAGCTGGACAACGACATGGTGACGCGGATGGACCTGCGGATGCTGGTTCTGGTCGGTGGCCGGGAGCGGTCCGCCGACGAGTACGGCGACCTGGCCGCCGAAGCGGGCTTCCGGCTCGAGCGGGAGATTCCCACCGCCTCCGGGCCGACGATCCTCGAATGCGTTCGATGACCGACGCGGTCCTCCTCCTCTCCGGTCAGGGCAGCCAGTATCCGTCGATGGCCCGCGACCTGTTCCGCTCGGACGAACGGTTCCGCGCTCACCTGCAACACGTCGACGTGTGCCTGCGCCAGGTGGCCGGCCGCTCGGTCCTGCCCGGCCTGCTGCTGGCCAAGCCTCCGTTCGACGACGTGACGGTCACCCATCTCGGCATCTTCGCGACCCAGTACGCCTCGGCCATGATGCTGATCGATCGCGGGGTGCGGCCGACCGCGGTGCTGGCGATCAGCCTGGGCGAGTTCGCGGCCGCGGTGCTCACCGGGGCGTGGTCGCTGGAGCACGCCGCCCGGGTCCTGTCGATCCAGACGCGGGCGCTGGCCGTCCACTGCGACGCGGGCGGCATGATGGCCGTTCTGGCCCCGCCGGAGGAGTTGGAAGGCGAGCTCACCGCGCTGCCGGGGCGGCCGGAGGTGGCGCTGCGCAGCCGGCGCCACTTCGTTCTCGCGGGCAACCGGGACGCGCTGGACACGGCCACCGGATGGCTCGCGGAGCGGGGCTACGGGTCGGCCCGGATGCCGGTGACGCGGGGTTTCCACTCGAGGCAGATCGATCCCGCCCGGGAGCCGTTCCTGGCGGCCGCCGAGGGCGACGGCAGCGTGCGGCTCCCGCAGATCCCCTGGTTCTCCTGTGCGCTGGCCGCCGAGCGTCGGGACCACCCGGCTCCGGCCGACCTCTGGCAGGCGATCCGCGCACCGATCCGGTTCCTGGAGACCGCGGCCGCGCTGGGCGCGAGCGGGAAGCATCGCTGCGTCGACGTGGGTCCCGGCGCGGCCCTGACGACGCTCATGCGCGACAACGACGTGCCGATGATCGATTGCCGGCCGTTGTCCACCGCGCAGGGTGATGTGACGCGGCAGTTGAGCCGGCTACTGGCCCCCGGCCGCTGAGAAATGAGGCGGCAATGGAGCCGGCCACTGGCCGGCCGCTGAGCGGACCGCCGCCACGGTCCGCGCTCGGGCGTCAGCCGGCGGATCCGGCGAGAACCTCGAGCTGAAGGCGTTCCAGCTGCGGTGAGGGGTCGAGCCCGAGCTCCTCGTCGAGGATGCGGCGGGCGTTCTGGTAGGCGCGCAGGGCGTCGCCCCGGCGCGACGAACGGTGCAGCGCGGTGATCAGCTGCTCGTGGAACCACTCGTTCCACGGGTAGCTGGACACGAGCGTCTGCAGCTGAGGCACGATCTCGCGGTGCCGGCCGAGTTGCATCTCGGCCGCGACCAGCAGCTCGGTGGCCCGGATCCGGTCCTCGTCCAGACGGGCAACGTCGGTTTCGAGCGGATGCCCCTTGCTGACGTCGTCGAGGGCCGGGCCGCGCCATAGACGCAGGGCCTGCCGCAGGTGTTCCACCGCGTCGGCGTACCGGCCCTGCTCCGATTCCGTCTGGCCCCGGGCCACGAGCTGGGTGAACTCGGTGAGATCGAGGGACGCGCCCGGGATCCGCAGGGTGTAGCCGGGGTGCTGGGTGAGCAGCTGGCAGCTGTCGTCGTGCGGTGCTGTCTGCCGAAGCCGCTTACGAAGGTGGTAAACGTACGTCTGAATCGTCGTCACGGCGCTCGACGGCACGTTCTCATCCCACACCTCGCGAATTATCGCGGACATGCTGACGGTTTCGTTCGGATGCAGAAGAAGCAGAGCGAATACCTCCCGCATCTTCGGTGCGGTCAGCAGACATGGCCGCCCGTCGTAGCGAATTTCGAGCGGACCGAGAACCTTCAGTTTCCACATTGGGGTCTCCTTGTTACAGTCGCGTGACTCGCGTATTACTGCTCGCATACGTCTATCTGAATAGCCGCTGAGCCGAACAAAACACCCAGTCACCGTACTCAGGGCATCACCGTGGGCGCAACGGCAGAGACGGTGCGTAGGCACCGGCGGCAGGCGTAGCGGAACCACCGCTGTCAGGAAGGTCACTCTCGCCACGTTCAGATTGCCCGTATTAAACGAATATTTAGTGACCGAGATAAAGCGTTCCCGATTCGGATGCCGGGAAACAGGACAGGATTCGACTATTACGACATGTCTACTTAGGAGTCTCTTTTTCATCCGGTCCGATCGCCTTCGCAGCATCGACGTCAGTGCATTTCTGCCGGGTGGCCACCCGGCCCGGCCGGCCACCAACGAGGCCGCCGACACGCTTGCCCGGCGCGACCGTCCCGATTACTCTCGTACGAGTAATCGCGTTGGACTATTTCTCACGCTCAGAAGCGGGGCGGTTCTCATGGCAGACGGCACAGCTACCAGCTGGCAGACCGACACAGCACCACCCGACCCGCGCCGGTGGTACGCATTGGCCGCAGTGCTCGCCGGGGCGCTGATCATCCTGATCGACAGCACCATCGTGAACGTGGCGATCCCACCCCTGCAGCGCGACCTCGAGGCCAGCTACGACTCCGCGGAGTGGGTGATCACCGGCTATGCCCTGGCCTACGGCCTGTTGCTCATCCCCGGCGGCCGGCTCGGCGACCGCTTCGGCTACAAGAAGCTGTTCCTGCTCTCGCTGGCCGGCTTCACCATCACGTCCGCCCTCTGCGGCCTGGCCCAGGGACCGGTCAGCCTCATCGTCTGGCGGGTCCTGCAGGGCGCCATGGCCGGCCTGATGAACCCGCAGATCCTCGCGGTCATCCAGGTCGCCTTCCCGATGAAGGAACGAGGCCGCGCCTACGGCCTCTACGGCGCGGTGAGCGGCGTCGCGGTCGCGCTCGGCCCGCTGCTGGGCGGCCTGCTGATCGACTGGAACGTGCAGGACCTGGGCTGGCGGCCGATCTTCCTGATCAATGTGCCGCTCGGCATCATCACGGCCGTGATGGCCGCTGCCTGGTTGCGGGAAGCCCGCGGCCGCGGCGGCTCGCTCGACCCGATCGGCATCCTGCTGATCGGCTCGGCCATCTTCCTGCTCAGCTTCCCGCTGGTCGAGGGCCGGGCGGCCGGCTGGCCGCTGTGGTCCTGGCTCATGCTGGCCGCGTCGGTGCCGATGTTCGCCCTGTTCGTGATCTTCGAGCGGAGCCGGACCCGGCGTGGCCGGGAGCCCCTGATCGACCTGAACCTGTTCCGCGGGCGCACCTTCAGCGCCGGCATCGGCATCGGCTTCGCCTACTTCGCCGGCTTCATCAGCCTCTGGTTCGTGCTCTCCCTCTACCTGCAGCTCGGCCTGGCCCGCTCGGCGCTCTACGCCGGCCTGGTGCTGCTGCCCTTCGCGGTCGGCTCGTTCGCCGGCGGGCTGTTCTCGGACTGGTTCTCCAGCCGAATGGGCCGCTGGGTGATAGCGCTCGGCGCCGGTCTGGTGTCGGCCGGCATCATCGGGCTGATCGTCACGATCGACCAGGTCGGCGCCGACGTGTCCGGCTGGGCCTTGGTGCCGTCGCTCCTGGTCAGCGGCCTCGGTTCCGGGCTGGTCATCTCGCCGAACGTCGACATCGTGCTGTCCGGCGTGCAGTGGAAGGACGCGGGCGCGGCCAGCGGCGTGCTCAACACCGCGCAACGTCTCGGCATGGCGCTGGGCCTGGCCGTGGTTGGCGTCGCCTTCTTCGGTGCGCTCGGCAACCACGCGGCGGCATCGGCCGAGCAGGTGACGCCGCAACTGCAGCAGCAACTGGTGGCGGCCGGCCTCAGCCCGGACGAGGCGCAGCAGAGCGTCGATCAGTTCCAGCGGTGCTTCGTGGATCGGGGCAACGCCGATGACCCGACCGCCGTGCCCGCGAGTTGCCCGCAGGCCGAGCCCGGACCGGTCGGCGCGGCCTTCACCGAGGCGGCCGACGCCGCCGTGGCCGACAACTTCACCCACGCCGTGCTGGTCGGCGCCGCCTATTCGCTCGGTGCGGTGGTGCTCAGCCTGCTGCTGGTGTTCGTGCTGCCCAAACCGCAGCCGCAGAGCTGGGGCGGCGACTCCTCGGCGGGCGAGGGCTCGTGGGGCGGCGACGGCGACAGCGACAGCAACGGTGGCGGCGACTGGTCGGATGCCAAGAGCACGACGGAGTGGTCGAAGACCGACAACAAGACCTGATTCGTACGCCCCGCCCGCCGGCACCCGTTCCGTCCCCCGCGGAACGGGTGCCGGCCCATGTGCCACGGCCCGGGTTCGAGCAGGCGTCGAGCCAGCCGCGATCGAGGGCCGCCACAGTGAAAATCCAAGTACTCACGCGAGGAGACACGCATGGCTTTCAGCGTCTTGGTCACCGGGGCCACTGGACTTCAGGGCGGCGCGGTCGCCCGCCGGCTGCTCGAAGACGGGCACACCGTCACCGTGCTCACCCGCAAGCCCGACTCGGCGCCGGCGCGGGAGCTGGCCGGCCGGGGAGCCCGGCTGGTGACCGGCGACTTCACCGAACCCGCCTCGCTGCCCGGCGCCTTCGCCGGTGTCGACGTGGCCTTCGCGATGGGCACCCCGCTCGAGGCCGGGCCCGACGGTGAGACCCGCCAGGCGATAACGCTGCTCGACGCGGCAGCGGCGGCCGGGGTGCGGCACGTGGTCTACAGCTCGGCGGCGAACGCCGACAAGGGCACCGGGATCAGCTGGTTCGACAGCAAGCTGGAGGTGGAGAAGCACCTGAGCGGCCTCGGCGTGCCCTGGACCATTGTCGCCCCGGCCGTCTTCATGGAGGTGGTCAGCAGTGCGCAGACCGTGGCCGGGCTGCGCGAGGGAAAACTGATCATGCCGCTGAGCCCGGACCGCACGCTGCAGTACGTCGATCCCGAGGACATCGCCGGCTTCGTCTCGCTGGTGCTGGCCGATCCCGGCCGCTTCGCCGGGCGGCGCGTCGACCTGGTCTCCGACGTCACCACCGGTCCGGCCCTGGCCGATCTGCTGACCCGCCACACCGGGCGGCCGATCACCTACACCCGCAACACGGTGGAGGAGTTGCGCCGGTACGGCGGTGACGACGTCGCCAAGATGTTCATCTGGTTCGAGGACGGTGGCTTCGACATGGACGCGGCCGCACTGCACACCGAGTTCCCCGAGGTCGGCTGGCACACCTTCGAGCAGTGGGCCGCCCGGCAGGACTGGGCCGAGGTGATGAACCGGCAACCGGCCTGGTGAGTCACTGCACCGTGAAGTTAGCCATCATCATCATGTCCTCGTGCTCGAGGTTGTGACAGTGGAAGACGTACTTGCCGCGCCACCCCTCGAAGCGGCTGACGATCCGCACGGTCTCGCCGGGACGGACCCGGACGGTGTCCTTCCACCCGCCGTCCCACGGCTCGGGGCTCTGCGGCCGTGACCGCGACAGCACCCGGAAGTGGACCAGGTGCAGATGCACCGGATGCGCCACGTCGCTGGTGAACTCCCAGATCTCGGTGCTACCCAGGGCCGGCGAGGCCAGGCTCTGGCGGTCGTCGAACATCGCGCCGTTGATGCCCCACATGCCGTCGGCGCGGCGGGTGAAGTCGAAATGACGGATCCCCACCGCGTCGGCGGGATCGGGCAGGTCCAGCGGCGGCGCGAGCCGGGCCGGAACGGTAGCCGTCTCGGTCTCGCGCCGCACCACGTCGAAGCACATCAACTCGGTGACCACCGGGATCGTCCGGTCGTTGTTGACGAGCACCACGCGGGTGCCGACCGGGTAGCGGGCGAAATCGATGACCACGTCGAAGCGCTCGGCGGGAGACATCACGATGTTGCGTAGCCCGACCGGCGAGGACAACAGTCCGCCGTCGCTGCCGACCTGGACGAACGGATCGCCCGACGGCGGGGGCGGGTCGAGCGTGATGTCCCAGTGCCGGGCGTTCGAGGCGTTGAGGACGCGGAATCGGTATTTCGTCGCGCTGACCTCCATGCGCGGCCAGGGCACGCCGTTGACCAGGGCGGTGTCGCCGTACTGCCCGTTCATGGCCCACGGGTACAACCCGGGCGTGCGCAACGACGGGTCGGAGCTCGGGTAGTACATCGTGCCGTCGGCCTCGAAGAGCCGGTCGGTGATCAGCAGCGGGACGTCCTTGTCGCCGGCCGGTAGCGGCAGCGCGTCCTCCACCGCGTCGCGGATGATGTGGAATCCGGCCAGGCCGCGGTAGACCTGCGGGCCGGTGAAGTCGAGCCGGTGATCGTGGTACCACAGGGTGGCGCCGCGCTGGTCGGTCGGATAGGCGTAACGGCGTGCGGTGCCCGGCGCCATCAGGTCGGTCGGGTGGCCGTCCTGCGCGGGCGGGTTCTTGCCGCCGTGCAGGTGAACGGCGACCGGCACGGCGAGCCGGTTGGTGTGGTCGACAATGGTGGGCCGGCCGGACCGGGCCATGATCGTCGGACCCGGGAAGACCCCCTCGTACCCCATGATCGGGGTTCGCAGGCCGGGGATGATCTCGATCGAGGCGTCCCGCTGGGTCATCGCGTAGTACGTGCCGCTGACGTCGTCCCGGACCGGCCGCTGCACCGGCGGCACCACGAAGGGCAGCGTGAAGTGCTGCACCGGCGGGCTCGCCTTGGGCGGGTTGCGGGGTGGCACCCACTCGGTCGGGCCGGCGCCGCGACGGCCGCGCGCGTCGGAGCTGGGCACCCCGCCCGGCGGATCGGCACAGCCCTTGTTGGTCAGGACCACCGCGCCCGCGGTCACGGCCAGGACCCCGACGCTGAGGGCGCGCCGGCGACTGAACAGCCGGCCGGCCCGCTCGCCGAGAGTGGGTTCGAACACCACGACATTCACCTCGCTGTGGTCGGCGTCGCTTCGATCAGCGCCGCTCTGGGGGCGGGTCCGCCACTCACGCAGTCGATCGCGGAGGGCGGACCCGGCACGGCGTGCGAACCGGCCCAGCAGGACCAGGTGAGCGCTGACGACACCGACGATCTCGAGCGCCCGCCACAGCAGGTGAGCCCAGCCCGAACGATCGCCCATGTCACGACACCCTAACTCGTACGCGATTAGTCGCTTATGAGTATACGTCGGTCGTCAGTGTCGCGGCTCGTGCAGGACCTGGCAGAACATCAGCGCGTTCCCGTCCGGGTCGAGAAAGGTCAAGAACGAGATCAGCTCGGGAATGACCTGGTCCGGACCCTGGACCCGGACATCCATCGCGGTCAGGCGGGCGCGCTCGGTCGCGAGGTCGCGTACCCCGAAAGTGGGCATCGCGCCGCCGCCCGGAGCGACCTGGGGCATCCGGTAGAGCCCGAGATAGACGTCCTTGGTGGGCGTGATGAACTCGCACCAGCCGACCTTCGCGTCGGCCCGGAACTCGATCTCGAAGCCGAGCACCCTCTGGTACCACTCGATGGAGCGGTCCATGTCGGTGACCGCGAGCCAGGGGGTGAAGATTCCGTCGTACTGCGGGGCGGGCGAGATTGATTCGGTCATGCGGACGCCTCCTGGGCGATCGGCGGGGTGGTCCATGCCTGCAAGCGCTCGCGGTTCTCCACGCTCGCCTTGAGATGCTTGAGAAAGCGGACGGCGTCGCGGCCACCCAGCACCCGGTGGTCGTAGGCGACGCCCAGGGTGAACACGGTGCGCGCGACCGGTTTGCCGTCCGGGTCCAGCGTCAGCTCCCGCTGCGGGCCACCGAGCGAGACCATGGCCAGGTGCGGCGGGAAGATCAACGGCACGACCAGGCTGACGTCGGTGTACGGGTTGACCGACAGCCCGATGCAGCTGCCGTCGAGGTCCGCCTCCCGGAACGATCCGGTCAGGGCCGCCCGGTGGTGGCCGTCGAGGGTGTCCGCGACCTGCGCCAGCGTGAGCAGGGCGGGGTCGGGCACGGTGGCCAGGTACAGCCCGTGGCCGGCGTCGACGGTCACGCCGACGTCGACGCGGTCCGGCAGAACCACCTCCCGGCCGTCGCGGAGCCGGCCGAAGAACAGCGGGAACTCCTCGTACGCCTGCCGGATCGCCTTGATGACGGCCTCGGCCGGGCGGGTCGGCGGCACCTCGCGCAACCGCTCCGCGGACACCTTGACGGCGGTGTATGCGGCCGGCACGGTCGCGTGCGCCTCGGCGACCACCGCGGCCACCGCCTGCTGGTGGCGGCTCAGCGTGCGGACCCGGTCCGCCGTGCCGTCCCGCTCGGCGACCAGCCTCCGCACGTCGCCGAGGCGGACCACGCCGCCCAGCGCCCGCAGCTCCTGCTCGGAGACACCGTGCCGGTCGGCCTCCGCGCGCGCCGCGTCGGTGACGATGCCGGCGGCGGGGCGGGCGGCCTCGGGTGCGGCCCGCTCGGTGGCGAGGAAGGCGTCGCGGTCGGCGGCCGATGCGAACAGCCGCCCGATCACGTCGCTCTGCTTGCACTCGGTGTTCTCGGCGACCAGCCGGTGCAGGATCCCGCCCTGCTCGGTGACGATCTCGTGGGTGGCCTTGGAGGTCTCCAGCACGGCCACGGCCGCGTCCGCCGGCACGTCCTGACCGTCGGCGAAAAGCCAGTCGGTGAGGACGTACGACTCGTCGTTGGCGTTGACCTTCGGTACGACGATGTCGGTCATCGCGTCGCCTCCCACACCGCGGTCACGATCTTGGCCGGGCCGACCCGGACGGTCTCCTCCAGGTGCGGGGCGGCCGGGATGACCTCCGGTTCGGCGGCCACCGTGACCACCGGCCGGCTCAGCTGACCCCACAGCGCGGTGTGCAGCTCGTGAGCCACCGCCGCGCCCCAGCCGCCACCGGCCGGCCCGTCCTCCACAACGCACACCACGGCGGCCCGCCCGGCCGCGTCCAGCACCGGCTTGGCGTCGAACGGCCACAACCGCGACGGCACGATGATCTGCGTCTCCAGCTCGTGGCGCAGCAGCAGCTCGGCGCCGGCCCGCATGGCCCGGTCGGCCACCCCGCCCGGGCAGATGATCAGGCAGTCGGTTGACTCCGGCCGGCCCATGGTCAGCACGGCCGGACCCAGCGGGCCGGCCGGCAGCTCGGCCGCCCAGAGCTGGTCGATCCGGCCCTCGCCCCGGGCCGGCTGGGTGTAGAGGATCTTGTCCTCGAAGAACACCGCCGGATCGCCGCGGTCGAGCAGGTCGGCGAGCACGTGCCGGGGGTCGTGGAAGGCCGACATCTCGGCCAGCGCCAGATGGGGCACGCCGATCAGGTGCTTCTGCGGGTTCTGGCTGTGCGTCGGGCCGTAGCCGCGTCCGCCGCCGACCGGGCACCGCACGACCGTGCGCAGGGGCACCCGGCGCCCGTACATCGACACCGACTTGGCGGCGAAGTTGACGATCTGGTCGAACGCCAGCAGCAGGAAATCGCCGAACATCACCTCGACCAGCACACGGTGCCCGGCCAGCGCCAGGCCGTTGGCCACCCCGACGATGCCGTTCTCGCTGATCGGGGTGGAGAGGACCTGGTCCGGGAACCGGGTGGACAGCCCCTTGGTGGCGCGGAAGGCCCCGCCGTACGGATCCAGGACGTCCTCGCCCAGCAGCAGCGTGCCCGGGTCGCGGCCCAACAGGTCGTGCAGCCCTCGGTTGAGTGCCTCGACTACTCGTTCGCCGGCCACTGCCGCCTCCATTCTGACGCCGGTCGCGCCCGTACGTCGTCGACCACCGCCGCCACCCGGTCGCGCTGGCGCCCGTCCGCCGCGGCAAAGGACTCCGGTGCGGCCGCGGCCAGGCGCGGGTACCAGTCGGCCCGGCGGGCCGCCTCGAGCTCCTGTTCGGAACGCGTGTCGTCGCCCTTGCTGTGCGGGCCGAGCCGGTGCGTACGGAACTCGACCACCAGCGGCTCGCCGCTCGTCCGCACCAGCGAGATCGCGGGCGCGAGCGCGGCCCGGATCGCCGTCACGTCGTTGCCCTCGACCAGCCGGTGCCGGATGCCGAACCCGGCACACCGGCCGCCGATGGTGCCGGCCAGGTGAGCCTCGGTCGGGGTGGTCTGCGCGATGCCGTTGTGCTCGACCACGACGATCATCGGAGCCCGCCACAGCGCGGCCATGTTCAGCGCCTCGTAGACCGCGCCCTCGCCCCACGTCCCGTCGCCGATGTAGGCGACGACTACCGAGCCCGGCTTGCGGCGGCGCAGGCTCAGCGCTATGCCGACGCCGACCGGCAGGCTCTCGCCCTGTACACCGGTGGACAGGTAGCCGTCGCGGAACAGGTGCTGGCTGCCGCCGACCCCGTCGCACACCCCGCCCCGCCGGCCCATGATCTCGGCCAGCAACCCGGCCGGATCGTCGTAGCGGGCCAGGTAGTGACCGTGGCCGCGGTGGTTGCTCAGCACGAAGTCGTCCTCGGCCAGCAGCGGGCTCAGCGCGACGGGCACGTGCTCCTGGCCGAGGCAGGTGTGCGTGGTGCCGTTGAGCTCGCCGGCCGCGAACAGATCGAGCAGGCGCTGCTCGAAGTGCCGGATGAGAAGCAGCGAGTCCAGGTCGTCGTCGAGTGTCGGGGCCGTCACGGCGCGCTCGGCACCAGATGACCGGGGACCCGTTGCACCACGACCATCGGGGTGCGGGATCCGCCACGGCGGAGCTCCTTGAGCTTGCGGCCGCCCTCGGCGTGCCCGGCACTGGCCGTGAAGTCGGCGAACCCGGCCTCGTCGGCCCAGTCGGTGACGATGTAGTACACGTCCGGCTCGTCGGCCACCCGCGACAGCGACTGGCCCCGGCTGGCCGGATGACGGCGCGCGATCGCCGACATCTCTCCCCACGCCAGCTCGAAGCGCGGCCCCGCGCCCGGTTCGATCTCCATCCGGATGAGTACCCGGTATCCGCCCTCGCCGGTCATCACGCGTGCCACTGGTAGAACGAGGTGGCCTGGGACTGCGCCATGGCCGGTTCGTTCTTCCGGTACGGCCGCAGGTAGCCCCGCAGCTTCGCGTCGATGTCCTGGATGAGGGCGTCGTTGCGGGCGTCGTAGAGCCGCGGGAGGAACTCGACGTCCGACTGGACCAGGTGGAAGTAGAGCCCCTGGTAGTGGAACAGCGTCCGCTGCGCGACGCCGAGCCGGGCCGGCAGCCCGGTCGCGTCGTGGTCGGCGAAGACGCCGGCGACGGCGTCCGCGTCAGCCTCGTCGAAGCGTCGGACCATCAAAGCCTGATAACGCACGGGTGACCTCCGGGATCGGGTTTCGCCTCTCCACGACGCTGACAGGCGGCTCTCGAGCCTGGGTAAAGAGCGACTAGTGCTTCACTGTTGCGGTGAACAGCACCCGTCTCTTCATCCTCAGCGCCCTGGCCAAGGGCGGCCCGATGTACGGCCACCAGATCCGCCTCGCGGCCCAGGTCGACCGCACCGACCTGTGGACCGACATCAAGGCCGGCTCGCTCTACGGAGCCCTGCACCGCATGGAGAAAGACCAGGTCATCGAGACCGTGCGGACCGAGCAGGCGGGCAGCCGCCCGGCGCGGACCGTGTACGCGCTCACCGACACCGGGCGGCGCGAGTTCGAGGCCCAGCGCGACGAAGCGCTGCGCGACTGCCGGTTGACGCCGGATCCCATCGACCTCGCGCTCCAGTCGACCTTCGACATGCCGGCCGAGCTGCTCCACGCCATGGTGGCGGACCGCCTGCGGACGATCCGGGCCAACATCGAGTCGTGGAAGAGCCTGCACGCGGCGGCCGAGCCGTACATCGGGGGGCTGGAGGTTCTCTCGTTCCGGCACACCGAGCTGCGCCTGGAGGCCGAGCTCACCTGGCACGAGGAGCTGCTGGCCAGTCTGGACCGGACGGCGTCCGGCAGCGACGCCTGAGCCGGTCTCCAGCTCGCGTCGATCGAGGCTCTAGCCACCACTGTCAGCGTCGGGGAAGGCCGGGCTCGCCGGCCGTCCTCCGTCCCACGACAGGAGACCATCGATGGCGACAGCCGCCGCACGAAAGATCGCGGCCCGCGACGTGGTGCCGACAACCCGGCAGGGCGGCGAGATCCGGGTCCTGCTCAGCCCACGCACGGTCGACGCGACGGACGGATTCGGCGGGACGTTGACGTTAGCGCCCGGCGAATACGTCGCCGAGCAGTACCACCCGTACTCCGACAAGTTCCTCTACCTGGTCCGCGGCACACTCGAGCTGACCGTGGACGGGGACAAGATCCAGCTGAGCGCCGACGAGGCGATCATGGTGCGGCGCGGTCAGCGGCACCGGTTCGTCAACCCGGGCAGTGACCCGGTCCTGGCCGTCTTCCACGTGTCGCCGCTGGCGCCGCGCCCGGACATGGGACATGTCGACACCGAGCCGGTGCCGAACCCCGCCGCAGCGCTGCCGCAGGTCGGAGGCCAGTGATGACCCGGCGCGTAGTGATCACCGGACTCGGCGCGGTGGCGCCGGGGGACCCCGGCGTCAAGGCCTTCTGGCAGCTGCTCACGGCCGGGCGGTCGGCCACCCGGCCCATCTCGTTCTTCGACCCGTCGCCGTTCCGGTCGCGCATGGCCGCCGAGGCCGACTTCGACCCGGCCCGCGAGGGACTGACCCCGCAGCAGGTCCGGCGGATGGACCGCACCGCCCAGATGGCGGTGGTCGCCGCGCGGGAGGCGGTCGCCGACGCCGGCGTGGACCTCACCGCCCGCGATCCCGGGCGCACCGGGGTCAGCATCGGCAGCGCCTGCGGCTGCACGATGGGCCTGGAGAGCGAGTACGTCGTGGTCAGCGACGCCGGTCGCAAGTGGACGGTCGATCATGAGTACGCGATGCCGCACATCTACGGCTATCACGTGCCCAGCACTCTGGCCGCCGAGGTGGCATGGGACGTCGGCGCCGAAGGCCCGGTCTCGGTCACGTCGACCGGCTGCACGTCGGGGCTGGACGCGATCGGTCACGCCCGCGAACTGATCCTGGAGGGCTCGGCCGACGTAGTCGTGGCCGGCGCCACGGACGCACCCATCTCCCCCATCTCGGTCGCCTGTTTCGACGCGATCCGGGCCACGTCGCCGGAGAACGACGATCCCGAGCACGCCTCCCGGCCGTTCGACAAGCGGCGGGCCGGTTTCGTGCTCGGCGAGGGCAGCGCGGTGATGGTCCTGGAGGATCTGGACGCGGCCAGGGCGCGCGGCGCGCACATCTACGCCGAGCTGCGCGGTTTCGCCGGGCGGGCGAACGCCACCCACATGACCGGCCTGCGTCCCGACGGCACCGAGATGGCTGAGGCGATCCGGGTCGCGATGAATCAGGCCCGCCTGGATCCGAGCGACATCGACTACATCAACGCGCACGGCTCGGGCACCAAGCAGAACGACGTCCACGAGACCAACGCGTTCAAGCGGTCGCTCGGAGCCCGGGCGTACGACGTACCGGTCAGCTCGATCAAGTCGATGATCGGTCACTCCCTCGGCGCGATCGGCTCGCTGGAACTGGTCGCCTGCGCGCTGGCCATCGAGCACAACGTCGTGCCGCCCACCGCCAACCTGCACGTGCCCGACCCGGATCTCGACCTCGACTACGTCCCGCTGACCGCCCGCGACCACCGGGTGGACGGGGTGCTCTGCGTCGGCAGCGGATTCGGCGGGTTCCAGAGCGCCGCCGTGCTGTCCCGGGTGACCTCATGATCGCCACCGACACCGCGGTCTTCACCGGCATGGACATCATCGCGCCGACCGGAATCGGCATCGAGGACTACTGGAGCGCCACCCTGGCCGGCACCGCCGGCATCCGCCCGATCGAGCGCTTCGACGCCTCCGGCTACCCGGTACGGCTGGCCGGTGAGGTGCGCGGCTTCGACGAGAGCGTGCGAGTGCCGGCCCGGCTCGTGCCGCAGACCGACCGGATGACCCAGTTCGCCCTGGCCGCCGCGGACGGGGCACTGACCGACTCGGCGCTCGACCTGGACACCGTGCCCGAGTTCGGACGGGCCGTGGTGACCGCCAACTCCTCCGGTGGCTTCGAGTTCGGTCAGCGGGAGCTGGAGAACCTGTGGTCGCGCGGATCCGAGTACGTCGGGGCGTACCAGTCGATCGCGTGGTTCTACGCGGCCAACACCGGCCAGGTGTCGATCCGGCACGGGTTCAAGGGCAACTGCGGGGTGGTCGCCACCGAGCAGGCCGGCGGCCTGGACGCGGCCGGACAGGCCCGGCGGGTGCTGCGCAACGGGGCCGGTGTCGTGCTGACCGGTGGCACCGACGCCTCGCTGTGCCCGTGGGGTTTCATCACCCAGCTGCGCACCGGGTTGCTGAGCACGCGCACCGACCCGTCCCGGGCGTACCTGCCGTTCGACGCCGACGCGAACGGCTTCCTGCCCGGCGAGGGCGGCGCGATGCTGGTCATGGAGCCGTACGGATCGGCGGCCGCCCGTGGCGCCCGGGTGTACGGCGCGCTGACCGGTTACGCCTGCGGCTTCGATCCGCCTCCGGGGTCGCCGCGCCCGCCCGTGCTGGGCCGGGTCGCCCGCCGGGCGCTCGACGACGCCGGCATCGACCCCGCCCAGGTCGACGTGGTCTTCGCCGACGCCGCGGGGACGCCGGCACTGGACCGGGCCGAGGCGGCCGCCATCCGCGACCTGTTCGGGCGGCCGGTGCCGGTCGCCGCCCCCAAGGCCATGACCGGCCGCCTGTACGCCGGTGGCGCCGCGCTCGACCTGGCGACCGCGCTGCTCTGCCTGCGGGATCAGATCATTCCGGCCGCGGCCGGGGTGACCGCCGATCCGCGCCTCGACATCGACCTGGTCACGGACGCGTCCCGGCCGGCCGCGATACACACCGTTCTCGTTCTCGCCCGCGGCTACGGCGGCTTCAACGCCGCCGCCGTGCTGTCACTGCCTGGAGAGGAATAACGATGACCACGTTCACGATGGAAGACCTCGGCGCCGTCCTGAAGGACGCCGCCGGGGCACCGGAGACCGGCGCCTGGAACGACGACGTGCTCGACCTTCCCTTCTACGAACTGGGCTACGACTCGCTGGCGCTGCTCGAGGTGTCCGCGCGGATCGGCCGACAGTTCAAGATCGCCATTCCGGACGACGCGGTGGTCGAGATGAAGACGCCCCGCATCGCCGTGGAGTACATCAACGCGCGAATCACCGGGGCGTGACATGGCCGGGCACACCGACAACAGCATCGTCATCAAGGCGCCGATGGACCTGGTCTGGAACCGCACCAACGACGTCGAGTCCTGGCCGCAGCTGTTCAGCGAGTACGCCGAGGCGACCATCCTGGAGAAGGACGGCGACACCGTCCGGTTCCGGCTGGTGATGCACCCCGACCAGCAGGGCCGGGTGTGGAGCTGGGTGTCCGAGCGGACGCCCGACCCGCAGACCCGGTCGGTCCGCGCGTTCCGGGTGGAGACCGGCGCCTTCTCGTACATGAACCTGCGCTGGGAGTTCCACGAGGAGCCGGACGGCGTACGGATGCGCTGGATCCAGGATTTCGAGATGAAACCGGGCGCGCACACCGACGACGCGGGCATGGTCGACTACCTGAACCGCAACACCAAGATCCAACAGGAGCGGATCAAGGCGATCCTGGAGGACGCGGCGTGAGCACCGGACCGCAGGACCTCCACAACCAGCGCCTGCTCATGCTCGCCGGCGGGGTGCGGCTGTCCGGCATCGTGCACGCCCTGTGCGCGCTCGGCGTGGCCGACCACCTCGCCGACGGGCCGCGCTTCGTCGCCGATCTCGCCGCCGCGTCCGGCGCCGAACCGGACGCCCTGCGGCGCCTGCTGACGGCCGCCTCCGGCGTCGGCATCTTCGCGGCCGACGGCGACGACCGTTTCATGCTGACCCCGCTGGCCGAGGGCCTGCGATCGGACACCCCGGACAGCATCCGCGCCCTGGTGCTCTACAGCTGCGCGCCGACGATCCAGCGCTCGTACGCGTCGATCCTGCACACCGCGACCGGCGGCGGGCGGGCGTTCGACCACGAGTTCGGCCGGCCGCTCTGGGACCATCTGGCCGCCCATCCGGAGGAGGAGGCGTTCTTCGACGGCACGATGACGCAGATGAACCTCCGGCTCACCCCGGCTCACCTGGACGCGATGCGGCCGGAGCGGTTCGCCACGATCGCCGACCTCGGCGGCGGCCAGGGCCATTTCCTGGCCGAGGCGCTCAAACGCCGGACCGACGCACGTGGCGTGCTGTTCGAGCGTGGGCCGGTCCTCGAGGCGGCCGGCCCGGTCCTCGAGAAGCACGGGGTCAGCGACCGCGTCGCCCTGGCGGCCGGCGATTTCTTCACCGATCCGCTGCCCGTCGCGGACGCCTACGTGCTCCGCGGCATCCTGCACAACTGGCCGGACGACCAGGCGGCCACCATCCTGCGCCGGGTCCGCACCGCGATCGCCGACCGGTCGCAGGCCCGCCTGTTCGTCCTGGAACAGGTGATGGGTGAGGCCAACCACTGGGACCACGCCAAGTTCCTGGACATCGACATGATGCTGGTCTTCGGTGGCCGGGAGCGGACGCTTGGCGCATGGCAGAGCCTGTTCGCCGGAGCCGGCCTCGAACTCGTGAGCACTCCCCCGGTCGGCCGGTGGACCGTTCTGGAGTGCCGGCCGCTGCCGACTGACCGGCCGAACCGTTGAGGCCCTGATAGGGCAGGGCACCTGCGGCCCTGCCCTAGATCCGCACACTCAGCTCAATCGCAGGTAATCCAGGTTGAACCCACCGGTCTCGCAATAGACCGTCAGCGGTTGGTCGCCGGCCGGCAGTGGCACCGGCACGTGCACCGACTGGTAGGTGCCCCAGCCGCCGGTGGGTGGGACCGAGACGGTGGCCAGGGTGGCGCCGGACGCGTCGCGCACCGAGATCGCGCCGGGGGCCTCCGCGCCGGTGCCGTTCGCTACCCGCAGTTCCAGGTCGTAGGTTCCGGCCGCGGCCACGTCCAGGCGGTATTGCAGCCAGTTGCCGGGTGCCGTCCAGCCGACGTTCTTGCCGCCGCTGGCCGACGGGTTCGACTCGACGAAGTTGACCCCCTCGGTCCAGCCGTGTTGCGCGACATAGGCCTCCGCCTCGACCGTCTCGCCGATCGGGGCACCGTGCGGGGCCACCGTCAGGTGCACCGTGGTAGCCACACGGGCGGCACCGTCGGTGACGTAGAAGGTCAGGGTCTGCTCACCCGCGGTGGTCGGGTGGACGGTCACCTCGCCGGTGGTCGCGTTCAGTGAGACGCCGGGCGGCAGGTCGGTGGCGTAGTAGGCGAGCCGGTCGCGGTCCCGGTCGGTGGCCTGCAGCCGGAACGTCGTGGTCACGTACTGGTCGGCGATCACCGGCGCCGGCGCCGCGAAGACCGGTGCGTGGTTGCGGTGGGTGCCGGGCGGTCGCGCATTCCATCGGTACGTGGCGTACGCCCCGGCCGGCACCGTCACCACGAAGGATTCGGCGCCCAGCACCACACGTACCGACGAGGGGGTGGGGTTGCTGTTGGCGACGATGGCCGTGAAGTCGTTTCCGTCGCGGTAGACGACGTTGCTCACGCCGCCGGCCGGCGCGCTCGACTCGACCCGGACGTCGCCCGGCTTCAGATAACGGGCGAACTGGCCGAGCGGGTAGAGCTCATCCCGTACCGAAAAGGTCTTGGAATTGGTGTTGACCTTCACCAATCGGTCCGGCCATTTGGTGGTCGCCGCGATCTGGTCCCAGTCCACGTTGTTGTCGCGTTTGTCGGTCCAGTGCAGGGTGCCGCCGTCCTGGTCGGTGGCCTGCGCCCAGAGGATGTAGGAACTCGCGTCGAGCCGGAAATAGCTGAGCACGGTTGCCGGGTTCAGGTCGCTGGTCTCGGTCAGATGCACCGGCTTGCCGAATTCCTGATAGGCGTCGCGCATCACCGTCGGATCGCCCCAATAGGGGTGGAACGCGATCGCGTCGGCCGCTTTCCGGGCCGCCGGATCGTTCATGATCCGGTAGTAGTTCTTGGTCTCGGTGCTGGCCGGATCGCGCCAGTCCCAGAAGTTGAAGTCGTGCACGTAGAGGTCGGTGCGCAATCCGGCGCGACGGGTCTCCCGCTTGATCGCGACCGCGAGTTTCTGCTGCTGGTCGACGCTGATGTCCATGGCCGGATAGACCACATCCATCCCCGGCTCATTGAGCAACGTCAAAGAATCAACCCGAACCCCCTGCTTCGCGTACGCCTGCAGGTACTTCACGTAGTACCGGGCGAACACGTCGATGCAGTCGTCCCGCAGCTTGCCCGCCTGGTAGTAGGAAGACGTGCTGCCCGGCTTCAGCGCGACCTCACCGAGGAACTTGTTGTTCGTCTTCATCCAGGCCGGCGCGCTCCACGCCGACGCGAAGAAGGTGGCCTTCGGGTTGTACTTCAGAATCAGCCGGGCGGTGTCCACGATGTGCAGATCGATGTCCCGCTGAATGGAGAAGTGCTTCAGCGCGAAATCGTCGGCCACCCCGGCCGGAAGCTCGTCGTAGGACCAGAACGGCAGATGCTCGATGAGGTCGGGGCTGCCGATGGTGAGCCGGAACCGGTCCAGCCCGGCCCCGGTCTTCGGGTCGGCGAGCAGCCGGATCGCGTTCTCCCGCTCGGCCGGCGTCAGCTTCCAGAGGTTGGACACGCTGGTCTCGTCGAGTGAGAACCCGATCCCGCTGTACGCCTGCCGCTCCTGACTCGGGTCGACCACCACTGTCGCGTCGGTGCCCTGCCCGCGCCCGTCCCCGACCCGGACGGCCGGCAGCGCCTGCCAGGCGTGCGTGGCCCCGGTCGACCAGGAGCCGCTGACCAGCGCGCCCCGGTGCCCACCGGCGTCGGCGGGTTGCGCTGTGGCCAGCAGCAACACCACCACGAGCGCCGCGGTTGTCGATCGCCTCACGAGACCTCCCGCACAGATAGATCAAGAGCTATCCGTGCGAGTTTATTGACGTCTTTAACTAAGGCGCAACGCCCAGGAAACGTCGAGATTTGACAGACTTCGATGCCATGGACATCTTGCCGGTGGTGGCGACGACGCTCGGTGGTGCGCTTTCGGCGACTCTCGGTGTGCTGGTCGGTGGCGTCGTCACCCGCCGTGCGCAGGAGCGGCACTGGGTGCGGGACAAGCAGCTGCAGGCCTACCAGGAGCTGTTCGGGCAGTACGCCCGCTTCATGATGGAACTGCGGCGCGCCCACCTGGACCGCCGGCCGCACAACGCGGACTGGGCCGCCTGGAGTGTCGCGCTGACCTCGGCCAGCCTGGTCGCGCCGCTGACCGTGGCGACCGCGATCGACGGCTTCGGCCGCGCGGTCGGCGTCTTCCTGGACGCGGTGTCGACCCGCAACCCGGTCACCAACCCGGTCGACGAGAAGGGCCTGACCGAGGCGTCCCGCCCGGCGGCGGAGGCCCATCTGCTGTTGCTGAACGCGATCCGGCTGTCGCTGGGCCGCACGTTCGAGGAGCTGCCGTTCTACCTGGGCGGCACCCTCGGCTCACACGAACTGGGCCGCGATCCGGCCCGCAACGGCCCGACGACGTAGGCGTGGATGCGCACCACGCGCGGGGGCCTACTGGTATTCGGTGTCGGGGGTGGCGTACATGCGGACCCAGTCGATGTCCTGGCGGGCCGGCTGCATCAGGGCGCCGTTGTCCGGGAACATGTCCATCTGGGCGCCGCCGTTGGAGCGGCTGAACGCCTCGATCGAGGCGTTGATGGTGCATTTGAGGACGCCATCGACGTACCAGGAAATTTTGGTTGGTTGCCAATCGATGGCGTAGTTGTGGAACTGGGTGGAATCGAGGACCACCTTGCATTCCTTCGTGCCCTTGGAATGCACGAAGAGGCCGACGGTGGGGGCGGCCACGTCGCGTTCGGCGAAGTCGATCTCGGCCTCGGACCAGAGGGCGTCGTTGTCCGGCCAGAGCAGCGGGACCGCGTGGTAGGGCTTGCCGCCGTTGTTGCCCAGCGGCAGCGCGCGCTCGCGGACCTCGACCCGCCCGTACCGGAAGGGTCTCGTCCGGCCCCACAGGCCGCCGGTCTTGCCGTCGGCCGTACCGGTCACCCGCAGGTAGCCGCCGCTCTGGGTGGTCTGCGACGCGCAGCGCTGGCCGTTGTCGTGGTAACCGGGCGAGCAGCCGACGGTCTCGTCGTAGCCGGCCCCGAACAGGCCCCACTTCTTCAGGTCGATCGCGGTGCCGTTGAACTCGTCCGACTGCTCGGCCACCGGCGCTCCCCACTGCTGGCGGAAGGCGGCCTCGTCGGGGGCATGGATGATCGCGGGGACGGTGGCGGCGGGCGCGACGACGGCCTGATCCGGGGCGCTCGCGGGATCGGTGTTCTCGGCCCACGCGACGCCACCGATGGCGGCAGCAAGAAGGGCACCGGCGGCAACTAGCGGGCGTCGCCAGTGGGGGTGTTTCACCGGGCGAAGGCTACCCGGCCGCGGCCCGGCTGTTCACCAGCCGGGCCGCTAATCGTGGTTCAGTCCAACAGATGGGTGACGGTACCGGCGGCAACCGTGCGATTACCCTCACGTACGGCGAAACCCATCCCGGTCTCCAGCGCGACCGGCTTACCGAGCGTGACCACGACGTCGTCGAGGGTGTCGCCCGGCATCACCAGGTCGAGCCCGCCCAGGTCCAGACCACCCGACACGTCGGTCGTGTGGAAGTAGAACTGGGGCCGGTAGTTGGCCTCGAACGGCGTGTGCCGGCCGCCCTCGGCGTAGGTCAGCGCGTACATCGTCGCCCGGAACCGCTGGTGCGGCGTGACGCTGCCGGGCACCGCGACCACCTGGCCGCGCTGCACCTGCTCGCGCTTCACGCCCCGGAGCAGGACGGCCGCGTTGTCGCCGGCCTGGGCCGACTCCAGCGACTTGCCGAACATCTCCAGGCCGGTGGCCACGCTGGCCACGGTCGGGCCGAGGCCGACGACCTCGACCGGGTCGCCGACGTGCAGCGTGCCGCGCTCGACCTTGCCGGTGACGACCGTGCCCCGGCCGCTGATCGACAGGACGTTCTCGATCGGCATCAGGAACGGCTCGCCCAGCTCGCGCGGCGGCACCGGGACGTAGTCGTCGACCGCGTCGAGCAGGTCGACGACCGAGCCGACCCAGTGCGGGTCGCCCTCGAGGGCCTTCAGCGCGCTCACGCGCACCACCGGCACCTCGTCGCCCGGGAAGCCGTACTCGCTGAGCAGCTCCCGCACCTCCAGCTCGACCAGGTCGAGCAGCTCCGGGTCGTCCACGGCGTCGCTCTTGTTGAGCGCCACCACCAGGTACGGCACGCCGACCCGCTTGGCCAGCAGCACGTGCTCGCGGGTCTGCGGCATCGACCCGTCCTGCGCCGACACGACGAGGATCGCGCCGTCCACCTGCGCCGCCCCCGTGATCATGTTCTTCACGTAGTCGGCGTGGCCGGGCATGTCCACGTGCGCGTAGTGGCGCGTCGGGGTCTCGTACTCGACGTGCGCGATGGTGATGGTGATGCCGCGGGCGGCCTCCTCCGGCGCCTTGTCGATGCCCTCGAACGCGACGTACCGGTTGGCGGCCGGGTCGCGGTCGGCGAGCACCTTCGTGATGGCGGCGGTCAGGGTGGTCTTGCCGTGGTCGACGTGCCCCATCGTCCCGATGTTGACGTGCGGCTTGTTACGGATGAACTGGCTCTTGGCCATGATGGTTCCTCACTGGTGGTAAGGCTGATTTGTCACGAAACGCGGCTAACCGCGCCAGAACCCGCACAGGGACCAGCGACCCTTCCCCGGGGTTCTGCTGGCAGGTGGGGAAGGGTCAGCTTCGGGTATCGGCGCCGCTGACAAGAAGAACGCGCCCGGGAGCCACCATCGAGGGCAGCTGCAGACCGGGCGCGAACATGCGGATCACGTTAGGCGTCAACCGATCATCGGTCGACTTAATTTCCTACGTTTCGTCACCAGGTGAAGGTGGACCCTTTGGAGGAGCTGGCGATCGTCCGGCCGTTCCGCTCGTAGCGGTAGGTCATGACCACCGCGTACTGCCGGCCGCGCGACGGGCTGGCCCCGGACGGCCCGCATCCCTGCGTCGCCGCGTTGCCGCCGAAGGCCAGGCCGTTACAGGTCTTCGGCCCGGCCACGGTGCGGCCGCTGCTCGCGTCCTGCAACGTCACCGAGATGCTGCCGGTGCCACCGCCCGGCGCGGTCAGCGACGCCTGGTACTGGATGTCGCGCCCGATCATCTGACACGGCGCCGGCACCAGCGGCGTCCGGCTGCTCAGGTCGAAGGCCACGCTCTGCCGGCATTGCCAAGGACCATAGGGCTTGGCCTCTGGTTGCGGTGACCGCGTCTTGGTCACCCTGGGTGCGGAGGCTTTGGCGGGTACGCGGGTACGGGTGACCGAACGCACCGGGTGGGCAGCCGCCTTCACCGGCGCCCGGCTCGCCAGCGCGGCCGGGGACGGTTTCGACGAGCTGGTCGGGGTGACCGTCTCCCGGGGTTGCCCGCCGTCCTCGCGGCCGTTGTTCCAGATCGTGGTGACCACCGCCGACGCGACCATGGCCGCCGCGATCAGCCCCATGGTGACCCCGGGCCGCTTGATCCACCGCCACCGGGGCGGGGCGTTCCCGAGGTCCGGCTTGCGTGGCAAGGGCAGCAGGCTGACCGCCTCGGCGACGTCGTCCCCGCCCTCCCGGCCCGGCCCCGCGTTGCCGGTCCGCACCTCCGGCTCGCTCACACTGGCGGGCCGGGCTCGAACGGGCTGGCTGGGCACCCGACTCGCGCGGGGCGGATGGGCCAGGCCGTTCGGGTAGAACGCCGAGTCGTCCGAGTAGGCGCTGCCCGGGTCGGTGTAGACCCCGTGCGGCCGGGGCAGGGCCGGCACACCCTCACACTCCCGGGCCGCGTCGGACAGCGCCACCACCATCTCGGCCGCGCTGGGCCGCAGCCGGGGTTTGCTCGCCATGCAGTCGTCGACCAGGTCCCAGACCGCGTCCGGCATGCCCGGCCGCCGCTCCCGTTGACCCTCCATGTGCCGGCGCATCAGGTCCGGGATCGAGTCGCTGTCGTACGGCGGCCGCCCGCTGACCAGCTCGTACAGGAGCACGCCGAGCGCGTACACATCGGTGGCCGGGGAGGCGGTCGACCCGTGGAACGCCTCCGGGGCCATGTAGTGCGGGGTGCCGACGACCGCGTTGGGCGTGGTCATGCTGGGGGTGTTGAGGATCCGCGCGACCCCGAAGTCGGTGAGCCGGGTGTCCAGCCTGCCGCCCTCCACGCGCAGCAGGATGTTGTCCGGCTTGAGGTCGCGGTGGATCACGCCGAGCTCGTGCGCCTCGGCCAGCGCCGCCGCGACCTGGGCCGCGAGCCGGCAGGCCTCGGTCGCGGCGACGGTGCCGCGTTCGCGGAGATGATCGCGCAGGCTGCCGCCGTCGACCAGGTCCATCACCAGCCCGAGGGTCTCGCCCACGCTGAACAGATCACGGACCCGCACCACGTTGCGGTGCCGCAGCATCAGCAGGATGGTGCGCTCCTGCACGAACCGGGTGACCAGCTTGGGCTGGCGCAGCAGGCTCTCGTGCAGCAGCTTGACCGCGACGGGTTCGCCGGAGGCCCGGTCCACACCCCGCCACACGGTGCCGGTGGCACCCTGGCCGATGGGATGCTGCAGGACGTACGAGCTCCCGACGCAGCGCCCACTGAGATCCATGGTCGACGCGCCGTCAGAATCCGCCCGTGCGACGCTGCTCGTGCGATCCTTGGTCACGAAAACTTCCTCCCGGACTGTCACCGATGCCCCGGAATCCTGCTGTTTGTCCGGATCGATGGCAAGCCCGCGAGTCCAAGTTCGCACCTTTGGTAGGTATAGCGGGATTCCCGTCACTGCCCCGCCCGGCATTCGTTCGGCAGATCAAGAACGAAGAGCCCGCAGACCGAGTACGGCGATCCAGCTGCAGCCCACCGCGATGGCCAACCGCTGGAAGACCCCGGTGGCCGCCTCGATGCCGCCGGCCAGCACGAACAACCCGGGCACGGCGACACCCACCGCGCGGCAGTACCAACTCCACCCCCGCGTCGGACGCCAGCGCGCCGCCACGAACGCCGCCGCCGGCAGTGACACCAGGAAGACGACCGCCGAGACAAGGTTATGGACGATGCCGTGCCCGGTCCGCACGGTGGTCGGCGCCGGATCGCTGACGAACGCACCGGCCAGCATCAGACTCACCCCGAACAGCGCCAGCAGCCACCCGGTCCAGCGCGACACGACCTGCCGCACGGCGACCGAGAACGCGACCATCAGCGCGCCGGTGATCAGAAAGCTGGCGATCTGCAGCCAGCCGCCCGGCCCGATCGCGGCCTCGCTCACGAAGTCACGCAGCGGGTCGTAGTCCGGGCGGATCCGATCGTTGACCAGGAACACCGCCACGAACAGCGGACCGGCCACCACGCCGCACCACAGCAGGATCCGCGCCATGGCCGGAACCATAGGCGCGGATCACTGAGTGCGGGCTGAGCTAATCCCCCGGTGTGGGCTGTGGGCCGCAGAGGTTGCGGATGGCGCCCAGCAAGGTGGAACGGGTGAACGGCTTCTCGATCAGCATGCTGTTGTCGTCCAAATGCAGCTGCGGGCCGAGCGACGCCGCCGTGTAGCCGGACATGTAGAGAACCGGCAGGTCGGGCTGGTGGGTGCGCAGGGCGCCGGCCAGCTCCGGGCCGGTCATGGTCGGCATCACCACGTCGGTGATCAGCAGGTCGGGGTGGGCGCCGGCGGCGACCTGGGTGACCGCCATCAGCGCGTCGGTGGCGACCGTGATGGCGTAACCGGCCGGTTCGATCAGGCGCTGCACGAGCTGGGCCACCTCGGGCTGGTCCTCGACGATCAGCACGTTGCCGATCACCTGGGACTGGCGGGCCTCGGAGCTGGCCGGCTTCTCCTCGGCGGCCGGCAGGTAGAGGTGGACCGTGGTGCCCAGGCGCGGCTGCGACTCCAGCTCGATGTGGCCGCCGATACCCTGCACGATGCCGGCCGTGGTGGCCAGGCCCAGACCGGCCGCGGTGGGCCGAGTGGTGAAGAACGGCTCGAGCGCTCGCTGGCGTACCTCTTCGGTCATGCCGGTTCCGGTATCGGTGATCACCATGTGCACCAGCCGGCCGGTCGGCACGCCCTCGGGCGGCTCGCCCTGCTCGTGCACCTCGTTCGACGCCGCCACCCGCAGCATGCCGCCGCGCAGCATCGCGTCGCGGGCGTTGGCCGCCACGTTGACCAGCGCCTGCTCGAGCGGGCCGCGCTCGGCTCGCACCGGCCACACGTCGGCCCCGAACGCCAGGTCCAGGCCGATGTGCTCGCCGAGCGTACGGCTGAAGAGCGATTGCACGTCGGTGAGCAGGTCGGGGATCGGAATGATCTCCGGGCGGTTGCCCTCGCTGCGGCCGAAGGCCAGCAGTTGGTGGGTGAGGGTACGGCCGGTGCCGACCGCCTCCAGGATGTCCTGGGCCAGCTGGTGCTGGGGCGTGCCCTCCTCGACCTCGGTGAGGATCATGTCGGCCGAGCCGCCGACGACGGTGAGCAGGTTGTTGAAGTCGTGCGAGATGCCGCCGATCAGCTGGCCGAGGCTGTCCAGCCGGCGCAGGTGGTCGAGCTGGCGTTTGAGGCCGCGAGCGTCGATGTGGTCGGTGGTGTCGGTGACCATGCACACCACGCCGGTGTACTTCGACTGGTCGTCCATCAGCGGCATCATGCTCATCCGCACGCTGCGGCGGGAGCCGTCGGCTCGCATGAGCCGGGTCGCGCCGACCGTGGACCGGCCCGCCTCGCACTCGCCGAGGCGGCGGGTGAGCTCCTTCTGCCCCTGGTCGTCCAGGAAGCCGCGCAGCGACACCCCGACCAGCTGGGGCCGGGGCAGGCCGAGGACCACGCCCATCGGTTCGTTCGCGTACGTCGCGACGCCGTCCGGGTCGAGCTGCAGCACCCCCTCGGGGATGGTCTCGAGCACCCGGCGGTAGCGCTCCTCGCTGGCCCGCAGCCGTTCCAGCGCGCGGGCGCTGGACACCGCCAGGGCCAGCTCACCGGTGATGTCCCGGGCCAGCTCGACCTCGGCGGTCGAGTAGAACGCGCCCGGCGTCTCCCGGGTCAGCACCAGGTAGCCGGAGTACGTGTTGTCGACGATCACCGGGACCAGCACGGCCGCGTGGATGTGGTGCTCGTCGCCGGCCAGGGGTTCCACCCCGTCGCCGGCCAGCACTATCGGCCGCCGGCTCGCGGCGAGGGCGGTGGAGAAGTCGTCGTCGGGAAGCTGGCTCACGTGGTCGAGGACCCGGCCCAGCGACGCCGATCGTTCGTCGTCGACGTGCCGGTAGATGATCGAGTCGTACCGGCCGTCGTCTCGGAGAAGTTGGACCCCGGCGCCGTCACCGATCATGTCGGCCGCCGCGCGGGCCGCGGTGGATCGCACCTCGGCGGAATCGTTGGCGACCCGGCTCAACGCCAGGGCGAGGTCGGCTAGTGCGTACCGGAGGGGGTAAGCCATGACACCCATGTCGACATGATCCGTGTCTGGTGGGATGCGTGCGGCCTATTCGCCAGGTTTGCAACCAATGCTTAGAGAATGACCCGGTAGTGGGTGGTGAGGCGGCGGTCCTCGCCGAGCAGGTGAAACGCGATCATCGGCGGCAGATCGCGGTTGAAGATCTCTTCGGTCTCGAAGGGCAGCATCAGCGTCGAGGTGATGCTCGGGGCGACAAGCATCGGCCGCCCGGCGAAGACGCCCGCGGCCGGGGTGTGCGCGTGCCCACAGAGCAGGGCCACCACCTGCGGGTGCCGCTCGACCAGCGCGGCCAGGCGCTCGGTGCCGAACTGGCGGATCTCGTCGATGAACGGGATGCCCAGCGGCTCCGGCGGATGGTGGAAGCACACGAAGGTCGGCAGCTCGGGCTGGTTGGCCAGCGCCGCGGCCAGCCACTCGATCGTCTCGTCGGCGAGCAGCCCGTCGTTACGCCCGGGAATGCTGGAGTCGAGCATGAGGATCAGTACGCCGTTGATCTCGAAGGCCCGGTTGATCGGCCGGGCGTCCGGCGCCTCGCCGAGCAGAGCCTTACGATAGGGCTCGCGGGCGTCGTGGTTGCCCGGGCACCAGAGCACCGGGACGGGCAGGTCGACCAGCTCGCGTAGTCGTTCGTACTCCGACTCGGCGCCGTGATCGGCGAGATCGCCCGTGACGATCACCGCGTCGGGCGGTGTCGGCAACTCGGCCAGATAGCGGAAGACTCGGCCGGCGCGCTGGAGACTGCGCTCCCCCGCGTCGATATGAACATCACTGACGTGCGCAAATATCCCCATGGCGATGACGCTACGCGCAAGAGCGCCTACGCTACGACGTCCAATAGGCGACACCTGGCGCCGATGCATCGAAGGCGAACGTCATGACCATGCAGACGCCTTCCGTCGCGAACCCGACGCCATGAAACCTTGCGTCCGGATCATCGACCACCCCACGCTCTGGCCACCAGATCGGGCAGGACCTGGGCGGCCGGGCCGCGCAGGTTGACGGCGGCCACCGAGTCGAGCGCGGTGGGCTCCGGGTTGATCTGGATGACCGTGGCACCGGCCCGATCGGCCACGTAGGGGATCTCGGCGGCCGGGTAGACCAGGCCGGAGGTGCCGATGGTCAGCAGCAGGTCGCAGTCGAAGGCGGCCTCGGCGGCGGCCGACAGCGCCGCGGCCGGCAACTGCTCGCCGAACCAGACGACGCCGGGGCGCACGTCGGCACCGCAGTCGACGCAGACCGGCGGCGGGATCCGGCCGCCCTCGGCCGGCACGTCACCGGGCTCGGCCGGCGCGCCGCAGCCCGAGCAGCGCGGGGTGAACAGGCTTCCGTGCAGGTGGACGACCTCTTCGAGGCCGGCCCGCTCGTGCAGGTCGTCGATGTTCTGGGTGATCACGACGGTGCTCGCGACCCGGGCCGCGATCGCCGCCACGGCCCGGTGCCCGGCGTTGGGGGCGACCTGCTCCACCTCGGCCCGTCGCCATTCGTACCAACCCCAGACCAGGGCCGGATCGGCCTCGAACGCCTCCGGGGTGGCCAGCGACTGGGCGTCGTAGCGCGCCCAGAGTCCGGTAAGCGAGTCCCGGAAGGTGGGCACGCCACTCTCGGCGGACATCCCGGCCCCGGTGAAGACCACGACCCGCTTGGCGTCGCGGAGCAGGCCCGCGGCGTCACGTTCCGGCATGTGCTTGACCCTCCTCGCCCCAGCGGCCGTACCGCGGGCATTGTGTCGCACAGTCGCACACTCGCGCGTCCCCCTGTCCCCCGGCGGTGTACGAAACGAGCCGTTCATTATTGACAACTGTCAATTCAGCCGGGATGGTAGGCGTCACTCGCCGGGTCACGCCGCGGAGGGCGAGGGCAGCCTCCGCAACCTTCCCCCATGACCCCATGGCCTCGTCCACCGGGGCCAGATATCCCCGCGGAGCACTGAGCCCTCATGTCCAGAAAACGCATGCGCCTTCTCGTCAGCGTTCTCGCCGGCGTGCTGATCGCCGCCTTCGCCGTCGCCATCCCGGTCGGTCCGGCATCCGCGCACGGCAACGTTCTCAGCCCCGCCTCCCGCAACTACGGCTGCTGGCTGCGATGGGGCGACAAGTTCCAGGATCCGACCATGGCCACCGCCGATCCGATGTGTTACCAGGCCTGGCAGACCGATGTCCAGGCGATGTGGAACTGGAACGGCCTCTATCGCGAGGGTGTCGCCGGCAACCACCAGGGCGTCATCCCGGACGGTCAGTTGTGCAGCGCCGGCCAGACGCAGAGCGGCCGGTACAAGGCGATGGACACCGTCGGCGACTGGAAGGCCACCACGGTCGGTAACAGCTTCAACGTCCAGGTCTTCGACCAGGCGCTGCACGGCGCCGACTACCTGTGGGTGTACGTCACGAACCCGGGCTACAACCCGGTGACGACCGCCCTGAAGTGGTCGGACCTCACCCGGGTCGCGGTGGTCGGCAACACGCCGGCGTCGCAGTGGACCGCGGTGACCGGTGGCGTGCAGCTCAACATCCCGGTGTCGCTGACCGGCCGGACCGGGCGGGCCATGGTCTACACGATCTGGCAGGCCAGCCACCTGGACCAGTCCTACTACTGGTGCAGCGACATCGACTTCGGTGGCGGCGGCACGACGCCGACGACGGCGCCCACGACGGCGCCCACCACGACCCCGACGACGGCGCCCACCACGGCTCCGACGACGACCCCGCCGACCACGACGCCCACCACGACGCCGACCACCGGCGCCTGCGCGGCGACCTACGCCACGACCAGCACGTGGTCCGGCGGCTACCAGGGCGAGGTCAAGGTCACCGCCGGTTCTTCGGCGATCAAGAGCTGGACGGTACGCCTCACCTACGCGAGCGCGCCGACCATCCAGCAGACCTGGAACGCCACCTCGACGGTGAGCGGGAACGTGGTGACGTCAACGAATGCCAGCTACAACGGCGCACTGAGCGCCGGCGGCAGCACCACCTACGGGTTCCTCGGCTCGGGCACGGCGAGCACCCCGACGGTCACCTGTACCGCGACGACCTGAGGCAGCTCTTCTCAACGCCCCGGCCGCCAGCTAGAGTCCTTTGGGAGCGCTCCCAGCATTGACCCTCACGAATGAAGGGAGACCCACCCAGCAACCTCGCGTGACACCGGTTCCGTAAGACACCAATCCGTCCACATGGACTGGAGCGGGGGTCGGGACGCCCTCCCCAACCCCCGCTCACCCAAATGCCTCAAGCGAAACCCAAACGCATCAGGCGAACAGCGCGCTGACCGACTCACCGTTGTGGATGCGACGCATCGCCTCGGCGAGCGCCGGCGCCACCGACAGAACGGTCAGTTTCTCCGTGTGGTTCTCCGCCGGGATCGGCACCGTGTTGGTGCAGACGATCTCCTCGATCTCCTTCTCCTCGGAGAGCCGCTTGATCGCGTCGTTCGAGAACAACCCGTGCGTGCAGGCCACCCGCACGCTGCGCACGTTCCGCTCGCGCAGCCGGGCGAGCAGCTCGAACACCGTGCTGCCCTTGGCGATCTCGTCGTCCAGCACGATCACGTCCCGATCGGTGACGTCGCCGATCACCGTACTGATAACGACCTTGTCGTCGGCGAAGCGCTGCTTCGCGCCGGCCGCGACATCGACGTCGAGCAGGCGGGCGAAGGCCGCCGCCTCCTTCGCGTTGCCCAGGTCCGGCGAGACCACCACGGTGTTGCTCAGGTCGTAACCGCGGAAGTGCGCGGCCAGCTCGCGCAGCGCGTGCAGATGGTCGACCGGAATGTTGAAGAAGCCGTGCACCTGCGGCGAGTGCAGGGTCATCGCCAGCACCCGGTCGGCACCGGCCGTGGTGAGCAGGTCGGCGACCAGGCGGCCACCGATGGAGATGCGCGGTGCGTCCTTCTTGTCGCTGCGGGCGTACGCGTAGTGCGGCAGCACCACGGTGATCCGGCCGGCGCTCGCACCACGCGCGGCGTTGAGCATGAAGAGCAGCTCGACCAGGTTCTCCTGGGTGGGCGGCACCAGCGGCTGGATCAGGAAGACGTCCTTCTCCCGGCAGTTGCCCTGCAGCTGAACCTCGATGCAGTCGTTGGCGAACCGGGAGGTCTTGGTCGGCATCAGCGGCACGCCCAGATGCAGACAGATCTCGGCGGCGAGTTCGGGGTGGGCGGATCCGGAGAATACGGCGATGTCACGCACGAGTAACACCCTAAAAGCATCCCACCGAACACTTACGAGCGACCTTTGGTTCCCCCGAGGCGCTAGCGTGACCCCATGAACGGACTTGCCGTGGCCTGCCGCCGGGTGGTGCACATCTATCGCGCCGAGGCCGGTGACGTGGTCGCCCTGGCCGGCGTCGATCTCTCCATCGCGCCGGGCGAGACGATCGCCCTGGTCGGGCCGTCCGGTTCGGGCAAGTCGACGCTGATCGCGCTGCTGGCCGGACTGATGCGGCCGTCGGCCGGGCGCATCAACATCGGCACCTACGACATGGGCAAGCTCTCCGACGGCGAGATCTCGCGGCTGCGCGGCACCGAGATCGGCGTGGTCCTGCAGGGCGCTTCGCGAAACCTTCTGCCGTACGCGTCACTGCACCGCAACATCTGGCTGGCCCAGCGCCGGGCCGCGCACACCCGTGGCATCAAGCTCGACGACCCGGACCGCATCCTCGACCTGGTCGGCCTGCCCGGCCAGGGCCGCCAGCGGCTGTCCGACCTGACCCCGGGCGGCCGGCAGCGCGCCGCCCTGGCGGTGGGCATCGCCACCGGGCCCGGCCTGCTGCTTGTCGACGAGCCCACCAGCCGGCTCGACACGGCCGGCCGCGACGAGGTGCTGGCCGCGATGGAGACGGTGAACGCCGAGCGCCAGACCACGATCGTGGTGGTGACCCACGACAACGAGGTCGGCGCCCGGCTGGGCCGCGCGGTGACGATCCGGGACGGCCGGGTCGGCGCCGAGGGCCGCGACGGCCAGGACTTCGCGGTGGTGGCCGGCGACGGCACCGTGCAGCTGCCGCCGGAGGTGCTGGGCAGCTATCCGCCCGGCACCCTGTTCACCGTCCAGCACGTCGACGGCGAGGTGACCCTGGTCCCGGGCGGAACCGAACACGTCGCCTAGGGGCGGGCCCAGATCGCTTCGCCGTCGGCCAGGTGCAGTTCGCGGTCGCAGGCCGCGGCGGCCTCCGGGTCGTGGGTGGCGAAGACGACGGCGGCACCTCGGGTGGCCTCGGCCCGCAGCAGTTCGATGACGCGCTGACGGTTGGCGGCGTCCAGCTCGCTGGTGATCTCGTCGGCCAGCAGGACGTCGCCGCGCAGGGCCAGGCCGCGGGCGATCGCGGTGCGCTGCTGCTGGCCGCCGGACAGCTCCTCGATCAGCTGGTTGGCCTGCCCGGAGAGCCCGAGCGGCTCCAACGCCTCGGCGGTGCGGCGGCGGGCCTCGGCCGGGGTGCCGCCGGTCGCGATGACCGCGACCGAGATGTTCTCGGCGGCGGTGAGGATCGCGGCCAGGCCGTTGTCCTGCGGGATCAGCACCACACCGAGCTTCACCGCGTGGTCCCGGTCGGTCAGAGCCTCGTCCTCGACGAGAACCTTCCCGGCGGCCGGCCGCAGCAGCCCGGCCATCGCGCTGAGCAGCGTCGTCTTGCCGGCCCCGGAGGTGCCGGTCACCGCCAGGATCTCGCCGGGGCGGGCGGTGACCGTGACCCCGGTCAGCACCGCCCGGTCGCCGTCCCAGGCCAGGTCGGCGCCGTCGATCGTCAGAGTCGTCACTTCAGTTCCCCGTTCCCCGGTCGATCCGGCGGTGCAGGTCGCCGCCGGTACCGGCGGCGACGATCGTCAGCAGGATAAGCACCAGCAGTGTGGTTACGGCCACGGACCGGACACCGGGCCAGCCGGGCAGCGGCAGGCTGGGCGGATTCAGCCCGGCCAGCGGCAGCGCCCAGCCGGTCATCGCCCAGGTGGCCAGCCCGGTGAGCACGCCCACCAGCGACGCGAACGCGACAAGCACCGGATAGGTCCACAGTGTCGCCCGGGCGGCGGTCCGGCGGCGCAGGCCCTGGGTGCGCAGGGCGGCGAGATCCTCCACCCGGCGGGCCCGGTCGACCGCGGCGGCCAGCACCAGCGCGCCCGCGCCCAGCAGCACCGACAGCGCGCCGGCCAGGAGATAGAACCAGAGCGCCAGCGCCGGGCCCTGTTCGTCCAGCTGGCGGCGCACCGCGGCGGAGCTGTTGTCGCCGGTCACGGTCAGGCCGGCCGCGCCCAGCCGGTCGAGGATGTCGGCCGGGGCCCGGTCGTTCAGCCACACCTGCGGCTCCAGCGCGACCGCGGCGGTGGCGGCGGTCCGGTCGGCGTACTCAAGGTCGACGAGCGCACCACGCTGCCCGAGCCGGGGCACGGCCGGGAGGCGGTCGGTGAGCTCGACCGGCATCAGGGCGCCGTCCATGTCGGTGAGCGTGTTGCCGATCGGCGCCTCCCCCGCGTAGGCGGCGGGCAGCGGCGACGGGGTGTCGGCCGGGCGGATCCACGCGCCGGTCGGCAGGCCGCTGGCAGCGTCCAGATCGATCAGCAGACCATCGGGGTCTGCGGCGATCTTCGCCACCGCCGGGGCCAGCCAGCCGGCCGGGTCCAGGAGGGCCGGGTCGACCGTGCCGATCGCGCTGACCACCATCTTCGCGGTCACCCCGACGATGGTGGCGGTGGTGTTCAGCTGGATGCCGTTGAGCCGGCAGCCCTGCGCGCAGACCGGCGCCCGCTGCTGGTAGGTCCACCGGCCGACGTGCAGCTCACCGAGCTGCACGACCGCGTCGCCGAGTCCGGTCAGCGAGGTCACCGACAGGGCGACCACCAGCGGCCGGCCGGGCAGCATGCCGGAGCCTGTCGCGGTCAGGCTCAGGTCCTCGCCCTGCAGCAGGATCGGTGCGGCGGTGGGCGGGCGCAGCCGCGTGCCGACCTCGGCGGCCGGGGCGGCGCCACCCGGCCACGTGGCGACGGCGGCGAGCCGGGTCGCGTCGACGGCGAGCGCGGCCGGTTCACCGGCCGTGGAGCTGGGCATCCGGGCCACCGCCATGGCGAACTCGCCGTGCGGGTCGATCTGCTCGACGGCGTTCCGGAGCTGGCTGCGGAACAGCGGTTCGACGGTGAGCACCCGGTCGGCGCCGACGCCCAGGCCGGCCTGCATCTCCCGGCCGCGGGTGGCCGCATCGACCGCGCAGACGCCGTAACCGGCCACCGCGACCGTGGCCACCAGCAGCGCGAACAGCCGCTGCGCGCCGGGCCGGCGGGACAGCTGGAAGGCGGCCAGGGCCGCGCCGAGCCGGCCGCCGCGCAGCGCACGGGTGGCGTATCCGGTGATCAGCGGCAGCAGCGCGCGGGCGGCGAGCAGGGCCACGGCCAGGACGATGAACGCCGGGGCGAGCCGGCCGATGCCGGTCAGCTCGCCGTCGCTCAGCGCCAGCTGGACGCCGCTGATCACGGCCAGCAGCACGATCACCGCTTCGACCGCGACCGCGCGCGGGCCGTTGGCCGCGACCGGGTTGCGGCGCAGCAGCGTGGCGACCGGGCTGAGCAGCTGGCGGCGCTGGGCCAGGACCGCGGCGGCCAGCGCGGCCAGGGCCGCGATCGGGGCGTAGCGCAGCGACGACCAGTCCGCGCCGGAGCCGATGCCGCCGAACCGGGCCGCGGTCACCGCGTCGACAAGCAGCTGGCCGGCCAGGCAGCCGGCGACCGCGCCGAGCAGGATGGCGATCAGGCTTTCCCCGGTGGCCAGCCACCAGCGCGTCCACCAGCGGGTGCCGCGCAGCGCCACCAGGGCCAACTCCGGCTGCCGGCCCTGGCTGCCGTAACTGACGGCCAGGAAAATGCTGAAGCAGGCAAGCAACACCAGGGGTACGCCGAGGACCGGTATCAGCACGCGCGCCGCGGACCGGCCGGCCTCGATCCGGTCCAGAAGGTACGGCATGCTCGTGTCGATCTGGATGGTCGGGCCGAGCTGGGCCGCCGACGCGTTGAGCTTGGCCAGCCCGGCCCGCAGCTCGTCGAGGTGGTCGATGTCGAGTGCGCGGGGGCCGGCGGTGCCGTCGATCGACATCTCGGTGCGGCCGTGGTCGAACGCCTTCAGCGTGGTCGCGCCGGCGAAGACCGGCTCGCCCGGCCCCCTATTGGGCACCGCCGTCCAGTAGCCGTGCGTGCCCCAGAAGATGTCGCCCGGTTCCGGCACCTCGTAGATGCCGGCCACGTCGAGCCGCTTGGGCTCGCCGTCCTCGGTGTAGTACGGGTCTCGCGGATCGTCGACGAACTTGCCGTAGGTCAGCGTGATCGCCGAGCCCGCGGTCAGGTGCAGCCGGGCCGCGGTGGCCTGGCCGAGCAGCACCTCGCCCTCGCCGGCCAGGCAGCGGCCGGCGACGATCCGCAGGTGCGCGCAGACGCCCTGCCGGAAGGTGAACCGGGACGGGTGCAGGTTGTCCTTCTCGATGCCGATGGCCGGGAACTCGGCGGCGTAGGTGTAACCGAACCCGGGCAGGTTGAGCAGGGCCGCGCCGACGTTGCTGAAGTCGGGGGTGCCCGGATCGACGGTGCGGTCGTCCTGGTTCGCGGTGATCACGACGCCCCGCTCGGCCGGGGTGGCGGTGGCGATCTGGCCGGCCGCGACGGCCCGGTCGGTGGCGATCAGGTAGGCCGGCGAGGCGACCGCGGCGGCCACCGCGAACAGGGCGAGCAGCCCGAGCGTCACCGACTGGCCGCGGCGGGTCCAGAGCATGGCGAGGACGAGGCCGATCACGCGGTGTCCTCCGCTCGCAGCCGGCGGATCAGCGGCAGCACGGCGAGCAGGCCGGTCAGGCCGAGCACGACCAGCGCGGCCGGCAGCGCGATCGCCACCGTCACCCCGCCGAGGGCGCTGGGCAGCGGCAGCACGTCCCAGCCGTCGGTGAAGGCGGGCACGGTCACCCGGGCGAGGGGCCGGGCCAGCACGGCCGCGCCGATCCCGGCGAGCACGCCCGCGCCGATCAGGCCGGCGGTTCCGGCGTACGCGACGGCGACCGCGACCCGCCCGGCCAGGCCCTGCACCCGCAGCGCCCGGAGTTGTTCGAGCCGGGTGCGCCGGTCGACCGCACCGGCCACCCCGATCGCGGCCGCCGCGAGCAGCAGCGCGACCACCCCGGCCACCAGGGCGAACCGGCTGGTCACCGCGGGCGCCTGATCGGCCAGCACGGCGGCCCGGCCACCGATCGAGGCATCCTGAGTGACGGTCAGGCCGGCCGCGGTCAGCGCCCGGACCGTCCCCGCCCCGGCTTCGGCCGAGAGCCACACCTGATAGTCGCCGGGAGCGTCGGTGTCGCCGAGGATCCGGCGGCTCGCGTCCAGGTCGACAAGCACCCCGGTGCGGCCCACCACCGGCAGCGCGCGGGCGGTGCCGGCGATCCGCACCGGCACGCCGGGCCCGTCGATCGCGAACAGGGCCGGCTCGGTGAACTGCCAGTCCGGCAGCGGCGGGCCGGCCTTCACGATCGGCAGCGGCAGGGTGGTGTCCACCGCGTACACCGCGTCGCCGATCTGCGGCAGGCCGGCCGGGTTGGCGTCCACGCTCAGCCGCAGGGTGCCGCCGGTGGCGGTCACGTCGAGGGCCGCGCCGAGGGTGCCGGGCCGCCAGCGGGCGATGTCGCCGAGGTTCGTCGCGTCCAGCACGACGGCGTCCGGGCCCTGCTGGGTGAGGCCCTGCACGGTCGCGGCGGCACCGGCCGGGGGTGGGGACATCCGGCCGTCGGGCTGCGGCGGACTGGTCAGTTCCCAGCGCAGGATGCGGCAGCCGCCGGTCGCGCAGCCGTCGACCGGCGCGGCAAGCGTCTGCTCCCCTTGCGCGGGCACGCCGAAGCGGACCCGGACCGGCGCGCCGGTGCTCTCGTTCTGCAGCACCAGGTTCAGCGCGGCCGGGACCTTGCTGTCGTAGCGCAGCCGCAGGCTGAGCCCGGTCCCGGTGATCGGGGCCGACACCGGCGCGGGCGCGGTGGCCAGCACCGGGCGCGGGCCGTACTCGGGTCGCCAGCGGGCGACCGCGGCCAGCCGGGTGCTGTCCACCGCCAGGACCGGCAGCGTGCTGGTCCGGTCGACGACCACGGCCATCGCCCGGTCCCCGGCCGGGTCGGCCGCGCGGACCGCCCGCAGCAGCGCGGTCCGGCTGGGGGCCTGCACGGTGAGCACCCGGGCGGCGCCCAGCTCCGAGGCACTGCGCTCGATCCGGGCGGTGCGCTCGCCCCACCAGCCGCCGAGCGCCGTGCCGAAGACCGCGACGGCCACCACCACCAGCGCGAACACCCGATCGCTGCCGGGCTGCCGGGACACCTGCACCGCGGTCAGGCCGAGCCGGAGCCGGCCGGTGCGCACGGCCGCACCGCCGCCCCGGTCGGCCGCCCGGCCGAGCAGCCGGGCCAGCAGCAGCGCGACGGCCAGCGCGACCAGGGCCGGTGCCGCCAGCGCCAGGCCGGCCCCGGCGACCCCGGACCGGGCCTGGTAGACGGCGGCGACCGCGATCGCCAGGAGCAGCAGGTCGGCCAGGCCGGACCGCCAGTCACCCCGGCCGCCGCCGACGTTGCGCAGCAGGTCGGCCACCGGTCGGCGGAGCACCACACCCTCGATCACGGCCAGCACGAGCAGGCCGCCGGCCAGCACCGCGGCCGCCGCGGCCACCGACAGCAGCAGGGCGGTTCGTTGCGCTTCGGGCCGGGTGACCGGGCCGGCCAGCACCCGGGCGAGCAGGTAGCCGAGCGGAAGACCGGCCAGCGCGCCCAGCGCCAGCGGCACCAGGTGCTGGCCGAGAGCCAGGCGCAGCATCGACCAGCGGGTGCTGCCGCGCAGCTTGAGCAGGGCGGCGTCGCCCCGGCGGTCCCGGCCGGTGTACCGGCCGGCCAGGCCGATCGCGAACCAGGCCAGGATCAGGATCTGCACCATCGCGACGAGCACGCCGCGCTCGATCGCGTCCCGATCGCGGCCGATGGTGTCGAGCAGCGGGCCGCTCAGGTTGACCAGTCGCAGGTCGGCCTGGTCGAGACGCACGGCGGCGGCCCGCAGCACCGGGCCGAGGCGGTAACCGTGGTCGCCGCGGAGCAGGCTTTCCGGGATCTGTACGTCGTACGCCAGGGTGGGTTGCCAGAGCTGACGGTTCTGGAAGGTGTCCAGCGGCGTGAACGTCGGATCCAGGCCGGTGTCCTTCCGGAACAGCGGATTGCTCCAGTACGGACTGCCCGGCTCGGCCAGCTCGTAGAGCGCGACCACCTTGAGCCGCACCGGCTCGGCCAGCACGGTGTTGCGCAGCTCGATGGTCTGCCCGGCCGAGACGCCCAGCTGCTGGGCGGCGTTGCGGCTGATCGCCGCCTCGTACGGCGCGGCCGGGCACGGGCCCTCCAGGCGCAGGTGGGCGCAGAAGTCGTCGCGGTAGGCCACCTGGATGGCCGGGATGCCGGTGCCGTGGGTGGCGTTGAGCGGCTGGACCAGGCCGGTGACCGGGTCGGCGGCGGGCAGCGGGAGCTGGTCGCGCACGGTCGACGCGAACTGCCGGAGCGAGGTGCCCGGGTCGCCGTTGGTCTCGGCCCGCTGCCGGATGGAGAGCGTGCGCTGCTCGGCCGGGGCGGCAGCGACGTCAGCCGCGGCCGACCGGTCGGTGGCGACCAGCGCGAACCAGGGCGCGGCGGCGGCGACCGAGGCGGCCAGCGCGGTGAGGATCAGGACGGTCAGCACCTGGGCAGTGCGGGTTCGCACCGCACCCCAGATGACCGTGAACACCCGCGCAGGTTACAGCCAGCCTCGCCGCTTCAGGTACCAGTAAAGGCCGCCGGCCACCACGACCAGCAGGATCATGCTCTGGATGTAACCCCAGGTCTGCTGATACCCGGGATAGGGCAGGTTCTGTCCGAAATAGCCGGTGAGGGCGGTCGGCACGGTGATGACCGCGGCCCAGGCGGCCAGCTTGCGGGTGATGTCGTTGAGCACGTTGCCCTGCTCGGCCAGGTCGGCCTGGAGCAGCCCCTCGATCCGGTCGCGCAGGTGCTCGATCTGGTCGCCGGCGTGCCGGGCGTGGTCCTCGACGTCCCGGAAGTAGGGCTGCAACTTCTCGTCGACCAGGCCGAGGTCCTTGCGCATCGCCTCGGCGATCACCTCCGGCATCGGGGTGACCGCCCGGCGCAGCGCCGCCACCGTCTTACGCAGCCGCATCCCGTGCATCCGCACCGCCCGGGGCGCGCCGCCCTCCTCCAGCAGGGCGTCCTCGACCTTGTCCATCGCCTCGTCGAGTTGCTGGGCGGCGTCGACGTGCCCGTCCACGACGACGTCGAGCAGGCCGTAGAGCAGGAAGGAGACGCCGCCGGAGTCGGCCAGCTCGGCGTCCGAGTCCCAGCGGTCGACGAACTTCTGGGTGTCGGACGGGCCCTTGCGCACGGTGATCAATGCTCGTTCGGTGACGAAGGCGCTGATCTCGGTCTTGCCGAACGGCGGGGTTTCCGGCTTGGTGGAGACGTCCACCCCGTAGACGTTGAGGAACAGGTGCTCGGGGTAGCGATCGAGCTTGGGGCGCTCGTGCTCCTGGGTGGCGTCCTCGACGGCGAGGGGGTGCAGGTGGAATTCCTCCGCGACCACCGCCAGGTCTTCCGGGCCGGGGCGATAGAGGTCCAGCCACAGGACCGCGTCGGGGTGCTCGGTCAGCAGGCCCGGGGCCTGGTCGGCGGGGAAGCCCTCGGCTACCAGACGGCCCTTGGCGTAGAGCCGGGTGTCGGTGGGGCAGGACGGCGCGTTCACCGTCACACTATGCCCCACCAGGGCGATCGCCATACGATGGGCCGTGACCTGGATCGATCATCTGCTGACCTCGTTCTACAACGCCAAGTGGCAGGTGACCGCGGATCAGGCGATCTACTACCGGGAGATCGTCGGCAACGCGTTCGGGCTGGGGTCGGCGTTGTTCGGGCTGCGCCGCAACGCGTGGGCCTGGCCGGTCGGCATCGTCGGGAACGTGCTGCTGTTCACCGTCTTCATGGGTCAGGCGATCGGAAACGATCAGGGCACCCCGCTGTACGGGCAGGCGTCGCGGCAGGTGTTCTTCATCATCACCAGCGTGTACGGGTGGTGGGCCTGGCGGCGCAATCGGGCGCGTACCCATGGGGTCGCCGTTTCGCCGCACTGGGCCACGCCCCGGCAGCGGGCGTTTTTCATCCCGCTGGCCCTGGTCGCCGTGGTGGTCTGCTTCTTCGTCTTCCGCGCCGTCGGCGCCGGCTTCCCGGTGCCGTGGTGGTACTACCTGGCCGACTCGTGGATCTTCGTGGGCTCGATGCTGGCGACCTACGCGATGGCCCGCGGCTGGGTGGAGTTCTGGCTGGCCTGGATCGCCGTCGACCTGGTCGGGGTGCCCGAGTTGCTGCACTTCGGTTACTACCCGTCGGCGATCCTCTACGCCGTCTACGCCGCGTTCGTGATCTGGGGCTTCGTGGTGTGGCTGCGCATCTCCCGGGTCGAGCGGCGGCCGGCCGCCGGCGAACCGGCGGCCGTGCCCGCCTAGAGCACCGTGCCGTTGACGGTGCGGATCGTCCGGTCGTAGCGGCCGGCGATCCGGTAGCGCTCCTGCGTGGTGGCGGTCGCGTGACGCTGGTCGCGCGGCACGTTCAGCAGCCAGCTCGCCTCGCCGGTGAAAGTGTCGGTCACCGGGCCCCGGGCGTCGGTCATCCGCATCGTGGTGGCGAGCCGGTCGTTCGCGTCGATGGTGACCGCCCCGTCGAGGGTGAACCGCTGGGCCAGCCGGGTGACCTTGCCGCCGGTCACGCTGGTCGCCTCGTCGGTCCAGGTCGCGTTCAGCGCGTCCGGGTTCTCGCCCTCGCCCCACGTGTGCGTGCTGTCGTTGCCGACGCGCTGGGTGACGGTCGACGTCACCACACCGTGCGAGGTGCGCAGATAGCCGGTCGCGGTGAAGGTGTGGCCGCCGTGGGTGTCGACCCGCCCGGTCGTGGCGGTCACCTCGTCGGCGAGAGCCCCGAGGTGGTCATGGAGAAGTCCGCCGGTGACCCGGGCGACACCGCGGTCACGCCAGCCGAGGAAGTTGACCGGGGTGTCCCAGCCCGACTGCCCGGCCGGCACGCCGACCACCCGCACCGACACCCGGTGGGCGGCGCCGTCGGTCAGCCGGCCCAGGTACGGAGTCAGGTCGTAGCTGATCGGGCGGATGTCGAAGGCTCTCGGGGCCGGGACGACGTACCAGAGGAAGGGGTTCGACCAGCCGCCGGTGTAGACGTGCGGGAACGGCGCGGCGATGCCGGCCACCCGGCCGTCCAGCAGCACCTGCACCTCGCGGTACGGGCCGGGATCGGCCGGGCACGAATAGCCGGTCGAGGTGGGTGCGGTCAGGTACCAGAATTCCTCGCAACCGCCGCCGGAACCGGTCGCGTAGACCTCGGCCAGCAGTTTGGACGTGTTCGGGGCCACCCGGACCGTGCCGGTCAGGTCGGGGCCGTCACGGCCCTGGTCGGCCAGCGGGAGCACGTCGTCCGGGCCGGTCGCGGAGCCGGCATAGAACGTGAGCGAGACCTTGACGTTCAGCACGCCGGTGTACGTGTCGTCGACCGTGTTGCCCAGGTACATGTTCACCGGGTGCGGTGCGCGCAGCAGCGCGGCGTACTGCGTGACGTCCTTCTCCACCGACCACGCTATGCCGTCCGGGGACGGCTCGGGGGTCGAGGTCTTGAAGATCATGACCCCGCCGATGGTCAGCCAGCCCAGCCGGTCGTACTGGCGGCCCTTGACGTTGCCGTCCAGGCGCAGGACCACCTTGGCCCAGGGGCCGCGGCAGGCGGCCGGCGGGGTGAAGTCGCTGACGTACGTGTCGTAGCCGGCGAACGCGTGGTCGACGATGGTCGTCGAGCAGGATTTTCCGGGCGGCACCGCGATCGGTGGCGCGGCCGTGCGCGGGTCGTCCCAGTCGGAGCCGAACTCAGCCGGCGGAGCGGCGAACGCTGGGCCTCCGCTGAACAGGACGAGGCCGGCGGCAGCGATGGCGATCAATCTGCGCATATTGATCACCCTGCCACCGCCGGGCATCGACGTCCATATATCAGGCGGCGGACGGCCCCACATTGATACGGGAGCGGACCACCTCGACCACGTGGGCCACGGCCTCGTCGATCGAGACGCCGTTGCGCTGGGAACCGTCGCGGTAGCGGAAGGAGACCGTGCCGGCCGCCACGTCGTCGTCGCCGGCGATGGCCATGAACGGGATCTTCTGCTGCTGGGCGGTGCGGATCTTCTTCTGCATGCGGTCGTCGGAGAAGTCGACCTCGGCCCGGATGCCTTCCTTGCGCAGCTTGCCGACGAACTCTTCCAAATACGAAGCGTGGTCGTCGCGGATCGGGATGCCGACCACCTGGATGGGCGCCAGCCAGGCCGGGAACGCGCCCGCGTAGTGCTCGACAAGCACGCCGAAGAAGCGCTCGATCGAGCCGAACTTCGCCGAGTGGATCATCACCGGTTCCTGGCGGGTGCCGTCGGAAGCCTGGTACTCGAGGCCGAAGCGGGCCGGCTGGTTGAAGTCGTACTGAATGGTCGACATCTGCCAGGTGCGGCCGATCGCGTCCTTGACCTGCACCGACACCTTCGGGCCGTAGAACGCCGCGCCACCGGGATCGGGCACCAGCTGCAGGCCGGACTCGATGCAGGCGTCCTCCAGCACCTTTGTCGCGACCGCCCACTGCTCGTCCGTACCGATGAATTTGTCGCTCTTGGGGTCTCGGGTGGAAAGCTCGAGGTAGTAGTCGTCCAGGCCGAAGTCGTCCAGCAGCGAACGCACGAAGTTGAGCAGGTGCTTGATCTCGTCGGCCGCCTGGTCGGCGGTGACGTAGGAGTGCGAGTCGTCCTGGGTCAGGCCGCGCACCCGGGTGAGGCCGTGCACCACGCCGGACTTCTCGTAGCGGTAGACCGAGCCGAACTCGAAGAACCGCAGCGGCAGCTCACGGTAGGACCGCCCACGCGCCTTGAAGATCAGGTTGTGCATCGGGCAGTTCATGGCCTTGAGGTAGTAATCCGCCCCCTCCAGCTGCATCGGGGGGAACATGGTGTCCTTGTAGTACGGCAGGTGCCCGGAGGTGTGGAACAGCCCCTCCTTGGTGATGTGCGGCGAACCGACGTACTGGAAGCCCTCTTCGATGTGCCGGGCCCGGACGTAGTCCTCCATCTCCCGCTTGATCACTCCACCCTTCGGGTGGAAGACCACGAGACCCGACCCGATCTCGTCCGGGAAGGAGAACAGGTCGAGCTCGGCGCCGAGCTTGCGGTGGTCGCGGCGCTCGGCCTCGGCCAGCCGGTTGAGGTACGCCTTCAGGTCGTCCCGGGACGGCCACGCCGTCCCGTAGATGCGCTGGAGCTGCGGGTTCTTCTCGCTGCCACGCCAGTAGGCGGCGGCCGAGCGCATCAGCTTGAACGCCGGGATGAAGCGGGTCGACGGGAGGTGCGGGCCGCGGCACAGGTCGCCCCAGACGCGCTTGCCGTCCTTGTCGATGTTGTCGTAATGGGTCAGCTCGCCGTGGCCGACCTCCATCACCTCGTTGGCGTCCACGTCGCCCTTGAGGTCGACCAGCTCCAGCTTGAAGGGCTCGCTCGCCAGCTCGACCTTGGCCTCGTCGAGCGACTTGTATTCGCGGCGGCGGAACGTCTGGCCCGCCTTCACGATCTCCTGCATGCGCTTCTCGAGCTTGGTCAGGTCTTCCGGCTGGAACGGCTTCTCGACGTCGAAGTCGTAGTAGAAACCGTTCTCGATCGGCGGGCCGATGCCCAGTTTCGCCTCGGGGAAGACGTCCTGCACGGCCTGGGCCAGCACGTGGGCGGCGGAGTGCCGGAGGACGTTGAGGCCGTCCGGCTCGTCGATCGCCACCGGCGAGACGTCGGTGTCCAGCTCCGGCGCCCAGTCGAGGTCACGCAGGCGGCCGGCGGCGTCGCGCACCACCACGACGGCCTTGGGGCCGGACGTGGGGAGGCCGGCCTTGGCCACCGCGTCGGAGGCCGTGGTCCCGGCCGGGACGACAAGAGGAGCGGCGGACACGGTGGTTCTCCTTAGATTGGAAGCGGGCCGTTGAGAATGCTATCCGGCCGGAAAATTCCGCGAGGAGCGAGCAACCTTTCCCGGCGCGGCGGCCACTGTACGGCTGAGTCCTGTCGTCCCCCGATAGATGGACTCCGCCTGGCCGGCCGGTTTCCCACGAGCTGACCGGCCAGGCGGCACCCCGGTCGAACTTTGCGCAGCTGAACCCCGTACCGAAAGAGGGTTGATCGAAAGCAGATGGGAAGCACCGCGTGAGCGAATCGGAAAGCGCGTTCCGGCGGTTCTTCGAACTTCATCACGCGGATTTGTCACGGCTTGCCTATCTTTTGACCGGCGAGACCGGCGCCGCCGACGATCTCGCCGCCGACGCGTTCGTCGAGGTGTGGCGGCACTGGCCGCGAGTGTCCGCGGCGGACAGCCCACTCGCCTACGCCCGGGGCATCCTGGCCAACCTGGCCCGGCACTGGATCAAGAGGCAGAGCCGGGAGCGGCTCGGGCTGCGCGGCCTGACCCTGCTGCGCCGGGCCGGCGAGACCGACACCAACGCGGTGCTCGACGTGCGAGCGGCGCTGCGGCAGCTCCCGCAGCGGCGCCGCGAGTGCGTGGTGCTGCGGTACGCGTTCGACGTGCCGGAACGGGAAGTGGCCGACATCCTCGGCATCTCGGTGGGGGCGGTCAAGAGCCAGACCTCCCGGGGTGCCGCCCAGCTCAGCGAATATCTGCAGGACCTACCGGTAGCGACAGGAGGTGGAACACGTGCCCGATGACCGCGACCTCCGCAGCGTGCTGCATGACGAGGCCGACCGGCACTCCCCCGATCGGGGCGCGATGCTCGACCGGATCAACCAACGACGCGGTTCGGCGCCGAACCGCCTGATGTCCCTCTTTCGGCCGGTCGAGCCGGGTCCCCGGCGCATCCTGAACGTGGCGCGGCCGGTGGCGGCCGCGGTCGCCGTGGCCGGGCTGCTGGTCGCCGGCGTGACCGGGATAAACCTGGCCGGGCAGCAGACGGTGCCGCCGCCGGCTCCGCAGGCAGCCGCGTCGCCGCCGCCCGTCCCCACCTCGCCGGCGCCCTACTCGCCGGCGCCCTCGTCGTCAGCACCGTCCGCGTCGGCATCGTCGTCCGCACCGCCGAAGAAGCCGCGCCTGCTCACCGCGACCGGCTCGCTCAACCGCTACTCGATCGACAACTGGGGACAGAGCGACCTCGTGGTCGACACCACCGGCACCATCACGAAGCTCGACGTCACCGTGCGGATCGCCCGGACCCCCGGCCTGCTCGACACCGGGCACTGGACGTCGGTGCCCAACGAGCTGATCACCTCGTCGGTGAGCACCACCGGGTCCGCCTTCGTCTACCGGTTCACGCTGAAGGCCGGGGCGACCCTCGCCCCGGGCAGTTACACGTTCGCGACGCAGTACAACCATTCGGCCGGCACCCGGTCGATGGCCGCCGACTCCTACGAGGTGACCGCCACCGCCGGCAAGAAGACGCGCCTCACCGGCGGCTACACCGCCTAGTCGCCTTTCGCGCTCGAGGTCTGCCGTTCCGCATTCGCCGTACCGATCGACGCGCGCCTGTTTCCCAGGAAACTGCCCTCTCCCGCAAGGGGCCGGCTTCCGGAGAACTGGCAGCTTCTGCCCGGAAAAGAACAGATCCCCTTTCCGTACGCGCCGGTCCGCTCCCGTGCCACTCAGTCCCGGTAGGTGCAACTCACCCTCCGCGCGCCCGCCACGGGCGGTCCCGACCCAAGACCTCAACCCCCACCCGACCCGCCGGCAGGCGCCGACCCGCCCCGGGCCGCCGACCAGGACAAACACCAGCCCGTTCGACAGTTTGCTCTGCTCACCTATACGCGCTGCTGTTCAGCGCGTATTGGTAAGCAGAGCAAGGCCCTCGGGGTGGGTGTCTGGTTGCGCGAGAGACGCGGCACGTGCCGGTGTTGCACGCCGGTCGCGCGGTGGCGGCGGTCGGGGGGAATTGCGGTTGTCTGCGGTGTCGCCCGTACCAAAACAGGTTTTGTTTCTTGCGACCCTGATTCTGAAAGGTGTTCAGACGCCGGGGACCTTGCCGGCCAGGGCGGTCTCGGCGAATTTGAAGGTCTCCGGCAGGTATTCGTCGACCTGGGTGTATTCGCCGTAGAAGGTGACCACGAGGCCGCCCTGCCGCACGTAGCCCTGGTCGATCACCAGCGGCTCGTACGGCTCGGGGAGGGCGATCGTCATCCGCAGCCGCAGTTCCTCGTCGCCGTTCGTACCGTCCTTGGCGGCCAGTTTGTACGGGTACTTGCCGAGTGCCTTCCCGGACGGGCAGGCCTGCGGCAGCGTCCGCAGGAAGGCCAGGAACGCGGTGGCGCGAGCGGTCGTGTCGGCCCCGGTCCCGGTGCTGAGCTGGCTGAGCGACACGTCCTGGCTCACGTTGTTGTAGAAGCCGTACGCGCCGTTGCGCGGCTTCAGGCTCTCGTGCCGTTTCTTGAGCCCGCTCGCCTGGCTGCAGTTCTGCACGAAGTTGTCGATCCGCGGGAAGCCCTGGCTGAGCTGGGCCGGGCCCTTCCAGTCGGTGCCGAGCGCCGAGGCGGGGGCGATCGCCGTGTTCCGCAGCGCGGCGTCCGAGACCTTGGGTGTGAAGTCGGCCGGCGGCGGGCTGGTCGTGATCACCGGCAGCGGCGGCGCGCTGGACGCGACGGCCGCGCCGATCGGCGTGTCCCGGCTCTCCTCCTTCTTGTCCGAACTGCCACAGCCGGCGAGCAGCACAACAAAGGTGAACAGGATGGCGGTCCTGCGCATGACGACCTCCCCAGGGTCAGGTGCACGGTGGATGGAACGGCAGGCCCGGGGCGACCCGGGCCCACTGCGTCGCGGTCATCGGCGGTCCCGCGCCCACGCACAGCGCGCGGGCGTTCGCCGCCGGATTCAGCTGCCAGACGACGGTCGTGCCATGAGCGGTGGCCAGCGACAGCACACCGCCGGCGAAGGACAGTGACGCGGTCGCCTCGGCGGACGCATCGACCGGCAGGAGCAGCTCGACGGTCGCGGTGTCGTCGCCGAGCCGGTAGACGGCGAGGGTGCGGTCCCGGCCGAGCACGGCGACCCGATCGCCGGCCGGGGTGAGGGCGACCGCGGTCAGGGAGCCGGTGTCGGTGAGGTCGGCGATCCGGTGCATGTTGGTGCCGCCACCGGTGACCCGCCAGACGGTCGCCGTGCCGTCCCGCCGGACCACGGCCACCGTGCGGCCGTCCGGACTGACCGCCGCATCCCAGGTCGGGCTGTCGCCGCCGGGCAGCCGGCCTCGCTCACCGGCGTGGGCGGGATCGGTGAAGTCCCAGATCTCGACGAGCCCGCCTTGGCCGGCGACCAGCAGCAGCCGGCTGTTGCCGGCCGCGAGCGGTGCGAGGTGGCTCAGCGAGCCGACGGTGACCGGAACGGTGGCGAGAGCCCCGTCCGGATGGTCCAGCGCGAAGATCGACACCTGGCCGGTCAGGTCGCCGACCGCGACGGTGCCGCGGTCGAGGAAGGTGACCGCGCTGGCTTGGATCAGGCACCCCAGCTTCTCGTAGCCGGGCATCGGGCAGCTCTTCTGACCGTCGACAAGCTGCCATCGAGCCACCTCGCGCATCGGGCCGGCCGGATCCACGCTGAAAGCCCACACCTCCTGCTCGAAGTAGGCGGCGAGACTTCGGCCGTCGGGAGCGAACGCGACGCCCTGAACGGTGTCCGGAGCGGCAACGGACCCGAGTTCGCGCGGATTGAGCGGATCGGTGGTGTCCCACAGCCGGATGGTCTTCTCGTCGGCGGTGACGGTCCGGGTCCCGTCCGGGCCGGCCACCGCCCGGCCGGGCAGCACCGACCGGGCACCGAGCTGCCGGGTGTCCAGCGTGCTGTAGATCCGCAGGGTGTTCGGCGGCGCCACGGTCTCCGCTTCGGCGTTACCGCCGGGCGTGAGCAGGGCAAAGCGGCTGCCGTCCGGGCTGAAGCCGAGGTCGAGCGGATTCCACGGGCTTTCCACCTCCGCGGCGGACCAGTCTTCGTCGGGCCCGTCGTTGGGCAGCTCATCGGCCAGGACGTACTTCCCATCCGCGGGAGTCGCCCGGAACTGGGCGGTGAGCACGGGCTGGCTGCCGGAGACGTCCCAGCACGAGACCGTGCCGTCATCGCCGACCGCGGCGATCCGGCCGCCCGGGCCGTAGGCGATGTGGCGCACCCTGATCGCCGGATCGGCCACCGGCAGGGTCACCGGCGCGCTCAGCGCGCCGCCGGCGCTCGCGGTCCATAGCCGGACCGCGCCCCGACCCGCGGTGACCAGGTGCCGACCGTCCGGGGCGTAGGCGAAGGTGTAGATCGCGTCGGTCTCCTTCACGGCCGACGGCAGCACCCGGCTCGGGTCACGCTCATCGAGCAGCACCAGCAAGGTCGGGTTGACCGAGATGTTGGCGGCCAGCTCGTCGTTGATCGGCGGGGTGGGTTTCCGCAGCAGGATCGGAGCCATCGCGGCGACCTTGCCGCCCGGCTGGTGCTGGAGCTGGTAGCGAGCGAAGCGCTTGCGGAACGGCATGGTGCCGAGCGACACCGGCAGGGCCGGGTCGGCGATGTTCCACTCCTGGATGTTGCCGCCGCGGTCGGCCGTGGTGATCCGCTTCCCGTCCGGGGTGAAGGCGGCGGCCAGCATCAGCTCGTCGCCGCCGACCAGACGGCCCGCCTCGATCGGGGCGCGCGGGTCGCGGACGTCGAGGAGCAGCACGTCGGTGCCGTCGGCGACGGCCAGCAGGTGACCGGGCGCCGGGCCGAAGACGGCGGCGCTCACCTGCTTGCCGTCGAGCGGTTTCTCGGCGAGCAGTTCGAGGGTGGCCGGGTCGTACAGGCGCAGCGTGGCACCCACGGTGGCGAGCACCCGCCCGTCGGCCCGGAAGGCGAACCGATCCGCGGCCACCCGCAGTTCCTGCGGGATCGCCGCCCCAGCCGCGAGAGCCCCGGTCACCTGCGGGGTCGCCTTCAACCGGTAGGCGGCGGCGAGCAGCTGCCGGGCCAGGCCGGGCTGGCTGTCCTGGACCGCCTGGGACTCGCCGACCAGCTGGTTGGCGACCGCGGTGTTGCGCTGGTCGACGGCGATCGCCCGCTGCCGGGTGGCGATCACCGCGGCCGTGGTGGTGGCCAGCACCGCCGCGGTGAGCAGGGCGACCGCACCGCGCAGCGTCCACCGGGCCCGGGTGCGCTGCCGCAGGTGGTCGCCGACGATGGTGTCCTTGGCGACGCCGCGGATCGGGGCGGCGAAGTCGGCCACCGCGTCACCCAGCTCCTCGCGGAGGGTGCGCAGGTCGATCCAGTGCGGCTCGTGCTCGAACACGCCGGCCAGCGGTTCCCGTGGCAGCGCGTCGGTGGCCGCCCAGTCGAAGTCGCCGTCACCCCAGACCACCTGGCCGCCGGTGACCGCGATCAGCATCCGGTCCGGGCCGCGGTTGGCCAGCCACCACTCGATCTCGCGCCGCACCCAGACCGAGGCGGCCGACCCGGGCGAGGCGATCAGCACGAACCAGCGGGCCGAGGCGAGCGCGGCCTCGATCGTCGGCCACAGCTCGGGCGCGGCGGACAGGTCGGTGACGTCCCGGAAGATCCGCAGCGGGCGGTGCGGCGGGCCGGGCCGGTCGGTGAGCGGGGCGGTGCGATGCCGGAACCACGGAACGGCGAACCGGCGCAGGTCTCGTTGCAGGGCGGCGGCTACAGGTAGGTCGCGGGCGTGGCTGTAGGAGATGAAGGCGTGATACGCCCACGGCGGCATGACCGTTACCGAACCGGACATTGATCCCCAGGGCAAGACACCTGTCGGGAATTTGAGTGAGTCCAGGAAACGCGGGTACCCGGTGAACGACCGCTAACCATTACCGAGCGTCAGGAGCCGAAGTGACCAGGCCCACCACCACGGACGCCGGGATTCCGATCGCCAGCGACGAGCATTCGCTGACGGTCGGGCCGGACGGCCCGATTCTCCTTCAGGACCACTACCTGATCGAGCAGATGGCCAACTTCAACCGCGAACGCATCCCCGAGCGGCAGCCGCACGCCAAGGGCGGCGGCGCGTTCGGCTACTTCCAGGCGACCCAGGACGTCAGCGCGTACACCCGGGCCGCCGTCTTCCAGACCGGGACCAAGACCGATTCGCTGGTACGTTTCTCCACCGTCGCCGGGGAGCGGGGCAGCCCGGACACCTGGCGGGACCCGCGCGGCTTCGCCGTGAAGCTGTACACCGCCGACGGCAACCTGGACATCGTCGGCAACAACACCCCGGTCTTCTTCATCAAGGACCCGATGAAGTTCCAGCACTTCATCCGCTCCCAGAAGCGCCGGTCCGACAACAACCTGCGCGACCACGACATGCAGTGGGACTTCTGGACCCTGTCGCCCGAGTCGGCGCACCAGGTGACCTGGCTGATGGGCGACCGGGGCATCCCGCGCACGTGGCGGCACATGAACGGGTACGGCAGCCACACCTACATGTGGATCAACGCGGCCGGCGAGCGGTTCTGGGTGAAGTACCACTTCAAGACCGATCAGGGCATCGAGTTCTTCACCCAGGACGAGGGTGACCAGATGGCCTCGGCCGACACCGATTACCACCAGCGGGACCTGTTCGAGCACATCACCGCCGGTGAGCTACCCAGCTGGACGCTGCACGTGCAGATCATGCCGTTCGAAGAAGCGAAAACCTACCGCTTCAACCCGTTCGACCTGACCAAGGTGTGGCCGCACGCCGACTACCCGCTGCGTGAGGTCGGCAAGCTGGTCCTGGACCGGAACGTCACCGATTACCACACCGAGATGGAGCAGGCCGCGTTCGAGCCGAACAACACGGTGCCCGGCACCGGGCTGTCGCCGGACAAGATGCTGCTGGCCCGCGGGTTCAGTTACTCGGACGCGCACCGGGCCCGGCTCGGCGTCAACTACCGGCAGATCCCGGTGAACTCGCCGAAGGTCGAGGTCAATTCGTACTCGAAGGACGGCGCGATGCGGGTCAAAAATGTCACCGACCCGGTGTACGCGCCCAACTCCTACGGCGGCCCGAAGGCCGACCCGTCACTGACCGACGACGGCGGCACCTGGTATTCCGACGGCGACATGGTGCGCTCCGCGGCCACCCCGCACGCCGAGGACGACGACTGGGGTCAGGCCGGCACGATGGTCCGCGAGGTGCTCGACGACGCGGCCCGCTCCCGGCTGACCGACAACATCGTCGGCCACCTGCTCAACGGCGTGAGCGAGCCGATCCTGCAGCGCGCCTTCGCGTACTGGAGCAACGTCGACAAGGACCTGGGCGCCGCGGTCGAGGCCGGCGTCCGGGCCAAGCAGAACGAGAAGGACCCGAAGGCCGCCAAGCAGGCCAACCCGGCCCGCTCCACCATGCAGGCGAAGGCCTGAGCGACGACCTCAGCCCGCCGTCACCCGGAAGATCTCGATGACGGCGGCGCCGGGGCGTGCCGGGGGCCGCAGGTCGCCGACGAATGCGAGGGCCAGGGTCATACGGTCTCCCCGATCGGCAGCAGCAGGCGGGACGGGCCCAGGGTGATCCGGTGCCGGGACGGGACGAGCTTCGTGCCGGTGCCGGGGTTCTCGTCGGTGCCCAGGTTGCGGGTGAACTGCGGATAGCAACCGCCCGCGATCAGCAGCCGGATGCGGGAGCCGGCGGCGAACCGGTGGGCCACCGGCAACAACGTCAGCCGGACCGGTTCGTCCTGGTCGCGGGCCGGGTCGAGGCGCCGATAGCCTTCGGTGACGTTGTGCGAGCGGCCGTTCGCGTCCACCTCGCTGACCCGGACGAACAGGTCGGCGTGCGGGTTGTCGGTGTGGTGCGCGAGCTCGATCACCGGCGTGCCGTGCACCTCGATGGCGGCCGGCAGAGCCTCGCCGGTGAAGGCGAGCACGTCGGCGCGGGCGGCCAGCGCGCCGTCGTCGACCACGCCGCCGTTGTCGAGCAGCGGCCCACCGACGGCCGGGGTGGGATCGGCCGGGTCGAAGGTGAAGCCGGCCTCGCCGGCCTTCGCCGAAGCGCCGAGGCCGCCGCCGGGCGCCGGATGAAGAGCGAGGTCGGTGGTGGGTGGCGGCCAGGCGGCCAACTCACGCCATTCGCTGGTCCCGGTGACTTGCAGGCGTACGGGCGTACGCCGGGCCAAGGTTTGCTTGTTGAGTTTCGCGGCCAGCCAGTCCAGTGCCTCCGGGATGAGGATCGGCGCGGCCTTGCCGATCACCTCCTGGTGCGTCCACGGCCCGACCGTCAACGCCACGTCGAGGCCACGTTCACGCAGGTGGCGGTATTGGTCGTAGGTCTGCGCGAGGAACAGGTCCTGCCAGCCGGAGTGCAGCAGGATCGGGATCCGCACCGCGTCCAGGGCGGGCACGTGCCGCATCGGCGCCCAGTACGGGTCGCCGTCGATGTCCGGCCGGGTGACCCGGTCGCGGAACCAGCGTGCCCCGCCCGCGTAGTGCCGCTCCCCCGCGTCGGCCAGCGGCAGATCGGTGAAGACCGACTGCAGCGCGCGTTTGCGGGCCGGACCGGAAAGGATCTGCCCGAGCTGGCCGCGCAGCAGGCCAGGCTGCTCATCGGTGTGCGGCTGCCGGTTCATCATGTCGCTCCACCCGACGAGGTCGAGGTTCATCGCCCCGTTGCCCCAGGCGTGCCGGGCGAAGTCGTGCGGTCCGACGGTGATCACCGCGGCGGCCAGCTCGGCGGGCGGGTCGTCGAGCAGCGCCCACTGGGTATAGCCGAGGTAGGACGGCCCGATCGTGGCGAACGTGCCGGTGAACCAGGGCTGCGCGACCAGCCAGGCGACCACCTCGCGGCCGTCGGCCTTCTCGGTGCGCATCGGGTCGAAGTCGCCGCCCGACCCCGCGGTCCCGCGGCACGACACGAACAGCACGTGGTAGCCGCGAGCCGCGTACGGCCGGGCGTACAGCTCGGCGAACGGGAAGCCGAGGCCGTACGGGCCACGGACCAGGATCGTACCGACCGGACTTCCGGCCGGGCGGTAGTGGTGGGCGGCGAGCACCACCCCGTCGCTCAGTGGGATGCGGACCCCGCGGTCGACCCCGAACGGCCCCGGCTCGCCGGGCAGTTTGAGAAAGCGGGATACCAGGCGGTCGCGCAGCGTCGCACGGGACATGATCACACTGTGTCGTTCATCAGGTTTCCTGTCAATGGGCTAACCTCACGGCATGATCGATGCCGGTCCGTCCCTGCTCTACCTCGTCAAACAGGTGGAGCTCGCGGTCCGCGCCCGCCTCGAGGAACTGGTCCGCCCAACCGGCATCACCGCCCTGCAGTACACCGCGCTGACCGTGCTGGAACGCCACGACGGAATCTCGGCCGCCCAGCTCGCCCGCGGCTCGTTCGTCACCGCGCAGTCGATGGCCGACATGGTCCGCGCGCTGGAAACCCGCGGCCTGATCGAACGCCGGCGCAACCCGGCCAACCGCCGCGAGCTGCTCCTGCACCTCACCGCGGCCGGCCGCGAACTGCTGGCGGCGTGCGCGGAGCCGGTGCGCGAGCTGGAGGCCCGCATGATCCGCGACCTGGATCCGGCCGAGCTGCGCCGGGCGCTGACCACCGCCCGGGAGGCGTTGATCTAGGCCGTGCGGGCCAGGTGGAACGGGAGCCGATCGAACAGGAAGCGGCCGTGCATGATGCGGCCGCGGCGACCGGATCACGGCGCTCACCCGGTTCCCGGATCAGGACGGGGTCGCGTAGCGCAGCTTGTGCACCTTGAGGATCGGGGTGGTCTCGGTGCTGCGGACGCCCTCGATCCGGGCGACCTTCTCGTTGAGGAAGGCCCACAGGGCGGCGTTGTCGGTGGTCAGCACCTCGACGCAGAGGTCGAAGCGGCCGAGCACGGTGGAGATGTAGGTGATCTCCGGCAGCTCCACCAGCGCGGCCACCACGGCGGAGTGCCGCGCCGGGTCGACGGTCAGGAAGACCAGCGAGAGGTGCGTGTTGCCGAGCTGCTCGGGGTCGGTGAAGGCGACGATCCGCAGGATGTTGGCGTCCTGCAGGCGCTTGACCCGGGCCCGCACGGTCGCCTCGGACGAGCCGATGTTGCGGGCGATCTCGCGCAGCGCCCGCCGGCCGTCCTCCTCCAGCTCGTGGACGATCGCCCGGTCCAGCTCGTCAAGGGTGTGCTCGGCCATGGCCAAAGACTAGTGATCCGCGTTTCCGCGCGGTAAATCCCTTCGCCTCTTGCGCTTTGCGCAGCCGAACCCCTTCCGGACGCGCATTGCGTGGTGTTAGCGTCTCGATCCAACGAAAAGCGCGGACCCGAACGTCAAAAACTGCGCAATGCGTGTCTGCAACCTAAGTGATCTAGCGTGCAGCGACCTGGAGGTCCCGCCATGCCTGAGATACCCACTGACCACGCCTACGAGAAGACCCTGCGCTGGTGGGACGGCTTCACCATCAGCCTGTCCATCCCGGCCGCGCTGTTCGTCGGCATGGGCTACGCGATCGGTTACATCGGCGCGTGGACCGCCCTGTTCCTGCTCGGCATCGTCGCCGTCGTCGCCTGCCTCCAGAACTTCATCTACTCCGAGCTCGCCGGCATGTTCAAGGACAAGGTCGGCGGCATCTCGATGTACGCCAACCAGGGCTGGCGCACCCGCTCCACGCTGGTCGGGCCGATCGCCACCTACGGTTACTGGTTCGCCTGGTCCAGCTCGCTGGCCATCTACGGCCTGCAGATCGGCACCCTGGTGCAGGCCGAGTGGTTCCCCGGGCAGACCTGGACGTTCTCCACCGGGCTGGCCACGGTCGGCTTCCCGCACATGGTCGCGCTCGGCGTTCTGGTGCTGGGCTGGCTGCTCAACGTGCTCGGCATGCGGCCGGCCATGTGGATCATGTACGCCACCGGCGTACTCGTCCTGATCCCGATTTTGGTCTTCGCCTTTGCTCCGCTCTTCGCCGACAGCTGGTCGCTGAGCAACCTGCACTGGGACATCGCCGCCTCCGGCTTCCCCGGCTGGCGCACCGCCATCGCCTGGATGTTCGTACTGGCCTGGAGCGTCTACGGGATCGAGGCGGTGGCCAGCTTCGTGCCGGAGTTCCGGGACACCGTGCGCGACTCGCGGATCGCGCTGCGGCTGGCCGGCGTCTTCGTGATCGCCGTCTACCTGCTCGTCCCGTTCGGCGTCGGCGGCATGGTCGACCAGGCCAAGGTGGCCGAGGAGCCGGTCTCGTTCTACCTCGGCGCGTTCCAGAGCCTGTTCCCCGGCGGCGACGTGATCATGACGATCTGCCTGATCGCCGGCCTGATGCTGCTGATGGTGATGACCACCGCCGACGGCGGCCGGGTGCTGCACGGCAGCGCCCTGGAGGGCCTCACCGTCAAGCAGCTGGGCGAGCTCAACCGGTTCAAGGTGCCGGGCCGGGCGATGTCGCTCGACCTGGTGGTCAACGTGATCCTGATCCTGTTCGTCGGCGAGGCGCTGGCGGTGATCGTGGCCGGCATCCTCGGTTACATCCTCTGCCACATCCTGTCGCTGACCGGCTTCCTCAACCTGCGCCGCGACCAGCCGGACGCCGAGCGTCCGATCAAGCTCGGCAAGCAGTGGGTCGCGGTGGCCGCGGTGCTCGCGCTCTTCGACACGGTCCTGCTGGTCGTCGGGGCACTCTCCGCGCAGATCACCGGGTACGGCGGGACCAAGGAACTGATCATCGGGGTCCTGGTGCTGTCGGTGTCGGTGCTGCTCTACCTGTACCGCCGGATCGTCCAGGACGGCGAGCGCTTCGTCTGGCGCGAGAAGGTTCTGGCCGAGGTCGCGGAATGAGCTGGGACTGGCCGGACGGTAAGAAGGTCGCCGTCTCGTTCACCTTCGATGTCGACGCCGAGGCAGGGTGGCTCGGCGAGGGGGATTCCTACGCCCGGCGGCTCACCATCCTCTCCGAGGGACGGTACGGGGTGGTCCGCGGGACGCCGCGCATCCTCGCCCTGTTCGAGCGGTACGGCATCCCCTGCACGTTCTTCGTCCCCGGTTACACCGCCGAGCAGCACCCCGGGCTGGTGCCGGCGCTGCTCGAGCACGGGCACGAGGTGGCCCACCACGGCTACCTGCACCTGCGCAGCGACAAGGCGACGCCGTCCGATCAGGAAGCGGAGATCGACCGCGGGCTCGACGCTCTCGCGAAGGCCGGCGCCACCGACGTCACCGGCTACCGGTCGACCTCGTGGGAACTGACGCCGGAGACGTTCGACCTGCTGCTCGACCGGGGCTTCGGCTACGACTCGAGCTGCATGGGCGACGACCGGCCGTACCTGGAGGAATGGGGCGGGCGCCGCATCCTCGAACTGCCGGTGCACTGGTCGCTTGACGACTGGCCGCGGTTCGGCTGGAACATCGACGGGGGCGGCAACGTGGCCGACCCCGCCGAGCTGCGAAAATGCTGGTCGGCCGAGTTCACGTCGGCGCTGGCCGAGCAGCGGCACACCACCTACACCATGCACCCCGAGGTGATCGGCCGGCCGTACCGGCTGGCCGAGGTGGAGGCGCTGCTGGCGGAGATGACCGCCCGCGACGACGTCTGGTTCGCCCGCCTCGACCAGGTGGCCGCGCACGTCCGGCCCAAGCTGATCCCATGACTGTCACCTTCAGATCCAGCGTCCTTCCGCCGCATGAACGGGGCGAGGAACTCGGCCGTACCTTCGCGTCGGAGATCGGCCGGTGCGTCGACGCGTACCGGCAGCTCTTCGGTTTGGAAGATCTGGAACCGCTCGGCGGGCTCGCTCTCGCGGCGATAGCCGCGGTCTCGCCGGCGCTCGCCGACGAGGTCGCCGGCATCGCCGCCGGCTCCGGCCGGTCCGCCGGGGAGATCGCGGCGATCAACGCACGCACCGAGATCCTGGCACATCAACAGCGGCGGGTACGCGGTGAGTGCTCCACAGTGGTGCACCTGGGCGACGGGCGGCCGGTGGCCGTGCAGGCCTGGGACTGGTACGAGGCGCTCGCCGACTCGTGGTTCGTCTGGGAGATCCCGCACCCGGACGGCTCGCTGACCACGACGCTGACCGAGTTCGGCATCGTCGGCAAGATCGGCGTGAACTCGTCCGGCCTCGGCGTGCTGTTCAACATCCTGCACCACATCGACGACGGCGATTCGATCGGCGCGCCCGTACACGTGCTGTCCCGAGCCGTGCTGGACGGCTGCACCGACCTCAACCAGGCCCTCGTCCTGCTGGCCGGCGCCCCGGTCTCGGCCTCGTCGTCGCTGACGCTGGTCGCGGCGCGGGACGGCGAATCGGCGGCGGTCAGCGTCGAACTCAATCCAGCGAAGATCGGCTACGCCCTGCCCGATGCCGGTGGGCTGCTCACCCACACCAATCACTTTCTGTCGTCGCCCGCCTCGGCCGGCGACACCGAGCTGATCACCGGGCCGGACACCGTCGTCCGGCTCGACCTGCTGCGCCGGCGCCTGGCCGGCACATCCGATCCATCCGTCGGCGCGGTTCGGTCGGCCATGGACAGTCACCTGCTCGGCGGGGGTGGGCTCTGCTGCCACCCGGACGAGACCCTGCCGCCCTCGGCCCGTTTCCGCACGCTCGCCACCGTCGTCCTCGACGTGGCCGGCGGAACGCTCACCGCCTTTCCCGGTGGACCCTGCTCTGTCACCAAGGAGATCGACATGCCGCTCGTGCTCAAGCGGATCGACAACATGGACATCCTCACCAAGGACGTCGGGCGGCTCGTGGACTTCTACCACGGGCTGCTCGGGCTGCCGTTCCACCTGCCGTACGCGGCCGAGGAGGAGTGGGCGGCGATCGACCTCGGGAACCTGACGCTGTACATCTTCAAGTCCGAGGTGGGTGAGCACGCGCCGCGCCGGACCGCGGTCAACCCGGACAACGCGCCCGGCTACGACTCGATGGCGTTCGAGGTGGACGACCTGGACGAGGCCGAGGCCGCGCTGGACGGCCGGGTCGAGTGGGTCGACCAGCGGATCGAGTGGAAGCACCCGAACGGGACCTGGTACCGCTACCGGCCGTTCTTCGACCCGGACGGCAACATGCTCTACATCACCGAGCCGCACCCGGCCCCGACCGCATGAGCGTCCCCGATCTGACCGGGCGGGTCGCGCTGATCACCGGTGCGGGCCGCGGGATGGGCGCCGCGCACGCGGCCGCGCTGTCCGCGCTGGGCTGCCGAACCATCCTGGTCGACCTGGACTCGTCGGTCGCCGATGTCGCCGCGTCGCTGTCCGGCGCCGTGCACGTGATCGCCGACATCACCGCACCGACGGCCGCCGACGACCTGGTGGCGTTCGCCTCGGCCCTCGGCGGGCTGGACATCCTGGTGCACAACGCCGGCCTCATGCACGACTGGCGGACCCTGGCCGAAACCCCGCCGGAGTCGCTCGACCGCTACCTCGCGGTCAACGTCACCGCGCCGTTCGCGCTCACCCGCGCCGCCGCTCCCCTGCTTCGGCAGAGCAAAGCGGGCCGGGTCATCTTCATCTCCTCGCAGTGGGGGCAGGTGCCGGACGGCCACTCGTACGGCTACATGGTTTCCAAGGCCGGGCAGCTCGGCCTGATGAAAGCGCTGGCCAAGGAGTTCGTCGCGGACGGCGTGCTGGTCAACGCGGTCGCGCCCGGTGCGGTCGCCACCCGGATGGTCCCGGACGACCGGTACGAGGAAGAGGTCGCGGCCGTGCCGCTCGGGCGGCTCGGCCGGCCCGAGGAGATCGCCGACGTGGTGGCCTTCCTCGCCTCGGACGCCGCGTCCTTCGTCACCGGGCAGACCATCGCCGCCAACGGCGGCGCCCTCATCGTCGGAATCTGAGAGGTACTGCCATGACTTCCAAGCGCGCACAGGCCGAAGAGGCCATGCGGCACTCCTGGTTCCCGGTCGCCCGCTCGGTCGACCTGGGCAAGCCCGTCCCGGCGACGCTGCTCGGGGTCAAGCTCGTGGTCTACCGGGACGCGGCCGGGCGGGTGGTCGTGCAGTCGCGGCGCTGCCCGCACCGCGGCGGTGACCTGTCGATCGGCGAGGTGCGGGAGGCGTCGATCGCCTGCCCGTACCACGGCTGGGAGTTCGGCAGTGCCGACGGCGCGTGCGTGCGGGTGCCATCGCTGCCGGACCAGTCGAAGATCCCGCCGAAAGCGCGGATCGCCACCTATCCCGCCGTCGAGCGGTTCGGTCACGTGTGGACCGTTTTAAAGGACCCGATCACCGAGATGTACGACCCGGAAGAGTGGCAGGACGCCGACCTGGAGTGGCTCGCGGCCGATCCGATCGACTCGCCGGTGGGGGTCGGGGTGACCATCGAGAACTTCCGCGATGTGGCGCACTTCCCGTTCGTACACAAGGTTTCGATGGGGCCGACGCCTGAGGTTGTGGAGGCTCTCGACGTACGCCGGGATGGTCTTGATGTTTGGATGTTCCGGCCGTTGGACGCGGGCAGCGGCGAGTGGGCCAACGACGGCGACTGCATGATGCGCTACCACTGCGTCGCGCCCGGGCTGGCATCGATCACCTACGACTACGAGAAGCTCGGGGTGCGGGTGGTGGCCGGCTTCCCGTCGCCGATCTCCTACGAACACGTGAAGATCTTCTGGGGGGTGGCGAATTCGTCGTCGTATTCCGGGCTCTCGCTGGCGGAGAACCTGCGGATCGAGGAGATGGTCTACCTCGAGGACGTGCCGATCGTCGAGAACCTCGACCCCCGCGAGATCCCATGGGACAACGAGGTCGAGGAGTTCTCAGTGCCGGCCGACATGTTCACGCTGAACTACCGGCGGTGTTTCCTGGACCTGATGCGGCGGACCCAGGTTGCTTAGCGTGCGGGTCGTCGCGGCGCGGTGGGAGGCGCCGGACATCGTTTCCTACACGCTGTCCGGTCCGTCGTTGCCGGCCTGGGAGCCGGGCGCCCACATCGACCTGCACCTTCCCTCGGGCCTGGTTCGGCAGTACTCGCTCTGCTCCGATTTTTCTGATTTATCGGCTTATCGGATCGCAGTGCTGGCGCAGCCGTCCGGGCGCGGCGGATCGATGGAGGCACATCGGGCCCTGCACGTCGGGGCGACGGTCTCGATCAGCCCGCCCCGGCAGACGTTTCCGCTGGTGCCGGCGTCCCGCTACGTGTTCGTGGCGGGCGGCATCGGGATCACCCCGCTGCTCCCGATGATCCGGCAGGCCTCGGCCCTGGGCATCCCCTGGTCGTTGTTCTACGGCGCCCGGCACACCGCCTTCGCCGCGGAGTTGTCCGGCCCGGTGACGTTTGTCGACGGCCTGCTCGATCTCCCGGCCATCGTCGCGTCCTCTTCGGACGCCGAGATCTACGCGTGCGGTCCGGCGCCGATGCTGGACGCGCTCTCCGCAATGCGGGCCGACCTGCACATGGAACGTTTTGCGCCTTTTGTGGCCGGCGGCGACGGCTCCTTCGAGGTCGAGCTGGCCCGCACCGGCGTCATCGTGCCGGTCGGCGCCGACGAGACGATCCTGTCGGCGGTGCGGGCGGCCGGGGCCGACGTGCCGTCGTCGTGCGAGATGGGCTTCTGCGGAACGTGCGAGACCAAGGTGCTGTCCGGCACCGTCGACCACCGAGACGACCTGCTCACCCCGGCCGAACGAGCCACCGGCAACACGATGATGGTCTGCGTCTCCCGGGCCTCCTGCGCGCGGCTGATCCTCGACCTGTGACCGGCGCTGGCATGCTGTAGCGCATGCCCAGCCCGCCCTGGCGAGTCTTCCTGTCACACACCTCGGATCTGGCCTCCTATGTGGAGGCCGCCGAGGCGGCCGTGCTGCGCGCCGGCCACGCGGTGACCGACATGAAGTACTTCACGGCCCGCGATTCCCTTCCAGCCGAAGTCTGCCGCGACGCCGTGCTCAAAGCCGACGTGTACGTCCTACTGGCCGGCTCCCGCTACGGCTCCTCGGTTCGCGACAACCCGTCCGAGTCCTACACCGAGCTGGAGTTCCGGGTCGCCGGGGAGAAGGGGATGCCCCGGTTGGCGTTCCGGGTCACCGACGCCGGCGAGCTCGAACCCCGCCAGCGCGAGTTCCACACCCGGGCGGCCGACAGCGGGCTGACCCTCGGGATGGCCGGCTCCCCCGCCCGGCTGGAAACGATGCTGTTCCAGGCCCTGATCGAACTGGCCGCCGCCCCACCGGTCTGGTCGGTGCCGCCGCTGCGCGGCACCGAGGTGGCCCGGCCGGCGCTGACCGCGGCGCTGATCGAGGCGGTGCTGGCGCCCGACGCCGCCCTGGTCGGCGTGACCACCGGCCTGGTCGGCGCGGGCGGTTTCGGCAAGACCACGCTGGCCCGGATGGTGGCGCACGACCCGGCGGTGCGGGCTGCCTTCCCGGACGGCACCGCGTGGGTGACAGTGGGCGAGGACGCGCACGGTCCGGAGCTGGCCGCGTCGATCACGTCGGCGGCCCGGCTGTTCGACCCGTCCGCCCCCGAGGTCACCGATCCCCTGGCGGCCGGGGCGATCCTCGACCGCGCGCTGGCCGGCCGGCGCGCGCTGCTGATCGTCGACGACGTCTGGACCACCGAACAGGTCGAGCCGTTCCGCCTCGGCGGCGACGGGGTGCGGCTGTTCACCACCCGCCAGCGCGACATCCTGCCGTCGTCGACCGCCGCCGTCCCGGTCGACCAGATGACCCCCGCCGAAGCCCGGCTCATGATCGGTGCGGGGGTACCGGCCGGGCTGGTCGAGGAGGCCCTCGACGCCACCGGGCGCTGGCCGGTGCTGCTCGCCCTGGTCGACGGTGCTGTTCGCGACGGGATCACGCACGGCGGCGACCCGGTCTCCGAGATGCGCGAGGTGCTGGACGCGCTGCGCGCGGACGGCATCACGGTCCTCGACGTCGGGGACGCCGGGTCGCGGACCACGGCGGTAGCCCGAACCATCGACGCGAGCCTGCGCCGTCTTGCCGCGGACGAGCGCGACCGCTATCTCGAACTGGCCGTGTTCGGCGAGGACGTGACGATTCCGGGTTCGGTGGTGAGCCGATTGTGGGCGCACACCGGTGGGTGGTCGGCGTTCCGAAGCCGGCGGTTCTGCGCGCGGCTGTATGGGCAGGGGTTGCTGGCCGGCTATCGGCGAGACCCGGACGAGGCCCAACTGCACGACGTGGTGCGCGCCTACCTACGACACCGAACCGCCGACCGGCGCGCGGACCTCGACCGGGCGATCGTCGACGCGCATCGGGAGCTGGCCCCGGACGGTTGGTCCTCGCTCCCGGCCGACCAGAGCTACCTGTGGACGTGGCTACCGGCCCACCTGTGGGGCGCCGACCTGGAAGACGAGCTCGACGATCTGCTCAACGACCCATATTGGCTGGTCGGCAAGCTGGAGCGGCTCGGGCCGGCCGCGCTGGAGGCCGACCTGCTGCTCGGCGAACGCGACCAACTGGCGGCCGTCGTGCGGCAGAACGCCCACCTGCTCGGGCCGCTCGACCCGCCCGGGTCGCTCGCTGCCGTCCTGGCCTCGCGAATCCCGCCGAACCTCGGGTTCTCCGCCGAGTGCGACGACCTGCTCAGCACGGTCGACGGGCCCTACCTGCGGCCGGTAATCCCGCTGTCCGACCTGGCTGATCCCGCCCTGATCCGTGTCATCGCGACCGACGAGTACCTGCTCACGATGTGCGTCGCTCCGAACGGCAGTTGGCTGGCCGCCCTCGGATCAGATATCAACATCGTCGACCCACGGAGTGGAGCGTTGCGGTACACGCTGCAAAACTCCAGCCACCCCACCGGCGAACTGGTGGTCGCGCCCGACGGATCATGGCTGGCCGCGAGCGTCGGATACGGCACCATCCGGCTCTGGGATCCACTTACCGGTGTTCCGCTGCGGGTGCTCGACGCTGGATCAGCCACCGTCCGCAGACTCGTGGTAGCACCGGACGGCAGCTGGCTGGCGGCGGCGTCAGAAGACGCGACCGTCCGGCTCTGGGATCCCCGAAGCGGTGAATACCTGCGCACCCTGGCCACCGACGTCAGGTCGAGGAACCTGACGGTGGCTCCGGACGGACGATGGCTGGCGACCTCGACGGTCACCGGCGGCATATACGTCTGGGATCCGGTGACAGGCCGCCAGCTGAGTCGGATGCCGGGCGAGTTCCGGGCGATCGCCGCCGACCCCGGAGGCCGGTGGCTCGCCACCGAAGGTGCGATTGATGGAATGCGCGTGTGGGATACCACCACCTGGACCGAAACCGCCGAGCTGAACTTCAAGATTCACAAGGCCGCGGCCGTGGCTCCGGACGGCGGCTGGCTCGCCGTCGCGGGTCGGGATGGCATGGTCGCCGTCTGGAACACCGTCACCTGGGCAGACCCCCTTCTCCTCAACCGCGGCGAACACGATGTGCACCTTCTGCTCGCCGCACCCGACGGCACCTGGCTAGCCGCCGTCGCCCAGCAGGGCGAGGTAGTGGTTCTCTGGGCGACCGACCGATGGGATCGACGCGCCCACCTCGTCGGCCACACCGAGAAGGTGCACACCCTCCACACCGATCCAGGCGGCACGTGGCTGGCAACGGCCGCGGACGACGGAACCATCCGGTTGTGGAACCCGGACCTTGTCGACTACCAACACCGCGATCCGGAATTCTCCACGTCGTTTTCGCCTCTGGCGGTGGCACCGACCGGCTGGGTCGCGGCCGCCACGGATGCCGGTGACGTGCTTTTCTGGAATCTCGCAGACCGCACCCACGGCCGGCTGAGCAGCGACGAGAACCTTCTTGGCATTGGCGCGAAGGTTGTCATCGCCCCGGACGGTTCCTGGATCGCGGCCGCCGACTTCGGCACGCTGCTGGTCTGGGATCGGACGAGCGGAGAGGTTCTCCACCAGCTCACCACCTGGGGTGAGGCGGAATTCCTGATGGCCGGTCCGGACAGCACCTGGCTTGCCGTGGGCGGCTCTGGCATCGAATTCTGGGACCCGCGGAGCGGGCGGCTATTAAAACCTCGCCTCGGCGAAAGCCCGACGACGGGGTTCGCGGGCGCATCGAACGGGCGAATTTTCGCCGTTGCCGAACGGTCCGGTGCGATAAACCTCTGGTCCGGTCCCACGGCGGACCCGGTCCTCCTGCACGACTTCGGTCCGGCGGCCTCCGCACCGATCATGACGATGGCTCCGGACGGCTCCTGGCTCGTGACCTCCGAGCTGAACGGCGGGACCCGGATCTGGGACACCGCCGACGGCACCGCCCGGACCATCGTCGACTCCACCACGCCCTCGTTACTCCTGGCCGCCGCGCCGGACAGCAGTTGGCTGGCCCTGCTCGGTGCTGACTCGTTACTGGTGTGGGACTGCCGCAAGGGGACTCACGAGCGCACTATCGACCTCGGCCCGACGCCTCCGAACTCGATGACGATCACGGCGGACGGACTGATCTGCGGCGTCGGATTTGGTAATTTGGTTCGGGTGTGGGACCCGGCGACCGGACGGCTTCTCGCCGCGCTGCGGGTCGAGGACGAGTTGGATGCCGGCGCTACCAGCCAGGACTGGATCATCGCCTCCGGCCAGCGCCACGCCTACTTCCTGGAGCTCGTGCGGCCCGCTGGCATGCTGTAGGTCATGTCGAGCCGGCCGTGGCGGGTCTTTCTGTCGCACACCTCGGAGCTGCGGTCCTATGTGATCGCGGCCGAGGTGGCCGTCGCTCGCGCCGGCCACGCGGTGGCCGACATGAAGTACTTCACGGCCCGCGATTCGCTGCCCTCCGAGGTCTGCCGCGAGGCCGTTCGCAAGGCCGACGTGTACGTGCTGATCGCCGGCTCGCGCTACGGGTCGCCGGTGCGGGACAACCCGGTCGAGTCCTACACCGAGCTGGAGTTCCGGGTCGCGGGCGAGAAAGGTCTTCCCCGTCTCGTCTTCCTGGTCGACGACTCCGCCGCGGTCGAGCCGCGGCAGCAGGAGTTCCACGACCGGCTGGGCGACAGCGGCCTCACCCTCGCGGCGGCCGGCAACCCGGCCAGGCTGGAGACTCTGCTGTTCCAGGCGTTGACCGAGTTGGCCGCCAGCCCGCCGGTCTGGTCGGTGCCGGCCCTGCACGGCAACGAGGTGGCCCGCCCGGCGCTGGCCGCGGCGGTCACCGAGGCCGTGCTGGCCGCCGACGCCGGGCTGGTCGGGGTCACCACCGGGCTGGTCGGGGCCGGCGGTTTCGGTAAGACCACGCTGGCCCGGATGGTGGCGCACGACCCGGCGGTGCGGGCCGCCTTCCCGGACGGCGTGGCCTGGTTGACCGTCGGCGAGGACGCGGCCGGACCGGCGCTGGCCGCGGCGATCACCTCGGTGGCCAAGCTGTTCGACCCGGCCGCGCCGGAGGTGACCGATCCGCTGACCGCCGGGACGATCCTCGACCGGGCGCTGGCCGGGCGGCGGGCGCTGCTGATCGTCGACGACGTCTGGGCGGCCGAGCAGGTCGAGCCGTTCCGGCTCGGCGGCGACGGGGTGCGGCTGTTCACCACCCGCCAGCGAGACGTCCTACCGGCGGGCACCGCCTCGATCAGGGTCGATCAGATGACCGCTGCGGAAGCCCGCCTGATGATCGATGTCGCGGGTGTCCCGGCCGGGCTGATCGAGGAGGCGCTCACCGCCACCGGGCGCTGGCCGGTCCTGCTGGCCCTGGTCGACGGCGCACTGCGGGACGGGGTCGAGCACGGCGGCGACCCGGCCGCCGAGATGCGCGAGGTGCTGGGCGCGCTGCACGCCGACGGCATCACCGTGCTGGACGTCGGCGATGCCGGATCCCGGGCCACGGCGGTCGCCCGGACCATCGGGGCGAGCCTGCGCCGGCTGACCGACGACGAGTGTTCGCGCTATCTCGAGCTGGCCGTGTTCGGCGAGGACGTGACCATTCCCGGCGAAGTGGTGGCCCGGCTGTGGGCGTACACCGGCGGTTGGTCGTTGTTTCGAAGCCGGCGCTTCTGCGCCCGGCTGTATGGGCAGGGGTTGCTGGCCGACTATCGGCGCGACCCGGACGAGGCGCAGTTGCACGACGTGGTGCGGGCCTACCTGCGGCATCGCACGTCGGAGCGGCGCGCCGAGTTGGACCGCGCGATGGTCGAGGCACATCGGACGCTGGCCGTGGAGGGCTGGTCGTCGCTGGCGGCCGAGCACGCCTATCTGTGGTCGTGGCTGCCCGCCCATCTTCGGGGCGCCGGCCTGGACGGGGAGTTGAGCGACCTGCTCGACGATCCGCAGTGGCAGGTCGGCAAGCTGGAACGGGTCGGACCGGCCGCCCTGGAGGCCGACCTGCTCCTCGGCGATCGCCAGGGGTTGGCGGCGATCGTCGGCCGGAACGCCCATCTGCTCGGCCCGCTCGATTCGCCCGGGGCGCGAGCCGCGACCCTCGCGTCACGGATGCCCCCGGGTTCGGAGTTCAATCGCGTGCGGGACGGACTCCGAAGCACCATCCCTGGTCCCTATCTGCGGCCGGTGCTGCCGCTGGCCGACGTCGCCGATGCCACGCTGATCCGGGTCGTCCCGCAGCACGACGACGTGACATCGATGCTGATCGGCCCGGACGGGAGCTGGCTCGCCATCGCCGGAACGGATCCGGCGATCCGGCTCCTGCACACGGAGAACGGTGCGCTCCAGCATGTGCTGACCGGCGGCGAAGGCCCGCCGAATGCGCTCGCGGCCGCGGCCAACGGGGCCTGGCTGGCGGCCGGTGACCAGGCCGGAGTCATCCGGCTCTGGGATCCGCGAACCGGCGCGCTGTCGCGCTCGCTCCACTGCGGTCCCGACCGGGTAGCCGCGCTCGCGGCCGCGCCCGACGGCACCTGGCTGGCCGCCGCGTGGCCGGACGGCATCGTCCAGCTGTGGGATTCGCACGACGGCCGGCTCCGGCACAAACTCCACCGGCCGGACCGGCATCCCAGGACCGAGGTCACCGGCCTGTTCGCGGGCCCGGACGGCCGATGGCTCGCGCTCACGACGACGCACGGAATGCACGTTTGGGATCCGGGGACCGGCCAGCTTCGGCACGCGCCGCCGTCGAGCAGATCAGCCGTCGTGATACTCGCGATCGATCCGGTCGGGGCCTGGGTCGCCACCGCCGATCGGGACGGCCGAACCCGCGTCTGGAACACCGCCAACTGGACCGTTGCCGCCAACCTGGAGGGACGGGCTACCAGTGCGGCGGTACCGGCGGACGGCGGCTGGCTCGCCGTCGCCTGCCGTGGTGGCGTCCTGGCGATCTGGGACCCGGCGACGTGGGTCGACCCGATCCGGGTTCCCGACAGCCGACGGATCGGTGCTCTCGCCGCTGCACCGGACGGCACCTGGCTCGCCGGGACCGGGGACGGCGACGACGCGCTGTGCCTCTGGCCGGCCGATCGATGGGATGAGCCCGCCCTCCTCACCGGCCACACCGGCGAGGTACATGCTCTGGTCGCCGCGCCGGACAGCGGTTGGTTGGCCACCGCCGCCGAGGATGGGACCGTCCGGTTCTGGGACCCGACCCCCGCTCTGGACCGCCGAAACGACATGAGCTACAAAACCGAATGGTTGACGGCATCGTCGGTGTCCCCGGCCGGCCGGGTCGCCGTCGGCCTGGAAAGTGGCGAGGTGCGGCTCTGGAATCTCCAGAGCGGAATCCGCGAACACCTGCACACCGGCCAGGATGGCTATCGGCTCAAGGTCGATGCCGTCGCCCTGGACCCAAATGGAACCTGGGTTGCATCAACCCATTCCAACACGGTGCGGATCGCCTATCGCTTGACCAACCGCTCGCACCAGGTGATTCCGACGCAGGGGTGGGTGCGGTTTCTGGTAGCTGGGCCCGACGGGAGCTGGCTCGCCACGGCTGGCAACGGAGTAGAAATCTGGGACTCTCAGCAGGGACAGCGGCTGGCCATCCATCTCCGCCGCGCGAGCTGGATAACGGCCTGCGCGGTCGCTCGGGACGGAGGCGCCTTCGCCGTCGCATACGGCCAAGGCAGGATCTGTGTTTGGCAGAACCCGCTCGCCTCGCCAGTTCAGCTGAATCGCGACCTGCGGACCGACCCACCAATCATGGCGATTGCCCCGGACGGCTCCTGGCTCGCGACGGTCGAGGACGCCGGCCGGATCCAGCTCTGGAACACCACCGATGGCAGCCCTCGCTTGGCTATTACCGACCCCTTCGCATGGCCGTCCGTTCCGGCCATCGCGACCGACGGCAACTGGCTTGCCATCATCAGCGACTGCCGTCTACTTGTCTGGGACACCATCAGCGGCAGACTCCTGCAGACCCTGGATCTCGGCGCGACCGACCCGACCGTGCTCTCAGCCACCTCGACCGGACTGCTCTGCGCGGCCGGTTCCGACCAGATCATCCAGGTGTGGGATCTGCGGGCGGGGCGGCTTCTGACCCAACTGCGGGTCGAGGAGGAGCTCGAGCGCATCCACACCAGCCAGAACTGGATCGTCGCCGCCGGGGACCGGCACATCTACTTTCTGGAGCTGGCCGAGCTGGTTCGGTGAGAAGACGGTTGCAAGTTGGGTGCGGAAAGCTCGGCAAGGTCATTTAAGACCGGTTGCGGCCGACGGGAGCGGCCGTGATGATGCGACTGCGTGGGCAGCTTGCTGTGGTGATCACGGTGGCGGCGGTCTTTCAGGTCGTGGTGCCGTGGCTTCCGGCTGGCCTTGGGCGGAGCGTCTCCGACGTGCTCGTCACGCTGTTCGCGGGGACTGCGGCCGTTGTCTATCTGCGGCGGGTTCGGCAGGAGTCCGGGCGGGCGCGGCACGCCGTACAGGTGGGGGTCGCTTCTTCTGGGTTGTGGGCCTTTGCGAATCTGCTGTTTTTGGTCAATGAGGTTTTTGGGCTGCCGGTTCTGACCACCGTGGGCAACTACGGGTCGATCGTCGCGGCTGCGCTGCTGCCTATCGGGATGCATCTCAACGCGCCGCCTACCCGCGGTGCCGAGCTCTTCCGGGGGCTCATCGACGTGGCCGCGGTGGCCGGGGCGGTATTTGCGCTCACCTGGCTGTACGTGATCTCGTCGGCCTCGGCCAGCTCTGGCATGACCGGCGGCTTCGCTACCGCGCTCACCGTGCCTGAGGTCCTCGCGGCGGCGCTTGCCCTGGTCACTATGTCTCGCAATCTCTCGGCCGACGGTGGGCGGGCGCCTCGTCTGCTCGGTGCGGCCGCTGTGGTGCTGGCCCTTGCGGCTCTCATCGCGCTGCGCAACGGGGCCGATGAGCGGCCCTGGTACAGCTTCGGGGCCGGTGCGGGGTACGTGCTTGCGGCCGGGCTCATCGGCGTGGCCAGCCGGTTCAAGATGCCGCCGGACGAGCCGGCCGGGATGCAGCGACACTTCGCGGGAGCGTGGGCGATCCTGCCGTACGTGCCGATCACGCTGACCGTCGCGGCTACCGGAGTTGAGCAGGTGCGGGTCGGGGAGCTCAGCCCGGTGCTGATCTGGGTGCTGCTGTCCACGTTCAGCCTGGTGCTGCTGCGGCAGTTCCTGACCGTACGCATCGTGGGCAGCCTGGCCGTGAAGCTGAGCGGCCAGCAGGAACAACTCCACCACCAGGCGCACCACGACGCGCTGACCAGCCTGCCCAACCGGGCCGCGTTCCACGAGCGGGGCGCCGAGATGATCGCCCGGCACGGCCGGGCCGCGGTGCTGATGCTCGACCTGGACGGCTTCAAGCCGGTCAACGACCGGCTCGGCCACGCCGCCGGGGACGACGTGCTGGTCACTGTCGCGCAGCGGCTCAACTCCGTGGTGCGCGGCGGGGACCTGGTGGCGCGGCTCGGTGGTGACGAGTTCGCGCTGGTCCTGGGTACGCCCGAGGACGACGCCCGCTGCTCCGAGGTGGCCGACCGGATTCTGCACTCGCTGGCCGAGCCCATGGAGGTGCAGGGCGAGCAGGTCACGGTGGGCGGCAGCATCGGCATCACCACCGGCGCCGGCAATCTGGGCGAACTGCTGCGGCAGGCGGACATTGCGATGTACGCCGCGAAGGCCGCCGGCAAGGGCACGATCGAGCGCTACCGGGAGCCGGCGGCGGTCTGACCCGCGGCAGGTTCAGCGGGCAGGTTTAGCGGGCAGGTTTAGCGGGCAGGTTTAGCGGGCTCCGCAGCGGGGACTTGGCCCCGGACGAAGCGCGCCGCTCCGCCGCCGAAAAATGCGTTGCCTAAATGTCATCATTGGCATTTCGGTCGCTGCGGCGACCCCAATTATTCTCTTTCGCTGGCATTCCGTGTGCCCATTTCCCGGCCGACTTCATTTGTCACAGGTGAAGCAATTCCGCGGACTCACGGAAATGATCTGAGGCGGCATGCTGCACTTGGCCTTGTTCACGACCGGCCTCGAGATTCGCATCCGCACAGGTGAGGCAGCATTTATCCGCCGTCGTGAACAGCCTCACCGAACCGCGGGATGCCCACCGAGAGAAACGGCTTTGACATGAAGAAGGCAACACGGAATCTGGTCGTCGCCGGCGCCGGCCTGCTCGCCGGAATGACGATGGGCGCCGGCCCGGCGATGGCGGACGAGCCTCCCGACTTCGATCAGACGGCGACCACGGTCTCCACCTGGTGGGGACCGGGGCCCGCTGTCCCGCTCAACCCGCACCACGTTCTGGTCATCGCGATCGGCGACGACCCGTGGCTGCTCCAGGTGGTCGACCGCCTAGCCGGCGCCCACGGCCACCCCAACGGCCCAGCATGGCCCGGCGGACCCGGCCAGCCCGGCGGACCCGGCGGTTCGGTGCCGCCCGGCAATCCGGGGATTCCGGTCGACGACAACGGCGCCGTTCCGACGCCTTCGGCCGAGCCCGCACCCGGCGTGACCGAAGCGCCCACCGCCGAACCGGCCCCGGCGGCCACCGACACGACCGGCACCGCACCCACCAGCGAGCCCACCCCAGCTGCGACCGACACGACCGGCACCGTCGAGCCGACCCCGGCCACCGCCGAGCCCACGCCCGCGGTCACCGGCACCACCACGCCGACCGTCGAGCCGACCCCGGCCGCCACGGAAACCCCGGCCACTCCGGCCGCCACGGAAACGCCGGCTGCCCCGGCCACTTCGGCTGGTGCCGGGACGACGGCCTCGACTCCGGCCGGCCCCACCGTCAATTCTGCCGCTCTGGTCGATTTCGGCTGAGATCGCAGTACTGCTTCGGGCGTGCCGGGCGTCAGGCCCGCACGCCCGAACCTCCCGGGAAGCTCAGCCGCGCAGCAGCGACGACGCCAGCTCGCGGCCCTCGTCGGTCCAGGCCGCGGGGCGCATGGTGGCCGGGTCCAGCCGGATGTTGACCCGGCGGCCCTCGGCGAACACGGTCTCGCCGTCGAGCGACGTGAACCGGAACCCGTAAGCGGCACTGCTGCTGCCCAGTTTGTCCAGCCAGAAGTGCACGGCGATGTCCCCCGTACCGCGTACCGGCACGTGGAAGGTGATGGCGTACTCCCGGACGACGTTGAAGGCGTCGGCCGTGGTCGGGCGGCCGCCGGCGAAGGAGACGCCGCGTTCCGCCCACCAATTGGTCATGGCGCGTTCGATCAGCACCGCGTAGCGCGCGTTGTGCAGCACGCCGAGGGCGTCCAGGTCGTCGAAGTGCACCGGCACGCGCGTGACGTGCCCATATTCAACTGCGGTCGCGGTCATGTCAGCTCCGGAAGAAGAGTCGGGTCGGTGGCGAGCACCCGCAGGTGCTCGTGCAGGGCGTGCCGCGCGTGCCGGAAGGTCACCGGGCCGAGGACGGGCGCCTGCATGACGGCGCACACCCCGAGCGACTCGGTCTCGTAGGCGATCCCGGCCGCGTCGGTCTCGGGTCGCAGGTCGCCGACCTCGATCGCGTCGGTGGCCAGGCTGGTCAGGAACGCCATCCAGTCGGACAACTGGACCGCCAGCCGGTCGCGGATGACGCCGGGCCGGGCGTTGTACTCGAAGTTGGCGTTGGCGAAGAAGCAGCCGCCGGGCAGATGCCCGTCCTCGTAGAAGGCGAGCCGCCGGTCGTGCACCGCCCACAGCCGCCGCACCCCGCGCGGGGCGGTCATCCCCGGCCGGATGACCTCGTCGGTCCACTGCTGCCGGGCGTGGTCGATCACCGCGAGTTGCAGTGCTTCCTTGGAGCGCCAGTGCGCGAAGAGCCCGGACTTGCTGATGCCGAGGGTGTCGGCGAGCTGCCCGAGGGACAGGCCGTCGAGGCCGGCGGTGGTGGCGAGCGGCAGGGCGCGGTCGAGCACGGCGGTGCGGGTGCGTTCCCCGCGCAGGAGGCGTCCGTCCTCGGTCATGCCCCCGACGCTACAAAACGACCGACCGTTCGTAAATAAATCGTGGCCCCCGTCACGCGGTCGGCGTGGCCGGCGCCGAGGACCGCCATCTGGTCCGGAGCAGGTGCTCGATGGGCCCGGCCAGGAACATCAGGAAGAACGCCCAGAAGTTGATCGTGTCAGCGAACACGCACCCGACGACCGTGGCGATCACCTGGGCCAGGAACATGCTCAGATTGCCGACCACCCGTTCCCGCGGCACCGGGTGGCGACCCTCGGCCAGATCGGGGTTGCGGTAGCCGATCCAGGCGAGCGCGGCGAGCGACCCGCTCGACAGCGCCAGGGTGGCGCCGTAGAAGAAAACCGTCCCGGCCGACGTGTGGAACGCGGAGATGACCGCGGTCGGGATCGGCAGCAGCACGATGGCGAAGGTCCACACCGCGCTCCACACCACCAGCCAGCCGCTGATCCTCGAGATGTGCTGGAAGAGCCGGTGGTGGCCCCACCAGAACCGGAAGATCACGGCGAAGCTCAGCAGCAGCGCCGCGAACTGGCTGCGGTGCTCGTGCACCAGATCCTCGAACGACGACACCTCGTTGACGGTCTCCAGCAGCGGCAGGATCAGCAGGGTCAGCGCGATCGCGGCCACCGCGTCGGTGAACATCACGAGTCGTTCGGAGCTGTCCCGTTCCTTCGCGATCATCGCGTCAGTATCCCGGCCAGGGCAAACGGTCGGAAGGCGGGCGGCCGGCGCGAGTTGCCGCTCCCGCGCCGGCCGCGAGACCGCTCCGGCCGCCACCGTCACGGTCCGCCTTCGCCCCCACTCAAAGTCACCGGCGTACCGAAAATGACCTTGAATGGGTTTATCGCTCAACCATATGAGGAGCCATCCGTCGGCAGTAGCAGGGAAAACCCCCAGTCGTCGCCTTGGCACACTTACCCGCTGCTGCCACGATGTGACCGTGCAGGGAAAATCGCCGGTCCGCGCGATAGCCGTCGTTTCCCTGATCGCGGCGGTGACCGCGATTCTGTCGTGGATTCCGACCTGGTCGGCGGAGTTCGCGCTCGGCACGATCTACGTTTTCGTGGTCACCTCGTTCGCGGCCAGCGGCGTCTTCCTGCTGTGGGACCGCAGCACCGGGCGCACCGGCTGGGCGATGATCGTGGCCGCGTTCTGCTACGAGGCCTCCTGGTGGTGGACCTGGCCGCCGGAGTGGGAGATCGGCCCGGCCCCGCTGATCTCGTTCCTGTTCGGCTACTGGTGGTTCGCGGTCGGCGGGCTGGCCCTGCTGCGCTACCCGGAGCCGGTGCTCAGCCGGCGCTACGAACGGGCGTACTTCGTCTACTTCGCGATCTGGATCGTCGGGGTGAAGCTGTTCATCGCGGCCGTCTCGGAACCGGAGTGGGCGGGCTGGAACCCGCATGCCTGGTGGCTGACGATCGTGCCGAACAGAAGCCTGTTCGAGACCGCGAGCGCCGTCTTCAAGATCGGCATCATCGTGCTGGCCCTGGTGCTTGTCGTGTTGCTGCTGTTGAAGATCCGCCGCAGCCGAGGGCTGGAACGCGCCGACAGCCTGCCGGTCACCGCGGCCGGCATCGCCATCGGCTTCCTGGGCAGCTTCTACATCGCCGCGCAGCTGTTCCACCTGCCGCCCCCGGTCACCGACGCGCTGCGCACGATCACCGCCCTGACCGCGCTGATCGCCCCGATCGCCTTCCTGATCAGCCTCACCCAGCGCCGGCTGGCCCGATCGAGCGTGGCCGACCTGGTGGTGCGGCTCGCCGACTGCACCTCACTCAAGGACGTGCAGACCGCGCTACGGGAGGTGCTCGGCGATCCGACCATGGTGCTCGCCGTGCAGGCCAGCCCGTCGCACTACGTGACCTGCGAGGGCTACCCGCTGACCGGCGGTGAGCTGGCCCGGTGGCGGGTGCCGATGCCGTCCGGCAACGGCCGCACCGTGGCCGTACTCCTGGTCGACCACGCCCTGCGCCGGCGCTCCGACCTGGTGCGCAGCGCGGCCGTCGCGGGCGGCCTGGTGCTGGAAAACGGCCTGCTCCGCGATGACCTGGCCGCCCAGCTGGCCCAGGTGCAGGCGTCCCGGCGGCGGATCGCCGAGGCCGGGCTGGCCGAGCGCCGCCGGATCGAACGTAACCTGCACGACGGCGCCCAGCAGCTGCTGCTGCGGGTGATGAGCAGCCTGAGCCTGGCCCGGCACCGGGCGCAGCGCGGCCGGGACCCGAGCGCGGCCATCGAGACGGCCGGCAACGACCTCGACGAGGCCCTCGCCGAGCTGCGCAACCTGGCCCGCGGCATCCACCCGGCGGTGCTCGGCGAGATGGGCCTGCAACCGGCGCTGGAGGGGGTCGCCGACCGGATGAGCATCCCGGTCACCCTGGACGTCACCGCCGACCGGCTGCCCGACCCGATCGAGGAGACCCTCTACTTCGTCATCTGCGAGGCGCTCACCAACGTCATCCGGCACGCCGAGGCCGGCCACGCCGAGGTGCGGGTGACGCTGCGCGACGACACGGTGGTAGCCCGGGTCACCGACGACGGCCGCGGCGGGGCCGGCTTCGACGGCGGCTCCGGCCTGGCCGGCCTGCGCGACCGGGTGGAGACGCTGCGCGGCGACATGACCATCGCCACCGGCGGCAACGGCACGACGGTAACGGTGGTCATCCCGTGCGAGTAGCGCTCACCGACGACACCGTGCTGTTCCGGGAGGGGCTGGCCGCGCTGCTGCGCGAGCTCGGCATCGAGGTCACCCACCAGGCCGACAACGAACGGGAGCTCCTGGCCGGCATCGCCGACGATCCGCCGGACGTGGTCATCATGGACATTCGCCTCTCGGCGCACGGCGCCGAGGGCTTGCACGCCGCCGAGAGCATCCGGCGGCGACATCCGCGGGTGGGCATTCTGCTGCTTTCCGCGTACGCCGAGACCGCTTACGCCGTACGCCTGCTGGAAGGTGGCGCGACCGGGGTCGGATACCTGGTCAAGGATCGGGTCGGCCGGGTCGAGGTGCTCGAGGACGCACTGCACCGGGTGGCCGGCGGCCAGACCGCGATCGACCCCGAGATCGTGCAACGGCTGATGGACCGCCCCAGCCGGCAACGCCCCCTCGACCTGCTCTCCGGCCAGGAACGCAAGGTGCTGCAGCACATGGCCGAGGGCCGCTCCAACAACGGCGTCGCCGAGGCCCTGTTCCTGAGCCAGAAAACCGTCGAGAAGCACATCCTGAGCATCTTCAAGAAGCTCGGCCTGGAACAACAGGGCCACGACAACCGCCGGGTGCTCGCGGTCCTGCACTGGCTGCAGGGCTGACCGCCGGTCGGAAAATGCGTCGCGTCGATCGAGACGTGTGCATAGAGTCTCGCGGTGACTACCGTGGCCGAACGTGTCCTTCCCGCCCGGCTCGGAAACCCGTTCCGGTGGCTGCTCGCCTCGTCGTGGACGTCGAACTTCGGCGACGGCGTCGCGATCGCGGCCGGGCCGCTGCTGGTGGCGGCGCTCACCGACGACGCGTTCCTGATCTCGATGGCGGCGCTGCTGCGCTGGCTGCCGCCGCTGCTGTTCGGGCTGCACGCCGGGGTGCTGTCGGACCGCCACGACCGGCGCCGGATCATCATCGTCGCCGACGGCAGCCGGGTCGTCGTGCTGGCCGCGCTGGTGGCCGCGCTGGCGTTCGACCAGCTGACCGCGGCCGGCGCCCTGGTCGCCCTCGGCCTGCTCGCGACGGCCGAGGTGTACGCCGACAACACCGGTTCCACCCTCGCGCCGATGCTCGTGCACCGGGACGACCTCCCGCTCGCGAACGCCCGCATGCAGTTCGGTTTCCTCACCCTGAACCAGCTGGCCGGGCCGCCGCTCGGGGCATTCCTGTTCGCGGTCGGCTATGCCTGGCCGTTCGTCGGGCAGGCCTTCCTGGTCTTCGCCGGGGTGCTGCTGGTGGCCCGGGTCCGGCTGCCGGCCGCCACGCCACGCGAGGCGTCCCCCGCGCTGCGGGACATCCGCGAGGGACTCGCGTGGACGGTGCGCCATCCCGCCGTACGCACCCTGGTCCTGACGATTTTGATTTTCAATGTGACCTTCGGGGCGGCCTGGGCCGTCCTGGTGATCTACGCGACCGAGCAGCTGGGCATGGGACCGACCGGGTTCGGGCTGCTCAGCACGGTGTCGGCGGTGGGCGGGCTGCTCGGCACCGGCCTCTACGGCTGGATCACCGCGCGGGTGAGCCTCGGCAACGTGATGCGAATCGGCCTGATCATCGAGACCCTGACCCACCTGGCGCTGGCCTTGACGACGACGCCGTGGGTGGCGATGCCGGTGTTCTTCGTCTTCGGTGCGCACGCCTTCATCTGGGGCACCACCTCGGTGACCGTGCGGCAGCGTGCCGTCCCGACCGAGCTGCAGGGCCGGGTCAGCAGCGTCAACACGATCGGCGTCTTCGGCGGCCTGGTCGTCGGCTCGGCCATCGGCGGCACGCTGGCCACGCATTGGGGGGTGTCCGCACCGTTCTGGTTCGCCTTCGCCGGCTCGGCGGTCTTCCTGGTTCTACTGTGGCCCCAGCTGACCCGCATCGCGCACGCATAGATATCGTCTCCCGTCCATGGAGGCTTTCTCGGCGACGCCCAGCGATGCGCAGATCAGGTCCGTGGCCCGGCGCCTGCTGCGCGGCCGGACCTGGTTCTGCCTGTTCTTCGGCCTGATCATCGTGGGTTACGCCGGGCTGCTGGCGGCGAGCGGGAACGTCGGCATCGCGCTGATCATCGGGGTGCTGGGCCCGCTCTTCGCGGTCGGCGTCCCGCCGCTCGCGGTCCTGCGGGCCACCCGCCGCATGCGGCCACAGCTGGCCCGGCCACGGACCTACCGGTTCAACGAGGACGGAATGCGCAGCACGGTGGAGAGTGCCGACAGCCTGGTCCGCTGGTCGGCCGTCGACACCCTCGACGAACTCCGGCCGGACGTCCTGCTGCTGCGCGCCCAGCGCGTACCGATGCCGGTCTTCACCGACCAGCTGTCTCCCGAGGCCCGGACCGAGCTGATCGCCTTCATCCGGGCCCACCTCTCCGCCGAATCCCCGGCGACGATCCCGCCGCCCGAGACCGCCGACGGCCCGCACTTCACCTTCTCGGCCGCGCCCAGCCCGGCACAGATCTCCGCCGGGGTCCGGCGCATCCTGCGCGTACGCCTGCTGCTCTTCGTGGCCTTCGGCCTGCTCGTCCTGGCCTACGGTCTGGTGGCGGCGGCGAAGGCCGGGCCGGCCGTCGCCGCTTTCTTCCTGGTGGTGGGGCCGCTCATCGCCGTCGTCGTCCCGGTTCTGGCCCTCTGGCGGGCCACCGCCGGCGTACGGCCGCAGTTCGCCCATCCGCGGACGTACCGCTTCGACGCCGACGGCGTGCGCATCACCGAGCCGAACTCGGCCGGCCTGATCCGCTGGGCGGCGCTCGACAAACTGGAGGTGCCGAGCGCCGACCTGCTGGTGCTGCGGGTGAACAAACGCGTGCGCCTGCTCATCTTCACCGACCAGCTGACCCCGGATATCCGGGCGGACCTGGTCGCCTTCGTCCGAACCCACACCGCGTAGCGCTACAGATTTACCCGCACCGGTGCCGGCTGCTGGGTGGTGGTGCCGTCGCCCAGTTGGCCGTTGGCGTTGTTGCCCCAGCACCACACGCTACTGCCGGTCTGCACCGCGCAGGTGTGGTAGAAGGTCGCGACGCTGGTCGTCCAGGTGGTCGCGCTGCCGACCCGGGTGGGTGCGAAGCGGGCGGTGGTGGTGCCGTCGCCCACCTGGCCCGCCATGTTGTTGCCCCAGCACCACAGGCTGCCGTCGGTGGCCGTCGCGCACGCGGTGTCCTGGCCGGCGGTGACACCGGCCCAGCCGCGGCCGGCGCCGACCTGCACCGGCGAGACCTGGTAGGTGCCGCTGACGCCGAGCTGGCCGTACCCGTTCTCGCCGAAGCACCACAACGTCGCGTCGCTGCGGTTCGCGCAGGTGAAGGTGTACCCCGCGGTCACGCCGGCCCAAGTGGTGGCCGTGCCGACCTGCGCCGGAAGGATCGAATAGCCGAGGAAGCCGAGACCGAGCTGCCCGGCCGAGCTGTCCCCCCAGCACCACAGCGTCCCGTCGGTGCGCACCGCGCAGGTGTGCGCATAACCCGTGGTGACGGTCGCCCAGTTACTCGCGGTGCCGACCCGGACCGGCACGGTCTCGTAGTAGTTCGAGTTCCCGGTGCCCAACTGCCCGAACCGATTGAAACCCCAACACCAAAGCGTTCCATCCGTACGGACAGCGCAGGTGTGACTGTCCCCGGCGCTGACGTCGGCCCAGTTGGTGGCGTCACCGACCTTCACCGGGGCGGCCCGCCGAGTGGTGCTGCCGTCGCCCAGCTGGCCACGGCTGTTGCTGCCCCAGCACCACAGCGACCGGTCCGTCCGAATCGCACAGTTGTAGCTGGTCCCAGCCTCGATCTTGGCCCAGTCGGAAGCGTCACCCACCCGGGCCGGCGCGACCCGGCCGGTGGTGGTGCCGTCCCCGAGCTGCCCGCTGTAGTTACCACCCCAGCACCACAGGGACCCATTGGCCGGAATCGCACACGTATGCGCATAGCCGGCGGCAACGCTGGAGGCAGCGGCCGCGGAGGCCGTCCCGGCCCCGAAACCAATCCCGACGATGCCGGCAAGCATCGCCATCACAACAAGAAACACTCTTCTTTTCATGTGCTGTTTTCTCCCGGAGACACAGCGGCATCATCACACCGCACAGAGGTTGAGGAGCGGTGCCCAAGCCGCTCGAAAAAGCCCTGTTCAGCGAGCGATGAGGCGCTCAGCTGTTCAGCCGGTTCCGTAAGGGATCCTGACCCACGCATCACCGCGTGTCAATGTTCGACCGTCCGGGCCGGCCGCGGCGCCACGAACGGGCGATCGGTATTCGGGGGCGGCTACCCTGCGGATCCTTGTAACGTTCGCTGCGAGTAACCACCTGACGTGGAGGAATCGTCATGGCCTACGCCGTTGACTTCGAGACCGTTTCTACCGTCGGCCTGGAGTCGTCGCCGGTGGTGGACGCGCTGGCCGGGCTGCGGGCCAACGAAGCCCGCTACTTCAAGAACAAGTACGGCCACGTCTTCACGGTCGAGCCCGCCGGCGAGGCCAAGGAGACCGTCGACTGGGTGAGTGGCATCCTCGAGGAGGAGCGTGGCCTGGTCATCTCCTCGCCGCCGCTCGAGGCGACCGCGTTCCAGGTGGAAAACATCCGGATGGCGTACGTCTTCTATCAGAGCGGCCTGTCGATCAACGTGATGTACACGATCGACGACGGCGGCAAGCGGGCCGTCGGGTTCAAGCTCTCGGACGGCATGGAGATCCCGGAAGAGCTCGGGGCGTTCAAGTTCGCCCGGCAGAAGTCGAAGCTGGCCGGCACCATCCGCGGCTCCTACTTCGTGATCAAGAAGGACCACTGAGGGGTCAGCGTGATCGAGGGTAACCGGACGGCGTTCTACCAGGTCCTGATCAACACCCTGCTCGTCTCGGTCATGAACTTCACGGTCTGGTTCGCGATCACCTTCTACGTCTATCTGCAGACGCGGTCGGTGTTCGCCACCGGTGTCATCTCCGGCATCTTCCTGGTGATGACCGCCCTCACCGGCATCTGGTTCGGCAGCCTCGTCGACCACTTCCCGAAGAAGACCGTGCTCCAGGTCTCGGCCTTGATTTCCACGATCCTGTACGCGGTGGCCCTCGCCGTCTACCTGGCCGCGCCCCGCACCGAGTTCACCGACCCGACCAGCCCGGTGCTCTGGACCGTGGTGGTGCTGCTGATGCTCGGTGTGATCGGCAGCAACCCGCGGGCCATCGCGCTCTCCACGCTGGTCACGGTGCTGATCGAGCCCGGGTCGCGGGACCGGGCGAACGGCCTGGTCGGCACCGCCTCGGGCACGTCGATTCTGGTCACCTCGGTGATCAGTGGCCTGCTGGTGGCGTTCGGCGGGATGACCTGGGTGCTGATGCTCGCGCTGGTCGTGCTCGGCGGCGCGCTGCTGCACCTGAGTCTGGTGTCGCTGCCCGAGCCGGCCCGGGACACCACGCAGAAGCGCGAGGTCGACCTGCGGGGCACGATCAGGCTGGTCCGCTCGGTGCCCGGCCTGCCCGCGCTGATCGTGTTCTCGGCCTTCAACAATCTGCTCGGCGGCATTTTCATGGCACTGCTGGACGCGTACGGCCTATCGCTGGTTTCGGTCCAGGTCTGGGGTTTGTTGTGGGGTTTCCTCAGCACGGGTTTCATCCTGGGCGGGCTGATGATCGCCCGCACCGGGCTGAGCGCCAACCCGGTCCGCGTGCTGCTGGCGATCAACCTGGTGCTGTGGGCGGTGACCGCGCTGTTCCCGCTGCGGTCGTCGGTGGTGCTGCTGTGCGCGGGCCTGTTCGTGTACATGACCCTCGCGCCGTACGCGGAAGCGGCCGAGCAGACGATTTTGCAGAAGGTCGTCCCGTATGAGCGGCAGGGCCGGGTCTTCGGTTTCGCGCAGAGTGTCGAGCAGGCCGCGTCGCCGCTGACCGCGTTTCTCATCTCGCCGCTCGCGCAGTTCTTCTTCATCCCGTTCATGACCGACGGGGCCGGCGCCCGGGCGATCGGCGACTGGTTCGGCACCGGCGCCGAGCGCGGCCTGGCTCTGGTCTTCGTATTGACCGGGATAATTGGCCTGATCGCCACCACCGCCGCCCTGCGTAGCCGCCCTTACCGCCGGTTGAGCAGCCGTTACGCGGAGGCACCGGACCCGGTCGCGTCCTGAACCACCCTTCCAGCGTTCGACATCGGCACGATCATCGCCGTCGACGACGCGTACAAGCTGACCGTCGCCGGCCCCCCACCGACGCTGTAGCGGGCGTCCGGGTTCGCGCCCGGCGCCGGCAGCCGGCGGTCACCGAGAGGACGTCGCCGGCGGTCTGGAGATAGTCGTGCATCCGGACTTCCCTTCGGAGTGATCGGCGGCACGACGTTCCCAGCCGACGGGCGGGTCCGGCCAGTGGTCCGGACCCGCCCGGACCGGGTGAATCCCGCGGCCTGGGCATTCCGGCCGGGGCCCGGCCGCGCCTACCGTCACCGCCGGATACCGGACCGCCGACTACCTGCACCAGCACGCCCGCCGCCGGCGGCGCGCCGAGCCGCTGCCGGACGCGGTGTGGCAGGCGCTGGTCGACCACCATCCGGGCGACACGCTCGACCTGGCCGACAGCGCCACCCGCCGGGGCCGCCCGGAGATCGCCCGGCTGCTGCAGGCTCGGCTCTCCCCGGTGGAGCGGCTGCAGCACTATCTCGACCGGGAGTGCCACCGCACCATGGTCAACGCCGTGATCCGCGACGGCCTGGGCGACGCCGACGACGAGGTCAACGCGCTTCTAGCGGACCGCGGGCAGTGGGCCGAGCTGCGCGAACGCTCCGACGCGGGCCGTCCCGGCGCGGCCCGCCACCTGATCGACGGCCTGGCTCGAGACGGCGACCTGGAGGCGCTGCGCGCCGAGATGCACGCCGGCACCCCACTGGCCGCCTCAATTGTTTCGCTCAACCAGGGCCGGCCAGGAACAGCAGCCCGGCGATGACGAGGCCGGCTTCGACCAGGACGACGAACGTCTGATCGCTGACCCGGTTGATGATCTTCCTGCCTACCCAGGCTCCGGCCAGCGTGGCCGGGGTGAGCGCGGCACCGTAGAGCAGCACTCGCGTGGTGAGCAGGTCACCAGCCCCGTAGACGGCGATCTTGGTCAGGTGCATGGTGATCGCGGCGGCGGCCTCGGTGCCGATGTAGGCGGCGCGGGCGAGCCCGTACGCGAGGAAGAACGGCGCGGTCAGTGGGCCGACCGAGCCGAACAGCGCGGATCCGAAGCCCGAGGCCGCGCCGACCCCGAGGAACGTGCGCGCGCTCGGCGCGCTGTGGCGTCGCCGCAGGTGACGCCACCCGACGACACCGATCAGGAAGACGCCGAGGACGCGTTTGAGCGGGCTCAGCGGGGCGTGCGCCAGAAGCAGTCCACCGGCGACGGCCAGCGGTACGGCTCCGGCCGCGAACCACCCGACGAGGTGCCATCGGATGGCGTCGCGATTGAGCCACACGCGAGAGCCGTTGCTCGACAGTTGGGTGAGCGTCAGCATCGGCACGGCGAAGCGCAGCCCGAACAGGGCGGTGAACACCGGCAGTAGCAGCACGCCACCACCGAACCCGGCAACGGCCGACAGCATCGCCAGCAGAAACGCCGCCGCCGAGGCGATCAGCAGGGTGAATATCGGCTATCTCCTCGGGGTTACCCGGAACAACTTCGGGCGGGCGCTGCTCACGTTCCCGGCCCGGTCGACGGCGCGGTACCAGATCAGGTGCAGACCCTTCTTGGACACCGTGAGCGGCTTTGCATAGGTGTGCCAGGTGCGGTCGCCGTCCAAACGGTACTGGATGAGCTGGACGCCGGAGGTCGCGTCGGTCGCGGTCAACCGGACCGTCGACGACCGCTTCGCCTTGGTCACCTTCGCGGTCGCGGCCGGCTTCACCGTGTCGCGCTTGACGGTCAGGACCTTCACCGGCGACTGGTTTCCCCAGCCGTCGGTGGCCCGGACCGACACGGTCGTCACGCCGTCGCGAACCGGGATCGGGCCGGTGTACGTGCGCCACCCGCCGCCGTCGACGCGATACTCCCGGATCGTGACGCCGGCCGGGTCGGTGGCCGTCACGAGCACCGATACCGCGGCGGTGAACCAGCCGGCCGTGCCGGTGGCCCGCGCCGGACTGGTGGTCGCGGCGACCACCGGGCCGGTCGTGTCCCGGACCAGCGGGACGCTGATGCTCTGCACCTCCGCGACGTTCCCGGCGTGGTCGGTGGCCCGGAACTGGACCTGCTGGACCCCGGTGACGGTGAACGGCTTCCGGTAGTCCTGCCAGGCCCCGCTGCCCACCCGGTAGGCGATGGCGGCGACCCCGGACTCGGTGTCCTGGGCGCTCAGCGTCACCGTCGATGTCGTGCCGGTCGTGGTCACCTGCGCCGCGGTCATCGGCGCCTCCGCGTCGACCTGCACCCGGACGTCGACCGGAGCGCTGAGGATGCGGTTGGTACCCCGCGCTCGGTACGACACGGTGTAACTGCCCGCGGGCAGGGCGACCGGGCCGGTGTAGGTGATCCAGTTGCCAGGCGTCACCGCGTACTGAAGCTCGCTGTTGCCGGCCCCGCCGGTGAGCATGAGGGTCGCGCCCGAGCCCAGCCACCCCGAAGCGGGAAGGTTGGCGGTCGGCAACACCCCCGTGTAGGTGAGCTGGTCGACGCTCTCCAGGGTCGGCACGACCGGCCGGATGAGGCCGTCGTCGTCGAAGTAGACGCGGTCGAGCGTCGTCTCCCGGTGCGTCCCGTCGCCGCCGGGGATCGCGAAGCGGTGGTAGGCGATGTACCACTCGTCGACGCCGGCCACCTGCACGATCGAGCTGTGCCCGGTGCCCAGGATGCCCTGCGAACGGTCCTTGGCCAGGATCACGCCGCGCGCGGTGAACGGGCCGTACGGGCTGGTAGCGGTGGCGTAGCCGACCCGGTAGTTCTCGCTGCGGGTGTCGTCGATCGAGTAGGTCAGGTGGTAGACGCCGTTCCGCTTGTTCATGAACAGGCCCTCGCGGAAGTCGGTGAGCCCGGTGATGGTGCGCCGCTCCCCCAGCGAGGTCATGTCCGCGTTCAGCGGGGCCACATAGGCGGTGCCGTTGCCCCAGTACAGGTAGCTCCGGCCGTCGTCGTCGGTGAACGCCGCCGGGTCGATCTGCTGCGCGCCGCCGAAGTCCTGACGGTTGACCAGCGGCGCCCCGGAGTCGGTGAACGGTCCGGTCGGCGAGTCCGAGGTCGCCACCCCGATGTTGCCGGCGGCACAGAAGTAGAAGTAGTACGTCCCGTTCGCATAGGCCGCGGTCGGAGCCCACGCGTTGGTGTGCGCCCACGAGACGTCGGCCAGATCGAGAATCGTGCCGTGCTTCGTCCAGGTGGCCAGGTCGGTGGACGACCAGACGGTGAACGTCGTACCGCTCCAGCCGTCGAAGCCGTCCGTCGTCGCATAGATGTAGTAGGTGTCGCCGAACCGCACGATGTTCGGATCGGCGTACAGGCCGGGCAGGACCGGCGACCGCATCACCCGGGTCGTCACCGTGTACCCCCGGGTCGCCCCGGCCGGACTGGTAACGGTGATGCGGCGCGCGGTGGACCAGTCGCCGGCCTCGGCGCCGGTCACCGCCGAACCACCCGCGACGGTGAAGACCGGCGCGAGGTTGCGCAGGTCGGTGCCGTCCTTGACCGGGAGCACGATGGTGCCCGCGTCGCCGTCGATCAGCGCCGGCGCCTTGAGGCTGTCGAGCGTCACGGCGGTCACCACGGTGGCGTTTGAGCCGATCTGGGCGACCTCGCCGGCCGCCAGGGACCGGTTGTACAGGCGGAAGTCGCGCATCCGGCCCTTGAAGTACTTGTCGCCGGTGTAGACCGACCGTCCGATGTAGTTCGCGGTGGTGACGCCACCACCGATCGAACCCGGCGTCAGGGTGACCGCGGCGTTCACCCCGACCTGGCGTCCGTCGAGGTAGAGCGTCGCCGTCCCACCCCCGAGCGTGTACGTCAGGGTGTGCCACGCGCCGCGGGGCAGCGCGCCGCCGCTGGTGGCGTTCTGCTCGGTGGTCCAGTTCCCCGAGGCGATCGCGGCCCGGTAGGCGCTGTCCCCGGTGCTGAAGACGTAGCCGTTGCCGGTGCCGGCGGAGGTGTTACCCATGCCCCACAGGAAGTAGGGCGTCGTCTGGGCCGGGTCGACCCAGGCCTCGACCGAGACCGTCATGGCGTCCAGCCCGGCCAGCGCGTTGTTCGGCAGTTGGAGGTAGCCGTTCGTCCCGCCGAACGTGAGGCTGCCGTCCGCGAAGGTCGCGCCACCCAGCAGTTGGGCGTTGTTGCCGTTGCCGGAGGCGTCAGCGGTGCCGGTGTCCAGCGGGTAGCGGGCGATCAGGCCGTCCGCGCCGGCCGGGAGCGGTTGCGGAGCGCCGGTGAGCCGGTCGAGTTCGGCCTTGGTGACCGGCAGGACGGTGCCGTGGCGAGGGCTGGCCGGCAGCGTGTAGGTGGCCGGCACCTTCCACTGCGGCTGGTCGAGGTCGTCGGTGCCGAGCGGGATGTAGCCGCGGCCGCCGTACTCGTCGACGAACAGGTAGTACTTGTTGCCGGAGGTGTCACCGGGGTTGGCCTTGAAGACGGTGGGGCCCTCGACCGCCGACGTCCCGGCGGCCTTGCCGATGCAGGACGCGACGATCTTCCACTTCGGGTTGTCCGGGTCCCAGGCCGGGTCGGACGCGTCGTCGACGGCCACGAGTGAGTCGGCGCGTTCCTGGATGATGTCACTGCATCCGGTGACGCCGCCCTCGTCCTTGGTGAACCGGTGATAGACGCCGTTCTCCGCGATGACCGTGCTGTCGATGCGGGAGGCACCGAAGTCCTGCCACACCTGGGCGTCGCTGAACGTCACGAAGTCACGCGTGGTCGCGTACAGCATCTTGTTGTAGGTGTTGCCGGTGTGCCCGGGGTCCGACGCGGCGTAGATCTTCGAGGCCCAGTAGACGACGTACGACCCGAGCTCCGCCGACCAGAAGGCCTCGGGGGCCCAGGTGTTGCCGGCCGTCGGCGGGGAGACCAGCACGTGCCGCTGTTGTCCCCAGGTGACCAGGTCGGTGGACTCCCAGACCTCGATGTACCGGCTGCCCTGACGCTGCGAGGCGTCCCACGACGTGCCGCCGCCGATCGACAGGTCGGTGGCGATGAGATAGAACTTGTCGCCCTCCGGGGAGCGGATCAGGAACGGGTCGCGCAGTCCCTTGGTGCCCAGGGTCGAGGCGAGGGCCGGGTTGCCGCCGTTGAGTTCCTTCCACTTCAGGGCGTTGTTGCCGTCGCTGGCCGCAAAGTAGATCTTCTCGCCGGCGACCGTGTTGCCGGTGAAGTAGGCGAAGGTGTAGCCGGCCAGCGGCGACGCGGCGGGCAGCGGCGGCACGGTGGCGGTCAGCGTGCGGGCGGTGGTGGCCGCGCCGACCCGTACCGTCGCGGTGAGCTCGACCTTGCCGGCCGGGCTCCCGGCGGCGGGCCGGTGCACCTCGCCGGTAGCGGTGATGATCGCCGGGTCGGCCGAGGCCCAGGAGACCTGGCTCTGGTAGCGGCCGGTCACCGGGAGGGTGAGGTTTCCGCGTACGTCGTCAACGTTGGCGACGGTGAGCGCGGCGGCCGCCTCGGCGGCCTTCGCGGCGTCGGACAGGTCGGCCGGCACGGTCACCGTGAAGGCGCGGGTGTCCTTGACGTCCCCGCTGCTGATCGTTGCGGTGAGGGTGACCTGGGCGTCGGCGGCCTGCCGGGTCACCGCGCCGCGGTCGCTGATCACCGCGGGATCGGACGACGACCAGGTGACCGCGCTGCCGTAGACCGGCCCGGTCGCCGGGAGCGTGAGGTCGGTGGTCACCGCGGTGGTGTCGCCGAGCGTCAGGGCCGCCCGGTCGGCCACCACCCGCACGCTGTCGGTGATGGCGATGCCGCTCGCCTCGGTGGCGCTCAGCGCCCGGTTGTAGATCCGGAAATTGCGCACCTGTCCGCGCAGATAAGCATCCGCGTTGTAGACCGAACGGCCCAGGTAGTTGGCGGTCGTCGTACCGCCGCCGAGGCCGGCCGGGGTGAGGGTGACGCCGGCCTGGCTGGCGACGGCCGTGCCGTTCAGGTAGGCGGTGGCCACCCCGGAGCTGTCCAGGGTGTACGCGATGCTCACCCACACCCCGCGCGGCAACGGCGAGGCGGAACGCGTGGTCTGCTCGGTCGACCAGTTGCCGCTCGCGATCGACGCCCGGTAGGTGTCGCCGGTGGTGAACACATAGCCGTTGCCGACGCCCGCGGCGTCGGTGTTGCCCATCGCCCAGATCATGTATGGCGTGGCCTGTGCGGGGTCGATCAGCACGTCGGCCGAGACGGTGATCTGCCGCAGTCCGGACAGGATGTCGTTCGGCAGCCGCACGTACCCGTTGGTGCCGCCCAGTTTCAGGCCGCCGGACGCCGACCAGGAGGCGTCACCGACCAAAGTGCCACCGTGCCCGTTACCGGAGTCGTCGACCACCGCGGTGCCCGCGGTCTGGCTGAGGTCGTAGCGAAGCACGAGCCCGTCGGTGACATCAGCCGACGCCGGCAGGCGACTGCCGACCAGGGCGACGGCGGTAACAGCGGTGACGGCAACAACACGGACAAACGCACGGCGTGCAACGGCAACCATGGCAGGCCTCTATCGCAGGACGAGGGGTACGCCAGCCAGAGCCCGGCGCCGATTGCCGAGAATTGTTAACGATAACAATTCACGCGTCAAGATATTCACACGCGTGAAGTCCGCCGGTGACAAAGCGCCCGCTCGACCTTGATGGCTGCTTGCCGGAGACTGCGCATGGCGGCTCGGCCGGAGATGTGGGTGGTTCAGTGGACGGTCTGGCGGTGCAGAAGCTGCGTAGTTACCGAAGCTTTGTGAGGCAGGCCCTGCAGGCGTCTCGCCGTGGCCGGGTCCTCGACTGCCGCAAGAGGAGAGTTCCGGCAGACGATGTGCGGCGAAGTTGCCTGGCCGCCGGGCGTGGCGCGGCGGGCCCGCTCGGTCTACGACTGTCCAACGCCACCGTGGTGGGATCGGCGGATCTACGGGCGTTGCGGATACCCGTGCCGTTGTCGTTCGTCAATTGCATCTTCACGGATCCGCTGCTCCTGGAGGACGCTGATCTGCATTCGCTGGAGATCAGCGATGGTCGGCTGCCCGGAGAGTTGACCGGACCGCCGGAAGCCGCGTCGTTCCTGCCCGGTCTGCGGGCCGATGGCGTGCGCGTGGCTCACGACCTGGTTCTTACCGGAACAACCATCCGCGCCGATCTCCACACGCCGGCGTCGCGCATCCGCACCGCCGCCGTATGGCTGGTGGACGCCGAGATCGGGGGTCGGCTGTTAGCCGCCGGAACACGGATCCTCTCGGCCGAAGGCCAGGCCCTTCAATGCAGCCGAGCCCGGATCCAGGGCGAGGTTCGGCTGGTAAACGGCTTCGAGGCCGTCGGCACCGTGCGTTTTCTCGCCGCCCGTCTCGCCGGTTACCTTGACCTGAGCGGAGCACAGCTCCAATGTGATCAAGGGGCTGCCCTGGATCTCAACGAGGCAGAGATCGGCGGAAGCGTCTTCCTCCTCGACGCGGTTCCGAGCCGAGCTCGCGCCGCCGTGCGTGGCCGGATCGAGATGGGCCGGACCGTTGTACGTGGCCAGCTCCTGATCCGCAACTCCGACCTGGAGCCCTCCGCTCCGGAGCGCAATCCAGAGACATCGCTGTCGGAACTCACCTCGGCCCGCCCTGCACTTCTGGCCCCTCACCTCGTGATACACGGCCGGTGTGCGATCCAGGGCGCGACCTTCATCGAAGGTGGCGTCGTCCTGCAGGGCGCCGAACTCCGCAGTGGCGCGTTATTCGGCGGCGTGACGATACGTAACCCTGGAGAAATCGCCCTCGACCTGACCAACGCCACCCTGGCAGCGGACCTGCAACTCGCCGGGGCGTCGATCCAGGGAACCGTCCGCCTGCCCAACGCCCGGGTTGCCGGAGCGGTGACCTTGAGCGGAGGCGACCTCCGCGACCCGGCTGATCGGACCAACATCGACGCGGCCGGCTTACGCGCGGAGGGTGACCTCGACCTCCGGCAGACGTACGCCGCAGGGCGCCTCGACTTCCGCGGAGCCATGATCAGCGGCTTCACCCATGCCGAAGGCGCTGTCCTCGTCAATGCGGATGGTGAAACACTCAGTCTCCGCCGGGCACAGGTCGGTGGAGACGTACGCCTCTGCGATGGCTTTCGATCGACCGGAACCGTCGTATTGGCCCACGCCGTCATCGCCGGCCAACTCAACTGCGACGGAGCCGTCCTGACCTGGCAGCCACCAACGCCGGACAAGGATGAAACACCCGACCAGCCGGGTCTGGCCCTGGACGCCGAGTCCGCGACGATCAGCGGAGGCATCCGGCTCGGCTGGATCGTGCCGAACGGCGGCGTCGACCTTTCCCAGGCGACCACGACGTATCTCGCCGATCGGCCCACCACTGACTGGCCCACCCATACCCGGCTCGGGGGATTCCGCTACGAACGGTTCGCCCACGTGCCCGACGCCCGTACTCGGATCTTGTGGCTCGCCGGACTCCGCCCCCACGACCCTCGATCATGGGAGCAAGCCGCCAGCGTGTTGCGGGCCGGCGGCGATCACGCCGGTGCCGACGAGATTCTTATCGCCCAGCGTCGATACGCCCGGAAGATTCGCGCACTGCCGCAGACCACCATGCAGCGTACGGCGGACATCATCCAAGACGTCACCGTCCGCTACGGCTTCCGGCCGCAACGCGCACTTGCACTCCTACTTCTCCTGATTGCCCTGGTAACCGCATCACTCAGCATTCCCGCAGCGGTCAGCACCATGCGGGCGACCGATCAGGACGCGGTCGTTTTCGCCACCTCCGGCGTCGCCGGCCGCCCGAGTCCGGAAGACCGATGCGGCGGGGGCCGGGTGCGTTGTTTCAACCCCTTCTTCTACGCCGTCGACACGGTCGTACCGATCATCGATCTCAAACAACGCGCCACCTGGTATCCCAGCTCCGATCGGGGCGGAAGCTACCTCGAATGGTGGCTCAACGTCTGCACGATCCTCGGATGGATTGCCTCCACCATCTTCGCCCTGTCCTTCACCCGTCTCGGACGCACATAGCCCGCCCGATGCACCCGCACCACACCCACCACCCCCAGGCAGGCCCCCGTCAGTGCGGAGGTTCGTCGTCCAGGTGGCGTTTGAGGGTTTCCATGATCTCGGCGAGGGAGCCCAGTTGAGCGGTGGTAAGCACGTCGGCGAAATGCGTCCGCACGGCCCGCGAGTGCCCCCTGGCCGCGGCCAGGAACATGGCTCGGCCTGACTCGGTCAGCGCCACCTCCGCGCCCCGGCTGTCCGAGCTGTGCCGGGAGCGACGGATCAGCCCGCGCTTCTCCATCCGGGACAGGTGATGGGACAGGCGACTCTGCTCCCAGCCGATCAGGTCGGCCAGCTCGGTCGAGCGAACCGCCTCGGACCCCCGCTCATGCAGCACGACCAAAACCGGATAGTCGGTGCCGGACAGCCCCGAGTCGGCCTGCAGCAGCCGGTCCAGGTGCCGGCGCAGCAGCGGGGTGATCTCGATGAGCGCACGCCAAGCCCGCAGCTCAGCCGCGCTAAGGGAGCCGGATTCGTCCACCTGGTCGATGCTATATGACGTGTCATATAGTTCCGGCATGACCACGATCGAGCAGCTCATGCAGGCAAACCTGCTGGAAGTCTTCAACGAACGCGACGCCACCCGACGCCGAGCCGCAATGACCCGCACCTACGCCTCAGACGTCCGCTTCACCGACCCGGACGAGGTAGTGGTAGGCCACGAGGCAGTAGACACGAAGGCCCAGAAAATCCTCGACGAGGCCCCCGGCTTCGTCTTCACCCCCGCCGGCCCAACCCGCATAGCCGGCGAACTGGGCTACTTGGAGTGGAACTTCGGCCCCGAGGGCCAGCCTCCAGTGGTCCGAGGCGCAGACATCGCCCTGGTAGCCAACGACAAGATCACCAACATCTACACCCTGCTACTAACCGACTGACCCAAGAGTCTCAGGCGCCTTCGTCGAGAGGCCGCCACGGGTCAATGATCTCAACGCCCGACGGCGCGAAGTCGGCAACGTTACAAGTAACGACCGGCATGGCGTGCACGAGTGCGGTCGCCGCGATGAGCGAGTCACGAACGGGCCGTGGGTCGGGCACGTGCAGAGTGGCGCTGCGCCGGGCGACCGCGGTGTCGACCGGAAGGATGCGCTCGGCGAACGCGGGCAGCACCTGCGCTTCCAGCCAACGACGCAGGATCGCACCTTGCGCTGGATCGCGCTGTTCGGCCAGGAGAACCCCGATCTCCAATTCCTGAACGGTGATCGCCGAAACGAACATACTGCTGGCGGCGGCACCTGCCGCCCACGCGACGACGTTCTTGTCGGCCCGGCCGGCCTTGGCCTTGCGCAACTCGGAGACGACGTTCGTATCCAGCAGAAACATCAGGCCAGATCCGCAGGTCGAGCCAGATCACGGGAGGCGGCGATTTCGAACTCGGCGTCAGCCTCATCCGGAGACAGGCCGAGCAGGTCAACAATGCTCTCCCGACCACCGGTCAACTGCTCATAGTCCTCGAACGTCAGCAGCACGTGCGCCGGCCGCCCCCGGTCAGTGATGAAAACCGGCCCGCCACGAGCCGCGTTCTTGGCCCGCCCGGTGTCCTGATTGAACTCCCGGCTAGACATCCTCGTAACCGTCACCACCCCACCCCCAAACCCGCGTAGCAATGTTACTACCCAACCGCGAACCCCAACAACGAGCAATGCTGTGCAGACGAACTAAGGTCTCCAGGCACGGCCATAGACCCACCTCGCCTAGCTGGGCCACGCATGACAACCGCAACCAACTGACAAACAAAAAGCCGCCCTCGAGAGGGCGGCCATCGCAACGTGGGGCTTCCGGGGCTCGGCCCCGGAGAAAGAATCGTGGGCGATACTGGGATCGAACCAGTGACCTCTCCGGTGTGAACGGAGCGCTCTCCCGCTGAGCTAATCGCCCTCAACTTGCAGACAGACTGTACTAGACGGCGCCAGTGGGTTGCTAATCCGGGGTCAGCTCAGCCAGTCGCGTGCTTCCTGGATCAGGTCGATGCCGAAGCTGAGCTTCACCGACACCCAGACGATGCCGGCGACGAAGACCATCCCGACCACGCCGATGATCGCCCGCACCCCGAGGCTCTGCCGGCCGATCCAGCTCGTCCACGCCTTCACGTGCCGCCTGGTGAACTCGAGCAGACGTTTGGCCCAGGCGAATTCGAGGGACCAGATCGCCAGGCCGAGGATGACGATCGCCCAGCCGGGGCCGGGGAACGGGATCAAGACTATGCCGAGGGCGACCACGAGCGTGCCGAGCACGCCAATTCCGATCTTGAGGGCAAGCCGACCGGTGGGGTTCGCCCGGATCTTGTCCAAAACGCCCATCGGTGCCCGATCTTCGTCCGCTTTCGTGCTCATTTCATCCCCCAGTGTCCCGGGTCCCCGTCACTACCCGGGAGGAATGGACGTTACCGGAGTAAGTCAACTGCTGGACCACCCGACGCCGGGCGGAACCGAGTACTTGGGGCAGAACAGTACAAGATATCGCTTTACGTCTTGTGCGAAAGGGTTTTCGGAACCGTCTTCCCACTACTGGGTGAGATCAGCGTATGGCGGAGCGTAACGACAGGGATCACCTGAGTATGGGAAACGCGGGGTTCACCAGCCTCGCAGCGGTGCCGGGGGGAGTTCGTCCATGAGTACCATTCGTCCAACGACCGTCGAGGTCGAGACCTCGCTGCGGCTCGTAGCGCCTGATGCCACGGCTCTGCCCGTGCGCGCCAGTCTCCGTTACGACCCAGCGGACCCGTATGCGGTCCATGTGTTGTTCCATGCGGAATCAGCCGGTGGGGAAGCCGTGAGCTGGTCCTTCGCACGGGAACTGCTCGTCACCGGGCTCGATGAGCCCGCGGGTATCGGCGACGTCCGGGTGTGGCCGTGGGCCACGCCGCGGGGGGATTTTGTCGCCCTGGCGCTGTCGTCTCCGGACGGCAACGCGTTGTTTGAAGTGCCCCGCAGTGTCCTCGTCCGATTCCTCCGTCGCACCTATGTCGTGGTGCCGCGCGGCCGGGAATCCGAACATCTGGACGTCGATGCCGCGGTCAACCGCCTGCTGGCGGGAAGATAGAGCGCAGGTAGATCAAGTAGATAAAGACCCGCGCGGACACTGCCGGTCCGCGCGGGTCTTTTCTGTTCGGCAATGAAATGCAACCGGACAAAAAGCCCGACTAAGGACAATCGTCCGGGTTTTCCAGCAGATTCCCGTCACGCCGCCTTTTAGCTCGTGCGTCGTTGGTCATCGACAGTTACCGTCAGCCCGATGACCTCAACAAGAACGCACGCCACAGCGCTCTCGCCGCCCGGCTGGGCGGGCGTGGGCACGTGCGTTCTGCGCGAGATCCAGCCGATGCCGCCGTGGCGCCCGAGTTTCCACGCGTTGCTGCTGGCGACGGCCGGGCACGGCACCGTCGAGGTCGACTTCGAGGCTAAGATCTGCCGGCCGGGCACGCTGCTGTGGATCCGCCCGGGGCAGGCCCTCCAACTCGGTTCGAACGGCTTGGCCGCTTCCGTCGTCACGTTCGACGGCCGATTGGCCGGCGACCACTGGCCCGATCAGCCGGAATCACCGACGCGCTGGCAGTTGGAGGGCGAGGACGAAGACGCGGTGATCAGCGAGTTCGCCCAGCTGGCGGTCGACTGCGACCGGCACCGGGCCGGGCCGCTCGCCGCCGAGTTGCTCCGCCACCAGCTGACCGTGCTGCTGCTCCGCATCGCGCTGCTGGCCGGCCGACCGCCGGCCCACGGCGCCGAGGCCCGCACGTTCGCCCGGTTCCGGCGGCGGCTCGAGTCGGGTCATCCGCGCAGCCGCCGGGTCGAGGACTACGCCGACGAGATGGGCTGCTCGGTGCGCACGCTGACCCGGGCCAGCCTCGCGGTCACCGGCCGCACCGCCAAGCAGGTGGTCGACGACCGGGTCGCCCTCGAGGCCCGCCGGCTGCTTGCCTGCACCCCGATGTCGGTCGCCGAAGTGGGCCGCTACCTCGGGTTTCCCGAGCCGACGAACTTCGGCCGGTTCTTCCACCGCGAGGTCGGGATCAGCCCTGGCCACTTCCGCGCCGAGGCGAGTCCGGACAACCACGCCGCGATCCCGGAGCAGCGACGACCCCCTGACTGAGCGTAATTCCCATTCATCCATGGGGTATGTGCGGGTTGTTGACATCAAGGGGGCATGATGGGTGGGTGCAGATCTCCGCGCGTGGTGATTACGCGGTCCGCGCCGCCCTCAGCTTGGCGCAGGCCTATCCGTCCCTGATGTCGGCCCAGGCCATTGCCCAGGACCAGGACATGCCCCGCAAGTTCCTCGAGGCAGTGCTCGCCGATCTGCGCCGTGCGGGTGTGGTCCGGGCCCAGCGAGGTGCCGAAGGCGGCTACACCCTGTCAGCGTCCCCACGGGACGTAACAATCGGCCAGATATTGCGAGCGGTCGATGGACCGCTGGCCGGTGTGCGTGGCCTCCGTCCGGAAGAGACACGCTACGAAGGCGCCGCCGAAAACCTCCCTAACCTATGGGTGGCCGTCCGGGCCGCGGTCCGCGAGGTGGTCGACGAGGTGAGTCTGGCCGAGTTGATCAGCGGCCGGATGCCGGCCCACGTCCGCAAGCTCACGACCCGCCCGGATGCATGGCAGCCTCGCTGAGTTTGTAATTCCCCAAAACCGGGAATCGATGGCCAACCGACCAGTACCGCCCCAGGGAGGGACGCACCGATGGCCATCCTGTTCCGCAGCCGCAAGAAGTTCGGGCCGCTGATCCTGAACTTCACGGAGAATGGTTTCTCCTCGTGGAGCTTCAAAATCGGCCGCTGGTCCTGGAACTCGCGCACCCGCGCGCACCGCGTCGACCTGCCCGGCCCGCTGTCCTGGAAGCAGGACAAGCGTTAGTCACCCACGCCGATCACGACATCCCCGCCCAGCCGCCCGGTCGGCGGCTGGCGGGTGACGGCCCCCGAGTCCACCAGGGTGTGCAGCACCCGGGTGGCGTCCGCGGCCCGATAGATCGTCGACGTGAGCGTGAACGTCCGCAGCTCGGTCACCGTCGCCGAACCCACTCGGGCCAGGTGCGCGAGCAGCTCACGCCGTAGCGGACCGGGGTGCGGGCTGAGCGAGATGTCGATCAGGTGCCGGTCCGGATCGCCGGGGTCGCGGTAGCGCACCCCGGCGAACTCGTCGACCGCCCACAGTGCCTCTTTGAACCCCTCGAGGCTTTTGCCGGATGTGGTGCCGAAGAGCAGCAATTCTCCGGGCTCGTCGCCGGTCGCCAACTCCACCGACGCACACAGCGGCCATCCCGCGCGATAGGGCTCGACCGCCGTGCCGGGCGGCAACACCAGCAGAAACTCCGCCGGCTTACCGGCTGCCAACGCGGCCACGGTGGCCGGCGCGGGCGGTTCACCCGCGCTCGAATCAAGAAACCCCAGCAGCGGTACGCGCTGAGCACCGGCCGCCTTCAGAGCCACCGCGAGCCGCGCGTCGGTGCCGCCGGACACCGCGAACACGGTAAGTGCCGCATCGCCGACCACGGCCGCCAACCGATCGCGTACGGCATCGGTCTGCTCCCCGACGAGCAGCATGGACAGTTCCCGGCCACGTACGAAATCGGTCTGCTCGACCAGCACCCGCGCCGCGGCCTCGGCCGATTCCCCGCCGTCCGCATCGGCGAAGCCGTGCGCGTAGGTCACCCGCCGCCCGCGGTGCAGCGCGGCCGGAGCCCACGCCTCCAGGTGCCGGACCAGCAGTTCCCGTTTCACAGCGGCAATCACGCTCTACATTGTCGCGCTACGTAGCCGAAAACAGGCGCGCGGCTGCGGGGTTGTACCTACGGTGTTCGGGCGAGCACTATGGGACACATGCCTTCGGTGACGACCGCTGACCTGACGCAGCGCGCGCAGACGTTGTCGTCTGCGGGCGATCTGGTCGGTGCCCAGCGGGTGCTGGCCACCGCGCTCGATCCGGCCGACGCCACCGATCCCCGCCACGCCGACGCCGACCTGGCGATGGCCGCCGCACTGCACGCCCGCCTGCTGATCGCACTGGGCGACCCGCACAGCGCCCGCCTGTGGGCCGCCTACGCGCACGAGGCCGAGGAGCGGCTGCACGGGCCGCACGACGAGCGCACCCTGGGCGCGGCCGCCACCCACGCGGCGGTGCTGCAGCGGGTCGGCCACTACGGCAAGGCCGCCCAGGTCTATCAGGCCCTGGTCACCGAGCTGGCCGCCCGCGAGGGCCCGGACGCACCACGGGTGCTGGCGGCCGAGGCCGACCTGGCCACCGCCGAGCACGCGGCCGGGCACTGCCAGTCGGCCCGGGCCCGGCTCAGCGACGCCTGGACCAGGCATCGCGCCCAGCACGGCGACGCCGCCCCGGCCGGCATCAAGATGCTGGCCCGGCTGGGTGCGATGGAGCGTGAGTGCGCCCGCGACGCCGAGTCCCGCGAGCACCTGGCGCTGGCCCAGGAGCTCTGCGCTCGCTACCTGCCGGCCGACCACCCGCTGGTCCGCCAGGTGAGCGCGCTGGCCTCCGCCTCCGCAACGGGCCGCCACGTGTGCGGCCGGGTGGCCCAGTCCACCGGCCCGCAGGTCGCCGCTCCCCAGGAGGCCGTCCCGCAGGAGGAGGCACCTCAGGAGGAGGCCGCCCCACCCAGCCGCCCGTGGGACGACGGACCGCAGGACGCCGAGTTCCAGGACAGCGAGGACGACCGGCCGACCGTTCAGCAGGTGCCGTTCCCGCGCCGGCCGGGCGTGCCCGACCCGGGTGGCGACGGTTTCCCGCCCGATGCCAACCCGCTGCGGCCGCCGCCCGACAACCGCCCCACCGACCCGAACGGCACCGTCTACCAGCAGCCGCTCTACCTGGCCGACGTGCATCAGGCGCCGGGCGACCTGCTCGGCCGGCACGCCCGCGCCGACACCCCGCCGCCGCTGCCCGGCCACCGCGCCCCCAACTACGGCCCCGACGGGCGCCCGCAGCCGATCGGTTCGGCGCCGGCCAGCACCCTGGCCACGCCACCCAACTCGGAACGCCTCCTTCCGGTGCGCACCGAGCAACCGGTGACCGGCCGCCGGCGTCAGCCGTTCCTGCTGATCGCGGTGCTGATCGCAGGCATCGCGGTGGCCATCGCGATCGTGGCGCTGACCCTGCCCGACGCGAACGGCGCGACCGGCACGACCGGCACGCAGCCCACCGCGGCTCCCATCACCGCCACCACGACCGCCTCGGCCACCCCGACCACGGCGAGCAGCGCCACCGCTCCCCCGGTCGGCGACCCGGGCTCGCCCACCGACGTCAAGCTCCGGGACAACCGCGACAGCGTCGCGCTGACCTGGGTCTACCCGAAGGGCGCGGAGGGGCCGGTGCTGGTCTCCGGCGGCCGGGCCGGGCAGCAGCTGCGAGCGTTCCAGCAACTGCCGGCGGGCACCGCCGACTACATGGTCTACGGGCTGAACCCCGACCAGAACTACTGCTTCACGGTCTCGGTCGCCTACGGCACCGACCGCATCGCCGGATCAGCCCCGGTCTGCACCAAAAGGTAAGCGAAAAGATAAGCAACCCGGCCGCAACCGAGCGGCACCGGTTCTGCTCCCGCCGCTGAGCACCATGGGTCGTCACGGCATTCCCTCGGCAGGAAGCAGACAACGTGACGACGAAGGCGGTGGAACGCGGCCACGCCCCGGTCGCCGACGACGTCCGTGCGGCCTTCGCGGCCACTCTGACCGAGCTCGAGATCCGCGGGGTGATCGACTACCGCAGCGTCCGGGAACCCGCCGCCGCGGTGGAGCACGAAGCACGTGCGGCCGGCGACGAGGAGGCGGTCCAGCGGGCGGCCCTGCTGGGCGCGGACGCGCTGCTGCGGGCGGGCCGGATCGGTGAGGGCGGCCGACTGGCCCACCAGGCACGGGCCTGGGCGGAGGCGCACGACAGCCCGTACGTCCTGGCCCGGGCCCACCGCGAACTGTCGATGTTCTACCGGCTGGTCGGCGACATCTCCGACGCGCTCACCCACGGGGTGCAGTGCGTGGCGAACCTGACCGACGACGTACCCCCGGCGATCCGGGCCCGGCACCTGATGACCCTGGCGGTGGCGCTCGACGACGGCGGCTCCATCGAGGAGGGCGACCGGCGTTCCCGGGAGGCGCTCCAGATCGCCAACGAGATCGGCGACCACGCGCTCACCCTGCTCGTGCTCAACAACATGACCTACTCGGCCTACGAGAACGGCGACGAGACGGCCGCCCGCGCCCTGGCCGAGCGGATGCGGCTGGCGTCCGGCCGGGCCCGCCGCCCGCTGTCGGCGAACGAGCTGGACACCGTGGCCCGGGTGGAGATGATGAGTGGCCGCTACGCGTCGGTGGAGACCGCGCTGGCCGGCATCCTCGACGGCAGCCTGCCGGTCAACGAGGGCGACGCGGCCGCCGAGTGCATGCTCACCCTGGCCGAGGCGCGGCGGCTGGACGGCCGGTTCGGCGACGCGCAGAGCGCGATCGACCGGGCCATCCTCGAATGCGAGACGAACGGACTGGGCCGGCTGCGGGCTCGGGCCCGGCAGGAGCAGGCGGCGTTGCACGCCGCCCAGGGCAACTTCCGGGAGGCGTACGAGGAGCATCTGCTCTTTCATGCCGACTCGGCCGCCCTGCACTCCACCCAGCGGGAAGCCCGCGCCCGGGCCCTGCAGGCCGTCTTCGAGGCGAACGAGGCCCGCCGGGCCAGCGAGCACTTCCGCGAGATGGCCCACCGGGACGCGCTGACCGGCCTCCACAATCGCCGGTACGTCAACGAGCGGCTGCCCGCCATCCTGGCCGAGGCGGCGGCCCGGCGCACCCCGATCTCGGTGGCGATCGCCGACCTGGACCACTTCAAGCGGATCAACGACACGCTGTCGCACGCCACCGGCGACACGGTGCTGCAGCACATCGCGGAGCTGTTGAAGGAGGCGGCGGACGGCCCGGCGATCGCGGCCCGGATGGGCGGCGAGGAATTCCTGCTGATCTTCCCGGGAATGGACGGCGCCGAGGCACGCAAGCGCTGCGAGCTGCTGCGGTTGCGGATCCGCACGCACGGCTGGCAGCCGGTGACCGGCGCCCTGCCGGTGACCACCAGCATCGGGGTGACCACCGCGGTGGACGGCCGGGCCACGGTGTCGGCATTGTTGTCGCAGGCCGACCGCAACCTGTACGTGGCCAAGCGAGGCGGCCGAGACCGGGTGGTCGCGGACCCGGCGTAACGCTAGAGGTCGAAGTCGGCGACCACCGGGTGGTGGTCGGAGGCGTACTCGGTCTCGTCGCCGCGCAGCACCCGCAGCTCACGCACCCGCTCGGCCACCGCCGGGTTGCCGAGGACGTAGTCGAGGCGCATCCCGCCGAACTCGCCCCCGCCCAGCCCGGTCGGCACGGTCCGCCCGTCGCCGACCCCGGCCCGCGGCCACAGGTCGGCCAGCCCACCCCGCTCGAAGGCGGCCAGGCCCCGGGTGTCCACCGTGCCGTCCGGCGCCAGGTGCCGGCGGCGATAGCGCGGGTCCAGGGTGGCCAGTGCCTCGGTGTGGTCGGTGTGCGGGTCGAGGCCGTTGAGGTCGCCGGCCAGCAGTACCAGCCGGCTGCGCGACCGGAAGTGCGCCGCCAGCCAGGTCGCCTCCCGCCGGCGCCGCTCCGGCGAGAAGGGGTTGAGGTGGGTGCTCACCACGGTGAGGTCGCCGGCCGTGACCGCGGCGGCCGCGTGGTGCAGCCGCCACCGCACCGACCAGCGCCGGGAGACCTCCCGGGGCGGCCGGACCAGCACCGCGACCGGCTGCCCGAAGACCGACCGGGACAGGTGCCCGACCAGGCCGAGCCGGCTCGCGAGGCGGTCGAGCCGGTGCTGGTCGAAGCCGCGCAGCTCCTGCAGGGTGAGCACGTCGGGCTGCTCGCGCCGCAGCACCGCCTCGAGGGCCGGCCACCGGTCCCCGCCACCGACCAGGATGTTCCAGGTGAGCAGCCGCATCACGACGCCGGCACCAGCGCGCGGGCCTCGTCCCGGGCCTCGGTGGCGGTCTCGGCGTGTTCGTTCGGCCGGACCGTGAACCACAGCACCGTCAGCCAGCAGGCGGTCAGCAGGGCCGCGCCGGCCACGTCGGTCGGGTGGTGCATGCCGCGGTACATCCGGGACAGCGCCACCCCGAGCGGCATGACCACGGCGAGGGCCACGAACACCCAGCGCCACCAGTGCCGGGTGCGGGCCAGCACCAGGATGGCGATGGTGACCCACAGGCACATGGTCGCGGCGATGTGCCCGGACGGGAACGACGAGGTGGGCATCTGCCCGTCCATCTGCTCGACCCCCGGCCGCGGGCGACCGGTCGCGGCCGCGCTGGTCAGGAACAGGGTGAGCTCGCCGAACATGGCCAGCACCAGGAACAGCACCGGCCGCCACTGCCGCCACAGGGCCAGCGCGATCGGGCAGAAGACAAGCGACACCATCAGGATCGCGTGGGTGTCCCCGGCCTTGCTCCACAGCCAGCTGAGGTGGTCGAGGCCGGGCGTGCGGAACGTCTGCAGCCACCGCGGCACCCCGTCGTCGAACGGCGGGTTCCATCGGGTCACCAGCCACCCGAACGCCCACAGCAGACCGAACGTGAACACCCACCCGACCAGGATCTCGGCGCCCTTCGCCCACGGATGCGGCAGCAGCGGCCCTTCGGCCGGGGCCGGGGCCAGGTCGGCGGCGGCTTCCGGTTCGAGACCGGCCGCCAGCGAAGGCGTCATATGGCCCGCTTCGCGGCGCCAGACCCGGAACGCATACGCGGTGACGCTGATCCAGGCCAAACCCAACAACCAACCGGCGAGTACGTCGGACAGGAAGTGCACGCCGAGCGCGATCCGGCTCAGCCCGACGGCCACGATGATGACCGCGGCGCCACCGATCAGCCAGCCCCGCCCGCGCCCCTTGACCAGCGACAGGAAGACCAGCGCGAGCATGCCGTAGACGATGGTCGAGCCGAGCGTGTGCCCGCTGGGGAAGCTGTTGCCACCGCCGTACGCGATCGGGTCGGCCACCACCGGCCGCACCCGCCCGACCAGCGCCTTGAGCGACGGGTCGAGCAGCATCGCGCCCAGCCCGGTGACCGCGAGGTAGATCGCCAGCCGGGGCCGCCGCCGGATCAGCAGCAGCACGATCACGACGACCACCAGCGGGATCAGCCAGTTCCGCCCGCCGGCCACCGAGATGCCCTTGAGCACCTGCACGGCCGCCGGGTTGGGGGCGATCAGATGGTTGAGCCGGTCCGCGATGGACTGGTCGAGGCGCTGCATCGGTGTCCACCGGAAGTGCACGAGCAGCAGCAACAGGCCGAACCCGAGCCCGGCCGCCACCACGGCGAGCAGGCCGAGAACGCTGCGCTCGGCAAAATGCCGGATCGGCGCCCAGCCGGCGCGTTCCACCACCCGGTTGTCGTCATCGGTCATGAGCGGGCGTTTACCCGCCGGGATCGATCGCTACACGGACCGCCGGGCCTTACGTCCGCGCGCCCGGGGGATCTCGCCGGTCAGGCCGGGTTTCCAGCTGTCCTGTTTCGCCGGTCGGCGCACGCCGACCCGGGTGGCCTCCAGCTGGGCCGCGAACGCCACCCCGAGGAACAGCGCGATGCCGGTCAGGTTGGCCCACAGCAGCAGCGCGATCACGCCGGTGAGCGGGCCGTAGGTGGCGCCGAAGCCGCCGCTGACCCGGACGTACCCGGCCAGCAGCAGGCTGACCAGCCACCACAGGACGGTGGAGACGACCGCGCCGAACAGCAACCAGGACAGACCGGGCTGGTGGCGGCGCGGGGCGTACCGGAAGATCAGGCCGACCGCGACCACGATCAGCACCAGGCTGACCGGCCAGCGCACCACGTCCCAGGCCACCCGCAGGTGGCCGCCCCAGCCCCAATGTCGTTCGGCCGATTCGCCGAACGGGCGGCCGGCCACCAGCAGCACGAAGCCGAACAGCGCGGGCAGGCCGGCCAGGAGCGCGAGGATCGCGGCCCGGACGTACTTGAGCAGGGCCGGGCGGTCGCGCTCGACGCCGTAGATGCGGTTGGCGCCGCGCTCGATCTGGGCCATCGCGGTGGTCAGCGCGACCAGGCCGGTGAGCAGACCGAGGAACAGGGCGACCTCGCCGGCGTCCCGGCTGCGCTCGGTGTCGGCCAGCAGCTCGCGCACCAGCGACTCGCTCTGCCCGGGGGTGATCGAAGCGATCGTGTCGGCCACGACCTGGCCGGGGGTTTCCGCGCCGAGGTCGGCGGCCAGGCCGGCCACCGCGATCATGAACGGTACGGCGGCCAGGCACAGCTGGAACGCGAAGGCGCGGGCGTGGCTGAACCCGTCGCCGTAGCGGAACCGGATGAACGCGTCGCGAACCAGCGGCCAGCGGCCGTAGCGGCGCAGGGCGAGCAGCGCGTCGTCGGCGGACAGCTCGTCGCCGCTCATGTCCCGGGTTTCCGGGACCGGCTCGGTCGAACTCACGAGCGGAGGTCCTCGGCGTTCTTCTTCGCGACCGTCACGTCGTACGCCAGATCGGGATCGCTGTCCGGAAGTGGCACGCAGAGCAGAAGCGCCCGGGGTTTGATGCTGATCTTCATGCTGCGACCGGGCTCGATCAGGTCGCCGTCGAGCTGCCGCTGTTCCTGCTGCTTGGTGTAGATCTCGATGCGCTCGGCGGTGAACGTCTCCATCAGCGGCACCCGCTCCCGGCGGCTTACCACCGCCAAGGCGAGGCTGGCCCAGTGACCGAGATTGTTCGGGCTGAGGATGGCCACGTCGAGCTTGCCGTCGGCCGGGTCGGCCTTGCTGAGCAGCCGCACGCCACCCTGCAGGCGGCCCACGTTGCCGACGATCACCGACCGCGGGCGGCGCGGCAGCGAGCGCCCGCCGTCCAGCACGATGCGCGCCCGCATCGGACGGTCGCGCAGGTGGCGGGCGGCCCCGACGACGTAGGCCAGCCAGCCGATGTGCTTCTTCGCCGTCTCCGACGTGCCGGCCAGCATCTGCGCGTCGAAGCCCATCCCGGCCATCACCGCGAAGCAGAGGTCACCCATCACCCCGACGTCGATGCGGCGGCGGCCGCCGTCCAGCGCCACCTGCACGCCGGTGGCCGGGTCGCCGGCCAGGCCCAGGTTGGCGGCGAGCAGGTTGCCGGTGCCGGCCGGCAGCACCGCCATCGCGACGTCGGAGCCGGCCAGCGCGGTGACCACGGCCATCACCGTGCCGTCGCCGCCGCAGGCGAAGATCAGCTCGGCGCCGTCCTTGACGGCCTCTTTGGTCTGACCGCGGCCCGGATCCTCGGGAGTGGTCTCGTACCACTTGGGCAGGGGCCAGCCCTTGCCGCTCAGCCCATGCTCGACCATGCGGCGCAACTCGTCGACATCGTCGACCTTGGTGGGATTGAAGACGACCGCGCTCCGAGGACCTGTCACGCCGTCAGTGTGCCGGAAGCTTGAGTTGGCGGCGACTCGGGAATCATGCAGGGGTGAGTGACTTGACATACTCCCCCGTCGGCGGAACCCAGACCGGTCTGCGGCCGCCCGGCTTCCGGCACCTGTTCTTCCGGATGCCACTCGGCTCGGGCACCGACCTCTACGAACGTGCCGGTTCGCACGTTCTGTCATTCCGGATGCATCGGGCCACCGGCGCCCGCGTCGTCACCTCGGGGCCGGAGGCCGCGCCGGGCGTGCGACTCACCGTCGGGGTCGGGCCGCTGAGCGTCCCCTGCGAGGTGATTTGGACCGAAAAAACCGAAAAAAGGACCGGCTGGGGGTACGGAACATTGCCCGGCCACCAAGCGAGCGGTGAGGAGGCCTTCTTCGTCGAACGGGACGAGCGGGACCGGGTCTGGTTCACGGTGTTCGCGTACAGCCGACCGGCCCGCCTGCCGATGCGCCTCGCCGGGCCGTTCGCGGTGGTCGGCCAGCACGTTTACGCCCGCCTGTGCGGCCGGGCGCTGAAACGGCTCTGTACGGTGAACGCGTGAGCACGACGTCGGTCACCTGGTGGGGCCACAGCACCGTGTGGCTCGCCGACTCCGGCACCACCCTGCTGACCGACCCGGTCCTCACCGACCGCGTAGCCCACCTGCGCCGGATGGCCGGTGTCACCCCGCGGCTGGCCGCCCCGCCCGACGCCGTGCTGCTGTCCCACCTGCACGCCGACCACTTCCACCTGGCCTCGCTGCGGATCGTGCCCGGCTCGCCCCGGCTGATCATGCCGCGCGGCGCCGCCGCGTTCGTGGCCAAGAGCCTCGGCCCGGGTTACGCCCGCCGCTGCGTCGAGGTCTCCCCGGGCGAGGAGGTCACCGTCGGCGACGTGACGGTCCGGGCCGTGCCGGCCGCCCACGAGGGTGGCCGCGGCCCCTGGTCCCGCGAGCGCGCCGAGGCCATCGGCTTCGTCGTCGAGGGTTCCGCCCGCACCTGGTTCGCCGGCGACACCGGCCTGTTCGACGAGATGACCGCGATCGGCCCGCTCGACCTGGCCCTGGTCCCGGTCGGTGGCTGGGGCCCGACCCTCGGCGCGCACCACCACCTGGACGCGGCCGACGCGGTCGAGGCGGTGCGCCGGATGAAGGCGGCCTGGGCGGTGCCGGTGCACTACGGCACGCTGTGGCCGATCGGCATGGGCCGGGTCCGCTCACACATGTTCCGCGACCCCGGCACCCGGTTCGCCGAGCTGGCCGCGGAACGCGCGCCGGAGGTGCACGTCCGGGTGCTCGACCAGGGCGAATCGGTGACCATCGGGCGCGGCGAGTGATCGCCTACCTCGGTGCCATGGCGTGGTTGTTCGCCGTGGTCTGTTTCGGCGCCATCATCCCGATCGTGCCGACCGGCGCGGCCGTGAGCGGCGCCGCCACCCTCGCCTTCCACGAACACCATCCACTCACCATCGTGCTGGTGATCGCGTTCGGCGCGGCCGGCGCCTACGTCGGCGACCTGGCGATGTACGCGATGTGCCGGCTCGGCGGCGAGAAACTGGCCCGCCGCCTGCGCTGGCTGCGCGACGAGGAACACCTGGCCTCGGTCAAGCTGCGGCTGGAGAAGAGCCCGCTCCCGGTGCTGCTGGTGTCCCGGCTGATCCCCGGCGGCCGGGTGCCGGTGCTGCTGGCGGCGGCGTTCCTGGGCCTGTCCTGGCGCACCTTCGTGGCGGCCAACCTGCCGGCCTGCGCCCTGTGGGCGGCCGTTTACGCCGCCGTCGGGGTGGCCGGCGGCTCGATCTTCCCGAAGCCCTGGGAAGGCGTCGTCGCCGCGGTCGTCCTCATCCTGGTCGTCAACCAGTCCATCTCGTGGTGGCAAAAACGCCGCGACGCCCGCACAGCGCCTAGTACTTGAGGTACTGACGGGTCAACTTGGCCGCCTTCTCCACCACCGCGATGCCGCCGGACATCGACGCGTGGCCGTGCGACAGCACCGCGATCGAGACGTCGGTGTCGTCACCGGTGATCCGGCCGACGGTGTTGATGATCCAGCGGTTGCTCTCGGTCGAACGCGGCAACCAGCCGTTCTTGACCGTGGTGGTCTCGCCGGTCGTGGCGGCGGCCGGCACCCCCCAGTCCTGCCCCTCGTCGACCGTGCTCATCAGTGTGAAGGCCAGCTTGCGCGAGTCGGCGTCCAGCGGGCCGCTGGTGTCGACCAGCTCGCCGAGCAGCTTCACCTGGTCGTCGACGGTGGTGCGGGTCAGGCCCCAGGCGCTGTTGACCGTGGTCTGGGTGAGGCCGAGGCGCTTGTCGCACTTCTGGATCGCGGGCGCCTTGCCGAGCCGGGAGAACAGCGAGGTGGTGGCGTCGTTGTCGCTCAGCCGGATCATGCGCTTGGCCAGCGCCAACTCGGTCGCCGAGACATCGCGCTGCTTGTCCTGCGCGGTGAGCAGCAGGCACGCGAGCACCTGCACCTTCACCACGCTGGCCGTCTCGTATTTCTCCGAGCCGCGGAACGAATATTTCTCGCCGGTCTTCTTGTCGAGCACGGCCACCGAGAACTCGGGCACCGTAGCCGCGTACTTCTTCAGCGCGGCGTCCAGCGCCTTGACCTGCTTGGCGTGCTCCGCGGCCGCGATCTCCTCCGGGGTCGGCCCGGTGGGCGTGGGGGAAGCCTTGGGCTCGTCCTGAAACACCCCGGCCAGTGACTTCGCACCGTTACCGGCAGTGTCGTTCATCATGCCCACACCGACCAGCCCGGCACCCCCCAGGACTCCCACAGCCGCCACCGCCAGAATCCAGATTCGAGTACGCACTGAGCCATAGTGCCGTGTTCGCGCCGATTTTGGGCGGCCCGACCCCCGGTGCATACGAAGTTGACAGAGACTTTCCACCCACGGAACACCCCCGCTCACGGCGTGTGATCGATCGCGGAGCGAGACAGCCGGGCGCATGATGGGTAAATGCCGTTCCCGTTCCTGTCACCCGCCGCGCTCGCCGACCTGACCCGCGCCACCATCGGCCAGGCGCTGGAGATCGCCGCCGCGGCCGCGACCCTGCCGGTTCGGGTGCTGAGCGCCCTGGGCCAGGCCGAGCTGCTGGTCAGCCGCATAACGGTGCTGGCCGACCAGGCCGAGTTGCTGATCGGCCGGGTCTCGGTGATCGTCGACGAGGCGGAAACCACCGTGGTCGAGGCCCGGGCGATCACCTCCGGCGCGTCGGTGGTGGTTCGCGAGGCCGGCGGCATCACCCAGGCCGCGTCGTCGGTGGTCGGCGAGGCGGCCGGCATCACCGACGCCGCCTCCGGCATCAGCGCCGAGGCCGCCGCGGTGATCCATCAGGCGAAGGCGGCCGCGCTGGACGCCACAGAGCTGCTGGAGGCGTACGCCGACACGCTGCGCAAGGGAGCTCCGCTGGCGGCCCGCTTCGTGGACGAGCTGTCCCCGGAGGAGGTAACCGCCGCGATCCGGATGGTCGACCAGCTCCCCCAGCTGCGCGCCCACCTGGTGGACGACGTGATGCCGCTGCTGGCCAAGCTCGACCAGGTCGGCCCCGACCTGCACAAACTCCTGGAGGTGACGGAAGACCTGCGCCTGGCCATAGCCGGCATCCCCGGCCTGAAGATGCTCCGCCGCCGCGGCGAGGACAAAATCGAACAGGGCGACTAACGCAGTACGTCGAGCATCAGGTCAAGATGCCCCCGGTGCTGAGCGGTCTCCCGAATCATGTGCACGAACAGCCACCGCAGACTGACCGGCCCCTTGCCGAACGACGGCGAAGCGGCCACCGCATCCAGGTCAGGCTGCCCCGCGGCCACCGCCCGGCTACGCGCACAGCCCGCCGCATAGAGAGCCGCCAACTCGGCCACCGTGTCGCCGGCCGCCGATTCCCAGGCCCATTCCTCCGCGTCACCGTCCACCCAGGGCGCCGGCCAGTCGCCCCCGGCGAACTTCCAGGTGAACCAGAGGTCTTCCATCTGGGCCAGGTGCTTGACGATCCCGCCGATGGTCATCGCGGTGTCCGGCAGCAACCGCGCCGCGGCATCCTCATCAGCCAGCCCATCCAGCGCCCGAAGCACCCCCGCGCGATGCTCCTCGAGAAATCCTTCGAGCGTCGTCCGCTCGTCCCCCCGCAGGTCGCTCATCGAGCCTCCACCACTTGATAGTCGCCGACTATTCTGCGTCCCATGCGGCTAGCTCGCTTGACCCTGACGCGGGTGAGCCTCGCAGAATCGCCTGGTGGACGAAAACACGGACGGCCGCTGGCAGATCGGCCAGTTCGCCGAACTGGTAGGCCTGAGCATCCCGCAGCTACGCCGCTACGACCGGCTGAAGCTGCTAGAACCGGAAAGCCGCGAGCAGCAGACCGGCTACCGCTACTACACAAGCGGCCAGACCGGTGCCGCCCGGGTTATCGCCCTGCTCCGCTCGCTGGACATGCCCATCGCCGACATCCGCCGCATCTTGGCCGGAGCAGGCGAGGAGGACCGGCGCCATCTGTTCCAGTCCCATCGCGCCCGGCTGGAGGCCCGGCTGGACGAAGTCCGCCGCCTGCTGAACGCGGTAGACGCCCTGACCCAGGAGGACACCCCGATGACCGCCCCTACCGACCTGACCACCTGGCTGCACGTAATGCCAAGGCTCTCAGTCACCGACCTGGACCGCTCCATCGCCTACTACCAGGAAGCCCTCGGCTTCCGCCTGGCCTGGCGCACCACGGACGGCACGCTGGCCGCCCTGTCCAGTGGCGACATCGAGACGCTGCTGCTGGTCCCCTGGCCCGGCGACGGGCCACCACCCACCCAGGTCGCATATGTCTATGTGGAGGATCCCGATACGTTGTGCGCGGAGTACCAGCAGGCCGGCGCCGACGTAGTAGACCCGGTAGCGTCCCGCCCCAACGGAATGCGCGACTTCGTAGTACAAGACCCAGACGGCCACCGTTTCACGCTAGGCCGAGGCGAGGACCAGCTGCGCAAGGTAGCCGATCATTACGGCCTAACTCCCGACACAATCGCCGTAAATCCCGAGTGGCTGCAGTCCCGAGCCCATCCGTAGAGCGTTTCAAGACCTCAGGGGCACTGCCCCCGAACCCCCGGCCGAGCGCTCGAAGACCGCGTTGCCGATGAGCGCGCGCCTTGCGAGTGGCTGAGTTTCCGGACGGGCGGATTCCGGTCCGCCTCCCGGTTTCTCACCGGTAGGCGGTTCAGACCGCCGGACGATGGCGACGCTGCGGTTCGTCGCCCCATCCGTGTAGATCTAGGAGAGTTGCTGTCAGGAGCCGACAGCAACTCGGCAAGGTCGATACCGCAGCTGCCGAATTGTCCGGCATGTTGGCACTCCACGCGGCCTGCGTGTGGATCATGGAGGGGTCCTGTTCTGAGCGAGCAGGAACTTCGCAAGGTCAACGTGTCGATTCACGGATTGCCCGGATTGTCGCGCTTTCGCGGAGGGTTTGACCTCTTGCGGGGTCGGTGATCCAGAGGTAGATGACGGCGTCAGACATCCGGATTGACGATCGCGATATCGCCCGCAGGCGAGATCAGCCGCCAGGTCGGAGCCGACCCCTTGAAGCCAGCCGCGCGCAATGGCGGACCAACCTGCGCCTTGACCATGGCCCCGAAGGCTTCCTTCGCCGTCACAAGGTCATCAGACCATGACCGAAGACGAGAAACAGTCGTCATGATCGTTACCACTCAGATCGAATCGCAGGAAGTGACCCGTCGCTCAGCTGTTCAAAGGCACCCAGATCACCCAGACCCACGAGCACTTTTCCGAGTCACGGGCGGCGCAAGATTGAAAAGCCCCCACCCCACCCCCCACCGCAACCACAACGGGGTTTCCCCACCGCCAAGCGCAGCCGGCGAGGTCTATTCCCAGGACCCACCACTGTGGCCGGCCTGCCCGACCATCTCACCGCCCCGGACCACAGCGCGGCAGCCAGACCACCCCCCGTCAGGGGACCGCTGAGCCCAACAATGCAAACAGCAGCGAGGTACCACCGCCTGCCCGCCAGTTGCCTCCAAGCAAGGTTTCGGGCGGGGTGACCCAAGACAAGCAATAGATGCCCCACCGCTCGTCTTGGGTCACCCCGCCCGAAACCGTCCACCGCAAGAAAGAAAACGGCCCCTCCCAAACAAAGGAGGGGCCGTCTCCTGCCTAGCAGGAAGGCTTAGAAAACGCTGACGCCGTAAACGCTAAGCGGCTCAACAACAGGCTGGAAGTAGGTAACGCCACCGGAGGAGCAGTTGCCGCTACCACCGGAGGTAAGGCCCAGGGCCGTAGTACCCGAGTACAGCGAGCCACCGCTGTCGCCAGGCTCAGCGCAAACAGTGGTCCGGATGAGACCGGAGACCGAGCCCTCGGAGTAGTTGACCGTAGCGTTCAGAGCGGTCACCCGGCCCGAGTGGATACCGGTAGTAGAGCCGCGGCGGTACACCGTGGCGTTGACGGCCGGCGTGCCGGCCGAGGTGATGTCCTGGGAGCCGACGCCACCAGTCTTGGTGATAGTCGTGTTCGTGTACCGGACGATGCCGTAGTCGTTACCCGGGAAGCTGGTGCCGGCCCGGGTGCCGAGGGTGGCCGAACCGTTGGTCCAGGTCGCACCGATGTTGGTGCAGTGCCCGGCGGTCAGGAAGTAGTAGACGTTGGCGCTGGTCTTCACGTTGAAGCCGAGCGAGCAACGGCCACCACCGGCGTAGATCGCGTCGCCACCGGAGATCGTGGTGCTGAGGGTGCCGGGGGCAGCGGTGAGGGTCGCCTTGTCGCCGAGCTTGGCGACGGTCGCCTTGACCGCGTCGAGCTTGGCGCCGGTGACGGTGCTGTCGTAGGTGACCGCGACCACGTTGGTGATCGGGTCGACGGCGAACGTCGTGCCAGGCGTCTTCAGCGTGGCCTTCAGCGAGTCGTCGGCAGCGGCCAGTTCGGCACCGCTGTGCGTGACATAACGGGCGGTCGCGCCGGACGCGGTGACCTGGGCCGCCGTGGCGGCGTCGGTCACGTTCACAACCACCTTGCCGGCCGCGTCGACGTACGAGCCGGCGGACTTGCTGCCGAACTGCGTGTCGAGCTTGGAGGCGAGGGCGGAGGGTGCGAACGACGGGTCGATGCCCGCGACGGGTGCGGCCGACGCGGGTGACGCGGCGAACGCGGAGCCGACGAGCACGCAGGCAGCAAGGCCGACGATCGGTCGGCGCAGCTTCCGGTTTAGCACTTGGTTCCTCCCAGGGGGGTGGGGTGGTACGCCGATGGCGCACCGTGCCCTTGCAGTATTGAGAGTTCTCAATATGTCCACAAGGCGTGGCAATTGTTGCCACGATGCCCATCAATCCAGCCCTGACCTGGGGAAACAACCGCGTCATACTGCCGAACTATGACCGAACCGGGATGGGGTTATTTACGTCGGTCAATCAATGCATGCGCCTGAGAACGAATTTCCGGCACCGCCGTGGTCTCCCACTGGGCGCCGCGGCGCAGCGGGCCGATCAGCCACAGGTTGTCGCGCACCCGGCCGTCGGCGCCGATCACCCGGCCCTTGGCGTCGATGTCGAGACCGAGCCCGTGCGGGCCGACCCGGGCGTGCCCGGCGTCGAGCAAGGCCCCGGCGAAACCCCCGGCCGCGGCGGGTAGGCGGCCGGGGCCGGCACAGTTGACCACGGCACCGAACCACTGCACGCCGGCCTCCAGCTCGACCAGCAGGCCACCGGCGGGCGGCGCGGTCATCGAGCGGATGCCGCCGGCCCGGACCTCGAAGCGGCCCTCCTCGCGCAGGGCGTCGATCAGGGTGCCGACCGCGGGGGCCATCCGGTGCCGGTGACACTCCCACGGGCGGGCCAGGTGGCGCAGGAACTGCTCCTGCTCGTCGCAGCTCAGGCTGCCCCAGATGCGGTCGAGGTGCGGCCGCAGGCCGTCGACCACCGCACGCCAATCGCCCGCTTTTTCGGCTTCTGCACGGATAAATCGGACGATGTCGCGGAGTGTCAGCGACTCGTCGATCGGCAGCGCGGCCGGCGGCGACGGCACCGCGGTGTGGCTCAGCGGCAACTGGCCGCGCCGGCTCACCGCGGTGATCGGGGCGTCCCGGCGGCCGTCGGCGGTGAGCGTGAGCACCACGTCGATGGCGGTCAGCCCGGCGCCGACCAGCAGCACCGGCACGTCGGACGGGATCGCGTCGAGCACCCCGGCCCGCCACGGGTCGGGGATGTAGTCGGGGTGGTCGGGGCGGGCCGCGGGCTGGGCCGCCGCCGGGTTGCCGGTCGCCACCACGATCTCGTCGGCGCGCACCTCGCGGCCGCCCTCCAGCACCACACCACGCTCGGACAGGCCGGTGGCGCGGGCCTGCACCAGGTCGACGCCCTTCAGCCCGCTGAAGACGTCGCGCAGGTAGCGGCCGAACTCGGCGCGCGGCCGGAACTCCTCGGGCGAGCAATTCGCCCAGCGGACGAAGTGGCCGGGGTCCTCCGGGTCGGCGCTCATCGCGCCGGCCCGGGAGTTCAGCAGGTGCCACGGGCGGGCCGTGCCGTAGGCGAGGCCGCCACCGGGCTCGTCCGGCTCGATCAACACGACCTGGTCACCGCCGCGCAGCAGCTCTTTGGTGGCCAGAACGCCCGAAGCGCCACCGCCGACTACCGCCACCGTGCGTCCCGCCATGGTGCTGTGCCCCCTACTACTCGTTGCCGGTAACAGTGATCTTGGCATCGTCGGCCAAACGGTAGCCGAGGCCGTAGACCGTGGTGACGACCTCGGGGTCGTCGAGCTTGGTGCGCAACCGGCTGACGTGCACGTCGACCGTGCGGTTGGTGGTGTGCGTGTGGCCCCACACCTGGGCGAGGAGCTGGCTGCGGCTGAACACCTGCCGGGGGTGGCGGGCCAGGAACAGCAGCAGGTCGTACTCGAGGCGGCTCAGGTCGAGCTGGGCGCCGTCGCGCAGCGCGGTGCGGGCGCGCGGGTCGAGGTGGATGGGGCTGCCGTGGTCCGGCTCGGTCGACTCGACCGCCACCTCAGCGCCCGGACCGGCCGCGTCGACCAGGTCGCGCAGGGCGGCGAGGACGCGGGTGCGCCCTTCGGCCGCGCCACCGGCGATGCTGATGGTCACCGTCACCGGGGGTTCCGGCGGCAGCGCGGGGACGGGACGCAGGTGTACGCGGCGGGGGTGTGCGACGGCGAGCGCGGACATTGGCTCCTCCTACGGGTGGGGTGTGTGGCCGGCCGTCGCCGGGTCCCGGCGACGGCCAACAATACATGTCCCATCTGTTCGATAGGTTAAATCATGTAGCAGAAAGTCAAGCGGCGACAAGCCGGGCGGCGTCCCGCCGGCTGATCTCGGCCCGGACCGCGGGGATCAACTCGCGGCCGTAGTCGATGGCGTCGTCAAGTGGGTCGTAACCGCGGATCAGGAACGTGGTCACGCCCAGGTCGTAGTAGTCGAGCAGGGCCTGTGCGACGGTCTCCGGCGTGCCCACCAGGGCGGTGGTGTTGCCGGCGGCGCCGCTGGCCTTCGCGGTCGCGGTCCAGAGCGCCCGGTCGTGCCGGTCCCCCTCGGCCGCGGCCGCCAGCAGGCGCTGGGAGCCGGTGTTGGCAGGACTCGCCCGGTCCCGGTTGCGGAAGAAACGTGGCGCGGTGACCTGGCCGATCCGGCCCAGAATCGCTTCGGCCCGTTCCCAGGCGAGTTCCTCGGTCGGGCCGAGAATGGGACGGAACGAGACCGAGAAACCCGGCGCCGCCCGTCCGACGGCCGTGGCTTCCGCCCGTACCGAAGCAATTTGCTCTTGAATTTGGGCCAGGGGTTCGCCCCAGAACATATAGACGTCGGCATGTTTGACGCCGGTGCGGTAGGCGGCCGGCGACGAACCGGAGAAGTAGATCGGAATCGTCCCGTTGACCGGTTTGACCTGGGCGACGAAGTCCTCGAAACGGTAGATGTCGCCCTGGTGGGAGAACGGGATGTCGGACTGCCAGGCCTGGCGGAGGATGCCCAGGTATTCGTCGGTGCGGGCGTACCGGGCGTCCTTCGACAGGTAGTCGCCGTCGCGGCGCTGCTCGACGTCGTGACCGCCAGTGATGATGTTGAGGGTGACCCGGCCGCCGGTGAACTGGTCGAGGGTGGCGAAGGTCCGGGCGGCCAGCGTCGGCGCGACGAAGCCGGGCCGGTGCGCGACCAGGAACTTGAGCGTCTCGGTCCGGGCCGCCGCGTAGGCGGCCACCTGCGCACCCTCGGGGTACGACGAGCTGTATCCGAGGAGCACCTGGTCGAAGCCGGAGTCCTCGTGCGCCCGGGCGATCCGGGTGGTGAAGGCCGGATCGATCAGCGCGGTGGTGGCCGGAGTGCTCTCCGACCCGTCCTGGGTGGCGATCAGGCCGATGAAATCGACCGGCATGTCACTCCTCCTCCGGTCGCAGCGACGGCAGGTTGACCACGATCGCCTCCTGCGTCGTCCGCGCGATCACCACGACCGCCTCGTTGTCCGGGTCGGGGTTCTCCTCGCGGTGCGGCACCCACGGCGGCACGAAGATGTAATCACCGGGTTTGGTCTCGTGCCTGATTTCGGCCTGCGAGTCAAGGTCGTAAAAGACAAAGACCGGATTGCCGCGTACGACGTAGATAGCCGTCTCCGACTCACCGTGATGGTGGTTGTCGCTGGCCGTCGAGGCGTGGACGTGGGTCTCCCCCATCCACAGGTTCTCGCTGCCCACGGTCTTGCCGCTGATCGCCTCGACCCGGGTCATCCCCTTGGTCTGCGCGGTATCCCCGGACAAGCCGGTCGGCACGACATGGTGCAGTTTCTGATGAAAGGCGTCGGCCATTACTCGGTCACCCCCAGCTCGCCCAGCAGGGTGCCGCGCAGCGCGGCGAACGGCGCCGAGCCGCGCTCGCGAGCACCCGCGGGCACCTCATGGACGGCCGCGATCCGGCCTTCCCGCATGGTAAGCACCCGGTCGGCGAGCAGGACCGCCTCGTCGACGTCGTGGGTGACCAGCAGTACGGCCGGCCGGTGCCGGCTGGTCAGGTCGCGGACCAGGCCGTGCATCTTGATCCGGGTGAGCGCGTCCAGGGCCGCGAACGGCTCGTCGAGCAGCAGCAGTTCCGGCTCGCGGACCAGGGCCCGGGCCAGCGCGACCCGCTGCGCCTCGCCGCCGGAGAGGGTGACCGGCCACGCGTCGGCGTGGTTGGACAGGCCGACCTCCTCCAGGGCCGACTGGGCCTTGGCCCGGGCGGTCGACCGGGGCAGGCCGATGGCCACGTTGCGCCAGACCTTCCACCAGGGCAGCAGCCGGTGCTCCTGGAAGACCACGGTGCGCCGCTGCGGGACGGCGAGGGTGCCGCCGTCGACCGGGTCGAGGCCGGCCAGGGCCCGCAGCAGCGTGGTCTTGCCGCAGCCGCTCTTGCCGAGCAGGGCCACGAACTCGCCCCGCTCGATGGCGAGGTCGAGCTCGTGCAGGACGGTGCGTTCGCCGTACCGCCGGGTGATCTTCTCGGCGAGAACCGTGCTCATAGCTTCACCGCGTGGTCGGCGATATTGATCTTTCCGCTCAGGACCTTGTGGTCGGTGAGCCAGTCAGCGCCGGACTGCAGCTGGGCGATGCCGTCGTCGTTGATCAGGCTCCAGGTGGTCTGGACGTTGTTCCCGATCAGCTTGTCCACCACGCCCTGCGGGTATTTGGAGACCTCGTTGCCGATCTTCTGCGCCTCGGCCTGGTTGGCGTTGACCCAGTCCTGCTCGGCCTTGTAGGCGGCGATCACCTTGCGGATGGTGTCGGCCTCCTTCTTGGCGTACTCCTCGCGGACCAGGTAGGTGCCGAAGTCGATCTGCTTGTCGAGTTCGTCGCCGTCCACGAAGATCGACTTGGCCTGGTAGTTGACCTGGGCCAGCTCGAGCGGGCCCGACCAGATCGACCAGGCGTCGACCTTGCCGCTGCCGAAGGCCGGCGCCGCGTCCGGTGGGTTGAGGTAGGTGAAGGTCACCGAGTCGCGCGCCACGCCGTACTTCTCCAGCGCCGCCACCAACAGGAACTCGCCGAGGCCGGCCTTGTTGACGGCGACGTTCTTGCCGGCCAGGTCCTTCACCGAGTTGATGCCGCTCTGCGGCCGCACGATGATCGCGCTGGTCCGCGGCTTCGAGGTGGACCAGGCCACGTAGACCAGCTTGTTGCCGGACAGCAGCGCCTGGTCGGCCGGGGTGGAGCTGCCGCCGAAGCTGAAGTCGGCGGTGTTGGTGGCCACGGCCTGCAGGGTGGGCGCGTGGTTCGGGAACGGGCCGACCCATTCGATGTCGATGCCCTGGTCGTTCAGCGTCTTCTCGAAGACACCACGGGTCTTGGGAACGGAGATGGCCCCGTAGGTCAGGCGCACCTTCTTGCGACCTCCGGCTGCGGCTGCGGCCTCGTCGTCGTTCCCACAGGCGGCAAGGCTTCCCAGGACGGGCAGAGCCAGCGCGGCGCCGAGCAGGTTGCGGCGGGACAGGGTCACTTTCTTCCTCCGGATGGTGCGTAATTGGGGTGCCAGGCCAGGAGACGGCGCTCCAGGGCTCGAGCGATGAGGTCAGTAGTCAGGCCGATCAGCGCGTACAGCACGATGACCAGCACAATCACGTCGGTCTGCAGGAATTCGCGAGCATTGGTGGCCATGAAGCCGATGCCGGCGGGCGCGCCCACCGTCTCGGCGATCACCAGGGCCAGCCAGGCGTTGGTCAGCGCCAGCCGCAGGCCGAGCAGGATCGACGGCAGTGCCCCGGGCAGGATGATCGCCCGGACGATGTCGAGCTTCGACAGACCGGCGACCCGGCCCATCTCGACCAGCTTCGGGTCGACCTGGCGGATGCCGAGCACGGTGTTCAGGTAGATCGGGAACAGCGTGCCGAGCGCCACCAGGAAGAAGCGTCCGCTCTCGCCGACGCCGAACCAGACCATCACGAGCGGCAGGATCGCCAGGAACGGGATAGCCCGGACAATTTGAATATTGCGATCGATGAGTGCCTCGAACAGCTTCGAGAAACCGGTGAGTACGCCGAGCACGAGGCCGACGCCGGCCCCGATGAACAGGCCTACCGCGGCCCGCTTCAGGCTTTCCCACAGGTGGCGGGGCAGTTCGCCGGTCTCGGTCAGATGCCACGCGGTGGTGCCGACCGAGCTAGGTGCCGGCAACACGTTCGGTGCGATGACGCCGGTCCGGGCGAGCAGTTCCCACGTGAGCAGCAGCAGAACGGGGACGATCCAGGAGATCGTCCGGTACGGCAGAGCCCGCTTCTTCGAGGGCGTCGCCCCGGTCTCCGCCGCGGTGGCGGGACCGGCGATCGCAGTAGTGGACATGGCCGCAACTTTGACGGCCGCAACTCCCTCATGTCAACCATACTCCCTAGGATTACTAGGATATGAGACAACCATTGACGGCTCACGCATCTGAGACGGAGGGTGGGGGACAGCGGTTCGCTATCCCATCAAGTGGACGGCTGGAAAGGTAAACAGATCATGACAGTCGAGTTCGTCGGCATGATCGGCACTCGGGACGTCTCCGAGACCAGGGCACCGTCCGGGCCACCGGTCGACCCCGGTTACGTGCGTCGATTCGCCCGAGCCCACGAGGAGGCCGGCTTCGACCGCATCCTCGTCGCCTACTCTTCGGCCAGCCCGGACGCCAACCAGGTCGCGGCGTTCGCGGCGGCCGGCACCGACCACATCGGGCTGTTGATCGCGCACCGGCCCGGGTTCGTCTTCCCCACCACGGCCGCCCGCACCTTCGCCACCCTCGACCAGCTCACCGGCGGCCGGGTGGCGGTGCACACGATCACCGGCGGGTCCGACGCCGAGCAGCGCCGGGACGGCGATTACCTGACCAAGGACGACCGCTACGCCCGCACCGAGGAATACCTGACCATCCTGCGCCGGGCCTGGGACTCCCCCGAGCCGTTCTCGCACGAGGGCCGGTTCTACAAGTTCGAGGACTTCGCCCTGCTCGCCCAACCGGCCCACCGCATCCCGCTGTACTTCGGCGGCTCCTCGGCGGCGGCCTACCGGGTCGGCGGGGCCAAGGCCGACGTCTACGCGCTGTGGGGCGAGCCGCTGAAGGAGACCGCCGAGCAGATCGCCAGCGTTCAGGCCGCGGCGGCGGCGGCCGGGCGCGGGCCGCTGGGCATCAGCGCCTCGTTCCGGCCGATCCTGGCCGCCACCGACGACCTGGCCTGGGAGCGTGCTACCGGCATCCTGGCGAAGATCGAGAGCGGCCGGTCGTTCGCCGGCGATCAGAAGGTCCTCGTGGAGAACGTCGGCTCGCAGCGCCTGCTCGCGGCGGCGGCTCAGAAGGACCGGCACGACCGTGCGCTGTGGACGGCCACGGCCAAGGCCAGCGGCGCGCAGGGCAACTCGACCGCGCTGGTCGGCTCCCCGGAGACGGTCGCCCAGGCTCTCCTCGACTACGTCGATCTCGGCGTCACCACGATCCTCATCCGCGGCTACGACCCGGTCGACGACGCCGTCGACTACGGCCGGCACCTGATCCCGCTCGTCCGGCAGGAGCTGCGTCATCGCGAGCTCGCCAGCGTTTAGCCAGGAGGCACCCGTGTCCGTCACCTCTCTCGTGGACGCCGATCTGTTCCGGGCGCTGCTGCGCCGCCACGCCGCCGCGGTCGTGGTGATCACCGCGCCCGGCGCGCCCCCGGCCGGTTTCACCGCCACCTCGTTCACCTCGGTCTCGCTCGACCCGCCGCTGGTGTCGTTCTGCCTGGCCAAGACCGCCTCGGCCTGGCCGGCGGTGGAGGAGGCCGACGTCGTCGCGGTGCACGTGCTCACCCAGGAGCAGGAACACGTGGCCCGCACGTTCGCCACCCGCGGCATCGACCGGTTCGCCACCCACGGCGCCTGGCAGCCCGGACCGGGCGGGGTGCCGTTGCTGGACGGGGTGCTGGCCCGGATCATCTGCCGGGTGGTGCGCCGGGTCGAGGCCGGTGACCACAGCATCGTGCTGGCCACCCCGGAGACCGGCGACCACCACCAGGATCTGACCGCGGCGCCGCTGGTCTACCACGACGGCCACTACGCCCACCTGCGGAGGGCCGCGTAGATGCCGTTCCACTGGTTCCTGCCCACCGCCGGCGACAGCCACGACATCGTCAGCGGCGGGCAGGCCAATCTGACGGCCGACACGTCCCGGCCGCCGGACATCCGCTACCTCGCGCTCGTCGCGCGGGCCGCGGAACAGGCCGGGTTCTCCGCGGTGCTCACCCCGACCGGGACGTTCTGCGAGGACGCCTGGCTGACCACGGCCGCCCTGCTGAGCGAGACCGAGCGGCTGAAGTTCCTGGTGGCGTTCCGGCCCGGGTTGATCTCGCCGACCCTGGCCGCCCAGATGGCCTCGACCTACCAGCGCATCTCCGGCGGGCGGCTGGCACTCAACGTGGTCACCGGCGGGGAGGCGAGCGAGCAGCGGCGCTTCGGCGACCACCTCTCGCACGATCAGCGCTACGCCCGTACGGCCGAGTTCCTGCAGGTCGTCCGGGGTGCCTGGGCGGGTACGCCGTACACCTTCGCGGGCGAGCACTACCAGGTCGAGAACGCCACCGTCCGGCACGCGCCCGACCCGATCCCGCCGATCTTCTTCGGTGGTTCGTCGGCGGCCGCGCTGCCGGTCGCGGCCCGGCACGCCGACACCTATCTGACCTGGGCCGAGCCACCGGCCGCGGTAGCCGCCAAACTGGATGCCGTGCGCACTCTCGCCAAGGAGGCCGGCCGGCACCTCACCTACGGCATCCGCCTGCACGTGATCAGCCGGGACACCGCCGACGAGGCCTGGGGCGTGGCCCGTTCGCTGCTGGAACGGGTGCCGGCAGCGGAGATCGAGCGGGCCCGCAAACAGTTCGCCGCCACCGAGTCGGAAGGCCAGCGCCGGATGGCCGAGCTCACCACCGGCGACTCGCTCGAGGTGGCGCCCAACCTGTGGGCCGGCTTCGGCATCGTCCGGCCGGGCGCCGGCACCGCCCTGGTCGGCAGCCACACCGAGGTCGCCGCCCGGATCCGCGAATATCAGGCGCTCGGCCTCGACCACTTCATCCTGTCCGGCCAGCCGCATCTGGAAGAGGCGCTGCGGTTCGGCGAGAACGTCCTGCCACTTCTTACTCAAGGAGAACAATGAGTCGCATCGTCGTCGTCTCGGGCAACCCCCGGCCCGGCTCCCGCACCTCGGTGCTGGCCATCGCGGTCGGGGAGGCGCTCGGGGAGAAGACCGGTGGGTTCCCGCCCACCGTGATCGAGGTCGGCGAGCTGGGTGCCGGCCTGCTCACGCCGGGCGACGAGGCGACCGCGGCCGCCGTGACCGCGCTGCGCGAGGCCGAGGTACTCGTGGTGGCCACCCCGACGTACAAGGGCAGCTACACCGGCGTACTGAAAGTGCTTCTTGACCAGCTGCCGGCCCAGGCCCTGGCCGGAAAGACCGCGGTCCCGGTGGTGACGGCCGGCGTGCCGCCGCAGGCGGCCGCGGCCGAGGCGCTGCTGCGCCAACTGCTCACCGAGCTGGGCGCGGACGTCGCCGACGGCCTGCCGGTGGTCGAATCCGACCTGCCCGAGACCAAGGCCATCGCCGATCGGTACGCCGAGGCCTACAGCAACCGCACAGCCTCGTAACAGCGCTCTGACAAATCATCCGTTTACGGTTTCACCAGGCCTAACGGCGGGTGCGACCGCCGCAACGCCCCGGCTCCGCTCGCCGACTTCAGTGCCCCCGAGTCGACGAGCGGAGCCGGTTTACGTCTCAGGCGATGTCGATGGTCAGCTCCGAGCGGGCCGTCTTGCCCCAGCCATCGGTGAACTCGACCGTGAAGGTCGACGAGCCCGACGTGGTGGCCACCCCGGTGATCAGGCCGTTGGTGTTCAGCGACAGCCCGTCCGGCAGGTCACCGCTGCTCAGCGCCCAGGTGCCGGTCCGGTCCGCGGCCAGCTGCTGGTAGTAGTACGCACCCTGGGCGCCGTCCGGCAGGACTGCCGTCTTGATGACGGGGCTGGTGGCGTTCACGGTGACCGCGATGCTCCTGGTGACAGCGGTGGGCACGTAATCGGTGAACCGGACCTTGATCGTGTCGGTGCCGGGCCCGGTCGGGGTGCCGGAGACCACGCCGGCCGCAGACAGCGTCACGCCGGTGGGCAGGGTGCCCTCGGCGAGACTCCACGAGCCGCGACGGCTGGAGGCCAGGGCGAGCTGCGAGGCGAACGCCGTACCGGCCGTCATGGTCAGGCCCGAGGTCTTGATCACCACGGCGGCGGGCGGGGCGGGCACGAACAGCAGCCGGTTCGGCGAACCCTTCAGCCCGCTGATCTTGCCGGTGGTGGCCTGCGCCACCAGGTAGTTGCGCACCTGCGCGGCGGTCCAGGTCGGGTACGCGTCGAGCACCAGCGCGGCCGCGCCGGCCACGTGCGGCGACGCCATCGAGGTGCCGCTGGCCGAGGCGGTCGCGGTATCGCTGCTGGCGAAGGCGGACCGGACGTTGACGCCCGGCGCGAACATGTCGAGCACGGTGCCGAAGTTGGAGAACGAGGCGCGCTTGTCCTTGGCGTCGGTGGCGCCCACGGTGATCGCCGCGGCCAGGTTGGCCGGGCTCTCCTTGGCCGCGTTGACGTTCTCATTGCCGGCCGCCACGGCGACCGTGACACCCGAGTTGATCAGCTTTTGCAGGGCGGCGTTCAGCGACGGGCTGTTCGAGCCGCCGAGGCTCAGGTTGGCCACGGCCGGCTTCTTGGCGTTGGCGGTCACCCAGTTGATGCCGGCGATGACGTCGGAGAGCTCACCCTCGCCGTCGCAGTCCAGCACCTTGACCGCAACCAGCTGCACGCTCTTGGCAACCCCGTAGGTCCGGCCGCCGATGGTGCCGGCCACGTGCGTGCCGTGCCCCTCGCAGTCGGACGCGGTGGTGGTGTAGTTGACGAAGTTGAAGCCGTAGGAGGCCCGGCCGCCGAACTCGTTGTGGGTGATCCGGATACCGGTGTCGATCACGTACGCGTGCACCGAGCTGCCGTCGTCACTGGGCGTGTACGTCTTGGAGAGGGTGGCCGACTTCTGGTCGATCCGGTCGAGTCCCCAGACCGGGTTCTTGTAGGTGGTCGTCTCGGCGTGCACGATCCGGTCCTGCTCGACCAGCGCGACGTCCGAGCGGGCCGCGAGCTGCCGGGCCTGCTTCGCCGACATCCGGGCCGAATACGCCTTGCGTGACCCCGCACTCTGCGCCGAGAGCCCCCCGGGTGCCTTCATCGTGACGATGTACCGGCCGGGGATCGTCCCCGGCGCACCGGCGCCGATAACGTTCCCCTCAGCGGCCTGAGCGGGAACGGCGGTGCCGGCCGCCGCGATGGCGGCGGCGGTCAGGAAGGTACCGAGAACTCTCATTCGCATGGCAGGCCGATCGGCCGGAACAGGTCATGAGCTGACCGCTGTGGCGAGAAATAACCAGGTGGCAACCGGCGTTCTGAACATCGCGCCGGTGAAACGCCCGGCGTGGAGAGAGGTTCCGACATGAAGGTCCGTAACTCGCTCAGGTCGCTGAAGAGCAAGCCCGGTTCGGTGCTGACCCGCCGCCGCGGCCGCCTGGTCGTGCTCAACCGGAAGAACCCGCGCTGGAACGGCCGACAGGGCTGACCGCCACACGCCGGAGAGATGGCCGGGCAAAACTCGCGATGACGCGATAACTTTCATAGAGCGAAAGGCCGGAGAACCGCCGCCACGGATCTCCGGCCTTTCGCTTACCCGTTTTCTGGGGAATGGGCGACCAGTGCCAGGCGCACCCGATTGGGCGCGCCGGTCTTCGCCATCAACGCCGTCACATGCGTTTTCACCGTGGTCACGCCGATGTGCAGCCGCGCGCCGATCTCCGCATTGGACAATCCCGCGCCGACCAGCGCGAGCACGTCGCGTTCCCGTTCGGTGAGGCCGCTGATCGGCCGTGGCGCCGGCCGGCTGTCCACCGCCCGCCGCACCAGCCGGCGCAGCACGTCCTGGCTGAACGGGCTGTCCCCGGCCGCGGCCCGCCGGATCCCGTCGAGCAACTCGACCGGCGGCGCGTCCTTGAGCAGGAAGCCGCAGGCCCCGGCGGTCAACGCGGGGTAAAGATGGTCGTCGTCGCCGAACGTGGTCAGCACCAGGACCCGGGTGGCCGGCCGGGCGGCCAGGATGCGGCTTGTCGCGCTGATCCCGTCGACGCCCGGCATGCGCAGGTCCATCACCACCACGTCCGGGGTGAGCCGGGCCGCCAGGGTCACCGCCTCCCGGCCGTCGCCGGCCTCGCCGACCACCTCGAGGTCGGGTTCGGCGTCGCAGAGCATCCGCAACCCGGCCCGGATGAGCTGCTGGTCGTCGACGAGCAGGACCCGGATCACGCGGCCGCTCCGGGCAGCACGGTGCGCACCCGCCAGCCGCCGCCGTCCGGACCGGCGGTGAGCACGCCGCCGAGAACTTCGGCCCGCTCCCGCATACCGATGAGGCCGTGTCCCCCACTCATTTCGGGGTTTTTGTAAACACCACCGCCGTCGTCCGACACTTCCCAGCTGACCTCGTCGTCGGCGACGGAGACGAGCAGTCGCGCCCGAGCCGCGGGTCCGGCGTGTTTGGCCACGTTGGTCAGTGCCTCCTGGGTGAGGCGGAGCACGGCCATCCCGCGTACCGCATCGAGCTTGCCGACGGCCTCGTCGATGTCCGCCTCGACGGTGATCCCGGTCATCCGGGCGGTCTCGACGGCCGCGCCCAGCGCGGCCGGCAGCGCACCCGGTTCGATCGCGGTCAGCGCGGCGTCGCCCCGCTCCCCCGACCCGCGCAGCACCTCGACCAGCTTGCGCAGGTCGTTGAGCGCGGCCGTCCCGGTGCCGTGCACGTCGTCGAGCACCTCGGCCACCCGCGGGTCGAGGCCGGGCAGCACGTGCCGGGCCACCCCGACCCGCAGCACCATCGACGCCACGTGGTGGGCCACCACGTCGTGCAGCTCCCGGGCGATCACGCCGCGCTCGTCGGCGCGCGCCGCCCGGCTCTCCGCCTCGGCCCGCCGCTGGGCCTGCTCGCCCAGCTCCCGGGTGGTGCGCAGGACCAGGCCGAGCAGCAGCGGCAGGCCGATCGGCAGCGACAGGATGCCGAACAGCTCGACCTTGCCCGGCGTCGCGAACACCAGGTAGACGGCGAGCAGCAGGCCGGTGGCCAGCCAGATCAGCCGCGGTTTCCGGGCCCACAGGGCCACCTCGCCGAGCGCCCAGCTCGCCGCCACCTGGTTGATCGTCGGGTCGCCGAGCACCACGAGCGCGACCCCGAGAAGCCCGGTCTGCAGCAGGAAGGCGAGCATCGGCCACCGGCTCAGCACCGGCCCGACCACGAAGGCCAGCACCGCGAGCACCCACTGGGTGGTGGTCGGATGCCGGCCCTCGTCGTAGAACACCAGGTAGCTCAGGCCGCTGAGGTCGAGCAGAACCAGGCGGAACCAGGAGTCCCGCCGATCGAAAAGGCGCTGCGCCCACCCCATGCCGGTCAGCCTAGGCGTTCTTGTCGCGGGTCGTTCTTGTCGCGGGTCAACACCAGCGCCGCGGCGGTCGCGGTCGCGACCGCGAGCGCGGCCACCGCGACCAGGGTCCGGCCATCCGGTTGCAGCAGCGGTTGCGCCCGGAGTGCCTGCCAGGTCAACAGCCCGACGAGTACGCCGTAAGCACTGCCCGCGATCACCAGGAGTCGCACTCGCGTCCGCACGCCGAGCCGGGTGGCGTACCGGTTGAGCAGGAACGCCAGCAGCGGCAGGGCCTGCAGCGCGTGCAACCCGACGAAGTGGCCGATCCGCAGGTCCCCGCCGGTGGTGCTCCAGCCGGTGAGCGGCAGTCCCGGCCCGCCGTCCGGCACCCCGACGGCGTGCGCGCCGTAGTGCGGCCCGAACACCATCGGCCCGGCCGCCACCATGCCCAGCAGCGACCCGAACAGCCCCAGCCGAATCCCGGCCGCGACGACCCGGTCCGGCCCGCGTTGCCGCAGCACCGCCACCCCGATCACCAGGTGGGCCAGAAACAACACCATGATCGACATACTCATGGCCGACCACAGCCCCGCGTTCAGGGGAGTCGTCTCGTTGTAGTGGCTGGTGGTGCCCCGAGCCGCCTGCAGCACGATGATCCCCAGCTCGACCACCCCGACCCCGACGATCACCGCCCCCGCCCATTCGGCAACCCGGCTCCGGCGCGGAAGCACCGACAGCATCCAGGCGAGCGTGAAGCCATAGACGGCGAACGAGACCGCGAACTTGAACGGCTTGGCCCAGATCGGCATCCCGGTAAGCACCCGCGAATCGAACAAGATCCCAACCGCGGTGACGACGGCCAGCCCCGCCGCCACCCCGGTCAGAACAATCAGCGGCCGGTGCCATCGCGGCCGCGCAGTTGCCGCTGTAATCGTCATAACCGCAGCCTGCGACCGCGCGGCCCCGGTTTCGCCCGCCCCCGAGCCGCACTCGCGCCCACAGGTCCGACCCGGCCTCCTACCGAGGGAGGAGACGCTCCCCCTACGGGCGCACGGCTGTCTCATGACTATAGTCATGAGACGATCCAACGCCGGCCCGGCTGACGTGCGTACCCCGGCAGCCCCAGACCTGGGAGCGACTCCATGGCCGAACTCCGCACCGTTACCGTGCCGGTCGTCGTCGAGCGCGACGAGGATGGCGTGTGGTGCGCTCACGCCCAGCTGCGCCCGGGCGCGGGTGCACACGGCGAGGGCGACACCGAGGAAGCCGCGTTGGACGATCTGCGCGAGGCCTTCATCGGCCTGATCGAGGAGTGCGGCGCCCCTCGACAGCTTTCAGTCACCCTGCCTGCCTGACGTCTACGCTCTCCTCGGTCTCCGGCACGGGTCGTTCGCGCACTTTCCGGCTGCGCCGGGCGGCTCTGCTGCGTGGTTTGAGCGGAAACGTAGCGGCAACCGCTATGACGCTTGGGCGACGTTAGGCTCGCGGGGTGGAGACGGCGGGGCTGGTGCTGGCGGCCGGGGCCGGTCGCCGTTACGGGAGGGCCAAGGCCCTTGTTCCGTACGCCGGGAGCCTGCTGGTGGAGCGCGGCGCCGACACGCTCCGCTCGGCTGGTGTCTCACTCAGCGTGGTGGTTTTAGGCGCCTCGGCGCCGGAAGCCCTGCCGTTCACCGGCGGGTATGACCAGGTCGTTACCAACCCCGAGTGGGCCAGTGGGCTTGGATCCTCGCTGCGTGCGGGGCTGCGCGCGCTGGCCGGCACGCCGGCCGGCGCGGTGGTGGTCCTTCTGGTCGACATGCCTGAGGTCACCCCTTCGGCGGTACGCCGGGTGAGCGCCCACGCGGCGGCCGACGCCCTCGTGATGGGTGGCTATGAGGGGCGGCGCGGGCATCCGGTGCTGCTCGGGCGCGACCACTGGGATGGCGTGATCGCCGTGGCCGAGGGCGACCGGGGTGCCCGGGACTATCTGCGGGCGCACGCCGAGCAGGTGCGGGTCGTCGAAGTCGGGGACGTGGCCGGTGACCTGGACCTGGATGTGCCGGAGCTCAATCCCTATGCGTGACGTGCTGCCCGCGCTGCTGCCGTGGTGGCACGCCGGGGCCGCGGCGGGGCTCGCCACCGTGACCGCCACCTGGTCGAGTGCGCCTCGGGCGGCCGGGGCGATGATGGCGGTCGGGCCGGACGGTTCGGTCGTCGGCAGCGTGTCGGGCGGGTGCGTGGAGGCGGCCGTGCACGACCTGTGCGTGTCCGTCGCGGCGTCGGGGGTGCCGCGGACCGCGCGGTTCGGGGTCAGCGACGACGAGGCGTTCGGGGTTGGGCTGACCTGCGGCGGCACCATCTCGGTGCTGGTCGAGCGGGTCTGCCCGGTGTCGTTCCCGGAGCTGCCCGTGCTCGCCTCGGCCGTGCTGGCCGGACGGCCGGCGACGCTGGTGACCAGGCTCGACGACGCCCGGCACCTTCTGCTGACCGACGACGGGCCGGTGGGAACGCTCGGCGACCCGTCGCTCGACGCCGCCGTCGCCAACATCTCGGGCCTTCAGCGGATCGGCAAGGTCAACGCCTCCGCCAGCGATATTCCGAGCCTGCAGCGGATCGGCGAGGTCGGCGCCATCTCGGGCCTCCGCCGGATCGGTGGGGTTGAAATGTTCGCGGCGGCGTTCCGGCCGGCGGCTCGGATGATTGTGTTCGGGGCTACCGACCATGCCGCGGCCACCGCGCGGATCGGGGCGTTCCTCGGGTATCACGTCACGGTGTGCGATGCGCGGCCGGTCTTTGCCACCGCTGCGCGGTTTCCGGGGGCCGACGCCGTCGTGGTCGACTGGCCGCATCGCTACCTGGCCCGGGAGGCCGCGGCGGGACGGATCGACGGGCGGACGGTGCTGTGTGTGCTCACCCACGACCCGAAGTTCGACGTGCCGGTGCTCGAGGTGGCGGTTCGGCTCGGGGTCGCGTACATCGGGGTGATGGGCTCGCGTCGGACCCACCGCGACCGCCTCGCCCGGCTGCGGGCCGCCGGCGTCGCGGAAGTGGATCTTGAAGGGCTTTCCTCGCCGCTCGGCCTCGATCTGGGCGGGCGCACCCCGGAGGAGACCGCCGTGAGCATCGCCGCCGAGATCGTGGCTCTGCGGCACGGCGGCAGCGGATTACGGCTGAGCGAGACCGACGGCCCGATCCACGCAGGTGTTCTCGTCGGTGAGCGTGACACCGTAGAGGCCGCCCACCGGGAATGACAGCAGCGAGGATCAGAGGTAGCTGACGCCGGTCAGGTCCTCGGCTACCGACCACAGGCGTTTTGCGATTGCCGGGTCGGTGGCGTCACGGCTGGCTCGGGCCTCCGTAACGCGGCCTCGGGTCTCCCACAGGCCCGCTGGGCCGAAGAACTGGCCGCCGTGCACGCCGGGGGCGGTCGCCGCGTACAGCTGCGGCAGTGTGCCCTGCTCGGTTGGCTGGGTGGCCAGCAGGCCGGCCCGGGCGATGACCCGGCCCAGGCGGCCGCGGTGTTCCCAGGCGCGCGGGGTCAGGTTGGTGCGGGTCAGGCCGGGGTGGGCCAGCGCGCTGACGATCGGGGAACCGGCGGCGCGCAGGCGGCGGTCCAGTTCGAAGCCGAAGATCGTGGTGGCGAGCTTGGATCGGCCGTATGCCGGGCTGGCGCGGTAGTCGCGCTCGAACATCAGGTCGTCGAAGTCCAGGTGTGCGTTTTTGTGGGTGATTGAGCTGAGGCTGATCACCCGGGCGTCCGCGGTCAGGTTGCCCAGCAGCAGGCCGGTCAGCGCGAAATGGCCGAGCATGTTGGTGCCGAGCTGGATCTCGAAGCCGTCGGCGGTGGTCCGGCGCGGGCCGAGCAGCACCAGGCCGGCGTTGTTGACCAGCAGGTCGATCGCCGGGTGGTCGGCGGCCAGCTTCGCCGCGAACGCCCGCACCGAGGCGAGCGAGGCCAGGTCCAGCTCGCGCACCTCGACGTCGCCGCCGATCTCCCGGGCGGCCTCGGCGCCGGCGGTGGTGTTGCGGACGGCCAGCACGACGTGGGCGCCGTGGTGGGCCAGTTCGGTGGCGGTGACCCGGCCGAGGCCCGAGTTCGCGCCGGTCACGACGGCGATCCTGCCGCGCTGGTCAGGGATGCGGTCAGCGTTCCATCCGGTCATCGGCTGCTCCATTCGGTTGCCGAAGACGTTAGAAGCCGCCCGGCCGGTTTCCGTAGTACTGCCAGACCTACCTTGCGACTCCGCCGCGGCGGCACACTGGGGGGCATGACCCATCCGTACGCTCGTGAGCTCGGTGATTTTCTCCGCGCCCGGCGCAGCCGGCTGCGGCCGGCCGACGTCGGCCTGGAGCCGGGCGGCCGCCGCAAGGTCACCGGGCTGCGGCGCGAGGAGCTGGCCCTGCTGGCCGGCCTGAGCACCGACTACTACCAGCGGATGGAGCAGGGCCGGGAGGTTCGCCCGTCGGACAGCGTGCTGGACGCGCTGGCCGCCGCGCTCGCCCTCGACGACGAGGAACGCCGGCATCTGTTCACTCTGGCCCAGGCCGCTCGCCGGCCGGTGCCGATCCCTGCCGACCGTGAGCCGGAACGAGTGCCGGACAGCACCCGGCGGCTGCTGCGGGTGCTGGCGACGCCGGCGGTCGTGCTCGGCCGGCACCTCGACCTGCTCGACTGGAACCCGATGGCCGAGGCGCTGCTCGGCGACCCGGACGGATACCCGCCGGAGCGGCTCAACATGCTTCTGCTGATGTTCGACGACACCCTGACCAACGACCGCAGCTGCCCGGACTGGGAGCAGCAGGCCCTCGACTACATCGGGATGATGCGCGCCGCCGTCGCCACCGACCCCACCCATCCGCGGGCCACCGCCATCGTCGGCGAGCTGAGCATCCGCAGCGCCGAGTTCCGCCGGCTGTGGGCCCGGCACGACGTGCGCGAGTCGGTGCGCGGCACCAAGACCTTCCGGATTCCCGAGGTCGGCGACCTGGTTCTCGACTGGGACAGCTATCCGCTGCCCGGCAATCCCGGCCCGATGATGCTGGTCTGGACGGCCGAGCCGGGCAGCCCGAACGCGGACCGGCTGCATCTACTGGCATCGCTGCGAGCCACCCGGGCCCGGTGCGGACCGGCCGCCCCGGGACAATAGCCGGGTGCGACTACCCCTTCCGGACGGCGATTTCCAGGCCTACCTGTTCGACTGCGACGGCACCATCACCGACTCGATGCCGGCGCACTACCGCGCCTGGACGACGGCGCTGTCCGAGTGGGGCGGCGAGTTCCCCGAGGACCTGTTCTATGCGTGGGGCGGGCGGACGGTCGTCGAGATCATCGAGGATCTGAACGCCCGGCAGGGCCTGGCGATGCCGGTGGCCGCGGTGGCCGCCCGTCGCGAGGCCCTCTTCCAGGAGAGCCTCGGCGACATGCGGGCGGTGCCGGGGGTGCTGGCGCACATCGAGGACGCGTACGCCCGGGTGCCGTTCGCGGTGGTCTCGGGCAGCACCCGCGAGTCGGTGACCGCGTCGCTGGCGGCGCTCGACCTGCTCGACCGGTTCCCGGTGCTGGTCTGCGCGGGCGATTACACCAAGCCCAAGCCGGACCCGGAGGCGTACCTTCTGGCCGCCCTCCTGCTGGATGTCCCGCCGGCCGAGTGCCTGGTCTTCGAGGACACCGACCTGGGCATCCAGGCGGCGACCGCGGCCGGCATGGCCGCCGTCCGGGTGCCGCCGCCGTGGCTGCGCTGAGCTAGTTGACTCCGGCGGTGAGTTCGCCGAACAGGCGGCTGGCCGCTGGTGAGCTGAACTGGCGGGCCAGCTCGGCCCGGGCGATCTGCTTGCGGAACTCACCCTCGTAGGAGGAGTCGCCGGCGTTGTGCATGACGTCGGTGATCCAGGCCGCGAAGGCCTGGTAGTTCCAGATGTGCCGCAGACAGGTCTCCGAGTAATTGGCGAGCTCGCTCGGGTCGTGAATCAGGGCGTGGGCGAACACCTCGGCGTCGTTGAGGGCGAGGTTGATGCCCTTGGCGCTCATCGGCGGCACGATGTGCGCCGCGTCGCCGAGCAGGTAGAGCCGGCCGTAGCTCATCGGCTCGTAGACCACGCTGCGCAGCGGCACGAGTTGCTTCTCGAGGATGCGGCCGGCGGTCAGCGGCTTGCCGAACCGGGCTTCGAGCTCGCTCCAGATCCGCTCGTCCGTCCACTCCTCGACGGTGTCGTCGAGCGGGCACTGGAGATAGATGCGGCTGTTCCCCGGGCCGCGCGGGATCAGCCCGGCCAGACCCCGGGAGTGGATCGCCATGCCGGAGGAGTGCGCCGGCACCTCGGCCAGGACGCTCAGCCAGGCATACCCGTACTCGTGGGAGTATCGGGTCAGGACCCCCGCCGGGATGGACGCGCGGCTGACGCCCCGGTCCCCGTCGCAGCCGGCGAGGTATTCGCCGATGATCGTGGTGTCGCGATAGCGCACCACGCCGTTTTCCGGGTCCACCGAGATGTCCGCGACCTCGTAGCGGAGGTCTCCCCCGTCGCGGAGGAAGACCTCGGTGAGGTTGTGGACCAGGACCTGCTGGGGGCAGAAGACGCTGTCGCTGTTGTCGTCGCCGTCGAACTCGATCGGCAGCTCTTCCCCGTCGATCCAGAAGCCGCCCTCGACCTCGGCGATGGGTTCGCCGGCCAGCACCTCGTCGAGGCCCCACTCGCGGAACAGGCGCACCCCGCGACTGTCGATCGTGCCGGCGCGTTGCCGCCGTTCGACGTACTCCCGGCTGCGCCTCTCCAAGATCACGCAGCCGATGCCGTGGCGAAGCAGCAGGTTGCCGAGCGTGAGCCCGGCAACCCCGGCTCCGATGATCACTACCTTGGTCGTTTCGGTCATGCGCCCACTCTGAGCCGGGCGAGCGCCGTCACCAACCGTTAATTGACTGCTGGATACGGGAAAGCCGCCAAGTAGTCGCGCACCTCGGTGGCGGGGTGGCCGATGGCCTTCTCCAGGGTCGGGTCGGTCACCGCGAACTCGCCCCGGCGGGCCGCCCGGAACATGCCGAGGGTGAAGTCGGCGAACTCGCCCGCGACCGCCCGGAACTCCTCGTCGTCGACGACCACCCGGGCGATCGGGCGGCCGGTGACCTCGCTCAGCAGGGCCGCCACCTCGGCGAGGTCGACCGCGGCCGGGCCGGTGAGCGGCGGGGTCACGCCGTCGAGCAGGTCGGTCGAGGTCAGCGCGGCGACGGCGACGGCGGCCAGGTCGGCGTGGCCGGTCCAGGACACCGGGCCGTCGGCCGGCAGCGCGAGCACCCCGGTCTCGACCGCCCGGGGCAGGTAGAAGCCGAGCGTGGTGACGTAGAAGCCGTTGCGCAGGACGGTGAACGGCACGCCCGCGGCGGCCAGATAGTCCTCGGTCGCCGCGTGCACCAGCATCGGGGCGAACTGCGAGTCGTGCGCGGCGGCCTGGTGACCGGTGTAGATGATGCGCCGGGCGCCGGCCGCGCGGGCCGTGTCGATGGCGACCTTGTTCGCGGCCACGGCCGCCTCGGTGCCGCGGATCGAGGCCGAGATGATCAGGACCTGGTCGGCGCCCTCGAAGGCGGAGGCGAGCGACGCCGGGTCGGTGAAGTCGCCCCGGCGGACCCGCACACCCCGGGCCGCCAGGTGCGCCGCCGCGCCCGGATCGCGGACGCTGACCCCCAGTTCGGCGGCCGGGAACCGGGTCAGGAGCAGGTCGAGGACCTGCGAGCCGAGCTTGCCGGTGGCGCCGGTAACAACGATCATGACTTCTCCTTAACGTTGATAACAACGAAACGTTAGCACTGATTTTCCGGCGTTACGCAAGAGCTGTTATCGTCGTTACATGGATGAGGTGCGGGCCGCGATCATCGAGGCCGGGAGCCGGTTGCTGCGCGAGGAAGGGGCCCGCGGGGTCACCACCCGGGCGGTCTCGCAGGCGGCGGGAGTGCAGCCGCCGACCATCTACCGGCTCTTCGGCGACAAGGACGGCCTGCTCGACGCCCTGGCCGAGCACGCGATGGCGGCCTACGTCGGCGAGAAGGCGATCGACGCCGAGCGCGACCCGCTGACCGACCTCCGGGACGGCTGGCGCGGGCACCTCGCCTTCGGGCTGGCCAACCCCGACCTGTTCCAGCTGCTCAGCGACCCGCACCGGCGCGGCTCACCGGCGGTGGCGGCCGGCGACCAGATCCTGCGCCGCCGGGTGCACCGGCTGGCCGCGGCCGGCATGCTGCGGGTGAGCGAGGAGCGGGCGGTCGAGATGATCCAGGCGGCCGGCCGGGGCGCGGTGCTGGCCATGCTGACCGGCAACGACCCAGGTCTAGGCGACGCGATGTTCGACGCGATCACGGCCGCGGTCCTCACCGACGGGCCGGCCGTGCCGTCGAACGAGGCGCGCACCGTCGCGGTCGCGTTCGCCGCGATCATCGATCAGCTGCCGGCCCTCAGCGACGCCGAGCGGGCCCTGATGGCGGAGTGGCTGGCCCGGGCGATCAAGGACGCGCCCTGAGCCGGCGAAGCATGCGGGCATCCGTGAAGCCGACCGCCCGGGCGGCGGCCTCGACCGTGGTGCCGTGGCCGATCAGGTATTCGGCCCGTTCCACCCGCAGCACCTGCTGGTAGCGCAGCGGGGTGCGGCCGGTCGCGGCGGTGAACAGCCTGGTCAGGGTGCGTTCGCTGACGCCCGCCTCGGTCGCCAGGTCGGTCAGCGGCAGCGGCGCCGCGAACTCGGCGTCGATCCGGTCCTGCACCCGGTGCACCACATCGGACAGGTGGGCGCGGTGCCGCAGCATCGCGCTGGCCTGCTGCTCGTCGCCGTTGCGCCGGGCGTAGACCACCATCTCGCGGGCCACCCGGGCCGCGGTGGCCGGGCCGTGCCGCAGCGCCACCAGGTGCAGGGCCAGGTCGATGCCGCTGGCGATGCCGGCCGAGGTCACCACCCGGTCGTCACTGACGTACAGCACGTCGCGCACGACGGTGGCCTGCGGAAACGATCGGGCCAGGGAGTCCTGCAGGTCGTGGTGAGTGGTGCAGCGGCGGCCGTCGAGCAGGCCGGCCCGGCCCAGGGCGTCGGCCCCGGCGCAGACGCTGGCCACCGTGCCACCCGCCGCGTGATGATCCGCCAGCCGTTGCAGGGTCTCGGCCGCGAACGCTCCGTAACCGCTGCGCCAGCCCGGAACCACCAGCAGATCGTCGGGGGTCACCCGCGGCCACTCGACCTCGGCGTGCAGGGACACGCCCTGCCAGGTCGGCACTGGCGTGGCCTCCGCGACATAGGCCATCGAGTAGCCGTCGGCGGTGCCGAACACCTGCGCCGGCCCGGCCAGATCGAGCAGATGGACCTGCGGGGTCAGCACGAACACCACCCGGCTCACGATCCGGTCACACCCCCAGATAGTCGTCCGTGCTGCGGACCGTGGCGAACCGGCCGGCCAGGACGTATGCGGTGCGGGCCTTGATGTCCGCCGCCGAAAGCGTACGCGGATCGGCCAGCAACTCCTCCACGGATCGGTCGGCCGGGGCGTCCCAGTGCGCGATCGGGAACGTTCCGGTGGCGTCGATGACGAACGTCACCTCGTAGCCGAAATCGGAGGCGACCCGGGCGGTGGTCTCCACACACTGCTCGGTGTTCAGCCCGGTAACTGTCACCGAACGCACCCCGGCCGCGGTCAGCGTCTGCCCGAGGTTCGTGGTGGAGAACGCGTTGTGCGAGGTCTTGGTGATGATCGGCTCGCCGTCGGCCGGCTTCAGATCGTCCACGATCCGCACATGGCCATTCGCCGGATCGAACAATCCACCGCTTCCCGGCTCCGAGTGCAGCACCCACACCACCAATTCGCCGTTGGCCCGCGCGGCGTCGACCAGCCGCTGAACATTGCCGATCAGCGCCGGATTGTCGAGCGCCTTCCACAGCGGCCGCGCCCGGAAGGACTCCTGAATGTCGATCACGATCAGAGCGTTTGTCATAACCCCATCCTTCGCCGCCGGCCCGGCGGCAGGACAGACACCATCCGGCCCATCAGCGGAACGATCCGGTCACGCATTTTCTAAATACGGGCATGGCCGGTCCCGTGCCACTCAGCGCGGGCGCCGTCGTTGGTCACCCACTTTGCCCGGATTCCGGGCGGGCCCGATTCTCCGGGTTCGATCCGGGCGTTACCCGATTAACCACTGAGCCCGCATCGACCAGGCTCGACGTCATGAATTCACTGCTCTCCCTGCTGCTGGCCGCCGCGCTGCCGGTGCCCGCGCCCCCACCGGCGGCCGCCCTCGACTGGTTCACCTGCGGGAAGGCCATGGACGCCCAGTGCGGCTACCTCACCGTTCCGGTGGACTGGGCGCACCCGGGCGGCGCGAAGATCAAGATCGCGGTCGGTAAGCGGGCGGCCCCCGACCAGGAGCACAAGGTCGGCACGCTGGTCTTCGGGCCGGGCGGGCCGTGGGATCCCGGCGTCGACCGGGTGACAAACGGTTACCACCGGTTCAGTGCCAACCTGCTGGCCCGGTTCGACATCGTCAGCTTCGACCCGCGCGGCTCCACCGGCAGCCAGCCGGTCAGCTGCGACCCGGCCCAGGTCGCCGCCGTGCCCAACCCGGTGCTGACCAGCCAGGCCGACTTCGACGCCACCCTCGCCTACAACCGCGAGCTGTGGGCCGAGTGCGAACGGCGGACCGGCGACCTGTGGAACCACGCCGGCATGACCAGCAACGTCCGCGACCTGGACGCGCTGCGAGCCGCCCTCGGCGAACGACAGCTGACTTTCCAGGGCAGTTCCTACGGCACGCTGCTCGGCGAGGCCTACGCGGAACGCTATCCGCAGCGGGTGCGGGCCATCGTGCTGGAGAGCGTCGACGACCACAGCAGCCGCAGCACCGCCGAGTTCCTGACCGCGCAGGCGTGGGCGTCCGAGGATGCCTTCGATGCGTTCGTGTCCTGGTGTGACCGCACTGCGTCGTGCGCCCTGCACGGCCGGGATGTGCCCGCGATCTGGAACCACCTGTACGACTCGGCGGTCGCCGGGCGGCCCGACTTCACCCCGTTCGACCTGGTCGCGATCACCTACAAGCGCACCAAGGACGTCGACTACGACCTGCTCGCCGATTACCTCGAGGCGGTCGACGGCGGCCGTCCCGGCGTGCGGCTCGGCAGCCTGCCGGTGGTGCTGCCGGCGTTCTGCGCCGACTGGTCGCTGCCGGCGCGCGACTACCGCGAGTACGCGAGCCTGCTGCGCCAGGCCGCCCGGGTCGCCCCCGACACCCACTTCCCGGCCCAGGTGATGGCCCTGACCGCGTGCCTGGGCTGGGAAGACGTCACCTACCCGCAGCACGAGTTGCACGTGCGCACCGCGACCCCGCTGCTGCTGCTCAATTCCCGGCACGACTCGGCCACCGGCTGGAACTGGGCGCGCAATGTGGAACGCCAGCTGGGCCGGCACGGCGTGCTGGTGACGTACGAGGGTGACGGCCACGGGTCGTACTCGATCAGCCAGTGCATGCGAAACCTGGCCGACGCGTACCTCATCTCCCGGACCGTGCCCCCGCGCGGCACCAGCTGCGCCGCCGGCAGCTAGGCCGTTTTTGGAAACGCCTAGAGGGCCGGGTAGTCGGTGTAGCCGCGGTGGTCGCCGCCGAAGGCGGTGCTGAAGTCGGCGGTGTTGAACGGGCCGCCGGCCGCGAGCCGGGCCGGCAGGTCCGGGTTGGCCAGGAACAGCGCGCCGAAGGTGAGGACGTCGGCGGTGCCGTCCTCGATCAGGGACAGCGCCGCGGGCCCGGTCGGCTCGGGCGCGGTGAACGGGTTGAGCAGCAGGGTGCCCGGCCACTGCGCCCGCAGCCGGCGGGTCAGGTCCCGGTCGGGGCTCTCCACCAGGTGCAGGTAGGCCAGCCCGAGCGGGGCCAGCGCGGTCAGCAGGGCCGGGTAGAGCTCGTCGACGTCGTGCTCGACGAGGCCGTTGGCGCCACCGTTCGGCGAGATGCGGAAGCCGACCCGGTTGCCGCCGATGGCCTCGACGACCGCCGCCGCGACCTCGGCCCCGAAGCGGACCCGGCCCTCGACCGTGCCGCCCCAGCCGTCGGTGCGCTGGTTGGCGTTGGACGACAGGAACTGCTGGATGAGGTAGCCGTTCGCGCCGTGCAGCTCCACCCCGTCGAAGCCGGCCGCGATGGCGTTGCGGGCGGCGCTCGCGAAGTCGGCGATCGTCTCGGCGATCTCGGCCTCGGTCAGCTCCTTCGGGGTGACCATGTCCTGCGGGCCCTCGTTGGTGAAGACCTGGCCGTCGTGCCGCACCGGGGACGGCGCGACCGGGATCAGGCCGTCCGGCAGCAGGCTCGGGTGCCCGATCCGGCCGCTGTGCATGATCTGGGCGAAGATCTTGCCGCCCTGCGCGTGCACCGCGTCGGTGACCTTGCGCCACGCCGCGACCTGCTCGTCCGAGTGCAGGCCCGGGGTGCTGGTGTAGCCCTGCCCGACCACCGACGGCTGGACGCCCTCGGTGATGATCAAGCCGGCGCCGGCCCGCTGCGCGTAGTACTCGGCCATCAGGTCGGTCGGGCTCGCACCGGGACCGAAGGCGCGGCTCCGGGTCATCGGGGCCATCGCGATGCGGTTGGCGAGCTTGGTGCCGCTCAGGTCGTACGGGTCAAATGCGGTTGCCATTGATTTTGCCCTTCGCGGTAGTTCATGCCGTGAACGAAAAGTAGTTCATGGCGTGAACCGTCGCAAGCTAGACTGGCCCGGCAGCGCTGTGATGAAGGAGACGCGGTCGTGACGCAGGATCAGGGCTTCGGGGACATGCTGGTCTGGCTCTCCCTGGTGATTCAGCGGCGCTATGCGCAGATCTGCGTCGACCACGACCTGACCCCGGCGCAGGCTCAGCTGCTGTGCATGGTCAAGAACGAGCCCCTGCGGATGGCCGACCTGGCCGGCAAGATGGGCGTGGCCAAAAATGCCCTGAGCCAGCTTGTCGACCGCACCGAACGCCGCGGCCTCGTGCAGCGCGAGACCCCCGGTCACGACCGACGGGTGATCACGCTCGGCGTCACGCCCGCCGGGAAGAAGATCGCCGACGCGCTGTACGCCGACGTGGCCACCCGCCTGCCCGACATCGCCGACGGCCTCAGCCCGGACGACCAGGACCAGTTGCGCCGCCTGGCCACCACCATCACCGCCGGGCAGGTGCCCGGAATGGCCGGCGGCGGCTGCTCGCCGAACGCCTGCTAGCGCCTGTTTCGTAGTTGGGGTGGGAGCGAGGCGAGGTCCAGATTTCGTCTGGTGGTGGCCCGCGAGGGCCTGGCTACCGGTGTTGTAACCAGGCTCTCGCGGGACGCCGCCAGGCGGAATCTGGGCCACGCCGCAGCCCCGCACCAGCTACGAAACAGGCGCTAGCGCCGGAGGTCGCCGCCGGTCAGGGCGATCAGCTCGGCACGGTCGGGAGCACCCTCGCAGTCGCCCGGAACGGTGACCGCGAACGCGCCGGTGGCGATCGCCGTGGTCAGGCACTGCCCGGGGGTGGCGCCGGCCAGCCGGTCGGCCAGGTAACCCGCCACGAAGGCGTCACCCGCACCCACCGGGTCGACCACGGTCACCGGCAGGGCCGGGACGGTGTGCCGCTCGCCGTTGATCTGCGCCACGCAGCCGTGCCCGCCGTCCTTGAGGATCACCTCGGCCGGGCCGAGTTTGGCCAGGCCGCCGAGCAGGTCGTCGGCGTCGACGAACAGGGCCGCCTCGTCGGGGCTGGCGAAGACGATGTCGGCCAGCGCGACCAGGTCGCGCAGCACCGGGGCGGCGTCGAACCGGGACCAGAGCTTGGCCCGGTAGTTGATGTCGATCGACACCGGCACGCCCGCCGTGATCGCCGTCTCGACCGCCTGGAACACCGCGGACCGGCAGGTCTCGCTGAGTGCCGGGGTGATGCCGGTGACGTGCACGATGCCGGCTTCGCGCAGTTCGTGCGCCGGGATGTCGGCCGGGGTGAGCCGGGAACCGGCACTGCCGGACCGGTGGTAGTCGACGTGGGCGAACTGGCCGGACCGGCGGTGCCGCACCATCAGGCCGGTGAACGCCTCGTCGGCCAGCGCGATCGTGCGCACGCCGGCCGCCTCGAGGCGCCCCTTGATCAGGGTGCCGGTCGCGTCCGGGCCGACCCGGCCGAGCCAGCAGGACTCGCCGCCGAGCCGGGCCACCCCGACCGCGACGTTGCTCTCGGCTCCGCCGATGCCGAACGAGAAGCCCTTCGCGTACGCCAGGGGGCCGATGGTGTCCGCCGCGACCAGGCCCATCGTTTCACCGAAGGTGAACAGGCCGCCGGTCATGACCGGGCGAAGGCGACCGCACTGACCGCGTGCCGAGCCCGAGCGGCGAGGGCGGGCAGACTGCCGCCGGTGGCGGCGTCGCCGATCAGCGGACCGCCCAGCCCGACCGCCTTGGCCCCGGCGAACAGCCAGTCGGCGATGTCCTCGATCTTGATGCCACCGGTGGGCATCACGTTGATCTGCGGCAGCGGCCCGCGCACGTTGCGCAGGAAGTCGGGGCCCAGGTTGGACGCCGGGAAAACCTTTACCAACCGGGCGCCGGCCTGCCAGGCCGCGAACATCTCGGTCGGCGTGGCCGTGCCCGGATAGAACGGGACCGGCGACGACTGCACCAGCTCGACGTCGAGGTTGGGCGCCACCAGGAACTCGGCGCCCGCGTCGACCGCGGCTTTCACGTCGTCACTGGTCAGCACCGTGCCCGCACCGACCGCCACTGAGGCCGGCAGCTGACGGCGCAGGCCGGCCAGGGCCTCGATCGCACCCTTGGAGGTCAGCGTGACCTCGAGGGCGGTGATGCCGGAGTCAACCAGCACCTCGGCCACGGCGGCGAACCCATCGGAGGTCGGCGCGCGCAGGATCGCCACGATCCCGCTGCGCACGACCGCGGCAGTCACCTCGTCGAGCTTCTCATTGGTCACGACTTAGATCCTGCCCGATATAGACCAGGTCAGCCAGTGTCCAGGACAGTGCTCAGCGTCGCAGCAGTTGCCGGGCGCGACCCCGAACCTCGCCATTGGACAGTTCCGACCCGGCCGGAGCCTCGACATCGATGCGCAATTCGACCCGCACGGCCTCCTCGAACTGCTGGATGACCAGGGGAACCTGGGTGAGCAGCTCACGGAAGTGGGTCTGCGGCTGAACGCCGGACACCGATGCCGGGTTCATCTCTCCGTGCAGCTTCTGCAACAGAACGTGGACGGCGAGGGCGGCGCTGCGGACCGGCCCGGAGGCCAGCAGCCGCACCCGCATCAGGGCCGGCGCGGCCTCGTCGACGTAGGCCAGGCCGGAGGCGGGCTTGTCCCCGGAGTCGTAGGCGGACCGGAGGCGGTAGGTGTTGCGCTCGAAAACGGCGAGCAGGGCGACGTACGCGTCCTTGCGCTCCTCGTACCACCGCCGGGTGCGCTTGCGCTGACTGCGCACATGTTCGTTACGAGCCGTCACGAGCAGCGCCGTAGCGGCCCCAGCCAGGGCAAACACGACGGCGACGAGGGGCAGCCCCCACCACGGGATCTCAGACACGCGCTAACCGTAGCGAGACCGGGCCCGGAGAGCACCTGAGGTCACTGATCAGGACACGCAGAACTCATTGCCCTCCGGGTCACGCATGACCACGAAGTAGTACGAGTCGCCACGTTCCCGTTGGCGAACGCCGGCGCCCAGCCCGACCAGCTCGGCGACCTTGGCCTCGACGATCTCGACCCGCCGCTCGAACGGCAGCGAGTCGTCCCGCTCGGTCGGATAGAGGTCCAGGTGAAGCCGGTTCTTCCCGGCCTTCTCCTCGGGAACCTCCTGGAACCAGAGCGGCGGCTTGAGCCCCGCCGGATCAAAGATCCGATCGTCGAACGACTCCTCGCCGCCCAGCCGCCCGCGATAGTGCGCCCACCAGGTGGTATCCGAAGCCGGCGGCGCCGCCTGATACCCCAGCACCTGCCCCCAGAATGCAGCCAGCCGAGCCGGATCGTTCGCATCGATGGTCAGTTGCCAGAACATCCTCAGAACGGTAGACCAGCGCAAGCAAACGACGCAGCGGTACGTGTCGCCATGGTGAGCGGACTCGGTCCCGACCCAAGACCTCAACCTCCTCCTCGGGTAGGCGCCAGATAGGCCGCTCCAGGCGACTGGACCTTCTACGGGCTTTTGCTCATCCCGCGCTGGCCAGTTCCGCGTCCGGGTCTCCCCGCCCACTGCGGCTCACCGACGTTGAAGACCTACCGCTCGGAGCGAACAGGAACTCCGCAAGATCGCCCCGGCCCTCGACCTGGAACTGGCCTGAATTCCGGCGCTTACCGGAGGTAAGCAGAACCGGGCATGGTGCGCAGAGCAAAGCGCCGGGGGTGGGTGTTCGGTTGCGCGAGCGGCGCGGCACCTGCCGGAGTTGCACGCTGGTCGCGCGGTGGCGGCGGTCGGGGGTAGTTGCGGTTGTCTACGGTGTCGCCCGTACCGGCAAAGTTTGATTCTCTGGACTCTGATCCTGAAGGTATCTAGGTCAGGTCGCGTTGGTACCAGGTGCCTGACTTGCCGGCCAGGTCGGCGGGGGCGGCTGGGCCGGTCGGGCGGAAGCCGGCCTTGGTCAGCACGCGCTGGGACGCCGGGTTGTCGGTGGCGGCGGCTGCGCGCAGCGTGTGCAGGTCGTGCCGGACTCCGGCCAGGCGGCACAGCTCCTGGACGGCGGCGGTGGCCACGCCTCGGCCGGCTGCCTGCTGGGCTACCCGGTAGCCGAGTACCGCGCAGTGGTCGGCCAGGTCGAACAGGTTGAAGCGGCCCAGCACCGCGCCGTCCTCGGCCACCAGCAGGTAGAAGGCGCAGACGCCGGCCTCCTGCTCGGCCAGCAGGGCCTGGTGGCGGTCGGTGAACTGGGCGAAGTAGTCGTCGCCGCGGTCGGTGATCGCGGCGGCGAAGTAGGCGCGGTTCGCCAACTCGAAGGCCAGGACGGCCGGGGCGTGATCGGCTCGCAGGCGTCTCAGCTCGGGCATCGCTCGACCTTACCCAGGCGGTTCGAGGGGGAAGGTGAAAGGCATGCCGTGACCATTCAGGCAGCGGTGAGTTAGTCGGACGGCTGACCCCGCACGGCGGAAACCACCGATCTTGACGGTCGCGCCACCACGAGCTCGAGATCATCAACGCTCACACTGTCGTCACCAGCGACAATCCGAGGAGAACATCGGTGCCAAAAGGAACAACGCTCGTCCGGTTGGTGGACGAGTTCACGGCGAGCCTGTACCAGCACGGCATCGTGATCGATCGGCAGGCCGTGGAGCAGGAGATGCAGGACCGGATCGCGCAGATCGCCGATCGCCTCCAGGTGGACCCGCAGACCGTCCTGCGCGAGCACGCCTGTGACGGCTGGGGGCGGCAGATGTCGGCGGACGTGGTGGACCAGATCCAGAGTGAGCGGTTGCTCGAAGGTCAGGGCGTCATGACGCTGGGTGAGAACAGGTAGGCGTCCAGGGCCGCGGCGCCGGTGAGCATGGCTCGGCTCCGGGCCGTCAGGCGGGCGCGCCAGTCGCGCAGCATCGGCTCCACCGGCTCCAGGCCGCCGGCCGTGCGCAGGTGGTCGATCAGCGGGGCGATCCGGGCCAGCGGGTAACCGCCGCGGCGCAGTTGGTGGGCCAGGAGGGCGTCGCGGACGTCGGCCGCGCGGTAGACCCGGTAACCGGTGTGTGGGTCGCGGGGTGGCTGGACCACCCCGGCGCGTTCCCATTTGCGCAGCGTGGCGGGGCGGATGCCGAGTCGTCTCGACAGTGGACCGACGAACGTGTGGCCGCGTTCGGCCGGCACCGGTTCGAGCTCGCGGAGCGCGTCCTCGACGGCGGACAGGGTGCGCCGGTCGTCGAGCAGCTGGGCGTGGCTCTCGTCGATCAATGGGAAAGGGTCCGCGTCCCGGTGGACCGCCTGCATGATCGCGGTGGCCGTCTGGTGGCCGTGGCCGGCGGCCAGCGCGAGGAACGCGCGCAGGGCCAGCTCGTGCCGCGGCGTGTAGGTGCGGTAGCCGGACTCGGTGCGAGCCGCGGTCGGGAGGATGCCGGCCGCCTCGTAGTTGCGGATCGCCTGGGTGGACAGGCCGTGCCGGCGCGCGAGGTCGATCGGCCGGAGTTGAAGGTTTTTACCCAAGCCCCTGCTCATCTCGCGCGAAAGTCTCAACCGACGGTTCAACGATAGCGTTTAACCTATGTTTGCTGGCGAGAAGATTGAGGCCGCGACCGTTCTGCGGCTGTTCCCGGACCGGCCGCGAGTGCTCGCCCTGGGCGAGCCCACCCACGGCGCCGACCAGTTGCTCGAGGCGCGCAACGACCTGTTCCGGCAACTTGTCGAGCAGGAGGGTTACCGGACGATCGCGATCGAGAGCGACTGCCTGATGGGGCTGGTCGTGGACGACTACGTCACGGCCGGGGAGGGCACGCTCGACGAGGTCATGGCGCGCGGCTTCAGCCACGAGTGGGGTGTCTTCGCGGGCAACCGCGAGCTGGTGCGCTGGATGCGCGCCCACAACGACGGCCGGCCCACGGCCGAGCAGGTCCGGTTCGCCGGGATCGACGGGCCGCTGGAGATCACCGGGGCGGCTAGCCCCCGACAGGCCATCACCGCGTTGCACGGCTATCTCGCCGCCCGCCTCGACCCCGACCTGCTTCCCTGCACCGCGGAGACCCTCGACCGCCTGCTCGGTGACGACGGCCGGTGGCCCAACCCGGCCGCGATGATGGACCCGTCCCAGTCGGTGGGGCGGACGCCCGAGGCCGGTGAGCTGCGGCTGCTCGCCGACGACCTGGTGGCGCTGCTCGACGCGCACGCGCCGCAGCTGGCCGACGAGCGGGCCAGTCTGTGTGGGCGTACCGCCGCCGGGCTCCTCCGCTACCACTACTGGATGGCCGGCACCTCGCCCGGCCGGATCCCGCGGCTGCTGGGTCAGCGAAGTCTGATGATGGCGGCCAACCTGCTGGCCGTCGCCGAGCGGGGCCCGGTGCTGGTCCACGCGCACAACAGCCACCTGCAGCGGAACCGGAGCTCGATGCGGCTCGGCGACCAGCCGTACGAGTGGTGGAGCGCCGGCGCGATCGTGGCCGGCCGGCTGGGCCCGGCGTACGCCGTCCTGGCCTCGGCCCTCGGCACCTTCCGCGACCACGGGGTGGACGCCCCACCCCCGGACACCCTGGAGGGCCTGCTGTACGACCAGCCGGAGGAGCGGTATCTCGTCGACCCCCGCCGGCTGGACCCGGTCCCGCGAACCGCCCGGGTCTCCCCCTGGTTCGGTTATGCCCCGCTGGACCCGGTCCACCTGCCCGACGGCATCGTGTTCGTGCGGGAGGTCAACGCAGGAGGTTCGTGACCGCCTGGATGGTGTACGACGAGGAGCTGCTGCCGGAGTCGGACAGGATGCCCACGATGACGCCGCCGCAGATGCACAGGAAGAGGACGGCGACGATGGCGAACAGGATGATCGTGGCGACCAGGCCGGGCCACTTCTGCGGCGGCGCACCCAGCGCGCCCTTGATGAAGGCGATCATCGGAGCCCGGTACTCCAGCTCCACCGTCTGCCCGGGGTAGACGTTGACCGGCAGGTCGGCCGGGCCGAGCGGCCACAGGTAGGGCACGTGCACGTGCAGGTGGTACTGGCCGGGCTGCAGCGGAATGACCTGACGGCCCCACGCGTTGCCGGCCCGCTGCCCGTTGATCTCGATGACCGGCTTGAACAGCCCGAGCATGAAGGCGAGCGGGTGGTATTTGGTCGTCAGCGCGATGCCCTGCTGCTGCGGCTGCACTTTTACTCCCCCAAGATCGATGAGCGGAAAGAATACGGCCGGACGGTCTTGACCTCAACCTCGGTTCAGCTTGCAGAGTGAGGCCATGAGAGCCGTTGTCTTCGATACCTTCGGTCCGCCCGAGGTTCTGCGCGTCACCGATCTGCCCGATCCGGAGCCGGGCCCGGGCGAGGTGCGCATCCGGGTGCGGGCGGCCGGCGTCCAGCCGTTCGACGTGGGATATCGACAAGGGGTGATGACCTGGGCGCCGGTCAATTTCCCGCAGCAGCTCGGCCAGGAGTACTCGGGGGTGGTCGATCGGCTGGGCGACGGCGTCGACGGTCTGCAGGTGGGCGACGCCGTACTCGGTTCGACAATGTTCAACGGAAATGCGGAACTGCTCTGCGTGCCCGTACCGAATGCGGTGCGGAAACCGGATCGCCTGGATTTCCCGACCGCCGCGGCGTTTGTCGCCGCGGCCCAGACGGCGAGCGGAGCGCTCGCCGAATTGTCGGTCGATAGCGACGACGTGTTGCTGGTGCATGCGGCGGCCGGCAGCGTGGGAACCCTCGCGGTGCAACTCGCGGGAATTCGCGGGGCCACGGTGATCGGCACGGCTTCGCCGGCCAATCACGATTATCTGCGGCAGCTGGGCGCGATTCCGGTCGCTTACGGCGACGATCTAGTTGCGGCCGTACGGGCAACCGGGCGTACGCCGACCGTCGCGCTCGACGCCGCCGGCGGCCAGGCGATCGCCCAGTCCGTAGAAATCGGCATCGCGCCGGACCGGATCGGCACCATTGTGGACGACAAGGCCGCGGCCGAGCTGGGCACCCGCGTGGTGCGGGCCGGTCGCGACCCGCAGCGACTGGCCGAGGTGATCGCGCTGGCCGGACGCGGGCTGCTGACCATGCCGGTACGCGCCTACCCGCTGTCCGACGTCGTCGCGGCGCACCGGGCGGTCGAGTCCCGGCACGGCCGCGGCAAGGTGGTCCTCATCGTCGAGCCGTAACGACTAGGCGGTGATGGTGTCCCAGGAATAGGCCAGCAGGGCGAAAGCCGCGCCGAGCAGGGCCAGGCTGATGCCCCGGGTGCCGATCGGCAGCGCCGCGAGAACCAGCAGGATGACGGCGATCACATAGAGCAGTCCCTGAACGGACATTGTTTCTCCTCGATTTGGTGGGGTAGCGGCGACGCATTACCCCACCGGTCGAGAGCGCTAAACCACCGGCAGCACAAGGGACGAGGTGTGCCGGACCGTGGTGTCGGTGGGAACCATCCGAGTGGCCGGGCCGGGCGGTTCGCCGGTGCCGTAATTGCGCAGGTAGCGCGGGTGGGCGCCGCCGCTGACCTGCAGCCGGATGCGGTGGCCGGGCTTGAACCGGTGACCGGCCGGTCCCATCTCGACGGTGACCCGGCCGTCACCGGTGAAACGGGTCAGCCCGTCGCAGATGTTTATCGACTTGCCGGTGGGATCGACGTCGCAGAGCCGGGCGAACAGATCGCCGCTGACGGCCGTGGTGGCGGCGTCGAACTCGGCTCGCACCGCGCCGACGATCTCGACAGCTTCCTCCAACGGCGTGCCGGTGAACAGCACCACGTCGGACCGTTTCTCCAGGTCGGCGTTGTCCCGTTGACCCTGGGTCCGGGACTGCAACGGGCCGCCGACAGCCGGGGTCGGGTCGGACGGGTCGTACCGGAAGGAACTGACGCCGGTCCCCTCAGCGAGCTGTAACGTGCCCTCGCCCAGGAACCACCGCTGTTCCTGCATTTCCGGCGGCGGCCAGGACGGCAGGTCACGCCATTCGTTCGCCCCACCCACGAAGATCCGGATCCGGTACGGCGACGGCTCGCCGCGCAACCGCCGCATGGCCTGCTCGAACAGGTCGGGCCAGCCATCGGAGAGGGCCGACGTGTGCGTCCACGGCCCGATCAGCAGGTCGGGATCGTTGCCGGCCGCGCGCAGCCGCTGGTAGTGCTCGATCACCTGCTCCGGCGAGAGGTCCCACCAGCCGGTGCTGAGGCTCACCGGCACGGTCAGCTTGTCGGCGACCGGGGTGAGATCGCTGTCCTGCCAGTACTCCTTCTCCGGATGCGCGAGCCACTCCTCGAACGCCGGCCGCCGGCCCCCGTAGACCTGCGGATAGACGTCGAGAATCGGGACTCCGCGGACCACCCGGCCGAGGCGGCGCTGCAACCGCAGGATCACCCGCGCGTAGGACCAGGTGGTCAGCGCCTGATTGAACAGGCCGGTCCCGCCGACCAGCGCGCGCTCGAGGCCGAACGCCCCACCACGCCAGAAGAAGTCGTGCCCGTCGGAGTGCCCGACCTGCATGACCGCTCCGCGCCACTCCGGCGGCGGGTCGGTGGCCAGCGCCCACTGCGTGTACGCCATGTAGCTCGCCCCGGCGGTGTAGAGCTCGCCGGTGAACCAGTCCTGCTCACGCAGCCAGGCGACGGTGGCCCGGCCGTCCTCGCCCTCGCCCTTCCAGGGATGGAAGTCGCCGCCCGAGCCGCCGGTGCCGCGGCTGCTCTGCAGCAGCACGTGGAAGCCCTGCTCGGCGAAGAGCGCGCCGTAGAGGTAGTTGAACGGGAAGCCGACGCGCACGTAGGGGGCGCGGACCAGCACGGTCGGGCACGGCTCGCCGGTCACCGGGGCGTAGTGGTCGGTCATCAGGGTGACGCCGTCGGCGGCGGGCACCGGGACGCCCGGCTGCCAGGTGACGTCGTAGCGTGCGGGCGATCCCTTTCGGGTCCGCCGCCGCAGCATCCGGGTGAAGAGTGGCAGTCTCTGCATGACGCTCCCTTTCTCGTACGCTGTACTGAAAATAGTAGCAGGAGGAATCATGGCTCGCGGACGCCCACCCGCGCACACCCGTGAGCAGGTCGTGGACGCGGCGATCCGGCTCGCCGACGCCGAGGGGCTGGCCGCGGTCACCATCCGCCGGATCGCCACCGAGATCGGCGCCGGCGCGATGTCGCTCTACACCTACGTGCCCGACAAGGACCGCCTGCTGGACCTGATGGTCGACAAGGTCGGGGAGGAAACCCCCAAGATCAATATCACCGGAGACTGGCGTACGGATCTGATGGCGCTCGCCGCGGCGCAGCGGGCCCTGATGCTCGCCCACCCGTGGCTACCCGCGGCCCTGCCCAATCGCCGCCTGACCGGCCGCAACATGCTCGGTTACCTGGAGCAGAGCCTGGCCGCGCTGGAGCCGACCGGCCTGGACGGTCCCACCAAGATGGAGCTGATCGCCCTGGTCACCGGCTTCGTGGCGTCCTACGTGACGAACGAAATCGCCGCCGCCACCCCGACCTCGGAACAGGTCGCGCTGATCACCGAAGCCGTGGCAAGCGGCGACTTCCCGCATCTGGCGACTGCGCTGAGCTCCGGGGCGCGGGGCACCGAGCCGTCCTTCGAGCGGATCGCCGGCTGGGCCATCACCGGCCTGGTCGAGCAGGCGATCAGGCCGAAACCGAGCGATCGATCCAGTTCATGAGGTTCTCCGGGCGCTCGGCCTTGCCGTAGAACCAGCCCTGCACCAGGTCACAGCCCTGCGCCCGGAGCCAGTCGCGCTGCAGCTCGGTCTCGACGCCTTCGGCGACCACCCGGTGGCCCATCGCGTGGGTCATCGCGAGGACCGCGCGCACGATCGGCTCGTTGGTGCCGGCCTCGCCGACGTCCATGATGAACGAGCGGTCGATCTTGACGACGCCGACCGGGAGCCGGTGCAGGTAACTGAGCGACGAGTAACCGGTGCCGAAGTCGTCGATGCAGAGCGTCACGCCCAGCGAGTGCAGCGCGTTCAGGGTGAGCAGCGCGGCCTCGATGTCCTCCATGACGCCGGACTCGGTGATCTCAAGCCACAGCGCCTCGGGCGGCAGACCGGTCTCCCGGAGCACGTCGTCGACCAGCTTGACCAGCGCACCGTCGCGGAGCTGGCGAACCGCCACGTTGACCGACACGTGGATCGGGCGGGCGTGCGGGCCGCGCAGCACGAGCCACTCCTGCAGCTGCCGCACCGACTCGCGCAGCGACCAGGCGCCCATCTCCTCGATCATGCCGGTCTCCTCGGCGATCGGGATGAACTCGTCCGGCGAGACGAAACCCAGCTCGGGTGAGGTCCAGCGCATCAGCGACTCGAACCCGTCCAGCTCGTCGCCGGCGACGTCGACGATCGGCTGGAAGTACACGGCCAGCTCGCCGCGTTCCAGCGCACCGCGCAGGGCCTGCTCCAGCTTGACCCGGTCCCGCACCTGATCGCGCAGCGACGTGTCGAACAGCGCGTACGCGTTGCGCCCCGAGCCCTTGGCCTTGTACATCGCGGTGTCGGCATCCCGGATCAACTCGAGCGCGTGCGCCCCACCGGTCGACTTGGCCACCCCGATCGACGCCGAGACGACCACGTCGCCGACCGACAGCTCGAACGGCTTGCCGAACTCCTCCAGCAGCCGGTCGGCCAGCGACTCGGCCAGCCGCAGGTGCGACGGGCTGGCCAGGGCGATCACGAACTCGTCGCCGCCGATCCGGGCCACCACGTCCTCGGCCCGGACCTGCTCGCCGAGCCGGCCGGCGACCGCGCACAGCAGCTCGTCGCCGACCTCGTGGCCCCAGTGGTCGTTGACCATCTTGAACCGGTCGAGGTCGATGAAGAGCAGGCTGATCTCGAGGTGGTCGCTGGCGGCCCGGTCGGCCCAGCGGGACACCGTCTCGGAGAGCAGCTCCCGGTTGGGCAGGTCGGTGAGCGCGTCGTGGGTGGCCCGCCGCCGGGTGACCTTCTCGGCCTTGACCCGGGAGTTGTTCGAGCGCACCACCCGGCCCAGCACGCTGAGCACGATCAGCGCGCACAGCCCGGCCCGGATCAGGTCGTTGACCACGGCGCCGACCGGCATCAGCGAGGTGATGATCGTGGGAACCACCACGACCAGGCCGATCACGGTCATCCGCAGCTTGCTCAGGTCGCGCACGACGACCTTCTGCGGCTGCACCAGGGTCCGGGTGGACGGGTGCAGCGCCGCCGCCGGGATCAGCACGAACATCAGCAGGAACGCCGCGTTGCTGGCCATCGGCGAGATGTCGATGAGCTGGGCGTCGCGCAGGCTGAACAGCAGGTCGCCGACGAACATGCAGGCGGCCGCGACGATCATCAGCCAGAGCGCGACCTGCTGCACCCCGCCGGCCAGCATGAGCTGCGCGACCAGGATCAGCATGACCACGTCGAAGATCGGGAACAGCGCGTCGAGCACCTGATAGCCGGACAGGTTCGAGTCGTAGACCGCCGGGGAGATCACGAACGTCCAGGTCACGAACGCGGCGGCCAGGCCGACCAGGATCGCGTCGATCCGGGCCGGGTCATCGTCGGCGGCCCGCCGCCGGCGCAGCATCACCAGAAAGGCATAACCCAGGCAGAGGTACGCCGGGACGATGAACGAGTTCGGGATGAGCGCGATGGCCGTGGGCGGCGTGTTCATCGTGCTCGGCACCAGGGCCCGGATCACGGTGGCGACGATGAACAGCCAGCCCGCGATGCGGACCATCTTCCACGGGAGGCGGTCGGCCGCCTTCAGGTTGTGGTTCGGTCCGAGGTACAGCGACGTCATGCCGCCGGCCATCGCGAGAACCGAGGCCGGGGTCTGCACCCACACCGGCCCGAGGCAGTAGACCGTCACCAGGGTCAGGCCGGCCACGACGTGCAGCCACGCGAATCGCGCACGCAGCGGCGGACGCTGCTCAGCGACGAAGTCAGGGCTGCTCACGCCCCGTCCCATCGGCAGTCAGTTGAGGTTCTTAACCGATGTGACGCAAGTCCCTGCTGTCAGTCGTTTGGCCGTTTTGCCCACTTTTGCGCCGCAAAATAACCCGAAATAGTTGTTGATTTCCGGGACGGAAGCGACGCCAGGCGGCAACGTGGCTGTTGGCCGATCAACCAGTACCACGGGGGTTCACGTGCACCGGTATCGGACGAAGTTCCGCGCCGTCCTTGTCTTCGCCACCGCCGCCGCCACCGTCGCGGCCGGTCCGGTCCCGCCGGCCTCGGCCGCCGACCCGGCCGTGCAGACCGTTCCGTTCGCCGAGGCCGCCACCGCGCACGCCACCCGGCCGTTCAGCCTGCTCGGCATCAGCTGGGCCGATCCCGGGGCGTCCGTCGACGGCACGATCCGGGTGCGCACCCGGGCGCTCGGCACCGGGCGGTGGACGCCGTGGCAGGCGGTCGAGGCCGACGGCACCGCGGCCGGTGACCGGCGCGGCACGAGCGACCCGCTCTGGGTGGGCGCCTCCGACGCGGTCGAGGCGCACGTCGCCGGTGCCCGCCGGCCGCTGCCGGCCGGCCTGCGGGTCGACCTGATCAACCCGAAGGCGGCCCCGGCCCGGCCCCCGGCGGTCATGTCCCGGCGCGCGGAATCGGCCACCTCGGCCCGGTCGGCGGTGCCGATGCCGGCCCGGCCGGTCCCCCGCATGGTCACCCGGGCCGGCTGGGGCGCCAACGAGTCCATCGTGCGGGTCGCACCCTCCTACACCGGGCCGGTCCAGGTCTTCTTCGTGCACCACACGGCCACCGGCAACGGTTACAGCTGCGCCGACTCGGCCGCGATCGTCCGCGGCATCCAGGCCTACCAGGTACGCACCCGGGGCTGGGACGACATCGGTTACAACTTCCTGGTCGACAAGTGCGGCCGGATCTTCGAGGGCCGGGGCGGCGGCGTGGGCCGGTCGGTGCTCGGCGCGCACACCATGGGCTTCAACTCCAACGCCAGCTCGATCGCCGTGATCGGCACCTTCAGCGGGGTCGGCGTCACCGCCACGGTGCGCACCGCGATCGCCACCGTCGCCGCCTACAAGCTGGGCGCCGCCGGCAACCCGCCGAACGGCAAGGTCGTCCTCACCTCCGGCGGCGGCCCGCGCTATGCCGCCGGCGCCAAGGCGGTGCTGTGGCGGATCGCCGGCCACCGTGACGCCGGGCTCACCGAATGTCCCGGCACCACGCTGTACCGGCAACTGCCGGCGATCCGGGCGATCGCCGGGGCGGGCCCGGCCGGCCTGCGCTACCTGCGGATGCCCGGCGCCTCGAACTACGCCACCACGCTCTACACCAAGGGCCTGATCCGCCCGCTCTGGAACGTGACCACGCCGAGTGCGCTGATCGCCCGCTTCGAGGTGTACGTGGACGGCGAACTCGCCGTCGCCACCCCGGGCACGCACCGCACCACTACCCTGCGGGTAAGTCCCGGCGGGCACGTGGTGACGATCCGGGCGCTGCACCTGTCCGGCCGGGCCACCATGGTCGGCGCCAACGTCATCTCGGACGCCGTCGCCCCGGTCTTCGCCTCCGGCCCGACCCTCGCGCTGCGGACCGGCTCGTTGAACGGAACCGTGCCGGTCCAGTTGCAGTGGACCGCCGACGACGTGAACGGGGTCGCGGCCGTCGCCATGACCCAACCCTCGACGATGAACCTCGGCACCGCCGTGCACAGCCGGAACGGTGCACTCGCGCCCGGCCGCCCGGTCACCTTCGCGCTGCGGGCAGCGGACCGGGCCGGCAACACCGTGGACGGCTCGGTCACCCGTACGCCCGTGGTCGTCTCGGAGACCGCGGCCCAGCGCAGCGGAACGTGGCGCACGCTGAGCAACCCCGGCTATCTCGGCGGGGTCGCCCTCGGCGGCATCGCCGCCGGATCCGCCGCCACCTGGACCTTCACCGGCAGCTCGGCCGCCATCGCGGTCAGCCGGGCGGCCCAATCGGGCCAGATCCGGATCTTCGTCGACGACGCCGACCAGGGCGTCGTCGACCTGCGGTCGCCGCAGACCGTCTACCGGCAGGCGGTCTGGTCACGCTCCTGGCCCACCAGCGGTTCGCACACGGTACGGGTGGAGGTCGAGCGCCCGGGAGTCGTGCTGGACGGGCTCGTCGTCCTGCGCTAGCCCCGGATAGTCGCGCAGGGTGATCGCCTCGGCCTTGCCGAACTGCTTGGCCAGCATCTGCTTCATCGGCCAGTGGTTCATCATCGACATCGACAGCGCCCGTGCGCGGATCGCCAACCGGCCGTTCGGGGCGGACATGGCGATCCCGCCGGGCGGCAGCTGGGTGCCCTCCGCGACATAGTCGGCCATCTGTTCCTGATAGGCGGCGAAGGCCTGCTCGGGGCTCTTGCTCCCGGACATCTCGCCGGCCAGGACGTAGGCGCCGACCAGGCTCATGCTGGTGCCCATGCCGCCCAGCGGGGAGCCGCAGTAACCGGCGTCGCCGACCAGCACCACCCGGCCGCGCGCCCACTTGTCGACGCGCACCTGGCTGACCTCGTCGAAGTACAGGTCCTTTGCCGCCGGCAGCTGCGCCAGCAGGGTCGGCACCCGCCAGCCGACGCCGGTGAACCGCTCGGTCAGCAGCCGGATCTGCTCGTCCCGGGTCAGCCGGTCGTAGACCTCCTTCGTGCGGAAGCTGAGGCTGGCCTTCGCGGTGCCGCCGGCCTCGGGGCGGACCAGGACCGCCCGGCCGCCCGGGGCGTTGAACATCGCGCTCCAGTTGTCCAGGTCACCGGGGTCTTGAACGGTGAAGTACGAGGCGTAGCCGCCGAGTGGCCGGACATAGTCGGCGTGCGGGCCGAACGCGATCTTGCGGACGCCCGAGCGGACGCCGTCGGCGCCGACCACGACGTCGAACCGGTCTTTTCTCCCGCCGGCGAAGGTCACTTCCTCGCCGATGTCCACGATCCGATCACCGAAACGGTAGGTGACCGTGTTCGCGGTCGCGTCATAGAGGATGCGGGCCAGGTCGCCGCGAGCGATCTCGATCTCGGCGACGATGCCCTCGCCGCCGAACATGTCGGCCGGCAGCGCGGCCATCCGGCGGCCCCTGGCATCGACCAGGGCGAAGCCGCGGTCGTCGATCTGCTTGGTTCGGATCGCCTCGCGCGCGCCCATCTTCTCGATCACGCCACGCGCCACGCCGCGCACGTCCACCGCGTGCCCGCCCGGACGTGGCTCCGGAGCCCGCTCCACCACCGTCACGTCGGCGCCGGCCCGGTGCAACCAGAACGCCAGCGCCGGCCCGGCGATCCCCGCGCCCGAAATCAAAACCCGCATGTCCCCCGCCTCCTGCGTACTCTGTATATCGATGTACTAGCGAGGCTAGGGTGGCGTTTTTGAGCTTGCAAACGTGTCCTAGTACGGCACTGGCGGGAGAGGTAGGTGTACTAGCTTGGACGCCCCATATCGGCGAATCGTGCAGGACATTCGCGGCCGGATCGAGCGCGGCGAGCTGCGGCCCGGCGACCGGGTGCCGTCGGCGCGGGCCCTGGTGCGGGAGTGGGGCGTCGCGATCGCCACCGCCACCAAGGCGCACGCCGCCCTGCAGGAGGAGGGGCTGACCATCGCCCGCCCCGGCGTGGGCACGGTGGTGGCCGGCCCGGCGCCGCGCCACGACCACGAGCTGAGCGCCCCGCGGATCGTGGCCGCGGCCATCGAGATCGCCGACCGGGACGGGATGCCCGAGCTGTCCATGCGCCGCATCGCGACCGCTCTCGACGTGTCCACGATGTCGCTCTACCGGCACGTTCCCAGCCGGGAAGAACTGATCCTGGCCATGATCGACTCGGTGCTCGGTGAGGTGCCGCTACCGGCCCGCCGCCCCTCCGGGTGGCGGGCCTGCATCGAGCTGTGCGCCCGGCTGGAGTGGGCGGTGTTCCAGCGTCATCCCTGGCTGGCGCCGACGATGTCGATCACCCGGCCGCAGATGGCGCCGAACGCGATGCGACTCAGCGAGTGGGTGCTGGCCGCCTTCGACGGCACCGGGCTGCCGCTGGCCGATCGGATGTACATCCAGGTCCTGATCTTCACGTTCGTCCGGGGCATCGCCAGTGGTCTCGAACCGGAGGCGCAGGCGATCCGGGACACCGGCATCACCAACGACGAATGGATCGAGACGCAGGCCGACCGGCTCACCTCGCTGCTCGACTCGATGCCGCACTTCCGCGAGCTGACCTCGGAGGAGTTCGACTTCGACCTGGACATGCTCTTCGAGTTCGGGCTGGCCCGCCTGCTCGACGGCCTGTCGTCCTACGTGGCCGGCCGCCGGTAGACGACCGCCTGCCAGGGCGCCATCGTCAGGCCGTTGACCGGCAGATTGGACAGCACCAGTTCGGCGCCGGCCCAGCCGTCGATCTCGGCCTCCACCGTCTCGCCGGTGAAGTTGCCGATCACCAGCAGTTCCGCGCTTTCGCCTTTTCTGGTGAAGGCGTAGAGCCGCTCGTCGTTCGGCAGCAGCATGGTGAAGTCGCCGTCGACCACGGCCGGTTCGTCGTGCCGCAGTTTGATCAGCTGGCGGTAGTAGTGGAAGACCGAGTCCGGGTTCGCCCGCTCGGCCTTCGCGTTGATCTGCGGGTAATTCGGGTTGACCGCGAGCCACGGCGTGGTGGTGCTGAAGCCGCCGTTCGGCGAGTCGTCCCACTGCATCGGGGTGCGCGCGTTGTCCCGGCCGCGGGCCCGCAGCACGGTCAGCACGTCGCCGGCTTCCCGGCCCTCGATCTCGGTCGCCTGCCGGAACTGGCCGAGCGCCTCGATGTCCCGGAAATCGGTGATGCTCTGGAACGGATAGTTCGTCATGCCGAGCTCTTCGCCCTGGTAGACGTACGGCGTGCCGCGGTGCAGGTGCAGCACCGTGCCGAGCATCTTGGCCGAGGCGGCGCGGAACTCGGGGCTGTCGTCGCCGTACCGGGAGACCACCCGCGGCTGGTCGTGGTTGTTCCAGTAGAGGCTGTTCCAGCCCTCCTCGGCCAGACCGGCCTGCCACCGGCCGAAGATGCCCTTCAGGACGGTGAGCTGGAGCGGGAAGACCCGCCACGGGTCGCCGCCCCGGTCCGCCCAGACGTGGTCGAACTGGAAGACCATGTCGACCTCCTGGCGGTCCTGGTCGGTGAAGCGGATCGCCTCGTCCACCGTGACGCCCGGCATCTCACCGACGGTCAGCAGGCCGGTGCGGCCGGCGAAGACCTGCTCGTACATCTCGTGCAGGAACTCGTGGTTGCGCGGGCCGTTGATGTAGCCGGCCGATCCGTCCGCGTACGCCTGCCCGGCGGTCAGCCGGCCGTCGGCCAGCGGGAGCACCTTGGAGATCATGTTGATGACGTCCATCCGGAAGCCGTCCACGCCCCGGTCCAGCCACCAGCGCATCATCTCGTAGACCGCGCCGCGGACCTCGGGGTTCTCCCAGTTGAGGTCGGGCTGCTTGGGCGAGAACAGGTGCATGTAGTACTCGCCGGTCTCCTTGTCGTACTCCCAGGCCGGGCCGCCGAACGCGGAACCCCAGTTGGTCGGCTCGGCGCCGGGCGTGCCCGCCTCCATGCCGTCCCGGCCGGGCCGCCACCAGTACCAGTCGCGTTTCGGGTTGTCCTTACTCGACCGGCTTTCCACGAACCACTGGTGCTCGTCCGAGCTGTGGTTCACCACCAGGTCCATGATGAGCTTCATCCCGCGCTCGTGGACCCCGGTCATCAGCTCGTCGAACGTGGCCAGGTCGCCGAAGAGCGGGTCGATGTCCTGGTAGTCGCTGATGTCGTAACCGTTGTCGTCCTGCGGCGACTTGTGGATCGGAGACAGCCAGATGACGTCGACGCCCAGCTCGGCCAGGTGGTCGAGGTGGTCGATGATGCCGCGCAGATCGCCCATGCCGTCGCCGTCGGCGTCCGCGAAGCTACGCGGGTAGATCTGGTAAACGACCGCACTTTTCCACCAGAGATCCGTCATGCGTCTTCTCTAACACGAGAACGCCACCTTCACCGGGTCGGCATACTTACCCGGTACTAACTCCCGAAAAGGGGTATTTGTCATGAAGGTCGCGCTGCTGGGGCCGATCGCCTGGCGTACACCGCCACTGCACTACGGCCCCTGGGAACTGATCACCGGCCTGCTCGCCGAGGGGCTGGCCGCGCGCGGCATCGACGTCACCCTCTTCGCCACCCTCGACTCGGTCACCAAGGCCACCCTCGACGGGGTGATCCCCACCGGGTACTCCGAATCGCCGGATTTCGACGGCCGGGTCTGGGAGGCGCTGCACGTGTCCCACGCGCTCGCCCGCTCGGGCGAGTTCGACCTGGTGCACAACCATCTCGACTGGCTGCCGCTGGCGTTCTCCCAGCACTGCGCGGCACCGCTGCTCACCACCATCCACGGCTTCTCCGGGTCGAACATCCTGCCCGCCTACCGGCAGGCCCGGTCGCACTACGTCTCGATCTCGGATGCCGACCGGTCCCCCGACCTCACCTACTTCGCGACCGTGCACCACGGGATCGACCTTTCCGCGCTGCCGTTGTCCGCCTCCTCCTCGACCGATCTCCTCGCGTTCGGGCGAATCCATCCGGACAAGGGAACCGATCTGGCCATCGAGATCGCCCGGCGGGCCGGGCGCCGACTGATCATCTGCGGAATCGTGCAGGACGCCGAGTTCTTCGCCCGGGACGTCGAACCGCACATCGACGGCGACCGGGTCGTCTATCTCGGCTCGGTCGGACCGGATGATCGAGGGCGAATTCTCGGATCCGGGGCGGCACTGCTGCACCCGATCCGGTTCGCCGAACCGTTCGGGCTCTCGGTGGTGGAATCGATGGCCTGCGGGACGCCGGTCATCGCATACCGGAAAGGCTCGATGCCGGAAGTGGTCGACGAGGGCGTGACCGGACGCCTGGTCGCGGACGTGGACGAAGCGGTCGCCGCCGTCCTTTCGGTTTCCGAGATCGACCGGCCCGGCTGCGCCGCGCGGGCCCGGGAACGGTTCTCGGCCGACCGCATGGTTGAGGACTACCTGGGGATTTACCGGAAAATCGTCAGGTGAATCACCGCACTTGTTAACGTCGCAATGTGAATTGCACGTTAAGCGGAGCAGCGAGGCTTATTCGCGACGGTGGAGACCGTTTGCACCTGTCCCGCTGATTTCCGGGTCCGGGTAGGTCGCGAATAAGCCTCGTCCCCGAAGCACTGCAATAGTGCCTGCGCACGTGCGGTGAGTCGTGCTGCGGGGAGGCAGCCGCGGAACCAGAAAGGCCTGTCATGCCCGCCACCTATGGTTTTTTGAGTACGTACCCGCCCACACAATGCGGTTTGGCGACATTCAATGCCGCACTCGCGACCCAGCTCAATACGAGCGGTACGGCCGGGGTCGTGCGACTTCTCGCCAGCGACAACGTCAGCGGCGGAATCGAGCTCGACCGGAGCGCCCCGCGCGTCGTGCACACCTGGCACACCGACAACCCCAGTGGGTGGGCGGCGGCGGCCAACGCGCTCAACCGCTTCGACGTGGCGGTCATCCAGCACGAGTACGGGATCTACCCCGGTGACGCCGGCGCCGAGGTGCTGCCGCTGCTGCGCGCCCTGAAGGTCCCGTCGATCGTGGTGCTGCACACCGTGCTCAGCCACCCCGACCCGCTCCAGCGACAGGTCCTCGAACGCCTCGCCGCCACCGCCGACGCCCTGGTCACCATGACCGACACCGCCCGGCAGCGGCTCGTCGCCGGCTACGACCTCGACCCTCGCAAGATCGCGGTGATCCCGCACGGCGCCGGCAGCCACGACACCCTGGCCCACCGAGAAGATCATGACCGGCCGCAACTGCTCACCTGGGGGTTGCTCGGCCCCGGCAAGGGCATCGAGTGGGCGCTGCGGTCGCTCGCGCTGCTCGGCGACACCGATCCGGCGCCGGTCTACACCGTGGCCGGCCGCACCCATCCGAAGGTCCTCGAGCACTTCGGGGACGCGTACCGCGACTCGCTCAAGGCCCTGGCCGCCGCGCTCGGCGTCACCGATGCCGTCCGCTGGCTCGACGTCTACCTCGACCAGGCCGACCTGTCCCGGCTGATCTGCTCGGCCGACGTGGTGGTGCTGCCCTACGACTCGACCGAGCAGGTCACCTCGGGGGTGCTTATCGAGGCGGTCGCGGCCGGGGTGCCGGTGGTGGCGACCGAGTTCCCGCACGCGGTCGAGCTGCTGGTCGACGGGCCCGGGCTGCTGGTACCCCATCAGGATCCGGAGGCGATGGCCGCCGCCATCCGGCACGTGCTCGCCGAGCCTGGTCTGCCCGGCCGGCTCACCGGCCTCGGCGGTGGGCCGACGCTGCGCTGGCCGGCCGTGGCCGCCCGCTACCAGAACCTGGCCGGCCGCCTGCTCGCCGATCGCGCCCCGGTCGCGGCTTCGGCCGTGCCCGCATGACGGCCGGCTTGCGGCTGGTCCCGCCACCTATTCAGCTCACCGACGCGCCCGCGCCGAACTGGAACCATCTCGCCCGCCTGTCCGACGACACCGGGCTGCTCGAGCACGCGCGCAACGCCATCGTGCGGCGCGAGCACGGCTACTGCGTCGACGACGTCGGCCGCGGGCTGCTGGTGGCCAGCCGGGAGCCCCGGCCGACCGCGCAGATCGTCGGTCTCGCCGAGCGCTACCTGGCCTTTCTCACCCACGCGCAGGGGCCGGACGGCGCCTTCCGCAACCGGATGAGCTACGACCGGCACTGGACCGACGAACCCGGCCTCGGCGACTGCTGGGGACGCGCGCTGTGGGGTCTGGGCACGGCGGCGGCGCGCTCCACGGTGCCCTGGATCCGGCGCGAGGCCGGCGTCGCGTTCCGCTCGGGAGCGCGGCAACGCTCCACCTGGCCCCGGGCGATGGCGTACGCCGGACTTGGCGCCGCCGAGATGGTGCGCGCCGATCCACGGGACAGCCTGGCGTCCGCGCTGCTGGCCGACGCGGCCGCCGCCGTCGGGGTGCCCGGCCCGGACCCGGGCTGGGTGTGGCCGTCCGACGAGCTCACCTACGCCAACCCGACGATGGCCGAGGTGGTGATCGCGGCCGGCGACCTGCTCGGCGACGAGCCCCTGCTGCGTACCGGTCTGAAGATGCTGGCCTGGCTGTGCCGGGAGCAGGACAACGCCGGGCACCTGTCGGTGGTGCCGGTCGGCGGCTGGCGGGCCGACGTGCCCAAGCATCGTTTCGACCAGCAACCGATCGAGGCGGCCGCGGTGGCCGACGCTTGCGCGGCCGCATTAGCGGTCACCGGGGACGATCGGTGGGAGGAGCCCCTATTCCGGGCTATCGCTTGGTTTATCGGCGATAACGACGTGCAGACCGTCATGTATGACCCCCTAACCGGCGGATGTTATGACGGATTAACGGCAGATGGTCCTAATCTGAACCAAGGAGCCGAATCCACCCTCGCGCTTGTGTCCACGCTGCAGCACGCCCGCACGCTGGCGACCCGAAGTGCGACCCGACCCTCAGGCGGCCTAGCGTGACCGCAACGATGAACACACAGACATATGTCACCCGCCACGAGATCGTCATGCAGCCGGATGCCCGGCGCGTGGTGATCAAGCTGTTCGTGCCCGGCGAGGACGAGCAGACCGTGCACAACCGGGCCTCCAGCCTGATCGAGCGGATCCTGCAACTCGACGAGGCCGAGACCAGCCGCCTGCTCGACGACGTGCTGACCCGGTTCGCCGGCCGGCACCACGACCTGCTGTCGACCTTCCAGCACAACTACGAACTGGTGCAGCACCGGGTGCCGCCGGAGATCGAACTGTCCCCGACCGCCCGCACCCTGATCGGGGCGTACTTCAGCCATGAGTACTCGGTCGAGGCGGCGGCGCTGTGCAACCCGTCGATGGTGGCCCATCCCGACCAGGAGGGTCTGGATCCGGGCGAGTTCCGGGTGGCGATCAGCCTGCGCCAGATCGGCGAGGGGCACATCTCCTCGGTCGGGTTCTGCTCGGCGGTGATCGGTCCCGGGGAGCAGATCCGCCTGGAGGACCGGGACGGCCCGCTGGTGATCGGCCAGCGTGTCGGCGCGCAGCACTACCGCTTCCAGCTGTCGGCGGCGCTGATCGACGAGGGCATCGACAACGAGGCCGCGGCGTACGTGGTGGCCACCCTGCCCGAGCGTTACACCGACGAGGAGTTCGAGGACGTCATCGGGCACGTGCCGGCCGAACTGCTGTCCCGGCCCACCACCCAGGACACCGTCGACCGGATCCGGCACATCGTCGCCGAGGACTACGCGGTGTCGTTCCCGTGCGCGTCGCCGCTGCACCAGCGGATCATGTGGCCGACCACCCGGGCCGAGAGCAACGGCATGGAGGACGCCCGGTTCGTCCAGACCCTCGACCCGGACGGCCGTACGGCATATCAAGCCACCTACACCGCCTACGACGGCCGGCAGATCTCCGGCCGGGTCATCTTCACCCGCGACCTGCGGCACTTCGACGTGTCCCCGCTGCACGGGCCGGCCGCGCAGAACAAGGGCATGGCCCTGTTCCCGCGCTACGTCGGCGGGCGGAAGCTGGCGCTGTGCCGGTCCGACGGCGAGACCCTGGGGCTGAGCGTCCGCGACGAGCAGCACCGGTGGCAGCAGGCCGTTCCGCTGCTGGTGCCGCACCGGGGCTGGGACCTGATCCAGGTGGGCAACTGCGGTTCCCCGCTGGAGACCGAACAGGGCTGGCTGGTGCTGACCCACGGCGTGGGCCCGATGCGCCGTTACTCGCTCGGTGCCATGCTGCTGGACTTGGAGAACCCCGAGCGGGTGGTCGCCGACCTGCCGGACGGCCTGCTCGACCCGGACGACGTGGAGCGCGAGGGCTATGTGCCGAACGTTCTCTACTCCTGCGGCGGCCTGATTCAGGACGGCCGGCTGTGGCTGCCGTACGGGGCCAGTGACGTGCGGGTGGGTTTCGCCAGCGTCGCCCTCGACCAGCTGCTGAGCCGGATGGTGCCCACCGGGTACTGAACTTGGTAACGCACGGACAGGGCCGCCCGACCCGTAGGTCGAGCGGCCCTGTTCGGCGTACCCATCAGGCCTTGTTGAAAATGCTCTTGGCCCAGAGGTAGGAGACCAGCGCGATCCCGGCGCACCAGGCGATCGCGATGACGGCGCTGTTGCCGATCGGGGTGCCGAGCAGGAGGCCCCGGATGGTTTCCATGATCGGGGTGAAGGGCTGGTATTCGGCGAACCAGCGCAGCACCGTGGGCATCGAGTCGGTGGGGACGAAGCCGCTGCCCAGGAACGGCAGCAGGAGCAGCGGCATCGGGGCGTTGCCGGCCGCCTCGGGGGTCGGCGACTTCAGTCCGAGGGCGACCGACAGCCAGCTGATGGCCAGCGCGAACAGGGTGAGCAGGCCGATGGCGGCCAGCCATTCGATCGGGTTGGCGTTCGGCCGGAAGCCGATCGCCAGGGCGATCAGGACCAGCGCGGCCATGCTCAGCAGCTGCTGGATGACGCTGCCGGCGACATGACCGGTGAGGACCGAGGCGCGGGAGATCCGCATCGTCCGGAAGCGGGCGATGATCCCCTCGGTCATGTCGGTGGCCACCATGACGGCGGTGCCGGTCGCGGCCGTGGCCGCCGTCATGAGCAGGATGCCGGGGACGATGTAGTTGACGTAACCGGCCCGTCCGCCCCCGATGCCCGCGCCGAGCGCGCCGCCCAGCACGAAGACGAACAGCAGCAGGATGATGACCGGCGTGATGATCAGCTGCACGGTCATCGCCGGATATCGGATCAGGCGCTTGAGCTGACGCCTGACCATGGTGGACGAGTCGCGGGTGGCGAGGGCGAGGGTGGTCATCGGTTTGCCTCCGTCAGAGTCAGGAAAACGTCATCCAGGTCAGGGGTGTGCACGCTCATCGAGTCGATGTCGATGTCGTTCTGGTCCAGTCGCGCCAGTAGCTCGCGGATCGACTTGACGCCGCCGTCGCTCGGCACCTGCAGGGTGAGCGCCTCCGGATCGGCGACCGCCGCCGGCAGCAGGGATTTGGCCTCGTCGAGCAGGTGCGGGTCGGTGAAGGTGAGCTCGATGTGGCCGCCCGGGATGCGCCGCTTGAGTTCCTCGGCGGTGCCCTCGGCGATCAGCCGGCCGTGGTCGAGCAGAACGATCCGGTCGGCGAGCTGATCGGCCTCCTCCAGGTACTGCGTGGTGAGGAAGATGGTGACGCCGCCCGCCACCAGCTCCCGGACGATCCGCCACATCTCCCGGCGGCTGCGCGGGTCGAGGCCGGTGGTCGGCTCGTCCAGGAAGATCAGCCGGGGGTCGCCGACCAGGGTCATCGCCAGGTCGAGCCGGCGTTGCATGCCGCCGGAGTAGGTCGAGGCCGGCTTACCGGCCGCCTCGACCAGATCGAAGCGTTCGAGCAGTTCGGCGGCCTTGCGCCTGCCCTCGGCCCGGGACAGGTGCTTGAGGTCGGCCATCAGGAGCAGGTTCTCCTCGCCGGTGAGCAGCTTGTCGACCGCCGAGTACTGGCCGGTCACCCCGATCGCGCCGCGCACGTCGTCGGGGCGGGCGGCCAGGTCGTGGCCGGCGACGGTGACCGTGCCGCCGTCCGGCGCGATCAGGGTGGACAGGATCTGGACGGTGGTGGTCTTGCCGGCCCCGTTCGGGCCGAGGAGGGCGAAGATCGTTCCCTCGGTGACGGCCAGGTCGATGCCGTCGAGCACGACCTTGTCGCCGTAGGACTTACGCAGCCCGTTCGCCGCGATGGCCAGGTTGGTCATGTCGGGCCTCCTTAGTTGCTGCGGGCGGCGATGTCGCCGACCGTGGTGGTCGCGTGGATGGCGAGCTGGGCGGCGGCGCCCTCGGTGTTCGTCAGCTCGTTGTGGATCCGGCCGAGCGTGGTGCCGGCGTCCAGCGACGCCGAGGAACCGGCGGCGGCACCGACCGAGATCTCGCCGGCCTCGGTGCGCAGCACGACCGTGCCGCGAACCGCCTCGGCGATCCGGATGTCGCCCTTGCTGGTGCGGATCTCGGCGGGGCCGGTGAGCCGGCCGACCTCGACGTCGCCGGCGACGGTGGTGAGGCGGATGCTCGCGGCCTCGTCGATCTTGATGGGGCCGTGCGCGCTCTCGTAGGCGAGGTCGCCGAGCCGGCCGGCCACCCGGAACTCGGCGCTGGCCGCCTTGGCCTCGACCCGGGAGCCGGTGGGCAGCTGGACCGTCACCTCGATGGCGCCGGACGGGCCGAAGAGCTGGTTCTTGGCGACCGCCTCGATCCGGAGGACGCCGTCGGCGTACTCGACCCGGGTCTCTTCGGCGACCTTCAGGTCGCGGGCCTTGGTGGCGTCGGCGGGCAGAACCTCGACCACGGTGTCGGGCCGGTCGGCGGCGATGAACCGGATGCGTCCGGCCGGGATGTCGAGGATGGCGGCGATCGGAGCGGGGGTTGCGAAGTCGTTTCTCATACCGGAAACGCTACGTTGCGTTCACGATTCACTCAAGATAGTTGTTGCAAGCAAAACTTATCCTTGCAGCTCAGATGCTATATATCGTTGCACCTGGATACTTACAATGCAACGACCGCCCTTGCCGCTGTTGCAATGGCCTGGAAGTGAACGCTATGCTGAGGTCCTTCGAGGAGCACTGTGGAGGACCTGATGCCGGGAGGCAGACTCACCCAGCCGGAACGCCAGCAGATCGCGCTGGGGCTGGCCGACGGGCTCCCCTACGCGGAGATCGCCCGGCGCATCGACCGGCCCACCTCGACGGTCACGCGCGAGGTGATGCGCAACGGCGGCCCCACCGCCTACCGCGCCGAGCTGGCCCACCACGCCACCGAACGCCGCACCCACCGGCGGAAGCAGTCGGCGGGCCGGGGGCCGTCGGCGTCGGTGCAGCCCGACGGACGCGACGCCGAGGCGGTGCGGGCCTACGAGGAGGTGTTCACGACGGTCATCATGGCGGCGGGCACGCCCCGGATGATGGCCCGGGTGCAGGCCTGCCTCTACACCACCGACACCGGCAGCCTCACCGCGGCCGAGCTGGTCCAGCGCCTGCAGGTGAGCCCGGCGTCGATCTCGAAGGCGGTCGCGTTCCTGGAGAGCCAGGGCCTGATCCGCCGCGAGCGCGACGAGCGCCGCCGCGACCTCTACGTGGTCGACGACGACATCTGGTACCAAGCGATGATCGCCAGTGCCCAGTCGACTGCCGCGATCATCGAAATCGCCCGGCAGGGCGTGGGCGTCCTCGGCCCCGACACCCCGGCCGCCGCCCGCCTGGAGAACATCGCCCGCTTCCTCGACTTCGTCAGCGAGAGCATCGCCCGCGCCGCCGAGCAGGCCCGCGAGCTGCTGCACGCCTCCCCGATCGAAAGCGCCGCCCCTATCGAGAGCGCAGCACCAGAACCGCCAGCTGGACCCGGTTCGACAGGTCGAGTTTCGTGAAAATGCGGGTCAGGTAGGCCTTCACCGTCGGCGTGCTCATCAGCAGCTCGCCGCCGATCTCCTGGTTGGTGCGGCCGTCGGCGATCAGCTCGGCGACGCCGCGCTCGCTGGGCGTCAGTTGGGTCAGGGCCGCCCGCGCGCGGTCTCGGGCCGGGTCTTCCACGCCGGCCGCGGCCAGCCCCATCACCTGCCGCAGCACCGTCGAGGTGAACATCGGCTCGCCGGCTGCGGCCCGGCAGATCGCCCGGGCGATGTCGGCCGGTGGCTCGTGCTTGAGCAGGAACCCGCATGCCCCGACCTGCATGGCCCGCCGCACGTGCTCATCGGTGTCGAAAGTGGTCAGCACCAGCACCTCGGGCGCGTCCCGCCGACGGCGCAGGTCGGCGGTGGCGGTGAGCCCGTCCATCCCCGGCATCCGGATGTCCATCAGCACGACCTCGGGCCGGAAGGTGTTGACCGCGGCGGCCACCTCGGTGCCGTCCGAGATCGCCCCGACCACCTCGATCTCGTCGAAGGCCCCGAGCATCATCGCCAGCCCCTGCCGGACCATCGCGTCGTCGTCCACGATGAGCACCCGCACGGCCTTCAGGTCTGCCACGGCAGCCAGGCCTTCACGTCGAACTCGCCGGTGGGGGTCGGCCCGTGCTCCAGATCGCCGCCGGCCAGCTGCACCCGCTCCCGCATCCCGACCAGGCCCGCGCCGGCCCCGGGAATCGTCCCCACCGCCTTGCGCGGCGGGCCCGCGTGGTGCCAGCCGAGGTCGTTGACCACCCGCACCGACAGACCTTTCAGGTGGATCACGTCGACGTCGACCCGGACCGCGGCGCCCGGCGCGTGCTTGAGCGCGTTGGTCAGCGCCTCCTGAACGATCCGGTAGGCGTGCCGCCCGGTCTGGTCGGGCACCTCGCCGGAGTCGTCATTCCCGCCGGTCAGCGACAGGCTGACCTCGGCACCGGCCTCGCGGGATCGCTCCACCAGCGCCGGCACGTCGCCGAGCGTCGGCAGCGGGCGGTCGAGCGCCGGGGCGCGCAGCGTGCCGAGCACGGTGCGGAGGTCTTCCAGGGCGTCGTGCGCGCACTGCCGGATCACGCCGGCCGCCTGCCGCTCGTCGTCGTCGGCGTCGCGGCGCACCGACAGCGCCCCGGCGTGCACCGCCAGCAGCGAGATGCGGTGGGCGAGCACGTCGTGCATCTCGCGGGCGATCTGCTCGCGCTCGGCGTGCCGGGCCTGCTCGATCCGCAGCCGCTGCCCCTCCTCGGCCTGCCGGACCCGCTCGGCCCAGGAGGCGACCAGTTGCCGCTGCGCCCGGATCACCATGGCCACCGCGACCAGGCTGACGTGCATCAACACCAGGAAGGCGACGGATTCGTAGTATTCCTGGGTCGGGCCCAGCACCAGCCCGTAGATCACGGCGGTGGCGGTGGCGTGCAGGGCGGCCAGCGCGATCGCGAACCGGGCCGGGCGGTGCAGGGCCACCGCGAACAACGCGACCGGGGTGGCGCCCATCGGCATGCCGAGCAGGATGCCGATCGGGAGGAGGAACAGGGTCAGCGCCACCGGGTGCCGACGGCGGAACAGCACCAGGCCGGCGAAGGACACCACCGCCGCGGCCGCCTCGAGGGCGATCGGGGCGCCGTCGCTCTCCGACGCCGAGTTGGCGACGAACAACAGCCCGAGCAGCATGGCGAGCAGGGCCAGACCGATCTCCAGCAGCCAGGATCTGAGCGGCAGTCGCGGCAACATGCTTCGACGCTACCGGCGGGCGGGCGCGACGGGCAGTCGACTTTGGTCTATCGAGCATCGCCTTGAGTCGGTATCGCGACGGCTCGCCGCCGGCGAAAACTCGGACCGTGTTCGAACAGACGACGATCGTGCCGACACCCTGGTGGGCCCGGGCCCTCGGGTGGCTCGGCCTTCCGCTGACCGGCGGCGGGCTGCTCCTGCTGATCGTGCGAGTGGCCGGGTGGCTTCCGCTGCCCGGCCCGTTCGCCCTGATCCGCGAGCTGCCCACGACCGCGGCGGCGACGGTGGCGGTGGCCATCGGCGTGTTGCTCGGCCTGGTGCTGGCCGTGTTCGTCGACCGCGAGTCGCTCACCGTCCGGATCGGCCCGGCCGAGGTCGTGCTGTCCCGTCCCGGTTCGGCGTGCAGCGTGCCGCGCGGCGAGGTCGCCGTCGCCTTCCCCGACCGGGAGCAACTCGTCCTGCTCGGCCGCACCGGTCGCGAACTGGCCCGCGAGCCGTGCCACCTGTCCGCCCGGCGGCTGCGCGCCGCGTTCACCGAGCGCGGCATCGCCTGGGCCGACCAGGACCCCTACCTCTCGTCCTATCGCCGCTGGGTGCCCGGCCTGCCGGAGATCCCGGCCACCGCGCACGCCCTGTTCGCCGCCCGGCAGGCGGCCGTCAAATCCGGCGACGAGAGCGACCAGCGGGAGCTGCGCACCGAGCTCGGCCACCTCGGCTACGTCATCCGCGACGACCACAAACGGCAGTACTGGCGGCAGGCCGACGGTTAGGACACCGTGCCGGCGACAACCCAGATGGTCAGGACGGCCAGGAAGTCGCCGCGGGAGCCGGCCGCGTCGACGTGCGAGAACCAGTTGTCGCGGACACCCGGCGGGGTGGTCCAGGCCTCGACCGGCACCATCGGGTTGACCATGGGCAGCACCACCCCGGCCGAGTCAGGGTCGCCGAACAGGCAGGTCACCGGGGTGGCGGTGACGTCGGTGAGGTGCGCGTCGACCAGCCGGCGCCGCAGGGTGCGACCCATGTCGTGCTGCCTCGGGGTGAGCCGGCCGTGCATGTCGGCCACGATCGTCGCGGCCAGCCGGGCCGGCACGCCGTCGAAGGCCAGCGACTCCCAGTCGGTGTCGATCAGGCAGATCCGGCCGCCGGGCCGGGTCACCCGGATCAGCTCGGCGATGGCCGCGTCGGCGTCGTCGACGTGCTGCAGCACCCGCTCGCACCAGACCCCGTCGAAGCTGTCGCTGGGCAGCCGCATCGCGGAGACGTCGCCGGTCATGTAACGCACGTTGCTGCCGTCGTGCCGCTGCAACGCGGCCGCGATGGTGGCCGCCGAGTAATCCAGCGCGATCACCTCGCCGCCGGTGCCCACCTGCGCGGCGAGCCACCGGGACACGTCCCCGGCGCCGGAGCCCGCGTCGAGCAGCCGGCCGCCCGGCTGCGGTCGCAGCGCCTCCATCGCGGTGCGGCGCACCCGCCTGATCTCCGGATGGCGGCCCATCGCGTCGAGCGCGGCGAGGAGCATCGCCGTCATCTCCCTGGGCTGGCTGTCCAGGTCGGCGAAGGGGGTGCGTTCCATCTGCGCGGGCTTCATGAGGCAAATGCTTGCGCACCCGCAAGCCTTTTCGCGGGCAGCGGTCACTCATCCGACAGGAAGGATCACTACATGCCACTCAGGTTCGGCACAGTTCGACCGAAGAATGCTCGGTGTGGAAATGGCGGTCGTGGCTGGCGGACGGGAGCCTCAAGCGAATCCGGCTGGTGGCGCTCGTCGTCGCCGGGCTCGCGCTGCTCACCCAGCTGGGCCAGCTCGGTAACGGGCTGCGCTCCCCGGAGTACGTCCGGCTCTCCGGCGCCAGCATCGTCCTGATCCTCCTGCTGCTGCTCGCCGCCTATCGGCGCGGCCGGGCCACCTGGTGGAGCACGATCCCGGTCCCGGTCCTGGTCGCCGTCGGTGCCTCGGGCCTGAAGGATCCGGTGGCCGGCACCGCCATCGCCCTCGCGGCGACGGTCGTCCTGTCGCTGTACGGTTCGACCAAACTCTGGCTGGTGCGGGTCCTGGGCGCGCTGATCGCCGTCCCGGCGGCGCTGGCGATCTCCCCGCTCTCCGGCGACCGGGTGATGACCTGGAACTCCCCCACCGTGCTCGGCATCCTGCCGCAGATCCTGCTGATGGCGGTGCTGACCCGGGGCATCTACCAGTCGTTGCGCCGCCAGGAACGCACCGCCGCCCGGGAGTCGCTGCTGGCCCGGGCCGGGCTCGCGATGCTCGGGGTCACCGACGTCGAGCAGGTCCGCGAGGTGGGCCGGCGCACCGCCGGTGCCCTGGTCGCCCTCACTCCCGACGTCACCATGCTGGTGCTGCGCCGGCATCTCGGCGGGCTCGTGGTGAGCACGGCCGCCGGTGCGCCGGACGGCCTCCGCGGCCGCCGCCTCGGCATCGAGGTGATCGCCGACCCGGCCACCTTCGCCGAGCTGATGCCCGGCTTCGGCGAGTGGCACATCGACTCGCTGGGTGCCGACCCGGACACCGCCGAGGTCTACATCGCGGTCGGCAGCCGGCGGCCGGTCGCCTCCGACGTGCTGGACGCCTTCCGCAACCTGTCGCACCAGGTCGTGCTGGCCGAGAACGGCTGCCACACGCACGCCGAACTGGAACACCGGGCCCACCACGACGAGCTGACCGCGTTGCCGACCCGGGCGAAGTTCATGCGGGCCATCGCCGACGCGCTCAACTGCGACCCCGGCGGCACGGTCGCCCTGCTGAACGTCGACCTGGACGACTTCAAGCAGGTCAACGACGGCCACGGCCACTCCGCCGGGGACGAGCTGCTGGTCGAGGTGGCGGCCCGGCTGACGGCCGTCGCGCGGGGTCGCGGACTGGCCGCCCGGTACGGCGGTGACGAGTTCGCGGTGCTGCTCACCGACCTGTCCGGGCCCGCCGAGGCGGACGAGATCGCCGGCCGGCTCTGCGCCGACCTGGCCGTGCCGATGGTGCTGACGGCGACCACCGTGACGGTCGGGGCCAGCGTGGGCGTCGCGATGGCCGCGCCCGGCATCACGGTGGCCGAGCTGACCCACCGCGCCGACGTCGCCATGTACGCCGCCAAGGCGGCCGGCAAGAACCGCGCGGTGGCGGCCTAAGCCGTGCGTTCGGTCAGGCAGCGGCGCAGGTAGCGGGCGCTCGCGGTGTTGCCGTGTTCGGCCAGCCAGGCGTTCGCCACCGCGACCACCTCGGCGGCCTGGTCGGCCGGCAGGTCACGGCGCAGCAGCGGCTGCAGCACGAACGACGCGGTCCGGGTGCGGCCGTACGGCTTCAGCCAGGCCATCGCGGCGGAGACGGCGACGTCGTTCTGCTCGGCGGGCAGGTCGCGCTCCAGGAGGACCTGCAGGACGTACGACGCGGTCTGGGTGTCGCCGTGCCGGCGCAGCCAGGCGAACGCGACCGCGACCAGTTCGCCGGCCTGGGCGTCCGACACCTCCCGGCGGAAGAGCGACTGCAGCATGAACCGCGCGTTCGGCGCGCCGCCGTACGCCCGCAGCCAGGCCAGTGCCGCCTCGACCGCGATGGCGGCCTGGTCCGGCGTCAGCTCACGCTGCAGGAGCGGCTGCAGCACGAAGCCGACCTCGGGGATGCCGCCGAAGTCGCCGAGCCAGACGAACCCGGCCGCGACCGCCTCGGCGGCCTGCTCGGCGGGCAGATCCGCGCGACCCAGCAGGGCGCGCAGCACGAAGCGGGCCTCGGCGGTGGTGCCGTTCGCCCGCAGCCAGGTGAGGGTGGCGGCGACCGCCGCGGTGGCCTGGTCGCCGGACAGCTTGCGGCGCAGGAACGGCTGGAGCACGAACGACGCGGTGGGGGTGTCGCCGTGCCGGTCGAGCCAGGCCACGGCGGCCGCGACGACCTCGGCGGCCTGCTCGTCGGAGAGGGCCCGGCGCAGGAGCGATTGCAGCAGGAAGCGGGCGTTCGGGGCGCCGCCGTGTTCCCGCAACCAGCCGAGGCCGGTCGCGACCACGGCGGCAGCCTGCTCGGCGGGCAGGTCACGCAGGGCCAGCGGCTGGAGCACGAACCCCGCCTCGGCGATGGTGCCGTGCTCGGCCAGCCAGCCGAAGCCGGCGGCGACCGCGTCGGCGGCCTGGTCCGGCGGCAGTTCCCGGCCGAGCAGGGCACGCAACACGAAACGCGCCTCGGCGGTGCGGCCGTACCGCCCGAGCCAGGCCAGGGTGGCGGCGACCGCCCCGGCGGCCTGGCCGGGGCTCAGGTTGTCGCGGCCGAGCAGCTCGGGCAGCACGAACCCGGTCTCCGGCGTGCTGCCGTGCTCGCGCAGCCAGGTGAAGGTGACGGCGACCGCCTCCGACACGTCGTCGCGGCCGAGCACGGCCCGCAGCACGAAGCGGGCCTCCGGCGTGCTGCCGTGCCGCTGCAGCCAGGCCAGGGTGGCGGCGACCGCCTCGGTGGCCTGGGCGTCGGTCAGGTCGGCCCGGCCGAGCAGCTCGGGCAGCACGAAACGGGCCTCCGAGGTGCCGCCGTGCTGCCGTAGCCAGTCGACGGCGCCGGTGACCGCGATGGCGGCCTGATCGGCGCGCAGGTCGGCCCGGCCCAGCACCGCGCGCAGCACGAACTGGGCCTCGGTGATCGCGCTGTGCTCGCCCAGCCAACCGAAGGCGGCCGCGATCGCGGCGGCGGCCTGCTCCGGCGGAAGGTCGCGGCGCAGCAGCGATTGCAGCACGAACGACGCGGTCGGGGTAAGACCGTGCACCCCCAGCCAGGTCAGGGTGCCGGCGACGACCTCGGCGGACCGGTCGGCCGGCAGCTCCCGGCGCAGGAGCGCGTGCAGGACGAAGCGCGCGTTCGGGGCGGTGCCGTACTCCGGCAGCCAGCCGAAGGCCACCTCGACCGCGTGCGCCACCTGCTCGGCCGGCAGGTCGCCACCCACCAGCGCGGGCAGCAGGAAACCGGCCTCGGCGGTGCGGCCGTACTCGTCCAGCCAGTGAAAGGCGGCGGTGATCGCGGCGGCGGCCTGCTCGGGTGGCAGCGGCCGGGCCAGCAGCTCGGGCAGCAGGAAGCCGGCCCCGGGAACGGTGGCGTAATTGCGGAGCCAGGTGAACGCGGCGGCGATCGCCGCGGCCGCCGGCTCGGGCGGCAGGTCGTCGCGGCCGAGCACGGCCCGCAGCACGAAATCGGCGGTCGGGGTGGCGCCGTGCCGCTGCAGCCAGGCGAGAGCGGCGAAGACGGCCACGGCGGCCTGCTCGGGTGGCAGGGCGCGGCCCAGCACCGCGCGCAGCACGAACTGCGCCTCGGGGATGGCGCCGTGCCGCTGCAGCCAGGCCAGCGCGGGAGCGACCGCCTGGTCGGCGGGCAGGTCGCGGCCCAGCACCGCGCGGAGCACGAACCCGGCCTCGGGGATGGTGCCGTGCGCCTCGAGCCAGGCCAGGGCGGCGGCGACCGCGTCGACGACCTGGTCGCCGGGCAGGTCGCAACCGAGCAGCTCGGGCAGCACGAACCCGGCCTCCGGCGTGCGGCCGTGCTCGGCCAGCCAGGCGAAGGCGGCGGCCACCACCTCGGGTGCCCCGTCCCGGCCGAGCAGGGCGCGCAGCACGAAGTCGGCGGTCGGGGTGGTGCCGTACTCCTGGAGCCAGCCGAGAGCGGCGGTGACCACCACCGCGGCCTGCTCGGCCGGCAGGTCCCGGCCCAGCACCGCGCGCAGGACGTAGTCGGCGGTGGGCGTGGTGCCGTACTCCTGGAGCCAGTCGAGGGCAACGGTGACCACCACCGCGGCCTGCTCGGCCGGCAGGTGGCGGCCGAGCAGCTCGGGCAGCACGAAGCCGGCCTCCGGCGTGCCGCCGTGCCGGCCCAGCCAGGTGAAGGCCAGGGCGACCGCCTCGGGTGCCTCGTCCCGGCCGAGCACGGCCCGCAGCACGAAGTCGGCGGTCGGGGTGGTGCCGTACTCCCGGAGCCAGCCGAGCGCGGCCGCGACCACCACGGCGGCCTGCTCCGGCGGCAGGTCCCGGCTCAGGACCGCGCGCAGCACGAAGCGGGCGTCCAGGGTGGTGCCGTGTTTCTGCAGCCAGGCGAGCGTGGCGGTGACCGCGACGGCGGCCTGCTCGGCGGACAGGTCGCGGCCCAGCAGCTCGGGCAGCACGAACTGGGCCTCGGCGAGCGTGCTGAAGTCCCGCAGCCAGGTGAAGGTGGCGGCCAGCGCGACCGTGGCCTGCTCGGCCGAGAGCGCCCGGCCGAGCACGGCGTGCAGCACGAACTGCGCCTCGGCGACCGCCCCGAACTCGTGCAGCCAGACGAAGGCGGCCGCCACCGCCACCGCGGCGTCGTCGGCGGGCAGATCGCGGCCCAGCAGCTCGGGCAGCACGAACCCGGCCTCGGGCGTGATGCCGTAATCCAGCAGCCAGGTGAAGGCGGCGGCGACGCCGGCCGCGGCCTCGTCGGCCGGCAGGTCCCGGCCCAGCACGGCACGCAGGACGAAGCGGGATTCCGAGGTGGTGCCCTGCTGCTCCAGCCAGTTGAGCGCGTGGCCGGCCGCAGTGGCGACCTGTGCCGGGGTGAGCGACGCGTTCAGCAGCAGCGACGGCAGGACGAACTGGGCCGTCGGCGTACCGCCGTGCCGCTGGACCCAGGCGAACGCGTACCGGATCACCGCGTCGGTGCGCTCGTCGGCGGCGCGGTCCAGCAGCGGCCGCAGGATGAAGGTCGCCTCCAGCCGGTTGTGGTGGATCGCCAGCCAGATCATCGACTCGTCGATGAACCGGTCGGTGGAGACGTTCGCCCGCAGGCCCTTGTAGAGCAGGTGCCGGGCGGGCAGCGAGCGGGCGTGCTCGGCCAGCCAGGGTGCGACGATGCGATCCCAGTGGCTCACCGCGACCGGCGACCAGGACGGGTTGTCCATCACGGCGCCGAGCGCGTACGCGCCCTCGTCCTGTTCCCGGGCCAGCAGCGCGCCGACCGCGTCCGCGTGGTGCTCCAGCCAGTGGCCGCAGCACGCCTGCAGCGGCACGGCCCGATTTTCCAGGGCCAGGTCGCGCATCACCCGGCCGAGGTTCGTCGCGTACCGCCCGATCGTGCGGCCCCGGGTCAGGCAGGCGCCGAGGATGTCGTCGGCGGCCGCGGCCCGCACCAGCCCGCTTCCCGGGCGGTGGAAGGCTCGGTCGACAAGCTGGTCGGTGACCGAGTCGTGCACCGAGGCGTACTCGCCGGACTCGGCGACCAGCCAGCCCATCCGGCTCATGATCTCGAAGAGGTGCTCGGCGTCGCCGTCGCCGGTGTCGGACACGGCGTTGCCGCAGGCGATCAGGTTGTCCCGGGGCTGCGGCCCGCCGACGGCCATGGCCACACAGGCCCGCAGGCGTACGTCCAATTGCGGGCCACCACCGCGCGGCGCCAGCAACTCGTCCTCGGCCAGCCGCCGGTTGAGCCAGTCCACCAGGTCGCCGGGCCGGATGCCGGCCAGCACCCGCTGCAGGGTCCCGGCTTTCGCCCGGATCTCGGCCTCGATCGCCACCAGCATCGCGATGATCGGCCGGGTGCCACAGAGCTGAAGCAGGCTCTGCGGGTCCACCGTGGTCATCGCGGTGGGCGCCAGCGATCGGACGATCTGGTCGCGGATCTGAACCATTCGGGTCTCGTCCGGGTCCAGACCGGCGACCTCGAACAGGCGATTGATCGGGACCTCGGTATTCAGGTACCACCCCGGGCGCACCGACGCGAGCAGGGCGACGTGCATCCCGTCCCGGCGGGCGTCCGGCAGCACCTGCTGGTAGAGCCCGACCGGGTCGAGGCCGGTGCAGTCGTTCAGGTAGTCCAGGATCAGCAGGGTGCGCTCGGAGCCCAGCGCGTGCAGCGCGTTGGTCAGGTCGGCGTTGGTGACCAGCGGTTCACCGGCCTTGACGTGCAGCACCGTCCACCCGGCCGCGACGGCCAGGGCGCCGACCTCGAAACAGGTGCGGGTCTTGCCGGTGCCGGCCGCCCCGACCAGCAGGATGCCGCGCTGGTCGGCGGTCGTCCCGAGGCGTTCGAGGCCGAGCCGCTCGATGAGGCGATCGGGGTGGGTGATCGCGTCGTCCGGCGGCGGCACGAAGGGCAGGCAGTCGTCGCGCAGGTTGCGGCGCAGGCCGTCCAGGGCGGCCACCTCGTCGGCGTGCGACACGATGCCGGAGCGCGGCCAGGACGCGGCCGGCGGCCCGGCATAGGCGTGGTAGTGCAGCTCCTGGATGCTCTGCGCGGCCACCGAGTTGTTGTCGGCGGCGAAGCTGGTGGGAGAGGGCGACGCGGCGGACGGCGCGCCGGGTGCGGTCAGTCGCCTTGCCGCCCCGGCTTGGAGGGGTCCGCCGGGGGGACACCGAGCGTCACGTTACCCATCGTCAACGCGGCGGCGCTGCCCTGCGTGGCCCGGATGTCGACATTGCCGCCCACCGCGACACTGCGCGTGCCGACGGCGGTCGCGGTGCCCGCCATCGCCGGGTGTCTCGCCAGCTCATCAAGCAGTTCCTGGAGGGCCGGGGCGGCTTCCGGCTGCTCTTCCAGGAGGTCCTGGAGCCGGGTCGTCCACACCTGGGTCTGCCGCTCGCGGAGCTGCTCGAGCTGATCGGCCGGGGCCGCGACCAACTGCGCGCGGGTGTCCTCCAGGCGTGCTTCGAGGACCGTCACCTGCTTCGTGTCTCTTCCGAACAAGCGCGCGACGCGATCCTTGGCCGTGTTCCAGATGTCGGTCGCAGCGGCTTCGACCAGCGCGGTGCCGCCGGCGGCCCCCAGGGCGATCAGTGTCTCAGTCAGCATCGGACCTCCATAGTGACCATAGCCGGGTGCCGCCAGCCACGGCGGAGGTAATCTGCCCGGCCCCGCCCTTGATCAGCGTGGCCGGCGATCGTGTGGCAGGCTTTCGGAATGAGCGACGCGGTGCGGTTCGGGCTTGTCGGGTTCGGCAGCGGTGGGCGGATCTTCCATGCCCCGCTCCTGGCGTCGGCGGCCAACGTCGAATTCGTCGGCGTGGTCACCAAGTCGCCGGAGCGGCGCGCCGAGGTGGCCGCGCAACTGCCGAAGGCCCGCGCGTTCGACACCATCGCCGCAATCGCCGCCGCGGGTGCCGAGGCGGTGGCGATCTCGACCCCGGCCGCCACCCACGCCGAGCTGGCGCTCGAGGCGATCGCCCAGGGGCTGGCCGTGGTGGTCGACAAGCCCTTCGCGCTCGACGTCGCGTCCGCGCAGACCGTCGTCGACGCCGCTGCGGCCAAGGGCGTGTTGCTCAGTGCCTACCAGAACCGGCGCTGGGACTCCGACTTCCTGACCCTGCGCAAGCTGATCGCCGAGGGCGGGCTGGGCACGGTCCGGCGGTTCGAGTCGCGCTTCGAGCGCTGGGACCCGGACCGCAAGATCGGCGCCGCCGGCGGCGGCACCCTGCTCGACTTCGGCTCGCACCTGGTGGACCAGGCGCTCGTCCTGCATGGTCCGGCCATCCGGGTGTACGCGGAGATGCGCGGCAACGGCGAGCTCGACGACGACTTCTTCGCGGCGCTGCACCACGTGAACGGGGTCGAGTCGCACCTGTGGGGCAGCTGGCGGCAGGCGGCGCCGGGCCCGCGGTTCCGGGTGTCCGGCTCGACCGGCGCCTACGTCATCGACAACGGCATGGACGGCCAGGAGGCACTGCTCAAGGCGGGCAAGTCACCGGCCGGCCTGGGTGACCGCTGGGGTGTGGAGCACGAGCACCGCTGGGGCCGGGTCTACCACGGCGAGACCAGCGCGCCGGTGGCCAGCGAGCGCGGCCGGTGGGACACCTTCTACCCGGCGTTCGCCCGCGCGGTGCGCGGGGACGGCCCGGTGCCGGTCGACCCGGCCGACACGCTGCGTGCGATGACGGTGCTGGACGCGGCTCGCCAGAGCGCCCGCACCGGCACGGCGGTCCAGCTCTGAACCGGCCTGGCCGGCGCTAGGCGCGCAGGCCGTCCAGGGCCAGGGCGATCACCCGGTCGCGCTGGGCGTCGTCGACGAACGCGGCCGAGGTCAGGCCGGAGACCAGGCGCAGCAGGTCGTCGAAGCTGACGTCGGTCCGCACCGCGCCCGCCTTCTGAGCCCGCTCCAGCAGCGGCTCGCCCGCGTCGTACATGGTGCGGCGGCAGGTGGCGAACATTTCCGACTCGCGGTTCAGCGCCTCGATGATGGCGCGCTTGGTCACCGCGTACGCCACGAAGCGGTGGAGCCACGCGGTGAGCGCGTCCCACGGCGGAAGCGAGGCGACCGCCGTCGCGGCCGCGCTCAGCTGGTCGACCTCCTCGACGTAGACCGCCTCGAACAGGTCGCGCCGGGTCGGGAAGTTGCGGTACAGCGTGCCGATGCCGACGCCGGCCCGCCGGGCGATGTCCTCCAGCGACGCGTCGGTGCCGTTCTCGGCGAAGGCGTCGCGGGCGGCGGCGAGCAGCGCGTCGAAGTTACGCCGAGCATCCGCCCGCTGCGGACGACGCACGGTAACCATGGTGACCCTCCCCACATGCTGGGGCCTTGCGAAACGGAGGCCCCCCTCCACTAATCTGGAGGCATGCCTCGACTTTATCAGGCCTCGCCGCGCGCCACCTTCACGGTGCTCGCCGCTGCGGCAGCCGCCTTCTCACTGATGCAGTCGCTGGTCACGCCGGTGCTGCCGACGATCCAGCAGGACCTGCACACGAGCACCGGAACGGTCACCTGGGTGCTGACCGCCTGGCTGCTCGCGGCCTCGGTGGCGACCCCACTGGTCGGCCGCATCGCCGACATGATCGGCAAGGACCGCGCCCTCCTGATGGCGCTGGCCGCGATCGCGGTCGGCTGCCTGGTGGCCGCGCTGGCGCCGAACATCGGCGTCCTCATCGTCGCCCGGGTCCTGCAGGGTCTCGGCGGTGCCGTCTTCCCGGTGTCGTTCGGGATCATCCGCGACGAGTTCCCGCCCCAGCGGGTCACCTCGGCGGTCGGCGTGATGGCCGCGGTCATCGCCACCGGCAGCGGGCTCGGCATCGTGCTGGCCGGCCCGATCGTCGGCGCCCTGGACTGGCGCTGGCTGTTCTGGATCCCGATGGCCGTGGTCACGGTGGTCGGGGTGGTGGCCTGGCGGGTGGTCCCGGCGTCGCCGGTGCGCACCCCCGGCAAGGTCAACTGGTTGTCCGCCGTACTCCTCTCGGCCTGGCTTGTCGCTCTTCTCCTCCCGCTCAGCAAGGGCACCGCCTGGGGTTGGGGTTCGGCCCGCACCATCGGCCTGCTGGTCGCCGCCGCGGTCCTGCTGGCGGCGTGGTTCGTCGCCGAGCTCCGCTCGGCCAACCCGCTCATCGACATGCGGATGATGCGCCTGCCGGCGGTCTGGACCACCAACCTGGTGGCGCTGCTCTTCGGGGCCGCGATGTTCGGGGTCTTCGCCTTCCTGCCGCAGCTCATGCAGGTTCCGAAGGCTTCCGGGTACGGGTTCGGAGCGACCGTGACCGGCGCCGGCCTACTGATGCTGCCGATGCTGGTGACCATGGCGGTGTTCGGCTCGCTGAGCGGCCCGCTGACCCGCTGGCTGCCCAGCAAGGCGCAGCTGGTGATCGGCGCGGTGCTGGCCGCGGTCTCCTGCTTCTCGCTGGCGCTGGCGCACTCCGACAAGGCCGCGGTGGCGGTGGCCGGCGGCGTGTTCGGCATCGGCCTGGGCCTGATCTACTCGTCGATGATCAGCCTGATCGTGCAGAGCGTGCCGATGCACCAGACCGGCGTCGCGTCCGGCATGAACACCAACATCCGCACCATCGGCGCGAGCATCGGCACCGCGATCGTGAGCTCGATCGTCACCAGCCACCCCGGCGTGGCCGGCCTGCCGGCCGAGTCCGGCTTCACCGAGTCGTTCCTGATCCTGGGCGGCATCGCGGTGGCCGCGATCGCGGTCGCCCTGCTGGTCCCGACCGCGAAGCGCGCGGTGGCGCCGGAGCGCCCGGCCGAGGTGCTGCCGGAGCTGTCACCGGTCGAGGTATGAGTTTGTAAGAACAAGAGCGGCTGGAACAGAGTTTGTCCGGACAAAGGGCGGGTGGGTGTTTACCCATCCGCCCTTGTCCTGACAAACCTAAGTTCGGCTATCCCCGCGTGCAGGTCAGGCCGTTGACGGTGAACGCTGACGGGGCCGGGTTGCTGCCGGTGTAGGTGCCGTTGAAGCCGGCGCTGGTGGAGCCACCGGCCGGGACCGCGCCGTTGTAGGACAGGCTGGTCGCGGTTACCTGGGTGCCGCTCTGGGTCCAGGTGGCCGACCAGCCCTGGCTGATCTTCTGGTTGCCGGCGAACGCGAAGCCCAGGTTCCACGCGGTCCACGCGCTAGTGCCGGTGTTGGCGACGGTGACCGTCCCGGTGAAGCCGCTCCCCCAGTCGTTGACGCTGTAGGTGACCCGGCAGCCGGCCGAGGCGGTCGGGGTAGGCGTTGGCGTCGGGGACGTGGTCGGGCTGGTCGTGACGGAGGGCGACGGTGACGGCGACGAGGTGGTCGGGGAGGGCGTCGGTGAGGTGGTCGGCGTCGTCCCGCTCGGCTCCTGGCCCCAGATCAGCTTGCCCGCCTCGTACAGCGGCACGTTCTTGTTGGTCGCGGTTCCGGTCACGTAGGACGGATCGTTCGCCGGGTCCCAGGTGCCGCCCTCGGCCACGCCGACCTTGAACTGCACCTCCATCCGGTGCTGGGACTGGCCGGCCGGCGCGATGGTGTAGCCGGCGCAGTTCACCTCGACGTACCAGAGATCGCCGGACACCTGCGTCGCCGTCGACGGCGACGGGCAGCCCTGGGTGTAACCCGGGGTCACCACCGGCGCGACGGTGCCCTCGCGGCGGAAGTAGTACCGGTAGGTCGCGCTGGTCAGCGCCCGCGCCGGGTACGCCGACTTGTTGTAGATCATCACCTTGAGCCCGGTGCTGCGGGTCTCGGCCTGCATGACCGTGGTCTCGACCGTGATCTCGTCCATGTCCGGGGTCTCGGCCTGCGGGAACCCGGCGAGAGGCGCGCCGCCGTACTCGTTGTAGAGCCGGGCCACCGCCGAGGTGAAGCCGGCGTTGTAGTCGGTGGCCACCTCGTTCATCACGTAGTCGCTGCGCGAGTCGGTGTAGGCGTCGTCGTTGGTGGACGGCCCGCCGACCAGGGCGCCGTACAGCACGTGCCGGGTCTCGGTGGGCACCGTCATGTTGTCCCACCAGGAGCCATGGGCCGTACGGTGATGGGGGTTCTTCGGCGCGTTGGCGCCGAAGCCGATCAGATAGCTGGACTGCCGCGGGTTGTCGCCGAGGGCGTAGTTGATCTGCCGCACCGCGAAATCGTGATAGCGCGTCTTGCGGGTGGCGTCGCCGGTCTTGTCGCTGTAGACCAGCGCCACGAAAGCCGTGTTGGCCGAGTAGCGCAGCGAGCCCCAGCTGTCGAGCACCGCCTCCCCGCCGGGTGAGTAACGCACCTTCTCGCCGTTGACCCCGACCGTCCACCAGTCGAGCCACCGGTTGGCGTCGTCGATGTACTTCTGCTTGCCGGTCAGGTTGGCCAGCAGGACGTACGCCCCGAATTGCTTGTTGTCCCAGGCGATCGTCCACTTGTAGGAGTGCGTGGTGGTCTGCGGCTCGGTGCCGAGCGCGTCGTACAGGCTCTCGGCCTTGGCCAGATACGTAGCGTCGCCGGTCGCGCGGTACAGCCAGATCGCGCCCCAGACCAGCTCGTCCTGGTAACCGCTCCACGACTTGTAGTACGAGGCGGCGTCGGTGATGCAGTCGCTGTACGCCTTCCGCACGGTGTCGGCGAACGTGTAGAGCGTCTTCGCGTGGGCGAGCAGCTTGTCGGCGTACGCCGCGTCGGTGGGCCGGAAAACGATGGAGCTGGCGGCCATCGCCGCAGCTGTCTCCCCGGCCAGGTCGGATCCACCGCAGGTGGCGTCGATCTTGTAGGCCGGCCGGGCCATCGGCATCACCTCGGCCGGGCCCCACCATTTGTGGTCGTCGTCGCCCTTGCCGACCTGCCCGTAGAGCACGTTGGCGGACGGATGCGCCTTGATGAAGTAGTCGTTCGGCACCCGGAGGTTGTTCAGGAAGCTCGTGAGCTGGCCGGACGAAGCGTAGGCATCGCGGTACTCGACCGCACCCCAGGCGAGCATCGTGGTCGTGAAGGCCATCGGGAACCCGAACTTGACGTGGTCCCCGGCGTCGAACCAGCCGCCGGTGAGGTCGAGCCCGACGTCGGAGCCGTCCTTGAGGGCCGCGTCGCCGCGCCAGGACACCTGGCTGAACGCGGGCTTCTTGCCGGCGATCTGGGCCTGGTAGAAGAACATCGACTTCTGCAGGGCTTCGCCGTAGTTGTAGGCGCCGGCGGCTTCGGCCGGCCGGCCGGCAAAGGCGAAGAGCCCGGCCAAGATCAAGACCAGGGCGAGGAGGGTACGGCGCATGGGGAGCCCCTTCGGTGGCGTTGGGAGCGCTCCCAGACATTGAACAATTTCATTACGCGTTTGTGAAGACCGATCTCCGGGCACAGGGCGCCTTGTCCCACTTGTCCACCACGAGGAGGTCTCATGAGTGCCGTCAGCAACCCGGCGACCGTCGAGGATTGCCTGCGGGTCGGCGCCGGCTTCAGCCAGGGCGACCGCATCTGGCTGACCGAGCTGTTCGCCACCCTGGACGCCCGGCTGGCCTCGTTCCACGCCGACGCGACGGAACTGGAGATCTCGGTGAAGGACCGCGAGGCCCGCGGTCAGAAGGTCACCCTCGAGTGCTGGATCGGCGGTCGCGACAAGATCGTCACCACCTCGTCGCTGGAGGAGCTGCACGCGGCCGTCATGGACTGCCGCGACGACCTGCGCCGCAAACTGAACGACTCGAAGTCGAAGCAGGAGCCGCGCCACAACCGCCACCTGCGCGAAGTCCCCCAGCCCGAGCCGGAGCTCGAGCCCGAGGCCTGACGAGATTCCGGCCCCGCCCGCGCGGCGGGGCCGGGCTCAGACCGCCGCCTGCCGGCGGAGCGTCTCGACGATCTGGTTCATGTTGTTTACCAGCGAGATGTGGCCCTCGCCCGGGACCAGGTGCACCTCGGGCTGCGGCAGGTGGGCGGCCAGCCAGCGACCGTGCCCGTACGGCACCATCCGGTCCTGGTCGCCCTGCCAGAGCGAGACCGGCGGTTCGATGCCGGCCACGTCGAAGCCCCAGGGTTTGCAGAAGGCCAGGTCGTCGTCGCGCCAGCCGGCCGTCCCGCCGGACAGGGCGTGCCGCAGCGACCGGGCCAGGTACTCGGCGAAGCCGTCGGCCAGCGCCCGTTTGTCCACCTCGGAGACCAGGTCGCCGAACGCGGCGATGACCTCGTCCGGCTGCACCTGGGCGAACGAGCCCTCGGCCTCGGCCAGGGACGCCTCCAGCTCGGCCGGGCCGGCCAGCGCCTTGCCGAACTCCTCGATGTTCTCCGCGCCCATGCCCTCGAACCAGTCGAGGCCCTCGACGCCGTAGGGCGCCACGCCGGCGATGGTGGCCGCGGCGAGACAGCGGTCCGGCAGCAGCGCGGCGCAGGCCAGGGCGTGCGGACCACCGCCCGACCAGCCGACCGTCACGAACTCGGCGATGCCGATCGCGTCGAGCACGGCGGCGGTGTCGGCGGCCGCGTCGGCGACTCTTCGGCCGGGCAGCGGGGTCGAGGTCGCATAGCCGGGGCGGCTGATCATCACGACCCGGACGCCAGGCGGGAAGAGCGACTCGCGGGAGACCGCGCCGCCCGGGGTGCCGTGATGAAGCACCAGCGGCAGTCCGTCCGCGGGGCCCTCGACCAGATATTCCAGCACTCGCCCGTCCGGCAGCTTCACGCTCTCCATGGGGACATTTTACGAGCGGAGGGGCCCGCACCGGACGCGGTGCGGGCCCCTCCTTCTGGGGATGGGAGCGGGGTACTAGTTGCGCACGATGGTGAACGTGCTCGTGGTGTTCTCGATGTCCCGGTAGTTGTTGCTGAACTGCAGGTTGGTGAAGGTCGCCGTGCCGACCGCCGGGCCCTGACCCGACTCGGGCAGCGGGTTGGCCCAGATGCCGAAACCGGACTTGGCGTCGTACGCGTCACCGCTCTTCTGCGCACCACTGATCGTGATGTTGGTGAAGGTAGTGTCCTTGACCGGGTACTGCGGCGAGGTGGGCGACGTGTAGTTGGTCTGGAACATGATTCCGGAGTAGGTCGGGTCGACGATGTCGACGTTGCTCACCCGGATGCCCTGGAACACCTTCGACGCGCTGAACACCCAGATCGCCGGAAAGGTCTGCGCGCCCCAGAAGTGGCCGCCGGCCCGGACGATCGAGATGTTGTCGAACACCGTCGGCGGGTCGGCCCCGAAACCGTTCATCGGGTAACCGAAGTCCAGCGAGCTGATCGTGATGCCCGAGTAGACCAGGGTGTCCGCGATGTAGATGTTCTTGAACGTGTTGGCGTACCCGCCGTAGACCGCGACGCCCGCCGCCCGCCACGTCAGGATCGACGTGAGGTTCTGGAAGGTGTTGTTGATCTCGTCGGAGCCGCCCGCGTCGATCGCCGAGAACAGCGCGAAGCTGTCGTCGCCGGTGGCCCGGGCCTCGTTGTTGTCGACCAGGTTGCCGGTGCTGCCGTTGGTCATGTTGATGCCGTCGGCGAACGTGTCCCGGATCCGGGTGTTCTTGATGACCATGTTGTCGGTGTTCGCGCCCCAGTAGAGGCACACCACGTGCTCGGCCCAGATGTTGTCGATGGTGATGCCGGAGACGTTCGCGAAGTCGAACACCTTGCCCGGCCCGTCGATCCGGGTCGTGTAGTTGCCGAAGAACGCGAAGTTCTTGAACGTCGAGCCGTTCGCGCCCGAGTCGGCCCGGAAGCCGGCGTCGGTCTCCGACTGAGTAGCGGGCGTGTAGAACCGGGTGTACCAGGGACCCGCGCCGGTCACCACGATCGGCCGGCCGTAGACCTGCAGCTTGCTGGAGGTCTGGTAGTCACCGGCGGGCAGGTAGACACCGAGCTTGGTGGTGTCCTGCCGCGCGGTGTCCAGGGCGTTCTGCACCGACTGCTGGTCGAAGCCGGCCGGCACCACGTACTTGGAGGCGTCCGGGTTGGCCAGCGCCGCGACCTGCTCCAGGTTGATGAAGTCGATCGCGATGGTGCCCGAGTTGGCGCCGTCCTTCTGCAATTTGATAGTGCTACCAGCCGGGAACGAGCCGGTCAGCAGGATGTTCGCCTCGTCGTAGATGTGCCGCGGGTTGGAGCCGGAGTTCTGCGGTGCGGTCTCGTCGCCGTACAGCCAGGCGTACTTCGAGGAGAGCGGCAGGGTCTTGTTGAGGCTGCCGTTCACGTACACGTTGATCGAGCTGGTGGTGCCGTCCGGGATGGAGAACCGGGCAACGATCGTGTTGGTGGCCGCGCGGGACGTCCACTGCACGTACGCCCCGGTCTGGTTGAGGGTCACGGCCTTGCGGCCGGACGCCTCGCCGGCCAGGTCGCCGACCGTCCGGTTGGGACCGACCACGGCCGCGCCGCCGCCGGTCGTGCCGTCCTCGGCCTCGTACATGTCGTACGGCATGTTGGCGCCGCGACCGACGAAGAACGGCTTCTCGGCGGTGTTGTTGGCCTGCTTGACGGCCAGTTCGTTGGCGTCGACCGCGATCACCGTGCGGACCGTGTACTTGCCGTTCACGGCGGTCCAGGTGCCGAGGTCGAGGGCCGGCGAGGAGGCGCCGGCGGCCAGGGTTCCGGTGTAGGAGCCGGTCAGCGTCTTCACCACGGTCGAGCCGTTGAGGATCGTCAGGGTGATGCCGTGCGCGCCGGAGGCCGAGGCCGCCGAGCCCTGGTTCTTGATCGTGGCCGAGAAGGTGACCGTGTTGCCGGCCGCCGGGTTGCCGGGCGACCAGGAGACGACCGAGGCGACCAGGTCGGAGCTGCTGACCGGGGTCACCACCAGGTTCGACGCAGAGGTGAACGCGTTGTTCGCCTCGTTGGTCTCGATCACCGCGTTCGACTCGTCCACCTTGGCGGACAGCGGGTAGGAGCCGGCGTCCCGGGCACCGATGTTGGCCGAGACGGTCGCCGATGCCCCGGCCGCGAGTGCGGCCACGGTGGCGGTGCCGACCTTCGTCGTACCCAGGTAGAAGTTGACGTTGGTGGCGGCCGCGGCGGCCGCACCGCCGTTGCGGACGACGGCCGACAGGGTCACCGCGTCGGTCTCGACCGGCGCGGCCGGCGCGAACGACAGGCCGGTGATGGTCAGGTCCGGGTTGGGTGCCGCGACGCCGATCACCTGGAACTCGGCGACCTGGCCGCTCGGCGCGCCGGTGTTGGCGGTGAAGGACAGCCGGACGTCGGCCGCGGTCCCGCTGACCGGAATGGTCACGGTGTTACCGGAGGCCGGGTTGAAGGTGTAGGTGGCCGAGCCGACCAGCGTGGTGAAGGCCGAGGAACTCTGCTCCCGGCCGAGGATCGAGAACGTCTGCTGCCGGGTGCCCCACGAGCTGTCCGGGTTGAGCTTGACCACGACCTGCTGCAGGGTGGCGTTCGCGCCCAGCTTCGCGGTGAGCAGAGCCGGGTACGCGCTGCCCTCCCAGTAGGTGGCCGTGTTCCCGTCGTTGGCGTTGGTGGCCACGAACGTGAAGATGGTCGAGGACGCCTCGATCGGCGCGTTGAGTGCGAGGTTGGTCCCACCGGTAGAAGTGCCGTTGCGGGTGACCGTGTTACTCGCGGCCGACACGTTGCCGGCCGCGTCCTTGGCCTGCACGTAGTAGGCGACGGTCGCGCTGTCCGGCTGACTGTCGGTGTAGGTGAGCACTCCCGCGCCGAGGCTGGTGCGCAGCACCCCGTTGGCGTACACGTCGTAGCCGGTCACCCCGACGTTGTCGGTGGACGCCGACCAGGCCAGCCTGATCTGCCCGGACGCGGGCTGGGTGTAGGCGAGTCCGCCGGGCGCGCTCGGCGCCTGGGTGTCGCCGCCGGTGACCGGGCCGTAGACCTCCAGCTCGGACAGTTGCCCGGCGGGCCACCCGGTGTTGCCGGTGAACGACAGCCGGACGAAGCGCGCGGCCGCGGCGGTGAAGTCGATGGTCACGGTGTTTCCGGAGGCGGGGTTGAAGGTGTAGCCGGCCGATGCCTTCAGCGAGGAGAACGACGAGCCGTCGGTGCTGCCCTGGACGGTCAGGGTCTCGGTGCGGGTGGCCCAGGCGGTGGCCGGCGGCAGCTTCAGCACCGCCTGGTTGACCTGGACGGCGGAGCCCAGGTCAACCTGCAGCCACTGCGGGAAGGCGTTGTTGCTGCTCTCCCAGTATGTGTTGGCGTTGCCGTCGCCGGCGTTACCGGCGCCGTAGACATCGGCGTAACTGCTGGCGCTGAAGGTCTTGCCGGCCGCCAGGTTCGGGCCGGCGGCGGAGGCTGCGGTGGGGACGGAGAAGATGGCGGCTACGACTCCCGCCGCGGCGGACGCGGCAAGGAGTCTTTTGAATCGAGGCATAGCGGGAGCGAGCCTTTCTTCCGTGAAAAGCCCCCGGCTCCCTGTCAGGCCGTCAAACGCAGCCACACGGCGGTGTCCTGGGGGAGGCGGTCACCGTCGAGTGGGCCACTGGCGAGCAGGGAGGTCTCGTGGTCCGGCAGGGGGATCGGGGAGCCGGACATGTTGACGACGCAGGCGAACCGGTCGCCTCGGGTGTAGGCCAGGACCTCGGGGCCGAGGTCCAGCCAGGACATGGCGGGCCGGTGCAGCCCGTCCTCGGTGCGGCGCAGGGCGATGGCCTCGCGGTAGAGCTCGAGCATCGAGGTGGGGTCGCCGGTCTGCGCCTCGACGGTCAGGTCCTTCCATTCGGGTAGTTGGGGCAGCCAGGGCTCGGCGGTGCTGAAGCCGAACGGCGGTTCGTCGCCGCTCCACGGCAGCGGCACCCGGCAGCCGTCCCGGCTGTGCCCGCGCCGCGCCCACATCGGATCTTGAAAACTGGAGAAAGGGATGCTCTCGTTCTCCCAGAGACCGAGCTCATCGCCCTGGTAGATGTAGGTGCCGCCGGGCAGCGATAGGGACAGCAGCGCGGCCGCACGGGCCCGCCGGGTGCCGAGCGAGAGGTCGACGGGGGTGCCGTCGAGGTTGTTGTCGAAGCTGAACGTGGTGTCGGCCCGGCCGTAGCGGGTGACGTGCCGGGTGACGTCGTGGTTGGACAGCACCCAGGTGGCCGGGGCGCCGATGGCGAGGTGCGCGTCGAGGGTGCGGTCGACGCATTCGCGCATCAGTCGCGGGTCCCAGGCGCAGCCGAGGAAATCGAAATTGAACGCCGCGTGCAATTCGTCCGGGCGCAGGTAATTGGTGAATCGTTCGACCTCGGGCATCCAGACCTCGCCGATCAGGGCGCGGTCGGGATATTCGTCGGCCACCCGCCGCCAGGCACGATAGACGTCGTGCACCTCGTCGAGGTCGTGGAACGGGTGTTTCGCGCCGTCGACCACCTCCGGCAACAACGGGTCCTTGAAGAGCAGAGCCGCCGAGTCGATCCGGATGCCGTCGACGCCGCGGTCGAACCAGAATCGAAGAATGCTCTCGAACTCGGCCCGCACGTCCGGGTGGTCCCAATTCAGATCCGGCTGTTCGGGTGTGAAGAGATGCAAATACCAAGACCCATCGGGTGTACGGGTCCAGGTGGTGCCGCCGAACTCCCCCCTCCAGTTCGTCGGCATTTCGTCGCCGTTCTCGCCACGCCCCGGCCGGAACCAGAAATAGTCCCGTTCCGGTGCGTCGGGTGAGGCCAGGGCCGCCTTGAACCACGGGTGCTCGCTGGAGATGTGGTTCGGGACGATGTCGACGATCATGCGAATGCCGACCGCGTGCGCCTCCTCGATCAGGGCCTCGGCCTGGGCGAGCGTGCCGAAGGCCGGGTCGATGTCGCGGAAGTCGGCCACGTCGTAACCGGCGTCGGCCATCGGCGAGGGGTACCACGGACTCATCCAGATCGCGTCGACGCCCAGGTCACGCAGGTGCCCCAGGTGCGCGCGGATGCCCTGGACGTCCCCGATGCCGTCGCCGTCGGTGTCGGCGAAGCTCCGCGGGTACACCTGGTAAATGACCGCGCTACGCCACCACTCGGTTGTGGACACGAGCACCTGCTTTCTCGCATGGGTGAGTCGGCCCGGTAAGCCCGGACCCAATTTCTAGTGATATTTAGGGTTTCAGCCCTTGAGGCTGCCCGTGGTCAAACCGGCCATGATGTTCCGCTGGAAGATCAAGAAAATGATCACCGTGGGAATGGCGGCGATGACCGAAGCGGCGACGACCACGTTCATCGGGGTGCCGCCGGAGAAGGCGTAGATGCCGACGCTGAGCGTGCGCGTCTCCGGTGACGGCATGACCAGCTTCGGCCAGAGGAAGTCTTTCCAGACGTAGGTGACCGCGAAGATCGACACCACGCCGAGAATCGGCCGGGACATCGGCAGGATGATCGACCAGAGCGTGCGCAGCGGCGAGGCGCCGTCCACCTGGGCGGCCGCGATCAGGTCCTCGGGGATCGAGTCGAAGAACCGCTTGAGCAGGAAGATGTTGAACGCGTTGGCGACCAGCGGCAGCCACAGCGCCCACGGCGAGTCGATCAGGCTGACGTGCACGAGCGGCAGGTCGATCGCGGTCACGTACTGCGGGACGATCAGCACCATCGCCGGGATCATCAGGGTCGCCAGCATCGCGCCGAGGATCACGTTGCCGAACATCGGCCGCAGCTTGGACAGGGCGTACGCCGCGGCGGTGTCGAAGATGAGCTGGAAGACCACCGCGCCGGCCGCGTAGTAGAACGTGTTGAACATCAGCTTGGCGAGGTTCAGGTTGTTCCACGCGTCGGTGTAGTTCTGGGTCTGCGGGTCCTTCGGCCAGATCGTCGGCGGGGTCTGCGCGATCTCCTGGCCGCTCTTCAACGCGCCGGTGACCATCCAGTACAGCGGGCCGATGAAGACCAGGGTGAAGACGACGATGACGGCGGTGAGGATCGTCCAGTAGAGGAACCGGCCGCGGCCGCGCCGCAGTTGCGCCTGGGAGATGAGGGTTCGCGACATCGTCTCAGTCCTGTTTCGTGGTCAGTCGCACGTACACGGCGGAGAAGGCGGCCAGCACCAGCAGCATGATCACGCCGAGTGCCGCGGCGCCGTTGAGGTCGTTCTGGAAGAAGCCGTGCTGGTAGATCAGGTAGGCCACCGAGGTCGCCGAGTCCTGGGTGCCGGCGCCGTTGGCCAGGATCAGGGGCTCGATGAAGACCTGCATGGTGGCGACGATCTGCAGCATCGCCAGCAGCGCGAGGATGAGCCGGGTCTGCGGGATCGTCACGTTCCAGATCCGCCGGAAGATCCCGGCGCCGTCCAGCTCGGCCGCCTCGTACAGCTCGCCCGGGATGTTCTGCAACGAGGCCAGATAGATCAGTACCGCGCCGCCCATGTTCATCCAGGTCGAGGCGAGCACCATGGCCGGCATCGTCATGGTCGGCGACTGCATCCACTCCGACGTGGGCAGGTGCAGGAACTTGAGGATGGCGTTGAACAGGCCGGCGTCGCTCGGGTCGTACGCGTAGTACTTGAACAGGAACAGCGCCGAGGCCGGCGGCAGCATCACCGGCAGGTAGACCAGGATCCGCAGGTAGCCCTTGCCGTGCCGCAGCTCGTTGAGCAGGATCGCCACCACGAACGGGACGAGGTAACCGAGGATCAGGGCCAGGACCGTGAAATAGAAGGTGTTCTTCCAGGCGGTCCAGAAGCTCGGGTCCTGCACGATCCGGGTGTAGTTGTCGAAGCCCACCCAGCTGGTCACGCCGCGCTTGGTGTGCTGGAAGCTCATCACGATGCCGCGGATCATCGGGAACCAGGAGAACAGGGCGAAGCAGAAGATCGCCCCGATCAGGAACGCGTAACCGGTGAGGTTGTCCCGAAGTTTGCGCCCCCGGCGGGTCTGCACCTTCACCGCGTACACCCGGGGTGTCCGTTTGGTTTCCGGGACGCTGGTCATCGTCGCCAACGAAAGCTCCTGCAGTAGAGAAGGGGTGCGGGGGCCTTTCGGCCCCCGCACGTGTCAGCCGTTCGAAGCCAGCAGCTGGTTGGTCTTCGTCTCGGCGGTCTTGAGCAGCTCGTCGATGTTGGCGTTGGGGTTGGTCAGCACCCCGGACATCGCGCTGTCGAGCACCGCGTAGATGGCCTGCGCGTTGACCGGCTCACCCTTGATCGGCACCGGGGTGGCCTCGAAGAGACCGAAGTTCTCGCTCGGCACGTTCTGGTTGGCCTTGCGGGCGTCGAGCTCCTGCTTCTGCGCCTCGGTGCCGTTCGCGAAGAGCAGCGGCTGGGGCAGGCCGACCGGCTGGTTCTGGGTCTTGGCCCGGGCGTAGTCGAACTGGCCCTTGCCCGGCGTCAGCTTCTCGAAGGCGATCCACTTGAGACCGGCCTTGACCTGCTCCGGGGTGAGGTCCTTGCGGAAGAAGTAACCCTCGCCGCCGCCCAGCGTGCCCTTGGCCGCGCCGTCCTGGCCGGGCAGCGGGGCCATCGCCCAGTCCTGGTACTTGCCCTGGAACTGCTGGACGATCGCGGTGGTCGCGTCGGGCGCGCCGACGAACATGCCGACCTTGCCACCGGCGGCGTTGGTCAGCAGGTCGGCCCACTGCAGCAGCTGCCGGGTGCCCATGCTGTTGTCGCCGTACCGCATGTCCTTGAGGTTCTGCAGGACCTGCTTGCCCTGGGCGTTGTTGAAGTCGGCCTTCTTGTTGTCGGCCGACAGGATCTGACCGCCCTGCGAGTAGAGCTCGGCGGTGAAGTGCCAGCCACCGGTGTTGCCGGCGCTGTACTCCGAGTAGCCGGAGACCCCGCCGCCGAGGGCGGCGATCTTCTTGGCCGCCGTACGGACATCGGCCCAGGTCTTGGGCGGGTTGTTGACGTCCAGACCGGCCTTGGTGAAGAGGGTCTTGTTGTAGAGCAGACCCATCGAGTAGTTCTTGGTCGGGACGGCGTAGATCTTGCCGCCGTCGGTGAAGACCGCCTTGAGCGCCGGGTCGACGCTGTCCCAGCTGGGGATGTTGTCCTTGGTCGCGTACTGGGTGATGTCCAGCGCCTGGCCGGAGTCCAGCACCTGCTGCAGGTCGGTCATGTAACCGTAGAAGACGTCGGTCTGGGTGCCGCCGGTGAGGCGGGCGGTGAAGTCCGGCGGGTTGTTGCACTGCTGGCCGACGCTGACGCTCTTGATCGTGATGTCGGGGTTTTCCTTCTCGAACGCCGCGACGTCGTCGTTCCAGTTCTTCAAGAGGTCTTTCTGCGAGCCGTCGGGCTGGCAGTCGACCGTGATCACGGTCTTGCCGGCGGCGGACTTCCCGGAGTCGTCATCGCCCTTGGTGGAGCAGGCGGTAAGGCTGAATCCCAGGCCGGCCACGAGCGCGATCGCCGCAACCTTCCGGTACTGCGGTACGGACATGCTGTCCAACCCTTCTTATGTCTGGCCTCGGTGAGCTGCGCATTCGTCACTGACGGCAATCGGTGTGACCTGGGTCTCGCCGTCATGTTTCGTGGAGGTGACGATACAAAGACGAACCGTGTTACGCAAGAAGGCGACTGACATGAGAAAAAACGCGACCGCAGCGCAAAAGTAGAAGGGCGGGCCCGAAGGCCCGCCCTTTGTTAGGAGAATTACCTGGTCAGCTCGGTGCTGGCCCGGTCGACCCACGCACCACGAGCTCCGGCTCGAACAACAGCTCGTCCGGCTGCACCCCGCTGCCCTCGATCTGATTGACCAGCAGATCGACGGCCGCCTGGCCCATCATCTCGATCGGCTGCCGCACCGTGGTCAGTGGCGGGTCGGTGCACGTCATCAACGCTGAGTCATCGAAGCCCACAATCGACACATCGGCCGGCACGTCCCGGCCGAGACGCCGGGCGGCCCGGATCGACCCGAGCGCCAGCACGTCGCTCGCGCAGATCATGCCGGTGACGCCGCGCTCGATCAGCCGGCCGGCGGCCAGCCGGGCGCTCTCCATCGAGAAGTTGGTGCGTTCGACCAGCCAGTCGTCGCCGGCGATCTTCTCCAGCGCGGCCAGTTTGCGGCGGGACGGCACGTGGTCCTCGGGGCCCATCACCATGCCGATCCGCTGGTGGCCAAGGGATCGCAGATGCCCGTAGGCCTGCTCGACGGCCACCGCGTCGTCGGTCGAGATGTGCGGAAAGCCCAGGTCATCGACGCCGGCGTTGACCATGACGACCGGCATCCGGCGGTCGGTCAGCGCGCGGTAGTGGCTGTGCTCGGCGTCGGCCAGCGCGTAGGAACCACCGGCGAAGACGACCCCGGAGACCTGGTGGTCGAGCAGCATCTCGATGTAGTCGCGCTCGGGCACACCGCCGATCGTGCGGGCCGCGAGCAGCGGCGTGAAGCCGCGCTGGGCGAGCGACGCGGTCACCACCTCGGCCAGCGCCGGGAAGATCGGGTTCTGCAACTCGGGCAGGACGAGACCGACCAGCCGGCCGCGCTCACCCCGCAGTTTGGTGGGCCGCTCGTAGCCCAGGACATCGAGCGCGGTCAGCACCGACGCGCGGGTGGCCTCGGAGACGCCGCTGCGTCCGTTGAGCACCCGGCTGACGGTCGCCTCGCTGACTCCCGCCTTCTTTGCCACCTCGGCCAGACGTTTGGTCACGGCGGAATACTACGTCAGATCTTTGCAAAATCAGAACCCATGCTTGCAACTGAACCGGATCAGCTTCGGCTGCACTTGCAGCAGGGTTTCGTGGCCGGCGGCGTGAGCTGCTGCGAGAATTGACGCATGGCACGACGAACGAAGGTGGCCACCGCCTGCCCTTGCGGGCGCCTCGGCTTGGCGTACGACGAATGCTGCGAACCCGCCCACCAGGGGCACTCCCCCGCAACCGCCGAGGCGCTGATGCGCTCGCGCTATTCGGCGTTCGCGCTCGACGACGACGCTTACGTGTTGAGTTCCTGGCACCCGGACACCCGGCCGGCCCGAGTCGAGCCCGACTCGCACCTGAAGTGGATGGGGCTCGACATCCTGGAGACGGTCGGCGGCGGCATGTTCGACGCCGAGGGCGTGGTCGAGTTCCGGGCCCACTACAAAGACCACGGCAAGCGCGGTGACATGGTCGAGCGCAGCCGTTTCGTACGCCATGACGGTCAGTGGGTGTACTGGGGGCCGATCCTTACCAACGGCTCACTCGCCAACATCTGACCTGGTGTGATCTGCTGCAAGGGTGGCTAGCGAACAACGACCCCTGGAAGACGGCATAGTCCGCGACTTCAAGGTCAACCTGTCGTACGGGGCGTACCTGCACCTGGACGAGATCCTCGACGCTCAACACCCGGTGAGCACCCCCGAGCACCACGACGAGCTGCTGTTCATCCTGCAGCACCAGACCTCCGAGCTGTGGCTCAAGCTGGTGCTGCACGAGCTGCGCGCGGTGCAGCGGTGGCTCGCCGCCGACGACCTGCGCCCGGCGCTTAAGGGCCTGGCCCGGGTCAAACACATCCAGCGCACGCTGACCGAGCAGTGGTCGGTGCTGGCCACCCTGACCCCGAGCGAGTACGCCGAGTTCCGCAGCTTCCTCGGCACGTCGAGCGGCTTCCAGTCGTACCAGTACCGGGCGGTCGAGTTCATGCTCGGCAACAAGGACCGCCGGATGCTGTCGATCTTCGACGACGACCCGTCGGCCCGTGCCCTGCTGCTGGAAGCGCTGGAAGCACCGAGCGTCTACGACGAGTTCCTGCGCTATCTCTCCCGGCATGCGTACGCCGTGCCGGTCGAGCTGCTCCAGCGGGACGTGACGCTGCCGTACAAATTCAACGAGGACCTGGTGGCGGTCTTCGTGGAGATCTACAACGACCCGGAGAAGCACTGGGGCGCTTACGAGGCCTGCGAGGAACTCGTCGACCTGGAGGAGAACTTCCAGCTCTGGCGCTTCCGGCACCTCAAGACGGTGGAGCGGACGATCGGCTTCAAGCGCGGCACCGGCGGCTCCAGCGGGGTCGCCTTCCTCAAGGCCGCCCTCGACCTGACATTCTTCCCCGAGCTGTACGCCGTCCGCACCGAGATCGGAGCTCCCCGTTGATCGACCTGATCGCCCGCGCCGCCGCGCTCGATTCGGCCGACCCGCTCGCCGGTTACCGGGAGCAGTTCCTGGCCCCCGACGACTTCGACGTGGTGTCCTACCTGGACGGAAACTCGCTGGGCCGCCCGCTGATCGCCACTGCCGCCCTGATGGAGAGGTTCATCCGGGAGCAGTGGGCGGGCCGGCTCATCCGCGGCTGGACGGACAGCTGGATGGAGTGGCCGATCCAGCTCGGTGACCGTCTTGGATCAGTTGCCCTGGGCGCTGCGGCCGGCCAGGTGGTGATCGGGGACTCGACCACGGTCCTGATCTACAAGCTGGCCCGCGCGGCCGTCTCCGTCGACGGCCGCCGGAACCGGGTCGTTCTCGACACCGACAATTTCCCCACCGACCGGTACGTCCTGGAAGGCATCGCCGCCGAACGCGATCTCGAACTGGTCTGGATCGAGACCGACCCGGTCACCGGCATCCACCCCGGCCAGGTCGCCGAGGTGGTCGACGAGCGCACCGCACTGGTCCTGTTCAGCCACGTCGCCTATCGGTCCGGCTGGTTGGCCGACGTCGCCGAGATCAACCGGATCGCCCACGCGGCCGGCGCGCTGACCATGTGGGACCTGTGCCACTCGGTCGGCTCGGTGCCGATCGAGCTGGACAATTGGGGCGTTGACCTGGCCGTCGGCTGCACGTACAAGTACCTGAACGGCGGCCCCGGGGCGCCCGCGTTCGCGTACCTCCGGGAGGGTTTGCAGGACACCCTGCGCCAGCCGATCCAGGGTTGGATGGGCCACCGGGCCTCGTTCGAGATGGGCCCCGGCTACGAGCCTGCGCCGGGTAGCCGTGCCCTGCTCAGCGGCACCCCCGCCATCCTCGCCATGGTCCCGCTGCACGCCAACCTGGACATGCTTGCCGCCGCCGGCATCGAGGCGGTGCGCGCCAAGTCGTTGCTGCTCACCGCCTACGCCCTGGACCTGGCCGACGAGTGGCTGACCCCGTTCGGCGTCGAGGTGGTCAGCCCGCGCGACCCGGGCCGCCGCGGCGGCCACGTCACGCTGCGCCGCGACGGCTTCGAGGCCCTGCTCGACCCGCTGTGGGCGGAAGGGGTCATCCCCGACTACCGCCGCCCCGACGGCCTGCGGATCGGCCCGGCCCCGCTGAGCACCAGCTTCGGCGAGGTCTACCGCGGCCTGTCCACGCTGCGCGACCTGCTCGCGAAGTGACCTCGTACGTCCAGGCCGCCTCCCTGTGGTGGGACGGCCGGCTGCGCACCGGCGTGGCGCTGCGCCTCGGCGACGCCGGCTCGGCCACCCCGGTGGTCGAGGTGCCCGAGTCGGAGCCGGTCCGCACGCTGCCCGGCACCCTGCTGCCCGGCCTGGTCGACGCGCACGTGCACGCCGCGCTGGTCGACCTGGCCACGGTCCGGGCCGGCGGCATCGCCGGCGTCTGGGATCTCGGCGGCGTGCCCGCGCGGCTGGCCGAGCTGTCCGGCCAGCCGAGACTCCCCCGACTCCGCTACGCGGGTCCGTTTTTGATCGCTCCCGGCGGCTATCCGAGCGACCGGGCCTGGGCGGCGAAGGGCAGCTGGCGCGAGATCGACTCGGCCGCCGCCGCAACCGAGGCGGTCGACCAGGCCGCACGGGCCGGTGCCACCCTGATCAAGGCGACGGCCCACGCCGGCGGCCCGCAACTGCGCCTGTTCACGATGACCGCGATCGCCGACGCGGCCCACGACCGCGGCCTGCCGCTGGTGGTCCACGCCGAAGGCCCCGGCACGGTCGCGGTGGCTTACGAGGCCGGCGCCGACCTGCTGGCCCACACCCCGTGGACCGAGCCGCTGGACCGAGGCCTGATCCGCGCGTGCGCCGAACGCATGCAATGGATCAGCACCCTGGACATCCACGGCTGGGGAGTGCCAACCCCGGAATTGGCCACGGCCGTAGCCAACCTGCGGCGCTTCCTGGAGTACGGCGGGCAGGTCCGCTACGGCACCGACCTCGGCAACGGCCCACTGATCCCCGGCGTGAACCCACGAGAGATCCGAGCCCTGCAGTCAGCCGGCCTGACCCCGAACGACATCCTGCAGTCAATGACCGGCCCCGACGTGACGTGGATCCCCGGCGGCCTGGACCTGGACCCCACCCGCTTCGCCGAAACCCTGGCCACCGCCCGAGTCCTGGATGACTCGATCCAGCCCCGCACGGGGGCGTAGAAAGGACGCATGGGGAAGATCGGGATTTCGGGAGCTACCGGGCGGCTTGGTGGACGGGTGGCTCGGCTTGTCGGCGGAACGCCGCGACTGCTGGTGCGGGATGCCTCGCGGGCGCCGGAGGGCGCCGACGTGGCGGTGGCCGACTATGCCGACGGCGACGCGGTCCGGAAAGCCCTCGAAGGGGTCGACACCGTGTTGATGGTGTCGGCGGCGGAGACGCTGGGGCGGGTGGCGCAGCATCGCAGCTTTGTTGACGCGGCCGCGGCGGCCGGGGTCGAGCACCTGGTCTACACGTCGTTTGCGGGGGCCTCGCCGGACGCTACGTTCACGCTGGCCCGCGACCACTGGCACACCGAGCAGCACATTCGCGACAGCGGGCTCGCCTTCACCTTCCTGCGGGACAACCTCTACGCCGACTTCCTGCCGTTCCTGGTCGGGGACGACGGCGTGATTCGCGGGCCGGCCGGGGACGGGCGCGCGGCCGTCGTCGCTCAGGATGACATCGCGGATGCCCTGGTCGCGGTGCTGCGGGAGCCGGCGCCGCACGCCGGGAAGACGTACGAGATGACCGGACCGGAGGCACTCAGCCTGGCCGAGGTGGCCGCGACGGTCGCGGAGGTGACCGGCAAGCCGGTCACCTTTCACCACGAAACCCTCGAGGAGGCGTACGCCTCGCGAAAGCAGTACTCGGCGCCGGACTGGCAGGTCGACGCCTGGGTCAGCACCTACACCGCAATCGCGGCCGGCGAGCTGGCCCGGGTCTCGGACGACGTGCGGGCGCTGACCGGGCACCCGGCCACCTCACTGCGCGACCTTCTGCAGGCCTGAGCTCTCCACCGCGTACATCTTCGCCTCGGCCAGGTCGAAGTAGAGGCCGGTGAGGGTGAGCCGGCCGGCCTCCTCGGCCGCCCGCACCGTCGGGTAACTGCGCAGGTTGGCCAGCTGGCGGTTCACGTTCTCGGTGACACACCGGGTCTCGTCGGTGTCGCCGGTTAAGTCGTTGGCCGAGCCGGTCAGCCAGCGGCCCAGGTCGCCGGAGTTGCCGCCGGCCATCATCGCGCGCACCGCGCCGCAGCCGGAGTGCCCGCAGACGGTGATGGTGCGGACGCCGAGCACCCCGACGGCGTACTCGATGGCGGCGCCCACCGAGGAGTCGGCGCCGCCGTGCGGTGGCACGACGTTGCCGATGTTGCGCACGCAGAACAGGTCGCCGGGGCCGCTCGTGGTGATCACGTTGGGCACCAGCCGGGAGTCGGCGCAGGCGATGAAGAGCTGTTCGGGCTGCTGGCCGTCGCGGGCCAGGCCGGCCAGGTGCGGCTGGACGAGCGGGGCGACGCTGCGTTCGAACTCGTGGATGCCGGCCGCCATCGCGTTGCGCCGCTGCCGGTCCAGGTTCTGCCACTGCGACCAGGAACCGAACCGTCGCGGGGTGCTCTTCCCGGCGCCGAGGCGCCCGCGCTTCGCGCGACCGAACCAACCGTCGTGGGTCTCGCGCACATCGACGGTTCCGCCGCTCTTCTCGTACGCCTCCCGCCAGTCCTCGATCACCTGGAAGGCGCCGTGATCGAGGTAGTCGAGGTGTAGTTCGACCGTGACGTGCTGGCCGGCCGGCAGCGCGGCCAGTGCCCGGGCGACCCGGCCGGACCCGATGAACGCCAGGCTGCCGCTGATCGTGACCCGCGAACCGTCGGTGCGGATCTCGCAGCGGGCCAGCCGCCACAGCATCAGCAGGATCGCGCAGACCATCCCGGCCGCGACCCCGGTGAGCAGGTCGGTGGCCACCACCCCGCCCGCGGTGACCAGGTAGGTGGGCAGTTCCCGGTGCCGGGCGTAGGTGCGGATCTGGGCCAGGCTGATCAGCCGCAACCCGACCACGACCAGCACCGCGGCGAGTACGGCGAGCGGAATGGCCTCGAGCAGCCCGGCGCAGAGCAGCACCACCGCGGCGATCCAGACGCCGTGCAGGATCGCCGACGCGCGGGTGCGGGCGCCGGCCGCCACGTTGGCCGAGCTGCGCACGATGACGCCGGTGACCGGCAGGCCGCCGAGCAGGCCGGAGACCGTGTTGGCGCAGCCCTGGGCCACCAGTTCACGGTTGAGGTCGGCGCGCGGGCCGTCGTGCATCCGGTCGACGGCGACCGCGGAGAGCAGCGATTCGACGCTGGCGACCATGGCGATGGTGGCCACCGCGAGGCCGATCTCCCAGAGCGGGGCGTCCGGCCAGACCGGCCCGGTCAGCGCGGACAGCGGCGCGTCGGGCAGGTCGACCCGCTCGACGTCGGCGCCGATCATCGCGGCCACCGCGGTGACCGCGACCACCGCGACAAGCGCGGCGGGGATCATCGCTAGCCGTTTGAGGTGCGGCCACAGCACGAGTACGGCGATGGTGGCCAGGCCCAGCGCCATCGAGATGCCGTGGTGACCGGCGATCTGGGCGGGCAGATCACGCAGGTTGCGCCAGGCCGAGCTCTGGGCGTTGCCGCCGAGCAGCACGTGCACCTGGCTGAGCGCGATGACCAGGCCGATGCCGGCGAGCATGCCGTGCACCACGGCCGGGGACAGGGCCAGGGCGGCGCGGCCCAGGCGGGAGGCGCCGAGCACGATCTGGACCAGGCCGGCGACGGCGACGATCGCAGCGGTGCCGGCCATGCCGTACGCGGCGATGGTCCCGGCCACGATCACGGTGAGACCCGCGGCCGGGCCGCTGACCTGCAGTGGGGCCCCGCCGAGCGCGCCCGCGACGAGGCCGCCGACGACAGCGGCTATCAGGCCCGCGAGAAGCGGGGCCCCCGATGCGGCCGCGATACCAAGGGAGAGCGGGATCGCGATGAGGAACACCACGATCGACGCGGGAAGGTCATGTCGGATAAGCCTCATGACGGACATATCCGAAAAATAGCGAAGAAGAGTTAACTGGCCGTTACGGCGCGTAGTTCTTCAGGTAAGGCACAGCAAACTGCCGCCGGCTACACAGCCGGCGGCAGCAGAGTGAAACGCGTGTCAGGCCTTCCACAGCTCCTGGTTGGCCTCGTACATCTCGCGCAGGATGGCCGGCACGTCGTAGGTCAGCTTCCAGTCGGGGTAGTGCTGCTGGAAACGGGCCAGGCCGCTGATCCACCACTGGTGGTCGCCGGCCCGGGCCTGCTCGACGTAGTCGGTGCGGGCCTCGATCCCGGTGATCTCGCTGGCCAGCTGGAACGCCTCGATAACCGAGCAGTTCGAGTAGCGACCGCCACCCATGTTGTAGACCTCGGCGACTCGGGGCGCCCGGTGGAACGCCTCGAACGCCGACACCAGGTCGCTGGAGTGGATGGCGTCGCGAACCTGCTTACCCTTGTAGCCGTAGATGTGGTACTGCCGCTGCTCCATGACGCACCGCATGACGTACGCCAGGAAGCCGTGCAGCTCGGCCGCCGAGTGGCCGGGGCCGGTGAGCGTGCCGCCGCGGAAGACCGCGGTGGGCATGTCGAAGTAGCGGCCGTACTCCTGCACCATCACGTCGGCGGCGACCTTGCTGGCGCCGAACACCGAGTGCATCGACTGGTCGATCGACATGGTCTCGTCGATGCCGTCGTACCACTTGTGGTCCTCGGGCAGCTCGTACCGGGTCTCCTGCTCGATCAGCGGCAGCGAGTTGGGCAGATCGCCGTACACCTTGTTGGTCGAGGTGAAGATGAACGGCGCCGCCGGCACGTGCTGGCGGACCGCCTCGAGCATGTTGAGCGTGCCGACCGCGTTCACGTCGAAGTCGGTGAACGGCTCGCGGGCGGCCCAGTCGTGCGAGGGCTGCGCGGCGCAGTGGATGACCAGCCCGACGTTCTTACCGAGCCCGGCGAAGAGCTTGGCCAGGCCGTCCCGATCGCGAATGTCGATGTCGTGGTGGGTGTACCGTTCACCGACCTCTTTTTTCAGGCGGTCCAGGTTCCACTTGGTGGAACCGTCCTTGCCGAAGAAGTAGCCGCGCATGTCGTTGTCGACGCCGACCACGTCCATGCCGAGACCGGCGAAGTGCCGGACCGACTCGGAGCCGATGAGCCCCGCCGAGCCGGTGACCACGACCACACTGCTGCTCATCAAGACCTCCGTGAAGGGCTGAATCGGAACGGCCCGAGGTTACAGGGTGTGCGCACTGGCGCGGGCTGCCGGGCGCTGTGTCGCCAACGTCATGCTTTGTTCGAGCGTGAAATGGGCACGTCACCTATTCGGCACATCCGATGGCGAGGCTCCCGGGACAGGGACAGTCATCAACTCGGACATAGGCGGTCTACATGACGGAGTCTCTCCCGGTCGCGACGGACAATGCCGCCGCGGCCCAGGACCTGACGCTCGGCGTCGAGGAAGAGCTGCACGTCGTCGACCTGGCCACCCGCGAGCTCGTGCCGCGCGCTCCCGAGGTGCTGGCCCGGCTCGACCCCGAGCACTTCTCGGCCGAGCTGCACCGGTCGGTGGTGGAGACGAACACCCCGGTGGCCTCGACGCTTGACGACCTGCGGGACGGCATCGTCGAACGGCGGCGGGCCGCGATCGCGGTCGCCGAGTCCCTCGGGCTGGGGCTGGCCGCCACCGGCACGGTCCCGCTTGTCGACCTGGAGTCACTCCCCGTGACCCCCACGTCGCGTTACCGGCGGATGCTCGACGACTACCAGCTGCTCGCCCGGGAACAGCTGATCTGCGGCGCCCAGGTGCACGTCGGCGTCCCCGACCGGGACGAGGCGGTGGCGGTGGCCCAGCGGGTCGCCCCGGTGCTGCCGGTGCTGCTTGCCATCTCGGCCAGCTCGCCGTACTGGATGGGTGAGGACTCCGGTTACGCGAGCACCCGGTCGCTGGTGTGGATGCGCTGGCCGACCGCCGGCGACCCGGGCGTGCTGCACTCGGCCGCCGAGCACGACGCCCTGGTCGAGGACCTGATCGCGTCGGGCACCATCACCGACCCCAAGATGGTCTATTTCGACGTACGCCCGTCGGCCCACCTGCCGACCGTGGAGCTGCGGGTCACCGACTCCTCCCCCGACGCCGACACCGTGGTGCTGCTGGCCGGGCTGTTCCGGGGCCTGGTGCTGCGGGCCCGCGACGAGCACCGGGCCGGGCGTCCGCTGCCGCCCAGCCGCCCGCCGCTGCAGCGGGCCGCGATGTGGCGGGCCGCCCGCTCCGGCCTCGAGGGCGACCTGCTCGACCTGCCCCGCTCGCCGTCCCCGGTTCCGGCCGCGGCCGCCGTCGAGCGCCTGGTCGGCGAGCTGCGCCCGCAGCTGGAGGAACTGGGCGACTGGGAGCAGGTCTTCGACCTGTCGGTGCGGGCGCTCAGCCGGGGCAGCTCGGCCGCCCGCCAGCGCCGCGCGATGGCCCGGCGCGGCCGCATCTCCGACGTGGTCGACCTGGTGGTCGCGGACACTCGGGGCGGCGCCACCGGCATCGGTCCGGAGGGCCAGTCGGTGCCGGCCGGCCTCGTTCCGTACGCGACGATCGGCGACGAGGCGTTCCCGGGCGGGGACGTCGCCACGCCGTACACCGGGATCTTCAATGTTTTGAGTGCTCTTGGCTCGGCCGGCCTGCGCCGCCGCGAGGACGCCCGGGACGACGAGCAGCGCGCCCGGGGCATCACGTTCAGCGTGGCCGGCGAGGCCGCGACCAGGCTGTTCCCGTTCGACCTGGTGCCGCGGATCGTGCCGGCCGACGACTGGACCAAGCTGAGCGCGGGGCTGGTGCAGCGGGTCCGCGCACTCGACCGGTTCGTCACCGACGTGTACGGCGAGCGCGCCGTGGTCCACGACGGCATCGTGCCGGAATGGGTGATCGACGGCTCGCCGGAGCTGCGGCCCAGCGGCGCTCTGGTCGCCCACGAGGGCGTGCGCGCCCAGGTGGCCGGGGTCGACCTGGTGCGGGACGTGGACGGCGACTGGTGCGTGCTGGAGGACAACCTGCGGGTGCCGTCCGGCATCGCGTACGCCATGCAGAACCGCCGGCTCACCGAGAGCGTGCTGCCCGAACTGCCCTTCCCGGCGGACCTGCTCTCGGTCGAGGGCACACCGCAGCTGCTGTTGACGGCGCTGCGCGACGCGGCCCGGCCGGCGGCCGGCGACAACCCGGCGATCGTGGTGCTCAGCCAGGGGCCGGACGACTCGGCCTGGTTCGAGCACCGGATGCTGGCCGAGGAGATGGGCGTGCCGGTGGTGCGCAGCACCGAGCTGTTCGTCGAGGGCACCCGGGTCTTCCGGCTGCGCAACGGCAAGCGGTACCCGGTCGACGTGATCTACCTGCGGATGGGTGAGGACAGCCTGGTGCACTCGCCGGGCGCGGACGGCATGCCGCTCGGCCCGAGCCTGATCGCCGCGCTGCACGCGGACACCGTCACGCTGGCCAACGCGCTGGGCAACGGCATCGGCGACGACAAGGCCGTGTACGCGTACGTGCCCAAGCTGATCGAGTACTACCTGGGTGAGAAGCCGCTGCTCGCGGACGTGCCGACCTACCTGTGCGGGATCCGGGACCAGCGCGAGGAGGTCCTCGGCCGGCTCGACGAACTGGTCTGCAAGCCGGTCGACGGGTACGGCGGCGACCGGATCGTGATCGGCCCGCACGCCTCGTCCGAGGAGCTCGCCGCGGTGCGCCGGCAGATCGTGACCGCGCCGCACCGCTGGGTCGCGCAGGAGGTCGTCGGCCTGTCCACCAGCCCGGTCTTCGACGGTCACCAGCTCGCGGCCCGGCACGTGGACCTGCGCGCCTTCGTCTTCAGCGGCACCGCGTCGGTGGTGGCCCCGGCCGCGCTGACCCGGGTCGCCCCGGCCGGCAGCATGATCGTCAACTCCTCCCGTGGGGGTGGTTCGAAGGACACCTGGCTGCTCGGGGCGTAACAGGCTGGAAATCGACTGGGAGGAGATTGGCACCGATGTGCGGGATCGCCGGTGAAATTCGGTACGACGGAAACGCCGCGGACGAGGGGGCGATCCGGCGGATGCTGCCGTGCCTCGAGTCGCGCGGCCCGGACGGCGAGGGACTCTTCCGCCGCGGACCGGTCGCGTTCGGCCACCGCCGCCTGAAGATCATCGACCTCTCCGAGGCCGGCGGGCAGCCGATGACCGATGACGAGCTCGGGCTCACCCTGGTCTTCAACGGCTGCATCTACAACTACCAACAGCTGCGGACCGAACTTCAGGGGTACGGCTACCGGTTCTTCTCCACCTCCGACACCGAGGTGATCATCAAGGCGTACCACCGGTGGGGCTCGTCCTGCGTACGCCGCTTCCTGGGCATGTTTGCCTTTGCGATTTTGAATCATGAGACCGGCGAAGTCATGCTGGCCCGGGACCGGCTCGGCATCAAGCCGATGTACCTTGCAGATTTTAAAAAAGGGCTGCGTTTTGCCTCCACGCTGCCGGCGCTGCTCGCGGCCGGGGACGTCGACAAGTCGATCGACAAGGTCGCGCTGCAGCACTACATGACGTTCCACTCGGTCGTGCCGGCGCCGCGGACGATCGTCGCCGGGGTCCGCAAGCTGCCGCCCGCCACCGTCCGGATGATCAGCCGGGACGGCTCCTGGACCGACGAGGTCTACTGGGAGGCGTCGCACACCCGGCGCACCGACGTGGCCGCCGACGAGTGGCCCGCGCTCATCCACGAGAAGCTCGCGCTCGCCGTGGAGCGGCGGATGGTCGCCGACGTGCCGGTCGGCGTGCTGCTGTCCGGCGGCATCGACTCCAGTTACATCGTGGCGCTGCTGGCCGAGCAGGGTCAGCGCGGCCTCACCACGTTCAGCATCGGGTTCGAGGCGGCCGGTGGGGAGAGCGGCGACGAGTTCGCCTACTCCGACATCGTGGCCAAGCAGTTCGACACCGTGCACCACCAGATCCGGATCGGCCGGGACCGCTTCCTGCCGGCCGTCGACCGGACGGTGGCCGCGATGAGCGAGCCGATGGTTTCGCACGACTGCATCGCCTTCAACCTTTTGAGCGAAGACGTGTCAAAGTCGGTGAAAGTTGTACAGTCGGGTCAGGGAGCGGACGAGATCCTCGCCGGCTACAGCTGGTACCCGCCGCTCGCCCACGTGCCATATTCCGAGGCGGTCGACGCGTACGCCCAGGAGTTCTTCGACCGCCCGCACGCCGAGCTTGCGCAGCAGCTCAGCCCCGACTGGCTGATTGACGACGACGTCAGTCGCGAGTTCGTGGCGGCGAGCTTCGGCCGGCCCGGCGCCGAGACCGCGGTTGACGCAGCGCTGCGTCTCGACTCCAACGTGATGCTCGTCGACGACCCGGTCAAACGGGTCGACAACATGACCATGGCGTGGGGGCTGGAAGCTCGCGTACCTTTCCTGGATCACGAGCTGGTGGAGTTGGCCGCGGCCTGCCCGCCCGAACTCAAGCTGGCTCATGGTGGCAAGGGGGTACTGAAGGAGGCGGCCCGCGGGGTCGTGCCCGACGAGGTGATCGACCGGACCAAGGGATATTTCCCGGTTCCCGGCATCCGGCACCTCGAAGGACCGATGCTCGACAAGGTCCGCGACGCGCTGCACGCGCAGGCCGCGCGGGACCGGGGTCTCTTCCGCCCGGAGTACGTGGAACGGCTGCTCGCCGATCCGAACACGCCGCGCACGACGCTCGGCGCCAACCAGCTATGGCAGCTGGCTCTGTTGGAGATGTGGTTGCAGGACAAAGGCATCTGAGGGGGATTTAGTGACCGGACAGCTCGGCCGGATCGACGTCACCGTACTTCCGGTGAGCTGGACGAAACCCCTACCGCCCGAGGCCGGTGGCAGCTGGTCACCGGCGCTCTCGCCGGACGGCGAGCACTGCGCCTACATCTCCGACCGCGGCGGCCGCCCCCAGGTCTGGGTGCAGCCGGTCGGCGCCGAACTCGCGTTCGGAGTCGACACCGGGCCCGAGCCGGTGACCGCCGTGCACTGGTCCACCGGAGGCGGCTGGCTGGCCTGCCAGCTCGCCCCCGGCGGCGGACCCCGGCACGAGCTGTGGCTGGTGCGGCCGGACGGCTCGGAACTGCACCAGGTGGCCGGCTTCGGCACCGACGACGCCGACAACGTGCGCTGGCTGCCCGGCCGGTCACTGCTGGCGGTCACCGAGAACCTGAACACCGGCCTGCTGATCGACCCGGTGCACAACACCCGCTCGGTCGTCGCCAAGGGTTCGCTGACCGCGTTGCTGGACGTGTCGGCGACGCACGCCCTGCTGCGGATCGGCCCGCGCGGCGACCGCCAGATCGTCACCCGCGACCTGACCACCGGCGCCGACACCATGGTGGCGCTGGGCGAGCAGGCAATCTTCGCGGCCGACGGCACCATCTACGCCCGCTCCGAGGCCGGCGAGTTCCCGGCCCTGATCCGGGTCACCCCCGACGGCGGCGTGACGGTCGTCGCGGCCGCCGCCCGCGCCGAGGTGGAGGCGTTCACGCTGACCGCCGACGCGTCCGCCGCTGCGGTGCTGTGGAACGTGCGCGGCGGCGAGTCCGAGGTCGAGATCATCGACCTGCGCGACGGCACCCGGCGCCGGGTGGAACCGCTGCCCGGCGCGGTGGTCTCCGAGCTGTCCTGGAGCTTCGACGGGTCCGGGCTGGTCTTCACCGCCGAGGGGCCGGGCCGGCCGCACGGCGTCTGGGTGCACTCCGGCGACGAGGTGCACGCGGTTTCGGCCGCCCAGCCCGCGCCCGGATCGGTGCAGCCGACGCTGGAGGTCTTCGAAGCGCACGACGGACTCGAGCTCAGCGGGTGGCTGTTCCGGCCGGCCGGCGACGGCCCGCACCCCACGGTGCTGTGGTTCCACGGCGGCCCCGAGGCCCAGGAGCGGCCGGGCCACTCGCCGCTGTTCCAGTCGCTTGTCGACCTCGGTATCGCGGTCTTCGCGCCGAACGTGCGGGGTTCGTCGGGCTTCGGCAAGAGCTTCGTCAACGCCGACAACGGGGTGCTGCGCTACGCCGGCATCGAGGACGTGCGGTCGTGCGTGCGGCACCTGGTTGCTTCGGGGGTTTCGGACGAGTCGCGGATCGGCATCATGGGCCGGTCGTACGGCGGCTTCCTGACCCTGGCCGCGCTGACCCGCTTCCCCGACCTGTTCGCGGTCGGCATCGACGTCTGCGGCATGTCAAACTTTTCCACGTTTTATCAGCACACTGAGCCATGGATCGCGGCGGCAGCCATCTCCAAGTACGGCGATCCGGCCGCGGACGCCGCCCTGCTGGCCGACCTCTCCCCCATGACCCGCATCGACCGGCTGCGCGCCCCGCTGATGGTGGTGCACGGCGAGAACGACTCCAACGTGCCGGTGATCGAAGCCGAGCAGGTGGTGGCCGCCCTGGCCGAGCGCGGCATCCCACACCGCTACCTGCTGTTCCCCAACGAGGGCCACCAGCTCCTGCACAGCACGTCCCGAGCCACCTACCTGCACGAAACCCTCAGCTGGCTCAGCAAGCACCTGCGGTGATCGCACAACGCACCACAGGCTGCGTGTTCGAACATTTGTTCTATGCACCCATGGGGCCGCACCTGTAGAATTCGAGGTCAAGCGACACGCCCAGTCGGCTCCCTGCGCACTTGGGCCGGTGCCGCTAGCCTCGCGACAAGCGTGAGAGGGGGTGCCAATTGGGTTCCGTGCATGACGTTGCCGCAGCAGTGATAGAGCGCGTCGGCAGCATCACAGCGATGAAGCTCGAGAAACTCGTGTACTACTGCCAGGGTTGGCATCTAGCCCGACACGGTGTGCCGCTCTTTGACGACGCCATCGAAGCATGGCGGCAAGGCCCTGTGGTTCCAGCGCTTTATCGCCAGCACCGCAAGCAGTACACCGTCTCGGCCTGGCCCGCCGGGAACTCCACGCAGCTGACACCCGCACAGCGCGAGACCGTCGACTGGGTCTCAGCCGAATATGGCAAGTTCTCCGCCATCGAGCTCTCCCGCATGACCCACAGCGAATTGCCCTGGCGCGTCGCCCGCGGAGCCCTTCCCGAGTCTGAACCATCGTCAACTCAACTGAGCGCCGAGATCATGCGGACCTATTACGCACGCCAACTGGCAGACCCCGAGACTGCCGTTGCTCTCGCCACGGCCAACGCCGCGCTGGAGGGCGTCGAGTTCGATGACGATTGGCAGGATCGCCTGCGTGACGTGGCATCCGGCCTGGTCTCCGCCGACGATCTCGTGGCCGAGGAAATAGCACGGATAACCGGTGGATGATCCATACACGCAACCAGACTCCGATTGCCTGATCAACAAACTCGGCCTCGCTGACGCAAACGCGCTGGCTGAGGCCGAGTTTCGCATCGTCTCGATCCGCGACGTCCAGGCCGCACGCGCGTCCATACCCGGCGACTTCAGCCTCAGCCATTTGCAAGATTTCCATCGCTTCTTGTTCCAGGACGTTTACTCGTGGGCCGGCCGCACTCGGACCGTCGACATCAGCAAACCTGGTGCCTACTTCTGCCACTGGCGCTTTGTGGATGACGAGGTCGGTTCGGTTCTGGCCGAACTCGCCACCGAGGGCTATCTGGTCGGCCTCCATCGAGAGGCCTTCCTCTCCAGCCTCGCCCACTTCTATGGAGAACTGAATACGAGGCACCCCTTCCGCGAGGGGAACGGCCGCACGCTCCGCGCCTTCCTGCGGCAGCTGAGCGCTGCGGCCGGTTTCCAACTCGACTGGTCGGAACTCAGCAAGGCCGAAAACATCGAGGCATGCCGAATTCACCTCAATACCACTGACACCACGATGTTGAAGCGGGTCCTGACCCCGGTGGTACGGCGTATCAATTGACCGGCACAAAGTCACTTACCGCGCGGCAACTCAACCGGGCCACTCTCGCTCGGCAGTTCCTGCTGGAGCGGGCGGACGTCAAGCCCCTGATGGCGATCGAGCACCTCGGCGGCATGCACAACCTGTTGCTGTCGCACAAGGACCGCACTCGTTTCATCCCGTCGCCGAGGCGGGTTCCGCTGCCCCCGGGAAACGGCGCCACCACGGGCACCTACCTGCTCGACGGCGTCTGCAGGGCACCTGGCGCCTGCGCGACGGCACCCTGCACATCGAACCGTTCATCCCGCCCGCCGACCCGGCCCCACTGCTGGCCGAGGCGTCCCGCCTGGCGTCGTTTCTCGGCGGAGCAACTCCTCGGCTTCACCCCACGTGAGCGTGTGCCGCACCCAGGCGGGTGGCGGTGTCCGCTGTGGCCCGAAGAGGTAGCGGTGCTCCACGATCCCGCGCAGCGCCGCGTGCACGTCGAGCTTGTCGTCCACGAAGTGGGTGATCCCCAGCTCGGCACAGTGGATGGCCTTGTCCGGCCGGGCGCGACAGAACCGCACGTTGTCGCGGGGTATCCCGGTCCGGCCGAAGAAGTCGTGATGGTCGAGCCATTGCCGGGTATGTCGCTGGACCCGCTCGCCGCACTTGGAGACCAGCCACACCTGCTCGAACCGCGGCACCAGCCGCGCCAGCGCCTCGAACGCCCCGGGAACGGCCGGCGTGGCCAGCATCTTCGCCGGGTCGCCGCTGAAGAACTGGGTGTCGCCGCCACCCGGCGCACTGCCACCGATGATGACCCGGCCGATGTCGACGCCGAGCCGCATGCTCTGTGTATTCATGACCTCAGCCTGCGGCCAGGCGGTCTATACCGGAACTAGCGTTGTCCCCGCAGCTATAGTCCCGGGTTATGGATGTCTCGGCCGACGCGCTGGCCTCGTTCGCCGTGTTCGCCACCCACCTCAACTTCACCCACGCGGCCGCCGAGCTGCACATCTCCCAGCCCGCCCTGCACGTGAAGGTCCGCAAGCTGGCGCAGACCCTGGGTCGCCCCCTCTACTACCGCGAGGGCCGCCGCCTGGCGCTCACCCCCGACGGCGAGGCGGTGGCCCGCTTCGCCCGCACCCACGACGACCGGCTGACCCAGTTCCTGGCCGAGTTCACCGGCACCGCCCCGCAGCGCCCGGTGGTGCTGGCCGCCGGCCAGGGCGCCTACCTCTACCTGCTGGGCGACACGATCCGAGCGGCCCTGGCCGAAGAGCCAACCAGGCTGCGCCTGATCAACTGCAACCACCGCGAGATGCTGTACGCCGTCCGAACCGGCCAGGCCCACCTGGGCGTAGGCGTACTGGACGTCCTCCCCGACGACCTGACCACCACCGAGCTGGCCACCTTCCCCCAGGTCCTGCTGATGCCGGAGGACCATCACCTGGCCCAGCACGAATCGGTGACCCTGCCGGACCTGACCGGCGAACGCCTGGTCGTCCCGCCCCAGCACCGCCCGCACCGGGTCCTGCTGGAACGAGCCCTGCGCTCCGCCGACGCAGAGTGGACGGTCGCGGTGGAGGCCGAAGGCTGGCCCCTGATCACCCATTTCGTGACGCTCGGCGTAGGCCTGGCGATAGTGAACGGCTGCGTACCCGCCCCACCCGGCCTGATCGCCCGTCCGGTGACCGACCTGCCGTCAGTCACCTATCAAGTGGTCCACCAGCCCTCGGCCCTCGCCGACCCCAGGGTGGCCACCCTGCTCGACCGGCTCCCGCACGGTGCACAAAACTAACCAATTCGGAGATACTTAGAATGTCGGACGCATTGGACCGAGACTCGGTCAAGGACGCGGTTGAACTGCGCGTCACCGCTCAACGTGAGCGTCACCGGCGTCGTCCTCCAGTCCTGCGAGTGCTCGTCGGCGCCGGTGGGTTTCTGCTCTCGCTGGCAGGCGTGCTCCTGCTGTGGGCCCCCGAGTTCGGCTTGCCCCTGCTGGTGGCCGGATTAGGTCTACTCGCCCTGGAGTTCGACTGGGCGATGCGCGCCCGGGTCTGGACCGAGTGGCGTGTCGCGCTACTTCGCGATCGGGTCAAAAGGCAACCGGCTCTGCTCAAGATTGGCCTTCCACTCACTCTGCTGGCAGTGGTCTTTGCCGCGGTTTGGCTGGCACTCGTCAACTAGCGCTGGTGCGGGGAAACGCCTCCAGGCTCCTACTGGTGAATCAGGGCCGGTAGGGCGAACAGCATCGTCGTCGACCAGGTGACGTGGGTCAGGATCGGGGCCAGGATGCCGCCGGAGGCGCGCCGTTGCAGGGCCAGGACCAGGCCGAGCAGGAACGCGGCGAAGACCAGCATCAGGTTGCCGGTGGCGACGGTCGCGGCGGCATAGATCACGGTCGAGATGAGTACGGCGTGCCGCCGGCCGATCGCCGCGAACAGTGCGCCGCGGAAGAAGACCTCCTCGGCCACGCCGTTGAGCAGGGTGACCGCCACGATCGGCAGCAGCGCGCCGTACCGGGCGTGGGCCAGGACGCTGTTGACCAGCTCCCGCAGCGCCGGCACCTCCCGGACGACAAGTGAGCCGGCCACGAAGACGCCACCCAGCACGAGCCCGGTGACGATCGGCGTGACCAGGGGGCGCCGCAGCCGGCCACGGAACGGAATCCGGCCCAGGTGAAGTGGCCCGGACAGCAGCGCTCCGCCGACCCAGGTGGCCGCGACCAGCCCGGTCAGCAGGTAGAAGAGGTCGTCGCCCGGCCGCACCGACAGGGAGAGCCCGAGCAGGACCGCGCCGGCCACCAGGGTGATCCCGACGACGACGCGGCGCTTGCGGAAATCCCGGTCGGTCTGGTGGTGGTCGCGTTCCACCTGGTCGATCAGGGACGGCCCGAGGGCGCGGCGGGCGCGTCCCAGCCAAGCCGGGGTCATCGGTCGGCCAACGCGATCCGCACCGCCTCGTCGTAGCCGATCGGCTCGCCGGGCACCAGCCGGGTGATGGCGTCGTCGCGCACGACGACCTCGGTGGCCATCGAGTCGACCAGGTTGCGGGCGGTCGCCAGGTCGACGTCGGTGACGAACTTCAGCCAGGCCGACGACAACCGCGGGGTCAGCAGCGGCACGGTGAGGTTGGGCAGCCGGCCGCCCTGGATCCTGGCCGCGCGCTGCAGCATATCGACGTACCGCAGAACCTCCGGCCCGCCGATCTCATAGGTGCGGCCGCGCGCCTCGACCGGCTCCAGCACGCCGACCAGATAGCGGACCGCGTCCCGCAGCGCGATCGGCTGAGTGCGGGTGCGTACCCAGCGCGGTGTCACCATGGCCGGCAGCCGGCCGGCGAGTTGCCGGGTGATCTCCCAGGAGATGCCGCCGCGGCCGATGACCACCGCGGCGCGCAGCACGGTCACCGGCACCGGGCCGGACTTGAGGATCTTCTCGACCTCACGGCGGGAGCGCAGATGCGCCGAGAGCTTGCCGTCGCCGGCGCCGAGCCCGCCGAGGTAGATGATCCGTTCCACCTGAGCCGCGGCCGCCGCCTCGGTGAAGCTGCGGGCGGCGTCGGCGTCGCGTTGCTCGAAGTCGTCCGACCCCAGCGAGTGGATCAGGTAATAGGCCACGTCGGCCCCGGCGAACGCCGCCGTCAGGCTGCCAGGATCGGAGACGTCGGCCTCAACCGGCTCGCCCGCGCCGTGGTAGTCCCGAGGGTGCCGGGTCATCGCCCGCACCCGGTAACCGTCCTCGGCCAGGCGTGCGGCTACGTGAGAGCCGATGAAGCCGGAAGCGCCACTTACCAGAACCGTCTTGGTCACGGTCTCCTACTACCCCACCGCCGCGGACATCTCGGACTCGTGAGCAATCAGGCAAGAGACGAGGCGGGTACGCGGCTTACCGCGTACCCGCCTCGGGAAAATGCGCTCAGAGCAGGCCGCGGACGTAGGCCGCCTGGGCAGCGTGCTGGGCGTCGTCGTCGTAGACGCTGACCAGCCGGACGCCCAGGGTGACCGGTGGGTCCCAGGCCTTGTCGACCACCCGGTCCAGGTCGTCGGCCGTCAGGCCGGCGATGAAGTCCAGGGTGCGCTCGTGCACCGCCCGGTAGTACTCGTCCAGCGCCTGCCAGCTCTCCGGGATGATCCCGGTGATCTGGGCCGCCGTGTGGCCGTAGCCGGTGTCCGACGAACCGGCGGGCCGGCCGAAACGCTCGGGCCAGCCGGGCGCCCGATAGACCTGGTCGGTGCCGATCACCTCGGCCACGTGGTCGTCCTGCACCCGGGTCAGGTGCCAGACCAGCCAGCCGATCGAGTTGGCGCCGGGGGCCGGCGCCCAGGTGAGCTGCTCGGGGGTGAGGTCGTGCACGGCGGCGTGCACCAGCTCGGGGAGACGCCCGAAAGCGTCGGCCAGGATGTCCTTGGCGTCCATGCTGCTTACTCCGTCCCGTCGGTCGTCGGGTTCTGAGTATCCGCGCCGCCGCCGGTGCCGCCGCCGTCGACACTGCCACTGTCGGCGCCCGATTTGTCCCCGGTGGTGCCGCTGTCCCCCGTGGTTCCGGTCGGCGCCTCAGTTGCGGGGGCGTCCGTGGCCGGGGCATCGGTCGTCGGCTCAGTGGTGGCCTGCTGGGTCGGTTCGGTGGTGGCCTGGTCGGTGGGCTGATCGGTCGGCGAGGTCGGTGCCGTCGACTCGGTGGTCGCCGGCGTTTTATCGGACTTGTCGCTCTTGCCGGAGAACACGCTGCCCACGGTCGTAGAACGACCGCTGCTGCCGCCGGTCGCGTCCGCGATGGACTTGCCGGACACCAACTCGGCCGCCGTCAGCGTGCCCATGGCCAGGACGAACAGCGCCCCGGCCACCATCGCCACCCGCTTCCAGCGGATGCTGCTGGGTGCCGGTGGCTCCGACGGTTTGTCCTCGGCCGCCGCCTCCACGGGCGGCGTGCCCACCGCGGCCGGCGCCAGGAACGTTCCCTGGATCTTCTTACGCCCGCGATCGATGGAACGGTGGTAGATCTCGGTGCCCACCGAGCCGATCAGGCTCGCCACCGCGGCGCCCACGAGCGTGCCAGCCACGCCCAGGAACGATCCGATGACGGCCGCCGATACCGCAGCCAGTACTCCGGCAATGGTCTTCGGGATGTCGATGCCGGACCACATGCGGTCCGGTGCGTGCTCGGCCATGTCCTCCTCTGCCCTCTTTATTGGGTTCCTCTCGATAAGGTCTCTGCCTTTACCGCACGGCTCTTTGCTAAACCCCGCCGCTCGGCCAGCACCACCCGCAACGGGCGCACCACGACCCCTTCGGCGGCCAGGTGTCGCCGGGCCAGCCTGCGGTTACGCAGGATGCCGATCAAGCCGATGACGAAGATGAGATATTGCGCGGACATCGCCACCCGGAAGTCGCCGATGTCATAGTCCGAGCGCCCGCCGGTGCGGGCGTCCAGGATCAGCCCGATCAGTTCGATCGACACCAGCGAGGCGACGAAGCCGCCCACGTTGACCACTCCGGTCGCGGTGCCGAGCCGGTCCGGCGGGTTGAACGTGCGGGCGTAATCGAAGCCGATCATCGAGCCGGGACCGCCCAGGCCGAGCGCCAGCACGAGCAACACTAGCAGCGGCATCGGCGCCTGCCCGGGCCACAGCAGTACGGCTCCCCAGGCCAGCGCGTTCGCGCCGACGATCCCGAGCACCAGATAGGAGCGACGCAGCGGGTAGCGCTGCACCAGCATCCCGATGACCGGCCCGGCGGCCATGCCGACCAGCACGAACAGGGTCAGCAGCGTACTCGCGGTCTCCCGGCGCAGGCCCTCGCCGGCGATCAGGAACGGGAAGCCCCACATCAGCGCGAAGACGGTGCCGGTGAACTGGGTGGTGAAGTGACTCCACAACCCGAGTCGGGTGCCGGGGTGCCGCCACGCGCCGGCCAGGTCGGTGCCGAGCTGGCGCATGGTGATCGGTGCGCCGCTGCTGACCTTGCGCTCGGGGGTGTCGCGCAGGGCCGCGAACGCGGCGATCGCGACGAACAGACCGGCGCCGGCGGCGCCGAGAAACGCGGTGGTCCAGCCCGGACCGGCCAGCAACGCAGCCAGGGGTACGGCGGACAGCACCTGCCCGGCCTGCCCGACCAGACCGGTCAACTGGGTGAGAACGGGCACCCGCCGGGTCGGGAACCAGCGCGGCACGAGCCGCAGGACGCTGATGAACGTCATCGCGTCGCCCGCACCGACCAGGACCCGGGCCAGGACGGCCCCCTCGACCCCGTGGGTGGTGGCCATCAGGGCCTGCCCGGCCGCCATGATCAGCCCGCCGCTGACCACGAGCCGCAACGAGCCGAACCGGTCGAGCAGCAGCCCGACCGGCACCTGCAGGGCCGCGTAGACCAGAAGTTGAAGCACCGCGAACGAGGCGAGCGCCCCGGCCCCGACCCCGAACCGGTCCTGCGCATCGAGCCCGGCGACGCCGAGAGAGGTGCGGTGCAGCACAGCCATGATGTAGGCGGCGAGCCCGGCGGACCATACCGCCCATGCTCTCCACCCGGGTCGCATGGACATGTGCCGCCTCTCTCGTGCGCTACCTACGCGTACGGAGATAAGCCTTCTCTTCGGGCTTGGCCGCTACAACGAATCGCGGCCAAGCCCACACGTGCCCCTTGTCACTCAGAACAGGTCAAACCCGCCGCCACCAGGGCCTCCGCCGAACATCCCGGGCCCGCCCTGGCCGTGGTGGCCGCCGAACAGGCTCTCGAAGATCAGCATCCCGCCGACCGTGCCGGCCCCGGCCGCGAGGGCCGTCTTCCACCAGGGCGTCGAGTACCAACCGGCCGGCACCGGCCGGCCCTCGACGTAGCCGCCCGGGTAGTAGTAGGGCGTCGCGGCGCTGGACCGCGGCCCGACCCGGTAGCCGTTCATCTCGCGCTCTTCCATGATCATTCCGGTGCCCCGGGCCGCTGCCATCGGCGGCAGCTCCGGTCCGGGATCGAGGCCGAGCGCGGTACGGGCGGCCCGCACGTAGGCGAGCCCCTCCAGCGCGGTCTCCCGGGCGAGTTGGAACTGCACGACCGTACCGGCCTGGGCCAGCTGCGCACCGGCGGCCTGATGCCGCTCGGCCGCGTCGGCCAGCGCCTGCCGGGCGAGCGCATTGTCGTTGGGCAGGTTCACCAGCTGGCCGCCAAGCCGCTCGTACCACCGTTGGGCCTCGGCGCGCGCGTCCCCCGCCGCCTGGTCGTCCCGGATCGTGGCGCCGCGGCGCCCGCCGGCGAGGGCAACCGCCGCCCCCACCCCCAGCATCACGAAAAGCACCAGAATCAACATGTTTTGACGGTAGGTCGGCGTTTTTAAGAAGCGCCATGCAAACGCTGTGCGGTCGCTGTGCGCCTACTTCGCGATTCGCGCAGGCTCACATGACCGGGCGCGCACGACCACGTTCCGCGCTGCCGGCGGCGACACCATCAAGGCATGTCAGCAACCATCGTTCTGGTCCACGGCGCGTTCGCCGACGCGGCCTCCTGGGCCCCGGTCACCCGCGAACTGCTCGACCGCGGCCACACCGTCCTCGTCCCGCCGGTCTACAACCGCAGCCTCCTCGAAGACGGCGCCTCGGTGAAGGCCTTCGTCGAGAACATCACCGGCCCGGTCGTGCTCGCCGGCCACTCGTACGGCGGCGCGGTGATCACCGTCGCCGGCACCGCCGACAACGTCGCCGGCCTGGTCTTCGTCTCCGGTTACGCGCTCGACGAGGGCGAGTCGCTGGGCCAGCTGCAGGGCGGCTTCCCCGACTCGGACCTGGCCGCGAACCTGGTCTACACCCCGTACCCGGGCGGCACCGACGTCTCGGTGAAGATCGACGCCTTCCCGGCCGTCTTCGCGGCCGGCGTGGACACCGCGGTCGCCGAGGTGCTGGCCGTGTCGCAGCGCCCGCTCACCGCGCAGGCGTTCGGCGAGCCGGCCCCGGTCGCCGCCTGGAAGACCAAGCCGTCCTGGGGCATCGTCTCGTCGGCCGACCACACCATCAACCCGGACGTAGAGCGCTTCGGCTACCAGCGGGCCGGCGTCCGCGAGGTGGTCGAGATCGACGGCCCGCACCTGGTCATGCAGACCCACCCGAAGGACGTTGCCGACGTCATCGAGAAGGCTGTCCAGTCAGTAGCCGGTTGACCTCGGCGATCCGCTTCTTCGCCGACGGCGTGGGCTCGGCCTGACCGGCTTCCGCCAGGACGGCCGCCACCCGGTCGAGCTCGGCGCGCGCCTCGGCGTGCTCGCCCTGATGGGCCGCAACCAGCGCGCGCCGGCTGTACGTCTCGGCCGCCCGGGTGGCGAGGAAGCCGCCGAACTCGGCCAGCAGAAGTTCGGTGCGGTCGAGCTGATGCCGGGCGTCGGCCCACCGCCCGGCCGCGGTGTCGAGGTCGACAAGCGAGTTGCGGGCGGACATCTCAATGTATCCGGCGATGTGCCGCGGCGGGGCCGTCGCCGGATCGGTGATCGCCTCGACCGCCTCCTGATAGCTCGCCCGCGCGCCGTCCGCGTCGCCGGTGTCCTCGAGCAGGAAGCCGAGCGCGATCAGCACGTTCGGCAGTCCTTCGCGGTCGCCGGCCGCGCGGAGGCGGTCGGCGCCGGCCCGGCCGACCGGCAGCGCCTCGGCGAACCGGCCGAGACTGTGCAGTGCCCAGCTGAGGTAGTACCGGGCCCAGCCGCCCTGGCGTACATCACCGGCCGAGTCGGCGGCGGCGATGGCTTGTCGCGCCGGCTCCAGGGCCCGCTCCGGATCGTGCACCGGAATGATGAAGGCCCAGGCGAGGTACCCGAGGTGGGTCGCCTGCAGTGATCGGTCGCCGAGCCGTTCCGCGGCCGCGCTCGACGCGGTGTAGACGTCGACCCACTGCGGCCATCGCGGCCAGGCGTCACCGAACCAGTGCAGCGACTCGGCCACCTCGACGACCCGCCGGTCGTCGGCCGTCTCCAACAGCACCGGCAGCCAGTTGTCGACCTCCGCGGTCAGCCAGGCCTGCGCCTCGTCGGCCGACGCGAAGCCCTCCGGTACGCCGGACGGCTCGAAGTACTGCCCGGCCTGCACGGTGCGGGTGAGCAACCACGTGTCGCGCCGTTCGGTGGCCGCCTCGCTCTCGGCCGGGTCCAGCCGGGTCTGCGCGTACAGCCGCAGCAGGTCGTGCAGTTGCAGCCGGCCGTCGGTGCGCTGCTGCACCAGGCTCAGGTCGACCAGTTCGTCGAGCGCGTCCTCGGTCACCGGAAGCGACTCGCCGGCGAGTGCCGCCGCCAGCTCCGGCCCGGTCGACGGCCCCGGCACCAGCGCCAGCCGCCGGAACATCCGCTGCCCGACGTCCGACAGCTGCCGGTACGACAGCGTGAACGCGGCCTCGATCCGCAGGTCGCCGGCGGCCAGTGCGTCAAGCCTCCGGTCCTCGGAGCCGAGCCGGGCGATCAGGTCCGCGGTGGTCCAGCCCGGCCGGCTGACCAGGCGGTTCCCGGCGATCCGAAGGGCGAGCGGCACCCGTGCGCAGAGCCGGGCGATGCGGTAAAGATCGTCGCCCGACGCCCGCGGGTCGTCGATGATCGCGGCGAGCAGCGCCACGGCGTCGGTTTCGGGCAGCCGGTCGAGCCGCGTCCACCGGGCGCCCTCCAGCCCGCCGAGCGTGCGCCGGCTGGTCACCAGCACCACGGCCGGCCCGGCCGCCGGCAGCACCCGGCGCACCTGCCCCTCCCCGGAGGCGTTGTCCAGGATGAGCACGCACCGCCGCCCGCGGATCAGCCCCTGCCAGAGTCCGGCCGCCTCGTCGAGGTCGCGGGGCACCGCCTTGACCGACGGGTCGGCCGCCCGGATCAGCCGGCCGAGCACGGTGGCCGGGGTGACCGGCCGGGCGTCCAGACCGCGCAGGTCGACGAAGAGCCGCGCGTCCGGTGCCCACGCCTCGGCGGCCCGGATGGCGAGGGACGTCTTGCCGACGCCGGGCTCACCGCTGATCACGATCACCGGCGCCGGGGCGCCGGCACGTGCGGTGTCCGCCCAGCCGGCGATGCGGGCCAGTTCGGCGGCCCGCCCGGTGAAGTCGGCCATCCGGCGCGGCATCGGCAGCCCGGCCGCCCCGGCCTGCACACCGGCCCGACCGGCCCGCGCGGCCTCCTGAAGCGCGGCCCGATCCTCCGGCGACAGGTTCAGCCCGTCCGCCAGCAGCTCGATCGTGCGTACCCGGGGTCCGCGGCTCACGCCGCGTTCCATGTCGCTGATTGCCCGGTCGCTGAGCCCCGATGCGGCGGCGAGCTGTTCCAGGGTCAGGTCGGCGGCCAGGCGTACCCGTCGCAGCATCGCCCCGAAGGCGTCGTCATTCTTCATCTCTTCTTCGTGGTATCCGACCACCGCACGCTGCTGCAATGAAGACCGACATCGTCACACCGAGCATGGGCGCCGAGGGGGTCAGTGATGTATTTGCCGGACTTCACCCGGACCGCGCGCGGCTTCGCGCCCACCATCGGCACCGTCCTGGGCACGACCACCACCGGCCCCGTCCGGCTGGATCACCTCAAGGCACCGAACTCCCGCGACGACCCGCAGTCCCGCTACCAGGACCCGGGCGACGTACTGGCCTGGTCGTTCATCGCGGGCGGCGCGGTGGTGACCGGCCACGGCCGCGCCGAAACGGCCGGACCGGCCGGGCATTTGACCGTCCAGCACGTGCCCCGGCTCACCCGGATCCGGATGACCCCCGACTTCCGCACGCTGTCGATCCGGATCCGCCGCACCGACCTGCCGCTGACCTCGGCCGAGATCGACACGCTCGGGGCCCGCACCTATCCGCTCACCGACGGCCCGCCCCGGCTGCTGGCCCTGATGGCCGACCAGCTGATGACCGGCAACCAGCTCGGCGAGGCGTCCCGGGCGGCGCTGGCCCAGTCGATCGTCGACCTGGCCCGCGGCTTCGCCGGCGACGTGACCGGCCGCGGCCGGACCGGCGACGGCACCGCCGGCCTGGTGTTCCGCGCCCGCCGGCACATCCAGCTGTACCTGCGCAGCGGCACCCTGACCCCGGTCACCGTGGCCGAACACCTGGGCGTCCCGCTGCGCACCCTGCAGAAGGCGTTCGAGGCCGAGGACACCACGGTCGCCGACACGATCCGCGAGACCCGCCTGACCCGGGCCCGCGACCTGCTGGAAAATCGGCAGCTGCCGATCGAGACGATCGCCGAACGGGCCGGCTTCCGCTCGGCGTCCACCTTCAGCCGGGCGTTCAGCGCGGCCTTCGGAACACCGCCGCGCGACTGGCGCCGATTGCGGTCATCGGGGACACTCACGGCGTGACCGAGCTTGGCGCGAGCCGCACGGCCGTCCTGGTCTGCCAGAGCCGGGCGGTGGCCGACGGCCGGGTCGCGCCGGACCGCTTCGCGGATCCGACCGCCCTCCTTCTCCTGCGCGAGGAGGAACAGGAGCAGGTCTTACGCGTACGCGATGAGCAGCCCCCCAAAGAGATGCCCGCCCGCCTGCAGTACGAGATGATCCGGGCCGGCAGTGAGATCGTCGTGCCCCGCACGGTCGCCATCGACGACGCCGTCCGCAACTCGCCGACCCCGCAGCTGGTGATCCTCGGCGCGGGCCTGGACGGTCGCGCCTGGCGACTCGACCTGACCGGCACCCGCATCTTCGAGGTCGACCATCCCGCCTCCCAGCAGGAGAAACGGGACCGCGCCGCGGCCCTGGACGGTGAGCCGCCCCGGTTCGTGCCGGTCGACTTCGCGAAAGACCGGCTCACCGACGCCCTGGCGGCGGCCGGCCAGCGCGACGACGAGCCGACCACCTGGATCTGGGAGGGCGTCGTGCCCTACCTGACCCGCGCCGACGTCGCCACCACGGTCGCCTCGATCACCGCCCGCTCGGCGCCCGGCAGCCGCCTGATCGTCAACTACCAGGCTCCGTCCCTGCTCGCCGGCGTCACCCGCAAGGTGGTCGGCGCCGCCGCCCGCCGCTTCAACCCGTGGGCGGCCGAGCCGTGGCGCTCGGCGTGGCGCCCGTCGGCCATGGCCCACCTGCTGGCGTCGAACGGCTTCGCGGTCCGCCGCGACCACGACCTGCTGGTGACCGCAACCGCCCTGGGCGTACGCCCCAAGCAGTCGATCTCCCTGCGCAACGGCCGCATCGCCCTGGCCGATCACTGACCTTGGCGTAGCGTGGCCATCCATGAAGTTGACTGTGCGTCGCAACCAGGAGGCGTCCGCCGCCGGCATCCGGTTCCTGGTCTTCTTCCATCTGGCCCTGCGGCCCGAGGAGCAGGATCTGGTACGCCTTTACGACCTGTTCCAGTTCCCCGTCGCGGGCTGGACGGTTGTGCAGCTGGCGCAGGGGGTGCAGTTCGAGGCCGGCCAGCCCGGCATGGTGACGTCGTCGGTCATCCGGGCCCGCAGCGCGCTGCAGACGGAACAGGCGGTGAAGGACGGCTGCCTCCAGCTACGCCAGGTACTGACCGACCTGCGCGACTTCGACGACACCGAAGAACACCTCTACGAACTGGACGCCTGAGGCAGGCGGTAGGTCGAGACGTGGGACGGGGAGTCGGCGGTGAAGGGGGTGCCGGACCAGTCGGCGTGGCGGGACTCCAGGGTGAAGCCGGCCAGCTGGGCCATCAGGTCCAGCTCGGACGGCCAGATGTAGCGGTGCGGTGAGCGGCCCAACCTTGCCTGCCGGGTGTCGTCGAAGCGGAAGTGGTGCGACACCACGTGCTGGTTGAGCACGTCGTAGGTGTCCAGCAGGATGTAACCGGGCTCGTTGACGCCGACCGTGGCGGTGCGGCCCGGCGGCAGCGCGCGCAGCTCGGGCACCCACAGCTCGATCACGAACCGGCCGCCCGGCGTCAGGTGGCGGGCCGCGTTGCGGAAGCACTCCACCTGCTCGGCCTGGGTGAGCAGGTTGGAGATGGTGTTGAAGACCAGGTAGACCAGCGTGAACTCGCCCGGCACCGGGGTGGTGGCCATGTCGCCGACCACGACCGGGAAAGCCGGGTCCTTGGTGTGCAGCCGGTCGATCATCGGCTCGGACAGCTCGAGCCCGGTGACCGGCACGCCGCGCGCAGAAAGCGGCAGCGCGACCCGCCCGGTACCGACCGCGAACTCCAGCGCGGCGCCCGCGCCGGCCAGGGCAGCGAGCCGGTCGATGGTCGGGTCGAGCACCTCGGGCGAGAACATGCCCTCGCCGGGTGTGTCGTACTCGGCGGCGGTTTCGGCATCCCACAGCATGCCGCCGACCCTACGAGCCGGCGGCGCCATGAGCATCCGACTTTCTCAGGCCGACGACGGCTCGGTCAGCGGCAGGCGGACCAGGAAGCGGGTGTCGCCGGGCTGGGACTTCAGCACGATGTCGCCGCCGTGGCCGTTGACCACGATCCGGTAGGAGATGTCCAGGCCCAGGCCGGTGCCCTGGCCGACCGGCTTGGTGGTGAAGAACGGCTCGAAGACCCGCTTCTTCAGGTCCTCGGGCACGCCCGGGCCGGTGTCGCCGATCGAGACGACCACGTGGTCGTCCTCCTGGTAGGTCTTGATGGTCAGCGTGCCGACGCCGTTCATGGCCTGCACCGCGTTGTCGATCAGGTTGGTCCAGACCTGGTTGAGCTCGGCGGGATGGGCCGGGATCTGCGGCAGCGAGCGGTCGAAGTCCTTGACCACGGTGATGCCGTCGCCGATCTTGTGGGTGAGCATGACCAGGGTCGACTTGAGGCCGCCGTGCACGTCGATCCACTGGTGCGCGGCCCGGTCCATCTGTGAGTACTGCTTGGCCGCGTTGACCAGCGACGACACCCGGCCGGTGGCGTCCTCGATGTCGGTCATCAGCTGCTCGGTCTCGAGCGCGTAACCGATCCAGTGGATGGCCTGGTCGAGCAGTTCGGGCGAGCCGACCTTGGCCTCGATGTCGCCGAGGCAGTCGATGTCGAGGCCGGCCTGAGCGAAGACCGGAGCGATGTCCCAGCCGCCGGTGACCAGGTGCTCGTCCATCCACTCGCCGAGCTCGTCCTCGCGGTCGGAGGCCTGCATGGCGGTCAGCGTGGGCGCCTTGGAGGCTTTCTCGATGACCTCCTCCTGCAGTTCGACGAGCGCGTCGAGCCGGTCGGCGGGCACCTTGCCGGAGGCGAGCTTGCCGAGCTTGTGCCGCATGCCGGCGACCCGCTGGCGGAGCACGGCGGTGGCCCGGGAGGCGGCCGCGGCCGGGTTGTTCAGCTCGTGCATGAGGCCGGCCGACAGAGCGCCGAGGGCCTGCAGGCGCTGCCGCTCGCTGATCGCTGCGGCCGAGCTGCGCATGCCCATGACCAGGCCTTCGAGCAGGTGGATCGCCATCGGGAACCACTCGCGCATCATGAAGCCGAAGTCTTCGGCCGACATCACGAAGAAGTCGGCGTCGTCCAGCGCCCGCATCGTCGCCTGGTTGGTCCGGAGCACGCCGTCGTCGCGCAGGTAGGACTGGGTGGCACCCATGTACACGCCGCGCTGCTCGGTGCGGACCGTCTGCACCTCGTCCTGGCCGACCTTGCGGGTCAGCGCGATCGTGCCGCTGAGCAGCACGTAGAACTGGTCGGCCGGGTCGCCCTCGCGGCAGACCACGCCGCCGGCCGGCATGTGCATGGTGCAGCCGTGGGCGGCGATCCATTCGAGCTGCTCTTCGGTCAGCTTCTCGAACAGGAACAGGGTGCGCAGCTCGGTGGGGGTCAACAGGCCGGGCTCGCAGGGGACCAACTTGACTACGTCAGTCATTACTGTGCCTCCAGGTAACGATGGACCAGCGTGACGGCCATCGCGCCCTCGCCGACCGCCGAGGCCACCCGTTTCACCGAGTTGGCCCGGACGTCGCCGGCGGCAAAGATGCCGGGAACACTGCACTCCAGGTAGAACGGATCGCGGTCCCGATCCCATCCCTTCGGACGGGACCCATTCGCGATGAGATCCGGGCCGGTGTAGACGAAGCCCTTCTCGTCGCGGGCCACGGTGGTGCCGAGCCAGTCGGTGCGCGGTTCGGCGCCGATGAAGATGAACAGCGCGCCGCACTCGACCGTGGTCTCCAGCGTGCCCTTGTTCTCGCAGATGGTGATGGCCTGCAGGTGGCCGTCGCCGTGCGCGCCGAGCACCTCGCAGTTGGTCCGCACCTCGATGTTCGGAGTGTTGGCGAGCTGCTGGATCAGGTAGTACGACATCGACGCCTCGAGCGAGTCGCCCCGGACCAGCAGGGTGACCTTCTTGGCGTACCGGGCGAAGAAGAGCGCGGCCTGACCGGCCGAATTCGCCCCGCCGACGATGTAGACGTCGGCGCCGGCGCAGGCCGGCCCCTCGGTGGAGGCGGAGCCGTAGTAGACCCCGGAGCCGGTGAGCCGGGCGATGCCGTCGGCCGGCAGCGGCCGGTAGGCGACGCCGGTGGCCAGCACGATCGCGTGCGCGGAGATCTCGCCGCCGTCGGCGAAGGTCAGCGTGCGGGCCGAGCCGTCCAGCCGCAGCCCGGTGACCTCGCGGGTGTTGAGCACCTCGGCCTCGAACTTGGTGGCCTGCCGGCGGGCCCGGTCGGTGAGCTGCACCCCGGAGATGCCGTCCGGGAAGCCCAGATAGTTCTCGATGCGGGAGCTCTGACCGGCCTGGCCGCCCATCGCCTCGCGCTCCACCAGCAGGGTCTTGAGGCCTTCCGAGGCGCCGTAGACGGCTGCGCCCAGCCCGGCCGGGCCGCCGCCCACGATGACCAGGTCGTAGAAGTCGCGGCCGGGGGTGGTGGGCAGGCCGGCCGCCTCGGCGACCTCGGCGGTGGTCGGCCGGGACAGGGCCCGGCCGTCGGCGGTCACCACCAGCGGGATGGATTCCGGCCCGGCGTCGGCCGCCTCGAGCAGGCGGCGGCCCTCCGGCTCATCGGCCGCCAGCCAGCGGTACGGCACCAGGTTGCGGGCCAGGAAGTCGCGGATCTGGTACGACGGCTCGGACCACCGGTGCCCGACCACCCGGATGTCCTCGATCTCCCGGTCGCCGGTGGCCTGCCAGGCGTCGAGCAGCGCGTCGAGCACCGGGTAGAGCTTCTCCTCCGGCGGGTCCCACGGCTTGAGCAGGTAGTGGTCGACGTCGACCAGGTTGATCGCCTGGATCGCCGCGTCGGTGTCGGCGTACGCCGTCAGCAGCGCGCGGCGGGCGTTCGGGAACAGGTCCATGCCCTGCTCCAGGAACTCGATGCCGTTCATCTGCGGCATCCGGTAGTCGGCCAGCATCACGGCGACCCGGCCGCCGCGCAGTTTCAGTTCCTTGAGCGCGTCCAGGGCCTCGGCGGCCGAGGAGGCGCGCACGATGCGGTACTGCTCGCCGTACTTGCGGCGCAGGTCGCGGGCGATCGCCCGGGACACCGACGGGTCGTCGTCAACGGTCAGGATGGCGGGATGGCCCATGCTGTCAAACCCCATCTGATAGCAGGTCGGAGTACTCCGGGTGGCGGTCCAGGTAGCCGGTGACGAAGGGACAGGAGGCCACCACCGGGGTGGCGCGGACGCGGGCGTCCTCCAGGGCGGCCGAGGCGAGGCGGGACGCCAGGCCCTGACCGGAGAACGACTGTTCGATCTCGGTGTGCATCAGCTCGATCTTCTCGCCGTGCCGCCGGTAGTGCAGAACCCCGGCGACCTCGCCGCCGAGCAGGATCTCGTAGCGCCGCCGCTCGAAGCTGTCGACCACGGTGGCGTCGGCGGCCGCGTCGGGCACGCCGACCTGGGCGCTGCCCTCGACCCGCAGCTTGCGGCGGGCCCGCTCGTAGAACGAGGTGCCGCCGAGCCGGACGACCTGGGCGGCGGCCGGGATCGGCACGATCTCGAGCTTGTGGTCGGGCTGCGCGTACCCCTCGATGATGCCGTCGACCTCGATGGCGAGCCGCCCGCTGGTGGGCAGCACGTTGAGCTCGAGGCGCTCGGACAGGGCCAGCATCAGTGAGCGGTTGAACGACGAGTGCGCGGCCGAGGCGCTGACGATCAGGCCTTCGACGTTGGGCGAGACGATCGGGCCGCCGGCCGAGAACGAATAGGCCGTCGAGCCGGTAGGTGTCGCCACGATCACGGCGTCGGCCGCGTAGTTCACGAAGTTTTTACCCTCGACCGAGATGCCGACCGCGGCCAGACCGTCGCCCGGCACCCGCACCATCGCGATGTCGTTGAACGCGGACACCGCTCTGCCGTCAGGCAGAACAGTGCGCACCGCCGTACGCGACTCGATCGTGAATTTATGCTCGTCAATGGCGGACAGTGCGGCCGGCAGGTCCGGCAGGTCGACCTCGGCGAGGAACCCGAGCCGCCCGACGTTGACCCCGAGCACCGGCGTCTTGCGCCCCTCGACCAGCCGCATGGTGCGCAGCATGGTGCCGTCGCCACCCAGGCTGACCAGCAGTCCGGCCCGTTCGACCATCTCCTCGGGGCTGACCGCGACGGCCTCGCAGTCGATCCGGTTGATCTCGTCGTGCAGGCCGAGAACGGTGACCTCGCGGCGGGTGGCCCATTCGACGATGGCGTCGATCGCCGAGCCGCAGTCGCGCCGGGGATGCAGTACCAGCCCGACGACCTTGATCATGCCCATTCCCCGTACCCCATCCTCCGGAAAGAACCAGCCTTGCACGCGTCACCTATCGGCGGCGAGGGCAGGCGATCCAGCACACTCGCGTTCAATAGGGCAAGTTTCCGTAAGGTTTCTTGACAGCGTTGTCACACATAGACAGACTCCGATCAAGAGAGCGCTCTCCTTCCTCACATTTCCCCTGCGTGGAAGGACTCCCCCATGGCCCGAAGAATACTGGCGATCGTCGCCGCGGCGATCACCGTGGCCACTCTGACCCCACAACCGGCGTCCGCCGCTCCCCCGAAATTCGACATCGCGCCCGGCATGGTCGCCGCCATGCGCCGCGACCTCAAGCTCGACGACAGCCAGATCGCGGCCCGGCTGCGCACCGAGGCGGCGGCCCCGGTGGTGGAGAAGCGGTTGACCGCCAGGCTCGGCTCCGCCTTCGCCGGCGCCTGGATTCCCGACGGAGCGTCGAAACTCACGGTCGCCGTCACTTCCGCAGCTGCCGAGGCTTCGGTACGGGCGGAAGGAGCAAACCCGGTTCGCGTACGGCGTGGGTCTGCTGATCTTGCGGCCGCCCGTACGAAATTGGACCTTCATGCGTCGCGCGCAGCCCAAGCAAACGTCCGTGGCTGGTATGTCGACGTGCCTGCCAATCGGGTCGTCGTCCTGGCGAAGCCGGGCGCCGAAGGCGCGGCCCGGAAGTTCGCGCAGGCCGCCGGGGCCGGCGAGGTCACCGTGCTCGCGGAAAATGAGCAGCCGCGGACGATGTACGACATTCGGGGCGGCGACCAGTACGTGATCAACGGCAACACGCTGTGCTCGGTCGGGTTCGCGGTGGCCGGCGGCTTCGTGAGCGCCGGGCACTGCGGCGGCACCGGCAGCCCCACGCTCGGTTACAACAACGTCAGCCAGGGCACGTTCGCCGGCTCGTCGTTCCCGGGCAACGACTACTCGTGGATCCGCACCAACGGCAACTGGACGTCGCAACCGTGGGTGAACAACTACTCCGGCGGCAACGTGGTGGTGGCCGGCTCGGCGGACGCCGCGATCGGCAGCTCGATCTGCCGCTCGGGCCGCACCACCGGCTGGCGCTGCGGCACCCTGCTGGGCCGCAACGAGACGATCGTGTACGCCCAGGGCTCGGTCTCCGGGCTGTCCCGCAGCAACGCGTGCGCCGAACCGGGCGACTCCGGTGGGTCATGGATCTCCGGCAACCAGGCACAGGGCGTGACCTCCGGCGGCAGCGGCAACTGCACCTCCGGCGGCACGATGTGGTTCCAGCCGGTGAACGAGATCCTCGGCGCCTACGGACTGTCACTGACCACCAGCGGTGGCGGCAGCACCAACTCGCTGATCAGCGACTGGAACGGCAAGTGCGTCGACGTGCCGAACTCGAACTTCTCCGACGGGGTCGCCCTGCAGACCTGGGGTTGCAACGGGACGGGCGCACAGAAGTGGACGTTCGTGAACGGGACGCTGCAGACCTCGAACGGCAAGTGCATGGACGTGGCGTGGGGTTCGACGGCCAACGGCGCGGTCATCCAGATCGTCGGCTGCAGCGGCAACGCGGCCCAGCAGTTCGTCCTGTCGGCCGCCGGTGACCTGGTGAATCCGCAGGCCAACAAGTGCATCGACATCAAGGACTGGAACGGCAACGACGGCGCCGGCCTGCAGCTGTGGGACTGCGCGGGCACCGCCAACCAGAAGTGGCACCGCGGGTAAGCCGCCCCCGACAAACGGGCAGAAGCACCTTAAAGGAACCGTAAAAGATCCGTTCACATGCGGCGCATCGGCGGGCGACTTTTCAAGATTGCGAAGTCCCCCAAGCCGATCCATTGGAGTAGCCCGACGATGCGCCGCAAACGAACTCTCCTCCTCACCACAGTCCTCGCGGTGGCGGCCGCGGGGACGACCTGGATCGCTCTGCCGGCCTCGGCAGCGGCACCGACCGCATCTCTCCGCACGGTGTCCGACTGGGGCAGTGGCTGGCAGGACGAGGTGACCGTCAGCAACACCGGGGCGGCGGGCATGACGGCCTGGAAGGTGGAGTTCGATCTGCCATCGGGGGCGAAGGTCGGCAGCTTCTGGGACACGCAGATGACGCTGTCCGGGCAACACGTCACCTTTGCCAACCAGGGGTGGAACGGGACGCTGGCCGTCGGAGCCAAGGTGACCTTCGGGTTCGTCGGCTCCGGCGGCCAGCCCACCAACTGCAAAATCAACGGCATCTCCTGCAACGGGGTCGTCTCGCCGACCACCGCTGTTCCCACCACCACGGCCGCCACCACCACGCCGACGGTCAAGCCCACGACGGTTGCGCCCACCACCGTCGCGCCCACCACTTCGGCCCCCAAAGCGGACGTTCCGCCCGCCTCGAACCTGCTGCCGGTCACCGTGACCAACAAGACCGGCCGCAGCGAGAACGTCTTCCTCTACCTGCTCGGCGTCAACCTGGCCACCGGCAAGCTCGGCTACGTGAACGCGGCCGGCACCTTCACCGCCTGGACCGGCGGCGCCTCCACCCCCGTCCCGGCACCGGATGTGTCCATCCCCGGGCCGGCCAACGGCGGCAGCACCACGATCAAGATGCCGAAGGGCCTGTCCGGCCGGCTGTACATGTCGTTCGGCCAGAAACTCGACTTCCGCCTCACCACCGACGGCCTGGTCCAGCCCGCGCCGTGGGCCGGCGGCGACCCGAACCACGACATCCTGTTCGACTGGAGCGAGTTCACCCTCGACGCCGGTGGCCTGTTCCTGAACAGCTCCCAGGTCGACATGTTCGCCGTACCGCACATCGTCAGCATCACCAACGGCGCCGGCACCACGCTGAAGACCGGCGAGCTGAAGTCCGGCGGCCGGCAGAACGTCATCAACACCATCAAGGCCAACGCCGACTTCGCGAAGAGCGTGGTCACTCGCTCCGACGGCACGGTCCTGCGGGTGCTGGCCCCCGGCAAGGCGGCCGACGCCGGCCTGATGAGCCCGACCTACCTGGACTCGTACATCAACACCGCCTGGAACGCGTACGCCGGCAAGACCCTGACGGTGGTGCCGTTCGGCGACCAGCCGAACAACAAGTTCCTGGGCCGCACCAGCGGCAACGTCCTGAACTTCACCGACACCACCGGCAAGACGGTCGCGTCGTTCACCAAGCCCTCCACCGCCAACGTGTGGGGTTGCGACGGCGCCCTGGGCGCCCCGAACGACCAGGTGGTGGGCCCGATCGCCCGCACGCTGTGCGCCGCCCTGACCCGGGGCACGCTGGGCACCCTGGACACCCAGCCCAGCGGCACGGCGTCCGACTTCTACAAGAACAACCCCGCCGACGTGTACGCCAAGGCAGTCCACGAAAACATGCTCGACGGAAAGGCCTACGCCTTCGCCTTCGACGACGTCCAGAACCAGGAGTCGCTCGTCCACGACGGCGACCCCCGCCTGGCCACCATCACGATGACCCCGTTCTAACCCTCTTCACCCAAAAGGCGCTGGGCCGACGGAAATCCGCCGGCCCAGCGCCTTTTATCATTCATATTATCGGGCCGTTCCAAAGAAACCCTTAACGCGAGAACGGCTATTGCCATGGTCGCGTTGGGCTGCCATTGTGCGGGTTATGCGAGTGAATTCTTTCAGCCAGGTCGTTGCTGCGGTCGGTCTCACCGCTCTGCTCGGCTTCGCCGGTGGGTGTGGCACATCGGACTCCTCCGACAGCACCGCGACGACCAGCGCCGCGACCGCGACGACCGGCACGGCGGCCGCGCCCGCCCAGGACTGCGGGGCCGCGCAGGCCGAGATCAAAGCGTCGCTGACCGGCATGGGCGCGGTGACCTCGGTCGAGGTACCGACCTGCGACAAGGCAGTCGTGGCCACCTCGCTGGGCGCCGACGAGGGCGACCAGGCCGCCAGCCTCTGCCAGAACGCCGCCAACGAGGCCTCGACCCACGGCGTCAGCGCGGTAAGCGTGGTCTCCGCCGACGGCACCGAACTGGCCACCGGCACCAATGCCGAAGACTGCAAGCCGGTAACCGGAAGCTGACCCGAATGGCCGCACCGGCTACTCGGGCCGGCTTGCGCGCCGGTCGAGACGCCAAACGGCGATGCGGGCGGCATACCAGATCAGCGTCATTGCGCCCGCAAACCACCAAAGGGCGTTCTCGTGGCCAATACCGACGCCGATCCCGTAAGCCGCGAAAATCCGTAAAACGGTCGCCGCAATGATCAGGCACGCCGCGACGCACTCCGTAAAAACAATGATTGTTCGTCGCCGCACGCGCCGAGTATGCACGTGATGATCAAGACCGCCCCAGAGGGACGGCTATCGCGCCTGGGTGGGTGGGGGTCTCGGCCTCGTCGAGCCTGGCCGCCAACGCCGGCAGCGCGATCGGCGCCGCAGCCGCAGGCCCGCTGACCGGCCTGACGGTCCGGTGACTGGAAGCTCAGCCGAGCTTCCAGTCGGCGGTCTTGGTCCACCGGTAAGCATGCTGGACGATGCGGACCCGGCTCGGCCGGGCGCCCGCGCGAAGCTGGAACACCACCCGCTGATCGACCTGGCGGCCCGGTTCGAGCCGGTCCGACCCGGCCTCCGCCAGCAGCGCGGTAAGCGCGGCGTCGTGCTGGTACCAGGTACCGTCCGCATCGCACAGCCAGGCTTGGTCGTCACCCTGCGGGATGATGGTCATCTGCCCGGTGTTGCGCTCCCGCACCAGCACCGACACGAGCCGCCGTCCGTCCGTGGCCCGGAGCTTCGATGTGGTCTCCAGGCCCTTGGCGCCGCGAACCGAGAGATCGTGTTGCATCTCGTCGGACTCCGGGATCTCCATGGCGTCGCCGAGCTTGATGACGGTCCCGGGCGCGGGCAGATCTTCGATCGTGAGCGGCCGCGGCATTCCGCTGACATATTCCCCCGCGGTGTCCGGCATCATTCCCGGCTTCGACAGGCACGCGGCGCCGTTGGGCCGGGTGGCAATGATCGCGGCGATACCGCCCACTGCCGCGAGGAGGGCCACGGCGAGCGTGGCCACCCAGCGCCGCGGCGGCCGGAACCTGGACGCCGCCGGCTGCGGCTCGGGGCTCGGCTTCGGTGCCTCGACTTCCGGCACCTGGGCGCGTGGGCGCCGTCCGGCCCGAACCACCAGGGCAACGATGACCGCGGTGACGGCCGCGACAGCCGCGCAGCGCAGCACGCGTTTCCGAGGCACGGCCACCGCATCGACCGGCCGCCATCGATCTTGAGGACGCCGCCCGAAATTATCCAGCGAAGTAAGCGTCGGCCCCGCGACCTTGGCGACTTCCGGTTCGCTGCTAACCGGAAATCTTCAAGATCGCGGCCGGCCTGCGGGTAGTCAGTGGTAGGTCAGTTCGCCGGCTTCGATGGCTGCTGTCACTCGGTTTTCTGGTGGGGCCAGGGGGCAGAGCCACTCGTCGTCGTACGCGCATGAGGGGTTGTAGAGGTAGTTGAAGTCCAGGCGGACTCGGGTGCCGCCCAACGGCTCCACCCCGCGGCCGTGGGTGCCCTTGACCGTGTCGGTCAGGTAGCGGCCTCCGCCGTATGTCGTCTTTCCGCAGGTCGCGTCGCGGACCGGGAGGAACAGGCCGCCGCCGTAGGCCGCGATCCACCACAGCGACAGCTCGCCGTACGGCGTGGGCAGGATGCCGGCCCGCCGGTAATGCACTACGCCGTCGGGGCCGCCGGTGTCGATGTCGATCTCGCCGTCGGCCGGGACCACGTCCACCTCGACGATGGCGTCGTCGTTGGGTGGGTAGTAGCGCAAGCCGGTGAACGTGCCGGGTGGGATCGGGGACTGCGGGTGGGTTGCGAAGAGATCGTCGCGGCGGGCCCGGAAATCCTTGAGGTCGGCCGCCTCCAGGTAGATGCGGGAGTTCCGGGCGCGGTAATCGGACAGCTCTAGTGCCTCCATCCAACCCACGCTATCCGTCAGGCGGGGTAGGCGGTCGCCTCTGTGGCCTTCACCGTGGCCCACACCTCACGTCCGGGCTCCAGCGACAGCTGGACGGCCGCCGCCGGTGTGACGTCCGCCGCCAGCTGGATCGGGCCGGTCAACTCGATGCGCAACGCGTCGCCGTGCCGGGACACCGAGGTCACCGTGGCCGGCCAGGTGTTGCGCGGGCTGCCTTCGGGGCGGGCCGCGAACAACGACACCGCCGACGGCGGAAAGGCGACAAACACCCCACCCTCCTGCGGTACGGCGGTGACAAGCGAAAAACCGTCCGGCAGCCGGACTGTGGTGCCGTCCGCGCGGCCGCGGTAGAGGTTGAGGCCGACCAGGCGGGCCACGTAGTCGGTGCGCGGCCGGGCGGTGATCTCGGCGGCGTCGCCGGACTGCACGATCCGGCCGTCCTCGACGATGACCAGGCGGTCGGCGAGCATGAGTGCGTCCAGCGGGTCGTGGGTGACCAGCACGGTCGCGCCGGGGAACGACGCGAGGTGCCCGCGCAGGGCGGCCCGGGTGTCGAGCCGGGTGCGGGCGTCCAGGGCAGCCAGCGGCTCGTCCAGGAGCAGCAGTTTCGGTTCGGCGGCCAGGGCGCGGGCCAGGGCCACCCGCTGGGCTTGGCCGCCGGAGAGTTGGCGCGGCTTCTTGCGTACGTGCTCGGCCAGACCCACCCGCATCAGCCACTCCCGGGCGGTCTCCCGGGCCTCCCGGCGCGGCACGCGCCGGCATCGAGGGCCGAAGGCCACGTTGTCCAGCGCCGTGAGATGCGGAAACAGCAGGTAGTCCTGGAAGACCACGCCGATCCGGCGGTGCTCGGGCGGTTCGCCGTCGAGCCGCACCCCGTCGAGGGTGACGTGCCCGTCGTCGAGCGCGGTGAGCCCGGCGAGCGCCCGCAGCGCGGTGGTCTTGCCGGCCCCGTTGGGCCCGAGCAGCGCGACGACCTCGCCGGCCTCGGCGGTCAGCGCGAGGTCGAGCGTGAAGCCGGGCCGCGTGACGACCAGGTGGGCATCGAGTGTCATGCCGCCTCCCCGGGGAAAAGCGAAAGACCAGAAGCGCGATCATGACGCTCGCTTCGCTCGGTCATGCCGCGACCCACTTGTCCCGCAGCGCGGCCAGGATGACCACCGAGACCACCAAAAGCAGGAGGCTCAGGACGATGGCGGCGTCCACGTCCTGTTCCAGGGCCAGGTAGACGGCCAGCGGCATGGTCTGGGTGCGGCCGGGGAAGTTGCCGGCGAAGGTGATCGTCGCGCCGAACTCGCCCAGCGCCCGCGCCCAGCACAGCACCCCACCGGCCGCGACACCCGGCGCGATCAGCGGCAGGGTGACCCGGCGGAACGCCGTCCAGCGGCCGGCGCCGAGGGTGGCCGCGGCCTCCTCGTAGCGGGAGTCGGCGCCGCGCAGCGCGCCCTCGACGCTGATCACCAGGAACGGCATGGCCACGAACGCCTCGGCCACCACCACCCCGGCGGTGGTGAACGGCAGGCTCACCCCGAACGTCGAGTCGAGCCAGCCGCCGAGCAGGCCGCGCCGGCCGAAGACCAGCAACAACGCGACGCCGCCGACCACCGGCGGCAGCACCAGCGGCACGGTGACCAAAGCCCGCACGAACCGGCGGCCAGGGAATTCGGTGCGGGCCAACACCCAGGCGAGGGGTACGCCGAGGACCAGGCTCACCGCGGTGGCCAGGGTGGCGGTCAGCAGGGACAGACGCAGCGCGGCCAGGATGCCGGGTTCGGCCAGCCGCTCGGGCAGCGTCGACCAGGGCGCTCGCCAGAGCAGCCCGAACAGCGGGAGGACGAGGAACACCAGCCCGGCGATCGCGGGGATCGCCAGGGCCGGCGGCACCTTGAGGCGTTGCTTCTTTATGGCTTCTGGAACCCTGCGTCGACGAGGACGTCCAGCGCGGGGCCGCTCTGCACGTAGGCCACGAACGCGGCGGCGGCAGACGGGTTGGGAGCGCTCTTGAGGGCGACGATCGGGTAGTCGTTGATCGCGCCGGACGACTCGGGGAACTCGATGCCCTCGACGTCGGCCGCGGCCGCCTTGGCGTCGGTGCGGTAGACCAGGGCCGCGTCGACCTCACCCAGCTTGACCTTGGACAGGGCCGCCTTGACGTCCTGTTCCAGGGTGACCGGGGTGACCTTCACATTGGCGGCGGCCAGGGCCTTCTTGGCGGCCGCGCCGCACGGCACCTGCTCGGCGCAGAGCGCGACCTTCAGCGAGGGGTTGGTCAGGTCGGACAGGCCCTTGATGCCCTTGGGGTTGCCCTTCGCCACCGCGATCACGAGCTGATTCTTCACGAAGACGGTGGCTTCACCGTTGGCGTCGCCGGCATCGGTGACGGTTTTCATGGTGGCGGGACTGGCGGCCGCGAAGACGTCGGCGGGGGCGCCCGACGTGATCTGCTGGGCCAGCGCGGAGCTACCCGCGTACGAGAAGGTGACCTTGACTCCGGGGTTTGCCGTTTCGAAGTCTTTGCCGATCTGGTTGAACGACTCGGTCAGCGACGCGGCCGCGAGGACGGTGAGGTTTCCGGAAACGCCGGAAGCCGAGCCGGCGGACGTGGGCGTGGAGGAGTCATCGCCGCCGCAGCCGGAAAGAAGAAGGGCGGCGGCCAGCGCCACGCCGGTCAGGATTCTCTTCATTTAGATGTCCCCTCGTTCTACGACCACCGTGGTCGACTTGATCACGGCGACCGCCGTCGAACCGACCTCGAGCGCCATCTCGTCGAGCGCCTCCCGGCTCATCAGCGAGACCACGCGGAACGGGCCGGCCTGGATGTCGACCTGCGCCATCACCGCGTCGCGGGTGATCGCGGTGACGATGCCGCGCAACCGGTTGCGCGCCGACGACCGGCGGGAGCCCGGATCGGGCTCGTCGGCCAGCGAGCGGGCGAAACCGGCCAGGTCGGCGCCGCCGATCTCGCGGTGCCCGTGGTCGTCGCGGCCGGCCGGTAACCGGCCCGCATCGACCCAGCGCCGCAGGGTGTCGACGCTGACGCCGAGCAGTTCGGCCGCTTCGCCGATGCGGTAGGTCGTCACGCGCCAACTTTAGGGCCGCAAAAGCCAGGCAAGTAAGCACGAACAGGCCGCAGATGCGGAACCGTTGCACGGGTCACACCCCCGGCGGCATGCTGGACGGCGTGCCGGAACGGATCCACGAGGTCACCGCATTTCTCGCCGAGGTGCTCGCCCCGCGAGCGCCACTCACCGTGATCGTCGACGGCGGCGATCACGGCGCCGCCGCCAGCTTCGCGGCCCGGCTCGCCGAAGCCTTCCCGGCTTCGGCCCGCGCGTGGACGGTCGACGCCGTCCTCGGGCTGAGCGGACCGGCCGGCGGCCGCTTCGACTCGGCGCTCAACGTGCTCGAGCCGGCCGCCGACCGCATCTTCGTCTACCTGCGCAGCGGCCCGCGCGGAAAGCAACTGGGCAACGGCGAGGGTGAGCGGCGGGCCCAGGTGGTGATCGACCACCACGATCCGCAGTGGCCGGTCATCCGGCACGTGCATCCGCGGCTGGCCGACCCGGAGAGGTGGTATCTGACCGAGAGCCGGGCGTTCTTCGGGGCCCGGGCGGCCGGTTGGGACGCCAAATTCGGCGACGATCTCCCGGCGTACGCCATGGCGGTCGAAACGGCCGCGCCTCGCCCCGGAGACCTGGCCCTCGACGTGGGTTGCGGCACCGGCCGGGCATTACCGGCCCTGGCCGCCGCGGTCGGCCCCCAGGGGCGGGTGGTCGGTCTCGACCTGACCCCGGCGATGCTGCAGGCGGCCCGCGTGGCCGGCCGGGGCGGCTGCGCCGACCTGCTGATCGGTGACGCGCGCCGGCTGCCGTTCCCGGACGCGGTGGCCGGCGTGGTCTTCGCCGCCGGCCTGGTGCAGCACCTGCCCGACCCGAGCGTCGGCCTGACCGAGCTGGCCCGGGTGACCCGGCCGGGCGGCAAACTGATGATCTTTCACCCATCCGGCCGTGCCGCGCTGGCTGCGCGACACGGCCGGAGCGTGCGTCCCGACGAGCCGCTGAACCGGGAGAACCTCGAGCCACTGATGGCCAAGTCCGGCTGGCGGCTCACTCGCTACGACGACCAGGACGACTATTTCCTGGCCCTCGCCGAGCGGGTGATCTGAATCAGTAGGTGAAGCGGGAAACCGCGACGTGCAGTTCCTGGGACATCCGGGAGAGCTCGGCGGCGGACCGCTGGGCGTCGACGACCGACTCGGCGGTGAGGCGGGCGTTCGAGGCCACCGTCTCGATGCCGGAGTTGATCTGGATGGTGGCGCCGGCCGCCTCGGCGACGTTGCGGTTCATCTCGGCGGTGGTGGCGCTCTGCTCCTCGACGGCCGAGGCGATCGTCGTGGTGTAGTCGTTGATCCGGCCGATGACCTCGGCGATCTGCTGGATGGCGTTGACCGCCTGGCCGCTGTCCGACTGGATCGCCTCGACCCGCCGGGAGATGTCCTCGGTGGCCCGGGCCGTCTCCTGAGCCAGGTCCTTGACCTCGCTGGCGACGACGGCGAAGCCCTTGCCCATCTCGCCGGCCCGGGCGGCCTCGATGGTGGCGTTCAGCGCGAGCAGGTTGGTCTGCTCGGCGATGGCGGTGATCACCTTGATCACGTCGCCGATCTCCCGGCTCGACTCGCCGAGGGTGGCGATCGTCTGGTTGGTCGACTCGGCCACGGTGACGGCCTCGCCGGCTACCCGGGCGGCCGCGGTCGCGCTCTGGGTGATCTCGGCGATGGCCGCGCCCATCTCCTCCGAGCCGGCCGCGACGGTGCTGACGCTCTGCGAGACCTCCTCGGACGCGGTCGACACGACCTGCGCCTGGGCCGAGGCGTCGTCCGCGTTTTTGCTGATCTGGTTCGCGATCGTCGAGGTCTCCTCGGCCGCCGCGGCCAGGCTCTGCGACGCCGCACCGACCGAGGCGATGACCTCGCGGGTCTGGCCGAGGGCCTGGTTCAGCAGCCGGGCCATCTCGCCGACCTCGTCGTGGTGCTTGACGTCGGCCTCGACGGTCAGGTCGCCGTCGGCGAGCGCGGTGAGCGAGCGCTTGACCCGCTCCAGCGGGCGCACGATCAGCCGGGCCACGTAGATGCCCAGGCCGAGGGCGAGCAGCAGGCCGACGACGAGGACCGCGATGACCATGGTGCGGGCGTTCGCGGCGGCGGTCGCGCTCTCGTCGGCGCGAGACTTGGCCTCGGCGAGCACCGCGGAGTTCTCGGCCTCGATGGCGTCGGCCGCGTCGTTCACGACCGGCTTGATGTCGGTGCGGTACTCGGTGTAGAAGCTGGTGACGCTCACCGTCGCGAGCGGGAGGAGCTTCTGCTCGGCGTCCTGCAGGATGGTGGCGTAGTTGGTGGTGAACTTCGTGAAGGACGCCGCGTCGGTCGGCTTGTAACTGGCGATCTGCGAGTCGAGGAGCGTCTTCTTCTCGGCGATCTCGGTGTCCAGGGTCTTGCGGACCGCAACGGTCGCGCCGCCGTACTCGAGGTAGCGGGCGCGCAGCGCGTTGAAGTTGCGCTGAATGTTCGACAGGTTGGTCAGCGGCTGGACGTCGTCCTGGTACAGCATCTGGCTCTTCTCGCTGAGCACGTTGAGCTGCACGATGCCGGTGATCCCGATGGCCACCGCGGCGGTGGCGGCGACGCCGACGCTCGCCAGAATCTTGGTGCTGACCCGTAGATCGGCGAACGCTTTCACGAGCGACCCCTTGCTGTCGACGATGTTGATCGCCGCACAGTTCGGTCGCGCCGCGGGTACCTTGAGGTTTCGGCCACATCCGCTAAAGGTCTGTCAATTCCCGTTCGAGCAGGCCGGTCAGGTAGTCGTGCCGGCCGTCGCTGATCTGGATGCCCCGGCTCGGGCCCTCGGCGATCATCAGCGTGTAGAGGTGGATGCGGTAGAGCGTCAACCGGACCCGGGCCGACTCGTCGAACGGCTCGGGCCGGTAACCGGCCAGGAACGGGTGGTCCGGGACCTCCTCGATGCGCTGCCGCAGGGCCGGCGAGACGAGGTCCAGCAGCGGGTCGCCGTAGAGGTAACGCTCGCCGTCGACCAGGCCGGTCAGCGCGCCGTCCGGCCCGACCAGCACGTTGCCGTCCCACAGGTCGAAGTGCAGCAGCGCCGGCCGGGTCACCGCGGCCAGCACGTCGTGGTGGCGGGCGACCAGCCCGTCCAACGGCGGCAGCGGAACACCCCAGTCGGCGGCGTCGGCCCGCAGGTCGTCGATCATCGCCGCGAACGCGGTGGGCCAGTCGGCGCCGGACGCCCGGTCGCCGGTGTAACCGAAGTGATCGCCGGTGATGGTGTGCACCCGGCGCACCGCGGCGCCGCACTCGGTGCGGGCCCGGGCCGAGTCGTGGCTGGTCAGCGGGGTTCCGGGCAGCAGCGAGGTGATGATCCAGTCGGTGGTGCCGGCCAGCACGGCCGGCACCGGCACGCCCGGGGTGTGCGCGGCGACCAGCGCGAAGTACTCCGCCTCGGCCGGGATCATCCCCGCTTCGTACCGGAGCATGCGAGCCGTCGCGGGCGGGCCCACCTTGACCACCACCTGGCGGCCGTCGTCGAGACCGGCCTTCCAGACCGCGGCGAAGGTGCCACCGCTGAGCTCCTCGGCGCCGGTCAGGCCGGCGCCGAGGCCTTGCGAGACGATCGCCGCGATGTCCTTCTCGGACAGATCGAGCTGCGTGGGGCTGCGCATTCCGTTGAATCTAGACGGTTACGGCCTGCCCGAAGCGCCCGCCGAGGGTGTGTTCGCTGAAAGTGCGGTAGCGGGCCAGCTCGATGAACAGCCAGCCGATGCTGATCGCGCCCAGGATGATGTACGCCCACAGGCTGGTGAACGTGTCCCAGCAGGTGTGCAGTGCCACCGCACCGGCGAAGGTGAGCAGGAACTGCACCAGCCGCTTGCCGCTCGGGCCTGAGATCAACGCCCACAGCGCGCCCGCGGTCAGCCCGGTCCAGGCGGTGTGCCCGGCCGGCGAGGTGAGGCCCCGGATGAACAGCGTCTCCTCGACCGCGCCGATGTTGCCGTTCGAGGACAGGAGCGCCGTGAACGCGTACCCCATGGTCTCGAGCGCGGCGAATCCCATGCCGGAAGCGACGCCGATGATCAGGCCGTCCGACGGCAGTCGGCGGCCGTGCCGGGACAGGATCCAGAAGAGCAGGACCACCGGCACGATCAGCTTGGCCGACTCCTCGATGAGCGCGACCAGCACCATCGGCAGCACGCCGAGCCCGCGCAGCGTGTTGTACTCCAGGGTGCCGGCCACCACGATGCCGATCACGCCACCGAAGAAACCGGCGATGACCAGCGTCGACGAGGGAACCTGCCAGCGGCCGGTGCGAGCCTGGGCGAAGGTCAGGAAGGACAGCGGCACGACCGTCGCGCCGAGCAGGATCAGCGACGGGACGAAGTTGGGGTTCTGGGTGTGGACCAGGGTCCGCAGCACCACGATGTACAGAATCAGCCCGGTGATCAGAACACCGAGCCACGCCCACCGGCGAGTTCGATCGCGCATGGTCAAAGTCTTTTTCCCAGCGGCCTTTCAGTCAATCGGTGATTGCCGTGACACTCAGTGGGCGACGACGATCGGGGTGTCGAACTGCTCGACCGGGAGGTCGCGCGGGCGGACCACGGCGTACAGCGTGATCGTGGCCGCGGCCATCCCGCCGAACACCACGATCGCCATCGACGTCGCGTCGCCGCCGAACACGCCGACCAGCGGGGCGGCCAGCGCGCCGATCCCGAACTGGACCGCGCCGAGCAGGGCCGCCGCGGTGCCGGCCGCCTCGCCGTGCCGGGACAGCGCGATGGCCGGTGCGTTCGGCATGGCCAGGCCGACCATCGCCAGCACGAACCACAGCGGGACCAGCAGGCCGACCAGGCCGCCGAGGTCGGCGATCGCGAGGACCAGCAGCACCAGACCGCCGACCACGCCGCCGATCAGCGAACCGCCCAGGATCTGCTGCGGCGACCAGCGGCGCAGCAGCCGCACGTTGAACTGGGTGGCACCGATCAGGCCGATCGCGCCGCCCGCGAAGACGTACGCGAACTGCTGCTCGCTCAGGCCGTACTCCTCCTGGAACACGAACGACGAGCCGCTGACGTAGGCGAACAGCGCCGAGAACGCGAAGCCGGCCACCAGGATCAGCCCGACGTAGACCCGGTCGGTGAACAGCCGACCGTAGTCGCGCAGCACCTGCCCGCTGCGGCGCGCGGCCGGCGGCAGCGTCTCCGGCAGGACCAGGGCGGTCGCCGCCATGATGGCCACGCCGGCCACGGTCAGCACCACGAACACCCCACGCCAGGACGTCCACTCCAGCACCAGGCCGCCGATGGTCGGCGCCAGGATCGGCGCCACCCCGACGACAAGCATCAGCCGGGAGAACAGGCGGGCCGCGGCCAGGCCGTTGAACAGGTCGCGGACGATTGCCATCGCGATGACGGCCGCGGCCGCGGCCCCCAGGCCCTGCAGGACCCGCAGGGTTCCGAGAACGGCCAGGTTGGGCGCGATCACACACAAGATCGAGGCCAGGATGTGTACGGCGATGCCGGCCAGCAGTGGCATCCGGCGGCCGAGCCGGTCGGACAGCGGTCCCACGATCAACTGCCCGAACGCCAGGCCGACAAGCGTGCCGGTCAGGGTGAGCTGCACCGACGCGGCGCTGGCGGACAGGTCGGTGGTGATCGTCGGGAGCGACGGAAGGTACATGTCGATCGTCAGCGGCCCGAGCGCGGTGAGGAAGCCGAGGACGAGCACGATCCGGAAGCGACGCCCGGTGGGAATCAGTTCCCCCGGGGAGAGGTCGATGGCGGGCGGGCTGGTGAGGGTCTCGGTCTTTGCCACAACCGGTGACAAGTAGTTCCGGCCCCACAAGATTCCGCCCGTCATCCTCCTCACATGGGCTTTACTTCTTCATGACGTACGGGCGGTAGAACTCGTACAGCTGCCGGTCGCCCACCTGGCTCAGCAGTGACTCGTTGCCCATCAGGAACACCACGCTCGGGCAGTCCTCGTCCTCGCCGTTCACCGACGCCTTGTCCAGCAGCTGCTTGCCGGTGGCCGCCTCGAACAGCCGCACCCGGTAGGTCGCCTTCTTCATGACGACCGTCTCCGGCTTGGGGTCGTCGAACTTGCAGCTCTTGGCGGTGCCCCCGGTCTTCACCAGGTCGACGCAGCCGACCAGCTGCGACTTGGCCGGGTCGCGCGGGATCCAGGCCTGCCAGATCGACTCCGTCAGGTCGGGCACGCTGACCGACGACAGGATGCGCCGGCTGGGCAGGGCGACGCTGTCGACGACCCCCACCGAGATCTGGTGCGGCGCTTTGCCGGCGAACTTGGGTGACTGCGGGTAATACCACCCGTCACACACCCGGGCCAGGTCCTTGTCGTCCCGCACCGGGTAGGTGCTGGCCCGGGGCCCGGCCGGCTCGCTCGGCGCGCTGGGCTCGCTCGTCTGCGGGGTGGGCGCTACCTCGGTCGGCCGGGTCGGCGGGGCGTTCCAGCGATCGTCGTCGAGTGCTGCCACCTGCTTCGCGGTCGAGTCGACCACCCGCCACATGTAGACGACGTAGCCGGCGGTGGAGAGCAGCATCCCGACCACGATGATCAGCACGATCGCCCACGGCTTGAGCTTGGCGGGCGGCGCGGTGAACGGCGGCAGCTGGTCGCCGGTGGGCTGCGGCTCCCAGTTCACCGGCGGATATCCGGGCGGCGGCTGCCACCCGGCCGGCGGTTGCTGCCAGGCGGGCGGCGACTGCCACGGGACCGGCTGCAGCCACTGGGGCTGTTGCCACTGCGGTTGGCCGACCGGCGGCCGGTGCCACTGCGGGTCCGGTGGGGCGGGCGGCGGTTGAGTGCCGTCGGTGGGCGGCCGGCCAGGTGCCGGTGGGCCCTGTTCTTCCATGACTACGGTCCCCGTTCGAAAAGCTGGACCGCGACTGTATCGAATCCTGACTATTCTTGACGCCCGGCGAGGACCGCGGTGAAGGCGGCGCGGACCTGGTCGCGCAGCCAGGCGTGGGCCGGGTCGGTGTCGTAGCGCTGGTGCCAGGCGCAGTTGATCGGCGGGTCCGGCAGCGGGATCGGCAGCGGCGCGGTGACCAGCCCGAACGCCTCGATCAGGGGACGCCAGGTGAGCTCCGGGACGGTCGCCACCGTCGGACCGCCGGCGATCAGGTGTGCGGCGGTGGCGGTCGTGCCGACGGCCGCCACGACCCGGCGGCGCAGGCCGTGCGACTCGAGGATGGTGTCGACCGGATCGGTGAGCCGGCCGCGGCGGGAGATCAGGACGTGCGGCTTGGCGGCGTAGGCCGGCAGGTCGAGTCGTCCGGCGTACGGATGATCGCGGCGCAGGACCACGACGAAGCGGTCGTGGCCGACGGTCTCATGCCGGATCTCCGGCAGGGCCGGCACGTCCGCGCCGATCTCCAGATCGACGCGGCCGTGCCGCAGTTCGTCGGTGTCGACCGCGGCCTCGGGCAGAAACCGCAGGCGTACGCCCGGCGCCGTCCCGGCCGAACTGGCCAGCAGAGCCGGCGCGAGTGCGGTGGCCAGGGCGTCGTGGCACTGGAGGGTGAAGACGCGGTCGAGCCCGGCCAGGTCGAGCTCCCGGCTCGGCGCCAGCACCTCCCGGGTCTGTCGCAGCAGCTCACCGACCTGCTCGCGGACTGCCGTCGCGTACGGCGTCGGGGTCATCGTCCGGCCGGTGCGCACCAGGATGTCGTCGCCGGTCAGCCGGCGGAGGCGGCCGAGATTGCGGCTCACCGCGGGCGAGGACAGCCGCAGTCGCTGAGCCGCCCCCGCGACACTGCCCTCCTCCAGGAGTGCGTCAAGCACGGTGAGCAGATTCAGATCCAGTTGCATGGTGGTAAATCGTAGCTTCCAAAGGTTGCACTGGACTTAACCGAGCCGTCGGCCGAGAGTCAAGGCATGCAAAAACTCCTGGTGGAAGCAACCGCGGCGGTCCATGCGGCCGCCACCCGCGTGGTGCGCCCGGCCCAGACGCCGACCAACGCGGCCCAGCTGTTCGCGGCCCTGCGCGCCAACGACGACGCCGTCACCGAGGTCCTGCGGCCGGCGCTCCTCGGCGCCCTGCCCGGTTCGCAGTGGACCTCGGACGAGCACGGCTCCGGCCCGATGCCGGACGGCGACTGGTGGGTCGTCGACCCGGTGGGCGGCAACATGAACGCGGTGCAGAGCATGCCCGACTGGAACGTCGGCGTGAGCCTGGTCCGGGCCGGCCGCCCGACCCTGGCCGTGCTGTACGCGCCGGTGGCGGGCGAGACGTTCACCGCGACGGCGGGCGGCGGGGCTTTTGTCAACGGCGTACGCCTGCAGGTCTCGGCCAAGACCGACCTGAGTATGGCGCTGACCGGCACCGGCCAGGCCAAACCGAGCCGCGACGCGGCCGGTGCCGAGCGGGTGGGCGCCGCCATCGCGGCGATGATGCGGCACGCGCTGTACGTCCAGGCCTCGGTTCCGGTCGGGCATCAGCTGGCCCAGGTGGCCGCCGGCCGGATGGACGTGCACTGGCAGTTCGACAACCTGCGCTCACACATCGCGCCGGTGCTGCTCGTGCAGGAGGCCGGCGGCACCGTCACCGACCTGGACGGCAAACCGTGGCAGCTGACCAGCGACGGTTACCTGGCCGCCGCGCCCGGCGTGCACGCCGCCGCCATCGAGGTGCTCCGATGACCATGGAACTCACCGTGCTGGCGGCCTCCGGAGCGACCGGCCTGGAGTTGACCCGGCAGGCGCTGGAACGGGGACACCGGGTCATCGCGATCGCTCGCAACCCGGACCGCATCGCCCTTCCCGACTCGCCGCGTCTGACCCGGGTGGCGGCCGACGTGCGCGACCCGGCCGGGATAGCCGCGGCCCTGGCCGGCCGCGCGGTCGTACTCTCCGGCCTGGGCATCGCCGGCGGCGACCAGCCCGGCGCGCTGACGGCGGGCGCCCAGGCCGTGGCCGACGCCCACCCGGACCGCATCGTGTGGCTGGGCGCCTTCGGTACCGGCCCGTCCGCCCAGGCGGCCGGCCCACTGACCCGCACCCTGCTGAAGATGCTCGGCGCCCAGCTGTCCGACAAGGTCAACGCGGACGCGACCGTGCTGGCCGCCGGCGGCACGGTCTTCCACGCCGGCCCACTGTCAAACGCCCCACTGAGCCCGACCCGCCGAACCGTCGGCCTGGCCGAAGCCCCCGCGCGTCTCTTCCCGTCCCGGGTAAGCCGAGCAACGGTGGCCGCCGCCATGCTCGACGAGGCCGAGACCCCCACCCACCCGGGCGCGATCGCCGTCCCTCTGGAGCGTTCTTGATCATCACTCCATCGGAGTCGTCCTTTCGGCCCACGGGCAGCGTCATTGGCATTTACGAATCGGTCATGAAGGTGTTGCCGTTGCACGTCCGATGGATTGACCTGCTGCCGATGAGATTTAGCCTGATGGCGGCCTCATTCGAATGGTGGGTTGGAAAAGCGCCACCGCTGATCCAAGTCCACACGCGAGGGGAGACATTCATGTCTATTCCCGAGTACAGCCCGGTCCCCTCCCCGAAGAAGACAATGAGCCGGGGCAAGAAAGCCGGCCTGATCGGCGGCGGCGTCCTCGCCGGCTTGGTCATCATCGGGGTCGCCGCCGGCGGGGGCGACGAGACGCCCGCCGCACCCGTTGCGGCCGCCACCACGGCGGGGAACGCGAAAAACCAGGAAGCGATCGACAAGCTCCAGGTGTGCATCGACATGACCGCCGGCGCTCGCGCCTACGACCCGGCGCTCTGGGACACCGCCGTGTGCGGCGACTACAAAGGCAGCCTCGGCTCCGCCGGTCAGCCGACCACCGAGCCCATCGTCGAAGCCACTACCGAGGCCGTCGCGGAGCCTACCGCCAAGCCCACCAAAGAGCTGACCGTCTCCCAGCAGAATGCCGTCGACAAGGCAGCCGACTACCTGTCGTACTCCGCTTTCTCCCGCTCGGGGCTGATAAAACAGCTCAAGTTCGAAGGCTTCTCCACCAAGCAGGCCACGTTCGGCGTGGACGCACAGAAAGCCAACTGGAACGAACAGGCCGCCAAGAAGGCAGCTGACTACCTGGAGACCAGTTCGTTCTCTCGCTCCGGACTGATCGGGCAGCTCAAGTTCGAAGGCTTCACTGCCACGCAGGCCAATTACGGCGTCAAGAAGGTCGGGCTGTAGCTCCGGAAAGCCGAGGCCGACGCCGCGGGCGGCGGCGATCGCCGGCACGACCGCCGGTGGACTGAACGGTGTCACAGGCCGTTGCGCTCGCTCCAGGACTGAGTTCCGGCCAGATTGACTTCGCCGCCTCGGCAAACAGCCCGGTAAGCCGTCCTCGCCAAGGGCTCGCCCCAGCGGGAACGCGGGCCGCCGTAGGGGGCTTCGGGGCCGGTGGGTGGGCAGAGGACGCAGATCGCGTCGGTCGCGGTGCCGGTGGCGGGCAGGCCCAGATCGCGGATGGCCTGGGTCTTTGCCTCGGTGATGGTGGCTATCGCGTTGACCAGGGCTCCCTCGCTGAGTCGCTGCGGAACCCAGGCGACGACGTTGATGGTGCCGACGGGTGGCGCGTCTACGGCGCTTCGGCCTTCGGCGGGCGCGTAGGCCTGGATCGGTGCGCCCAGGCCTACCGTCGCCCAGAGCCGCACGCCGGCGTCGGTCTCGGCGACCACGTCGGCGACATCCACGCCGGTCATCAAGCCCACCCCGCGGCCGGCCAGGTGGAGGCCGGCCGCGATCTCGGACAGGTGGATGGCCGGGTCGTCCCGGTCGTAGGACATCGGGACGGTGGCGTTGATCAACCAGTGGCACTCCCCCACGCCGCCGCCGAGGGTGGCCGACGAGATCGCCAGCGCCGGGTCCGGCAGGTGCCAGACCAGCAGCGGGATGTCGTGGCCGCCCTCGCGGCGGCGGGTCAGCGTGGGCTCGGGGAACACCGAACGACCTTAATCCCGGAGGGCTGCGCGGCTGGGGTGGTTTCGGGTGGCTCTGCTGCCGGATAGGAGAGCGGCCAACGCGGTTGCGGCCAGGAGAGTTCCGGCGGCCAGGAACGCCGTGGCCGGGCCGGCCAGGTCGGTCAGCAGGCCTGCGGCCGCCGCGCCGGCCGCGCTGCCGGCGTTGGCGGCCACGTTTACCCAGGTGCTGGCCTCGGTGCGGTGTTCGGGTGGGGTCAGGTCGTCGGCGGCCAGGTAGGCGGCCACGTAGAGCGGGGAGACCGCCACGCCGGCCAGGGCCATCACCACGCCCAGTGTCAGCAGGCCGGGGGCGGCCGCGGCGGCCAGCAGGCCCGCCCCGAACAGTCCCAGCAGGCCGCCGAAATGCAAGGCCCGGGGCCGGGTGTGGCGGCGACGAGACCAGAGCAGGCCGCCGACCACGCTACCGGCGCCCACGCCGGCCTCCAGCGGGCCGGCCGCGCCGGGGTGCCCGGCCTGCTGGGCGGCCACCGCCATCGCGGTGAAGGCGACGCTGATCCCGGCCCCGGCCACCACCAGGACAGCGAGAACCCGCCACAGCCGGAACGACCGCAGCGGCCCGAGGTCGAAGACCTGGCGGGCGTCGGACCCGGCGGGAGCGGGCCTACCTCGGGCGGCGGTTGCCGCGGTCATGCCGATGGTGCCGGCTGCGAGGAGGAAGGCGGTCAGCAGCAACGCCCAGCGGGCGGGAGCTATCGCGATCAGCAAGCCGGTCAGGAGCGGGCCCAGCAGGTACAGGGTCTCCTCGGCGATGGCGTCCAGGGCGTACGCCCGCTCCTTGAGGGTGGTGCCCTCGGTGAGTGAGCGCCACGCTGAGCGCATGGCCGGGCCCAGCGGTGGGGCCGCCAGGCCGGCGACCGCGACGAAAGGCACCGGCCACGGCAGGAGTGCGGCGGCGGCCAGGAAGACCGCGCAGGCCAGGGCCAGCAGCGGCAGCAACATGGGGTGGCGGTCGGCGAGGCGGGCCTTGAGCGGCAGGGTGACCGAGGTCAGGCCGAAGAGGGCTACGGCCAGGCCGGCGGCTGCGTACGAGCCGGTGGTCTGGCTGACGGTGAACAGGGTGGCCAGCGGGAGGAGACCGTACGCCAGTCGGCCGGCCAGCGCGGGCGCGAAGATGCGCAGCGCGAATGGCAGGCGTAGGACGGCACGGTAACTCCCCGCCTCGGCGGGGGTGGGCATGGAAGCTCCAGGAATGTCCAGACCGGTAGGGACGCGAGAAAGGCGAAAACCCTACGGCGGTGTCTGAGACATGCGGGCAGCCTACTACGACCACTCCGGGGCCAGCACCGCCCAGATCTCGGTGTCGTGCCGGACGCCCTTCCACGGGTAGCTCTCGCGCAGCGTCGCTTCCAACTTGAGCCCGGCCCGGCGGGCGACGTTCGAGCTGGCCTTGTTGTCAGGGCGGCAGTGCCACTCGATGCGGTGCAGGCCGCGCACCCGGAAGGCCCAGTCGATCAGCAGCCGGACGGCGGCGGTGATCAGGCCGCGGCCGGTGCCGGCCGGCTCGAGCCAGCAACCCACCTCGGCGATGCCGCTGTCGACGTCGAAGGTGACGAACATGGTGCCGCCGACCAGGGTGCCGTCCAGCCAGATGCCGTAGATGCGGCCCTTGTCGGCAGCCTGTTTGTCGGCGTAGCGCTGCAGGGTGGCGCGGGCCGACTCCAGGTCGGTGCTGATCGACGCCCACGGGATCCACGGGTCGACCGTGTCGCGGGCGCGGTCCATGTGGGCCAGGAACTCTTCTGCCTGCCAGGGCTCGAGCGGTCGCAGCATGGCGCCGCCCCCGAGATCGACGCTGTACACGCGGGAAGCCTACGTCTGCTGTCCAGGCATATTTCGCCGAAACGCTACCCACTGACAAGAAGGTTATTCATAGATTTACCTGGATCGATCGAGCCGAAACGTGGGAGCAGGCATGAGCATCAGGGTTATGGCGGCGGTAGCGGGGCTGGCGACAGCGCTGGTGGCGGCGCCCGCGCACGCGGCGCCGTCGCGGGCCGAGGTGGCGCTGCGGTGGGCGCCGATCCACTACCAGGACGTGGACGTCACCGGCAGCCACGCGCTGGCCGGCAAGTCGGACTTCATCACCCGGTACGACTACGACAACAACCTGGTCGGGACCGACAACTGGGACCACGCCGGGCAGAGCACCGCGGCGGCCGCGTATTACGCGGTGACCGAGACCAGCAGCCACTGGTTCATCACCTACTTCTTCTACCACCCGCGGGACTGGGTCGATCACCCGTTCTTCGAGACCGAGCACGAGAACGACGGCGAGGGTCTCACCGAGATCATCGAAAAAGACGGTTCCGAGTACGGCGTACTGCGCGCGGCCGTCTCCGTGGCGCACAGCGACTTCTTCTCGTACACCCCGGCCGGCAGCACCTGGACCAACGGCAAGGAGACGATCGACGGGACGCTGCAGCTCAAGGCGTCCACCCACGACTCCTTCCAGCACCCGGTGACCGCGCAGGAGGCGAAGGGGCACGGCTTCAAGGCGTGGCCGCAGTACGACATCGTCGGCGACGGCCTCGTCTACTACCCGTCGCTGACCGCCTCGGAGTCGCCGAGCAGCGCCGACGACCGGGACGTGCAGTACCAGCTGATCGACATCTTCGCCGACGGCGGCATGTGGGCGCAGCGCACCAACGCCAACCTGTTCGCGGCGCTCGGCACGTTCAAGGGCGACACCTCGGGCGACTGCGGGGTGGGCACCTACTCCTGCGGCACCAACTCGGCGAACGCGCCGTGGGGCTGGGACGACGGCAACGACGTGCCGGCTCGCGGGGAGATCGCGACGGATCCGGCGAAGCTGTCGGCCGAGTACTTCACGGTGCCGGGGACGCTGTCCCGGACGTACACCTACAACCCGTACAACAACGCCGCGGCCGCCCTCAAGCAGGCGGCCGCGACGCTGCCGCGCACGGTGGATTAGTGCGGCGACCCTAGCGGGCTGAAGGCCGTCAGGAAGCGGTCGCGGAACTCGTTCATGGGCCACACCGGCGCCGTCGGCGCCGGTGTGAGCCCGGTCGTCCAACCCCAACTCGCGATGCGATCCAAGACCTTCGGATCTTTGGCCACGATCGAGATGGGTACGTCCTTGCTGGCGTTCTGTCCCACCACGATCGAGGCCGGCTGGTGGTCGCCGAGGAACACCATCACCAGGTTGTCGTCACCGTACTGCTCGACGTAAGAGGTCAGGGAGTCGATCGAGTAGGCGATGGACGACGCGTACGCCTGCCGGATTCTGTGGTTGTTCTTCCAGACCGTGCCGGCACTGTCGGCCGCGGCGATCATCGGTCCGTAGACCGACCCGTCCCCGATTTGTTCCCACGGCAGCATCGTCGGCATCGGCGCCCACGGCGTGTGGCTGGAGGTCAGGGTGATCTCGGCGAGCAGCGGGCCGCGGTCCTTCTTCGCGTACTCGAGCTGCTGGAACTGCTTCATCACGAACTGGTCGGGCATCGTCGACCAGCTCAGCATCGGCCCGTGATAGTCCAGCGTGTGCGAGTCGTACACCTGGTCGTAGCCGTAGAACTGGCCCTCCGGCCACGCGAACGTGACGCCGGGCTCGACCCCGACGGTGCGGAAGCCGGCCCGCTTGAACGCCCGGGTCAGGGTCAGCCGGTCGGTGTTGACCAGGCTGCGGTACCGCTGCTGGTTGTCGATCCACAGGCCGGACAGGAACGTCGAGTGGGCCAGCCAGCTGCCGCCGCCCGAGGTCGACGAGGTCAGGAAGCCGGTCCGGGACGCGAACCCCTTGGCGGTCAGCTTGGCGTCGTCGGCCTTGAGCCGGGCCAGCACCGCCGAGTTGAACTCGGGGTCCTCGACCGCGTCCCGGCCGTAGCTCTCCACGAAGCTGACGATCACGTCCTTGCCGCGCAGCGCGGTGAGCAGCTGGTCGTCCGGCAGGTTGCGGAAAGCGTCGACCTTGACCTCCTGCTCGAAGGCCTTCCGGTCGGCGATGTCCTGCGGCACCTTGAGTGCGGTGTCGCGGGCCAGGTCGGCGGCCGCCTGCGAGGCCACCGGGATGCCGCCGACGATCTGCACGCCGAGTACGGCCAGCACGATCCAGGCGCTCGCGAAGGCGAAGGTGGCGTGCCGGGTGGGTCGGGCGTGCGCGGCGAGCAGCCGGGAGAGCCGCCGCACCGCCAGCGTGGTGAAGGTGAGCAGGGCGAGGGCGAGCAGGACGGCCGCAGCGGCCACCCCGAACGCACCGAGCTTGCCCATCGAGTCCTGGAGGAAGTGGTAGCCGTCGGTGAACAGCACCCAGTCGAGAACCGGGTCGAACTCCCGGGCCAGCACCGCGAAGAAGCCCATGTCGATGATCTTCACGACGGTGAGCAGACCGAGCGTGAGACCGACCAGGGTGGCGCCGGCGCGGCGGGCGCGCTCCGGCAGGACGAGCAGCACGGCGATCACGACGATCGCCTCGATAGGGATGCGGACCAGGGCGTTCAGCCAAAAATTACCGGGTGGGAGCCGCGTGATCTGGTCGGGCATGACGAGCTCGAGAAAGACCAGGAGAGCGGCGAGTGCAGTGACCACGGCGCCGCCGACACGGCGCAGATGGTGCTTGTTCTGGGACAACTCGGGTTCCTTACCGCCGATTACTACCTGCTACTAGTAAACGGCAGCGGCCGGGGCTCGGTTCAAGCCACGGTGACCGCAAGCATCTCCAGGATCCGTTCCTGCTCGGCCGGCCGGCCGAACAGGTAGCCCTGGCCGTGGTCGATACCGATCTTGCGCAGCGTGTCCCACTGCGCATCGGTCTCGATGCCCTCGGCGACGGTCTTCATCTTCAGCGCCTGGCCGAGGCCGGCCACCGCGTCCACCAGGGCCACGTCGTCCTCGTCGATGTGCACCTCGTCGACGAACGTCTTGTCGATCTTGATGACGTCGACCGGGAGCTGCTTGAGGTAGCTCAGCGACGAGTACCCGGTGCCGAAGTCGTCGATGGCCAGCCGGACGCCGAGGCCGCGCAGTGCGTACAGGGTCTCCTTGGCCGTCTCGATGTCGGCCATCAGCATCGACTCGGTGATCTCCAGGGTCAGCGAGGCGGCGTCGAGACCGGCGTCGGCCAGGGCTTCCGCCACGTCCTCGACCAGTCCGGCGTACTGGAACTGGCGGGCCGAGAGGTTGACGTTCACATGCAGGCCGGCCGCGGCCGGCGATTCCGCCCGCCACCGGGCCAGCTGCGCGCAGGCCTGCCGCAGGACCCACCGGCCGAGCGGAACGATCAGGCCGTTCGCCTCGGCGCTGGCGATGAAGTGGTACGGGCCGAGCAGTCCATCGCGGGGGTGCTGCCAACGCACCAGCGCCTCGACGGCGATCAGCTGCTGGGTGGTCATGTCCACGACCGGCTGGTAGAGCACCCGGAACTCGTCGTGCTCCAGCGCGTGCTCGATGTCGGCCCGCTGCTGCGCCTCCTCCAGCACCGAGAGGGTCATCGTCGGGTCGAAGATCGCGTAGCCGTTCCGGCCGGCCCGTTTGGCCGCGTACATGGCCAGGTCGGCGTTGCCGAGCAGCTGCTCGGCGCCGATCTCGCCGCCGGTGGAGACGGCCAGCCCGATGCTCAGCGAGCAGCTGATGTCCCGGCTGGCCAGCCGGATCGGCTCGCGGGCGATGGCCAGCAGCCGCTCGGCCAGGCCGGAGGCGTCGGTCGGGTCGAGGTCGCGCAGCAGGATGGCGAACTCGTCGCCACCCAGCCGGGCCAGCATGTCGGCCGGCCGGACCACCGAGCGCAGCCGCTCGGCGATGGTGCTCAGCAGCTCGTCGCCGGCGCTGTGCCCGAGGTTGTCGTTGACCAGCTTGAAGTCGTCCAGGTCGAGCAGCAGCACGGTGACCGGCTCGGGACCGCCGGACTCGACCGCCTCCTCGAGCGTCTGCCGGAACTTGGCCCGGTTCGGCATGCCGGTCAGCGAGTCGGTGAACGCCTGCCGGTGCAGCTGCATCTCCAGCTCGCGGCGGGCGCTGATGTCGCGCAGGCTGACCACGATGGCCTGCAGCTCGGGGCTGTTGATCCAGTTGGTGCCCATCACGTCGACGTAGACCCACTCGCCGGCCGTGTTGTGCAGCCGGCTCTCCACCCGCAGGCTCTGCCCGATCGGCAGGGCCAGCATCCGGTTCATGAAGTCGTTCAGCTCGCCCAGGCGATCGGCGTGCATGACCCGGGTGAGCTGGGATCCTCGCAAATCGTCCGCGCGGAGTCCGAGCAGCTGCTCAATCGACGCGCTCACGTATTTGACGGTGCTGTCCCGGCCGACCGCGAGGACGGTGTCAGCGGAGGCTTCGAGCAGGGTCTCGGCGCGCTGCTCGGCGAGCCGGCGGCGGCCGTCGAGGCGGCGCCGGCTCTGCGAGTTGATCGCGGTCAGGGCGGTGACACAGCCGTACATCGCGACCACGACGAAGGTCAGGGCGACCCCGGTGTGCGCCTTGACCGGCAGTAGGACCAGGTAGCCGAGACCCGAGGCCGCGCCGAACAGCACCACGGTCCGGGGTGCCCAGAGAGCGGCGGCCGACATCAGCAGCAGGACGGCGGCCGGCAGATAGAGGAAGGCGCCACCCGGGTCAGCGAAGCCGAACAGCAGCAGCACCGGCAACTCGGCGAACCACCACAGCAGCAACTGCCGGCGGAATCCGTCCCGGCGCACCAGCCGGTTCCAGGGCAGGCGGATCAGGACCGCCTGAGCCGCGACGGCCAGCAGAACCGGGATGAGCCACCATCGGCTCGCCCCCGACCAGCTCATCGCGATGCGCATGGCGCCGATCGCGGTGACGACGGCCGCGATAACGGCGCCGATCCGGATCTGACGGGCCCAGTAGTCCGCGGTGTGATCATCCATCGGGGTTCGCCGCACGAGCGCTCCATCGGCCTCCACCCCGACGACCTGAGGGAACACCCATGACAAATGTCAGTGGCTGAGTGAGTGCTCGCTCAGTAGAGTTCGGTCACGTGGAGAACAGGCGTAGAAGAGTTCCGGCCCTGGCGCCGGAGGAACGCCGCGCGGCCCTGATCGCAGCGACCATCCCGCTCCTGCACGAGCACGGTCTCGAGGTCAGCACCCGGCAGATCGCCGCGGCCGCGGGCGTCGCCGAGGGCACCATCTTCGGCGTCTTCGAAAGCAAGAACTCGCTTGTCGTGTGCTCGGTGATCAAGGCGCTGGACCCGCAGGTGACGCTGGACGGGCTGGCACTGATCGACCGGGCGCTGCCGCTGCGCGAGCGGATGGCCGAGGCGGCCGAGTTGATTCATGCCCGGATGGCGGAGAACGCCGCGCTGATGAGCGCCGCGCGCAAGCTGATTCTGGCCGGGCCGGACGACCCGGAGACCGGCAAGCGGATGGCGTCCAGCCGGGAACGGCTCAAGGACGCGCTGGTCGAGGTCATCGCGCCGGACGCGGCGCGGCTGCGCCATTCGCCCGAGGCGGTGGCCACGATGCTGCTGCTCTTCTGCGGTGCCAATACGTACGGGCCGTTCGGCGACCCGGACACCTTCCGCGGGGCCGATCTGGCCTCGCTCCTACTAGACGGTTTTCTCAAGCGGGGGGCTCAGTAGACGTGCTCATCCAACTCCTACGCGTCCATCTCCGGCCCTATCGGGGGACCATCGGACTGGTCGTGTTCTTCCAGCTGCTCCAGACGCTGGCGACGCTCTACCTGCCCACGTTGAACGCCGACATCATCGACAACGGCGTCATCAAGGGCGACACCGGTTACGTGATGAAGATCGGCGGCTTCATGCTGGCGATCACCGTCGCGCAGATCGCCACCCAGATCGTGGCGGTGTACTTCGGGGCCAAGACCGCCATGGTGGTCGGCCGCGACCTGCGGTCCTCGATCTTCCGGCAGGTGCAGAGCTTCTCGGCCCGCGAGGTCGGCCAGTTCGGCGCCCCGTCGCTGATCACCCGCACCACCAACGACGTGCAGCAGGTCCAGATGCTGGTGCTGCTCACCTTCACGCTGATGGTGTCGGCACCGATCATGTGCGTCGGCGGCGTGCTGCTCGCCCTGCACCAGGACGTGCCGCTGTCGTCACTGCTGCTGGTCATCGTGCCGGTCCTGATCGCGGTGGTCGCGCTGATCATCAGCCGGATGCGGCCGCTGTTCCGCTCGATGCAGGTGCGCATCGACAAGGTGAACCAGGTGATGCGCGAGCAGATCACCGGCATCCGGGTGATCCGCGCCTTCGTCCGTGACGACCGGGAGCAGGAGCGGTTCGCCGGCGCCAACGCCGAGCTCACCGACGTGTCGATGCGGGCCGGCAAGATCATGGCGACGATGTTCCCGTCCGTGATGCTGATCGTGAACATTTCCAGCATCGCCGTCCTCTGGTTCGGCGGTCACCGGATCGACTCCGGCCACATGCAGGTCGGCGCGCTGACCGCGTTCCTCAGCTACCTCATGCAGATCCTCATGTCGATCATGATGGCGACCTTCATGATGGTCATGATCCCGCGGGCCGAGGTCTGCGCCGAGCGGATCGAGGAGATCCTCGGCACCGAGTCGACCGTCGAGCCGCCGGCCAGCCCGGTGACGACGCTGAGCCGGCACGGCTACCTGGAACTGCGCGACGTCGACTACCACTACCCCGGGGCCGAGGCGTCGGTGCTGCACGACGTCAACCTCACCGCCCGGCCGCGGGAGGTCACCGCGGTCATCGGCAGCACCGGTAGCGGCAAGACGACGCTGCTCAACCTGATCCCACGGCTGTTCGACGTGAGCGACGGCGAGGTGCTCGTCGACGGGGTCGACGTGCGGCAGCTCGCCCCGACCCTGCTGTCCACCACGGTGGGCCTGGTGCCGCAGAAGCCGTACCTGTTCAGTGGCACGGTCGCGAGCAACCTGCGCTACGGCAACCCGGACGCCACCGACGAGCAGCTCTGGGAGGCCCTCGAGGTCGCCCAGGCTCGCGGGTTCGTGGAGAAGATGGAGGGCGGGCTGGACGCGCCGATCGCGCAGGGCGGCACCAACGTCTCCGGCGGGCAGCGGCAGCGGCTCGCGATCGCCCGGGTGCTGGTGCACCGGCCGGAGATCTACCTGTTCGACGACTCGTTCTCGGCGCTCGACTACGCCACCGACGCGGCGCTGCGGGCCGCGCTGACCGCCTACATCGCCGACGCCACCGTGGTGATCGTCGCCCAGCGGGTCAGCACCATCCGCGACGCCGACCGCATCATCGTCCTCGACGACGGCAAGGTCGTCGGGACCGGCACCCACACCGAACTCATGGACACCAATCCGACGTACCGGGAAATTGTTCTTTCTCAACTTACTGAGCAGGAGGCCGCCGCATGACCGCCCCGAATCAGCCTGGGCCGCCGGTAGGCGGACCGCCGGCCGCCCGGATGATGATGGCCGGTGGCAAGTCCACCGAAAAGCTTGATGACTTTCGCGGCTCCACGCTGCGGCTGCTCGGGCTGCTCAAACCGCAGCGCCTGCTGGTCGGCGCCGCGCTGATCTTCGGCATCGCCAGCGTCGGGCTGACCGTGTGGGGGCCGAAACTGCTCGGCAAGGCCACCGACATCATCTTCTCCGGCGTGATCGGCAAGCTGTTCCAGCCCGGAACGACCAAGGCCGAGGCCATCGCCGCAATGCGCGCGGCCGGCAACGACACCCAGGCCAACCTGCTCTCCGCGGTCGACTTCACCCCCGGGCAGGGCATCGACTTCACCAAGCTCGCCCACCTGCTGGCCTGGGTCGTCGTGGTCTACGTGGTCGGGTGGATGCTCGGCGTGCTGCAGGGCCGGCTGATCGCGACCGTGGTGCAGAACGGCGTGTCCCGGCTGCGGCGCGACGTCGAGGCCAAGCTGTCCCGGCTGCCACTGTCCTACTTCGACAAGCAGCCGCGCGGCGAGGTGCTCAGCCGGGCCACCAACGACACCGACAACATCGCGCAGACCCTGCAGCAGACCTTCGCCCAGCTGCTCAACTCGCTGCTGATGATCATCGGCGTACTCGCCTTCATGTTCTGGATCTCCTGGCTGTTGGCCCTGATCGCGCTGATCACTGTGCCGCTGTCGTTCCTGGTGACCACCCAGATCGGCAAGCGGGCCCAGCCCAACTTCGTCGCCCAATGGAAGACCACCGGCAAGCTCAACGGCCACATCGAGGAGATGTTCACCGGCCACTCGCTGGTCAAGGTCTTCGGCCGGCAGGACGAGGCGCAGCAGACCTTCGACGAGCACAACGACAAGCTGTTCGCGTCGAGCTTCCGGGCGCAGTTCATCTCCGGCATGATCCAGCCGGCCATGATGTTCCTGGGCAACCTCAACTACGTGCTGGTCGCCGTGGTCGGCGGCCTGCGGGTGGCCAGTGGCGCGCTGTCGCTGGGCGACGTGCAGGCGTTCATCCAGTACTCGCGCCAGTTCAGCCAGCCGCTCACCCAGGTGGCGTCGATGGCCAACATGGTGCAGTCCGGCGTCGCGTCGGCCGAGCGGGTGTTCCAGCTGCTCGACTCGGCCGAGCAGTCCCCCGAGCCGCCGTCCGCGGGCCTTGCGCGGGTGCAGGGCCGGATCGCGTTCGAGGACGTGTCGTTCCGCTACCTGCCGGACAAGCCGCTCATCGACGACCTGTCGCTGGTGGCCGAGCCCGGCCAGACGGTGGCCATCGTCGGACCCACCGGCGCCGGCAAGACCACCCTGGTCAACCTGCTGATGCGGTTCTACGACGTGGACTCGGGCCGGATCACCCTGGACGGGGTGGACATCGCCGCGATGCCGCGCGAGGAACTGCGCGAACACATGGGCATGGTGCTGCAGGACACCTGGCTGTTCGGCGGGACCATCGCCGAGAACATCGCGTACGGCGCCGACAGTTTCGACCTGGAGTCGGTCAAGCAGGCCGCCGAGGCCGCGCACGTCGACGCGTTCGTCAAGATGCTGCCGGACGGCTACGACACGGTGATCGACGAGGAGGGCTCGAACGTCAGCGCCGGGCAGAAGCAGCTGATCACCATCGCCCGGGCGTTCCTGGCCGAGCCGAGCATCCTGATCCTCGACGAGGCGACCAGCTCGGTCGACACCCGCACCGAGGTGCTGATCCAGCGGGCGATGAACAGCCTGCGCACCGGACGCACCAGCTTCGTCATCGCGCACCGGCTGTCCACCATCCGCGACGCCGACGTGATCCTGGTGATGGAGCACGGCAGCATCGTCGAGATGGGCACCCACGACGAGCTGATCGAGGCCGACGGGGCGTACGCCCGGTTGTACTCGGCCCAGTTCGCCCAGGCGGTGGCGGAAGTCGACTAACGCAAAAGGCGACGGGGGCGGCCGGATGGCCGCCCCCGTCTTCGTCTGGTCAGATGTTGCTAGTTACTTGATGGTGATCTTCTTGGTGGCGGAGTAGCCGCCCCAGATCCCGTTGGGCGTGAAGCCCTGCACGAAGGCCCGAACCGTGTGCGAAGAGCCGGAGGCCACCTTGGCCGTAGCCTTCCACTGGTTGTTGCTGCCGGTCGTGCCGGTCCAGGTGTTGACCCACTTGCCACCGACCCAGCGCTGCACGATGACAACCTGGCCGACGCCGCGCGGGGTGCCCTGGACAGCGAAGCTGACCCAGCCCTTACTGGGCGAGCTGGCCACGAAGACCGGAGCCTGGGTGACGTTGACCCGCTTCTCCATCGACTCGTCGCCGTCCGAGGAAACCTTGAAGCGGTAACCCTGGCTCAGCGTGCGAACGAACTTGTAGGTGCCGTCCGCCCCCGCCTTGACGGTGGCAAGCTTCCACAGCTCAACGTTCTTGGTCGAGATGGGAGCACCCCAGAGCTCCACCATGGCACCCGGAGCAGCCTTGCCCCAGATCGGCGTGTTGATGCCACCGGAAACGGTGCCCGCCACGTTCAGCGCCAGGCTGCCGTCGGTCTTGTCGTCCGACTTGATCGTGACGGTCGCGTCACCGTTGACTACCGACGCGCCGAGCGGGCCCGGGTTGCCGAGGTGGACGGCGAAGGTCTCGTCCGGCTCCACCGAGTGGTCATCGATCAGCGGGACTTCGATCCACGACTTCATGGTGCCCGGCGGCACCTCGATCGTGCCCTTGCTCAGCTTGTAGTCCTTACCAGCCTTGGCCGTGCCGTCCTCCGTGTAGTACGGAATCGTAACGGTCTGGACGGTCGAGGTCGCTTCACCGGTGAAGGTCAGGTCGACCGGAATCTTGGCCGTTTTGTCCTTCTCGTTGACCGTCACATCACCGATCGAGGCCGCCGGCGGAAGGTCCAGCGGGTCATCGGTGATCTTGAAGGTTCCGGTGGCCGGCGTGAAGCCGGTCAGCGCACCGGTGGTCTCGTTCGCCGTGACGGTGAACGCCTCGGTCGGCTCGTCGATCGTGTCCTGAAGAGCCGAGAACGAGTAGGTGTACGCCCCGTTGAGGTCTGTCAGCTTTCCGGTGCTGCCACGCGGCACACTGACCGCGGCGGTGGCGAACCCGGTGGGCGGCGTGAAGTCCGTACCATTCGTGGCCGCCGGGTTGCCCGCTCCCACGGTGAAACCGAGGGTGTACGGGTACTCCGAGACTCCGACGATCGAACCGGTGACCGGGAGCGACTGCCCCTCGGCCACGGAGCCGCTGTTGAAGGTCAGCGTCGGCATGGCGTCGTCGTTGCCGATCGTGATGCGCGAGGTGTGCAGCACGTCCGGGGTGTTCTGGGTGTCGACGTCGGTGCTGGCCGTAGCCAGAGTCAAGCTGAACACCTGGTCGCGCTCGTAGACCAGGTCGCCGTTGATCGGGACGTTCACCCAGCCGGCCGTGTCGCCGGCCTTGATCGTGACGGTCGCGTCGGCCGGAATGTCGTAGTCGTTGGCCCCCGCCTGGGTGCCGGACTCAACGGCGCTTCCGTCGGCGAAGCTCAAGCTGAACACGGTGTCCGTCTTGGACGGCCCGCTCAGAGCGATCGGCACCTTCGCGTAAGTGGTTCCGCTGTTGCCCTCGGTCACCGAGACGTCCGACGTGGTGAAGGTCGGAATCGAGTCCGACTCGCCAGACTCGTCGATCGTGACGGTCTGGTCGCTCGGGTTGTGGATGGTGCCGTTCGGGCTGGCCAGAGTGATCTTGAAGTTCTCGTTGCCTTCCAGGATCTTGTCACCGTAGATGGTGACCGGAATGTCCTGGGTCCAGCTCGTCGTGCCCGCCGGAATGGTGAAGCTTCCGTCGGTGCCCTTGTAGTCGATCCCGGACTTGGCCGTTCCATCCTTGAACTTGTAGGTAATCTGGATGGCTGTCGGGAACGGACCGGTGGGCAGCGATGCGTGGATCTGCCGCACCATTTCGCCCGAGTCGAGCTCCTTGAAGGTGAGCGGCGTCAGCGTGACGGTCGGGCCCGAGGTCTGCCCGTCGGCGTCGTTGATGATTCCGGTACCGGTGGCCGGCGTGCCCAGCGTGGCTTCGTCCGGGGTGCCCAGAGTCGCCCGCACGTTTTCCGGGCCCTCGAAGTCGCCGTCAGTAAGCGAAACGATGGTGGCCACGCCAGTCTTGGTGTACTTGGGAAGGTTTACCGAACCGGCCGACACCTGCGTGTAGTCGGAGTCGGCGAGAGTGGCGCCATTGGAATCCGCGAGCTTGGTCCCGTCCGCGGAGGTGTAGTGCGCAGTTACCTGCTTCTCCGACGGCGCGGACAGCGTAAGCGGGAACTTGAGAGTCCCACCCTCGGTCACGGCCGGAGCGTCTCCGATGCTGATCGACGGAGGCGAGTCGTCATCGGTGATGGCGACCTCGACCGGGCTGCCGGTGGCCGCCTGGGCCCCCAGCGGTGTACCCGCCTGAACCCAGAAGTACTGGGTGTCCGGCTCGTCGAGAGCGTCGTCGAACAGCTCGACGTCAAGGTAGCCGGTGTAGCTGTAAGCCGGAATGACGATCGTGGCATTGGCCGGCAACGCCGTGAAGTCCCGGAACGCACCGCCGCTGGAGATCGCCTGGTCGTCGGCGGCCTGGTTGGTGTCCATCGCGGTGCTCAGCGGGATGGTGACATCGTGTGACATCGCGGTGTCGATCGTCGCGGTGATCCGAGCCGTCCGCTGAGTGGTTCCACCGGCCGACATAATCGCGGTTTCCAGCAGCGCGCTGGAGGGGCCTTCGATGGTCAGGTTGGGGTATGAACCCACCGACCAGATGGTGCCCGTGGCGTTCACCGTATTGCTGACCGTGTCAGTCACGACGAACTGGAAGTCCTCGTCGACGCCGTCGCCGTCGTTCTCCGTGGCGAAGCTCACCGTGGTGGTGTTGTTGCCGCCCGCGAGGGTGCCAGGGAAGGTGATCGAGGTGCGGCTGGGGTCACTGTCGTAGTCATCCACACCGTTCACCGGCGTGGTGTTGCCCACCGCATGACCAGGACCGACGCTGAGATCCGCGGCCGAGAAGGTGAAGTCCCCGGGACCCGCACCGGTGTACGTCACCGTGAAGGTGACCTTCCCGCCTTCCCAGTTGGCGGCGTCCGCGACGGAGATGTCGGCAACGCTGGACGTGTTGACAGCGTAGGCGGGCGACGGCGCGAGCATCGCCGGGACAAAGGCAACCGCAGAGGCTGTGGCCGCCGCCAGAACCGTCCGGATCCGGTGTCGTCCCCAGAACGTGAACGGCACACGCTCGGGCGGCGCCGTTTGGATTGGTCGATGACGCATTCTCTTCCTGTCTCCTTCGGCGGCTGGGCAGCCTCTCCAGCGGGGAGGCCCCTGGCTTCGCGTCCTCGTCAGCCGACGAGGGTTGCCTGTCGGTACCGCACCTTGGGGGCGGTCGGGGCACCGGTAAAACCGGCCCTCAGCAGCGCAAACACGCGATCTAAGATCCTCGTGAGGCGGCGCCATCCGTAATCTAACCGGCATAACGGACTCTTTTTGGCGGAACGCCTTTTTTCTGGCGAAGAACCTTCACACCACCACCGCGGCGCCCAGCGCCGGACAGGCAGGAAGAATGGTCTGACCTGCGAAAACAGGCCACACATGATCAGTATGGCGGCCCGTCCGGCCGCGTATACGGCAATTGAGCTATCCAGATCAACCAATTTCCGGGCATACAAAAACGCCCGCAACCGGGTGGGCTGCGGGCGTTCGGTACGGGCTAGCGAGCGATGAGCTTCAGGGCCAGCATCGGGCATCGGTCGACGGCCTGTTTGGCTGCTCCCTCCAGCGGCGGCGGCACGGCCGGTGAGCGCTGCCCGTCGCGGGCGACCGGGAAGCCCCAGTCGTCCTCGACCAGCATCTCCTCCAGCAGTTCGGTGCAGACGCCGCGGCCGTCGCAGGCCGTCCAGTCGACGTGCAGTTTCATCGGTATCCCTCCGTCGCCAGGCAGCGCCCGTTCAGGTGCGCCGCGACATCCGCCTGGAACATCCGCATCGCGCTGAGCACCAGCCGGGCCGTGCCGTCCGGGTGGTGGCAGGCACCCCGGCCGGAGACCAGCCGGGCCAGTCGTTCCGCCTCGGCCGCCAGCCCGGCCCGGGGGCGCCGGGCGGCCAGGTCGGCCAGCGTGGCCGCCATCCGGGGCAGGCCGTTGATGCACGGGCCGCACTGCCCGGCCACCTGGTCGGCGAGATAGCCGGCGATCCGGGCGGTCTCCCCCAGCCCGCAGGCCCCGGCCGGCAGCGCCACGAGCACGCCCGCGCCGGGCGATGCCCCGTACGGTTCGAGGGCCTGCCGGCTCACCGGCAGCGCCGGATCGGCCGGCACCCAGCCGCCGTGATATCCGCCGATCAGCACCGCCTGCAGGCGCATCGTGGCCCCGCCGACCGCCGCGATCAGCTCGCCCAGCGGCACGCCGTAGCCGGCCTCGACCACGCCGGGCCGCCGGACCGCGCCGCTGATGGTGGCCAGGAAGGTGCCGGGTTCGTCGGCGGTGCCGGCCGACAGGAACCAGCCGGCGCCGTACCGGGCGATCAACGCCAGGTGGGCCAGGGTCTCCACGTTCTGCACCAGGGTCGGCGAACCGCCCACCCCGGCCTGGATGACCCGGATCCGCTTGTCGGCGGGCACCGCGCCGCGCCCGTTGAGCGCGGACACCACCGCCGACTCCTCGCCGGAGACGAACGCGTCGGGCGCCGCCTGCAGGGTCACCGACATCCGGTCGAGGCCGGCCACGCGACGCGCCTCCAGCAGGGCGCGCAGCGGCGCCAACGCCGCCTTCGGCGCGTAGAGATGGGCGGCCCGGGCCTTGGTCGCGGCCGCGACCAGCTGCAGGCCATCAAGAACCAAATTCGGCTGGTACGCGAGGAGAGCGCGATCCTTTCCACTGGCCGGCTCACCCTCCGCCCCGTTGGCCACCACCACGGCCGACCCGTCGCCGGCCTCGGCGACCGCGCTGAGCTTGCGCCACACCGGGAAGCCGGCGCCGCCCCGCCCGGTGAGGCCGGAGTCGCGGGCCATCCCGATGATCTGGCTGCCGTCCAGGAGCGGCAGCCGCCCGTGCCGGGCCAGGTGGGCGTCGAGCCCGAGTTCGCCGTCGAGCAGTCGCCGTTCCACCCGGCCGACCGCCGCTTCCGCCACGCTGGTCATCGGACCTCCTCCAACTCTTTCCGCAGTCGCGGCGCGACCTGGCGTTCGGCTCGGGCCGGGAACCTGCTGAAACCGGTCGAAAGCCGCCAGCCGATGGCCGCCACGACCGCGACGGCACAGGCGATCGAGATGGTCCAGAGCCACCAGGTGCCGTTGTCACTGCCGGTGCCGAGCCCGTGCATGAGAGCTACCGGCCAGCACAGGTACGCGAGCCAGTGCACAACCCGCCAGGTGCGCGCACCCAGCCGGTGGCGCAGCAGGCTGGTGACCACGATCGCGACGAGCAGGTCGAAGGCCAGCGTGCCGAAGCCCTGCCAGACCGGGCGGTAGTTGCCGACGAACGGCAGCACCACGTCGAACAGGCGCAGTTGCGCGTACGGGTCGAAGAGCAGGCTGATCACGTGGCCGGCAACGAACACCACGGACAGCAGGGCCGCGTTGCGGTGCAGCAGGCTGACCGCGAACCGGGGCAGGCCGAACGCCGGCTTGCCGGAGCGGGAGCCGATGCCGAGCGCCACCACGACGGTGAGCAGCACCAGCGAGATGACCCCGCTGCCGCGGGCGAAGTACCAGAGCGCGTCGCTCATGAGGGCCAACCGCCCAGCCGCAGCACGTCCAACGAGGGCGTGACCAGCCGGCTCGGCGCCTTGCCGAGCAGGTCGGGGGCGGCGTGGCCGCGGACGATCGCGGCCGTGCTGAGCGTGTTGGCCCGCAGGCAGCTGTAGGCCGCCACCGACACCGTGCGCCACACCGGCACCGCGGGTCGGCCGGTGGCCGGGTCGACGATGTGGTGCAGCTGTTCGCCGGGCCGGCCCCAGGTGCGGCCGGCCGTGCTCGAGGTGGCCAGGGCCGCCCCGGCCGGCATCCGGATCGTGTCGGCCGGGTCGCCGGGCCGGTCCTGCACCAGGACCTCCCAGCCGCCGGCCGGCGCCATCCCGGCGGTGGCGATGTCGCCGCCGAGCGCCACCAGCACGCCCACGCCGAGCTTCGCGGCGACCTCGGCGGCGGCCCGGTCGGCCGCCACCGCCTTCGCGGTGGCACCCAGGTCGAGCAGCACCCCGTCGGGGACGGTCAGTTCCCGCACCGACAGCTTCACGGCCCGCCAGTCCGGGGTGGCGAAGACCCGCACCGCGGGCGCCACCTCCCGGCCGGTCAGCAGCGCGAAGTCCCGGTCGTAGCCGAGTCCGCACAGCGCGGCGCCGACGGTCGGGTCGACCGCACCGCCGGTCTGCCGGGCGGCGTCGAGAGCGGCCGCGACCAGGTGGGCGAGCAGTGGGCTGACGGTGACCGAGGTGCCGCCGGAGCGGCAGGCCCAGCGCAGTTCCGAGTCGTCCCGGAAGCGGCTGCAGGCCAGGTCCACGGCGGCGAGTTCCGCCTTGACCAGCTCGGCCGCCTCGGCGACCCGGGCCGGGTCGGTGACCACGATCCGGGCGACCGTGCCCCAGACGGACCACTGCGCGGTGTCCGCGCCGATCGGCAGTGTCTCCACGAGCGGCATGTCACGACCCTCCAGAGGTGGCGCCACTGCTTCCGCTGCTGCTGCTGTCGCTGCTGCCGGAGAGCGTGGGCGATTCGTCGGTGGTAGTACTGCTGCTGCTACTGCTCGACGATGAGCTGCTGGAGTCGGTCGACGTCGTGGTAGAGGTCGTAGTTGATGAGTCGTCGGCGGCGTACGCGGCTACCCCGATACCGACGGTTCCCGCCAGGCTGGCCGCGATCAAGGCGCCGGTGAGCAACGACGTTCGCCGCAGTCCGGTTTCCCGCTTCATCTGCGTGCTCCCCCTTCGTTGATGACTCAACAAAGAGTGCGCGACGGGTCTCGCCCTGGCCTGTGTGCATCCTTCGCACTTGCTGTGAGACGAAGGTTAAGTCGAACTACGGTATCGGCCCGGTCCCCTACTCCCTAGGTTGGACATCGAAGCCAAGAACGCACCTGGGGGAACGAAATGTCCGTCATTCCGCAGCACACCCTCGACGAGATCGCCGAAGTCAACGCGTCCGGGCTCACCCCGGTCGTCTTCATCCACGGCCTGTGGCTGCTGCCGAGCAGCTGGGACCGCTGGGCCGAGGTGTTCAAGGCGGCCGGCTACGCCCCGATCACCCCCGGCTGGCCGGACGACCCGGAGACGGTCGAGGAGGCCAACGCGCACCCCGAGGTGTTCGCCGGCAAGACCGTCGGCCAGGTCGCCGACCACTACGCCGAGATCATCGGCAAGCTCGACAAGCAGCCCGCGATCGTCGGCCACTCGTTCGGCGGCCTGCTCGCGCAGATCCTGGCCGGCCGGGGCCTGTCCAACGTGACGGTGGCGATCGACGCGGCGCCGTTCCAGGGCGTGCTGCCGCTGCCGATCTCGGCGCTGCGCTCGGCCTCGGTGGCGCTGGGCAACCCGGCCAACATCAACAAGGCGATCCCGCTGACCTACGACCAGTTCCGGTACGCGTTCGCCAACGCGGTCGACGAGGACGAGGCCCACCAGCTGTACGAGGAGTTTGCCGTCCCGGCCCCGGCCAAGCCGCTGTTCCAGGCCGCGGTGGCCAACTTCAACCCGTGGTCCGAGGTCAAGGTCGACCACGACAACGCCTACCGCGGGCCGCTGCTGGTCATCGGCGGCGAGAAGGACCACACGGTGCCGACCGCGATCACCGAGGCCAATTACAAGATCCAGCAGAAGAACAGCGGCGTGACCGAGTACGCCGAGATCCCCGGCCGTGGTCACTCGCTGACCATCGACAGCGGCTGGCTCGAGGTCGCCAACACGTCGCTGGCGTTCGTGCAGCGCTTCGCCGAGCGGTAAGTCTCAGCTTCGCCGAGCGGTAAGGCTCAGAGGAGGCCGTGCCGCATCGCCGTGGTCACCGCGGCGGTGCGGTCGGCCACGTCCAGCTTGTTGAAGACACGCAGCAGGTGGGTCTTCACGGTCGCCTCGGAGATGAACAGCTGCCGGCCGATGTCGGCGTTGGTGCTTCCCTGCGCGACCAGCCGCAGCACCTCGGCCTCGCGCGCCGACAGGGCGGGCGGGGCCGGTTGACGCACCTGACGCACCAGAGTGGACGCCACGCTCGGCGCGAGCACGGTCTCGCCCCGGGCCGCCGCGCGCACCGCGTCGGCCAGTTCCTTCGGTGACGCGTCCTTGAGCAGATAACCGCTGGCCCCGGCCTCGATCGCGCGCAGGATGTCGCGGTCGGACTCGTAGGTGGTCAGCACCATCACCCGCACGCCGGGCACGGTGGCCAGGATCCGCTCGGTGGCCGAAACCCCGTCCCCGCCCGGCATTCGCAGGTCCATCAGCACGATGTCGGGCCGCTCGGCGGCGGCGAGCTCGACCCCCGCGTCCCCCGACCCGGCCTCCCCCACGACGGTGAGATCCGGCTCGGCGTCGAGCATGCCGCGCAGCCCCATCCGCACGACCGGGTGGTCGTCCACCAGCAGGATCCGGATCGTCATGCGGGCACCTCCAGCTCGATCGTCGTGCCCGAATCGGGGTCACTGTGGACGGACAGGGTGCCGTGCACCTGGTCGGCTCGGGCCCGCATGCCGTTCAGGCCGAAGCCGACGGCGGCGGCCGGGTCGAAGCCGCGCCCATCGTCGCGCACGACCAGCCGCACCGACGAGGGAGCATAGGCGAGCAGCACCGCGACCTCGCGCGCGGCGGCGTGCCGGCGGACGTTGGTCAGCGCCTCCTGAGCCGCCCGGAGCAGCACCACCTCCACCGCCGTGGGCAGCGCGCGCTCCTCGCCGGTGACCCGGACGGTCGCCGAAATGCCGGTCTCCTCGGTGAATCGGGTTGCTTGCCGGCGTACCGAATCAAGCAGTGAGCCCTCGGACAACGCGGCCGGCGCCAGCGCGGCCAGCAGGGCCCGCGACTCGGCCAGGTTTTCCTTCGCCGTGCGAACGGCGAGCGCCAAGCGCTCGTCGCGCAGCTCCGGGTCGGCGGCCTGAAGCAGCGTGATGATGCTGGTAAAGCCCTGGGCGAGCGTGTCGTGAATCTCCCCGGCCAGGCGGGCCCGCTCGGCCGCCACCCCGGCCTCGTGGGACAGCCGGGCGTTCTCGGCCCGGCTGTCCTCCAGCTCCGCGATCAGCTGGCCGCGCTCGACGTTCTGCTCGATGACCCGGATGATCCAGAAGCCGAGCCAGACGCCGGTCGCCGCCGAGATGATCGCCACGATCAGGTCGGCGAGAACGGCCGAGGGATTCCGAACGAGGTCGACCACCGGCGTGACCAGGTTGACGACGATGACCAGGACGATGGCCGGACCCATCTCGACCAGCTGGAAAATCAGCGGGATCACCGCGAAGAGCAGCCAGGTGGCGAACGGGACCGCCACCACCGCCGTAGCAAAAAGTACAATTTGTCCGATGACGACGGCGAGCGCGGCGTGGCCCACGGTGCCCGTCCGGGCCATCCGCCGACCCGCCAGCCCCTGCAGCGCCATCATCGCGGCGATGGCGCCGACCGCGACCAGCCGGCGCCACCGAGGATGGCCGTCGCTCAGCAGGATCGCGGTGGCAATCGCCACCGCGACGATGCCGAAGTACACATCCCACCACCGCGCGTAGCGGGTGTGCGCCTCACCGGTTGTCACCGGTCTTTTTCGGTCCAGCGGAACGTCACCAGGCACAGTGCCAATCCGATCACACACCACGCGCCGAGCACCAAGGCGATGCGACCCAGTTCCCACTGCCCGGCCGCCTCGTAGACCTTCATCTCGTCCGGCAGGAAGACGTACCGGAAGCCCTGGCTCATCCACTTCACCGGGAACAGCGAGGCCACCGTGATCAGCCAGGACGGCAGCTGGGTGATCGGGTGGATGAAGACGCCGGAGATGAACTGCAGCGCCACCAGCGGCACGTTCAGGATCGCGCCGGCCGTGCGGGCGCGCTTGACCAGCGCGCTGACCGCGATGCCGCAGAGCGTGCAGGCGATCACCGAGAGCAGGAACAGCCAGCCGAACACCACCCAGTGCGACGCGTCCGGCAGTGGCATGTCGTAAACCAGCACGCCGACCAGGATCAGCAGGGTCACCTCGGCGACGCTCAGAACCAGGACCAGAATCAACTTCCCCAGCAGGTACGCCGTGGCGGTGATCGGCGTGCCGTGCAGCCGCTTCAGCGTGCCGTCCTCACGGTCCATCGCGAGCCCGGACCCCATGGTGATGAACCCGGTGCTCAGGATGCCGTAGGCGATCATGCTGGCCGTGTAGACCTGGCTGACGCTGACCCCGGTGTCCTCGTAGCTGTCCCCGAAGATCGTGCCGAACAGCAGCAGGAGCATCGCCGGGAAGGCGAACGTGAAGATCACCGCGGTGCGGTCACGGATGAACTGGAGGAGCTCGACCCGTCCGCGGGCCAGGCCGTTGTGGGCGGTGCCGGGCAGCACGGCGGCGGTCATCGGTGATCTCCGATCAGGGTGAGGTAGGTGTCCTCGAGGGTCGGGCGGGTGACGGTCAGCGTGGTCAGGTCGGCGTCCTCGGCGACCAGCTTGCGGATCAGCTCGGTCGGGTCGGCCACCTGCTCGGTGTGCTGCACGCCCTCGTGTCGCCAGCTCACCTTCGCTCCCGCCGCGCCCCGGCCACCCAGCGTGGCGGGCGTGCCCTCGGCCACGATCACGCCGCCGGACAGCACCGCGAGCCGGTCGGCGAGCGCCTCCGCCTCCTCCAGGTAGTGCGTGGTCAGCAGGATGGTGGTGCCCTCGGTGGCCAGCGCCCGGATCAGGTCCCAGAACTGGCGGCGGGCGGCCGGGTCGAAACCGGTGGTGGGCTCGTCGAGGAAGAGCAGCTCGGGACGGCCGACGATGCCGAGCGCCACGTCGACCCGGCGGCGCTGACCGCCGGAGAGCGTACGGATGCGGGCCTTGCTCTTTTCGGTAAGGCCGACCAGGTCGATCACCTCGGCCACCGGGCGCGGGTCGGGGTAGAAGCCGGCCATGTGCCGGACCATCTCGGTCACGGTCAGATCGGCGGCGTCGTCGGCGTCCTGCAGGACGACCCCGATCCGGGCCCGCCAGTCCCGGCCGGCCGTGCCCGGGTCCTCGCCGAGCACCCGGGCCTCGCCGCCGCTGCGCTTGCGGTGGCCCTCGAGGATCTCCACGGTCGTGGTCTTGCCGGCGCCGTTCGGGCCGAGCAGCGCGAACACCTCGCCGCGTGGAACGCTCAGGTCGATGCCACGAACCGCGTCGTGCCCGCGGTAGGTCTTGCGAAGTCCCCTGACTTCAATGACGTCCATGCCGGTAATCGTGCGTGTTGATCATGGTTGACCAACAGGACCGGTAGACCGTCATCTCGTGTCCACCGATCGGTGGACACTCGCCATTACTCCCAGCGCATCTTCTTCACGGCGGCGCTCACGCAGACCACGGCCCACGCGCCGAGGCTGAGCCAGTCCTCGACCGGCACCGATGTGCCGTGCGAGAGCGTCGCGCGCAGGGCCTCGGCGTGCGCGGCCAGCGGCAGCACCACCGCGATGTCGGGCGCGGTGAACATGATGCCGCCGGCCGCCAGCATCAGCACGTAGATCAGCGTCGCGGCGCCGGTGGTCGTCTCCGGTTTCAGCACGCTGGCCAGCAGCAGGGCCAGCCCGCTGTAGGCGGCCGTGGCCAGCACGGTCACCCCGATCGCCGGCAGCAGCTGGCCGGCCTCCGGGCGCCAGCCGACCGCGACGCCGACCGCGGCCAGCGCCAGCAGCTGCACCACGATCAGGCCGAGCACCGCGGCCGTCTTCGAGATCAGCAGGCCCGGCCGGGTGAGCGGGGAGGCGCCGAGTCGCTTGAGGACGCCGTAACTGCGCTCGTAGCCGGTGGTGATCGCCTGGCCGGTGAACGCGGTCGACATCACGGTCAGGGCGAGCACGCCCGGAACCACGAAGGCCAGCCGGTCGTCGCCCGGCACGGTGGTGACGTCGGTCAGCCCGGCGCCCAGCAGCACCAGCAGGGGCACGCCCATGGCCAGCACCACGGCCTCGCCGCGGCGGGCGGTCAGCACCAGTTCCATCCGGATCTGGCTGCGCAGGATCGCTCGCATCGGCGCGCGGGCCGGTGCCGGCGCGAAGGTGCCGCCGCTCATCGGACCGCTCCTGCCTTGTTGTCCTTGATCAGCGCCAGGTAGACGTCCTCGAGGGTGCGCCGCCGGCTGTTGACCGCGGTGACCTGGGCGCCGCTCGCCGCGAACCAGGTAAGCACCTCGGCGATCGCGGCGGCGTCGAGGGCACCGGTCACCGAATACTCCCCCGGGCTGGTTTCGACGACCTTGTAGTTGACGCTCTCGGATTTCAGGCCGCTGTCCGCGCGTACCTCTAAAAGGTCGATGCCCGCCGCGGCCGTGAGTTCCGCCGGGGTTCCGGTGGCCGCGACGCGGCCGGCCCGCATGATCACCACGTCGTCGGCGAGCCGTTCCGCCTCGTCCAGAAGATGCGTGGTGAGCAGGACGCTCACGCCGTCGGTGCGCAACTCGTTGATCAGCTGCCAGGTGGTGTGCCGGGCCTCGGTGTCCATGCCGGCCGTCGGCTCGTCCAGGAAGACCAGCTCGGGGCGGCCGACCAGGGCGATCGCGAGGGAGAGCCGCTGCTGCTCGCCGCCGCTGAGGCGCCGGAACCGGGTGCGCTCGAACTTCCGCAGCCCGAGCCGGTCGATCAGCATGTCGGGATTCAAGGGATTCGCGGAGAAGGACGCGAACAGCCGGAGGATCTCGCCGGCCGTGGCCCACGGATAGACGCCGCCGGACTGCAGCATGATGCCCAGCCGCGGCATCAACTCGTCGTGGTCCCGGATCGGGTCGAGGCCCAGCACCCGGCACTCGCCGCCGTCCGCCGGGCGGAAGCCCTCACACACCTGGAGCAGGCTCGTCTTGCCGGCGCCGTTGTGCCCCAGCAGGGCCAGGACCCGGCCGCGCGGAACCGTCAGTGACACCCCGTCGACGGCGGTCGTGGCGCCATAGCGCACGACGACATCCCGTACCTCGACTGCGCCGTCACTCACCGGTTCAACCCCTTCCGCCCCGGCCACTTTACGTGCCGGTCGCCGACGCCCGGCCTCCGCATGGCCGACCTCACCCCCGGCCCGCCATCGGTAGGGTGCTCGCATGACCGTGGTGGAGATCTACACCGACGGGGCGTGCGCCCCCAATCCCGGCCCCGGCGGCTGGGGCGCCGTCCTGCGTTACGGCACCCGGGAGAAGGATCTCTGCGGCGGTACGGCCGAGTCGACGACCAACAACCGGATGGAGTTGCTGGCCCCGATCAGCGCCCTGGAGTCGCTGAACCGCGCGCCGATGACGGTCCTGCTCTACACCGACAGCATCTACGTCCGCGACGGCATCACCAAGTGGGTCACCAAGTGGAAGGTCAACGGCTGGCAGACCTCGGCCCGGCAGCCGGTCAAGAACGTCGACCTGTGGCAGCGCCTGGACGCCGCGGTCAGCCGGCACGACGTGCAGTGGCACTGGGTGAAGGGCCACGCCGGCCACCCCGAGAACGAGCGCGCCGACCGCCTGGCCGCCCGCGGCCTGCAGGAAGCGTTAGCGGCTCAGGTCTCGTAGCGCCCGGACGAAGGCATCTTTCTCCTTATTTCCGGCGAGAAGATCGTTTTCGGCCGTGCGGATCTCTTTTTGTATCGCTCGCTGCTTTTCTTTGCCTTCTTCGGTCAGCGCGAGCAGCCGGGCCCGGCGGTCGGCCGGGTCGGGTTCGCGCTCGATGAGGCCACGTTTCTGCAGGTCGTCGAGGATCGGGATGAGCCGGGTCTTGTCGGCGCCGATGCTCTGCGCGAGCGCGGCCTGGGTGCGGGTCGGGCCCTCGCTCCCGCTCAGCGCGGTCAGCACGACGTAGGCCCACATCGACACGCCATGGCGCTCGAGGATGGGTTCCTCCATGGCGATCAGGCGGCGGCCCAGCCGCATCACCATCGCGCCCAGATCGGGCCGCTCGCTGTCCACACCCAGATCTTCCTCCCCTTGCCAAATCGTAAGCGCACGCTGATGATAAGCGCATGCATATTGACTTGATCGCGGCCGACGCGGCCGCCGTAGCCGCCACCGTCGAACTGGTCGCTCAGGTTTCCTCCGACACGCTGCCCACGCCCTGCGCGGAGTGGGATCTGGGTGCGCTCATCGCGCACATGACCGAACAACATCAAATCTTCGCGGCGGCCGCGCTGGGCGGTCCGGTTCCTCCAGTCCGGTCGTACGCCGAGGCCGCCGCACTCGTGACCGCCGCCTTCGCCACGCCCGGGATGCTCGATCGACCCTTCCTGCTGGCCGACATCCACCCGTCGATGACCTTCCCCGGCCGCCAGGCCATCGGGTTCCACCTGGTCGACTACGTGGTGCACGGCTGGGACGTGGCGGCGGCGCTCGGAGTCCCGTACCTTCCGCCGGCCGACGTCCTGGCCCTGACCCTGCCGATCGCCCGGGCCGTGCCCGACGGCTCGCCCGCCTTCGCTCCCGCTCTGCCGGTGCCATCGGACGCGACGCCCCTGGACGAGATCCTGCTACTTCTCGGCCGGAATCCCTCGTGGCCCAAAAACGTCGGAGGGTCCTGTTAAGAACGAGGCATGGCACTCAAGTTCGGTGTGGTCCTTCCCGGTGGCAACGCTCGCGAGCAACTGGAGCAGGCGGTGCTGGCCGAGCGCTCCGGGTGGGACGGGGTCTTCGTCTGGGAGGCGGCCTACGGCGTCGACGCCTGGTCCCTGCTGGCCGCGATGGCCGCCCGCACCAGTCGGGTCCGGCTCGGCACCATGCTGACGCCGCTGCCGTGGCGCCGCCCGTGGAAACTGGCGAGCCAGGTCGCCACCGTTGACCAGCTGTCCGACGGCCGGGCCATCCTCGGCGTCGGCGTCGGCGCGGTCGACGCCGGCCTGCCGGCCACCGGCGAGCCCACCGACCTGCGCGAACGCGCCGCGATGATGGACGAGGGCATCGACCTGATCCGGGCGCTGTGGTCCGGGGCCCGCACGTTCACCGGCTCGCACTACGTCTACACGGCCCCCGGCGACGACCTCGCCGAGGCGGTCAAACCGGTGCAGGAACGCATCCCGATCTGGGTGGTGGCGGTCTGGCCCCGGCTCAAGTCGATGCGGCGGGTGCTGCGCTGCGACGGCGTGATCCCCGGCCATTCCCCGACCCACGACGCGACCCGCGAGATGCGCGCCTGGCTGACCGAGCACGGCAGCACGGCCGACATCCTGGCCGAGGGCGAGACCCCGATGTCCGGCGGCGCCGACCTGGTGATCCCGTGGGCCGAGGCCGGCTGCACCTGGTGGCTGGAGACCCGCTGGCAGGCCGAGACCAAGCACGAGATCCGCGACCGCATCGCGGCCGGCCCGCCAACCGCATGATCACGCCATTCACGGTCACCTTCGACCCCACCGACCTGCGCACCCGTCTGCGCCGCACCCGCTGGCCCACGGCCGAGACCGCACCCGGTTGGACCCAGGGCACGCCGCTGGGTTTCGCCCGCGAGCTGTGCACGTACTGGTCCGAGGTCTACGACTTCGACGCGGCCCTGAAGCGCCTGAACCGCCACCCCCAGTTCCGCACGGTGATCGACGACGTGGCGATCCACTTCGTGCACGCGCGCTCCCCGCGCCCCGACGCGACCCCGCTGCTGATGACCCACGGCTGGCCCGGCTCGGTGGTCGAGTTCGCCGAGGTGGTGACCCCGCTGACCGACCCGCCGCCGGGCGAGCCCGCCTTCCACGTGGTCCTCCGCGTCTGGCGACGGTTACTCCCTGGAACAGTCCACCCGCCCACAGACCATCGGTTACGCCCTGGTGGATTCCCCCGCCGCCCTGTGCACCTGGATCATCGAAAAGTTCCAGGCCTGGACCGACCACTCAGGCGACCTGTCCACAGTTCTGACCAACGACCAGTTGCTGGACAACCTGATGCTCTACTGGTTGCCGGCCACCGGGGCGTCCGCGGCCCGCCTCTACTGGGAAAGCTTCACCGAGGTCCAGGCCGTCTTCCGCACCGGCTCCACCGACGTGATCGACGTCCCCACGGCCTGCTCAGTCTTCCCGCGCGAAATCCCACATCCGTCCCGCCGCTGGGCAGAACGCCGCTTCCCCAACATCCGCTACTGGGGCGAGCCCGCGCGAGGAGGTCATTTCGCCGCCTTCGAACAGCCCACCCTGTTTCACCCAGGAAATCCGCAACGCCGCCCACCATTGGCCCTAACCCAGCCCACCGTGGCAAGAAAGATCACCTTCTCCCCGACAGCCTTCAGGCAGGTACCCTCCACGTACCGCTTGCCGGAGGTGAGACTTGTTCCGCAGTCTGCAGAATGCGAAGCTCCGTCGGTTGCTTCTTCTCGGCGCCGCGGTATTCACGGTCGTTCTGTTGTTCATTCAGTACTTCATTACCCCGGGAAAGTCGAAGGGCGACGCCTTTCGAGCGGTCGCTCAAGACAATTTGGCCAATCTGGTGGCCCTGGTCGTCACTTCTGGGCTGGGTCTCGCGTTTTATCACTTCTTCGTCAAGGACGAGCAAGAGCTCGACCAGATTCGCGCCCTCGACCCCCAGACCTCCCGCCTGAAGCATGCGCACGCCGCCGAGACTTCCGGATTCTGGTACGCCGAGGGTCAGGTCGGCCGGTGGGTACGGGATAATGTGTTTCTGGCGTTCGCCAAACGTGCACGCGAGGGAATGCAGATTCACGACGTACGTCTGGCGCTGCTAGATCCTCGCGCGGAAGACCTGTGTGCAATACATGCCGTTCGGCGGCGCAGCCACCTCACCAGACGCGAGCAGCGCTGGGACGTCGCTCGAGTGCAGGCCGAGATATGCGCGACCATATTGGCCTCGATCGCATACTGCGCAATGTACGACCGGATGCGAATAAGGGTATTTCTCAGGCCGGGGTCGACACCCTTTCGAGTCGATATATGTACCGACTTTCTGTTTGTCACCCAGGATGACGCCCTGGCGCCGGTGATCACCATCATGTCAGACAGCAAGCATTATCGCTCGGTCCTCGCGTACTTTCAAGAATACGACCGAAACGAACCCGAGGCCATCGAAATCAACGTACAGGCGGCGGCGAATTTGGTCCGTAAATTCGGCGGACCCAAGGCCTTCCGCCCGGACCGCTACGAGGCCATTGCGCAGGAGGCGGGCCTAGCGTTCCCGGCCCTTGCGGACCCCGATTTCTGCAAGCTCGTGCAGAAATGCTGCCCTACTCTGAGGGGAGAACTGACGTAGGTGGAGATCGAGCGAGTACGCACGCGTTTAGCAAGTCTGTTGCGTGATGAGGATGGAGCGCTCGACCGCGCGCTCACCATGTCCTACCGTCACCCGAACGGGTTCGACAAGATCTCATTCGACTACAGCACACTCGACGAACCCACCACGAGGTTGCATTTATGGTGGCCACGAGGTTCGGATCCGCTGGGCCGGACGGATGCCACCGAGGATTCCGACGTCCACAATCATCCCTGGACATTCTCCTCGAAGATTCTGCTCGGCGAGATCACACACCGTACCTTCAAGGCGAGTGAGGAGTCCGAAAATTCGGTGCTTTACTCCCGCCACGAAGTCCGCATCCCGCAGACCGGAACCGCAATCCAAAGCATTCCACGAGGCCCTGGCTTTCTGACCGAGGAACCACCGTCCGTCCTGTGCGGTAGCGAAAGCTACGAGCTGGACTGCTTGACCCTCCACCGGCTCTCGCCGGCCACCGATCGCATCACCGCCACCTTGGTGACGCAGAGCCCGTTGCGGCGTCGCAAATCGGACGTCTTCAGGTCCATCACTCGAGAGCCAGAAGTCCGTGTGCGTGCCACCAAATTCACCAGAAGCGAGATCCTTACCCTCGTCGGGACGTTTGTCGATACATTGAGCGCCGGATAAGGCGCTTGGTCGCAAGAATGTACCTAAACTTGACGCGGACGTCCGAATTTGTCGAATACCCGGGCGCTCGGCTACACACGTGGAGCATTCGCCCCAGGGAGGTGGAAAGCACCTTCGGGGCCGTCTTCCTGCACGGCGCCGGGCCTTGGGGTGGCGAACGGTTCATGGCACTGGCCGAGGCGTTCGCGCGCTTGGGCGGCCATGCCGTCGGGCTAGATTTCCTGGGGCATGGAAAAAGTGACGGAAGAATCGTTGAATCATCACTGCGGAGCCGCCAGGAACAGGCGGAGATGATAATCGAGAAGTACTGCCCACCGCCCATTCCTTTGTTACTGTTCGCCTTCAGTATGGGAGGGCATACCGCGATCCGGATCGCCGGTAGCCTCGGAAGCCGTGTGAAGGGACTCGGTCTACTGGCGCCGGCCTGCTACGCGCGGGAGGCTGAAGATCTTTCGTTCGGTCTCGAGTTCTCAACGGTGCTGCGGCGCAATGAAAGCTGGCATGATTCTCCCGCCTTCGCAGCCGCCGCCACATTTTCGGGGCAAGTCGCCATGATCGTGGGATCGATGGACCAGACCGTCCCTTGGGGCGTGACCGAGGAACTGCTGCGTGCCTTCCGGAACCAGTCGCAATCGCTGCGGCTGGACGTCCTCGGCGACGTCGGCCACAACGTGCTCGCAGCGGTCAACGAGCGGCCAGATCTGGTCACTCAGATCATGACCTTCCTGGGTGGGGCGCGCGGCCTCGGGTCCTGATCGGCGGCTGCCCCTCGGGGCTTCGGATGCGGGCCGTATTGGGCCGACCTCCGTCGATCATCGATGAACGTAGACCCGATGGGCGTTCCAGAGGGACCGAGACGCATAGGTCGTGATGCGACTGGTCGATGGCGTCCGACAGCCGGCACGTTAGCGTCATCTCTCTAATGTGATCTGTGGCTTTGGTTCGGCCCTGATCGGTTGTTCCCGCAGGTCCGTTGTCCCGGCGCGACGATCCGAGAGGCAGTTGAACCATGACCGATCATGAACTGACTCAGCAGGAGAAGACCCAAGTTGAGTCCTGGGCCGTCGGTTTCAACGCGCTCCGGCCATCGAACGGAAGGCTCACCGCCGAGGTGATCGACCGCGTGGGCCCGATCCCGGCCGAGGGCGAGGCGGCCCGCCAGGTCGCCCGGGAGTACTTCGTGTCCAAACTGCCGGCTGCGATGGAGCGACGGAAGTACGCGCTCGCGGCGCCCGACAGATCCACCGTCTCGGAGGACTGGTTAAACGCGCCGGACTACTGGAACGCCGTCATCGCCTGGCTCGATGCAAAGACTCCGGAGGACCAGCGAATCGCGCCTCCGCTGCCGGACCGGCCCCGGTGGTACTTCCGAGACGACGCCGTCGCGCTGGACCGCGATATCACCATCGATGGCAAGGCATATCGGAAGGGGACCACCGGGAAGGTCCTGGAGCTGAGCGACGACACGCTGACCCGCCTGGCCCACGACGGACGGGTGGTGGTGCGGCTGCCTGGCAACGACCTGATCGTCATGCCGGTGACCGTGCTGCTTCCGGCGGGCGCGGGTGCTGGGCAGCCGACCGGCGGCGGGAGCGAATGTGATCATCCCGCCTGGGCGGAAGCTCGATTCAGGTGGGGTCCCGTGAGCGAGGACCGCCAGTCGAGACCGTTCTGGTCGGTGTCCGGCTGCTTGCGCTGCGGCTCGATCACCGACGGGGAATCAGACCGGTATTACGGCGAAGACATGGCCGTCGTACACCTGAAGTGGCGCGGCAGCACCTGGTGAGGATCTCGGGCCCGCCCACGAGGTCAGGGTCTGAGCTGACCGAATTGCTGAAGGCCCACGCTTTGGCCGTCCGGGGCGTACACGACACTCGCCCGCCGATCGACTTTGGCGAGATCGGACGTGTCGATGCCGATCAATCCTCCATCGTCCATGAGCACGTCTATGAGGCCCGCCGACCGGCCCAGGCGTATCTGTGCCGGACTCGTGTTGGTGATGACCGCCGTCCCGGTGGCAGATTGCTGGTAGTGGCGGCTTTCTCCGGCGAAAGGTCGGCGCAGGATGACGCGGTCGCCCTCACGGAAACCGCGGATCGCTGGCTTCTGTGTACTCGGCATCGGGACGTGCAACAGCTGGACCTCGAGCCACGCCTCGAACTCCGCCTCGGACCGAGCCCGAAGTGCTGTCTGCTCAACGCCGCTACGATCGTCCGCAACCGCTTCGAGGTATCCCTGGTAGCGCAACTCCGTTAGCGGGTCGGGCACCCCGTCAACCGGACGCCCAGCCTTGCGCATCAGCAGCCGGCACACGGCGTCCCAGAACTCCGCCCGATTGCGGTCCTCACCGCCATCGGCAAAGTCCTGGGCCATCTTCGCGGTGGACGCTGCGTCGCGCGCCCAGTCCACGTAGGTCTCGGAGTCCAGCCCATCGGGACATCCGGCGGCGTGCCGGCCGTCGAAGAACTCCCGTTTCGCCGGCTCGTTGAGATCGCCGAACCACCTGACGATTGCTTGACTCTGATCACCATCCATGAGCCATGTCCATCCACGCGTTCCGAGAACCTGCGACTGCCAGTGCCAGTCTTCGCGCGGGACACCGCAGACGCACTGGCGTCCCAGCCCGACCTGACGGACGGTCGTCGCTTCAGGCGCAACGCCCCGCGCCCAGCCGGACCCAAACGGGCCAGCTATTCCGCGTAAGCACCGGCACGGAGCGCACCCTCCGCGGACCTCACCGCGTTGGCCCGTAGCCGGTGAGTTCCTCCATCGCACGGACCAGCGAAGCCACGATCAGACTCGCGGCGGCCAGCACGGTCAGGATCACCGCAGCGCCCAGCCACCACCCGACGGTTGTCCCGGCGTCGGTGTCGGTCAGGTCGCCGGTGAACGTCCACATGGTGTCGGAGAGAGTGGTGGCGAAGACACACCAGCAGATCGCCGCTAGGGGTGCCGATACGTAGCCGACCCACTTGGCCGTTGTTCGCGTCATCCAACGATAGTCATGGCTGCGGAACGATCGCCGCCGTCCAATGTCGGGATCGTGACGCATCCTGGCGCGGGGGGCTTCGCGCCTGGTTGGTCAGATTCGGGGGATTACCTTGTCGGCCACCTCTTTGGAGTCGGTCAGGTTCTGGGCGTCGGAGGCACCTCGGGAGTAGACGTCCACCTGGACGGTGCCGTACAGGACGTACAGGTGGCCGGCCAGTTCGAAGGCGTCTTCGCCCACGCCGTCCACCGGCTTGGCGTCGGCGATGGTGGTTTTGAACTCTTCCTCGGTGGTTCGGGCGATGAAGAGGGCCAGCTGGCCGCTGTCCTGCTGCCACTGGCAGAAGCGGGTCGTATCCGACGGCTTGGCGCCGTCCTCGTCGATCTGGGTGATCTCGCGGCCGGTCAGGCTTACCACCTCGGCCTTGCTCAGCAGCGTGCACGGGTCGGGCAGGTCGCCGGCGTCCTTGGCCGAGCCGACGCCGCTCACCGCGTCGGCGGTAGGTGTGGGGGCTGCGCCGGTGGTGGCCTGGCCGGTGGGAGCGTCGGCGGCCGAGGCCGAGTTGCCGTTGGTCTTCTGGTCGAGAATGCCGCAGCCGCTCAGTGCGGCGACGGCAGTGAACGAGACAACGGCGAGTGCGCTGAGGCGCTTCATCTTCTCCCCTGGGGTGCCCGGAACTTCGTTTGATCAGGTTCGCTGGTTGCCGGGCCCGCGCCAATATCCAAACGGTCTAGTTGACACGATGGCGGGAGAACTTCCCTCGTTCGGAATCTCTAACTCAGCCTCGGGAGGTAGGCCGACCAGACCTTTTTGGGCACAACCATCCGCCAGGCGTCCAGGACCAGCTCGGTCATCCGCTCCTCGTCCAGCTCGGACAGCCACGCCTGCACCCAGTTGAATCGCAGGTCGGACTCGCGCGGCAGATGGAACAGCTGCGGCTCGGCCGCCACCAGCGCGGACCGCTCCTCCTTGGGGAAGCCGAACCCCATGATCGTCTCGTCGCGGGAGAAGGCCACGTAGACGATCGCGCCGACCCGGAACTTGACCCGATCGTGAATCAGATGCTCTGAGCTGCGCGGGAGATCACGGCACACCCGGCGCACGTCGTCGACGCTGACCATGCCGCGAACGTACGCCGGGGGTACGACACTTTCAGGACTGCCGCGGCTTGGGCACGGCCACCCGGTTGGCGGGGTCCTCCGGCGGCGCGACCGCGTCCGGGACCTTGGCCCGGAAGATCCGGTCCGCCGGCAGCCGATAGGTCGCGGCCTGCACGAGTTCGTCCGGCACACCGTGCCGGCCGGTGGACTCCGACGAGGTCTCGGCCGACGCGACCTCGGCACCGGACGCGCTGTGCAGACCGGGGACGCCGACCACGACGTCCGGCATTCCGCTCCCGGGCCCGGGCATACCCAGGAACGGCAGCGGGGCGTCCGACGAGGACGCACCGGGTTCGGTCGCACGCCGGGACCGGCCTGCCCGGCGGTCGTGCACACCGCTGTCGGCGGGCGACACGGAGTCCGCCGGGACCGGCGTACCGCTTGCGGGGGTCTCCGCGGAATGTCGAGAACCCGGCCCTTCCGCCGGGACCGGCGCCGACCGGGGCATCCGGCTCGGACCGAACGGGGCCGGGATGCGGCGGTGGGCGTCGTCGTTCGGTGGCAGCTCGGCGTCGAGCGGCGCCCGCGGATCGGGGAACGGCCGGTAGACCACCCCGCCGATGGCGGCGGGCTCGGCAATCACCCGGGGCGACGGGGCCGGCGGAACCGGGAAGCCGAGCGACGACGCCGCGTCCGTCTCCGAAGCCATCGGCGGCCGGGACGCCGGAATTGACGGCGCCGGCATCGGATGGACCGAACTGGAATCAGCGGCCACCAGCTCGACCTCCGGCACGTCCGGCGGCCCGGTATCGGCCGGCCCCGGACCGGACAGCGCAGTCGGGGCGGGTCCGCTGGGCGCTGCCGGCAGCCCGGTGGCAGCGGACCCGTCCACCACCGCCGCTACCCGCGCCGACGCCCGGGTCGCGCGGCGGGGTGCGATCATCCGGGCGGCCATGCTGAACACGCTTCGGGTCGCGGTCTCGTACCCGTCGCGGTAGGCCTCCTCGCGGTCGTCCTCCGTCTGGTGCCGCTGGTGCAACCGGCCGGCGGCGTAGCCGCAGCAGGCCACGAAGACGGCCAGCAGGATCAGAAGCAGGGATGAGTTGCCGGGGGCGGTCATGGTAACGATTGTCGCCAGGTTGATCGATCACCAGCTATGGCCCGTTTGACGTACCCCGTTGGAAGTAAGCCTTGGGATCAGGCGAGGTGGTTACCCAAGAGTGGCGGTTCACCCGAGTGTGGCCACCCAGGCGGCTATTTGTGCGCGCCGGGACACGCCGAGCTTGGTGCGGATGTGTTCCACGTGGGCGGCCGCCGTCTTGGGCGCGATCACCAGTTTCTCGGCGATCTCCCGGTTGGTCATCCCGGCCGCCACCAGCCGGGCGACCTCGAGCTCCCGGGCCGAGAGCGACGGCACGGCCGACCGGCTGGGGGCCGGTGCCGACAGGTAGCCGGGGATCGGTGCGCCTACCCGCCCGTACGCGTCTCGGGCTGTTGCCATGAATTCGGCCGCGTCGCCGGCCCGGCGGCTGCGCGCAGCGCACCGCGCCTGATCCACCAGCGCGGCCGCGCCCTCCCAGAAGCGAGATCGGCCGGCCCAGAACTCGGCCGCCTCGGCCAGTTCGGCCCGGGCCTTGCCGGTCTGGCCCTCATACAGGTGGATGAGGCCGCGGGCGTGCGGGATCGCGCCCCGAGTGCCGGGAATGTCTCGTTCGTTGAGCAGTTCGGCGGCCCGGCCGAACCATTCCCGGGCGGCGGTCGGGCCGGAAAGTGCCAGGTGGGCCCGCACGCCGGTGACGACGTACGGGAACAGGTAGGCGGCGTCGCGGACCCGGGCCGACGCCTCGAACCCCTCCTCGCAGCGCTGCACCGCGGTGCCGAAGTCGCCGCCGAGCAGCGCCACCTCGGCCAGGCCCCACCAGGCCGGCGACACCCGCTGCAGTTCCCGCATGCCGGATCCGAGCGAGGCCGCCTCGCCGAGGTGGTCGACCGCGGTGGCCGGGGCGCCGCGGCCCATCGCGACGTAGCCGAGCACGTGCAGCGCGGTGATCCGGGTGGTGATCCCGCCGCCGTCGGCGAGGGCCTGCCGGGCGGCCGATTCCGCGCCGACCCAGTCGCCGGTGGCCCACATGACGTGTCCGAGGTGGGCGGTCAGATAGTTCCGGTCGTTGATCTGCTCGACCCGTTCGGCGTACGCGATTCCCTCCGGCAGCCATTTCCGCGCCGTCTCGTATTCGACGAGCACCGACATGCTGGATCCGAGCATCCGGTAACCGCGGGCGGTCTGGCCCTCGAATCGCCATCCCTGTGCTCGTGCGATGGACCCTTCCAGGAGTTCGCGGCCCTCGGAAAGCCGCCCGGCGAACAGGAACACCGCCCCCAGCGTCGCGTCGAGATTGCAGCGCATCGCCCGATCGCAGTCCTCGACCGCGATGGACCGAGCGAATTCCCCGTCCTCGATGGCTTCGCCCAGCCGCCGGTCCAGCATGTAGGCGGCGGCCAGCGCGGCGTGAATGTTGGCCCGGGCTTCCTGGGCGAGGGAATCGGTGCGGAAAGCGATAAGTGGCAGGGCCCCGCGCAGCGCGGCGGCCCGTTCGTCGAGGTCCGCGCCGAGTTGATGCCGGACCGCCACCCAGTCGGGTACGAGCATCGCGGCGGCCAGCCGATCGTCGAGTTTCAGCCGCAGCCGATAGGCCTCCTCGAAGCAGGCGGCGGCCGCCACGTTGTCATCCACTGCCGCCAATTCCCCGGCCAGGGCGGTCAGCAGCGCGGCGCGCGATTCCACCGGCAGCGCGACCGGAGCCGTGCGCTGCGCCCGCCGATAAAGTTCGACCGCTTCCCGATGGGCCGACATCTCCACGGCGGCCGAGGCGGCCGAGCTCGCGAATTCGAAAGCCGGTCCAGCGAGGGCGGCCCGTTCGTACTGATCGCTCACGAACGCGGCCGGGAATCCCGCTTCCACCGCGGCCGCCGCGGCCCGCGCGTGCAGTTCCCGCCGGCGGTGCGGGGACAGATCGGCGTAGAGCGCGTCGCGGATCAGCGCGTGCCGGAAATCGAATGTCGACCGGTCCGGATGGGCCTGCACGAAGAACCGCTCGCTGAGTTCCCGCAAACCGTCGTCGACGACGGCCGGACCGTCGCCGGTAAGGGCGGTCAGCAGATCGAGGTCGAACGAGCGGCCCAGCACCGAGGCGACCTCGGCCAGCCGCCGGGATGGTTCAGACAACGCGAACGCCCGGGCCAGAACGGCGTCGGCGAGGGTGTCCGGCAGGCTTTCCCGGGACGCCAGGAATTCCTCGACGTGCAGCGGAATGCCATCGCTGCGGACAAATACGTCGCCGGTCACCGAGCCGGGCAGCGACCCGCCCGCGATGGCGGCCGTCATGGCGGCGGTGTCGGCCAGACTCAGCCGGGTCAGCCGCACCTCCTCCGCGTGTCGCTGGGTCAGCAGCCGGGTGCGCCAGGCCCGCATCGGAACCCGCGGATAGAGCTCGTCGCTGCGATAGGTTCCGACCAGCAACAGCGGGAGTTCGGTGGCCCGGCGTCCCAATCGGGCCAGCACGTCCAGGGTCAGATCGTCGGCCCAGTGCAGATCCTCGACGGTGACCAGCAGCGGACCGGAAACCGCGGCCGCGATCAATGCGGTCAGGTCGGCCACCAGTAGTCGCCGCTGCCGATCGGCATCGCCGTCGACGAATTCGCGCAGCCGCCGGGAAACGCCCGCTCCGGCCGTCGCGGTGGCCGGATTTCGCCGCATCTCCGCGCCCAGATCGGCCAGCACCGCCCCGGCCACCTCGGCATCGCCCGGCGACGCTCCGGCGCCCACCACGGTGAAACCGCCGGCCCGCCGGACGATCTCGGAAAGCAGCCGGGTCTTTCCGATGCCGGCTTCCCCGGCCAGAAACAGAAGTTCTCCGCTCCCCTGCTCGGCCGCGGCCAGCCGTCGCGAGGCGAGCGCCACCAGATCATCCCGCCCGACGAGAATCGGACTGCTGAGCGCGCTGTCCACGTCCGCGACTTTAGGTCACCGAGGCTGCTCTCCCTAGGTGCAATGACCGATGTCCGACTGCCCCCGGCCCGGCAGTCTTCCCATGTCAGCAACACCGCAACCGCAGGGAGCAACACGCGATGGCCAAGTTCATGGACGTACACAGCGGATTCGTCGGCGTCACCCCGGAACAGCTCGCCGACGCCCACGACGCCGACCTCAAAATCGAGGCGGAAGAGGGTGTGCATTTCGAGCGCGCCTGGCTCGACCCGGAATCCGGCAAGGTCTTCTGCCTCAGCACCGGCCCGAGCAAGGAGGCCGTCCTGCGCATCCACGAACGCGCCGGCCACCCGACGGCCGAAATCTACGAATTGACCACCGAGGTCTAAATCAAATTCAAGAGCAGGATGTCGTGCCTGGGTGGGTGGTGCAGACCGTCGCTCACGCCGAGGCCGGGCCGGGGCCCAGCTTCGCCGGCCCTGGCCCTTCATTCTGCGTGAGTGGCGAAACCAAAAGGCCGTATCCCGCCGCCGGGGGCACGGGTACCGGTGGCGGGATACGGCCGCGGGCCCACCCGAGTGCGGGATGTGTGTCAGGCCGGCTCGGGCGGACGAATGGGGGGAACCGTCACCAGGAGAAGGGATTCCACCACTTCTTGTGTTTCTTCTTTTTCTGGGATGACGGCCGCGCGGTGGTCGAGGGGGACACCGTGGCCGACGTGGTGGCGGACGCCGTGGCGGTGGCGGTCGCCGTGGGGGACGCGGTCGGCGCACCGGAGGGGGGCGAGCCGGACGGTGGGGTGCCGCCGCCGCTCTCCTCCGTGCCGGACGGGTCGACCGCGACGGTGAGCGTGGCCGTGAAGCCGTCGGTCACGGTCCCGGTGACGGTGGCCAGCTCGCGGGCCGCCGAGTCGTCGCCGAAGACGTTGTCGCCGGCCAGGGTGACCTGGCTGAGGTTGGTGACGCTCTGGCTGTAGCCGTCGGTCGCGTAGACCAGGTCGGCGACGTCCTCCGGGATGGCGATCTGTGAGGTCTTCACGATCGGCCCGTCGCCGCTGGTGGCGTTGGCCAGCGACCCGTACACCTCGAAGTGGATGTGTGGCCAGCGACCCGAGTAGCAGGCCGGGAAGATACTGGTGAAGGTGACCGTGCCGGTGGAGTCGGTCACCTGGATGCCACGCAGGTAGTTCTGATCGGTGATCCCGGTCGAGTACAGCGAGTAGTTGCCGTCCCGGTCACAGTGCCACGCGTAGATGGCCGCGCCGACGATCGGCGCGCCGTCCAGGTCCAGCACGGTCAGCGAGAAGTCGAGCGGGATGCCCTCAGCCGTGCCGGTCGCGGTGTCGAACGAGGAGCGGATGTCCTTTCGCACGATGCCGTCGAGGGTCCGCACGTCCGGCCCGTTGGAGCCGTCCGCGGGGTAGGGGCCGGCGGTCTCCGACTCCACCTCCTCGAGGGTGTCGGCCAGGGCCGGAGCACCGGAGAGAACGGTGACCGCCACCGCTCCGGCGCCGCCGAGGACGGCCAGCATCCGGCGGCGGCTCATGGTGTTCAGGTCGAATCGAAGTCCTTTGTCGTGCACCTCTCGCACATACGCGGCGTTGTCGAGGTCGGGGTCCGGCATGCCAGCTCGCCTCCAAGGTTGGGTAGGAAGCAGCGAACCAACGGGCGCTGAGCCGGGACTGTCGTGACGCTGTGTGCCGGATAAGGATGAAGGATCATCGATGTCGCACCCCGTGAAATCGCGTGGCCACTCGACGTGAGGTCCCGGGTGGCATCGATGTCATACTTGCTCCGTTCCCGCCGCCGAGCCCTCGGAGCGACATGCCCTCCGAATCGACCGTCCGCCGGCCGACGCTTACCGAGGTGGCCGCGCTTGCGGGGGTCAGCCTCAAGACCGCGTCCCGTGCGCTCAACCGTGAGCCCAACGTCGCCCCGTCCACCGGCCGCCGGGTGCAGGACGCGGCCGACTCGCTCGGTTACCGCCTCAACGGCATCGCCCGCGAACTGCGCCGCGGCGCCACCAGTGCGCTGGTCGGTCTGGTCAGCGGCGACCTGGCCAACCCCTTCTACTCGGCGGTGGCCAGCGGCATCGAGCGCGAGCTGCGCCAGCACGGCCTGCTGCTGATCACCGCGAACAACGACGAGGACGCCGAGCTGGAGCGCAGCCTGGTGGACGCGTTCCTGGAGCGGCGGGTGCGGGCGCTGCTGGTGATCCCGAGCGGCGACGACCACGAGTACCTGGCGATCGAGGGCAACCGCGGCGTCCCGTTCGTCTTCCTGGACCGGCCCCCGGACGGGCTGGCCGCCGACGCGGTGCTTATCGACAACGCGGGCGGCGCGCGGTCGGCCGGCGAACACCTGCTGGCGGGTGGGCACCGGCGGATCGCGATGGTCGCCGACCTGGCCCGGATGGCTCCACAACGGAGCCGCATCGACGGGTTCGTGAGCGCGATGACATCGTTCGGTAACACGCTCTGGGAGCCGTACCTGCGCACCGAGGTGCACGACGTGCGGCACGCGGAGCGTACGGTCCGGGATCTTCTGTTGTTGGAGACTCCGCCGACCGCGATCTTCACGACGAACAACCGGCTGACCACCGGCGCTCTGCGGGCGCTTCGGGACGTCGTACGGCCGCCGGCTTTGGTGGGTTTTGATGATTTTGATTTGGCCGATGTTCTCGGCACGACCGTCGTCGCGCACGACATGGGCGCGATCGGCCGGGAGGCGGCGCGGCTCGCCTACGAGCGGATCAGCGGCCATACTGGCCCGGCCCGAACCATCGTCATATCTACATCCCTGATCGCCCGCGGTAGCGGCGAGCGAACCGGCTGACGATCCACAAAGGTCCGCACGTAACGACACGGAAACTTTCGTTGACACGTGTGCGGTTCAGGCGGCACGGTACTCCCCGACGTACTTGACAACGATGTCAATATCTCGATGGGAGATAAAGATGCGCTTCACTCGACGGGCCGCAGTCGCCGTCATCGGTGTCGCTGCGCTGCTGACCGCCTCGGCCTGCGGGTCGAGCGACGACGGCGGCGACGGGGGCTCCGGCTCCAAGAAGGTGGAAGTCTTCACGTGGTGGGCCGACGGCGGTGAGAAGGCCGGACTCGACGGACTCGTCGCCCAGTTCGGCACCTCCTGCGCCGGTCAGGAATTCGTGAACGGCGCGGTCGCCGGTGGCGCCGGCGCCAACGCCAAGCAGGTGCTCGCCTCCCGCCTGCAGCAGAACGACCCGCCGGACACGTTCCAGGCGCACGCCGGGGCCGAGCTGCAGGACTACATCCTGGCCGGTCAGGTGCAGGACATCAGCGCCGACTACGACACCTGGGGCCTCAAGACCGCGTTCCCGGCGGGCCTGATCCAGAACCTCACGGTGGACGGCAAGATCTACTCGGTGCCGGCCAACATCCACCGCGCCAACGTGGTGTGGAGCAACAAGAAGGTCGTCGCCGACGCCGGCATCACCAGCGACCCGACCGACCTGGCCGGCTTCATCGCCGACCTGGACAAGGTCAAGGCCAAGGGCATCGCCGCGCCGCTGGCCATCGGCAAGGACTGGACCCAGCTCATGCTGTTCGAGTCGGTGCTGATCACCGACCTGGGCGCGGAGAAGTTCACCGGTCTGTGGAAGGGCACGACCCCGTGGGACGGCGCCGACGTCACCAAGGCGATCAACGACTTCAAGACGCTGCTGACCTACACCAACAAGGACCGCGACGCTCTGGACTGGACCGACGCGGAGAAGCTGGTCATGGACGGCAAGGCCGCGTACCAGCTGATGGGTGACTGGGAGGCGGCCGACCTGGACGCCAAGAAGTTCGCCGACTACGCCTGGTTCACCTTCCCCGGCAACGGCACCACGTTCCAGTGGCTGGCCGACTCGTTCGTGCTGCCCAAGGGCGCCAAGAACGTCGAGGGCACCAAGTGCTGGCTGAAGACCGTCGGCTCGGCCGACGGCCAGAAGGCCTTCAACACCAAGAAGGGCTCAATTCCGGCGCGTACGGACGCCAGCCCCGCCGACTACCCGAAGTACCAGCAGGCCGCCATGGCCGACTGGAAGTCCGCGACCCAGGTTCCGTCGTGTGCGCACGGCTCGGCCTGCTCGCAGGGCTGGCAGGGGGCGGCCAACTCGGCCCTCGGCGCGTTCTCCACCAATCAGGACGTGGCCGGCCTGCAGAAGGCTCTCGCCGCGGCCGCCGCGCAGTTCGTCAAGAAGTAGGTCTGTCTTCGTGGGCGGGACGGCGATTGCCGTCCCGCCCGTTTTCCGTTTTCGGTAAGGAGCCCTGATGCGCCGCCTTCGGCACTGGGGACCGGGTCTGTTACTGCTCTCCCCCTCGCTCATATTGCTCGCCGTCTTCGTTTACGGGCTGATCGCCTGGACCACGAAGGTCTCCCTCTCCGACGAGCACAATGCCCTGGGCTCGAAAGGCTTCGTCGGGCTCGAGAACTACAAGAACCTCTTCACCAACGACATCCAGGACCGGTTCACCCACTCGCTGAAGAACCTGCTCATCTTCACCGTGGTGTTCCTGGTCGGCGCGATGTTCTTCGGCCTGCTGTGGGCGTTCCTGCTGGAACGCGGGATCAAGGGCGAAGGCTTTTTCCGTACGGTCTATCTGTTCCCGATGGCGGTCAGCTTCATCGCCTCCGGCGTCGTATGGCGCTGGCTGATGAACCCGCTCAAGGGCGACGACGCGGGCGGGCTCAACGCCGTATTCGGCGGCCTGCATCTGGACTTTCTGCAGAGCACCTGGTGGACCAACCCCAATTGGGGCATGGCCTCGATGGCCATGCCGGCCGTCTGGCAACTTTCCGGGTACGTGATGGCGCTGTTCCTCGCCGGGTTCCGGGGCATTCCGCAGGAGCTGCGTGAGGCCGCGGCCATGGACGGTGCAAGCACGTACCGGCTGTATCGGAATGTGATTTTCCCGCAGCTGACGCCGGTCGCGCTCAGCGCGCTGATCATCCTCGGCCATATGTCGATGAAGATGTTCGACCTGATCATGAGCATCTCCGGCCCGCAGTGGCTCACCGAGGTGCCCGCCGTCTACGTCTGGCAGACGCTGCTGACCAGCGATTACGCCAAGGCCGCGGCCATCTCGATCGTGCTGCTCCTGCTGGTCGCGGTCGTCATCGTCCCGTACCTGATCTACACGAACCGGGTGGAGAAGAGCCGATGACCACGGTGTCCGCACCTCCCGCCGCGGTGGAGTCACTGGCCCCGCGCGTTCGTCCCCGGCGCTCCTTCGGCCCCGGGTCGATCATCAAGTACGCCCTGGCGATCTTCTTCCTGATCGTCGTGCTGATGCCGCTGTACGTGCTGATCGTGACCAGCTTCAAGGCCGGCTCGGACATCGGCGTGACCAGCCAGTGGAACCTGCCGACGCACTGGACCACGGCGTCCTGGGGCAAGGCCTGGACCGCGCTGCGGCCGTCCTTCATCCGCACCTTCGAGCTGGCCATCCCGGTGGCGGTGATCAGCTCGCTGATCGGCGCGGCGAACGGTTTCGTGCTGTCCCGCTGGCGCTTCCCCGGCGCCGACGTCGTCTTCACGATGATCCTGTTCGGCATGTTCATCCCGTACCAGGCGGTGATGATCCCGCTGCGCGAGATCGTGACCACGATCGGCATCGCACCCGGCATCCCCACGCTGGTCTTCGTGCACTGCGTCTACGGCATCCCGATCTGCACGCTGATCTTCCGCAACTACTACGCGACCACCGTTCCCGAGGAATTGGTGGAGGCGGCCCGGGTCGACGGCGCGGGCCTGTTGCGCACGTTCGCCCGAATCATCCTGCCGATCTCCATCCCCGGCTTCGTGGTCACCGTGATCTGGCAGTTCACCTCGGCCTGGAACGACTACCTGTTCGCGATCTTCCTGGCCAACACACGCAACGGCCCGATCACGATCGCCCTGAACGCCCTGGCGGGCGCCCAGTCCCCCGACTACGCTGCGTCGATGGCGGGCGCCTTGATCACATCGCTGCCCACCCTGATCGTCTACGTCCTGCTGGGCCGCTGGTTCATCGGTGGCCTGATGGCGGGCTCGGTCAAGAGCTGATTTGCGACAAGGCGGGGGCGAGTGAATTGTCCGTTACGGATGACGCACGAACCCCCGCAAACCAATAGGCTTTTAGCGTGACCACCGAGGACCAGCCGGCCACCGCCGGCTATGCGGAGCGCATGGCGTTCGCCCTGCAGAAGGACCCCGCGGAACCGGCCCGGCGCACCCACCTGCACCTGAAACTGACCGCGATCACCCTGAGCTGGCTGGTCGCCGTCCCCTTGCTGGTGCTGTTCGGCCTGACCGGCCGAGACCGTGGCGACGACGTCTTCGACCTGGCCGCTTTCACGACGCTGCTGGGCCCGTTCGCGGCCGCGGTGACGGCCACGAAGAACCACCGTTTCGGCCTGGGCGGCGCCTACGTAGTGCTGACCCTGCTGATGGCCCTGCCGGCGGCCGCAATCACTCGCCTCTGACCGGCCGGGCCACCGACGTGACCTGCAGCATCATTAGTGACCCGGCGGACGCGGCGCCAATGAACGAGCGTTTCCAGCTCAGCGAATAGATCGGGTCACCCAGCGGCAGTTGGCGGACCAACTCGGCACGACGGGTGTCCCACACCCGGACGGTGCCGTCGTTGCCGGCGCTGATGAGCATTCGCCCGTTCGGGCTGAATGCCACCGCGTTGACCACGTCCGCATTTCCGGCCAGCACTGCCACCTCACGGCAACTGCCGGTGTCCCACAGCCGAACAGTCCCGTCATGTCCGGCACTGGCCAGCATCGGTTCGACGGGACTGAACTTCACCGTCTGCACCGGATGGGTGTGCCCGCTGAGCCGGTCTGGCTGCCAGCTGTCGCCCGGCCGCCACAGCCGCACCGTTCCGTCCTGGCCCGCACCGGCCAGCAACTGCCCGTCCGGGCTGAATGCCACCGCCAGGATCACCCCGGCACCGAACGTCTGCGCGTGCTCTAGTCGGCCGGTCTCCACCTCCCACAACCGCACCACGCCGTCGTGGCCGGCACTGGCGAGCACGCGGCCGTCCGGGCTGAACGACACCGCCCGCACCGCGCCAGCATGAGCGCTGAACAAGGCCCGACGCCGGCGCCGTTCGACGTCCCAGATCCGGACGTTCTCATCCCCGCCACCGCTGGCCAGCAGCTTCCCGTCCGGGCTGAACGAAGCGGCGAAGATCGGACCGGTCTCGGTCGGGTTCCATGGCGAGAAGTCGGAGAAAATGTCCCGGCTCTGGCCATCGCGGGATGTTCGGAACCGGACCGTTCCGTCGTTGTACGCGCCGGCCAGCAACCGCCCGTCCGGGCTGAGCGAGACCGCCAGTGCCTGGCCAAACTGCCGGACTGGGCTTGCGTGCCGCCGCTCGGTGTCCGGCTGCCAGAGGCGCAAGGTCTCGTCCGAACTGCCGCTGGCCAGCAGTGTCCCACCCGGGCTGAAGGCCAGCGAACGGATCACGCCGGTGTGCCCTCGCAACTCGGCACACCTCTTAGCCTCGGGCAACTCCCACAGGCGGATCGTCCGGTCCTGGCCGGCGCTGGCGAGCAGTTCCCCGCCCGGGCTGAACGCCACCGCCTCCACCGTGCCGGCGTGCCCGGCCAGTGGTGGGCGCCGGCGGCCGCTGTCGAGTTCCCAGAGGCGCACCGTGCCGTCCCGGCCGGCGCTGGCCAGAAACCGGCCGTCCTGGCTGAAAACGACGCTCCGAACGCCGCCCGCGTGACCGGCCCGCGAGAGCCGCTGCCGGCCGGTGTCGGTCTCCCACAACCGCACCGTCCATCCGCCCGCGGTGGCCAGCACTCGTCCGGTCGGGCTGAACGCGATCGCTCGTACCCCTTCGGTGTGCCCAGTAGCGATGACCCGGAGGAGTTTCCCGTCCAGATTCCACAGCCGGACGTCGCCGTCCTGGTCAGCGCTGGCGAGTTGCTCACCGTCGGGACTGAACGCAACCGCCCGGACCGGGCCCAGGTGCTCGCTGAGCACGAGACGTTGCCGGAGGTTGTCGAGCTCCCACATTCGGACCGTACGGTCCGACCCGGCGCTGGCGAGGAACCGTCCGTCCGGGCTGAACGCTACCGCTTGCACGCCGCCCGCGTGCCCGGTCAGGACGGCCCACTGCCGGCCACTGGCTGCTTCGGACAACCGCACCGTTCCGTCGTGACCAGCCCCGGCCAGGAGCTGTCCGTCCGGGCTGAAGGCGACCGTCGCCACCGCGCCGGCGTGGCCGGTGAGAGTCCGCAACGAGGCGGTCGGTATCGGACGCAGACCCCATCGAGGCCGTAGGAAGACCGGGGGCAGCAACGGGTCCAGCCGCTGCTGCCCGGACATGTCGCCGCCCGCCAGCCAGCACCGCATCGCCGCGGCCACGTCACCGGCGTCGGCCAAGCCGACGAAGAGGTGGCCGTGCCGGGCCAACCAATCCTTCAACCAGCCGATTCGCGGATTGTCGGGCAATGTCTCGGCGGCGACGGTCAGATCTGCCTCTGCCGCGTGCGGGCCGCCGAGGGCGATGCGACGAGCCAGATAGGCGATGTCCGTCGCGGTCGCACGGACCCCGGCCACGTCCTCGGCCAGCCGCAGATGATCAACAAGATGATCCCAGATGTACGGCTCGGCCAGCGGCAGCCCCCACCACCCGTCCTCGCCCCCAGCGGGCAGCAGCAGCCGGTAGGTGGCAAGCAGATCGGCGTGCAGAGCTCGCAGGTCGTCGGTCTGCAGTACGAGATAGTCGTGCTGCAGATCGTGGAAAGTGACGTGCTCGTCCACCACCCGCAGCAACTCGGCGTCAGCCAGCACGGCCAGCTCACTCCGCGCGGTCTCCGCGGTCACGCCCCGCCGATGACTCCAGAAGCGGGCAATCACCTCGACCGGTATCCCGGTGTCCGGCGGATAAACCGCCAAGCTGACGTAGGCGTCCCGCAGAAGCGGCGATAGTGCGGCCGTGGCCACCTGCATGGCTTTGAAGGTGTTGGCGTATGGATGGTCGAGGAAGGTATCCGTGCCGATCTTGAGGCCGGCGGCGACCTGAGTCCAGCTCATCCCACCGCGTACGGCCGCGGCGGCCAGCGCCAGCGCCAGCGCCACCCGTCCGGTCGCGACCACCACCTGATTGACATCGTCCGGCAGCTCGCCTATCGGAGTGCCACTGATCGCCGCGAGGAGCTGTCGTGCCGCTCCTTCCGGCAGGAGCCCGAGCTGCGTGACGTCGGCCTGCACGGCGGCCAGCACGCCGTCGTCCCGGCTCGTGAACAGGATGCGGCCCCGTGGCCCGGTCACTCGGAACGCGGCGGCCGCGTCCTCGCTCCACACGTCGTCGACGACCAGCAGCACCTGTTGGTCGGCCAGGGCCTCGCTCAGCAGGCGCAAGCCGTCCTCGGCCGCACGGACATCGCCGGCCGGTCGGCCTAGCCGGGCCAGGAGCTCGGCTTGGGCGGCGGTCGGGTCGGACCGCTCACCGAGTGTCACCCAGTAGACGCCGTCCGGGAAGTAGGTCCGGACCTGTTCGTCGCGGGCCAGGGCCGCGGCGAGGACGGATTTCCCGATGCCACCCTGGCCGTAGAGACCCAGGGCGGCGGCATTCCCGGTGACGCCGACAACCGCGCTGGCGGATCGCAGAATCACCGTGCGCAGCCGCTCCAGCTCGGTCCGGTGCTGGTAGCCCGGTGGAAGCGGCGGAACCCCACTGATCGAGCCGAGGCGGAGCGTGCCGACCAAGGACTCCACGACCGGTGGGAACACGACTATCTCCGGCTCCGGAACAAGATTGTTGCCCGCCGCTCCGGACGCGGGATCCAGCAGACCGACCAGCCGACGGCAGATCCGGACGAGTCGGGCGTCCCGCTCGCCGGGCGTGCCGACGCCGGCGTCGAGCGGGCCATCCTGCCCCGGATCGTGCGCCCACTGGAGTCGCTCGAGCCGTGGTTCGAGCTCCCACAGGCAATCCCGCACCAGGACCGGGGCCAGCCGGGCACCACCGGCAGCGAGCTGTGGCAGTTCCTCCTCGATGATGAACCGTGATGCGAGGAAGTCTCCGCTGACCAGCAGCACGGCCAGCGCGGTCCGGTCAATGACATCGGTCAGGTCACGCCGCCAATCGGCGCCGATCGGGAGGTACGGGTCCGCCCAGATCTCGATACCCCGCTTGCGCGTCAACGGCGTCAACAACACCATCAGCCGGTCCAGCCAGGGACGATCCTTGTGGCTGTAGCTGATGAAGATCAGGTCGTGGGCGGAAGGGCCCGATCCGCCGCCGTTCATGGGCACTCCGTCAAGGACCAACCACCTCGGCGGCCCACCCGATCAACGCGAGATCCGCCAACGAGGTATAAACCGCGTCGGTCTCAAGATCCACGCCGGGCAGCGACGGCACTCCGACCACGAACATGCCGGCCGCCCGCGCCGAACAAACACCCGTTCGTGAGTCCTCGAAGGCAACGCTTCGCGCCGGGTCGGCCCCCAGCCCGGCACAGGCGACGAGGTAGAGGTCGGGAGCCGGCTTCGGATTCTCGACATCGTCGGCCGAGTAGATGTGGTCGAACAGGTCGTTCAGGCCGGCGGACAGCAGGGCGGCATCGACGAACGAGCGTGGGCTGTTACTTGCCACCGCTAGCGGGACCCGGTCGTGCAGCTTCACCACCAAGTCGCGGGCGCCGGGCAGGGCGTCCGCGCCGGCCGCCAGCTCCTCAGCCACCAAGCTATGCAGGCGCTTGGCCACCGCCCCCACCTCGTCGGGGCGGCCGAAGTAAGCCGCCATCGCGGCCGCGCCGTCCTCCAGGGTCTTTCCGATCAGGAGTTTCTTCTGTTCCAGGCCGAAGGCGTGGCCGTGCTCGGCGAAGATCTTCGTCTCGGCTCTGGTCCAGCAGGTTTCGGTGTCTACCAGCAGGCCGTCGCAGTCGAAAACGACCGATTCCACGTCTTGGGGCAGCGACATGGGCCGACAATACGACCCGGACGCGAGAGGATGGCGGGGTGGCGGACACGGGTGAGGAACGCGACGGGGTCAAGCTGACCAACCTCGACCAGGAGCTGTTCGAGGGGGCCGGCGCTACCAAGCGTGACCTCGTCGACTACCTCGACGCGGTCGGCGAGCGGTTCATCGCGGTGCTCGCGGACCGGCCGCTGTCGGTGATTCGGCTGCTTCGCGGGCAGGACCAGTTCATGCAGAAGAACCTGCCGAAATACACGCCGGAGTGGGTGCCGCGCACCGAGGTGTGGGCGGAGGCCTCGCATCGGAAGGTGACCTACGGGCTGTGCAACGACCGGCGGACGCTGCTGTGGTTCGGCAACCAGCGGGCCATCGAATATCACCCGGGGTTGATGCTGGCCGGTGATCACCACCCGACCCACCTGATCATGGATCTTGACCCACCCGATGGGGGTGGATTCGGGGCGGCGGTGGCCGCCGCGAAGCTTGTGCGGCAGGTGCTGGCCGACATCGGCTTGGCGGGGGCGTTGAAGACCAGCGGGTCCAAGGGCGTGCACGTGTTCGTGCCGCTCGACGGGAAGGCGCCGGCCGACGAGGTGGCCGCGGCCACCCGGGCGGTCGCGGCCCGGGCCGAACGCCTCGACCCGGAGCTGGCGACCACGGCCTTCATCCGGGACGACCGGCACGGGAAGGTCTTCCTGGACGCGACCCGGTCCGGCGGCGCTACCGTCGCCGCGGCCTACAGCCCGCGGATTCGGCCGGGAGTGCGGGTCTCCTTCCCGATCGCCTGGGACGAGGCCGACAACGTCAAACCCGAAGACTTCACCATCCGTACGGTGCCGGAGCTGCTCGGCGAGCACGACCGGTGGGCCGAAGCCATGCCGGCGCCGCAAACCCTGGACCCCGGCCTGGTCTCGGAAGGACACACCATTCCGGTGGCTCGCGTGCAGGCCATGCATGAGGGGAAAAGGCGGGCCAAGGCGCGTCGCGAGGCGGACTGACGGAGCCGAGCTTCCGGGGACGGCGTAAATGGGGTTGGGAGCCGTCACGCGTACCTATAAAAGGTCCCGCCAGAATGTCGCCGTCGCGCGGACCGGATGGTCCGCGGGTTTTCCCAGGTTGAATTCGCGGTTGAGCCAGTCGGGCAGGTCGTTGCCGTAGTGGACGACGTCGGTCTGGTAGACCGACAGCACCGGATGGGTCGGCATGACGGCCGGCAGGTAGCGATGCGAATAGAGCGGGATCAATCGCGGCGCGGTCAGCAGAAAGGTCTTCGCGGCGGCCAGCGCGGCGCCCGGATCGCCGGGCCGAAAGCCCCATCCCTCGTACCAGAAACTGTTCTCGACGACGTCGAAGAGGACACCCTCCACCGGTGCGGCCAGGCGTTCGCGCAGCGCGGAGCGGTCGGGGCTGCGCCAATCCGGCCAGCCGCGGCCGGACGGCAGGCCGGCGGCCAGGAAATCGCGATGATCGGGGGCGAAGGTGAAGCCGAACTCGTGCTCGATGGCGGAGAGTTCCTGGTCGGAGAGTCCGGCGGCGATGGGGAATCGGCCGGACGCGGCGAGTAGTTCCGCGGCAGTCACCCGGTTACCTTATCGGGATGAGTGACGGCGGCCGATACACCGATTGGTGTATACCGAGGTGACATCTTGGGGACGACGCGTGCGGGCGGCCGCCGAAAATAGCGTGCCGGGCATGAACTTCCTCCTTACCCTGATCGGGGTGCCGGCCGGGCTTGCGATCACCGGCGGCAACGCGCAAACCGTCATGACCGCCACGCTGGCCTGCTGGCTCGCGATCGGCACCCTGTTCCTGCGCCGGTGGCCACTCACCGTGCTGATCCTGTCGATGCTCTCCGTGATCGCGTTCCGCACCGCGTCACTTGTCACGTCGGGCTGGGTCTGGCCGGCCACGGCCGCCCTGGCGGCCCTCGCGCTGAGCGGAAGGCTGCGGGCCGCGATCATCACGGCCACGTGCGGGCTGCTGTACGGATTCACCTGGGACACTTTCGTCGATACCGACCGGGGGGTCGACTGGGCACTCGGTCACGTCGGCGGCGAGGTTCTGTGGGTGGCGGCGGTGCTGGCCGCCGCGACCGCCTACCGCAACACCCTGCGCTGGCGGTCCGAGGTGGCCCGCCGGCTCGAACAGGACGAGCACGAGCGCGAGCTGGAATCCCGCCGGCGGCGGGCCGAGGAGCGTGTGGAAATCGCCCGTGACCTGCACGATGTCGTCTCGCACACGCTGGCCGTGGTGGGCGTGCACCTGAACGTGGCGCTGGACGCGTTCGACGCCGACCCGACCGAGGCCAAGGAGTCGCTGCGGCTGGCGCAGGAGGTCCGCGGCCGGGCGATGACCGACCTGAAGTCGCTGGTCGGCGTGCTGCGCGACCCGCTGTCCGACCTCGGTGGCCTGGACCGGCTGGTCGAGCAGGTGCGGTCGGCCGGGCTCGAGGTGTCGCTCAACGAGTTCGGCGACCGGACCGACGTGCCGGCGCCGGTCGCCACCGCGGTCTTCCGGGTGGTGCAGGAGTCACTGACCAACATCGTGCGGCATTCCGGAGCGTCACGGGTTGCGGTGACGCTGCGCTACGCGCCGGCCAGCGTGGTGGTCGACGTGCAGGACAACGGCCAGGGCGCCGAGGCGCCGGCCGACGGCCACGGCATTTCCGGCATGCGGGAGCGGGTGGCCGCGCTGGGCGGCGCGCTCACGGCCGGTCCGACCAAGGGCGGTTTCACCGTACGGGCGACGATCCCGTTCGGGGGCCTTCTGTGACCATCTCGGTCCTCCTCGCCGACGACCAGCACCTGGTCCGCGCCGGTTTCCGCAGCCTGCTGCGCCGGGACAAGGACCTCGTGGTCGTCGGCGAGGCGTCGACCGGCGACGAGGTGGTCCGCACCGCCCGGCAGCTGCGCCCCGACGTGATCCTGATGGACATCCGGATGCCCGGCCTGGACGGCATCGCCGCAACCCGCCAGATCCTGTCCGAGATGGACACCCGAGTGATCATCCTGACCACCTTCGAGACCGACGAGTACGTCTTCGCCGCCCTGGCCGCCGGGGCCAGCGGCTTCCTGACCAAGGAGATCAGCCCCGACGGCCTGCGCCAGGCGGTGCGGGTGGTCGCGGGCGGCGACGCCCTGCTGTCGCCGAGTGTGACCCGCCGGGTGGTGAGCCAGTTCGCTCACCGCCCGGTGCCGGCGGCCACAACCGGCGGCAACCGGCTGACGGTGCTGACCGACCGCGAGCGCGAGGTGGTGCGCCTGGTCGCGACCGGCCTGTCCAACGACGAGATCGCCCGCGAACTGGTGATCAGCCCGCTGACCGCGAAGACCCACATCACCCGCGCGATCACTAAGCTGGGCGTCCGCGACCGGGTCCAGCTGGTGATCATCGCCTTCGAGGACGGCCTGGTCAGCTCCTGATCGCCGCGATGCCGCCGACTAGGCCGGGGCGGGCCGTGATGGTGGCCGGGTGGCCGAGGGAGTCGCCCATGTCGACGCTGATCGGCCGAGCGAGGTGGGCGGCCAGGCAGGCGGTGCTGTTGGCGTTGGCGATGTCCTCGGGAACGCCGATGGCCGGCGCGAACATCCGAGCCGCGCAGCGGCCGCCGTCGTCCGGAAGCGTGTGGACGTAACAGCCGAGCAGACCGGCCGCCAGGGTGGCGGCCCGCAACCGGTCGAGGTCGGGGCGGAGGGCGGCCAGGATCCGCCGATCAGCGACCGGGACCAGCAGGCGCGGACGACCGAGGGTGGCGACAAACATCGGTGGTCCCGCTGGCACGCCGAGCGATGCGCATATTTCGGATAGGTCCGAGGTGGCCGGCGAGAGAGTGATCGGCCCGGGCTCGAACGCGGCATCGAAGCAGCCATCGCCGACCCGGACCGCCCGGCCGCGAATGGTGTGGCCGGAGATCTGCAGGACATGGTCGGCGCGGCCGGTTCGCTGGGCCCGCACCGCGAGAACCGCCACGGTTCCGTGTCCGCAAGCCGGGAGTTCGCCCTCGGACGTGAAGAAACGCACGGCACCGGACGGCGACACGAAGGCCGCGTGCGAGACACCGATCCGGACCGGCGTCGCCCGCCGCTCGTCGTCGGAGAACGGCCCGTCATCCAGCACGACCGTGGGGCTGCCGCCGGAGCCGTCGCGCCGGCAGGCATCGACAACGGAAAACGCGGCGACCGCTCGCACCCGACGATCGTAGAGCGAGCGGCGCCGAGCTGGCCTCACGGTTCGGCCGGCAGCCGGACCTGACCGGGTGGCGTGTCCCTGGAGACCGACGCGTTCTTCTGAGCCGTATCGCTCGACGAGCACATTGCCGATCGAGGCCAGGTGCTCTCGCACACCCGGAGGGCCGGTCACCTGGAGGTATTCGACAAGCCCGGCAAGCTCGCCGGCGAGTATGTATTCGTCGTTGCCGCAGATCACCACCTCGATGCGGCCGTCGGTCGTGGAACCTCCCACCTCGAGCCGATCGCCGAATGCCATCCGGAGCACGCCCATCCCGTGGGGCGCGCACATCGCCCGGGCCTCGTGGGGTGTTCGCTTGCGTTCGACCTCGTCGGCGATCGCGCGCCAGCTCTCGGCAAGGTCGAAGTCATCGGGCCGGTGCACCGGATCGCCGGTCGGGTCGACGGACGACACCCGGTCGATCCGGAAGGTCCGCCGGCCGGCCTCGGTGTTGGCGACGAGGTACCACGACGGGCCTTTGGCGACGATGCCCAGCGGGTGGACCGTTCGCTCGGTTTCGCTGCGTTCGCGGTCGACATAGCCGAGCCGGACCTGTACGCCGCGGATCACCGCGTCCTGCAGCTCACTGAGTAAGCGAGGCGGTCGGGGCTCGATGCGGCTCGACCCCCATCGTTGCGGGTCCATGACGAGCGACGACGCCGCCGCCTCGGCCTGCGCCCGGAACGGCTCCGGCAGGGCATGGACGAGCTTGCGTAGCGCCGCCTTCACGGCCGGCGTGACAGCCGAGGCCGGTCCGGCGACCAGGAACAGGGCGCGGGCCTCACTCGCGGTCAACCCGGACAGGTCGGTGCGGGCGCCGCCCACGAGGCGCCAGCCGCCGCCTCGGCCTTGCACGGAGTACACCGGCACGCCGGCCATGCCCAGGGCGTCGAGGTCGCGGCGGGCGGTGCGCTCGGAGATCTCCAGTTCCCGGGCAACCTCCGCGGCGGTCACCTGCTCGCGATGTTGCAGCAGTAGGAGAAGGGCCATCAACCGGTCGGCTCGCACCCGGACAACACTTCCCGCAAAACCGGTCAGGGGATGACCGGTATCGGTCGGCATGATGCCGGCATGACAACAGATTTTCCCGAGCCCACCCGCATTTCGGTCAACGGTGTGCAACTCGAAGTCTTCGAGGCCGGCCGGCAGAACGCGGGGAACCCCATCGTGCTCTGTCACGGCTGGCCGGAGCACGCCTTTTCCTGGCGCTATCAGGTGCCGGCCCTGGTCGCAGCGGGCTACCACGTCATCGTCCCGAACCAGCGGGGCTACGGCAACTCGTCCCGTCCCGCCGCAGTGACGGACTACGACATCGCACACCTGTCGGGTGACCTTGTCGCACTGCTCGATCACTACGGCTACGAGGATGCCACCTTCGTCGGACATGACTGGGGTGCCTTCGTCGTCTGGGGCCTGGCCCTGCTGCACCCGAACCGGGTCAACGGCGTGGTGGCGCTGAGCGTGCCCTACCAGGAGCGCGGAGAGATGCCCTGGATCGAGTTCATGGAGGCCGTGCTCGGCGCCGACTTCTACTTCGTCCACTTCAACCGGCAGCCGGGCGTCGCGGACGCGGTGTTCGCGGAGAATACGTTTCCATTCCTTCGGAACCTGTACCGGAAGAACGTGCCCCTCGCCAAGCCGCAGCCGGGCAACGCGTTGATCAACCTCGCCAGAGCGGAGACCCCACTCGGCGAGCCCGTCATGACTGACAGCGAACTGGCCGTCTTCGTCTCCGCCTTCGAATCAACCGGTTTCACGGGCGGAATCAACTGGTACCGAAACCTGGACCGCAACTGGCGCCTGCTGGCAGACGTGGACCCGATCATCCGACAGCCCACCCTCATGATCTACGGCGACCGCGACACGGTCGCGAGGGCGGAAAGACTGCCGGAATTTGTGCCGAATGTGGAAGTGGTCAGTCTGGACTGCGGTCATTGGATCCAGCAGGAGAGGCCGGCGGAAACGACCGAGGCGATTCTGAAGTGGCTGGCCCAGCTGGATGCCGCCCAGCATTGCCGCGGTTAAGCCGATGTCCAACTCCTCCACTGCCGCAGCGGACGTAGCACCAGCTACATGCCGCCGACCGCGCGGCGACCGTTGGAGAGAAGTGACGCAGCGTGAGGTTGGCTTGATCCGCTCTCCGCCATCTTGTGCCGACCGGCGGATGGCGGCGACGGGCGTGATCATGAAAGCTACCGTCGATGAGTCACGAGCACCGCACATTCTATAACCCACCGCCGGCGACGCCAGCCGATGTCGAGGTTGCTCTTGGTAACCAAGATGTCAGCGGTGCGCTGAACGCCATGGTGGGGTGCGCTCTGTATGGTCACGGCGACTGGCAGGAGGCGCAAGATCTCTATCTAGGACTGCTTGATCACGCGGACCGGCAGGTTCAGAGCCTCGCTGCTACCTGCCTTGGGCATCTAGCACGGGTCTATGGTCGGTTGGACGAAGATCGAGTTGTCGCTGCGCTACGCAAGGCGCGGTCGCTGCCCCACGTCCGGGGAACCGCGGAGGATGCTCTCGAGGACATCAAGTACTACTTGCACCCGCGGCGAGCACGCTGGTTGTGGCGTATACGGCGTCTCGTCCGACCTTGGACCTGGTTCTGAGGCAAGGCACGGCGGTGTGTCGTACGCGTCATAACAGAAGACGAGCTCAAATCGGCATGAGACCTCCGCCGGTGGCGCCGAGACACCATCCGCATCCGCTGTCCGCGCGGTGGGCGTCGCCTGCAAATCACGTCAAGTAGCCTCTGGTGATGGCTGAGCCTGACGTCCTGGGCATTTCCCGGCTGGCGGCTGGGCTCTTCGTGGAGCACCTCGGTCCCACGGAGAGCGGGCCCGATGTCACGATGGTCGGCATCGGATATGCCGAACCGCATTGCGATCGTCTCTGGCGCGGACACCCCGGCGTGATCTCCGAACCTATGCCACAGCATGTCCTCGTCACCTGGGTCGGGCTCGAGGAAGCGGTCGTCAGTTTCGCGATCGGATTCGGTTGCGACGACCACGGCTACTACCCCGGGCTGGGCGTCATCTCCGGCCGGGAGTACGAGACGCGGCGCACTCGGATACTGGATGGGAAACCACCGACGGGTTGACGGGTCTCTTTACGCAACGCGTACCTGATCACGTCGACGGTCGGCGGGCAAATGCCTAAGGCCAGGGCGGCGATCGCGGCCGCGCCGAAGGCGGCTAGCAGGCGCTCGAACAGCCCGGTCAGGCTCGCGGGGGCGTTGACGTAGGCGAACACGCCGACGCCGCGGAACGGCCACGACCAGCCCGGCGCACGTTTCATCGCCGCGGCCAGCACCAGGACAGCGGCCACGAAGAGCACGACGCCGGTCGGGTGATCATGGTGTCGATCTTGCCGCCGAGGTTGGCCCGCCGGTCGGACCCGGTGCAGCCCGGGTCGGCCAGGCGGCAGCCCGCCGCTGGGCCGGGCGGTCACGGTCGTCGATCGGCGATATCGTCGGGGGTATGACTCAACGGCCGACTCTTGCTGACGTTGCGCGGGTGGCTGGGGTGTCGCGGGCTACCGCTTCTCGGGCTATCAACGGGGCCTATGGCTCCTCGGAGGCCGTGCGGGAGCGGGTGCGGGCCGTTGCGGCTGAGCTTGGCTTTGAGCCGCACGCGGTCGCTCGTGCGCTGGCCACCGGGCGGATCAGCGCCAACCGGCGCGAACGCGTCGAGATTCTGATTGTTGACCCTGATCCGGACGCGCTCAGTGTCAAGCCGTTCTATGCGCGGGTGGTTACCGGTGCGCTGCGGGCGGTCGGGGACCGGGACATCTCGCTGGAGGTTCGCCGGGTTGACTCGCCGCCGGTGAGCGACGCCGATCCGCCGTTCGGGCGGCTGCTGATCAACATTTCCGGGGACGCCGGCGCGGCCTACGCGCGGCGCGGGCGGGCGGTCTCGCTGGGGCGGTCGGCTCCCGGGGTCGCGTTCGTCGCGCCCGACAACGACGGTGGTGGCTATCAGGCCGCGCTTCATCTGGTGACCACCGGGCGCCAGCGGATCGGCGCGGTCTTCGGACCACCTACGCCGTGTGCGCAGGAACGCAAGGCCGGGTTCCTGCGGGTGATGGGCGGTGCGGCCCGGGCCGTGGTGTCCGTCGACGGGGACTTCACCCGGGCCCGGGCCTACACCGCTACCAAGGAACTGCTGGCCCGCGACCCAGGGCTGGATGCCGTGTTCGCGGCCTGCGACGTCACCGCGATGGGCGTGCTGCAAGCGTTGCGGGAGGCGGGACGGCGGGTGCCGCACGACGTCGCCGTGGTCGGCTTCGACGGCAGCGCCCTGGCCGAGGCGGCCGACCTGTCGTCGGTCTACATGCCGGTCGAGGACGAGGCGGCCTCGGCCCTGCACCACCTGTTCGATCCGGGACTGCCGGCACCCGGCCGGTTGCCCACCACCCTCACCGTCCGCGGTTCCAGCTAGTCCACCAGGGTCGGCTTGCCGGAGGTGAAGACCCAGGCCTGGAAGATGTCGTCCAGCTGGCGGCCGGCGACGTGTTCGGCGGTGGCCTGGAAGTCGGCGCTGGTGGCGTTGCCGCCGTTGTGGCTTGCCGTCCAGGTGCGCAGGATGCGGAAGAACGTGCGGTCGCCGACCCGGTTGCGCAGCACCTGCAGGGCCATCGCGCCGCGCAGGTAGACCGGGAACTCGGTGACGCTGTCGGCGCCGGGGTCGTCGAGCGGCTTGGCCCAGAACTCCGAGTCGGCGTCCAGATCGGCGTAGTTGCCGTCGAAGTTGTGCTGGGCCGAGGAGCCGCCGTTCTGCTCCTGCCAGAGCCACTGGGCGTAGGTGGCGAAGCCCTCGTTCAGCCAGATGTCGCGCCACCGTTCGAGGCTGACCGCGTCGCCGAACCACTGGTGCGCCATCTCGTGCACGACCACGCTGACCGCCTGTTCCTCGTACCCGAAGAAGTCCGGCGAATAGGTGGGGCGGGTCTGCGTCTCGAGGGCGAAGCCGATCGGCGCCTTGTCGACGACGGCACCGGCCTCGGTGAAGGGATACGGCCCGAAGTTGCGGGTCAGGAACGTCATGATGGCCGGCTGCCGGGACAGCACGCGGGTGATCACGTAACCGGCGCCGGGCACCTGGTCGACGGGGATCGACTTCCAGCCGCTGTCGTCGGCGACGGTCCAGCCGTCCATCGTGTCGCCGTCGTCCTCGAACGACGTCGTGCCCTGGCCGGTCGAGACGGTCACGTCGTCGAGGAACACGCCGAGGCGCTCGGTGGTGTCCTCGCCGGGGCCGGGCGGCTTGGCCGCGTAGGTGATCGACAGCTCGATCTGCTTTCCGGCGAAGGCGGCCAGGTCGAACGCGAACTCGTTCTCGTCGCCGGGGCCGTAGTTGAACGAGCTGTTGCCGTGCCAGGCCCCGGTGGTGCCGGTCGAGCTGCAGGTGCCGTCGGCCTCCCGGGTCATGTAGTGGGCCAGGAACGGCAGCGCGCCGTCGCACATCGACCCGGCCCAGTCGCGCATGAAGCCGTCCCGATCGGGCAGCGTGGTCCAGTCGTCGGCGCCGACGGTGTGCGCCTCGACGAACAGGTACGCGGCGTCGGCCGTGTTGAGGTTGCCCCAGAAGCTCAGCGAACCGCCTTCGGCCGGCACGTCGACGACGTGGCTGAGCCGCCGGTAGGCCGGGACTCCGCCCTGCGAGTACAGCAGCCGGGAGCCGGTGCGCGGCCGGTACTCCGGTGCGTTCAGCTGCGGGTCGACGGCGTCGGTGTAGCGCACGCCGTTCACCGTGTACGAGCGGACGTCGTACTTCCCGGCGCTGATCGTGGCCAGATAGGACGCCATCGGTGCGGTCTCGGCGTAGTGCCAGGTGGTCCGGCCGCCGGCGGCGGCCGTTTTGCGGGTGAGAGTGCCGTTGGCGATCGCGGTCAGGCCGTTCGGCACGGTGACGTGGAACGCGTAGGTCGCCTTGTCGCTCGGATGGTCGTTGACCGGGAACCAGGTGGCCGCGCCGTGCGGCTCCCCCGCGATGACGAACCCGTCGTCGGTGCGGACGAAGCCCGACGTGCCGATCTCCGGGTCGTCGATCGCGGCCGGCACGCCGGAGTAGTCGACGACCACGGTGAACGCGGCCTTGCGGGCCGGCCCGGCGGCCGGGGTGATGACCAGCTCGCCGCCGTCGCGGCGCCACCCGGCCGCAGCACCGTCGACGGTCACCCGGCTCACCGTGAGACCGGTCAGGTCGAGGTCGAACGCGGACAGGTCCTGGGTGGCCACCGCCTCGACGGTGGCGTGCCCGGTGAGCGCCCCGGACGCCGGGTCGTAGCCGACGGCCAGGTCGTAGTGGCGGACGTCGTAGCCTCCGTTGCCGTCCAGCGGGAAATACGGGTCGCCGACACCGGGGGCACCGGCCATCGCGACCGTGAGGACGGAACTCACAAGTAGGTGTTTCATCGATGGACGACGCTAGGCAGCCGGCCGGCCGCGTACCCGACAAAGTAATGCCTGGAAGTTTGTCGAGGCTGGTGGCCACATGGCCGTGACCTGCAGCGGACCGGCCGTATGGTGACGAGATGCGGCGAATTCTGGTCTACGGGGTGACCGGGTCGGGGAAGTCCACTCTGGCCCGCCGGCTCGGGGAACGGCTCGGCCTGCCCTACCACTCGATCGACGATCTCACCTGGGAGCCGGGCTGGGTGCCGGTCAGCGATGAGGTGCAGCGGGACCGGGTGCGAGCGGTCTGTGCGGGCGACGGCTGGGTGATCGATTCGGCGTACCGCTGCTGGTCTGGCACGTGAAGTCGTTCAAGCGCAAGCAGCGCCGGATGCGAGCCTGGCAGGCCGACCCGGACTTCCCGGAGGTCGTGCTGTTGCGCACGCCGGCCGAGGTGGAGCGCTGGCTGTCAAGCGCCGGCCAGGCGTAACCGTTCCTCGGCCTGCTGGGCCACTGCGGTCAGGGCCACCGGGCGGCTGCCGTGCAGGGCCTCGGAGCGGGCGTTGTGCAGGGCCAGCCACAGGCTGGCCGCCCACGCGACCTCGATCTCCTGGTCGTCGAAGGGGCGGCCGCGGGCTTCGGCGTAGGCCTCCAGGAAGGCCGCCGAGCTGGCCACCGGCGCCAGCGTGGGTGATTCGGCGCTGGCGAAGGCGCCGCTGCCGGCGCCGGCGATGGCAGCCTCGGGCAGCCAGGCCAGGCTGTCCCAATCGTGCACGGCCCAGGGGCGGCCGTCGTGCCAGCGCAGGTTTTGGCTCTCCCAGTCGGCGTGGCCGAGCACCCGGGGCAGGTAGACCGTGGACAGCCGCTCGCGGATGCGGCGGGCCGCCTCGGTGACGAAGACCGGCACCTCGACGTGGTCGTGGCCCTCCAGGTAGGCGATGCGCGGCCACGGGCCGGGCTCGTCCTGGTGGTCCCACCTGGTCCACTCGGGGTTGGGCAGCGGCGGCTCGACGGCGCCCGGCGCGACGCCGCCCACCTCGATGTCGGCGGCCAGGGCGACCATCCGGGCGAGCGGGGCGGCGAACAGCCGGGCGGTGCTCTCGTCGGTGTCGCGCAGCATGGTGCCGCCGGGGCGCCACTCCTCCGCGTGCACGGCCCAGCCGTCACGGATGGTGACGCCGGTGAGTGGGGCCGCGCACGGGTAGCCGTTGGCGGCGAGGAAACGCTGCACCTCGACGCAGGTGGCCTCGCGGCCGTTCTGGTCGGGGCGGGCCTTGACGGCGACGTCGCGGCCGTCGATCAGGCGCAGGCCGAACACCTCGGACATGTGCACGGACGAGTGCAGCACCGCGGCCGGCGCGGCACCGAGATGCTCCCGGCACCACCCGGAAAGCCACTCAGGCAGCATCGATAAACGCACACAATCCAACATGGCCGGGGAAAGCCCGATCCGTCCGTCCCGAACCATATGCCAAGCGTGCAACCCGTGCAAGGCGGGACATGACATCGATGTCAGCCGGTGCGCGAATCTGTTTGAAAGACTCTTGCCCATTGATAGATCTACCAGTAACGATGTGTCGCGGAGGTTACGCGGACGACCTGAGGAGCCCGGATGCGACGACCACACTGGATAGTGGCGACAGTGACCGCAAGCAGCCTAATGGGAGCGATCATGATCGGCAGTCCCGCCCACGCGGCGGCGCCGGCGTTCGCGTCGTCGTTCGAAACCGGCGATCCGCAACCGGCCTGGACCGACACGGTCGAGCGCGCCGACGGCGTGGACGGCGCCCTCAACGCCGGCATGCCGGGCAGCCTGCGCGCGCACGTCAGCGCGATCGCGGTGAACGCGCAGCCCAACGCGAACGAGAACGGCAACAACCTCAACGACGGCGACCCGGCCACCAAGTGGCTGGTGGACACCTCGCCGAGCTGGGCGCAGTACACCCTGGATGCCCCGGCGGCGGTCGTGAAGTACGCGCTGACCAGCGCCAACGACGCGCCGGAGCGGGATCCGCGGGACTGGACGCTGCAGGGCTCGGCCGACGGGTCAACCTGGACCACGGTCGACACCCGATCGGGTGAGTCGTTCGCCGACCGGTTCACCACGAACACTTACGACGTGGCGACGCCTGCGTCCTACCCCATCTACCGGCTCACCATCACCGGGCACCCGTCCGGCAACCTCACCCAGCTCGCCGATCTGGAACTGGCCGACGCCAACACCACACCGCCGGCTCAGGGGCCGCCGCAGAGCCGGGTCGGCAACGGGCCGGCCAGCGCGCCGACCGCGAAGGCCAACGCCGGTTACACCGGACTCCAGGCGTTCCAGCTGGCGGGACGGCACACCACGGACGGGCGCGGGTACGCGTACAGCAAAGTCTTTGATGTTGATCTGAGCGTGAGCGCGGACACCGAACTGTCGTATCTCGTCTTTCCCGAGTTCAACCGGACCGACCTCAGCAATCCGGCCACCTGGACCGCGGTGGATCTGGCCTTCACCGACGGTAGTTACCTGTCCGATCTGAAGGCGACCGATCAACACGGCGTAGTGCTCAGCCCGGCTACGCAGGGTGCGTCCAAGACCCTCTACACCGCGCAGTGGAATCAACGGACCGCACGGATCGGCGCGGTCGCGGCCGGCAAGACCATCGACCGGATCCTGGTCGGGTACGACAAGCCGAGCGGGCCGACGACCTTCCGGGCCTGGTTCGACGACATCTCGATCGGCGACGTCGCGGTCGCGACGCCCAAGACGCACCTGGCGGAGTACGCCGACACGCGGCGCGGCACCCAGTCGTCCGGCGACTTCTCGCGGGGCAACAACTTCCCGGCCACCGCGGTTCCGCACGGCTTCAACTTCTGGACGCCGGTGACCGACGCCGGCTCGACGAGCTGGCTCTACCAGTGGTCGCGGCAGAACAACGCGGCGAACCGGCCGACGATCCAGGCGTTCTCGGCCAGCCACGAGCCGTCGCCGTGGATGGGCGACCGGCAGACGTTCCAGGTCATGCCGTCGCTGGCGACCGACGCCAACCGGACAAACCGCGCGCTCAGCTTCAGCCACGACAACGAGATCGCCAAGCCCTACTACTACGGCGTGACCTTCGACAACGGGCTCAAGACCGAGCTCGCACCGACCGACCACGCGGCACTGTTCCGGTTCACCTTCCCCGGCGACAACGCCAACCTGATCCTGGACAACGTCAACGGCAACTCCGGCCTCACCATCGACGCCGCCAACCAGTCCTTCTCCGGCTGGTCCGACGTCAACAGCGGCAGCCTCTCGGCCGGCTGGACCCGCCTGTTCGTCTACGCCACGGTGGACGCTCCGATCACCGCCAGCGGCATGCTGACCAGCGGAAACCGGCCGTCGACCGGCTACCTGAAGTTCGGCGCGCGCACCGCCAACCTGCGGATCGCCACCTCACTGATCAGCGTGGCCCAGGCCAAGCACAACCTCGACCTGGAGATCGCGCCGGACGCGACGCTCGAATCGGTGCGGGATGCCGCGCTGAAGCAGTGGGACGCCAAGATGAAGACGATCGAGGTCGAGGGCGCCTCGGAGGACCAGCTCACGACGCTGTACTCCAACCTGTACCGGCTGTTCCTCTACCCGAACTCGGCCTACGAGAACACCGGAACGAATGCGGAGCCGGTCTTCAAGCACACCGTCCAGTCGGCGGTCAGCTCGCCGGCCAGCACCCCGACCGAGACCGGAGCGCCGGTCAAGGACGGGAAGGTGTACGTCAACAACGGGTTCTGGGACACCTATCGCACTACGTGGCCGGCCTATTCGCTGCTCACCCCGAGTGACGCCGGCGAGATGGTCAACGGGTTCGTGCAGCAGTACAAGGACGGCGGATGGATCTCGCGCTGGTCGTCCCCCGGGTACGCCAACCTGATGGTCGGGACCAGTTCGGACGTTGCCTTTGCCGACGCGTACCTCAAGGGGGTCAAAGGTTTTGATGTTGAGGCGGCCTATCAGGCGGCGCTGAAGAACGCGACGGTCACCCCGCCCAACCAGAACGTCGGGCGGAAGGCGCTCGCCACCTCGATCTTCAAGGGGTACACGCCGTCGGACGCCACCGGCGAGGCGATGTCGTGGGCGATGGACGGTTACATCAACGACTTCGGCATCGCGAACATGGCGGCGGCGCTCGGCAAGACCGAGGAGGCCGAGTACTTCCGGAACCGGGCGCTGAACTACGTCAACATGTTCGACCCGAGCGTCGGATTCTTCCAGGGTAGAGATTCCAGCGGCCGATTCCGGAACACCGCCGACACCTACGACCCGCGGGTCTGGGGGTACGACTACACCGAGACCGATGGCTGGAACATGGCGTTCCACGTGCCGCAGGACGGGCAGGGCCTGGCCAATCTTTATGGCGGCAAACAGGGGCTGGCCGACAAGCTGGACCAATTCTTCGCGACCCCGGAGACGGCCGGTTTCCCCGGCTCCTACGGCGGCACGATCCACGAGATGCTCGAGGCCCGCGACGTGCGAATGGGCCAGTGGGGCTTCAGCAACCAGCCCTCGCACCACATTCCGTACATGTACAACTTCGCCGGTCAGCCGTCGAAAACGCAGGCGCTGGTCCGGGAGGCATTGTCCCGGCTCTATCTGGGCAGCGAGATCGGCCAGGGTTACCCCGGCGACGAGGACAACGGCGAGATGTCGGGGTGGCAGGTGTTCTCGGCGCTCGGCTTCTACCCGTTGCAGATGGGCAGCCCGGCGTACGCGATCGGTTCCCCGCTCTTCACCAAGGCCACGGTCAACCTGGAGAACGGCAAGAAGATCGTCATCAATGCCCCGGCCAATTCGGCGAAGAACGTCTACGTCCAGGGTTTGAAAATCAACGGCAAGACCTATGCGAGTACGTCGTTGCCGCACTCGTTGCTGGCCGACGGAGCGACCCTCGACTTCGACATGGGCTCGAAGCCGTCGTCGTGGGGTGCCGACTCCCCGCCGCCGTCGCTGACCACCGGTTCCTCGGTGGCGTCGCCGCTGCGCGACCTGACCGGCCCCGGTAAGGGCACCGCGTCCCTTCCGGTCCTGGTCGACGACACCTCGGCGACCCGGGCGGCGGTGCCCGGCTCGTTCACCTACACCTTCGGCAGCGCCGGCGAGGAAGCCACCTATTACACCCTGACCTCGGCCGACACCACCGGCACCGACCCGGCATCGTGGACCCTGCGCGGCTCCTACGACGGCACCACCTGGGCCACCATCGACAGCCGCACTGCGCAGACCTTCGACTGGCGACTGCAGACCAGGCCGTTCAAAATCGCCAACCCGGGCCGCTACAAGTACTACGCGCTGGACCTGACCGGCTCGCTGGCCGAGGTGGAGTTGCTCGGTAACCCCGCACCGGCCTGCACCACCACGATCGCCGACCAGGTGAGCGGCGCCCTGACGGTGAAGTCGGGCGTCACCTGCCTGGCCCCCGGCGCCACGGTGACCGGCCTGGTCACGGTGGTCAAGGGCGCGTCGCTCTACGCCACCGGCGCCACCCTGAAGGCGGCGGTGACCGCCACCGGCGCCGGCACCCTGTCCCTGCTCAACTCCACGGTGACCGGCGCGATCACGGCCACGAACTCCGGCCCGACAGCCCTGGAACACAACACCATCCGCGGTTTCGTCACCCTGACGTCCGGCCACGGCTCGACGGTGGTCGCGGCCAACAACATCAACGGCTCCCTGACGTGTACGGCCAATCAGCCCCCGCCGGTGAACAACGGCCTGCCCAACGCCGGGACGGGCATCCGCCTCGGCCAGTGCAGCAAGCTCTAGTCAGCAGGCTGGCCGGGCCCTGTGCCCGGCCAGCCTGCGTATATCGCCGGCATATCGGAAACCGCATACGCCATGGCAACGGCCGGGCGGCTTGAGTAACGGCATGAACGCATCGATCGGGAAGATCAACCGTCGGCGTCTGATCGGATGGGGCGGGCTGGCCGCGGCCGGCGCGCCCCTCCTTGGCGCCGGGCCCGCCCACGCCGCCGGTATTCCACCGGGCACCCGGCCGGGCGGGCCCTACGACCGGTACGTGGCTCAGTTGGCCGCCGAAGGCAAGTTCTCCGGGGTGGTGCTGCTCGCCCATCGGGGCCGGACGGTGCTGTCCCGCAGTTACGGCCTGGCCGACCGGGAGCGTGGAATCCCCAACCGGGAGAGCACCGCGTTCGCCCTCAGCTCGGCCGGCAAACCGTTCCACGCGGTGGCCATCCTGCAGCTGGCGCAGCAGGGCCGGCTGCAGCTGTCCGACCCGGTGGGTAAATACCTGACCGGCTTCGACCCGGCGATCGCCGAGCGGGTGACCATCCACCACCTGCTCTCCGGCCTCTCCGGGACGGACACCCCGGCCGAGGACGTGCAGCGCGTCTTCCGGAGCCGGGACGAGGTGCGCGGTTACTACCAGCAGCGGGCCCGGCAGGCGACCCTGGTCGGCATCCCCGGCGTCCCCAGCCCCACCCACCAGGAGGCCGAGACCACCATTCCGGCGTTGCTGGTGGAGGCCCTCACCGGCGGGACGTACTGGGACTACGTCGAGGAGAACATCTTCCGGCGCGCCGGGATGACCGGGTCGGCGTTCTACACAAGGCCGCAGTGGCTCACCGACCGGCATCTCGCCCACCCGTACATGACGGTGGCCGACGGCAGCCGGGTGGACGCCGTCCGCCACCTGGATCAGGGCAGCCCGTACCCGTATATCCTGGGCAAGAACCCAGGCCGCGCCTTCATCGACGCCCCCGGCGACGGCGGTTTCGCCACCGCCCCGGATCTGGTCCGGTTCACCCAGGCCCTGACCGACGGCACGCTCCTGGACCGCCCTTGGTCCGACGTGTTCCTGGCCCCCAAGATCCCGCACGGACCGACGTCCTTCGCCGCGTACGGCCTATCACTCGACATAGTCGGCGGCCAGTCGGCCTACCAGCGAGCCGGCGGCAACCCCGGCGTAGGCGCCAACTGGAGCATCTATCCGGACACCGGCTGGACCGGCGTAATCCTCAGCAACCACGACAACTTCCCACTGGTGGAGATGCTCGGCCAGGAGGTGCAGGCAATCACCGGAGTAGCCCCCGGCGAGAGCGAGGGCGGCTGATCCACCCGCCCTCGACGGTGGCAACACAGTAGATTCGGGGGTATGTCCGAAGAGCAACTGTGGGGCGTCATTGCCGGCGGGAATCTTGGCACGGTGGCGACCATCAAGAAGGACGGGCGGCCTCAGCTGTCCGATGTCAGCTACACCGCTGGGGACGACCGGGTCATTCGGTTCTCTACCCGGACCGCGCTGGCCAAGGTGCACAACCTGCGCCGGGATCCGCGGGTCAGCATCAAGGTCACCGCGGCCGGTGGCTGGGGTTACGCGGTCGGTGAGGGGACGGCGGAGCTCAGTGCGGTCTCCTGGGCCGAGGACGACGCGACCGTCGAGGAGCTGATCGAGATCTACCGGGCGATCGCCGGCAAGGAGCACCCGGACTGGGACGACTATCGGCGGGCCATGGTGGCGGACGGCCGGCTGGTCGTCCGCATCCACGTCGAGCACCTCTACGGCTGGACTCAGTAAAGGCTGAGTGCGTACAGATAAAGGCCTGACAAAGCGGGCAGCGTCAGTGAACGCACCTGCTTTCCCTCGGCCGCGGGGACGGTCACGCCGAACAGGCTGACCGGCGGGCCGTCGACGCCCTGGCCGGCCTTGATCCGGTGGTCCATGGCCAGCAGCGTCGTGGTGCCGGCCGCCGGGCCGGCACACCAGTCGGCCACGGTGAGCGGCACCGACGCGTAGCTTCCGTCGGTGTAACCGACCGTAAGGCCGCCGCTGACCGGGCCGTTGTGGCTGGTCACGACGAGGTGCGCGCCGCCGAAACCGCCGGGCAGCAGCAGGGGCTGGCCGGCGAACGGCACGAAGTTCGGCGCGGTGCCGGCCGGCGACGGCGCGTTGTACGTGACGCCGGCCCAGGTCACCGGGCCGGCCGCCGGCAGAAGATCAGCGTCGAAACTCCAGCCGCCGCCGTCGAAATTGCCCTCGCCGGGCGCGCTCACCGTCGCGGTGCCGTCGCGGGTCAGGGCCGGGCCAAGATCAACAGCGCAACCCGAGGCAAAGGCACAGGTCAACGGCGTACTGACGACCAAGCTCGCCGTCGTTTCCACCGGCTGGGCGCCGGTCACGCTCACCATCAGAGGGTACGAGGCGAGCGCCGCCCCCTGCGGGGCCGTGACCGTTACCGCCGCGGTGGCGGAAACCGGATGATGGCGTGACGTGATTGGCCGAGGCTGCCGTACTGTCACACCCCACCCGTCGGGCACCGTGGCCTCGATCCGCGGGCGCAGCACACCGGGAGCCTGGCCGACCAGGTCCACGGTCAGCGTGACGCTGCCACCGGGAGCCAGGGCGGCCGACGACGGCCGGATCGCGGCGTCGAGGTGGGTGCGGTTGTCGGCCGGTGCCTGGTTGACCGAGGGCGGCTGGTCGGCGGCCGCCGTGCCCCAGCGGGACGGGCTGTCGCCGAGGGTGTGCGCGATCGTGCCGCCCGACCCGATCGCCGACCAGGGGATCCAGTTCTTGGCCAGCGCCCGCCCGCCGACCGCGACCCGCTGGATGTAGCGGCGGGTGTCCGAGGCCCCGGGCGCGGTGATGGTCAGCGGGTGCCCGGCCACGTCGACCACCGCGGACGGGAACTGCGGGCTGGACACGGCCAGGAAGTTGGCGCCGCTCATGGTCGGGTACAGGCCGAGCGAGGAGAACACGTACCAGGCGCTCATCGTGCCGAGGTCGTCGTTGCCGGTCATCCCGTCGGGGCCGGTGGTGAACAGGGTCATCGCCGCCCGCACCACCGTCGCGGTCTTGGCGGGCGCGCCGGCCCAGTGATAGAGGTACGGCGCGAGCAAATCCGGTTCGTTGTTCGGGTTGTAGGTGTGTTTCGAGTAGTACTCATAGGGGCTGGCGATCCAGTCGGTGCGGGCGGTGCCGGCCGGGTCGGTGAGCAGGTGGGGATAGGCGAAGAAGTCGTCGAGCCGCTGCTCGGTGTCGCGCCGCCCACCCATCAGCCCGACCAGCCCGGCCGGGTCCTGCGGCACCAGCCACTGGTACTGGTAGGCGCCGCCCTCGTGGAACTGCTCGGCCGCGGCCACCGGGTCGTACGGGGTGAGCCAGGTGCCGTCCACCGTGCGCGGCCGGAACTGGCCGATCGAGGAGTCCCACAGGTTGCGGTACCACTGGCCGCGCCCGGCGAAGACCTGAGCGTCCGATGCAAAACCGAGCCCGGCGGCCATCAGGGCCAGGGAAGCGTCGGCCGCCGCGTATTCGAGGGTCGCCGAGGCCGGGTGCTGGCAGTCGTTGTCGCCGCCCTTGGCCACGCAGTCGGTGCCGACCTTCAGGCCCGACGGGATGTACCCACGATCCGCGTAGTACCTGATCCCGGTACGCCCGTTGTAGGGCGACGACGACGGCGGCTCGCTGAGTGCGTTGGCGCGCAGTAGCCCGTACGCCTCCTGCTCATGGCCTTGAAGCAGGCCTTTCGACCAGGCCTCGACCAGGAACGGGGTGACCGGGTCACCGGTCATGATGTTGGTTTCGCTGTTGGCCAGGGCCCAGCGCGGCAGCCAGCCGCCGTCCCGCCCGATCGCCAGCACCGACAACGCGACGTCCCGAGCGACGCCCGGGGTGAGCAGTTCGAGCAGCTGGTTCTGCGGGCGGTAGGTGTCCCAGAGGGAGAAGTTCTGGTACGGCGTGTAGCCGTCGGCCCGGTGCACAGCCCGGTCGAAGCCGACGTAGGACCCGTCCACGTCGCCGGCCAGGTTCGGGTGCAGCAGCGAGTGGTAGAGCGCGGTGTAGAAGGCGATGCGCCGGTCCGCCGTACCCCCGCCGATGTTGATTTTGGCCAGCGCATCCACCCACGAAGCCCGCAGCGACGCACGAACCTGGTCGAAGTCGTAGCCGTCGCCGGTCTCGGCGGCGAGGTTGGCCCGCGCCCCGGCCAGGCCGGTGTAGGACAGCCCGACCTTGACCACCACGCTTTCCGAATCCGACGGAAACGACACGAACGCGCCGTTGCCGCCACTGCCGGCGGCATCCCGGGAGCCGGCCGTGATCGCCGACCCGCGCCACGTGCCGAACGAGGCGAACGGCCGGTCGAAGGAGGCGGTGAAGTAGACGGTGTGGTCGTCCTTGCCGGCGCAGAAGTTGCCGGCGTGCACCCGGCCCTCGACGGTCCGGTCCCCCACCACGTGGATCTCCGAGTCGAATACCGACTGGTTGGCCTTACCGGTGTTGAACAGGACGTTCGCGGCGCTTCCGGCCGGGAACGTGTAGCGCTGCCAGCCGGTGCGCGCGGTCGCGGTCAGTTCTGCGTCGACGCCGTAACGAGAAAGGCCGACCCGGTAGTAGCCGGGCGTGGCCTCCTCGTCGACGTGCGAGTAGGCCGAGCGGTAGGCGGCCGGGTCCACGCTGGTGATCGCCCCGGTGGTCGGCATCATCGGCAGTTCGCCGGCCACCCCACAGCCGACGCCGGAGAGGTGCGTCTGGCTGAAGCCGTAGATGCTGCTCTGCTTGTAGTCGTAGCCGCCCTGGCCACCGGTGTCCGGGCTGACCTGCACCATGCCGAAGGGCGCACTCGCGCCGGGAAAGGTGTTGCCGAAGTTCTCGGTGCCTACGAGGGGGTTCACCAGGTCTACCGGTTGTTCGATCGGGGCCGGCGCCACCAGTAGAGCGGCGAGCAGCGCGACGGCCGAGGCGATAGCGGTCATGGAAACCTCCCGTGACGAGCGTGATCTGCCGTTGACAACGTTGTCGCAAGCAAGTGACAACAGTCAATGCGTCTGCACCCGATTTGCACCCGGCGCCACAGGCTCTGCCCAGGAAAACCCTCATGCCGCCGCGCCCGGTCCCGATCTCCCGGTACAGCCGTCCATCTCGGGACGGCCACCACCGGACCGGAGACACGTCTGATGGGTGCCACCGAACCGCGGCTCAAGGCCCCGGTCGCACACGGCCTGCTGTGGTCACGACTGTGCCTGGTCGTGGGTGCGGCCGTCGTCGTCTTCGCCGTGGTGCTCAGCACCGGAATGGGCGGGCCGCAGGTGTCCGAGGCGGTCTCCGGCTTCGGGCTCTGCTACGCCGCCATCTCGGCCGCGATCGCCAGCCTGGTCTGCGCCGCCTGGTACTCCGGCCGGGCCCGGGCCGGCTGGGTGCTGATCGGGTTGGGCACGCTCAGCTGGGGGCTCGGCCAGGCCGCCTGGATCCTGCTGGACCGGCACGGGGACGAGCCGCCGCAGTTCACCTCGATGTCGTCGATCGGCTTCATCGGCATGGTCGTGCTTACCTCGGCCGGTCTGCTCACCCTGCCCAGCCCCGCGCAGGCCCTGGCCAACCGGATGCGCAGCGTCCTGGACGGCCTGATGGTGGCCGCCTCGCTGATCCTGATCGCCTGGATCTTCGTGGTCGCCCCCCGGTTCGACGACGGCCGGGACACCCCCGAGTCGCTGTACTTCAGCCTGGTCAACCCGCTCGGCGACGTCATGATCATCACGATCGTGCTGTACATGCTGGCCCAGCACCGCGGGCGGCGACCGTTCAGCACGCTGATGCTTGTCGGCTCCGGGATCGTCGCGTTCGCGATGTCCGACATCTGCTACGCCTACCTCAACCTGATCGGCGAGTACCGGCCCGGCTCGGTCTCCGACATCGGGTGGTTCGCCGGCTTCGCGCTGATCCTGGTGGCGGCCATGAAGCCGCTGCCGGTCGAGCCCGCCGAGGTGTCCGAGGCCGAGCGCAACCAGCCGGTCGGCCTGCTGCTGCCCTACATCGCGGTGCTCGCGGCCCTGCTCACCACGGTCTTCTGGTACGCCAAGGTCGGGCACAGCGACCTGTTCGTGGCGTACACCCGCTCGGCCCTGATCCTGCTGATCGTCGGCCGCCAGCTGCTCACCCTGCGGGAGAACCGCAACCTCACCCGCAACCTGGAAGCCCGGGTCGCCGGCCGGACCGCCGAGCTGTTCGCCAGCGAGCAGCGGTTCCACGCGCTCGTGCAGCACAGCTCGGACGTGGTCACCGTGGTCAGCCCGGAGGCCGACGTGCTCTACCAGAGCGAGTCGGTGCAGCGGGTCTTCGGCTTCCCGGCCCGGATGTTCACCGGCAAGCGGCTCACCAAGATGATCGACCCGGAGTCCGGCATCCGGCTCGCCCAGGCGCTGCGCCAGGTGGCCGGCCGGCCGTACGCGACGACCATGCTGGAACTGCCGGTGCGGCACCGCGACGGCCGGATCCGGCAGGCCGAGGTCACCATCACCAACCTGCTCTCCGACCCGAGCGTCGCCGGTCTCGTGCTCAACACCCGGGACATCAGCGAACGCAAGGAACTGCAGGACCAGCTCGTCCACGAGGCGTACCACGACGCGCTCACCCAGCTCGCCAACCGGGCGCTGTTCCGGGAGCGGGTCTCCGAGGCGCTGCGCCGCCGCGGCCCGGACGACGACGTGACCGTGCTCTTCCTCGACCTGGACGGGTTCAAGGAGGTCAACGACAGCCTCGGGCACCTGGCCGGCGACCAGTTGCTGGTGCAGGTGGCCGACCGGCTGCGCGCCTCGGTCCGCGAGGACGACGTGGTCGCCCGGTTCGGCGGCGACGAGTTCGCGGTGCTGATCCAGGCGGTTTTAAGTTCAGACGACGCCGAACAGGTCGCTCGGCGGATCGTCGAGGTCCTCGAGCAGCCGTTCCGCAGCGAGAGCCGGGACATCCACGTGCAGGCCAGCATCGGCCTGGCCGCGGCGAGCGTGCTGGGCGAACCGGAGGGCGACGGCGCCGAGCAGCTCATGCGCAACGCCGACCTGGCCATGTACAAGGCCAAGTCGGCCGGCGGGGCGTGCTTCGCCGCGTACGACCCGGAGATGCTGGCCGGCCTGGTGGCCCGGCTGGAGCTCGAGGCCGACCTGCGGGCCGCCCTCGACCGCGGTCAGCTGCACCTGCACTACCAGCCCACGGTCGACCTGGCGACCAGCGAGGTGATCGGCTTCGAGGCCCTCGCCCGCTGGGAGCACCCGACCCGCGGCATGATCCCGCCGACCGAGTTCATCCCGATCGCCGAAGCGACCGGCCTGATCGTGCCGCTGGGCCGCTGGGTGCTGAGCGAGGCCTGCCGGCAGGCGGTCGAGTGGTCCGCGCAGTCCGGCGGCCGCAAGGTCAAGATGGCGGTCAACGTCTCGGTGCGTCAGTTCGACCGGGCCGACCTGGTCGAGGTGGTCGCCTCGATCCTGGCCGAGACCGGCATGCCGGCCGATCAGTTGTGCCTCGAGATGACCGAGAGCGTGCTGATGACCGACACCGACGACAACCTGGAGCAGCTGCTGCGGCTCAAGGCGCTCGGCGTCACGCTGGCCATCGACGACTTCGGCACCGGTTACTCGTCGCTGGCCTACCTGCGCCGCTTCCCGGTCGACACCCTCAAGATCGACCGGTCGTTCGTGGAGCGGCTCGGCGCCCTCACCGACGACACCGCGCTGGCCGACACCATCGTGCAGCTCGGCAAGAGCCTCGGCATGGCCACCGTGGCCGAGGGCATCGAGGAGTTCGGCCAGCTGGCCGCCCTCCGCGAGATGGGCTGCCACTTCGCCCAGGGCTACTACTTCTCCCGCCCGGTCCCGGCCTCCGAGGCCGGCGAACTCTTCCTCTCCGCCACCGTCAAAGGAGCCGCATGACCACCGCCCTCGCGTCGGCCGCCCCGATCGCCCTGCAACTGATCGACGTGCCCACCCCCTACCTGGTCACCGACCTCACCGTGGTGGCCGGCCGCTACGTGCAGTTCCTGTGCGCGATGCCGGGCGTGCGCGTCCACTACGCGATGAAGTGCAACTCGTCGCCGGAGATCCTGCGGACCCTGGCCGCGGCCGGGTCGGCATTCGAGATCTCCTCGATCGCCGAGCTGCGGATGCTGCAGGTGCACGGGGTCGACCCGGCCGACGTGCTCTACAGCCACCCGATCAAGGCACCCGGCATGATCGCGGCGGCCTGGAAGGCCGGGGTGCGGCGGTTCGGCTTCGACTCGCCGGGCGAGCTGGCCAAGATCGCCGAGAACGCCCCCGACTCGGCCGTCTACGTGCGACTCCGGGTCGACGACACCACAAGTGTCTTCCCGGCCGGAAATACCTTCGGGACAGACAACGACGAGGCGTACGACCTGATGCTGCTCGCCCGCCGGATGGGCCTGCAGCCGTACGGGGTGACCTTCCACGTCGGCTCCCAGTGCCAGAGCACCGGGGCCTGGCGGTCGGCGATCCGGCAGGCCGGCGAGTTGATGGACCGGCTCCGCGACGAGGGCATCGAACTGGAGATGCTCGACCTCGGCGGCGGTTTCCCGGCCCACTACGTAGCCGGTGATCCGTCGATCGAGCAGCTCGGCCAGGTGGTCGCCGAGGAGATCGCGCTGCTGCCCTATCGCCCGGCGCTGGTCACCGCCGAGCCGGGCCGGTTCCTGGTGGCCGAGGCCTCGGTGCTGGCGGCCAAGGTGATCGGGCGGGAACTGCGCGGGGAGGAGCACTGGCTCTACCTCGAGGTCGGCGCCTACCACGGGCTGATGGAATCGCTGCAGTCGCCGGGCGGCTGGGACTACCCGATGTCGAGCTCGCTGCCCGACCACGACGCGCAGCCGACGCTTCCGTTCACCATCGCCGGGCCGAGCGGCCACGCCACCGACGTGGTCGGCTATGCCATCCCGCTGCCGGCCGGCCTGACCGTCGGCGACGTGCTGTACTTCGGCTCGGCCGGCGCCTACACCCTGGCGTACGCGTCGAATTTCAACGGCTTCGCACCCCCCACGCCGGTCTTCGTCGGCGGCTAGGATCCTCGGCATGACAACCCCATGCGACATCGCTGCCGCTTCCGGTGTCGTGCGCATTCCGCCGGGCTGATGACCCTCTACTAGGCGCGCCCATGGCACCGGGACCACTTCGGCCCCGGGATGCTTCCGCATGTCGTCATATCGTCTCTACCTGCTCATCTGCGGTCTCGGCTCGTTTGCCGGCACGACCGCCTTCACCCTCAATCTGATCTATCAGGCCACCGTCGTCGGCTTGTCGCCGCTGCAGCTCGTGCTGGTCGGCACCGTCATGGAGACGGTGGCCTTCCTCGCCCAGGTGCCCACCGGCGTCATCGCCGATCTCTACAGCCGACGCCTCTCGGTGATCATCGGTTATCTGCTGATGGGCGCCGGCCTGCTGGTCTGGGGTCTGTTCCCGTCGTTCGGCGCGATCCTGGTCGCCAACGTCGTCTGGACCATCGGCGCGGTCTGCGTCGACGGTGCTGAGGAGGCGTGGGCCGCCGACGAGATCGACCCGGCGTCGGTCACCCGGGCGTTCGTGCGCGGCGGGCAGCTCGGTCAGGCCGGGTCGCTGCTCGGCATCGTCGCCGCCACGCTGCTCGCCTTCGCCGGGCTGGCCGTGCCGATCGTGGCTGGTGGGGTGCTCACGCTGCTGCTCGGCGTACTCCTCGTGGTCTTCATGAAAGAGGACGGCTGGTCGCCCACCGAGACCCGCGGGTCATGGCGGTCGATGGGCCGCCAGGTTGCGGCCGGCGGCCGCGCGGTGAGGCGCAGCACGCTGCTGGCCGGCATCGTGGCCGGCACGTTCTTCGCCGGCCTGAGCAGCGAGGGTTTCGATCGGCTGAGCCAGCCGTTCCTGCTGCCGTTCATCGGTACGGCCGTCTCCGACCAGCTCGTCTTCGGCGGGTTGGCCATGATCGCGGCACTGGGATCGATCGGTCTGACCGGTCTGCTCGGACGCCATCTCCACGCCGGACATCCGCGCCGGATCGGCGAGCTGATGACGGCCGTGCAGGCGGCCACCGCGGTCGGCATGATCGGCTTCGGGCTGGCCGGGCAGTGGTGGCTCGCGGTCGGGCTCTATCTGGTGGTCCGGCTGCTGCGGGACACCGCCACCCCGATCATGACGGTCTGGCTGGTCTCGGCGACCTTGTCGGACTCCCGGGCGACGGTCTTCTCCATCCAGGCGCAGGCCGACGCGCTCGGCCAGATCGTCGGCGGCCCACCGGCCGGTGTGGTCGGTCAGCGCCGCTCGATCGGCGCCGGCATCTCGATGGCCGGCCTGTTCCTGCTGCCGGCGGTGGCTCTTTTCGCGCTAGCGGCCCGACACTCGGCCCGTCAACCTGCTTCTTGACCACCGGGTCGCCGCCGGTTCCGGAACCGGCGGCGACCTGGGAAGCGCTTCCCGAGGCCGCTACCAGGCATTGACAGGGGTTGGAGCAGCGGTTCACAGTGTCAATCAAAAGAGCGCTTTCACAGCACTTTCCCCGGTGCGAAACCGCTCCGACACAATCCCCGACCCAGGAGTCAACCCCATGACATCCCCAATCCTGGTCCGTAGACGACCCTTCGCTCTGGCGCTGGCCGTTCTCGGCCTGCTCGCCACCTACTTCGTGGTCACCATGACTCGCGCCGACGCCGCCGAGGTCGTCGTGTCGCAGGGCAAGCCGGCCACGGCATCGTCCACTCAGATCGCCGGCGCCTATCTGGCGTCCGAGGCGGTGGACGGCAACACCGGCACCCGGTGGGCCAGCGCGTACGGCGCGGCCCAGTGGTGGCAGGTCGATCTGGGCACGCCGACCGCGGTCAGCCGGATCGCGATCAACTGGGAGGCGGCGTACGCCAAGGGCTTCACCATCCAGTTCTCCTCGGACGGCTCCTCGTTTACCCAGGCCTATGCCACCACGACCGGCCCCGGCGGCCAGCAGAGCATCACGGTCAGCGGAACCGCCCGCTACGTCCGGATAAATCTGACAGCGCGGGCGCTGGAAGCCTATGGCTACTCCTTCTGGGAGTTCCAAGTTTTCGCGGGTGGAACTACGACGCCTCCGACATCCGGCACCGCTCAGCTGCTCTCCTACAACAAGCCGGCGCTGGCCTCCACCTGGCAGAACGACGTCAACTGCAACCCCTGCAGCCCCGACAAGGCGTTCGACAACGACCCGGCCAGCCGCTGGGCGACCAGTTCCACCAACGGCTGGGTCGACCCCGGCTGGATCTCGGTCGACCTCGGTGCGACCGCGCAGATCAGCCAGGTCGTCCTGCAGTGGGACCCGGCGTACGGCACGGCTTACCAGATCCAGGTCTCGCCGGACAACGTGAACTGGACCTCGATCTACAGCACCACCACCGGTAACGGCCTCAAGGACGTCATCAACGCGACCGGCACCGGCCGCTACGTCCGGATGTACGGCACCGCCCGCAGCAGCGCCTACGGCTACTCGCTGTGGGAGTTCAGCATCTACGGCACCGGCGGCGCACCGGCCACCCCGCCCGCCAAGCCCGCCGACCCCACCTTCCCGGCCACCCGCCTGGTCTTCTCCGACGAGTTCAACGGCACCTCGGGCACCCGGGTCGACCAGTCGAAGTGGACGCTGGACCCGGGCACCGGTCAGAACGGCGAGCAGCAGTACTACTCCAACGGCGACAACGCCGCCCTGGACGGCCAGGGCCACCTGGTGATGACGGCCCGCAAGGAGACCGTCGGCGGCCGCGACTACACCTCGCACCGGATGAACACCGGCGGCAAGTTCACCTTCCAGTACGGCCGGGTCGAAGCCCGGGTCAAGGTGCCGAAGGGGCAGGGCTTCTGGCCGGCGTTCTGGATGATGGGTGCGGACTTCCTGACCGGGCGCCCGTGGCCGTACAACGGCGAGGTCGACATCATGGAGGTCCTCGGCAAGGACACCTTCACCAGTTACTCCACCCTGCACGCCCCGATGTACAACGGCGGCGGTGGCTACGGCGGGTCGTACAAGGCGGCCGGCGGTGCTGACCTGTCCAACGACTTCCACACCTGGGCGGCCGAGTGGGACTCGAAGGGCATCAAGTACTTCCTGGACAACACCCAGGTCTTCTACGCCGAGAAGGAGACGGTGGAGAACACCCGGGGCGCGTGGATCTTCGACCACCCGTTCTACCTGATCCTCAACCTGGCGGTCGGCGGTGACTGGCCGGGCGCGGTCGACGCGACCACTCCGTTCCCGTCGCAGATGCTTGTCGACTACGTGCGGGTGTACCAGTGAGGCGGGCCCTGTTCGCCGCGGCAATCTTGCTGGCCGGGTTGATCGCATTGCCAAGCAGCGCGAACGCCGCTGACGGCCTGATCTCCCAGGGAAAGACCGCCACGGCAAGCTCGACCGAGAGCGCCGCATTCCCGGCATCCAACGCCGTGGACGGAAATTTCGGGACACGCTGGTCGAGCGCGTTCAGCGACCCGCAATGGCTGCAGGTCGACCTGGGCGCGAGCGCCACCATCACCTCGGTGCTCATCGACTGGGAATCGGCGTACGCCCGGAGCTTCTCCTTGAAAACCTCGGCCAACGGAAGCAGTTGGACGACGGTCTACAGCACCACGACCGGCGCCGGCGGCAGGCAGACACTCACCGTCAGCGGCTCGGGGCGATATGTCCGGTTGGAAAGCACCGCCCGCGCCACCCAGTGGGGTGTATCGCTGAACGAGTTCCAAGTATTTGGGACCGGCGGGACCACGATTCCCCCAGGAGCCGTCCGGGTGGCCGAGTTCCTGGCCGATTGCCCGGCGAGCCACCGACTACCGGACGACCCGATCATCTTCCCCAACCTGCCCGGCGCCTCGCACATGCACAGCTTCTTCGGCAGCGAGACCACCAAGGCCAGCACCACGGTCACCGACCTGCTCAACGCGAACAGCAACTGCAACCCGTCGATCGACAAGTCGGCGTACTGGATCCCCACCTTCTACAACAACAACGTCCCGGTCGAGCCGACCACCGGCGTCTTCTACTACCTGGGCGAGGGGGTCAGTGACGCGCTGATCGCGCAGACCCAGCCGTTCCCGCTCGGCCTGCGGATCGTGGCCGGCAACGCGAAGGCCACCGGCCCGGCCGACAACACGATCGCGCGCTGGTCGTGTCTGGGTGCGGGCCAGGTGAACCCGTCGTCCGACTTCGTCACCTGCCCGGCCGGCTCGATGCTGGAGTCCTACCTGGACTTCCCGCACTGCTGGGACGGGGTGAACCTGGACTCGACCGACCACAAGAGCCACATGGCGTACCCGGTCGGCAACGCCTGCCCGGCCAGCCACCCGGTGGTCGTGCCGAAGCTGCGCCAGGTCATGCGATACCCGGTGAACGGCAGCCCGGCGAACTTCCGCCTGGCCTCCGGCGCCGGTTACACGATGCACGGCGACTTCTTCAACGCCTGGCCGGTCGACGAGATGGCCCGCCGGGTCAACGACTGCATCCGCATCATCGTCAAGTGCGGCGCGGACGGAAGGCCCTGAGATGAAGGCGGGTGCCGCCGGCTCCGGCGGCACCCGCCGGTCGCCTGAGAGCGCTCTCAACGGCGCTGCTGCTATAACAGACCGCATGAATCCCCGGCCGGCTCGCGGTGGCCAGCATCCGACGATGGACCAGGTGGCCGAGGCAGCCGGCGTCTCCCGGGCCACGGTCTCCCGCGTGATCAACGGCGCCCCCAGCGTCGACTCCAAGATCCGCGAGATGGTCCAGCGCGCGATCGCCGACACCGGCTACGTCCCCAACGTCGCCGCCCGCAGCCTGGTCACTCGCCGATCCAACTCGGTGGCCCTGGTGATCAGCGAGCCGGACCGCCCCGACAACCACAGCTTCCTGAACCGCATCTTCACCGACCCGTACTTCGGCCGGATCACCGCCGGTGCGACAAGCGCCCTGCGCCCGCACGACATCCACCTGGTGGTGATCCCCACCGATTCGACCGACCACCACCAGGTGGTCCGCTACCTGCGCCAGGGCCACGTGGACGGCGTCCTGCTGATCAGCAGCCACGAGCAGGACACCCTCCCCCGGCAGGTGCACGACCTGGGTATTCCCGCGGTGGTCTCGGCCCGCCCGACGTCCCCGATAGCGGTCAGCTACGTCGACGTCGACCAGCGCCTGGGCGCCCGCCTGGCCGCCGAACACCTGCTCAACCGCGGTTGCCGCGCGCTGGCAACAATCAGCGGCCCGCTCGACATCCCGTCCGGCCTGGACCGTCTGGACGGCTTCCGCTCGTTCCTGGCCGGCCGGGGTTTCCCGACCGTGCCCTCGGTCGAGGGCGACTTCACCCGGGCCGGCGGCGAGGCGGCGGCCCGCCGGCTCCTGACCGATTTCCCCGACATAGACGGCCTGTTCGTGGCGAACGACCTGATGGCCGAGGGCGCCCTGCGCCTCTTCCAGGACCTGGGCCGCCGAGTCCCCGACGACATCGCGGTGGTCGGCTTCGACGACAGCAGCGCCGCCCTGGACTGCCGCCCTTTGCTGACCACGGTCCGCCAGCCGGTGGAGGAGATGGCCGCCGAGATGGCCGAGGTCCTGATGGCCCACATAGCCACCCCCGGCCGCCTGCCCCGGTCGGTAACTTTCCAGCCGTCGCTGGTCATTCGAGACTCCGCCTAAACCCATATAAATACGGCCTACGAAGAGTCCACTGGCACGCAGGCGAGCCAGGCGATTGGTCCCGGCCGTTGGGCACCTCCGGCCCCAACGTCGTGGTTGCGCTTACCCCCGTCACCCCGCGGTTTCCGCCGGGAAATCGGCGGCGCGGCTGATCCCGGACCACTCAGCTGCCTCGGCGGCGCGCTCGGCCGAGGAGCGTTCGGCCAGGTCGACGGCGGTCGCGCCGAGCAGCAGGCGCAGCGGCGGGTTGGGGTGGCCGACCAGGTCGACCAGGATGCGGGCGGCCCGAGCCGGGTCGCCCGGCCAGGTGCCGGCGGTCTCCCGGCGGAACGCGTTCGTCTTGCCGACCGTCTCCTCATAGTCCGGGCTCACCGGGTGGAAGCTCATCGAGGCGCCACCCCAGTCGGTGCGGAACGGCCCGGGCTCGACGATGGTGACCTTGATGCCCAGCGGCTTGACCTCGGCGTTGAGCACCTCGGAGAAGCCTTCGACGGCAAACTTCGCGGCCTGATAGGCAGCCATCCCCGGGGTGCCTCCAACGCGGCCGCCGATAGAGGAGAACTGCAGGAAGTGACCGCGGCGCCGGCCGCGGAACACCGGCAGCGCAGCCCGGGTCACGTTGACCACCCCGTAGAGGTTGGCCTCCACCTGAGCGCGGAAGTCATCGAGCGGGGTGTCCTCGATCGAGCCGGAATTGCCGTATCCGGCGTTGTTGGCAACCACGTCGATCGCCCCGAAGCGATCCACCGCCTGCCCCACGGCCACCTCCGCGGCGCGCGAATCGGTGACGTCGAGCGGCAGCGCGAGGACCCGATCCCCATACGCCGCGACCAGGTCGTCAACGTGAGAAACCCGACGGGCGGTGGCCACGACGTTGTCGCCGGCCGCAAGTGCCGCAACGGCCAGCTCCCGGCCGAAGCCACGGGAGCTGCCGGTGATGAACCAGGTGCGAGCCATCCCTCTACCTACCTACTAGTTGGTTGGTTACCGCTCCAGCATAGGTTGGAAACCAACCAGTTGGTTGGTTAGGCTGATCACATGCCTCCCCGAGTTCGCGACGCCGAAGCATCCCGCCGCCGCATCCTGACCGCCGCCACCGCCGAGTTCGCCGCCCACGGCATAGCCGGCGCCCGGATGGACCGGGTGGCCGCCGAGGCGGCCAGCGCCAAGGAGCGCATCTACGCCTACTACGGCAACAAGGACGCCCTGTTCGACGCCGTCTTCACCGAAACCATCCGGCAGATCCTCGACACGGTCCACTTCGACGCCACCGACCTCCCCGGTTACGCCGGCCGCATGTTCGACTACTTCACCGACCACCCCGACGCCCAGCGCCTGACCACGTGGTACCGCTTGGAGCGCCCAGCCGGCCACGCCCTGGCCGCAGTGGTCGAGGCCAACCGCACCCGCCTGGACGCACTGGCCACCGCCGCGCTGACCACCGACTTCTCCCCCGTCGAACTGCTGACGCTGGTCCAAGCCATGGCCAGCGCCTGGGGCACGATGAACCCGGAATTCGCCGAGGCGGCGGCCACCTCCGACCGCCAGTCCCGCCGCCGCGCGGTCGTCGAGGCCGTCGGCCGCCTGGTCACCTGACCCCGGTCCAAGAGCACTCCGTGACCGATCCGGGCCCGCGCCCAGGACCGCGGCAAACCGGTGCTCCCGGTGCTGCTCTCCGGGGAGAACTGGTTCGCCCTCTCCACCCTCAACTATTTCGACGCGCGCACCGACCGCCTGCCCGATCAGAGATTCCTGGACCGGACGTGGCCTAGCGGCGGTCACTCGGCTGCTTTCGACTCCAGGTAGCGCTGCTCGGGGCGGCTCAGCGTGAGCCGCGCGGCCCGGCGGTAATGCTCGCGCGCCCCGGCTCGGTCGCCGGCCAGCTCCAGCAGATGAGCTCGCACCGCTACGGTCCGGTGGTGCCGGGCCAGCACCGGATCGTCGGCGATTTCCTCCAGGGCGGCGAGCCCGGCCTCCGGGCCCTCGACCATGGCGCCCGCCACGATCCGGTTCAGCGTGACCATCGGGCTCGGGTCGAGAGCGTGCAGCATCCCGTACAGGGCCTGGATTTGCGGCCAATCGGTGTCCTCGGCCCGCGTCGCCTCGTCGTGGATCGCCGCGATCGCGGCCTGCAGCTGAAGCGGCCCGATCGGCGCCCGGGCCAGGGTGTCGGTGATGATCGCGACGCCTTCGGCGATCGCGGCCGCGTCCCAGCGGCTCCGGTCCTGCTCGGCCAGCGGGATCAGGGTGCCGTCCGGCCCGGTGCGGGCCGGCCGGCGCGCGTCGGTGAGCAGCATCAGGGCGAGCAGGCCGGCCACCTCGCCGTCGTCCGGCAGGCGCCGGTGCAGCTGCCGGGTGAGCCGGATCGCCTCCCGGGTCAGCTCCACCCGGTTCAGCGCGTCGCCGGAGCTGGCCGTGTAGCCCTCGTTGAAGATCAGGTAGAGCACGTGCCGGACCGCGGTCAGCCGGTCGCCGGTCGCGGGCAGGTCGAACCGGGTGCCGGTGTCCCGGATCCGCTGCTTGGCCCGGCTGATCCGCTGCCCGACAGTGCTCTCCGGCAACAACAGCGCCCGGGCGATCTCCGCGGTGGTGAGTCCGCCGACCGCCCGCAGGGTGAGCGTGATCTGGGCCGGCAGGCTCAGCGCGGGATGGCAGCAGAGCAGCAGCAACGCCAGCTCGTCGTCGCCCCGCACCGGCGGCGCGGGCTCGTGCCGGACCGCCTCCTCGCGGTTGCGCCGGGCGGTCTCGTTGCGCAGCAGCTCCACCCGTCGCCGGCCGGCCACGGTGATCAGCCAGTTCCGGGGTTGCTCCGGGACGCCGTCCGCCGGCCACTGCCGGGCGGCCGCGATCAGCGCCTCCTGCACCGCGTCCTCGCAGGCCTCGAAGTCGCCGTAGCGCCGCACCACGGCCGCCAGGACCTGCGGCGCGCACTCCCGCAACAGGTCCGGCAGCCCGGTCACAGCTCCCATGTGCTCATATCGAGGACCGGCCGCACCTCGACCCGGGTGTAGGCGGCGTCCGGCGCCTTCGCGGCCCAGGCGACCGCCTCGTCCAGGTCCGCGACGTCGATCAGGTAGAAGCCGGCCAGGTGTTCCTTGACCTCGGCGTACGGCCCGTCGGAGGTGATCGTCTTCCCGTCCCGCACCGAGACCTGGGTGGCCAGCGCCGGATCGCCCAGCCCCTCGCTGGCCACATGCACCCCCGCCTCGGACATCTCCTGGGTGAGCCGCAGGTGACCGCGCCCGAAGTCCTCGCGCTGCTGCTCGGAAAGCGTCTCCCAGACCGCGAGCGACTGCGGGTTCGACTGAATCAGGATCAGGTATTTCATGGCTTCTCTCCTTCTCTCTTTCCCCGGATGTCGAAACTGCCCGGCCCGGCTTCGACATCCCGGGAAAGAGAGAAGGGTAGGACCCGTCATGGACGAGATCCGGGAAGTCATCGAGACCAAGGCCGCGCTGCTGCGGAAAGGCGATATCCAGGCCATCCTGTCGTACTACGCGCCCAGTTACGTCGAATACACCCTCGCACCGCCGCTGCAGCAGCCCGGCGACGGCCGCGACCCGGCCCCGCTGGCGGCCTGGTTCGCCACCTTCGAGGCACCGCCGAGCCGCGAGGTGACCCGCCTGGAGATCACCACCGACGGCGACGTGGCGTTCGCCACCAGCCTCGACTGCCTGACCGCAGTGCCCCGCGGCGCGACCGAGAGCTTCACCCTGTGGTTCCGGGTGACGCTGGGCCTGCGCCGCATCGACGGCCGCTGGCTGGTGACTCACGAACACGAGTCGGTCCCCTTCGAGATGGACGGCTCGTTCCGCGCCTCGATCGGGCTCACGCCCTAATCCGGCAGGATCGGGACCGACGGGTTGAGGTCGCGGCCCAGGGTGGCGGCCCGGGTCAGCAGGTTGGAGCCGAAGCGGTCCCGGACCGCGTCCATCGCGACGTCCAGGCCGTCGTCGGACAGCTCGTCGAACAGGGACGGCTGGATGGCGCCGTCGGTGTCCAGGTTGCTCACCGCCACGCCGACCAGGGTCAGGCCCCGGGTCTCGATCAGCGGGCGGGCCTCGGACAGCAGCGAACGCGCGGTGTCCAGCACCGCTCGGGTCTGCATGGTGGCCTTGAGCAGGCTGCGGGAGCGGGTGGCGCGGCCGAAGTCGTCGAAGCGCAGGCGCAGCGTCACCGTGCGGCCGGCCCGGTTGGCGCCGCGCATGCGGCGGGTCACCCGGTCGACCAGGGCGGCCAGGGTGGCGTCGATCTCGGCGAACGGGCGGGGGCGGCGGCCCAGCGCGCACTGCGAACCGATCGAGCCACGCCGGTGGCCGACCCGGACCCGGCGCGGGTCGTGGTTGTGGGCCAGCGCGTGCAGGTGCCGGCCGGCGTGCGCGCCGAGCATGGTGACCAGGGCGGCCTCGCCGATCCGGGCCACGTGGCCGACCGTGTTGATGCGGTGTTCGCGCAGCTTGGCCGAGGTGACCGGGCCGACTCCCCAGAGGCGCTCGACCGGGAGCGGGTGCAGGAAGTCGAGCTCGGCGCCGGCCGGCACCTCGAGCAGACCGTCCGGCTTGCCGACCGCGCTGGCCACCTTGGCCAGGAACTTGGTGCCGGCGATGCCGACCGTGATCGGCAGGCCGACCCGCTCCCGCACCTCGGCCCGGAGACGGGCGGCGATCTCCCGCGGCGAACCCCGGATCTTGCGCAGGCCGGTGACGTCGAGGAAGGCCTCGTCGATCGAGATGCCTTCGACGAGCGGGGTGGTGTCGCGGAAGACCTCGAACACGGCTTTGCTGGCCGCGCTGTACGCCCGCATGCGCGGCGGGACCACGACGGCGCGCGGGCAAAGCGCCCGGGCCTGGGTCAGGCCCATCGGGGTGCGGACGCCGCAGGCTTTGGCCTCGTAGCTCGCGGCGAGCACCACGCCCATGCCGACCAGCACCGGGCGCCCGCGCAGCCCCGGGTCGTCGCGCTGCTCGACCGACGCGTAGAACGCGTCGAGGTCGGCGTGGAGGATGCTCACGCAGAGCATCTTAGAACATATGTTCGATCGAGCAAAGGCCCTCTGAGCTGGGAAGATATCTATCTATGCAACAGGAATTTATTCGCGTGACTATTGACCGGCGAACATCGACCGGCGTTATGTGGGGAGGTTCATCCATTTGGAGGCACAGTGAAGTCAAGAACGCTGGCGATGGTTGTCGCACTCGGCACCGCCGCCGCCTCTGTCCTCGGAGCGGGCCCGGCCACCGCCGCATCCCGCCCCGGACGGCACGCCCTCAGTGGCAGCCAGCCGCGCTGGCTGGCCCGGGCCAAGGCCACCGGCAGCGCACCGGCCGCCGCTGAGTCCATCTCCTTCGGCATCCTGCTCAAGCTGCGCGACAACGCGGCCGCCGAAGCCACCTTGGCCAAGATCTCCGACCCGGCGAGCGCCAGCTACGGCAAGTGGCTGACGACGGCCGACTTCAAGGCTCAGTACGCGCCCGCCCAGTCCGATGTCGACTCGGTTCGCACCTGGCTCAAGGGGCAGGGCTTCGCCCTGCGGGACACCCTCGGCGGGATGTACGTCGAGGCGTCCGGCACCACCGCACAGATCAACAACAGTTTCGGTACGACGGTGAAGAACTACTCGTACCAGGGCAAGACCGTGCACGCGAACAGCACCGAACTGTCCCTGCCGGAGAACACTCCGTCGGCGGTGCTCGGCGTCGTCTCCGGCGTGCTCGGCCTCGACCAGGGCCAGGCGCTCAAGACCCCGGGTGACACCCTGCCGGGCCCGGACACTGGCTTCCGGGCGGGCACGCCCTGCTCGTCCTACTACGGCGAGAAGACCGCGTCGGCCCAGCCGGCCGCCAACGGCAAGAAGCAGCCCTACGTCGTCTGCGGTTACCAGCCGAAGCAATACCAATCGGCGTACGGCGTGCGTGACCTGATCAAGCGCGGCATCGACGGGCGTGGCGTGACCGTGGCGGTCACCGACGCGTTCGCCTCGCCGACGATCGCGGCCGACCTCAAGACCTACAACCGCAAGCACGGCCTGCCCGCGTTCGGCCGGCAGCAGTTCTCCCAGATCACTCCCGGCCCGGACGGCTACGACCTGGTCGACGAGTGCGGCGGCGCCGGCTGGTACGGCGAGGAGACCCTGGACATCGAGGCCGTGCACTCGCTGGCCCCGGGCGCCAAGATCGTCTACGTGGGCGGGGCCGACTGCTCGACCGGCCTCGACGAGGCGTGGGCCGCCACGATCGACAACCACGTGGCCGACATCGTCACCAACTCGTGGGGCACCGGCACCGACAAGGTCGAGGACCTCGGTCAGGAGTTCATCGACTTCTACCAGCAGTTCTCACTGGAGGCCGCGCTGACCGGCATCACCGTGGACTTCTCCAGCGGTGACGCCGGCGACGAGACCCAGGGCGGCACCGTGCCCGAGGCGAAGACGGTCGACTTCCCGGCCGACCTGCCGTACGTGACGGGCGTCGGCGGCACCAGCGTCGGCATCGACAAGCACGGCAACCGGGTGTGGGAGCACGGCTGGCAGACCGCGTACTCGCCGCTCTCCACGGACGGCAAGACCTGGGGCACCCCGGCGTACTCGTCCGGTGGTGGCGGCGGCACGAGCATCCTGTTCGACCAGCCGTTCTACCAGCGCGGCGTCGTGCCGGACTCGATCTCGAAGTACTTCGGTGCGACCCGGATGCGGACCGTCCCGGACATCTCGATGCCGGGTGACCCGAACACCGGCTTCATCGTCGGCCAGACCCAGGAGTTCACCGACGGCACGTACTACGACGAGTACCGCATCGGTGGCACCAGCCTGGCGTCGCCGCTGCTGGCCGGTCTCCAGGCGGTGCAGAGCCAGAAGGCGCACCACCCGGTCGGCTTCGCCAACCCGGCCTACTACCGCAAGGCCGGTACCGCGGCGATCACCGACATCACCGCGCCGCGCACGCCGGTCCTGCAGGTCCGGACGAACTTCGTGAACGGCGAGGACGCCGCCGACGGCAAGCAGTTCCTGCTGCAGACGGTCGACGTGCAGACGACGACCATCCACAGCACCCGCGGTTACGACGCCGAAACCGGCGTCGGTGTCCCCGGGCCTGGCTTCTTTAAGTAAGCAGCGTTCAAGTAGTCAATTAACACGTCGGAAATCGATGTGGGGCGGGCCACGTTGCCCGCCCCACACTTATATGAGGGAATTCCACAGCGAGATTCTCGATCGAGTAGACGTGAGCTCACAAGGCTCAAGTTTGCATCCCGCTGGAGGAACCACCCATGTTGCTTCGTGCCGCGAACGTGCGCGTCCTCGACACCGCCGGCCGTAGCTCAGGCGCCCGTTTCGACGCCTACCGGATCGACGATACTTTTCACATCGACATCGACCTGCCGGGCGTCGACCCGGCCGGCATCGACATCAGCGCCGACGACCAGACCCTGACCGTCCGGGCCCGGCGCGCCGAGGGGCTCACCGCCCCCGACCACTGCCAGGTGCTGGTGGCCGACGCGCTGGACTGTGACCGGGTCGACTGCCGCTACGAGGACGGCGTGCTGACCCTGCGCATCCCGGTCCGGGAAAAGGCCGCGGTCAGTGCTGGAACAGCAGCCAGTTCACGTTGAGGAACTCGCCGTCGTCCTCCCGGTCGAACGTGAAGTAGACCGTGTGGGCGCCGGTGATCGGCGTGGTCAGCGTCACCTCGTCGGTCCGCCAGTTCTGCCACCCACCGGTCTTGGTGACCCGCAGCGTGCCGACCGGGTCCCCGGTGGGTGAGTCCAGCCGCACGTCCATCCGGCCGCTGTCCGCGTCGCTGGCCACCCGGACGTCCAGCTTCGTCGCCGGCACCTCGCCGAACACGATGTTGTCGAAGCGCAGGTAGTCACCGGCCGCGATCCAGCCGACGTTCTGCCCGCCGCCCTCGTCCTCGGTGTCCTGCGACTGGATGCCCTGATTGCCGCTGGCCGCCTCGGCCTGCAGCGTCTGGTAGACGGTCGGGGTCGGCGGCGCCGAGGTGGTGGGTGCGGCGGCGGCCGACGACGGCTGTTCGGACGACGCAACAGCCGCCGGAGCTGCCGCGGACGGCGTGTCCTGCCAGCGCCCGATCCCGTACCCGACCAGCAACAATCCCACCGCACCCAGCGCGAACAGTGCGCGCTGCCGGGTGCGGTGGGCTCGGGTGCGGTAGACCGACGGGGACGGCGTCACCATCGCTTAGACCGCTTCGGCGACGATCGATTCGACCGGCGGCTCGGCGAAGTGACAGGCCACCACGGTGTCCCCGACCGGCTTGCGCTCCAGCGCCGGGTCGGAGGTGGCACAGATCTCCTCCGCCTTCCAGCAGCGGGTGCGGAACCGGCAGCCGGACGGCGGGTCGACCGGGCTGGGCACGTCGCCGACCAGGCGGATCCGGTGCTTCGGCGGAACCCCCCGGACCACGCCGATGTCCGGCACGGCGGAGAGCAGGGCCTGGGTGTACGGGTGCTGAGGCGTCTCGTAGAGCGCGTCCCGCGGGCCCTCCTCGACCATCCGGCCCAGGTACATCACCGCGACCCGGTCACAGAAGTGCCGGACCACGCCCAGGTCGTGGGCGATGAAGACGAACGCGATGCCCAACTCCTTGCGGAGGTTCTCCAGCAGGTTCATCACCTGGGCCTGGATGGACACGTCGAGCGCCGACACCGGCTCGTCGGCCACGATGATCTTCGGCCGGGCGGCCAGCGCGCGGGCGATGCCGATGCGCTGCCGCTGACCGCCGGAGAACTCGTGCGGGTAGCGGTTGTAGTGCTCCGGGTTGAGGCCGACGACCTCGAGCAGTTCCTGCACCCGCTTCAGCTCGCCGCCCTTGGGCACCATGCCGTGCGTACGCAGCGCGGTGCCGACGATCGTGCCGACGGTGTGCCGCGGGTTGAGCGACGAGTACGGGTCCTGGAAGATCAGCTGGATCTCGCGCCGGTACGGCCGGAGCTTGCGCTCGGACATGTGCGCGATGTCGACGCCCTCGTACTTGATCTCGCCGGCCGTCGGCTCGAGCAGCCGGGTGATCAGCCGGGCCGTCGTGGACTTGCCACAGCCGGACTCGCCGACCAGGCCCAGCGTCTCGCCGGGCTGCACGGTCAGGCTCACTCCGTCGACGGCCTGCACCCACTTGGTGCCACGGGCCAGGAGGCCTTCGCCCTTCGTCCGGAAGTGCATCTTCACGTCGTTGAGCTCCAGCAGCGGAGCACCCGCGACGCGTTTGATGCCGGACTTGTCGGTGGTGGTCATCGTCAGATCCTCTTACGGCAGCCGGGGCAGGACTTCGGTCTCGAACACCTTGTCGGGTTCCTTCAGGTGGCACCGGGAGGTGCGGCCCTGGTCCGCAGTCCGCGGGATGAGTTCCGGCTTCAGAGTCCGGCACAGGTCGCCGCCCACCCGGTCGCGGAATTCGCAGCGCGGGTGGAAGGCGCAGCCGCTCGGCATCGCGAGCAGGCTGGGCGGGGAGCCCGGGATCGGGTGCAGCGGGCCGGGCGTGCCGGACACCGCCGGGATGCTTTCCAGCAGGCCCCAGCTGTACGGGTGCAGCGGGCTGCCGAGGATCTTCTCGACCGGGCCGTGCTCGACCGCGTTGCCGCCGTACATCACCAGGATGTCGTCGGCGATCTCGGCCACCACACCCAGGTCGTGGGTGATGAAGACGACCGCCGAGCCGAAGTCGCGCTGCAGGTCGGCGATGAGGTCGAGGATCTGGGCCTGCACGGTCACGTCGAGGGCCGTGGTCGGCTCGTCGGCGATCAGCAGCTTCGGGTCGTTGACCAGCGCCATCGCGATCATGGCGCGCTGCCGCATGCCGCCGGAGAACTCGTGCGGATATTGGTCCACGCGCCGCGACGGGTTGGGGATGCCGACCCGGCCGAGCATGTCGACCGCGCGTGCCTTGGCCGCCCGCTTCGAGACGTTGTGGTGCGCCCGGTAGGACTCGGTGATCTGGGCACCGATCGTGAAGAACGGGTGCAGCGACGACTGCGGGTCCTGGAAGATCATCGCGGCATCGGCGCCGCGGTAGCTCATCAGGTCCTTCTCGGACATGCCGACGACCTCCTTGCCGCCGACCTTGATCGACCCGGAGATCCAGGTCGACTTGCGGTCGTGCAGGCCGAGGATGGCCATGCTGGAGACGCTCTTGCCGGAGCCGGACTCGCCGACGATCGCCAGCGTGCGCCGCAGCGGCAGCGCGTAGCTCAGGCCCTGCACCGCCTGCACCTTGCCGTCCGCCGTAGGGAACTGGACGTGCAGGTCGGTGACCTCGAGGTACGCCTCTTCCCCCTCGGCGCGGGCGCGGGGGGTACGGGTGACCGTCTGCGGTGCCCGTACGGTCTGGTCGGTCATGTTGCCGCCTTGCGGGACAGATGGGGTGTTCGCGTCGGAGGTCATCCGAGCCGCACCCGAGGGTCAAGGACCGTGTACAGGATGTCTACCAGCAGGTTCATCACTACCAGGACCGTGGCGCCGACGATCACGCCACCCATCAGCACCGGCAGGTCGTACTGGTTGAACGCGTTGATGATGCGGGTGCCGAGGCCGGGCAGCTGGAAGATGCGCTCGGTGAAGATCGTGTTGACCAGCTGATAGGCGACGTCGACGCCGAAGATCGTGATGACCGGGGTCATCGCGGCCCGCAGGCCGTGCCGGTAGACCACGCGCCGCTCCGAGATGCCCTTCGACCGGGCGGTGCGGGTGAAGTCCTGCCCGAGAGCCTCGATCATCGAGGCGCGCGAGTACCGGGTGTACTGGGCCGAGTTGGTCAGGCCGAGACAGAGCCAGGCCGCGAGCAGGCCGCCGGCCCACTGGATCGGATTCTCGAAGAACGAGGTGTACTGCGATCTCGGCAGGAACGTGGCGTACAGCGCGATGACCAGGGCGACGATGAAGTACGGCACCGAGCCGATCACCAGCGACGTGCCGACCGCGGCCTTGTCCAGGGTCGTTCCTCGAACCCGGGCCGCGATGGTGCCGATCAGTACGCCGAAAATCAGGTAGATGGTCGCGCCGCCGATGACGATCGACAGCGTGACGGGGACGGCGCGCGCCAGCAGATCGGTGACGGGGACGCCGAGGATGTACGAGTAACCGAGGCAGGGCGCGTCGCAGTGCCGGGTTACCCCGCCGGCGGTGTAGTCACGACCGACCGCGATGCCTTTGAAGTAGAGACCGATCTGCTCGACCATGGGTTGGTCAAGATTGAGGCTGTTGGTGATGTCCTTCAGCCGTTCGGGCGTGCACTTCGGGCCGCAGATCACGCCGGCCGGGTCATGCGGCGCGGCGAAGAACAGCAGGAAACTGCACACCACCGTGACTATCACGACCGAGATCGCACTGATCACGCGTCGCAGGATGTAGAACAGCACGGCGGCACCTCATGTAGATAGGGATAGATCGAGATGGGTGACTGGGAGAGCGCCGGGTAGGCGTGATCGGTGGCCCGGCCGCCGGAGCGACCGGGCCACCGACCGAACTGACCTAGGTCAGCTCTTCAGGTACAGGTCCGGGAAGAACGGCATACCCACGGTCGCGTCGCCGACGGCGCCACCGATGTTGGTGCCGGACACCACGGCCATCTTGGTGTAGTACCACGGCAGGGCGACGTACTTGCCCATGATCTCCTCGTCGAGGGCGGCCCACTTGGTGGTCGCCTCGTCGGTCGGCAGGTTCGCGACGTCCTCGATCTTCTTGTCCAGGGCGGCGTCCTGCTGGAAGCCCCAGGACGTACCCTCGCTGATCGCCTTCGACTCGAACATGACCGGCAGCCACGAGGAACCGGTCGGCCAGTCGGAGCACCAGCCACGCGGGCCCTGACCGGTGTTGACCGGAGCGTCGTAGTCGCCGACCTTGGCGCGCAGGTCGGCCGTGGCCACACCGATCGCCTTGACCTTGAAGCCGGCCTTGGTGAGGGCGTCGGCCCGGATGTTCGAGATCTGCTGCGGGATCGGCTTGGTGTTGTCGTAGTACCAGCTCAGCTCGAAGCCGACCTTGCCGGCGTCGGTCAGGAGCTTCTTGGCACCGTCGGGGTCACCAGCACCGGTACCGGTCAGGTCCGGCAGCGGGGAGTACTTGGTGTGACCCGGAACGCCCGGGGGAAGGAAGGTGCTGGCCGGCTCGGCGGTGTAGTCGTTGTTGCCGTTGGCCTTGGACAGCGCGTCCCACGGGTACGCCTTGGCGATCGCCTTACGGATGTTGATGTCCGTGATCTTCCGCGTGTCGATGTTGAACACGTAGAGGCAGGGGCTCTCACCCTTGATCAGCTGGTTGGCCTTGTCGCCGGTCAGCTGCGGGATCAGCGAGGCGTCGACCTCGTCGTAGGCGAGGGAGTTGGCGTCCTCGCCGGCCGAGTTCAGCACCTTCTGCTGCAGGGTGACGAGCTCGCCGCCCCACTTGAAGTTCCACGCGTCGGCGTACTGGTGCCGGACCGGGTCGGTGTTGGCGTCCCAGTTCGGGTTCTTCTTCAGCGTCAGCGAGGTGCCCGGAACGTACTCGTCGAACATGTACGGGCCGGTCGAGATCGGGTGGTTCTTGTAGTCCTGCTTGGTGTCCTTGGCCTTCGGGATCGGCGTGAAGGCCGGGAAGGTCAGGTAGAACGGCAGGTCGGCGAACGGCTTCGCCAGGTGGATGATCAGGGTGTCGGTGCCCTGGGTCTCCACGCCGGCGTAGGTGTCACCGTCGGTGTACGGGCCCTTGTACTTGTCGCCGTCCTTGAAGTAGGACAGCTGGTACGCCGGGCCGTTCGGGTACACGTCGTGAGCGAAGGACCGCTTGATCGCGTACGCCAGGTCCTCGACCTTGACGTCGGTGCCGTCCTCGTACTTGAACGTGCCCGTCAGCTTGAACGTCCAGGTCAGCTTGTCCGCCGAGACCGTACCGAGGTCGGTCAGGTCGGGGACGAGGACCGGCTGGCCGTCGCGGATGTCGTACTGGGTGGGGGTACGGAACGTAAGCTTCTCGATCTCGTTCGAGTCGGTGTAGTACGTGTCCGTGGGGTCCAGCGTCGACGGCGTGGTCTGGGCGACGATCGTGATCGTGCCGCCCTTCTTCGCGCCGGCAACCTCAGCCGCCGGACCCTTGGCGTTCGGGTCGGTCGCTGCCTGCTGGGCCGAGATCTTGCCGGTGTCGCCCTTGCCTGTGTCGTTCTTGGACGACGGGCTGCCACAGCCCGACAGTCCTATCGCCACGGCGGCAGTCGCCGCCACGGCCACCTTGAAGCGCCTTGCCATTTCTCCTCTTCCTTAACAATGCGTCGACGGGGTCACCGTCGTGTGCGGGGATCGAAAGCATCTCGGATCGAGTCACCGAGCAGGCTCAGCGCCAGCACCAGGATGCTGATCGCCAACACGGGCAGCCACAGGTAAAGCGGGTCGGCCCGGTAATACGTCGTGGCGTTGCTGATCGTGAGCCCCCACGACGGGGTCGGCTCGACCAGACCCACGCCAAGGAAGGTCAGACCCGCCTCGGCGACGATGTAGGTCGGCAGTGCCAGCGAGGTGGAGATAATGATCGGCGCCACCAGGTTCGGCAGCAGTTCCTTGAACAGCACCTTGTGCGTGGGCACACCCAGCACCTTGGCGGCGGCGATGAACTCGCGCTCCCGCAGCGACAGCACCTCGCCGCGGATGAGCCGGGCCAGGCTGGCCCAGCCGAAGAAGGAGAGGACCAGGATCAGCGCGAGGAACCGCGACCTGGTGACCTGGCTGACGTCCGCCTCGGTCGGGTTGTCGCCCATCACGCTGAGGATCACGGCCGGGGCCGCGATCGCGAAGAGCAGGTAGGGCAGGCTCAGGACGAAGTCGACGACCCAGGAGATGACCCGGTCGATCCAGCCGCCGAGGAAGCCGGCCAGCAGGCCCATGACCACGCCGACCACGCCGGTGATCGCGGTGACCGTGATGGCCACGATCAGCGACGGCCGGGCTCCGTAGACGAAGCGGGCGAACAGGTCGCGGCCGAGTCGCGGCTCGATGCCGAACCAGTGCTCACTGGTGAACGAGATGGTCGGAAAACCGTACTCGTCGATCAGGTCCTGGTGCAGCGTCGTCGTGTCCTGGCCCTCGAGCTTCGCGAGAAGCGGGGCGAACACCGCGATCAGGATGAAGAAGACGAAGATGCCCAGGCAGACCATGGCGAGCCGGTCCTTGCGCAAACGCGCGAGGGCGATCTGGGTCGGCGACTTGTGCCGAGTTACGACCTTCTTCGGTTGACCTGTCGGAGCCGTCATCGCGTCGATCGACGCGCCCTTCGGCTCCAGCGCGGCCTCTTCGATCAGTGGTTCCACGCTTCAATCACCTCCATCGAACGACACACCCTCACATGCGCCGTGCGCGAGAGGTATTCGGATGCTGCGGTTGGGAAGGTAGCCCGGAAAACGTCCGCAGGAAATGAGTTGACGCATCGAATGAATAACAGCCAGCTGAAAGCGCCATACCATCCAGGTCATCCCAAGCGCAGCCCCGCTGGGGCACGAACAGCCATTTGATCGGACAAATCACTCGTTTGGGCGACCGTGCGAGTCCAATTTGCCGGATATCACAACCCAAAGGGCAATCGTACGGTTGCGCAAAGTTATCGAAGTCACGCTTCGACCCGCAACAGCCGCTGTTTCGTCAGGGTTTCACCGACATGTCGATCTTGGCAGGGTGCCAACCAGGGATCCTGCGGCGGTGAGCGCTCCCACACGGAAGATCTGCGGCGGATCGGCCCGAAAGTCCCCGGATCGACGGCCCAACGGCCCTTCCGGGCACGGTTCTGCGCTGGGCTCGGCTACCGAACGGAGTCGGCCGAAAGGTTTCGCGAGCCATTCTGATTACGAATCGGACGCCATTTCACGCCATTCCCCGGACTTAGACGGGCGTCATCCCTCACGTTGCGAAGTCGGTCGGCGCCAGATCGGTGATGATCGCTTCGGCCCGCTCCAGGGCCGCCTCCGGGTCCGCGTCCGGGCCGCCCAGCTCCGGATCCCAGTTCAGGTCGTAGAACAGCTCGGTCACGCCGGCCTGGGCGTACAACTCGGCGCCGGCCCGGATCTGCTCGGCGTCCCCGGACAGCGGCAGCGCATCGTCCCGTTCGCCGGCCTTCACCCAGCCCCGCACCACGATGCGCACTTCGTCGGGGTCCCGCCCGGATTCCTCGGCGGCCCGGCGCACCACCTGCGCGCCCCGCGCGACGTCCTCGAGCCGGGCCCGGCTGCTGCTCACCCAGCCGGCCGCGATCCGGCCGGCCCGGCGCAGCGCCGCGTCGGCGGTGCCACCCAGCAGCACCGGCGGCCCGCCCGCCTGCACCGGCGCGGGCGCCGACCGGCTCGGCGGAACGGTGTAGAACTCGCCGTCGAAGGAGGCCACCGGGTCGTTCCAGAGGGTCCGCAGCGCGGCCAGGTACTCCTCGGTGCGCCGGCCCCGCGGGTTCGGATCCGAACCGGTCGCCACGAACTCCGGCTCCGACCATCCGGTGCCCAGGCCCAGGTCGTGCCGGCCGCCGGAGAGCACGTCCAGGGTGGCCGCCTGCTTCGCGAGGTAGGCCGGCGACACGTACGGCAGGTTGATCACCGCGACGCCCAGCCGGATACGCGACGTGAGCGCGGCCGTGTAACTCAGCGCCACCATCGGATCGAGCACGCTGCGGTAGACCGGCGCCAACTCCTGGTCAACACCGACGAGGAGCCGCTGAAACGACCACAGCCCGTGATAGCCGAGCTCCTCGGCCAACTTCCCGAACCGACCCAGCGCCACGGGCGTCGCCCACGCCCCGGACACCGGCAACCCCAGGCTGATCAACATGCTTCACGGTAACTGAGCGCTGTCGTACGCGGCCGACAAGGCCTCGCCCAACTCGGTCAACCGGCGGTCCGGCGCCGCCGCCTGGATCGCACCCACGAACGCCAGGTAGGCGGCCCGCAACGAGGCGCGCCCGCCGTCCCGGGCGGTGGCCAGCAGGTCGCGGGTGGCCACGGTGACCGGGCGGAAGTCGGCCGGGGTCTCGGCCGGCACGCCGGGCAGCAGATCGGGCGGGTCCGGCTCGCCCAGGGCCGCGGCCGGGTTCGGGTCGGCCATCTCGGCACGCAGGCGCAGGTTGGCGCCGAGCAGGCCGGGACGGGAGCCCTCGAAGGTCAATGCCGGCTCGTACTCCCGGGCGATCAGTCCGGCCCCCCGCGCGTTCAGCTCGGCCGGGTCGATGTCGGCCCGGATGCCGTCCGGGCCGAGGCCGAAGTAATCGGTGAGCCGCTCCCGGATCGACGGGATCCGGGTCGAGCCACCGGCCAGCAGCACCTGGTCGACGCCCCGCCGGACGATCCGGTGCTCCAACTCGGCGGCGGCCAGGGCGGCCGTCAGGTAACCCAGCGTCTTGGTCACGTCCGCCTCGATCATCGCCTCGAAGGCTCGCCGGGACAGCGGCACGGTCGCGCTGACCGTGGCGGTGAGCAGCGGCAGCTCGAGGACCGTGGTCTCGGTGGTGGAGAGCTCACGCTTGCGCAGCTCGGCCTCCCGCCGGATCCGCCGGCGAACGTCCTCGTCCCGGCTCAGGTCGACGTGGTGGCGTTCGCGGATCTGACGTAACACGTACCCGACGATGTGCTCGTCGAAGTCGTCGCCGCCCAGCTGCGGGTCACCGGCCGCACCCAGCACGGCCACCCCCTCCGGCCCGACCCGCACGATCGCCGTGTCGAAGGTGCCTCCACCCAGGTCGTAGATCGCGTAGGTCCACTCGCGGTCGTCGGCCCCGAGCGCCATCGCGGCCGCCACCGGGTCGTCGAGCAGCCGGCGCAGGTTGAGCTGGGCCAGCCCGGCCGCCTCCCGGATCGCGCGGCGCTGCGGCTCGCCGGCCGAGCCGGAAACGGTGATCACCGCGTCGTGCACCGAGCCGCCGAGGAACGCCTCCGCCTGCCGTTTCAGCTCGATCAGCAGGAAGGCGCAGATCTCCGGCGGACGGTAGTGCCGGCCGCGCAGCCGGAGCCGCTCGTCGGTGCCCAGGTCGCGCTTGATCCCGTCGATCTGCGGCAGCGCGTCGCTCATCGAGGGCCGGCCGACCACGATCCGGCCGGCCGCATTTTGCCCGACCACCGCCGGCATCGTGGGTGAGCCGTCCGGGCCCGGGATGACGATCAGCTTCGCGCCGTCCCAGACCGACGTCGTGCACGAGGACGTGCCGAGGTCGATGCCGATGACCGGGTGGTAGGGAGTAGACGAAGCACTGTGCTCGGTCAAGGCCGCCCCCTATGACCAGCTCGCTGTCAGTTAACTTACAGACCACTTAACTGATCATGATCGATCCGTCGGAATCCCGACGAACGCTGGACATCGGGAACGCTCAGGTTCCTCTGGCCTCGGCGTCCTGCAGCGCCCGCTCGGCCCAGCCGATCCGCTGGGCGCTCAGGCCGACCGTACGGGCCTGGTAGACCGCCTCCTGCAGCAGCCGCATCGCCTCGGCGCGGTTGCCGGCGGCCAGCTCGGCCTCGCCGAGCGCGAGCGTGCCGGTGGCGATCCGGCGCGGGTCGCCGTAGCGCTCCCGCAGCACCTGCGACATGCGCAGGTGCCGCAGCCCCTGCTCCGGATCGCCGGCCACGTAGACGTGGAAGAACCCGAGGTGCCGGTGCACCTCGGAGCGCACCATCTCGTCGGCGTACCGCTCGGCGAGCTCGAGCGCCTCGCCGTAGAACGGCATCGCGGTGGCCCAGTCGCCGCGCAGCACCTGATGCACCAGACCCAGCCCGAACAGCGACTCGGCCGCCCCGGCCGGGTCGTCGGCCTCCCGCTGGATGGCCAGGGCCTCCTGGAACAGCCGCTCCTCGGCCGGCCAGTCGGCCCGGCTCAGGTCCTCGCCGATCGCCGCGAAGTGCAGCAGCATGCCGAGCCGGGTCAGCGCGGCCGCCTCGTCGATCCGGTCCCGGTCGCGCCGGGCGCGGTCCCGCGCCGCCTCCAGCAGTTGCCGCGCCGGCAGGTAGTCACCGGTGCGGAAGGCCGCCTCCAGCATCGCCTCGTTGCCCGCGGCGAGCAGTGCCCCGGCGGTCGGCTCGCTCCCCATGGACATAGACGCTACTAAAAGTCCGATCGGCGCCGCGTTCGCGTCCCTGGGTGCCGCGATAGCCTGACTTGTGCGGAAGATCTACGTGATCGGGATCGGTGCGGGTCACCCGGACCACCTGACGTTGCAGGCGGCCAAGGCGATCGGGCGGACCGACGTCTTCTTCGTGCTCGACAAGGGCGAGGCGAAGGAGAGCATGATCGAGCTCCGGCGCCGGATGATGAAGGCGTACGGCCGGCCCAGCCGCCGGATCGCCGAGGGCCGCGACCCCGACCGGGACCGCACGCCAACGGACTACCAGGGCACCGTCGCCGACTGGCGGCACCGCCGCTCCGAGGTGACCGAGGCGCTGATCAGCGAGCACCTGCTGGACGACGAGACCGGCGGCTTCCTGGTCTGGGGCGACCCGTCCCTCTACGACTCGACCACCGCGATCCTCGAGGAGATCCTGGCCCGCGGCCAGACCCTTTTCGAGTACGAGGTGATCCCGGCCGTCAGCAGCGTCTCCACCCTGGCCGCCAAGCACCGGATCCCGCTGAACCGGGTCGGCCGCCCGTTCCAGGTGACCACCGGCCGCCGCCTGGCCGACGAGGGCTGGCCGGCCGGCGTCGACGACGTGATCGTCATGCTCGACGCCCAGCAGGCCTTCACCGCCCACCCGGACGCCCACATCTACTGGGGCGCCTACCTGGGCACGGAGGACGAGCTGCTGGCCTCCGGCCCGGTGTCCGAGGTGGCCGACGAGATCCTCCGCATCCGCGCCGAGGCCCGCGAGAAGCACGGCTGGATCATGGATACCTACCTGCTGCGGCGCTAGGGCTTATCTAGTGGTCCTCCAGGTCGCCCTCGGTGGCCAGGAAGACCTCCTGCAAGGCCGACAGCGTCTCCGGGGACGGGGCCTCCCACAGCTTGCGGTCGGCCGCCTCCAGCAGGCGCTCGGTGATGCCGTGCAGGGCCCACGGGTTCGAGTCCTGCATGAACTTCTGGTTCTCCGGGTCCAGCACGTAGCTGGCGGCCAGCTGTTCGTACATCCAGTCGGTCACCACGCCGGCGGTGGCGTCGAAGCCGAACAGGTAGTCGACCGTGGCGGCCAACTCGAAGGCGCCCTTGTAGCCGTGCCGGCGCATCGCGGCGATCCAGCGTGGGTTGACCACGCGGGCCCGGAAGATGCGGGCGGTCTCCTCGGTCAGGCTGCGGGTGCGGGTGGCGTCCGGGTTGGTGGAGTCGCCGACGTACGCGGCGGGGGCCTTACCGGTCAGCGCGCGCACCGTGGCGATCATGCCGCCGTGGTACTGGAAGTAGTCGTCCGAGTCGGCGATGTCGTGTTCGCGGGTGTCGATGTTCTTGGCCGCCACGTCGATCCGGCGGTAGGCGTTCTCCATGTCCGGGCGCGCGGGCACGCCGTCCAGGCCACGCCCGTACGCGAAGCCGCCCCACACCGCGTACACCTCGGCCAGGTCTTTGTCGTCCCGCCAGTTTCGGCTGTCGATGAGCGGGAGGATGCCGGCGCCGTAGGCGCCCGGCCGGGAACCGAAGATGCGCATGGTGGCCCGCCGCCAGTCACCGTGCGACTCCTGGTCGCGCAGCGCGTGGTCACGCACGTAGTTGTCCGGCTCGTCGATCTCGGCGACCAGCCGGAAGGCATCGTCGAGCATGGCCACCACGTGCGGGAACGCGTCCCGGAAGAAGCCGGAGATGCGGACCGTGACGTCGATGCGGGGGCGGCCGAGCTCGGCTTTCCCGATCGGCTCGAGCCCGGTGACCCGGCGGGAGGCCGGGTCCCAGATCGGGCGTACGCCGATCAGGGCGAGGATCTCGGCGATGTCGTCGCCGGCCGTGCGCATGGCGCTGGTGCCCCACGCGGAGAGGCCGACCGACCGGGGCCAGTCGCCGTAGTCGGCGCGGTAGCGGGCCAGCAGCGAGTCGGCCATCGCCTGGCCGGTCTCCCAGGCGAGCGCGCTGGGGATCGCCTTGGGGTCGACCGAGTAGAAGTTCCGGCCGGTCGGCAGCACGTTGATCAGGCCGCGCAGGGGTGAGCCGCTCGGCCCGGCCGGCACGTAACCGCCGTCCAGCGCGTGCAGCACGTTGGTCAGCTCGTCGGTCGTGCGGGCAAGCCGCGGCACCACCTCGGTCGCGGCGAACTCCAGCACGCGCCGCACTTCGGGATTGTCCGAGATGTCGGAGGCATCAGTCGGCCAGCCCGCTTCCTCCATCGCCGTGACCAGCGCCCGCGCCAGAGCCTCCACCTCGTCGGTGCGCGCCGTCGAGGCGTCCTCCGCAAGCCCGAGCGCCTCGCGCAGGCCGGGCAGCGCGGCCACCTTGCCGGCCCACATCTGCCGGGCCCGCAGCATCGCCAGCACCAGGTTGATCCGGGCCTCGCCGACTGGCGCGGCCCCGAGGATGTGCAGGCCGTCGCGGATCTGCACGTCCTTGACCTCGCACAGCCAACCGTCGACGTGCAGGATGAACTCGTCGAAGTCGTCGTCGCCGGGCCGGTTGTCCAGGCCGAGGTCGTGGTCCATCTTGGCGGCCTGGATCAGGGTCCAGATCTGGGCCCGGATGGCCGGCAGCTTGGCCGGGTCGAGAGCGGCGATGTTGGCGTGCTCGTCGAGCAGCTGCTCGAGGCGGGCGATGTCGCCGTACGACTCGGCCCGCGCCATCGGCGGAATCAGGTGGTCGACAAGCGTGGCGTGCGCCCGGCGCTTGGCCTGGGTGCCCTCGCCCGGGTCGTTGACCAGGAACGGGTAGATCAGCGGCAGGTCGCCGAGGGCCGCGTCGGTGCCGTCGCTGGCCGACATGCCGACGTTCTTGCCCGGCAGCCACTCCAGGTTGCCGTGCTTGCCGACGTGCACCACCGCGTGCGCCCCGAACTCATCGGCCAGCCACCGGTAGGCGGCCAGGTAGTGGTGGCTCGGCGGCAGGTCGGGGTCGTGGTAGATGGCCACCGGGTTGGCGCCGAAGCCACGCGGCGGCTGCACCATGACCACGACGTTCTCGTCGCGGATCGCGGCCAGCACGATGTCGCCGTTGTCGACATAGAGCTCGCCGGGCGGCGGCCCCCAGTGCTGCACCATGCGGGCCTGGAGATCATCGGGAAGCGTGGCGAAGAACGCCGAATACCGCGCCGACGAGATCCGCACCTTGTTCGCCGCCAGCTGGTCCTCGGTCAGCCAGTCCGGGTCCTGCCCGCCCGCCGCGATCAGCGTGTGGATCAGCCCGTCGCCGTCGTAGTCGCCGAACGACCCGATTTTGTACCCGGCGGAACGCATCGCGGCCAGCAGCGCGACCGTCGAGGCCGGGGTGTCCAGGCCGACCGCGTTGCCGATCCGGGAGTGCTTGGTCGGGTAGGCCGACAGCATCAGCACGATCTTCCGCTCGGTCGCCGGCACGTGCCGCAGCCGGGCGTGCGCGACCGCGATGCCGGCCACCCGCGCCGCGCGTTCGTCGTCGGCCACGTAGACCGACAGCCCGTCCGGGTCGATCTCCTTGAACGAGAACGGCACCGTGATGATCCGGCCGTCGAACTCGGGGATCGCCACCTGGGTGGCCGCGTCCAGCGGCGACAGCCCGTCGTCGCTGGCCTCCCACGCGGCCCGGCTGCTGGTCAGGCACAGCCCCTGCAGGATCGGCACGTCCAGGCCGGCGAGCACACCGACGTCCCAGGCCTCGTCGTCGCCGCCGGCGCCGACGGTCGCCGGCTTGGTGCCGCCGGCCGCGAGCACGGTGACGATCAGGGCGTCGGCCGTACGCAACTCGGCCAGGAGCTCTTCCGAGGCAGTACGCAAAGAAGCGGTGAAGATGGGCAGCGGCCGCGCGCCCTTCGCCTCGATCTGGCGGCACAGCGATTCGACGAACGCGGTATTCCCGGCCATGTGGTGGGCCCGGTAGTAGAGCACCGCGACCACCGGCCCGGTCGCCGTCGTCTCGCGCGGCAGCGGTCCCCAGTCCGGCGCGGCCACCGGCGCGGCGAAGCCGTGCCCGGTGAGCAGCACGGTGTCGGAGAGGAAGTGGAAAACGGCGCCCAGGTTTTCCGCCCCGCCCTGCGCGAGGTAGGAGTGCGCCTCGGCGGCCACCCCGGCCGGCACGGTGGAGAGCTTCATCAGGTCGGCGTCCGGCGCCTGCTCGCCGCCCAGCACGACCACCGGGACCGGCCCGGCCAGCAGCGCGTCGAGCCCCTCTTCCCAGGCCCGGCGGCCGCCCAGAATCCGGACCACGACGAGCTCGACCCCGTCGAGCAGGCCGGGCAGGTCGGCCACGCCGGTGCGGGCCGGGTTGGCCAGGCGCCAGTCGGCCGCGCTGGCCCGGGCGCTGAGCAGGTCGGTGTCGGAGGTCGACAGCAGCAGAAACACGCGCGCTCCCCTCGGGGTCCGCGCCCCGGGTAGTCGGATCACGGCGACCGGAGTTCCTGGCTCCCGAGCCTGGTAGGCCTGGTGACAGTGGCGGGACCGCGCCGGACTCTCACCGGCTTCCTCCGCGGCGTCGCCGCTCGTGACCTCCCAGCCTTCCGGGCCGCGCCGACCGCCGTCAAGCCGGGGTGTGGTGTGTGACGATGCCGACCCGAGGATGCGTTCATGTCGGTGGTCCTCCGTAGGATCCGGCACGTGCCCCACCCGATCCGCCAGTCCGAGACCGACGCCTGCCCCGGCGCGCTGAAGCTGCATCAGGCAGCCGACGGCCCGCTCGCACGCGTCCGGCTTCCCGGCGGCCGGCTGACCGGCACCCAGCTGACCGCGCTGGCCGCGATCGCCGCCGCATCCGGCGACGGCAGCCTGGAACTGACCTCGCGGGCCAACGTCCAGCTGCGCGCGCTGACCCGGACAAACCCGACGGATCTGGCGGCCCGGCTGTCGGCCGCCGGCTTACTTCCCACGGCAACCCACGAGACCGTACGCAACATCGCCGCCCCGCCGCTGGCCGACCGCCCGACCCGCACCCTGATCCACGACTTGGACGCCGCCCTCTGCGCCGACCCGGCGCTGGCCGCCCTGCCCGGCCGCTTCCTGTTCGCCCTCGGCACCGTCCCGCTGGTCCCCGACGTCGCCGCGGTCCCGGACGGCGACCACTTCGCCGTGCTGTTCGCCGGCCACGACGAGGGCCTCCGCGTCCCCGCCGACCGGGTGGTCCCGGCGCTGCTGGCCGCCGCGCACGCGTTCCTGGACGCCCGCGCCCGCCACCAGGGCAGGCCGGCGTGGCGCCTCGCCGAACTGCCCGGCGGAGCTCGCGCGATCGCCGAGCAGACGGCCGCACGGCTGGGCGTCACCCTGCGCGACGAGCCTGCGCTCGTTCCCGACTACCCCGCGTCGCCGGTGGGTGTGCTGCCGCAACCCGACGGGCTGTTCGCGGTGGGGGCGATCGTTCCGCTCGGCCGGCTGACCGGCGTACAGATGAAGGTTTTGGCCGAAGCCGATCAGCTGGTCGTGACCCCCTGGCGTGGGGTCGTGGTGGCTGATCTGCCGCCGGCGGCGGCGTCGGACTGGCAGCGCCGCCTGACCGAGGCCGGCCTGCCGGCCGCCCCTGACTCCCGCTGGACCGGCGTGACCGCCTGCGCCGGCCTCCCCGGCTGCGCCAAGTCCCGCGCCGACATCCGCGCCGACGCCCTGGCCACCACCCGCTTCGTCGACGGCCTCCCTGTGCACTGGCTCGGCTGCGAGCGCGGTTGCGGTTCCCCCGCCGGCCCACACGTCCGCGTCGAGGCCACCCCCCATGGCTACGCCGTCACCACCCCCGACGGTCCGGTCACCCACCCCCACGCCGCGGATCTGGCGGCGGCCGTCGTCGCGGCACGCAGGAGCTGAGCATGAAATTCGACTATGAGCGGGACGGGGCCGAGATCTACCGGCGGTCGTTCGCGACCATCCGGGCCGAGGCCGACCTGTCGGCGTTCCCGGCGGAGGTGAGCCGGGTCGTGGTGCGGATGATCCACGCCTGCGGGATGGTCGACCTGCCGGCCGACGTCGGGTTCAGCCCGCTGGTGGCGCGGGCCGCGCGCAAGGCGCTGCTCGACGGGGCGCCGATCCTGTGCGACGCCGAGATGGTCGCCTCCGGGATCACTCGCAAGCGGCTGCCGGCCGGCAACGAGGTGGTCTGCACGCTGCGCGACCCGGCCGTGCCGGAACTGGCCGCGAAGCTCGGGACCACGCGCAGCGCGGCGGCCCTCGACCTCTGGGGCGACCGGCTCGGCGGCAGCGTGGTGGCGATCGGGAACGCGCCGACCGCGCTGTTCCGGCTGCTGGAGATGATCGCGGCGGGGGCGCCGCGGCCGGCCGCGGTGCTGGGCATTCCGGTCGGGTTCATCGGCGCGGCCGAGTCCAAGGAGGCGCTGGCCGCCTCCGACCTGGAACACCTGGTCGTGCGCGGGCGCCGGGGTGGCAGCGCGATCACCGCCGCCGCGGTCAACGCCCTGGCATCGGAGACGGAGTGACAGCCATGGCCGGAAAGCTCTACGGCGTGGGCGTCGGCCCCGGCGACCCGGAACTGATCACCGTGAAGGCCGTCCGGCTGATCGAGAACGCCGACGTGGTGGCCTATCACGCGGCCCGGCACGGGCGCAGCAACGCGCGGGCCATCGCGGCGGCACACCTGCGGGACGGGCAGATCGAGGAAGCGCTGATCTACCCGGTGACCACCGAGACCACCGACCATCCGGGCGGGTATCAGGGCGCGATCGACGACTTCTACGCCGAGTCGGCGGCCCGGCTCGCCGCGCACCTCGACGCGGGCCGGGACGTGGTGGTGCTGGCCGAGGGGGACCCGTTCTTCTACGGCTCCTACATGCACATGCACAAGCGCCTCGCCGACCGCTACGAGACCACCGTCGTCCCGGGGGTGACCTCGGTGAGCGCCGCGTCGGCCGCGCTCGGCCGGCCGCTGATGGAACGCGACGAGGTGCTCACCATCCTGCCGGGCACGCTGCCGGCCGGGGAGCTGGCCGCGCACCTGGCGTCCACCGAGTCGGCCGCCGTGATGAAGCTGGGCCGCACCTTCCCGAACGTCCGGGAGGCCCTGGAGCGCTCGGGCCGGCTCGCCGACGCCTGGTACGTCGAGCGGGCCACCACGACCGGCGAGCGCACCGCCCCGCTCGCCGACGTCGACCCGTCGACCGTGCCGTACTTCTCGCTGGCCCTGCTCCCGAGCCCGGCCGCGGCCGGGTTCAACCGACCGGCGGAAAGCACCGACGGGGACGGCGAGGTCACCGTGATCGGGCTGGGGCCGGGCGACCCGCGCTGGCTCACCCCGGAGGCACGGGCCGCGATCGCCGCCGCCGACGACCTGATCGGCTACGGCCCCTACCTCGACCGGGTCGCCGCCCGGCCGGGTCAGCGCAAGCACGCCTCGGACAACCGGGTCGAGGCCGAACGGGCCGCGTTCGCGCTCGATCTGGCCCGGCGCGGGCACCGGGTCGCGGTGATCTCGGCGGGTGACCCGGGGGTGTTCGCGATGGCCGCCGCCGTGCTCGAGGTGGCCGACGACCCGCAGTGGAAGGACGTTCCGGTGCGGGTGGTGCCGGGGCTGACCGCGGCCCAGGCGGTGGCGGCCCGGGTCGGCGCGCCGCTCGGCCACGACTTCTGCGTGCTGTCCCTGAGTGACCGGCTCAAGCCCTGGTCGGTGGTCGAGTCGCGGCTGGTCGCCGCGGCCCGGGCCGACCTGGTGATCGCGATCTACAACCCGGCCTCGAAGTCACGCACCGCGCAGTTGGTGCGGGCCCGAGCGGCGCTGCTGGAGCACCGCTCGCCGGAGACGGTGGTGGTGATCGGGCGGGACGTGGGCGGTCCGACCGAGTCGGTGCGGGTCACCACCCTGGCCGAGCTGGACCCGGCCACGGTCGACATGCGCTGCCTGTTGTTGATCGGTTCGAGCCAGACCCGGGCGGTCGCGGGCGCCGATGGAACGACCCGCGTCTACACACCGCGGCACTACCCCGAGGCGTAACTACCAACTCGCAACCCGGGCCCGGGTTTATCCGGCAGGAAACCACCTTTTTCGTCGCCACAGAATGCATTCTCCAGCGGCGTCGATACCGTTCGGCATCCGTTTGGCAACCCGGCAAATGATCACCAAAAACCGCGTTTCCGCAGCTCAGGACGGCTGCACGAGGCAAATAGTCCGACGTTTCGGTTGCGGCAACCGGGCTGCGACCGAGGCGCACCAACGAAGCAATCAGCGAACTATGACACCCCTAATGCAACTGCGCCGATTGGAGGGCCGCTCAACAAACTGACTCCGTCCCACGGAAGGGACCGCGTTGAACCTCTCCCGCCGCCACCGCGCCGCCGTCATCGCCTCGACGGTTCTGCTCGGCTTTGCCGCTCCCGCCGCCGCCCCGGCGATTGCCAAGCCCACCGCGGTCAAGCCCGCGACCACCACGGTCTCCGCCAAGGCCGTCACCGAAGTGCCGACGCTGGCCTCCCGGATGGCCGCCGTCAAGGCCGCCAAGACGATCAACTACTACCCGGCCAAGGCCGGGTGGGCGAAGATGTGGACCGACTTCGACGCCGCCCAGATCGACGCCGACATGGCGAAGGCGGACGCCCTCGGCGCCACCAGCGCCCGGGCGATCATCTTCCCGTCGACGTTCGGCTACCCGACGCTGAACTCCACCTACACCAGCCGGCTCGCCACCTTCGTGAAGATCGCCGACAAGTACGGGATGACCGTCAAGTTCACGCTCTTCGACTGGTGGGGCCAGTACAGCGAGGTCGCCAACAGCTTCAACTGGGCGAACAACCTGCTCCGGGCGTACAAGGACGACCCCCGGATCATCTCGGTCGAGCTGCAGAACGAGTTCGACCCGGACGACGTGGGCGGGATCATCTGGGCCAAGAAGATCGTCCCGCTGGTCCGGGCCGCGTACCCGACGATGCCGCTGACCTTCTCGGTGAACGGCGACGACGGCGCCGTCGGGATGGGCAAGATCAAGGCCGCGCTCGTCGCGAACCCGCTCGACTACTACGACTTCCACTTCTACACCAGCTCGGAGCGGGCCCTCGCGGTGATCAAGCAGGCGCAGGCCACGGTCGCGCCGACCCCGATGGTGATCGGCGAGGTCGGCCTGAACACCCTGCAGAACACCGAGGGCGAGCAGGCGGCCTTCCTGGCCCGGGTGTTCCAGGCCGCGAAGGCGGCCGGCGTGCAGTCGGTGGCCCCGTGGACGCTTACCGACTTCGCCACCGGCGCGATCCCCGAGTCCCAGGTCTCGAAGATCCCGGCCCAGTACACCTACGGCCTGTACCGCACCAACGGCGTGGCCAAGGCGGCCGCGGCCGTGGTGAAGGCGGCCTGGACCGGGATCGCCCAGCCGGGCACGCTGATGGACACCAGCTTCGAGAACGGGACCGGCCTCAGCCCGTGGCGGGCCTACCTGCCCGAACTGGGCCAGGCGGTCAAGACCCAGACGCAGGCTCGCACCGGCAAGTGGTCGGTCACCCTGACCAACACCGGCAAGACCGCGTCCGGCGCCCCGTCCTTCCGGGTCGCCCCGCTCGCGCCGGTGGTCTCCGGCCAGAAGTGGCACGGCGAGGCGTGGGCCCGCGGCAACGCCGCCACCGGCGCCACTCAGATCGCGCTGAGCTGGTTCGACATCAACGACAAGTGGCTGGGTGGCGGCGCCTCGGCGCTGCTGCCGACCGGCACCACCAACTGGACGAAGCTGGTCGTGGACGGGGTCGCCCCGGCCGGTTCGGTCAGCATGCAGATTCACCTCAAGTCGGCGGAGAACACCGGCACCGTCTGGTTCGACGACGTGGTGGTGTCGGCCTCCTGAAGGGGCAGCGGCACGCCGATCCGGGACAGGAGCTCGTCGTACGCGGCGACGGTCCTGTCCCAGGACGACGGGTCGGCGTGCCGCCGGCCGATCAACCGGTCGGCGTCGCGGATCGCGGCCGACAGCGCCGCCGGATCGCCGGCCGGCGCGAACCGGGCGCCCGGGTAGTCCTCGGCCGCCTCGACCAGGCCACCGACCGCGGTCACCACGACCGGCAGGCCGTGGCTCATCGCGATGTGCAGCGGCCCGCTCGCCGAGCTGCGCCGATAGGGCAGCACGACCAGGTCGGCGGCGGCGAAGTAGGCGTCCACCTCGGCGTCGGCGACGTAGCGGTTGACGAACTCCATGCGGCCGGCGGCGGGCGAGGCGGCGATCAGTTCGGCCGGTAGCGTCCAGCCCTCCCAGGTCTCCCCCACCACGGTCAGGTGGTAGTCGCCGGGCAGCGTCGCGAACGCCTCGATCAGATCCTCGAGTCCCTTGTACGGGCGGATCGTGCCGAAGAACAGCAGCCGGCGTGGACCGCCCGGGGTGCGTGGCTCCGGTACCACGGCGTCGTGGTGGTCGAAGGGCCCGTGCCGGGCGATCACCAGCGGGACCGTGCTGAGGCCGTACGTCTCCCGAAGGGTCTTTTGATCGAAGCGTGAGTGGACCACCACGCCGTCGGTGCGCCGCAGCAGCGGCTTGATGAATTTGCGGACGTAGGCCGCGGCCCACCGGTGCTCGGCCTCGCCGGTGTCCTGGACCTCGTGGAACTCGATGATCACCCGCACCCCGGTGAGCCGGGCGGCGAGGCAGAGGACCAGGTAGGAGTGCAGCACGGTGCCGGTCCACCACTGCAGGACGAGCACTTCAGGACGAAATTTGCGCATAAATTGGACGGCTCGCGCAAGCGACGGCAGGCCCCACCAATCCACCCCGTCGAACACCGGGATGCTGTCGTCGTAGCGCAGGTCGCACAGCGGCCGGCCGACCCGTTCCCGGCCGGGATAGAGGCGTGCCGGAAGCAGCTGCCGCATCAGCACCGTGCCGACGTCGTAGCGGGTGTTGAGCGCGTTCGCGAGCCGGCAGGTGTAGTAGCTGATCCCGGAGAGGAACCGCCAGCCCGAGCCGACCACCAGCACTCGCGGCTTTTCCTGACAAATTGGACTAGGCGCGGCAGGCACGGTAGACCTCCTCGATCTGCGGGACCACGCGGGCGGCGGTGAAATCGAGCCCGCGGTGATAGCCGGCCGTGCGCAACCGGTCGGCCAGGGCGTCGTCGGTGAGCACCCGGATCAGCGCCGCGTGCAGGGCCTCCGGGTCACCGGCCGGCACGTGCAGGCCGCTCTCCCCGTCGCGGATCATGTCGGCCAGCCCGCCGACCCGGGAGGCGATCAGCGGCGTGCGGGCGAGCAGCGCCTCGACCGCCACCTGCCCCATCGCCTCGTTGATCGACGGCACCACGCCGACCGCCGCGCCGTGCCAGGCCGCCATCACCTGCGCGTGCGGCACGTCGTGCCGCACCAGCACCCCGGGCGGGACCGGCGGGGTGTCCGGGCGCCAGGTCCCGATGCAGACCAGCGCCGGGGCCGGCTCGGCGCCGTGCCACTGGTCAACCAGCTTCCGGTACGCGGTGAACAGGACGTCCACCCCCTTGTGCGGCCCGAGCGCCCCGACGAACAGCAGGTACGGCCGGTCCGGCAGCCAGTCCGGCCGGGGCGTGCGGCGGGCCAGCTCGTCCAGCCCGTCCGGCACCAGGCTGGAGACCACCTGCACCGGCAGGCCGGCCGGGAGCCGGGCCTGTTCCAGGGCGCGGGCCACCGACGGCGAGATCGCGGTGAGCGCGTCGATCCCCCGGTGCCGGTGCGCGCGCAGGGCCGCGGTCAGCGCCGCCGCCTTGGGCCGGCCGTACTGCCCGGACGCGCAGGGCAGGCAGTGCGAGAGCCGGGGTCCGGTGGCGCAGCCCCGGCCGTCCCGGGCGAAGGTCTTCTTCACGCAGGCCAGCCCGAAGTCGTGGGCGGTGTGCACGTGCGGCACCCCGTCCGGGCCGAAGCGCAGCGGCAGGTAGCTGTACATCAGCCAGTCGTGGCTGTGCACCACGTCGTAGCGGTGGGCCCGCAGCTCGCGCCGGATGTCGGCGACGGTGAGCGGGTCGGCCGCGGTCGGGTGGAACGGTTTGGCCCGGTCCTGGTTGATCCGGGGCAGCAGCCGGTTGGCGATGCTGCGCACCCGGACCACCCGGACATCGCCTATCCGTTCCTCCGGTGGAACGCCCGGGGTGGCCAGGGTCAGCACGGTCACCTCGTGGCCGCGCCGCACCAGTTCTTCGCTGCTGGTGGCGACGCTGCGCTCGAGACCGCCGATGATCGGCGCGTACAGGTTGGCCAGGTGCAGGATCTTCACGGGACTCTCCGGGAACGCGGGCGGGAATGGGAAGGACCGACCGGATGAGGCGACGGCCGCGGCCGCCGGGGACGCGGCGCCGCGGCGTAACGCGGGGCGGGCCGGCGCCGCAGGCGGGTGTAACCGGCGTGCACGGCGACCAGGGCCGCGCCCAGTGACTGGCCGACCAGCCAGGCCAGGCCGGCCGCCTCGATTCCCATCGCCGGCAGCCACAGCCAGGTCAGGCCGAGGCAGACCGCCGCCATCGCCAGGTTCAGCCGTCGACAGCGGCGCAGTTTGCCGAGCGAGCGCCAGTGCGCCACGGCCAGGTTGGTGATCGCGTCCGGGATCGCCGCCAGCACCAGGATCTTCAGCAGCAGGCCGCCGGCGGCGGCGTAGGCCGGGCTGAACAGGCCGAGGATCCAGCCGCCGGCCAGGAAGAGGACCACGGCCGGGAGGCCGATCACGACGAGGACGACGAGCGCGGCCCGGGGCAGCGACGCCGACCGGCCGGCCGCGTTGGTGCGCTCGGCGTACAGCGCGGAGGCCACCGCCGGCGAGACCATGAACAGCACCGACGCGGTCATCCAGGCCACGTAGAAGTGGGCGTTCTCGGCCGCCCCGAGATGCGCGGTGACCAGCACCGGAAGCAGCGCGCTCGGCCCGGCCTGGGCCAGGTTGACCAGGTGGTGCCCGGTCATCGAGCCGCGCACGTGGCGCAGCTCGGCGCCGAGACCGGTCCCGGTGAGCCGCCACCCGGGCCGCAGCCGGGACAGGCTCCAGCGCAGGGTGCAGGCCGAGACGAGCAGCGACGGCACCGTCCAGGCGAGCACCACCGCCGCCGGAGTCGCCAGCCCGGCCGCGGTGAGCCCGGCCAGCGCGGCCACCTTGCCGGCCGCCAGGGCCAGGTTGCGCCAGAGCATGCCCTGGCTGGCCCGGTGAGCCACGAAGACGTAGTCGAGCAGCATCGAGGCGGTCAGCGCGACGGCCGTCAGGACCAGCGCGACCACCCCGCGCGCCCCGGCCAGGAAGGCGAAGTTGCCGACCGCCCGGGGCAGCACCAGGGCCGCCGCCAGCGACGCGGCGGCCGTGGCGGCGCAGCCGAGCAGCAGGCCGGCGCTGACGATCCGGGACCAGGCGGCGGTCGCGGCCTCCGGCAGCCGCTGGATGAACATGTGCCCGACGCCCAGGTTGGCCACCATGCTGACCACGGTGGCCGCCGAGATCAGCGCGGTGGCGGTGCCGATCACCGCGCGCGGCAGTTCGCGGGCCGCGACCATCCAGTAGAGGTAGCCGAGCCCGCTGGTCCCGACGGTGCTCGCCATGATCAGGACGCTGTTGCGGGCCAGCGAGTCCCGGCCGACCGCCCTCAGCACTTGGCCGGCCCGCGGCCGTAGAAGATGGTGCTGGCCGCGCCCACGCTGATCTCGATGCGGTGCAGGCAGCCGGTGAGCGGCGCCGGGACGTGCACGGCGATCGACTGGATGGTGTCGGCGTCGACGGTCACCGGGCGGGCCGGGGCGGCGGGCCGGGACCCGACGCTGACCCGCAGCTGGGCCACCGCGGCCGGCTCGCCGGCGCTGGCTACCCGGATCGGGACGTCGAGGCCGGCTCGCGGGAAGGTGACCGGGCCGTCGATGCCGGCCGCCCAGCCGCCGAGGGCGACGCTGGTGAACCCCGGCTGCTGCGGGTGCGGCATCCGGACGTACGCCATGGTGGCCGCACCCCCGACGACCAGCGCGACCACCACCGGGATGGCGATCGCCGGGAGCGTGCGCGCGAAGCGCGGGTCGTCCGGCACCGGGCCGGACCGTTCCCGCAGCAGCGCCACCCCGCCCAGCAGAACCGCCAGCACGGCGAGCCCGGCGGCGAGCTGCGAACTGCGCAGCGGCACCCCGAGCAGGTGCAGGGTGACCGCCACCATCGGCAGGCTGACCAGCCCGGACACCGCGCCGAGGCCGATCCGGGCGGCCGGCGCGACCGTCTCGGCGACCAGCGCGCGCAGCCAGAGCTCACCGAGCGCGAGCAGGCCGATCAGCAGAACGGCCGCCGGCCACCAACCGCCACCACCAACGAGAGCGAGGAGGCCGAAGGTGGCGAGGGCGGCGGCGAGAACCCGCAGGGTGGTCACTTGCCGCCCCCGATCGCCGGGACGTTCAGCGAGGCGAAGTCGAAGCGGTAGATGGCGATGTTCCCGCTGTCGTAGATCTTGATGGTCCACGGTGTGTGGTCGAACTTGGTGAGCTGACCGAGGGTGAACCCGGGCCGGCCGTTGTGCGCGATCGGCTCGTTGTTCTCGAAGTAGATGCCGATCTCCGGAACCTCCCGGGCCATCCGCCGGTCGACCACCAGATAGCCGAACCGCCACGCGCTGAGCTGCCCGATCAGGGCCGGGTTGACCGGCTGGCCGGGCTGGGTGAGGTAGACGTCGTAGGTGGGGAAGGTGACCGAGCCGGTGACCGGGTCCTGGCCGCCGAACGAGCCGAAGATCAGCCCGGAGTAACGGTCGGCGACGATCCGCAGCCCGCGGCCCTGGGTCGCGCGCAGCCAGTCGGCCGCGGCGGCCACCTCGGGGATGAGCGCGCGGGTGTCCGAGCCGTACACCGGCGGGCCGGGGAACCGGTAGGACGGGTTCATCCCGGCCGCGGTGTTGCCGACCATGACGATCGCGAACACGGTGAGCAGCGCGGCGGCCGCCTTTCCGGCCCACCGGTCGAGCAGCCGGACCGCGAGCGGCGCCACCACCAGGGCGATGCCGAGGTAGCTGAACGCCCAGGACCGGCGGGCGCCCTCGGCCCCGGACGGGGTCAGGATCAGCAGGACGGCCGGGAAGTAGCAGACGCCGAGCACCAGCATGGCCAGCGCCAGCGGATCGCGGTTCCGCGTCCGGTACAGGTGGACGGCGGCCGCGGTCATCGCGGCCAGCGCGCAGCCCTGCGCGACGAACGCGGTCTTCTGCTCCCACCACGGCGCGATCGACTGCTTGAACAGCGTGCGGCCGCTCTCCCCGTTGTCGCTGAACATCCCGGCGAACTGGTTGAGCGCCTTGGCCAGGTAGGGATCGAGGTATCCGGCGGTCTTCGGCGCCACCCACAGCAGCCAGGACGTGGTCAGCACCGCGGCGGTCAGGGTCAGCAGCCAGGCCGTCGCGGCCACCGCGTCGCGCCGTTTGATCGTCGCCGCCACCGCGATGATCAGCATGGTGGCGATCAGGCCGAGCGCGGTCAGGTGGTGGGTGACCACGGTGGCCGCGATAAGCAGCACCGCGATCGGCGCCTTGGCCGGCGCACGCATCGCCCGGACCAGCGCGACAAGCGTCCACACCCACAGGGCGATGGCCAGCGACTCATAGCCGAACTGGGTGTCGAAGAACAGAAAAGAGCTGTTCAGGCCGTACGCGAGGGCGGCGATCGCGGCGGTCCGGCCGTCCCGCCAGATCTCCTGGGCCAGCACGGTCACGCCCAGCACCAGCAGCAGGTGCGCGCCGATCAGCACGGCCAGCGCGGCATGCCACACCGAGATCCCGGTGAGCGAGGCGACCGAGGCCACCGCGGAGTGCAGTCCGGGGAAGTCGCCGACCACCCGGACGATCGGGTTCGCCTCGAACAGCCGGCCGTCGAGCAGGATCTCGCGGCTCTGCCGCCAATGCGCGAACTCGTCGTGGTACAGCGGACCGGTCGGGTTGCGCAGGAGTTTGGGCAGGTAGGTGAAGCAGGCGTACGCGACGATCACGGCCAGCCGCAGCCGGGAGCTGGTCGCCCGCCGCCCGGCCCAGTACGCGGCGGGCAGCGTGAAGACCAGCATGCCGAGCCAGAACAGCTCGAACGGCCGGCCGTGCCCCCACTCGGCGGCCCGGTCCGCCGCGACCAGCGCCACCGCCCCGGCCGCACCCGCGACCGTCAGCGAGACGGCGCACCAGACGGCGCTGTGATCCCGGCCCGGGGCGGGCTCGGCGGTTTCCGGTAGTACGGCGGCGGGCGCGGTCAGGGTCATCGGTCGGCGGCTCCCGCTCGATGTTGGATCAGTCGCACCCGCGGCGCGACGCTCGCGTAGACCTCCCGGGTCTCCAGCACTACGTCGCTCCAGGTGGGCAGCGGATGGTGGCCGAGGTCGGCCCGCTCGGTGGCGGCCGCGACCCGCAGCGCGTCGGCCAGCGCGACCTCGTCGTCCGGGTTGACCAGCCAGAGCGGCACACCGGAACCGGCCATCACGGCCAGTTCCCGGTGTGCCGGGATGAACGACGCCACGGTCGGCAGGCCGGCCGCGAGCGCGTCGGCCACCGTCATCCCGAACGCCTCGTGCGCCGAGGCCGAGATCGCGGCGGCGGCCGCCGCCATCCGGGCCGCGAACGCGTCCTCGGGCAGCCGCCCGTGGAACCGCACCCGGTCGGACAGGTCCAGCCGGCGAACCAGCTGCTCCAGCTCGTCCCGGGCCGGGCCGGCACCGACCACGTCCAGCCGGTGCTCGTCGCTCAGGTGAGTCATCGCCCGGATCACCCGGTCGACCCGCTTGTACCGCTCGAGCCGGCCGACGCACAGGATGCCCCGGCCGGGCTCGTCGATGGGTTCGGCCGCCCGGGCCGGGTCGGTCCCGTTGGGAATGACCACGATCCGGTCCCGGGCCTCCGGGAAGTGCCGGACCAGCAACTCCCGCTCGGCGTGGGTGACCGCGATCAGCCGGCTGGACCGGGCCACCACCCGCCGGCCGACCGGCCGGTAGATCGGGTGCAGCGCCCGGCGCAGCAGGCTGTGCCCGGTGCCGTGGTAGTGCGGGGTGAAGACCAGCGGGGTCCGGTTGGTCAGCGCCGCCGGCACCGCGGCGAGGGCGTGGTAACTGTGCGCGTGCAGCACGTCGTAGTGACCGGCGTGCCCGCGCAGGTAGTGCCAGAGGGCGAGGGAGAAGCGGTAGTTGGAGGCGGCCACGGTGAGCGGGAAGCGCCGCACCAGCACCCCGTCGATCGTCTCGTCGGTGCTCACCGCGTGCTGGGTGAGCACTTCGACCTCGTCGCCGGCCGCGACCAGAGCCGCGCAGAGCCGGCGAGCGTGCGTCTCCACGCCACCCACCTCCGGGTGATAGGCGCTGGTGACGACGCCGATCCTCACCGGGCGTGCTCCGCGGTTTTCACCGCGCTACGGCGCCGCGGCCACTCCCGGGCGATGGTCCGCAGCACCCGCAGGCCGTCGGTCATCGCGTTGAGGTTGCTCTCGCCGTGGATGCGGGCCTGTTCGAAGCTGGGCACCTCGATGATGTGCAGCCGGGCCCGGGCCGCCCGCAGGTTCAGCAGGGTCTCGATCTCGAAGCCGTCACCCCACAGCCGGCCGTCGCCGTCCGGCCGTGGCGACGTCGAGTCCAGGCCGAAGACGTCGAGGTGCCGGGCCCAGAACGCGTTGTAGCCGTAACAGAGGTCGCTGTAGCGGGTGCGGAACATGGTGTTGACCAGCAGGCTCAGGCACTTGTTGCCGGCCCGGCGCAGCGCGGTGATGTCGGCGCTGCCGCCCGAGCCGTGGAACCGGGAGCCCTTCGCGAAGTCGGCGCCGGCGCGCAGAGCCGCGATGAAGCTCGGGATCTCGCGCGGATCGGTCGAGCCATCCGCGTCGATCATCACCAGGATGTCTCCGGTCGCCGCCGCGAACCCGCAGGCCAGGGCATTGCCCTTGCCGCGCCGGTTCTGGGTGACGACCCGGATGCCGGGCATCAGCCGGCGGGCGACCTCGACCGTGTCGTCCGTTGAGCCCCCGTCAACGAGGATCACCTCGTCGACCTCGGGCAGTGCCGCCATTACATGCGGCAGGTTTCGCGCCTCGTTGAGCGCCGGAATGATCACGCTGACGAGTGGTTCACTCGCATCCACCACGGAAGGCGGTGGCAGCTCGATTCCCGTTCCGGCCGATGGCTCAACGTAGGGGACCGTGGACATGACAGTTCTCCAAGGCTCGGTCGTGCGATGACGTGCGGGCGGGCAGGCACGGCCGGTACCGCAGGGATCCGCGGTACCGGCGGCGCGTAATTGGTCCGGTCAGCCTGCGGAGCCCTGGACCGACCAGGAGTAGATGTCCTGCTTCGACAGGGCGCTGCCGGTGGCGGCGGTGAAACCGACCCAGGCCGAGAAGTCACCGACCTCGCCGGCCAGGTCGACGTTGTCCTTGAGCGCCAGCTGCTCCTCGGACCCGGCCCGCAGCGACTTCACGTACACCCGGATGTCGTTGGTGAAGGCGTCGTAGCTGACCCGGGCCTGGAACGGCCGCCCGTACAGCGGGATCGACGGCTCGGCGATGCTGTGGTGCGTGTCGGCGTCGCCGCCCAGCACCACGGCGAGGTGGTTGCTGTTCGGGTCGGGCGAGTTCTGGAAGGTGTCGAACTCGACGGCCACGCTCTTCTTGATGCCGCGGTAACCGAGACCGCCGCCCCAGCCGCCGAGCGCGCGCGGGCCCTCGGTCTGCACCAGGAACGCGATGCCGTCCGCGCCCGGTGCACCGTGGTGCAGGTAGACCTTGAAGGTCGATTCGAACGAGTCGGTCAGGTCGACCTTCTGCTTGTCCCAGGCCGAACCGGCCTGCCGGAACCCGCCGGCGCTGAGCCGGAGGATCCGCTGTCGCATGCTCCCGGACGAGGTGATGATGTCCGCGGTGCCGTTGCGGTCGAGCGTCTTGGAGGCGCCGGAGAACGTCTGGTAATCGATCAGATCGTCGCCGTCGGCGCCGAACGCGTTGGCGGGCGCCGTGGCGACCGCTAGCGAGAAGGTGAGAGCGGCCAATAGGCCGCCGCGTGCGACTCGCGAAGAACGTGAAGAGAACACGGTTCTGCGCTCCATTTCGGATGAATTGCCCCACTTGGACGTGGCCTAAGGTAGGACAGTGCGCAGAGCCGCGTAAGCGAGTCTGGGTTATTTACCTCTAATTGGACTTATCCGGCCCTGTGCCCACCGGTGGAACTCCGCGATGTGGTGCTCGCTCGGCACCAGCACCCCGCCCTCGGCGTACGCCCGGGAGCTCATCCCCGGCTGGCAGCGTTCGCAGGCCTCGAAATCCTGCCGGTTCACCCGGTCGAACAACTCCACCGAGCGGGACAGGTCGGCCCCCGACGCGACCACCTCTGGTAGATACAGCCAATCGCACTCGACGATCGTCCGGTCCACCGCCACCGGGTACATCCGGTGGAAGATCACGTGGTCGGGCACCAGGTTGACGAAGACCTGCGGCTTGATGGTGATCGCGTAGTAGCGGCGGTCCTGCTCCTGCGCGATCGTCGAGATCGTCGAGAGACCCGCGCTGCCGTCCACCGTGAAGCCCTGCACGTCCCGGCCGAACTCGGCGCCGTGACCGACGTAGTACTGCGCCGCGTACCCACCGGCGAACTCGGGCAGCACGTGCACCAGTTCCGGGTGGATGGTCGAGCAGTGGTAGCACTCCATGAAGTTCTCGATGATCAGTTTCCAGTTGGCCTTTACGTCGTACCGGATCCGGCGGCCCACGGTGAGCGCATCCAGGCCGTATCGCTCGATCGAGCCGAGGTCGCCGAGCCGTTCCACGCAGGCGCCCATCACGTCGTCCTCGAACGACGGCGGCTGTTCGGCCAGGCAAACCCAGACATAACCCAGCCATTCCCGTACGGATACCTTGCGCAAGCCGTACTCGACCCGGTCCACGTCCGGCATCTTCACCAGGTTGGGCGCGGCCACCAGCTTGCCGTCCAGGTCATACGCCCAGGCGTGGTACATGCAGCGGAAGGTGCGCTTCACCGCGCCGCTCTCCTCGACGCTCAGCTTCGCGCCGCGGTGCCGGCAGACGTTGAGGAACGCCCGCGCCGCGCCGTCCGCGGCCCGGGTGAGCAGCACACTCTCCCGGCCCACCTCGACCGTCCGGAACGCGCCCGGCGTCGCGATGTCCTCGCCGCGCGCAGCGCAGAACCACATCTGCTCGAAGATCAGTTCCTGCTCGGCCGCGAAGATCGACGGGTCGGTGTAGTAGGACCCGGCCAGGGTGGGGATCAGCGACGAGGTCACAGTTTTCCTCCGGTCAGCCGGCGGGGATCGAACAGGGTGATCGGGTGCACGGTCGCACCGCAGGTCGCCAGGTCGGCCACGATCTCGCCGACCACCGGCACGAACTTGAAGCCGTGCCCGGAGAAACCGCAGGCCACGGTGACCGCCTCGTGCGCCGGGTGGCGGCTGATGACGAAGTGCTCGTCGGGCGTGGTGCTGTACATGCACGGCTCGCCGCGGAGGAACTCGCCGGGCAGGTCCGGCAGCCGCTGACCGCAGTACTCGACCATCTCGGCGATCTCGGCCGGGTGCACCTCGGTGTCCAGGGTGTCCGGCGTGGTCGGGGTCCCGCGCCGGAAGAAGGCGATCTTGGCGCCGCCGTCCGGGCCATCGATGGCCGGGAAGCCGTAGATCTGGTCGCCGCTGACGTCCTCCCAGATGTAGATCGGGTGCCGGTCCGGCTGGAAGGGGGCCACCCCGCCGCGCGGCCGGAACCAGAACTGCACCAGCCGCTCGATCGAGAACGGCACGCCCAGGTCGGCGAGCAGCTCCGGGGCCCACGGTCCGGGCGTGATCACCAGTTGGCCGGCGGTGTAGCTGCCCTTCGCGGTGGTCACCCGCACCCCGTCGCCGGCCGCCTCCCAGCTGGTCATCGGCTCGTGGAAGCGCAGGTCGGCGCCCCGCTTCGCGGCCACCTCGAGGTTCGCCGCGACGGTCGCCTCCGGTCGGACGAAGCCGGCCTTGGCCTCGTACAGGGCGATCTCGTCGGGTTTGGGGGCCAGGGTCGGGAAGCGGCGGCGGATCTCGCCGGCGTCGAGGATCTCGTGCTGGAGACCCCACTGCTCGGCGCTGGCCCGGCTGCCGGCCACCGTCCGGGTGTCCGGATGGCCGATCATCAGCCCGCCGGTCAGCGTGATCACGTCCCGGCCGGAGTCGGTCGCCAGCTGGTCGAACAGGTCGTAGGCGCGGAGCAGCAGCGGGACGTACTCGGGACTCTCGAAATACGACTGCCGGGTGATCCGGGAACCGCCGTGACTGGCGCCGCGATCGTGCGCCGGACCGTATTTCTCCAGGCCGAGCACCTTGGTGCCGCGGCTGGCCAGCTGCAGCGCGGTGGCACTGCCCATGCCACCAAGACCAACAACGATGACATCGTACGCGGACAAATGGTGCTCCTTACCGGCGTAATCTCTCGTGCTTGGGATCGAAGAGCGGCTCGGCGGTCACGGTGGCCCGCAACCGCCGATCGAAGTAGCCGATCTCGACCTCGGTGCCCGGCTCGTTCACCGGGAGCCAGGCGTAGGCGATCGGTGCCCCGATGGTGTGCCCGAAGGCCGCGCTCGTGACGTGCCCGACCGGCTGCCCGTCGAGGTAGACCGGCTCGCGGCCGAGCGGCACGGCGTCCGGGTCGGCCAGCACCAGGCAGGTCAGCTTCCGGTCGGCCGGTTCCCGCTTGTCCCCGCTCACGGCAAAGCCCAGGCCGGCCTGCCACGGGTCGTCCTCGGTGGTCATGTCGACGCCCCAGGCGCGGTAGCCCTTCTCCAGGCGCAGGCTGGTGAAGGCGTGCCGGCCGGCCGCGATCAGGCCGTGGTCCCGGCCGGCTTCCCACAGCGTGTCCCACAACTGGCGGCCGTAGTCGGCCCGGGTGTAGATCTCCCAGCCCAGCTCACCGACGTACGACAAACGCAGCATGCTCACCGGGACCGAACCGACGAAGCCCTCGCGGCACTGGAAGTACTTGAAGGCTTGGTTTGTCACATCGATGTCGGTCAGGTTTTCTACTACCTCGCGGGCCTTCGGCCCCCAGAGGCCGACACCGCAGGTGCCGCCGGTGATGTCGCGGACCGTGACGTTCGCCGGGGCCTGCCGCAACAGCCAGTCCAGGTCGAGCGGGCCGTTGACGCCGACCTGGAAACGATGCTCGCCGAGCCGGGCCACGGTGATGTCGCTGCGGATGCCGCCGGCCTGGTCGAGCAGCAGCGTATAGATCACCGTGCCGACCGGCCGGTCGACGTTTCCGCTGGTCAACCCCTGCAGGAAGTCGACCGGGCCTTCTATGTGCAATCTCGTCAGCGGGGTCATGTCGTAGAGGGCGACGTTCTCCCGAGTCAGGCGAGCTTCGGTCCCCGCGATCGACGACCAGTGCCGGGCCGACCATGCGTCGCGGCTTGTTTCCTGCGGCGGGTTCGCCGCGTACCAGAGCGGACGCTCCCAGCCGGCCGCCTCGCCGAAGACCGCGCCCAACTCCTTCTGCCGCTCGTAGAACGGGCTCACCCGCAGCTCGCGAACGGACGGCGGGTCGAGCGGATGGATGATGTCGTAGACCTCGACGAAGCTGCGGATCGCCCGCTCTTTGACGTAGGCGGGCGCGAGTTGCGCCGGGTCGAACCGGTTGAGGTCGCATTCGTGCAGGTCGGTCTCCGGGCGGCCGGTGACCATCCACTCCGCGACGGCTTTCGCCGCGCCCGCCGAGTGGGTGACCCAGATGGCCTCGGCCGTCCAGAAGCCCTGCAGTTCCCGGGACTCGCCGAGCAGCGGGAAGCCGTCGGCGGTGAACGAGAAGACGCCGTTGAAGCCGTCCGTTCGCTCGGTCGCCCGCAGAACCGGCAGCAGGTCCCCGGCCGCCTGCCAGGACTCGGCAAAAGTGTCGGGGGTGAAGGCCATCATCGACGGGTGCGCACCGCCGGGCAGGTCGTCGAGGTCCACCGGCATCGGCTCGTGGAGATACGACCCGATGCCGAGGGTGTCGCCGTGCGCCCGGAAATACAGGTCGCGGTCCTGGTGGCGCACGATCGGCAGGTCATCGGCCGCGCCGACCGGCCCGGTGTGCACATATTGGTGGGCCATCGGCAGCAGCGGGATCGGCACCCCGGCCAGCTCGCCGATGCGCGGCCCCCAGAAACCGGCGCAGCTCACCACGATCTCGGCCGGGTAATCCCCGCCGGTGGTGCGCGCGCCGACCACCCGGCCGCCCATCTGCAGGATCTCCACCACCTCGGCGCCCCCGACGAACCGGGCGCCGCGGGCGACCGCCCGGCCGGCCTGGAACTCGCAGGCTTTCACCGCGAGCGCCAGGCCGTCCGTCGGCACGTGCAGGCCGCCGAGCACCTTGCTCGGCTCTTCTTTGCCAAGAAGCGGGAAGAGACGCGCGCACTCGGCCGGGTCGACGATCGCCGAGCCGATCCCCCACGACTGGCCGTAACCGAAACGGCGATGCAGCTCGGCCAGCCGCTCCGGGGTGGTGGCCACCTCGAGGCTGCCGACCGAGCGGAAACAGTCGAGCTCGGCCAGCTTCTGGACGGTGTACTGCGCCATTCGCGCCATCGTCCGCGACGGGTTGGTCTGGAAGACCAGACCCGGCGCGTGCGAGCTGGACCCGCCGGTCACGAACAGCGGGCCCCGCTCCAGCACGGTGACCTCGGTCCACCCGCGCGCGGTCAGCTCATCGGCGAGCGCGCACCCGACGATGCCGGCGCCGATGATGACGACCTTCGGTCCTGGCATGTGTCAGCTCCCGGCCGGGATCCACGGCTTCCAGGTGGCTTCGTGCTCGTTGACCCACTTCTCGGCCGCCTGGTCGGCGCTCATGCCCTGGTTGGTGAGGTAATCCGAGACGAGGTTCTGGTCGTCGTTGGTCCACTTGAAGTTCTTGATCAGCTGGTAAGCGGTGCTGTTGGCGTCCGCGAACTTCTTGCTGACGATCTTGTCGAGGTCGTAATCGGGGTAATCGCAGGCGACCTTCTTGGGGTCCGCGTCGCACCCGGCGGTGTACGGCGGCAGCTTGATCCGGACGAACTTCTCCTGGGCGAACAGCCACTGCGGTTCGTAGAAGTAGAAGAGCAACGGCTTCTTCTGCGCCCCGGCCTGCTGGGCCGCCTTGATGATCGCCGCCTCGCTGCCGGAGAAGACGACGGTGTAATCCAGTTTCAGGTTGTTGATCAGCGCCACGTCGTTGGTGACGTAGGACGGGTCGCCGCCGAGCAACTGCCCCTTGCCCTTGGACTCCGAGGTCTTGAACAGACTGGCGTACTTGTTGAGGTTCTTGTAATCGGTGATGTCCGGGTATTGGTCGACCATCCACTGCGGCACGTACCAGCCGATGATGCCCGTGTTGCCGGTCGAACCGGCCTCCACCGCAACCTTCTTCTGCTCGATGTAGGTCTTCTTCAAATCGGCGTGACCCCAGTTCTCCAGGATCGCGTCGACCTCGCCGGTCTCGAAGCCCTGCCAGGAGATCTCCTCCTTGAGCTCCTTCTTCTCGACCGTGTAACCGAGCTTCTTCTCCAGCAGATAGGTGACGACGGCCGCGTCGGACTCGTACCCGACCCACGGGTTGACCGCCAGGTTGACGGTGCCCTTCGCCCCCGCGCTCGGCGTGGACTCCCCGGCATCCGAGGTGGCACCGCCGCAGGCGGCCAGGGTCAATATCAGAGCCGCCGAGGCGACTGTCCGCAATCTCATCATCTAGCGAGGTCCCTTCGCGTGGTGGAAACCCTGGGTGAGACGGTCGAGCAGGATGCCGAGCAGGACGATGGCGAAACCGGCCGCGAGGCCCTGGCCGAAGTCCTCACGCTGGGAGAAACCGGCGACCACGTCGTAACCGAGGGCGCCCGCACCGACCAGGCCACCGAGCACGACCATCGCCAGGACCAGGACGATCCCCTGGTTCGCGGCGAGCAGCAGGCCGCCGCGGGCCATCGGCAGTTGCACCTTCCAGAGCAGCTGCCGCGGGGTGGAGCCGGCCGAGACCGCGGCCTCGACCACGGTGGCCGGCACGTCCCGCAGCCCCCGGTCGACGAGCCGCACCACCGGCGGAAACGCGTAGACGAAACCGGCCATGATCGCGGTGAACCGGCTGGCCCCGAAGAGCGCCACGGCCGGCAGCAGATAGACGAAGGACGGCATGGTCTGCGCGGCGTCCAGCACCGGCCGCAGCCCCGCCGCGAACCAGTCGTGCCGGGCCGACCAGACCCCCAGCACGATCCCGACCGCCATCGTCAGCACGATGGTGACCAGCACGGTGGCCAGCGTCTGCATGGCGTGCTGCCACAGCCCGAGCCCGGCGATCCCGGCCGCGGCCAGCGCCGCGACGGCGGCCGACCGAACCCCGCTGACCAGCGTCCCGAACGCGGCCACCAGGAGCACGAAGAGCCACCACGGCGTGCTGGTCAGCACGCTCTCGAGCGGGTCGAGCAGCCCCGCACTGACCACGTTCTTGATCCACTCGGTGGCGTCGTACCAGTGCAGCTCGATCCACCCGGTGAGGTCGTTGACCGGCCCCGCGAAGGACAACCGTGGCAGGTCCTGGCCGATCGGCAGCAGCGCCACCACGACCACCGCCACCAGCGCCCCGCCCGCGACGACCCACCTCGACCGGCCCCTGGTGGCCGGCCGGCGGCGGGCCGCGCCGGTGGTGATCCGGTCCAGGACCACCGCCATGATCACGATGGCCAGGCCGGCATCGAAGGCGACGCCGACGTTGACCCTTTCCAGGGCGCGGATGATGTTCTGGCCCAGGCCCGGCGCGTCGATCAGGGCGGTGATCACCACCATGGACAGCGCCATCATGATCGTCTGGTTGACCGCGAGCACGATGGTCGGCCGGGCCATCGGCAGCCGCACCTTGGTCAACAGTTGCCGGCCGGTCGAGCCGAGCGCGGTGGCCGCCTCCACGCTGGTCGGCGAGACCTCGCGGAGGCCGAGTTCGGTGATCCGGATGGTGGCCGGCACCGCGTAGATCAGGGTCGCGATCACCGCGGCCGGCTCGCCGATCAGGAAGAGCAGGGTCATCGGCGCGAGGTACGCGAAGGTCGGCATGATCTGCATGACGTCGAGCACCGGCCGCAGGGTCGCGCTCACCCAGTTCACCCGGGCCGCGAGCACCCCGATCGGCACCCCGGTCAGCACCGCCAGCAGCACCGCCGAGACGGTCAGCACCAGCGTGTCGACGCTCTCCGCCCAGAGCCCGAGAAACCCGAACGCCAGAAACCCGCCGACCGCGACCAGCGCCGTCCGCCACCCGGCCAGCACCAGCGCCACCGCGCCGGCCGCCGCGACCAGCCCCGCGAACCCGAGCCCGTAGAGCCCGGCCTGCACCGCGTCGACAAGCAGCCGCACCCCCAGCCGCAGATAGTTGACGCCGTAGAGAAAGAGCGGGCTGGTGTCCCGGTTGTCGTCCACCCAGTTGCGCACGCCGGTGAAGAACCGGAACGCCGCCGCGTCGTCCGAGTCCGCGGCCCCAGCGGTCCGAAACCCGAGGTAGGCCCCCACGGCCGCGACCACCAGCAGCACCCAGAGCACCCGCCGCCGGGTGACCCGCCGTGGCGCCGTCTCCCCCGCCACCGCGACCACCCGCCCTCCGGGCTGGATGGCGGTCGTAGTCATGCCGGGACCTGGCGGTGGTGGCTGATCAAGGCCGGGAGCAGGCGGTCGGCGTCGACGACGCCTACTACGCGGTCGCCCTCCACCACCTGGACCGGGAGCTTCGCGCGCAGGATGCGGGGGACCGCGTCGCGGATCACCGTGGTGGCCGGCAGCGGCTGGTCCTCGCAGGTCTCGCCGGCCAGCGGGTCTCGCATGATCCAGCGCAGGGTCAGCACGTCGGAGCGCGGCACATCGCGGACGAAGTCGGCCACGTAGTCGTCGGCGGGGGCGCCGACCAGGTCTTCCGGGGTTCCCACCTGGACCAGTTCGCCGTCGCGCAGGACCGCGATCCGGTCGCCCAGGGTCAGCGCCTCGGCCAGGTCGTGGGTGATGAAGACCAGTGTCTTGCCGACCTCGGCGTGCAGCCGGCGCACCTCGGTCTGCATGTCCCGGCGGATCAACGGGTCCAGGGCGCTGAACGGCTCGTCGAACAGCAGCAGCGCCGGGTCGATGGCCAGCGCCCGGGCCAGGCCGACCCGCTGCTGCATGCCGCCGGAGAGCTGCTCGGGGTATTGATTCTCGTGACCGTCCAGGCCGACCAGGGTCAGCATCTCGCCGGCCCGGCGGTGCCGTTCGGCCCGCCCGATGCCCTGGATCTCCAGGCCGTAACCGACGTTGTCCAGCACCGAGCGGTGCGGCAGCAGCCCGAAGTGCTGGAACACCATGGCCACCCGGTGCCGGCGCAGGTCGCGCAGCCGCCGGGCGTTCATCGCCCGGACCGCCTCGCCGTCGATGCTGATCTCGCCGCTGGTCGGTTCGATCAGCCGGGTCAGGCAGCGCACCAGCGTCGACTTGCCGCTGCCGGACAGGCCCATCACGACGAAGACCTCGCCGGCCTCGACCGCGAAGCTGACGTCCCGCACCGCCGCCAGGCAGCCGGTGCGTTCGCGCAGCTCGGCTCGGGGCAGCGAAGCCAGCTCGGTGCCGACCACCCGCTCCGGCTTGGGGCCGAAGACCTTCCACAGATGCTCGACGGTGATCGTGGACGTCACGGGACCTCCCAGAAGCTAGAGATCGGCACTGATCAGGTCGGCGGCCCGCTCCCCGACCAGGAAGACCGCCACCATCGGGTTGACCGTGAGCATCGTCGGGAAGACCGAGGCGTCGGCGATCCGGACGTTGGGGAACCCGCGCAACCGCAGCTCCGGGTCGACCACGGCCAGTTCGTCCGAGGCCGCGCCCATCCGGCAGGTGCCGGCCGGATGGAAGACGGTGTGGTGCACGGCCCGGCCGTAGGCGGACAGCTCCTCGTCGGTGCGGATCGCCGGGCCGGGCGCGATCTCCCGGGCGATCCAGGAGGCGAACGGCTCGGTGGCGGCGACCTCGCGGGCCAGCCGCAGGCCGTCCACGATGGTCCGCTCGTCGTAGCCGTCGGGGTCGGTGAAGTAGCGGAAGTCCAGCAGCGGCTTGGTCGCCGGGTCGGCGTCGGCCAGCGTCAGCCGGCCCACACTGTGCGGCCGCGGCACGTTCGGGGTCATGCCAAAACCATGCTGGGGTACGTCGTAGCCGAGCCGCTCGGTGTTGACCGTGAACGGGATCTGATAGAGGTGGAACATCAGGTCGGGACGTTCGGCCGAGGCGTCACGCCGCACGAACAGGCCGGCGTCCGAGTCCATCGCCGACATCGGCGGGATCGGCCGGCTCGCCTCCCACAGGATCAGCGACTCCGGGTGGTCGAGCAGGTTCTCGCCGACCCCGGGCAGGTCGGCCCGCACCGCGATGCCGAGACGTTCCAGATCCGCGGCCGGCCCGATGCCGGACAACAGCAGCAGGCGCGGGGTGTCGATGGCGCCGGCGCTCAGGACGTACTCATGGGTGGCCTTGATGATTTTGATCTGGTCGCCCTGCCGGACGGTGACCCCGGCCTCCGGGTCGAGATGGAACGCCCAGGTGTCGGTCATGATCGTGAGGTTCGGGCGATCGAGGTGCGGGTGCAGGTAGCTGACCGACGCGGACGATCGGACGCCGGTCTCCGGGTGGTAACCGACCGGGAAGAAGCCGGTGCCGTCGGCGAACGGCGCCGCGTTGAAGTCGTCGAGGACCGGCACGCCGAGCGCGGTGTGGCAGGCGGCCACGAAGTCGGCGGTGATCGGATTGCGGTCGGCCGGGGCCACCGGGGTGATGTTGACGGCGAGGCGTTTCCAGTACGGCAGCATCTCGTCGTAGGACCAGCCGGTCGCGCCGGCCGCCACCCAGTCGGCGAAGTCGCCGGGCGGCGGCAGAAAGCTGATCATCGTGTTGTGCGAGGAGCAGCCGCCGAGCACCTTGGCCCGCGAGTGCCGCAGGTGCGAGTTGCCGCGTGGCTGTTCGACGATCGGGTAGTCGTAGTCGAACTCGGTCTCCAGCAGGTTCAGCCAGTTCCGCAACTGCAGAACCCGCTGGTCACCCACGTCCGAAGGGCCGCCCTCGATGAGGCACACCCGCACCGCCGGGTCGGCCGACAGCCGGGAGGCGACGACCGAACCGGCCGTTCCCCCTCCGACGATGACCACGTCGAACTCGCTTGTATCCAGCTTGAGCCACCCTCCCCGCGCCGTGATCACAGGATTGTCAGGCGCCCGGAAGATGGTCAATGAGATCGACGGACTTTTACCTCTGTGCAACAAACGCGTCTTTTCAAGATCGCGATCGTAGAATCCGGTAGTGCATCCGTACCTGGACGGACCGGCCCCGCTGGCGTTCGCGCACCGGGGTGGCGCCGCGGCCGGCGATGAGAACACCGCCGAGGCGTTCGAGCGGGCCGTCAAGCTGGGATATCGGTACGTCGAGACCGACGTGCACGCCACCGCGGACGGCGTGCCGGTGATCTTCCACGACGACACGCTGACCCTGCTCACCGAGCACACCGGCCGCGTCGAGGACCTGCGCTGGGCCGATCTGGCCACGATCCGGGTGGCCGGCGCGGCCGCGATCCCCCGCCTCGACGAGGTGCTGGCGGCCTGGCCGGAGATCCGCTTCAACATCGACGTCAAGGCCGACTCGGCCGCCGCGCCCGCGGTGGAGACGATCCACCGGGCCGGCGCGCAGTCCCGGGTCTTACTGGCTTCCTTCAGCGACGCCCGCCTGGCCACCCTGCGCCGGCTGGCCGGGCCGCGGGTGGCCACGTCGCTCGGCATGCGCGGGGTGGCCCGCCTCCGGCTGGCCTCGCTGATCGGCGGCCGGGTCCGCCCGCCGGCCTCGGTGGTCGCCGCCCAGGTCCCGGTCAGCCACGGCCGCTTCCCGGTGGTGGACCGCCGGTTCATCCGCTGCTGCCATCGCTCCGGGCTGCAGGTCCACGTGTGGACGGTCGACTCCCCGGCCGAGATGAATCGCCTGCTCGATCTGGGCGTCGACGGCCTCATGACCGACGATCTGACGGCATTACGCGACACCTATTCGGCCCGCGGCCAATGGCCGGAAACATAACCTGACTCATACTTAAAGCTACTTCTCAGGTTCACACAGTCGCGGATGGTTTACATTTCTTGGGCAGCGCCACCGCGTGGAGATCATCTTCTATCTCCGCAGGTCAGTGAAATTTTTGGTGATCTTGTTGAACTCCGAGCATCGTCCGTTCGGAGGATGCTCGGGGTTCGAGTGATCTCCCATATCTTTTCTTTAAGATTGGGCCAAGAATTCATCAAATTGGCTGCCTTAATTGCTATTTCGCGGGATGGCTCTTACCTTCTGAGAGCCGGTTGTCAGGGAACCGGGCAGATTCTTTGAAGAAGAGGTATCGCGCATGCGTAGGTCGGCTTATCGCCGTGCTGCCGCGCCATCCGGCGGCAACCGACGTCTCCTCGCGGTCGGCGCGGTGGTCGCCGCACTGGGCGCGGTCGTCGCGTTCACCACGCTCTCCAGCGCCGCCGAGAACGACGTGCCCGCGGGCAGCGGCGCCGGCAAGGTGGTCAACGGTCAGGTGATCCTCACCGACACCTGTGTGGACAGCAAGCTGCTGGCGCACGACGGCTTCCAGAAGGGCGACCGCTGCGTCTCCACCGAGTTCGGTGAGGTCTCCAGCGCCGCCAACAACTCGTCGCTGCTGATCACCGAGTCGCCGCGAACGGTAAACGTCAACACGCCCTTCACGCTCAAGGTCAGCACCCGCAACCTGATCCGCGACCGCTTCCTCGCGGCCGGCGCCGGCGGTTACTACGTGGAGAGCTCGGTGCTGCAGAACGGCATCGAGCGCGGCCACTTCCACACCGCCTGCCGCATGCTCACCTCCACCCGGGAGGCCCCCGACCCGTCGCCGGTGCCCGCGTTCTTCGTGGCCACCGAGGACAAGAAGGGTGGCAAGGCGCCCGACACGGTGACCATCTCGGTGCCGGGCCTGCCGCAGGAGGGCACCGCCCAGTGCGCGTCGTGGGCCGGTGACGGTTCGCACCGCGTGCCGATGATGGAGCGGGCCAACGAGACCCCCGCCATCGACGCCATCCGCATCCGGGTCACCGCGAACGGCGGCGGCCAGCAAGGCGGCAACAACGGCGGCCAGCAGGGCGGCAACAACGGCGGCCAGCAAGGCGGGAACAACAACGGCGGCCAGAACAACGGCGGGCAGCAGGGCGGCAACAACGGCGGCCAGCAGGGCGGCAACAACACCAACACCACGGTCACGCCGGCCACGCCGCCGACCACCGCTCCCACCACCAAGGCCACGACCAAGGCCCCCACGAACGGTGGCACCACCGGCGCGACGGTGAAGGACGACTTCACCCCGAACCCGACCCCCACCACCACCGTCAAGCCGGCCGCCACCACCACCACGACGAAGCCGACCGACACGAAGACCGCCAAGCCGACTTCCACCCGTACGACGGAAAGCAGCGAAACCGACGCCACCGAGAGCGAGAGCGACTCGGAGGCGGAGCCGACGGAGACCGTCACCGCGAAGCCGAAGGCGAGCAAGAGCACCGAGGCGGCCGCGGCCGGCGACTACACCTACTCGAACGACGACGGCCAGCTGAACTCGGGCGAGCAGCCGCCGACGATCGACCAGGTCGCCGCGAAGACCACGCAGGAGCAGAAGAGCGGCGTGCTGGCCCTGACCGGCAGCAACACCGTCGCCTTCCTGGGCGGCGCGGTCGTCCTGATGCTGGTGGGTCTCACGGTGATGGCGCTGACCAGGCGCCGCCGCCCGGGTACCACCTGGCAGTAAAGAATTCCACCGAAGCGGCCCGGTCGATTTCGACCGGGCCGCTTTGCCGTGTGCGAGATCGCCAGGAGTGAGGGTAGCCTTACCAACGAATACGAGCGGAAGAGGAACAACATGCCGAACAGGCCGGCGCGCCCCGCCCATCAGGCGGTTGTCACTCGGGTGGAGCAGCTCACCCCGCACATGGTCCGGGTGGTCGTCGGTGGCGAGGGCCTGCGGGCGATCGAGGCGGGTTCCTGCAGCGATCACTACGTGAAGGTGTTGTTCCCGCAGCCCGGGTTCGACTACCCCGAGCCGTTCGACCCCGGCGTGGTCCGCGAGACGATGCCGCGCGAGGCGTGGCCGGTCACCCGCACCTACACGATCCGCCGCTGGCTCCCCGAGATCCCCGAGATGTGGATCGACTTCGTCGTGCACGGCGACGAGGGCATCGCCGGCCCGTGGGCGGCCGGCGCCAAGCCCGGCGACCAGTTGCTGTTCATGGGCCCCGGCGGCGGCTACGCCCCGAGCCCCACCGCCGACTGGCACCTGCTGGCCGGCGACGAGAGCGCCCTGCCGGCGATCGCGGCAGCTCTCGAGCAGATGCCGCCCGGCGCCGAGGTCCGCGCGTTCATCGAGGTGTCCGGCCCCGACGAGGAACAGAAGATCGAAACCGACGCCGACATCGTCTGGCTGCATCGCGGCCACCGCACGGTCGGCGAGCTGCTGGCCGAGACCGTCCGAGCCACCGAATTCCCGGCGGGGAAGGTGCACGCGTTCGTGCACGGCGAGGCCAACTTCGTGAAGGACGCGCGAGCTTTCCTGCGCAAGGAGTGCGCCATCCCGCTGGAGCAGTTGTCGATCTCCGGCTACTGGCGCCGGGGCCTGAACGAGGACGGCTGGCAGGGCACCAAGCGCGAGTGGAACCAGCAGGTGGAGCGCGAGCAGGAGGCGTGATCGCGGGCACTCGACCGCGCGTTTCCACCGTGTAACACCGATGATGTGTAAGTGGTGACCGCCGAACAGCAGCTGACAGTTTCCAAGCCTCACGGCAAGCTGGTCATGCTGACCGCACTCCTGCTGGCGGCGGTAAATCTGCGGCTGGCGGTAACCAGCATCGGCCCGGTGTTGCACGAGATCCGCGAGGGTCTCGACATGAGCTCAACGGTGGCCGGCCTGCTGACGTCGGTCCCCGTCTTCTGCTTCGCCACGGTTGGCCTGGCCGCCCCCCGCCTGGCCCGGCGTTTCGGCGCCAACCGGGTAATCATCACCGGCCTGGCCATCCTGGCGACGGGCCTTGCGCTGCGCCCCTACGCCCCCGGCGTGACCCTGTTCCTGCTGCTGAGCCTGGTGTCACTGGCCGGCATCGCGGTGGTCAACGTGCTCCTGCCGATGATCGTCAAGGAGTGGTTCCCCACCCAGGTAGGCACGATGACCGGCCTCTACACGGTCGCGCTGAACCTGGGCGCAACCTTGGCGGCCGCCACCACGGTCCCCCTGACGCACGCCTTCGGCGGAAGCTGGCAGCTGGGCCTGGCCTGCTGGGCACTGCTGGCGGTGGTTGCGCTGCCGGCTTGGCTCCCGCTGGTGCGGGAGAAGGCATCCGGCGTTCCGCCGACCAAGGCCGAGGCGGCCGTACGGGTAAGCAGACATCCCGTGGCCTGGGCCCTGGCCGTCTACTTCGGAATGCAGTCGACGTCGGCCTACGTCATCATCGGCTGGCTCCCCCAGATCTACCGCGACGCAGGCCTTTCGGCCGACGAGGCCGGCCTGCTGTTCGCGACAACGTCCCTGCTGGGCGTGCCCCTGGGACTGGCCTTGTCAGCGCTGGCCGGAAGGATCCGCAGCCAGAGCGCCATAGCCGGAACCCTGGCCCTGTTCGGCATAGCCGGCTACGCCGGCCTGTGGTGGGACCCGGCCGCAGCACCATGGCTGTGGGTAGTCTTGCTGGGCATCGTAAACACCGCGTTCCCCCTGGTCCTGACCATGATCGGCCTACGCGGAAGCTCCCCCGCCACGGTGGTGAAGCTGTCGGCCTTCGCCCAGAGCGTCGGCTACCTGCTGGCCATCCCCGGCCCGATCCTGGTCGGCCTCCTGCACGACCACACCGGCGGCTGGCGCGTACCCCTGGCCCTGATGATCGCCTTGATGGTCCCCCAGCTGATAGCCGGCGTCTACGCCGGCCGAGACCGCCAGATCTAGCTCGCTTTCGGTAATTTGAATCTCGTGCCGCAGCCGACGCCCCTGGGCTAATTCCTTCGCGCACGACGCGCCGTCGTGCGCCCGGTCGAACGCGACGGAAAGTTGCGACGAGTCCACGGGCTGCGCCGCGAAGAGGTGGCCAAGCTGGCCGCGATCAGTCCCGACTATTACGTGCGCCTCGAGCAGGGCCGCAACGACAGCCCTTCGCCGCAGGTCGTGGACGCCCTGGCCCGGGCCCTGCAGCTGGACGAGGACGGCGCCCGCTATCTCCGGAAACTCGCCGGCCATCCGCGGACCGCCGTCGCCGGCACCGACCCGCAGCAGGTGCCGGACGGCGTCCTACTGCTGTTGTCGGGGCTGCGCGAGGTGCCCGCCTTCGTGCACGGCAAATATCTCGACGTCCTGGCGGCCAACCCGCTCGCCGAGGCCCTCTTTCCCGGCCAGCGTGAATGACAGCCCCAGGCACGTCGCTCCGGGCCGCCGTACCGTCGTTGACATGTCCGACTTGATCACTACGCCCTTCGGCTTCACCAGCACCGCCGACGAGATTCTCGCCGGTGTCGACCTCACCGGCCGACGCGCCGTGGTGACCGGCGGTGCCACCGGCATCGGGCGGGAGACGACGCGCGCCCTGGCCGCGGCCGGCGCCGAGGTCACCATCGCGACCCGGAACCTGGCCGCGGCCCACCGGCTGGCCGGAGAACTGGACGGAAACGTCCAGGCCGCCGCGCTCGATCTGGCCGACCTCGACTCGGTCGACGAGCCGCCCGAGATGTTCGGCAAGGGCGTTGCCGCCTGGGCCGTAGACCCCGACAACGCCGCCCACCTGTGGGACGTCGCCACCGCTCTGTTGAAGGTCTAGCCCGCAAGCAACTTCAAGAGCTCCCCGGCAACGTCAGCCGGCCGCTCGACATGCGGCGAGTGCCCACAGTTTTCGTAGACCACCTCGGCATAAGGCCCATACCGCTCGAACACCGCCCGCGTCTGCGAAACCATCGGCTGCGGCGGCGCCGCCTCAGCTCCAGGCCAGCCCGGAACCACGCCGATGGACCCCAGATAGGCGAGATCGAAGAACGAGGTGTCGGAGACGATCGCGTCCCGATCCCCCCGCACCCAGGTGATAGGCGGCTTGTCCGGCACCGCGACCAGGTCCGAGGCCACGTTGAAGTGGTTGGGCGCCATGGTGTTCAGCACCCCCCGATCCCCCGGCCCGAAACCCGGCCAGGCATCAACCGGCTTGCTGTCCCCCGGGTAGTTGTCCTCCCCGATCGCGGTGCTCAACACCGTATCGAGCAGCAACTGCTCATCCGCCCCGAGACTGGCCGGATCGGCCACATAAGCGGTGCGCAGCACGCTGAGCGGACTGGTCGGGCTGTCGACGCTGCGATCCCCGTCAAGGATCCGCTGCACGAAGTCGGGATTCGCCCCGCCCCCACCGGTCCCGGCGAAGTCAGCCAGCGGAGTTCCGTCCAGCCCCCGGGTCCCGCCAAACCCATAAGGGCTGAGCGGCGCCTCCAGGAGCAGCGCCGAGAACCGCTCCGGGTGATCGACGAGCAGCTGCATCGCGACGCCGCACCCCATCGAGTGGGCAACGAGCGCGACCTTTCCCGACGGCACGAGCACGTCGAGAACCGCGGCCACGTCGTCAGCGAAGTCCCGGAGCCCGCGGGTGGCGTCGACCGGCGCGGTCTCCGACCGGCCGTATCCCCGCAGGTCCGGCGCGATGATCCGAAGATGAGGCGGCAGATGCCGCAGAAGTGGCTGCCAGAAGGCAGCGGACGAACAGTTACCGTGCACGAACAGCACCGGAGTGCCATCGGCCGGCCCGTCGACCAGAACGTTGAGGGAGATGCCGCGGACGGCGACGGATACCTCTTCCATCGCCGAAGCCTCCCACCGCAGCTCGGGCCCGCACAGTGTGGCCAACCCACATATCCTGCGAGTCATGGCCGGTGACGTGTGGGCGGTCGGAAGCGTCTACGAAGCATATGTGGGCCGGTGGAGCCGCCCGGTCGCAACGGAGTTCGTCCGCTGGCTGGCGGTGCCCCCAGCCACCCGCTGGCTGGACGCGGGCTGCGGCACGGGCGCCCTGACCGACGCGATAACCGCAAACGCCGCCCCGGCGCTAGTGGTGGGCGCCGACATGTCCCTGGGCTTCCTGAAAGGCCCAACGGTGGTCAACGCCGACGCAGCGGCCCTCCCCCTGGCAACAGGCGAGTTCGGCGCGGTGGTCAGCGGCCTGGCCCTGAACTTCGTGCCTCGCCCCGGCGACGCGATAGCCGAGTTCGCCCGGGTAGCGAAACCGGGCGCGACGGTAGCCGCCTACGTCTGGGACTACACCGACGGCATGCAGATGATGCGCTGGTTCTGGGACGCGGCCCGAGAGGTCGACCCGGCCGCCCCCGACGAGGGCCCACGCTTCCCGATCTGCCACCCGCCGGCTTTGGAAGCGGCGTGGACCGCAGCCGGCCTAGGCGAGGTGTCGGTCCGCCCGATCGAGATCCCGACCGTCTTCACCGATTTCGACGACTACTGGCAGCCGTTCCTGGGTGGCCAGGGCGCCGCGCCCGCCTACCTGGCTCGCCTCGACCCCGACCGGCAACGGGCGATCCGCGACCGCCTGGAAAACCAACTGCCACGACAGGCGGACGGCACGATCGCGCTGACCGCGGTCGCCTGGGCCGTCCGCGGCTTACGGGTCGAGTCGGGCACGAACCGCGCCGACGTCCGGATGGCGTAGGTCGGTGAGGATCGTCAGGGCGTCCTGCCACGCCGAGCGGGCCGCGGCCGACGCACCGGCGGCCTGGAGGGTGTCACCGAGCCGGGTCAGCGTGTCGGCCTCGTTGTAGCGGTTGCCGAGCTTGCGGAAGAGGGCCAGCGCTCGCCGGAAACAGGCCACCGCCGCGGCGTGCTCCCCGAGCCGGTGGTGGACGTACCCGAGGCTGTCGAGCGTGTTGGCCTGGCCATGATCATCGGCCAGCTCCTCGAAGATGGCGAGCGCTCGGCGGCAGGAGGCGAGCGCCTCGGGCTCGTCGCCGAGCTGGGCGCTGTACCAGCCGATGCTGTTGAGCGCGTGCGCCTCGCCGTTGCGGTGCCCGGCCTGCCGGTAGAGCTCGAGCGCCTGCCGGCCGTGGGCCCGCGACTGCTCCGGCTCGTGCCGGCGCTCGAAGAGGTAGCTCAGGTGGTGGTGCGCCCGAGCCTCGCCGGTTCGGTTGCCGAGCTCGTGGAACTGCGCGCGGCCGAGGTTCAGTTCCCGTTCGGCCTCGTCGAGCCGGCCCAGTCGGACGCAGGTGGTGCCGAGCTGGTGGTGGGCCCGGGCCTGCACCGCGGGGTCGCCGAGCCGGACGGCTACGGCCAGCGCGGTGCCGGTGACGGCGGCCAGCTCGGACCAGAGCCCGCGCCGGCCGAGGACGGTACGCACGGTCCAGACCAGCTGCCAGGCGTGGGTGTCGAGGCCGTGCGCGGCGGCGTGGTCGATCGCGGTCAGCAGGGTGGCCTGTTCGGTGGTGAACCAGTCGAGGGCGGCCCGCTCGTCGGCGAACGACCCGGGCCGCACCCAGGCCTCGGGCGCGGCCAGCGACACCGGGTCCCGGGCCGGGTAGAGGCGGCGGTCGGCGGCGTACGCGGTGTGCAGGTAGTGGTCGAGGACGCGAAGCCGGGCGATGTCGTGGTCGGGGTCGGCGGCGACCAGTTCGGCGGCGTACGCCCGGAGCAGGTCGTGGTGGGTGTAGCGGCCAGGCCGGTGCTCGGTGAGCAGGTTCGCACCGGTGAGCTCGGCGAGCAGCGCCCCGGTCCCGCCCGGCGGTAGCGCGGCGAGCGCGGCCGCGGCCGGCGCCGCCAGGTCCGGGCCGGGGTGCAGCCCGAGCAGCCGGAACAGTCGCTGGGCCGGGGCGGAGAGCGCGTCGTAGGAGTGGCCGATCACCGCCCGCAGGTTGGTGTGCGGGTCGTCGCCGCCCAGCACGTTGAGGCGGGCCTGATGAAGTTCGCCGGCCAGCACGGCCAGTGGTGCGGCCGGGCGGACGGCGGCCCGGGCCGCGACGATCGCGAGCGCGAGGGGCAGCCGGGCGCAGCTCTCGATCAGGGCGGTGACCGCCTGCCATTCGTTGACGACCCGGTCGGCGCCGAGCCGGCGGCTCAGCAGTTGGGCGGCCTCGTCGGTGCTGAGCAGGCCGAGGTCGACGGCGTGCGCGGCCTCGGCGGCGACCAGGCCGGCGAGTGCGTCCCGGCTGGTGACCACGGTCAGGCAGCCGGGGGTGCCGGGCAGCAGCGGGCGCACCTGGATCTCGTCGAGGGCGTTGTCGAGCACGATCAGCATCCGGCGGCCGGCCAGCTCGGAGCGGTAGAGCGCGGCCGCGGCCTCGAGACCGGTGGGGATCCGCCGGGACGGCACGTCCAGCGCTTCCAGGCAGTGCCGGATCGCGGCGGCCGGCTGCACCGGGGATTCGACCGGGTCGAAGCCGCGAAGGTTCAGGTAGAGCTGGCCTTCCGGGAAACGGTCGGCGAGCCGGTGCGCCCAGTGCACGGCGAGCGTGGTCTTGCCGACCCCGGCCGTGCCGCGCAGCAGCACGAGCGGGCCCGGGTCGGCGAGCAGGGCGTCGAGCCGGGCGAGCTGGTCGTGCCGGCCGACGAAGCCGCGCACGTCCAGCGGCAGCTGCCGGGGCCCCGCCGAGACAGCCGGCCGGAACGGCGCCACCGGCGGCGGCCGTTCCTCGCGCAGGATGCTCTGGTAGGCCTTGCGCAGCTCGGTGCCCGGGCCGACACCGAGCTCGTCGGCGAGCCGGTTGGTCACCCGCATGTACCGGTCGATGGCCTCGGCGGTGCGCCCGGCCGCGTGCAGCGCCCGCACGTAGGCGGCCGCGACCGACTCGACCAGCGGGTGCTCCTCGGTGAGGTCGGCCAGCGCCGCGGTGACCGTGGCCGCGTTGCCCAGCTCCAGCTCGGCCAGTGCCCATGCGGCCACCACGTCGAGGTGCTCGTGCTGCCAGGCCGAGCGGACCCGGCTCGCCCACTCACCGGGCAGCCCGGCCAGCGGTTCGCCGCGCCACAGCCCGACGGCCTCGCGGAGCAGCCGCACCCGCTCGTCGCCGGTCGTGGTGCGGGCCCGGTCGGCCAGCCGGCGTAGCCGGTGCAGGTCGATCTGGTCGAGGTCGGCCTGCACCTGGTAGCCGCCACCGCCGCGGATCAGCCGGACCGGCCGGCCGCTCAGCTCGGCCGCGAGGTGCAGGGCCATCCGGATCCGGGAGACGTGGGCGCGCATCGCGGTGCGGGCGCCGTCGGGCGCGTCGACGCCCCAGACCCGATCGACAAGCGTCGACCAGGTGACCGGACGGTTGGCGTCGACGAGCAGGGCCGCGAGGACGTGGTGCTGGCGCGGTTGAAGCCGCCCGACCGGTCTTCCGGACGCGCGAATCTCCACCGGACCCAACACCAACAGCTCGGTCATGACCCCGCCCCCACGGTGCATGTACGCGGCGCCACAACGTTTCCACAACGTCGCACACCATCACAACCATCAATCCTGTCGCGGGATGTTCATCGACGGGCCGGGGGCAGTAATGGGGACCAGACGGATCGTGGCGTGCCTTGTCGGACTACTCGTAATACTGGCCGGTTTGCCGGGCAGTGTGGGCCAACTGTCCACAATGGCCGCACCGGCCCCCGCGCCCGCCGAAGCAAGCACCCCGCCCGATGGCTGCACGGGGACGGCAACCAAGCAAATCACCGTCACCGGCCAGGACGTGGTCGCGGCCGACCATCGGGTAACGGCCCTCGCGGCGGAGACAACCCACGTCGACTACCAGGGCGTACGCCTGACGATCGGACCCGGCGCGGTCTCCTCCCCGGTCGAGATCGGGATCAGCGCGCTGAGCTCGGCCGAGCTCCCGCAGATGGGCGACGAGCTGACCAACGTCACCGGCGGCGCGCAGCGCGGCTGGCGGTTCACCCCGCACCCCTACCGGTTCGCCGCACCGATCGAGATCGCCCTGCCCTACGACGCGGGCACGAAGTTCAGTCCCCAGGACGTCTACTCGTTCTTCTTCGACGACCATGCCGACTGCTGGAAGGCCCTCGAACGGGTCCGGGTCGACGAGAAGAACCACCTGGTCATCTCGAAGACCGACCACTTCACCGACATCGCCAACGCGGTGCTGAGCCTGCCCGAGTATCCGCAGGGCACCTCGTTCAACCCGACCCAGATCAAAGACCTGCAGGCCGCCAACCCGGCCACCGGGGTCACCACGATCAGCCCACCCGGCGCCACCAGCACCGGCGAGGCCCGGCTGTCCTACCCGATCGAGGTGCCGGCCGGCCGCGGCGGCATACAGCCCGATCTGTCCATCGGATACAACTCCGCGAGTGCCAACGGCTGGCTCGGCCAGGGCTGGGACCTGACCGTGCCGACCATCGCGGTGGACACTCGGTGGGGCGTGCCGCGCTACGACGGCGGCCTCGAATCGGAGACCTATCAGCTCGGCGGCGAGCAGCTCGCCCCGGTCGCGAACCGGGGACCGCTGGTCGCCCGTACGGCCGAGAAGGTCTTCCATCCCCGGGTTGAAGGGGCGTTCGCGAAGATCGTGCGGCACGGCTCGACGCCCTCGGCGTACTCCTGGGAGGTGGTCGACAAGGCCGGCACCCGCAGCTTCTACGGCGGCACGCCGGAGTCGGCCCTGGCCGACGACGCCGGGCATCTCTTCGAGTGGGCGCTGCGCGAGGTGCGCGATACGCACGGCAACGTGATGCGGTTGCACACCGTGATCCAGGAGGACGCCGGGATCACCGGCGGTAGCGTCCCGGGTCGCAATCTCTACCTGCAGAAGATCACCTACACCGGTACGGCCACGGCCGAGGGACCGTACGCGGTCACCTTCATCCGCGACCGGGAGCTGGAGGAGGCGCGTCGGGGCGACGTCTCGATCGACGCCCGCGGCGGCTTCAAGCGGGTCACCGCCGACCTGCTGCGCCGGGTCGAGGTCACCCTCAACGACCTGCCGATCCGGGCCTACGAGCTGGACTACACCACCGGCGCGTTCGGCAAGACGCTGCTGAAGTCGGTGACCGAACTCGGCGACGACAACCTGCCGTTCGTCACCCACTCGTTCGGCTACTACGACGACGTACGCGACGGCGCCGGGGCGTACCAGGCCTTCGAACAGGTTCAGTGGACCTCGCCGGACGATGACGTGCGCAACGCCGCGCTCAGCGCGGTCGGCAGCGGCGAAGCCGGTGCCCTCAACGGCACCACCAGCACCACCGTCGGCGGCCACCTGTACGTCGGCTTCGGACCGACCCGGTCGAAGACCAACTCGACCGGCATCAAGACCGGCTTCAACCGCACCACCGACACCGGCCTGCTGGCGCTGGCCGACGTGGACGGCGACAACCTGCCGGACAAGGTCTTCACCCGTGGCGGCGCGGTGGTCTACCGCAAGAACCTGTTCAAGCCGGGCGGCTCGGCCCGGTTCGCCGACGAGGTCACACCGCTGCACAACCTGCCCGGCATCTTCTCCCAGCGCAGCAACTCGTCGACGATCGGCGTGGAGAGCTACCCGGGGGCGGTGGCCGTCCAGCTCGACCACGTGGACACGTTCACCACGACCACCCGCTACTTCTCCGACGTGAACGCGGACGGGATCACCGACCTGGTCGACGGCGGCAACGTGCTGTTCGGCCGGATCGGCGCGGACGGCGCGCCGGTGTACGGGCTCTCGTCGGACACACCGGTGCCGATCGGCTCGGCGCCGGTCGACGCCGACGGTCTGGTCGGCGACCTGAGCGCGGACCGGCAGCGGGAGATCGAGTCGCATCCGCTGGTCGACACCGTGCGGCGCTGGGTGGCGCCCTACGACGGCACCGTGGCGATCACCGGCGACGTGCGGCTCACCGGCGAATCCACCGACGGCATCCGGGCCGCGATCCAGCACGAGGACGAGGAGCTGTGGTCGGGCGGCACGCTCGAGGGTCTCGACGCCGTCACCGTCAAGCGCGGCGACCGGCTCTACTTCCGTCTCCAGTCCCGCTTCGACGGCGTCGGCGACCAGGTCGCCTGGGATCCGAAGGTCGCATACACCGGGACAACCCCGACGACCGACGTCAACGGCCTCGATCCGTACGTCTACCAGGCCTCCGCCGACTTCACCCTGGCCGGCCGCGCGGGCACGGTCACCGCACCCGCCGACGGCACGCTGCACCTCGGGGGTGTGCTCACCAAGAAGGGCGCGACCACCGACGACGTCACCGCGGTGATCACCCGGGACGGCACGACGGTCTTCTCCCGGACCCTCCCGGCTTCGGAGACCGGCGAGACAGTCATCGACACCGACATCTCGGTCACCAAGGGCCAGGCCCTGGCCTGGCGGGTGCGCACCGACTCACCGATCGACCTCGCGCAGATCGCCTGGGCGCCGACGGCCACCTCCGGCGAATCGGTGATCAACGCGCCCTATGACATCGACACCTACACCGCCGACGACCTGACCGCGCCGCAGGCCGCCTACGTCGCGCCGTTCACCGGCGACCTGATCGTGCGGCCCGCGCACACCGGCACCGCCACGTTCACCGTGAAGAAGCGCGGCGCGCTGCTGGCCAAGAACACCGGCGCGGAAGACCTCACGGTGCCGGTGACCGAGGGCGACGAGCTGTTCTTCGACTTCAGCTCGCTCGACAGCTCGGTCACCGAGAGCTCGGTCCAGGTCGGCTCCTCGGTGGACACGCTGGCCCCGGCACCCAGCGCGCTGCATCGAGCCGCCGAGGAGGGTGCTTTCCCGCGCCCGTACCGCGGCTGGGGTGTGCTCGGCTACAACGGCAACGCCTCCGGCCCGATCGCGCAGAACCGGCTGGTCATCGACGAGTCCTGGACGGATGACCTGCCGACCTCGGTCGACCCGCAGGCGCAGAAGGACGAGTTCGCGGCCGACCCCCGGGTCAGCCCGCCCGACGCGTTCCCGTACGCGCCCGACCCGGCGAACAACCGCTGGGCGAACGACAACTTCACCTGGGCCGGCCCCGGCACAGCGAGCAGTTCCCGGCTCGGCACCCAGGCCATCACCGTGCCCACCGCCGGTGACTTCGCCACCGTCACCGCCGTACCCAAGCTGTCCCGGTCCACCCAGATCTCGCTGACCGGCGGCGTGGCCGGCGGCATCGGCAGCCTCGGCGGCAGCATCGCCACCGGCGACAGCACCGCCGAGATGGACTACGTCGACCTCAACGGCGACGGCTTCCCCGACGTGATCGGCTCGGCCGGCATCCAGTACACCGACCCGACCGGCACCCTCGGCGCGACCCGGGCCACGCTGCCCGACTCGGACGTCCGCAAGACCAGAACCGAGTCCGGCAACGCCAGCGCCGGCAGCGCCGCCCGCACTGTCACCACCGGCAACGGCTACGCGGCCCCGCCGGCCGAGACCGCCGCCAACTCGGCGCAGATCGGCAACGACATGCCACCGCTCGGTGTCGGCGGCAACCTCGGCACCGGTCGCTCGGACACCGCGTTCGACCTGCTCGACATCAACGGCGACAACCTGCCCGACCGGGTGTACGCGGACGGCCGCGCCGCGCTCAACCTCGGTTACCGGTTCGCCGCTCCGGAGCCCTGGCCGGGCGGCAAGCTCAACGCCGGCGACACCGCCAACAGCGGCGCGAACATCGGCTTCAACACCGACTTCTACGGCTTCGCCGGCGGCGCCTCGTTCAGCACCAGCCACAGCTCGACCAACGCTTCGCTGACCGACGTCAACGGCGACGGCCTGGCCGACCGGGTGTTCGACGGCAACCCGATGCGGGTCGCGATCAACACCGGCTCCGGGTTCGCCGCGCCGGTGCCGTTCGCGGGCGGCGCACCGGGCGTCAACGACGACGCGAACGCCCAGCTCGGCGGGGGCGCGTACGTCACCTTCCACGCCTGCTTCTTCATCATCGCGGGCTGTGTGATCATCAACCCGGGCGCCAGCGTCGGCACCGGCGTCGGCCGCACCGAGCAGGCCCTGCGCGACATCAACGGCGACGGCTTCGCCGATCAGCTGCGCTCCACCAGCGACAACCAGCTCACCGTCGCGGAGAACACCACCGGCCGCACCAACCTGCTCAGGACGGTGAGCCGGCCGCTGGGCTCGCGGATCGACCTCGACTACAGCCGGGCCGGCAACACGTTCGACCAGCCGCACTCGCAGTTCGTGCTCAGCAGGGTGACGGTCGCCGACGGGCACGCCGGCGACGGGGTGGACACCCAGGTGTCCACGTTCCGGTACGACGGTGGCGTCTACGACCGGCTCGAACGGCAGTTCCGCGGCTACCACACGGTGGTCACCGAGCTGCGCGACGCGGCCGGCGCGGTCTACCGGTCCACCACCCGCACCTTCGCGACCGACAGCCACTACACCCGCGGCCTGCTCACCGCGACCCGGACCGCCGACGCCGAGGGCCGGGTCTTCCAGGAGACGGCCAGCACCTACCAGCCGCGGGCGACGACCGGCGGCTTCTTCCCGGCTCTGATCCGCACCGACGAGCGCTACTTCGAGGGCCGGGACACCGCCGGCAAGTCGACGTACACCGAGCGGAGCTACGACGACGTCGGCAACGTGACCCGGGAGCTGGACGCCGGGGACGCCGGGACCGCCGACGACGTGGAGACCAAGACCCGGTTCACCTACGAGGACGCGACCTGCCGGACCAGCAACATCGTCGGCGCGCCCAAGTCGGTCGACGTGCGCGGCGGCGGGGTGCTGATGCGGCACCGGGAAGCCACCGTGGACTGCGCCAACGGCGACCTCAAGCAGTTCCGAGCAGCCCTGGCCGACGGCAGCATCGCCACCACCGACTTGACCTACTTCACCGACGGCAATCTCAAAACAGTCACCGAGCCGCCGAACGCCAAGGGTCAGCGCTACAAGCTGACGTACGCCTATGACCCCGCACTGTCCACCTACGTCACCTCGACCACGGACAGTTTCGGCTACACCTCGACGGCCAGTTACAACCTGAAGTTCGGGCAGATCGAGACCAGCACCGACGTCAACGGCCAGCAATCGCGCACGCTCTACGACCGGGCCGGCCGGCCGGACACGATCACCGGCCCGTACGAGACGGCGTCCAACCACCCGACCGTCGACATCGAGTACCACCCGGAGGCGGCCACCCCGTACGCGATCACCCGCAACATCGACCGCAACGCCGACGGCACCATCCGCACCAACTCGATCGACACCATCGTCTTCACCGACGGCCTCGGCCGGATCCTGCAGACCAAGAAGGACACCACGCTGGGCGGGGTCGAGACGATGACCGTCTCCGGCCGGATCGTGCACGACTTCGCCGGCCGGATGGTCGCCCAGACCTACCCGGTCAGCGAGGCCAAGGGCGTCCTCAACACCCGGTTCAGCACCAAGGTCGACCCGGTCACGCCGACCCGGATCGAGTACGACATCCTCGACCGGCCGACCCGCACCACGCTGCCGGACGAGACCGTGACCAGCGTGTCCTACGGCTTCGGGGCGGATCGGGCCGGGGTCACCCAGTTCGAGTCGGCGGCCACCGACGCCAAGGGCGCGGTCACTCGCGCCTACACCGACGCGCGGATGCTTCAGACCGCGGTCAAGCAGGCCGACCGGGTCTGGACCAGTTACGCCCACGACCCGCTGGGCCAGCTCACCACGGTCGTCGACGACCGGGGCAACACGACCCGCAGCGCCTACGACAACCTCGGCCGCCGCACGCTTGTCGACAACCCCGACTCCGGGAAGACCAGGACGGCGTACGACCTGGCCGGCAACGTGACCAAGGAGATCACCCCGGCTCAGGCGACCATCACGTTCGACTACGACTTCGGCCGGGTCACCGGCATCCACTACCCGTCCGGTGAGGACATCGGCTACACGTACGGCGGGCCGGGTGCCGCCGACAACGCCGCCGACCGCGTCACCAAGGTCGCCGACCCGGCCGGCACGGTCACCCGCGGTTACGGACCGCTCGGCGAGCTGACCGCCGAGACCCGAACGGTCGACCTGGTCAAGAAGAGCTACACCACGAAGTACCAGTACGACACGTGGAACCGGGTACAGCGGATGACCTACCCGGACGGCGAGGTGCTCACCTACCACTACGACCACGGCGGCCTGGTCGACAGCGCCATCGGCAGCAGCACCTACCTGGCCAAGATGGAGTACGACGTCTTCGGCCAGCGGACGCTGATGCAGACCGGCAACGGGGTGCGCACGACGTACACCTACAGCACCGCCGACCGGCGGCTGGCCACCCTGCAGTCGGCCCAGGCCGACGGGACCACCTTCCAGAACGCCAACTACGGCTACGACCAGGTCGGCAACGTCACCTCGATCGCGCAGACGGCCGGCGCGATCGGCGGCCTCGGTGGCACCGGCACCGAGTCGTTCGGCTACGACGACCTCAACCGGCTGAGCTCGGCCCAGGGCAGCTACTTCCCGGCCTCGGGCAAGACCGACCAGTTCCAGCTCACCCTCGGTTACGACAGCATCGGCAACATCACCGCCAAGAACCAGACCCACGATCTGGTCACCGCAGGCGTGGCGGCCGCGGTCAAGGACACGAGCTATCAGTACGCGTACGCCTACGAGGGCACCCAACCGCACGCGCCGACCAAGGCCGGGCCGTTCACCTTCAAGTACGACGCCAACGGCAACCTGACCTCCCGCTCCGGGCCGGGCAAGCAGAAACTCCAGCTCACCTGGAACGACGCCAACCAGTTGGTCTGCTCGAGCAGCAGCGGCTCGGCCACCGACCTGGTCCTGGCCTCGACTTCTTCTTGCGAAACCCGCTATCTGTACGACGACCAGGGCAACCGGGTCGTCAAGAACGGCGGCTCCGGCAACGTGGCCGTCTACCCGAACCAGAACTTCACCCAGCGCAACTCGACCTCCTACAAGCACGTCTTCGTCGGCGGCGACCGGATCGTGTCCAAGGCCGTGCAGTCCGGCGCCCAGTTCTACTTCCAGACCGACCATCTCGGCTCGACCGCGTACGGCACCGACGCCGCCGGCAAGGTCGTCGAGCACAACCGCTACCTGCCGTCCGGCGAGAGCTGGGCCACCGAACGGTCGACCGCGTCGCCGAGCCCGTACGGCTTCGCCGGCAAGGAGCTCGACACCGAGACCGGCCTGTACTACTTCGGCGCCCGCTACTACGACCCACGCACCGCGGTCTGGCAGACGCCCGACCCGATGATCGGCAGCTACCTCGACGGCGCACCGGCCGGCGGCGTGGGCAACCCGGGCAACCTGGCCGCCTACACCTACGCCGGGAACAACCCGGTCCGGCTGGCCGATCCCGACGGACGCTGGATAACCATCGCCGCCGGGGCCGCGATCGGCGCGGTGATCAGCACCGGCTTCGAGGGCTACGCGCAGTACCGAGCGGGCGAGTTCAGCGCCCGAAGACTGGTCGGCGCGGCGGCCGGCGGCGCGGTCAACGGCGCGATCGAGGGCGCCACCCTCGGCGCGGGCTTCCTGGTGCGCGGCCAGGTCGCCGGGGTGGCCAACGCGGTCGGCCAGGGCGTCACCCGCACCATCAACGGCGAGGCGCAGAGCCTCGACCAGACCAAGGCCGACTACGAGAACGGCGTCATCTTCCACGGCGTCGGCACCGCGGTCGGCAAGGTCGGCGGCAAGGTCTACGACGCCGCGAAGACACGCTTCTTCGGCAAGACCGAATCGGCGGCGGCCTCGGCCGAGACCGCGGGTGGCCGGCTCGGCTGCAACTCGTTCACCGCCGACACGAAGGTGCTGCGGGCCGACGGCTCGACCACCCGGATCGGCGATCTGAAGCCGGGCGACAAGGTGCTGGCCACCGACCCGGCGACCGGGCGGACCACGGTCCGGACGATCACCGATACCCACGTCAACCGGGACACCGACCTGACCGACGTGACCGTCCGCGACCGGGACGGCGACGTCGAGGTGGTACACACCACCGCCGGTCACCCGTTCTGGGACGCGACCCGCAAGGCCTGGGTGATCGCCTCCGACCTGCGGTCCGGCGAGTTCCTGCGGGCCGCCGACGGCACCGTGGTCACTGTCGTCGCGACCACCACGAAGCTGGCCGAGCAGGACATGTTCAACCTGACGGTGAGCGGGGTGCACACGTTCTACGTGCTGGCCGGGGACTTCGCGATCCTGGTGCACAACGCGACCTGCAGTTCGCAGGCCAAGATTCTGGGGGACAACATGGTCGCGGCGGGGATCACCCGTCCCGCGCAGACCGAGGCCCACCACATCGTGGCCAGCGGCGCAGCGGGCGCCAAAACCGCCCAGACACGGCTGGCGCATTTCGGTATCGACATCAACGACGCGGCCAACGGCGTGTTCCTCCCGGCCAACAAGAGCTCGGCCAATCCGACCGGAGCATCGGTCCACCGGGTGATCCACAGTCCCTACTACTACAACTACGTCAACGACCTGCTGGCGAAGGCGACCAACGCCGCCGAGGCGACTGCCGCCCTCGACATGGTCCGCCAGCAGCTCAAGGACGGCTACTGGCGCTGATCGCGAGGGGTGCGCCCGGCGTACGGGCGCACCCCGTTATTTAAGGTCTGTTTAAAGTCGAGCTTCGATGTCTCACCCTACTGTTAGCCAACTTGCCAATCCCCCCGAGATGGCTATAGGTAGGTATCCCCATGCACAGACGGAAGCTCCTCGCGGTCAGCCTCTCCACCGCCGTGGTCGGCGCGCTCGGCGTCCTCGGCATCACCAACGCGTCGGCCGCCGCGCTCGACCCGGCGCTGCCCCCGGGCGGCAACTTCGACCTGGCGATCTGGCAGCTCCAGCTGCCCGTCGGCTCCCCGGGCAAGCCGGACACGATCTCCCCGGCGCAGTTGAAGACCTACAGCAACCCGGCCTACTTCTGGACCGACAAGAACGACGGCTCGATGACGTTCTGGGCGCCGGAGAAGGGCGTGACCACGCCCAACTCCAACTACGCCCGGTCCGAGCTGCGCGAGATGAACCGGGACGGCTCGGCCGCCAACTGGTCCCTGGCCGGCAACCACACGCTCAGCGCCCAGCTGCGCATCCCCTCGGTGACCAAGAACGTCTGCGTCGGCCAGGTGCACCTCGGCACCGGCGGGTCGTCCACCAAGCCGCTGCTGGAGCTGTACTACCGCCCCAACGGTGACATCTACCTCGGCACCGAGAACTCGCCGGACGGTGGGCAGACCCTGCACAAGGTCGGCAACGTGGCGCTCGGCGTGAAGTGGACCTACGTCATCAACGTGACCGGCAACAAGATCAACCTGACGGTCAACGGGTCGAAGACGACGTACACGATCCCGTCGTCCTTCAACCCGTACAAGCAGTACTTCAAGGCCGGCTCGTACAACCAGTCCTCGTCGGAGAGCACGTCCAACGGCGCGAAGGTGAAGTTCTACAGCCTCACCGTCAGCCACGGATGATTTTGATGACCGGGGCGAACTGTTCCATGAACAGGCCGCTCACCCCGATGTAGGACACGTCGAACTCCTCGCGGCGCCGGCAGAGCAGATCCGCGATCCGCTCTGCCGAGCCGACGAGGAACGCGATCCCGCCGTTCCAGGCCATGTCCCGCGGGTCACCCCCGACCATCCGGGACAGCCAGGACGGAATGGCATCGACGGTCGCGGCCACGGCCGCGACATTGAGGTGCAACTCGAGCTCGTCGAATCTCTCGCCCGCGGCATCGCGCAATTGCGAGACGGTACGGGCGAGAAGCGGCTCCGTGGTCTGCGGCGGCAGGCCCAGCGCCACGATGTCGGCCTGTGCCGCCGCGAGCCGCAGCATCCTCGGCCGGCTGGCCGCCACCATCACCGGCGGGGCGTTCTCCAGTTTCCGGACGGCCTCGATGGTCGACGCGACCCGGTCGAGCCGTTCGCCCGGCGTACCGAAATCCGCCCCCAGCGATGCCGCGTCCTCGGCCGCGCCCGGCCGCCCACCACCGATGCCCAGTTCGAACCGGCCGTCGCTGAGTTCCTGCAACGTCTCGGACTCCCAGGCGACCAGCCCCGGCGCGCGGTTGGGAGCGCTCACCACGTACGTACCTATGTGTAGTGATGTGGTCACGGCGGCGGCCGCCGCCAGCGCCGGGAACGGCGCGAAAGTGTTCCGGGTGTCGGGCACCAGTATGGTGTCGTAGCCCAGCTCCTCGGCCCGCCGCGCGGTGGCGGCCCACTCGGCGCCGGACGGCGCCCTTCCGGCGACGACGCCGAATCGGAACTCACGCTCGGTCATGGCGGCATCGTCTCGCGTACGCCCGGCGCGGGTCATCCGACCAGGGAGTACTTCCGCAGTACGACCTAGGGAGTATGGCCCGGAAAGCGCTCCCACGGCGGGCGCAAGGGTTTTCCCTGATTCGGAGATACCCATCGATGCCTAGCGTCTCACTTCAAGTCGTCTCGGTGTGACTTATCGTCCATCGGACCTTGAGCCTGCCCAAACCCCCGGGCAGAAAAAGGAGTACCCGCGTGAAACGTCGAACCCCCCTGATCATCGCGCTGGCTGCTGGTACCGCAGCCGCTTCCGCGATGGTTGCGGTGGCCGGGCCGGCCACCGCAGAGCCGATTGACCCGACGGCCGCCACCAAGCTCGCCGCCACCAAGGCCGACGCCCTTGTCGCCAGCAAGCCTGCCGTCCTCCAGGCCAGCACGGCGGACACGTTCCAGCGTCAGCCCGTCCTCTCGTCGCACGGCCTCAACTACACCCCGTACCTCCGGTACTACAAGGGCCTGAAGGTCGAGGGCGGCGACCTCGTCGTCCTGACCGACGCGAGCGGCGCGACCAAGTACACCTCGGTCGCCCAGACCAGCCCGATCGGTGAGCTGGCCATCACCCCGAAGATCGCCGACACGGCGGCCGCGGCTACGGCCAAGGCTCAGCTCAAGACGGTCTCCGGCGTGGAGGGCACCAAGCTCGTCGTGGTCGCCGCCGAGGGCGCGGCCGCGAAGCTGGCCTGGCAGACCACGGTCAACGGCACCGGCGCCGAGGGCGCCAGCCGGCTCACGGTCAACGTGGACGCGCAGACCGGTGCGGTGCTCAGCACCAAGGAGCACGTCACCAACGTGGCCGGCACGGGCACCGGCTGGATCAACGGCGCGGTGTCGATCGACACCACGCTGTCCGGCTCGACGTACTCGATGAAGTCCTCCACCCAGGCCACGATGCAGTGCCAGGACGCGTCGACCAACACGACGTTCAGCGGCACCGACAACGTCTGGGGCACCGGCGTCGGCACCAGCAAGGAGACCGGTTGCGTCGACGGCCTCTACGTCGGCGAGGGCCAGACCAAGATGCTCTCGGCGTGGCTCGGCCGTAACGGCCAGGACGGCTCCGGCGGCGCGTGGCCGATCCGGGTCGGCCTGAACGACCAGAACGCGTACTACGACGGCACCCAGGTGCAGATCGGCAAGAACACCGCCGGTCAGTGGATCTCCTCGGCCGACGTGCTGGGCCACGAGCTCGGCCACGGCATCGACGACACCACCCCCGGTGGTATCTCGGCCAGCGGCACCCAGGAGTTCGTCGCCGACACGTTCGGCGCCGCCACTGAGTGGTACCTCAACAACGCGAACGACCCGCCGGACTACCTGGTCGGCGAAGAGGTCAACCTGGTTGGCTCGGGCGCGATCCGCAACATGTACAACCCGTCGGCGCTCGGCGACGACAACTGCTACTCCAGCAGCACCCCGAGCGACGAGGTGCACGCCGCGGCCGGTCCCGGTAACCACTGGTTCTACCTGCTCGCGCAGGGCACCAGCGGCAACGGCCAGCCCGCGTCGACCACCTGTAACAG
>NZ_BOMY01000003.1 GCF_016862435.1 Paractinoplanes tereljensis
CGATCACCGGCCTCGGCATCCAGAAGGCCATCACCATCATGTACAACGCGATGCTGCTGAAGACCTCGTCGTCTTCGTACCTGAAGTACCGGACCTGGACGCTCACCGCGGCCAAGAGCCTGTACCCGGGCGACTGCACCGCGTTCAACACGGTCAAGGCGGCCTGGACCGCGGTCAGCGTGCCGGCTCAGACGGCCGACCCGACCTGCACCGGCAGCACCACCTCGCCGACGGTGTCCCCGACCACGTCGGCCCCGACGACCGGCCCGACGACGACTCCGCCGACGACCGGCCCGACCAGCGGCACCTGCACCTCGGCTCAGCTGCTCGGTAACAACGGCTTCGAGAGCGGCGCCACCACCTGGACCCAGTCCTCGGGCGTCATCTCCACCGCTTCGGGCACCAACACGCCGTACGCCGGCACGTACTTCGCCTGGCTCGACGGTTACGGCTCCACCCACACCGACACGCTCACGCAGTCGGTGACCATCCCGTCGACGTGTTCGACCGCGACGCTGAGCTTCTACCTGAAGATCACGTCGTCGGAGACCAGCACCTCGACGGCGTACGACAAGCTGACGGTCAAGGCGGGTTCGACCACCCTGGCCACCTACTCCAACCTCAACAAGGCCACCTGGGCGCTGAAGTCGTTCGACGTCTCGTCGCTCAAGGGCCAGACCGTGACGATCTCGTTCAGCGGCGTCGAGGACTCCTCCCTCGCCACCTCGTTCCAGGTCGACAACACCGCCCTCAACGTGAGCTGAGGCTTCTAACACCCCCCAAAGGTGGGAGGGTCGGCGCCGGTGGTCGGCGTCGGCCCTCCCTCTTTCTATCTACGGGATGATCGCCTCGATCGCCCGCAGCGTCGCGCCCGCCTGTACCGGGCTGCCGCCCGCACTGGTCAGGAACTTCCGGCCCTCGGCCAGCTCGAAGTGCATCGGGTCGGAGCCGCCACGCCAGGCCATCCCCGGCTCGAAGCCGTGCGCCACCATGGTCTTGATGAACAGCAGGCCGTACCCGTGCTGCCCGCTGAACTCACCGGCCTTCGCCTCCTTCTCGCCACCGGCCGGGTCCGGGGTGAAGAAACCGCCGCGGTTCTCCGGCATCAGCCCGAAGAGCTGGTCCAGGGCCGGGTCGTTCACCTCCAGCTTGGAGCGGAAGACGAAGCCGCCGGTGTTGTTGATCAGCCCGTCCTTGAGGCCCTTCAGCGTCAGCAGCTGGAGCTTCTCCTCAATCAGCGTGTCGATCTTCTTCTTGCCCAGCACCGCCGTCTTCTCGTCCCGGAACTTCCGGCGCAGCGCCGCGTCCTCCGCGGTGGCGACGGCGTCGGCCTCGTTCTGATCGAACGTGGCCGCGGCCGGCACGATCCGCTTGGCCAGGTCGGTGAAGCGCGGGCCGAGCTTGTCGGCGGCCGCCTTGAGCGCGGTGATCGTCTCGGCTTTGCCTTTGCCCGCGACCGCCGCTTTCACCTCGAACTTCGCCTTCGGCAGGATCCCGGTCAGCGCCTCCTCCAGCGGTTCCACCCCGCGCAGCACCCCGCCGACCGCCTCCTCGATCTTGGCGAGGTCCGGATCGGTCAGGCCGGCCGCCTTCGCCGCGTCGATCCGGGCCTGCAGCGCCACCGCGTCCTGGTGCAGCTGCCGCAGCTTGCCGACGTCCGGGCCGGCCTTGCGCGCCGCGTCCGATTCGGCCTTCCGCAACGCCGCGACCTTGGCGGCCCGCTCATCGAGGCCGAAGTCGCTGGTCAGCATCTCGACGTCGACGTTCGCGTCCTTGAAGTGCTGGTCCAGTACGGCGATCTTCTCGTCGATCTGCTTGGTCCACGGCTCGAACAGCTTCGGCAGATCCGGGCCGATCTTCGCGCGTACCTCCTCGAAGTGTTTCGCGGCCGCCGTGGCCGCGTTCGTCGCGGTCTCGATCTCCGCCGCGGTGGCCTTCGGCCTCGTCCGTTTCTGCAGCCTGTCCAGCTTGCGCTGGGCGGTCACCGCCGCGAAGCGGGCCTGCTCCACCTCCCGCAGCCGGTCCATGGTGGCCGCCGGCAGCGCGGTCTTGAACTTGTCCGACGCTTCCTCGAGCCGCTTGTACTCCGACTCCACCGAATCGAGCAGCTTCTTCGACTCGGCCGCGTCCGCGGTGCCCGCCCCCATTTTGATCTCCAGGTCGATCCGCTTCTCCCCCTCGACGCTGGTCTTCATGTCCGGCCGCCCACCGGTCACCATCTCGAACAGGGTGATCAGCTTCGGGTCCTTGATCTTCGGCGTCGCGTTGGCCCGCCAGTCCACCGCGAACCCGGCCGCATGGGTGAACCAGCCGCGACTCAGGCCGGCCCGGGACAGATGGTCGCCGCGCATGCCCAGGCCCACGGTGGTCTGCGGCATCGGCACGCCCTGCGCCTCCAGCTCGGCCTTGACCTCCAGCAGCCGCTCCCGGGTCGAGACGTGCGCCCACAGCTGCTCGCCCTGGCCCACGTCCATCGGCTGAATCTCCTGGAAATGCTTCTGGATCACGGCGTCGTCGTTGCCCATCGCCCACCGCATGGTCTGCATGAAGGTGACCCGGTTGCGCGCCCGCGCGTCCAGCAACCCCGGGTTGCCCTTGTCGGCCGCCACCACCTGCGCGTCGTTGAAGTTGTCGATCTGCTGCTTGATATGCCCCGGAAGGCTCTCGATCCAGTCGATCGGCGGCGGCGGTGGCACCGCCTTCCCCGCCACCGGCGTCGTGGTCCCGCCCGCCGGCCCCGCCGCCGGCACCTTCTGCGGTACGCCCGGACCAGCCGTCGTGGGACCTGGGCCCGCCGATCCTGGGCCGGGCGGGGCGGGGCCGAATTGCTGCGGTGCCACGGGGCCGGCTGACGGCGTACCCTCATCGGCGCCCAGCCATTGCGCCACCGCGCGGTTGCCGGCCAGACCGCCGAGGGCCGCGACGTCGTCGCGGCCGTTCGGGGCCGTAGTCAGCCGGGCCGCGGCCTCCTGGTTGCTCTCGATCCGCGGCCGGGCCGGCGTCGGCGCGGCCGGCTGTTCCGCCGCGGTCTCCTCCGCCGCGCGGAGCCGTTCCACCATGCCGCGAACGCTATGCCTCGGCGACCGTCGATGGTGTCGCCTAGCCGTCGATCACCGGGCGAGCGAAGTGTCGCACCCCGGGAGCACAATTCAGTCGTGGCGAGTCAGGCGCTGGTCGGCAAGGTGGGCACGGTGATAACCGCGATCCGCGGCGGCGAGCGCGCGGGCGAGGTGCGCGTGCTGGTGGACGGCTTGGCGCACTACTACCTGGCATACGCCGCGGCGGCCATCGCCGCGGGCGCCGAGGTCCTCGTCATTCACAACCGTGGCGCACGCCAGGTCGACGTCGAGCCATGGCCCGTCGTAGAAGGGTCGTAAGAAAGTGTTCGGTTATCGGGTGCCCGCCCCCAACGAGGCGTTGCTGATCAGCGGTCGCAAGCAGCGCGGCGCGGAGGCGTTGCCGTTCAAGATCGTCACAGGGCACGGTGTGTTCGTCGCGCCCATCTTCTCCCGTGCCACCCGGCTCACCCTGTCCATGCAAGAGGCCGAGGTCATGGAGGACTGCTACACCCAGCAGGGCATCACCCTGTCGGTGCACGCGGTCATCGCGTTCAAGGTCGGCGACGACCACGAGTCGATCGCCTCGGCGGCCCGCCGCTTCCAGGGCGACCAGCGCCAGATGCCCACCCTGGTCGGCCGCATCTTCTCCGGCCACCTGCGCAGCATCATCGGCAGCATGACGGTCGAGGCGATCATCCGCGAACAGCAGACCCTGGCCGACGCGATCGTCGACGCCAGCAAGACCGAGATGGCCCGGATCGGCCTGGCCGTCGACTCGCTGCAGATCAGCAGCATCGACGACAAGGGCGTCGGCTACATCCGGGCGCTGGCCGCGCCGCACCAGGCCCGAGTCAACCAGGAGGCCAAGGTCGCCCAGGCGGCGGCCGACCGGGCCAGCGCGATGGCCCAGCAGGAGAGCGTCCGCCACCAGGCTGAGTACGCGCGGCAGACGGCGATCGCCCAGGCGCAATACCAGGCCGAGATCGACCAGGCCCAGCAGACCGCGGCCCAGGCCGGCCCGCTGGCCGCGGCCCGCGCCGCGCAGGACGTGCTGGCCGAGCGAGCGATCGTCGCCCAGCGCAACGCCGAGCTGCGCCAGGCCGAGCTGATCGCCGAGGTGATCCGCCCGGCCGAGGCCGAGGCCGAGCGCATCCGAGCCCTGGCCCGAGCCGATGCCGACGCCACCAAGCTGTCCGCCGAGGCGGCCGCGGCCCAGGGCCGGATAGCCCTGGACCAGGCGATCATCGACAAACTGCCGGAGATGCTGCGAGCCGCCGCCGAGGGCCTGAAGGGCGCGAACGTCACGGTCCTGGACGGCGCCGAGGGCCTGAACAGCGTGGTCGCCTCCCTGGCCGCCCAGGGCATGACCATGCTGGAAACCCTGCGCACCGGCATGCGAGTGGAGGCTCCGCCCGCGAAGCCCAGCATGGCGGTGGCCCCACCCCCGGCCGCCTGACCCCAGGCTCAGCCGGCCCGTGCCCCGCGGGTCGGCTGAGTTGCGGGCTGGAACAGCCTGGTTATATTGGGTCGCTGGTTCCCGAGCAGGAAGAAATTTCGCTTTGCTGCCATTTGTCCGGAAAGTTGTCCTGGGCGGCGTCGCCGTCGGCCTGAGCGTCGCCTCCGTCGCCGGATGCTCCGGCAAGCCGGAAGCCGAGCCGATCTGGGCCGGGTCCACGCAGGGGCTGGAGACACCCACCACGGCCGCCCCGACGACGGCAGCGTCGGCGCCCGCGAAGCCCTCGCCGTCCGCGACCAAGGCGAAGATCACCTACACGTTCCCGGTGGTCGGCAAGAGCAGCTACGCCCACACGCACCACGACTACCCAGCGTCCGACGTGATCACCGCGTGCGGCAACCGGTTCGTGGCGGTGACCAGCGGCGTGGTGCTGGCGGTCTCGGCCAAGGACACCTGGACCGCGAAGAAGAACCTCGGCGCCACCCGGGGCGGCCTGTCGGTGTCGATCCTCGGCGACGACGGCGTCCGCTACTACGGCTCGCACCTGTCCGTGGTGGCCGACGGCATTGAGCCGGGCGCCCTGGTCAAGACCGGCGACACGCTCGGCAAGACCGGCGACACCGGCGACGCGAGCGCCTGCCACCTGCACTTCGGCATCTCCCCGCCGTGCGCGAAGCAGGGCGACTGGTGGAACCAGCGGGGCACGCTCTACCCGTGGCCATATCTGGACTCCTGGCGCAAGGACGGCCAGAAGTCCCCGGTTTCCGCGGTCAAGGCCTGGCAGAAGAAGAATGGCTGCCCGACCGAGCCGACCGCCGACGCCTGACGATCAGAACTTGGACGTCAGGTTGGTGTAGACGTCGTTGAGGTGGGAGCCGAACGCGCTGACACCCACGATGATCACGATGGCGATGAACGTGACGAGCAGGCCGTACTCGACGGCGGTGGCGCCCTCGTCGTTCTGCAGGCAGGCCCGAACGTACGCGGTGATGGTGTGAAGTTTCGGCATGGTGGACTCCCCCAAGTCAGCGGTCACCGCGAGCCGGTGCCGTCTGGCCAAGGAGATCGGCCGGGGCCGGGCCGCTGTTTAGCGGTGTGAGGTGCGGCCCCGGCGGTGATCGGGGTGCAGCCGGGTTGGCGCGCCGGGGAGCCGGTTGCGGGTCGGTGAGCGCTGGGTGCGGGTCGGTTGACCGGCTTACTCGATCATGGGGTCGCCCCGATCGGAATGGCGAAGTCACCGATCGCAGAGGGAGTCACCACTTGAAGCGCTTCGTCGTCATCGCCGCCCTGGCCGCCCTGCCCGTCCTCGCTGCCGCGCCGGCCTTCGCCGACACCGCCACGCACGCGCCGGCGAAGAAGGTATCGGCCGCGGCGTCGACGACCGTCGAGAGCGAGGTCGTCCGGCTCACCAACGCGCAGCGCACCGCGCACGGCTGCCCGGCCCTGAAGATCGACGACCGGCTGGTCCAGGCGGCCCGCGCGCACTCCACCGACATGGTGAGCGAGCGGTTCTTCAGCCACACCGGCTCGAACGGCAGCTCGTTCGTGGCCCGCGAGACGGCGGCCGGTTACCCGAAGCGGGACGCCGCGGCCGAGAACATCGCGTGGGGTTACCGCACGCCCAAGGACGTCGTCACCGGCTGGATGAACAGCCCGGGCCACCGCGCCAACATCCTGAACTGCCGCAGCATCGCGGTCGGCGTCGGCGTCGCGTACACCAGCGGCGGCGCCCCGTATTGGACCCAGGACTTCGGCCGCAGCTGAAAATTCAAGACATAGGTGAAGACGGCCGGTGCTGGCGGGCACCGGCCGTCTTCCGTTACGCAGGCCGGAACGAATCCCGGGCCGCGGGGGCTGCGTGTTTGATCATCAGGTGGCGGGTCACCGAGTACTCCCCGACCGCCTCCTGGCTCATGTCTTTACCGAAACCGGACCCTTTAACCCCGCCGTGCGGCGCTTCCGACGCGATCGGCAGGTGATCGTTGATCCAGGTGACCCCGACGTCAAGCCGGTGCGCCACCCGCAGGGCCCGCGCCACGTCCCGGGTCCAGATCGACGACGCGAGACCGTACCGGGTGTCGTTGGCCAGCCGCACCGCCTCGTCCTCGGACGAGAACGGCACCACGACGATCACCGGCCCGAACAGCTCGTCCTGCACGATCTCGCTGTCCTGCGCGGCGTCCAGCACCAGCGTCGGCGGGTAGAAGAAGCCCTCCCCGGCCGGAACGGCCCCACCCACCGCGACCCGGGCCCCGGCGGCGACCGCCCGCGATACGAATCCGTCGACCCGGTCCCGGTGGACCGCGGAGATCAGCGGACCGATGTCGGTGGACGCGGCCCACGGATCGCCGGGCCGGATCTGCCGCAGCGCGGCCTCCAGTGCCGCGACCGCTTCCTTGTAGATCGACTTCTCGACGTAGACGCGGGTGGCGGCGGTGCAGTCCTGCCCGGTGTTGTAGGTGGCCCCGAGCGCCACCCCGCCCGCCATCTCGGCCAGGTCGGCGTCGGCGAAAACGACCGCCGGGGCTTTCCCGCCGAGCTCCAGGTGCACCCGCTTCAACCCGTCGACCGCGCCGCGCATCACCTCGCGCCCGGTCTGGGTGGACCCGGTGACGCTGACCATGTCGACACCCGGATCCCGTACCAGAGCGGACCCGATCGAAGCGCCTCCGGTGACCGCGCCGACCAGCCCGGCCGGCGCCCCGGCCTCTTCGAAAAGGCGCGCCAGCGCCAGCGTGGAACGCGGCGTCTGCGGCGCCGGCTTGATCACCACGGCGTTGCCCGCCGCGACCGCCGGACCGATCTTCCAGACCGCCATGACCAGCGGAAAGTTCCACGGCGCGATGGACCCGACGACCCCGATCGGCCGTCGCACGAGAAGAGACGTGTACCCGGACGAGAGCACCCCGGCGCCGGAACCGTCGAGCGAGCGGGCCGCCCCGGCGAAGAACCGCAGGTTGTCGACCGCGAACGTCAACTCACCGTCCCGCATCACCGGCAACGGCTTCCCGGTCTCCTCCACCTCGCGTCGGGTGATCTCCTCGGCGTCCCGTTCCACCAGGTCAGCGACGCGCAACAGCACCCGCGCCCGCTCCCCCGGCGTCGCTTCGCGCCACTGCTCAAAGGCACCGCGAGCCCGGGCGACGGCCTTCGCTACGTCCGCGAGATCACTGTCCGGCACATCTTCCAGCCGTACGCCGGAAGCCGGGTTCACCAGCGCGGTCATTTGCGGCCCAGCCCGATGTTCTCGATGGCGTCCGCCGCGACGCGCACCCCGTCGGCCGCCCGGATCGCCTCGCCGTCCGCCGCGAGCCTGGCCCGCAGGTCATCGTCGCCGAGCAGCCGGTCGATGGCCGAGTGCAGCTCCTCGTCGGTGAAGCCGTAGGTCGCGAGCCGCACCCCGTAGCCGGTCTCGTCGACCCGCTGGGCGTTGTCGTACTGATCCCAGAACAGCGGCAGCAGGATCATCGGTTTGCCGAAGTGCATGGCCTCGGTGGTGGTGTTGTTGCCGCCGTGCGTGATGACCAGGTCGACCAGCGGAATGATCGACGTCTGCGGCAGGAACTCGGCCCCGATCATGTTGTCGGCCAGCTCGATCTCGGCGTGCAGTGGGCCCTTGGAGACGATGTAGCGGTGCTCGGTCTTGGCCAGCGCCGCGATGATCCGCCGCATGAGTTCGACGTCGGCCGACCCGAGCGACCCGAGCGAGAAGTAGATCAGCTTGTGCCCGTCGGCGAAGCCGTCCGGCAACGAATACACCGCGTCCGTCTCCCGCACCGAGGACTCCAGGCGCTTCCAGTTCAGCCCGAGGCGCCGCGACTTGGTGTAGTCGAGCACCTCCGGGAACACGTACAGGTTGAGGTCGCCCTCGTGGATGAACTCGAGGTCGGGCAGCGCGGGGGCGCCCTGCTCGACCACCCAGTCGTTGAACTGCTCCCACATCGGCCGGTGCGTCCGGTCGTACTCGGCGAGGAAGTCGGCCCACCCGCTGTGGTCGTCGGCCGGGTACCCGGAGAACACCGGCGCGATGTTCGGGCCCTTCACCTCGAGCGGGTTGCACGACACGACCCGCACGAACGGCACGCCGGCCGTGTTCAGCGCCGGGAACGCGATCACGTTGTCCTCGACGATCACGTCCGGTTTGACCCGCGCGATGATCTCCAGGAGCTGCGGCTGGCAATAACGGGCACCGACCACCAGCTCCTCCCAGATCGGCTTGACCATGGTCTCGAGCTGGTCGACCGTCGGCTTGCGGAACTCGGGCGCCGAGTCCCGGATGAAATCCTTCCAGAACTGGCCGGCGTCCTGCGGCTCATCCGGCTCCGGAGCCAGGTTGACCAGGTCTTCCTCGAAGCCGAGCGCGGTCAGCTTGCCCGCCCAGGACGCCTCGGCCGCGAACACCACCCGGTGCCCGCGGCGGCGGAGCACATCGCCGATGCCGATGCAGTTGTTAGTCGGCCCGTAGGCACTCTCGGGCATGAACAGGACCGTCAACGACATCGAACACTCCCGGGTCGGCTTGTTGAAGGTGAATTCAACAAGCGCCCTTGCGCACAGTCAATACGCAGAGCCTATGGTTATGCCGCGTTAACTGACGGGGGCTGGAGATGGCAACGCGCAAGACACGTACCGAACGCCGTGCCGACCTGATCGAGGCGGCCCAGCGGGCGATGCTGCAGCACGGTCCGGACGGGGTGCTTCTCAACCAGGTCGCCGAGCAGGCCGGGCTCACCTCGGGCGCGGTGCTCTACCACTACCCCGACCTCAGCGACCTGCTGCTGGAGGCCAACCAGGCCGGGATGGAACGCTTCTACTCGGCCCGGATGCGGCGCCTGGCCGGCCTGACCGACCCGGTCGAGAAGCTGGTCATGACGATCCGCTCGGGCCTGCCGGTCGATGCCGACGACGCGGACGTGCGCCTGCTGTGCGAGCTGGGCGGCCTGGCCGGGCGCAACCGGGTCTACGCCGCCCTGCTCACGTCGCTCTTCGACCGTCAGGTCTCGATGTACCAGACCATCCTGGAAACGGGCTCGGCGCAGGGCGCCTTCGCACTGACGGCCGATTCGCTCACCCTGGGCCGCAACCTGGTCGCCTTGGAGGACGCGTACGGGTATCGCATAGTTGCCCGCCATCCGACACTGCGCACCGACGAGGCGGCCGAGCTGATCCTCTCCTACGCCCGCCAGGTGACCGGAAGCTCACTGCGAGTAACCGCGTGACGATCGCCCCGGGCGCGTCGGCCGACCTGGTCGAGGCGATCGTTAACGGTCGCGCGCCGACCGGCTTCGATCTGCGGATCTACCTTCCGCTGGGCCCGGTCGCCGGCGACGAGCGCCCGATCACCGTCGACCAGACCAACGTCTCGGTGGTGGTCGGCGAGGCGGTGGTGGTCAAGTGGATGCGCGAACCGGAGCCGGCCGCCCGCGCCCCACGCCTGCTGGCGCACCTGGCCGCGGCCGGCTTCACCCGGATGCCCCCGCCGCACGCCGCCCTGTTCCGCGACGACGCGCTGGTCGCCCTGGTCACCGGCTTCCTGGCGGAGGCCGAGGACGGCTGGGACTGGTGCACCGACGCCCTGCTGTCCTGGCTGGACGGGGGCCCACCGGCCGACTTCGCCGCCGATCTGGGCATCCTGGCCGCCGACCTGCACGCCGCGCTGGCCACCTCGTCGGCACCGCTCAACGGCGTACACCCGAAGTCGCCCGGCGTGAGCGCTCTCGCCGAAGCCCTCGCCCTCGCGGGTGAGGACGCCGAAGGCGTCTGGCTGCGATCCGTCGCACCACGCCTGACAGCCGACATGTCCGCCCTATCCGGGTATGTCTCCCCGGCACCGCCGATCGAACTGCACGGGGACCTGCACGTCGGGCAGGTTCTGCGGTGGCGCGGCGGCTACGCGGTCACCGATTTCGACGGAAATCCGACGGTCGAGCCGCGCCCCGAACCAGTCGTCCGCGATCTGGCCCAGCTGCGCACCAGCATGCTGCACGTCGCCGAGATCGCGAACCGCCGCACCGAGGGCCGGCACCGCGACGAACTGCTCGGGTGGGGTCGCCAGGCCGCGGATGACCTGCTCACCGCCTACCGGGCCGGCCTCGCCGGGCACGGGGTGGCCCACCTGCTCGACGAGACGCTGCTGCGCCCGCTCGAGATCGAGCAGGAGTGCCGCGAGCTGATCTACGCGGCCCGCTTCCTGCCCCGCTGGCGATACGCGCCGCTGGGTGTCCTCCGATCCTGGTATGGGTGATCACATTGGATCCGGCACTGTTCAAGGCCGACCTGGAGGCCAAGCCGGCCGCCCTGCGCACGCTGGCCGACCGCCTCGCCACCGACGACCCGTGGGCCTTCCTCGGCCCGACCCGGCGGGTGATCTTCCTGGGGATGGGCAGCTCACGCTATGCGGCCCAGGTGGCCGCCCGGCGCCTGCGGGCGGCCGGCATCGACGCCGCCGCCGAGTACGCGTCGGCCGAGGGCGGCTTCCGCTACGCCGGCGACGACACGCTGGTGCTGGCGATCTCGGCGACCGGTACCAGCCGGGAGACCCTGGACGCGGTGGCCGACCTGCCCGGCTTCGTCGCCCTGACGAACGACCCGTCGGCGGTTCTGGCCAAGCAGGCGACCGCCGTAGTGGACATGGCGGCCGGGGTGGAGACCGGCGGCGTGGCCTGCCGCTCGTTCCAGCACACCCAGGCCCTGCTGGACGCCCTGGTCCAGCGCCTGACCGGCGGTCCGTCCACCGAGGCCCTGGTCCGGCGGGCAGCCGACGCCACCGAGGACCTGCTCGACCGTCGCGACACCTGGCTGCCCCGCTGCGACGAGGCCCTGCGCGACGGTGACGGTATTTACCCGACGGCCCCGGTCGAGCGAATCTCCACGGCGCTGCAGTCGGCGCTCATGTTTCGCGAGGGTCCGCGGGTCGCAGCCGACGGTTGCGAGACCGGCGACTGGGCCCACGTAGACGTATATCTGACAAAGACGCAACGCTATCGAGCACTGCTGTTCCCCGGTTCCCGCTATGACGATCAGGCCCTGGAATGGCTCCACCAGCGCGGTTCCACGATCGTGTCGGTCGGCGGCGAGGTGCCGGGTGCGGCATGCGCGGTCCGCTTCCGGCACGACGACGATTCCCGGGTACGCCTGCTGACCGAAACCCTGGTCGCCGAGATGGTCGCCGCCGAGTGGTGGATCACTTCCTCGGTGATCAACTGAAACACACTCGTTCCATAGTCGTTCGTGAATATACGTTTTGACATTAGCTAATGATCGTCTTCAACCCCGAGACTCCTGGACAACAGCCGCACTTCGCGACTACCCGGAGGACCCCCCGTTGAAGACACTCCTTCGTTCGGCCCTCGCTACCGCCCTGCTGGCCACTCTTCTCCAGTTCGGCTTCGGCACCCCGGCGTTCGCCACCGCACCCGGCGTTCCCACCGCGGCCGCCGCCAAGACCCAGCTCGCCGCGCTGACGGTGGCGGCCTGGACCCACACCACCACGTATGACCGCGACCTGTTCCCGACCTGGGACACGATCTCCGGCACCTGCAACACCCGGGAGACCGTGCTCAAGCGGGACGGCACCAGCGTCGTGGTCAGCTCGGCCTGCGCCGCCACCTCGGGCAAGTGGTACAGCCCGTACGACGGCGCCACCTGGACGGCGGCGTCCGACGTCGACATCGACCACATGGTTCCGCTGAAGAACGCGTGGATCTCCGGCGCCTGGGCGTGGACCACCGCGAAGCGCGAGTCGTTCGCGAACGACCTGACCAACCCGCAGCTGTGGGCGGTCACCGACAACGTGAACCAGTCCAAGAGTGACCAGTCGCCGGACTCCTGGAAGCCGCCGCTGAGCAGCTACTACTGCACTTACTCCAGGGCGTGGGTCCGGGTGAAGTACGTCTGGGCGCTGACCGTCACCAGTGCCGAGAAGACGGCCCTGACCAGCATGCTGGCCACCTGCTAAGCAATCTTGGGGTCGCTCCGGCCGGACAGGCCGGGGCGACCGGGCAGGCCCGGCCCGGGAAAGAGCGAGACCGATCTCTGTACGCCGAGGTCGGGATGCATGGCCAGCCAGCGCGCATATCGCGGCCGGGCCCGGATGACCTCCAGGTAGGTCTCCACCGCGTACCCGTAGAGCTCGGCCACCTGGCCGGCCGCCGGGGACTCCGGATCCCACCCGATCAGGTGTCGCCAGCGCAACGGCACCCCGGCGAGCGGAACCGCGACGGCACCCTCGAGCTGGCGCACCATGCCCTGGCTGAGTGCGACCGCGGCCCCCGCCGCGACCAGGTCGAACGCACTGCTTACCGCGATCTCGGTCGGCGTCCGGGGGGCGAAGCCCTCGCGGGCGCAGGCGGCCGCGAAACACTCGTAGAAGCACCCGTCGCCGGGCGCGCCGACCCACTGCTCATCGGCCAGCTCGCTGAGCGCGATCTCGTCCCGGCCGGCCAGCGGGTGCCGGTCGTTGATCAGCACCCAGACCGCGTCGACGGTGATGACCTGCCAGTTGAGGCCGGGCGGCAGGAGGGCGGGCGGGTTGGCGCAGGCACCGAGCACGGCGAAGTCAAGTCGCCCCTCGACCACCGACTGGGCGACCTCGTTACCCGAGGAGGTCGAGCGAATGGAGACCGGTCCGCCGGGATGGGCATCGTTGAGCCGCCGGACCAGACCGGCCACGATCGGCCCGTTGGTGGTGCCGACCCGGTACCGAGCCGTTCGGCCGGCGGTGATGAGCTCGCTGGCCTCGTCGTGCAGGCCGGTCACGGCCGGGATGAGCACCCGGGCCCGGGCCAGCACGAGATCACCGAGCGGCGTCGGCAGGACACCCCGGCGATCACGGGTGAACAGCGCACCGCCGAGGATCCGCTCGATACGCTGAAGCTGCGTAGTGAGGGCAGGCTGAGCGAGGCCAAGCGCCGCGGCGGCTTTGGTGACACTGCCCGCTTCGGCTATGGCCAGCACCATTCGAAGATGGCGTAACTCCAGCTCCACACCTGGAAACCTAGAGTCGCCCGAGCCACACCGAAAGGTTTTTCGCGTTAATTTCGGCCATCTGAGTGTGTCAATTTGAACACGACGAAACCGCCGGGTCTCCTGACCTCGGCAAATGCAGACGGCAAATACGGGAAGTATCGGCGCTGCAACGCCCCGTGAGGGGCGCTGCAGCATCCCCGCTAGTCCCACATCGAGAGAAGTTGACTTTGCGTAAGCACTTCCCATCGGTGCGTGGCTATCGGTAGGCTCTCATGTCAGGAAACGATGTCGAACTCGCCATCCTTGGCCGAGTCCACGAAGGCGATCCACTCCGCCTGCGTGAACACGAGAGCCGGTCCAGACCGGTCCTTGCTGTCGCGGACGGCAACGCCGGCGTCGAGGATTGCGACCTCGACGCAGTTGTTGCCGCCACTGCCGTTGCTGCGGCTGCCCTTCTTCCAGACAGCACCGTTGAGATGGTGCGTGAGCAACTCAGGCACCCCCCTTCACATATGCGGTTGTCTCGGAGCCCTAAGCGACCAAGAGGCTCTCGATCATCTTGATTGTCTGGCGATGGTCGAGCGCCTTTGCGCTCAATCGCTCGAACTCTTTTCGGTAACGGGCAACCTCGGCCGGTTGCTCTTCGTAAGAGTCTCCCGCAAGACCTTCAAGATAGACAACATCCAGATGGGTGGTTTCCGGCCTGGATATCCCATGGTTCATCTGCGCGTCTACGCCACGGAACTCCAATAGCGCTACCGGTCCACCGAGGAACGCGTGCTCACCCGAACCGAACGGTAGGATCTGCAACATCACATTCGGTAATTGAGCCATTTCTATTAGGTGTCGAAGCTGTTCCGACATCACTTCGGAACCGCCGATCACGTGGCGTACCACCGATTCATCGACGACCGCGGTGAGTTCCAGCGGGCGGCGTTCGGTCAGCCGGCCCTGGCGGGTCATGCGCAGAGCCACCCGGCGGTCGATCTCGTGTGGCGGATCGAACGAGCGGCCGGTGCGCATCAGCGCCCGGATGTACTGCTCGGTCTGCAGCAGACCGGGCACGATGGTCGGTTCCCAGGTGCGCATCGAGGAGGCGCCGGCCTCCAGGCCGACGAAGTTCCCAGGTCGGATGACGTCCCGGTAGTCACTCCACCAGGTGCGCTCGCGGGACATGCGGGCCAGCTCGATGAGCGCCTCGCGATAGGCGTCGTCCCGCACGTGGTAGAGGTCGAGTAGGTCGCGCACGTCCCGCGCGGTGACCGCGACGCGCGCGGTCTCGATCCGCGTGACCTTGGCAGCATGCCACTCGAAATGACGCGAGACATTCTCCTGCGTCAATCCCGCCGCTTCGCGACACCGTTTCAGCTCCGCGCCCAGTCGCCGCCGTCGCAGCGTTGGACCTTCATCTACGGACACCTGGACTCCCCTTGGCCCTCAGGTTTCCTCAGGTAGCCGATCCTACGGACCGACCCGGTCATGATCCAAGATGGACTCAAGCCCTAAACAAGAAGTCTAGTACTTCTTGTATTGACCTTGATGTTGGGTACATGATGCGGCAGACATCGAGTATTGACTTCCTGTACCGACAGTGATCAATCAAAACTTGGGTCCACTTGGGTTCTAAGGGGCGTGGCAGCGTGTTGGCTGACCAGTACTTCCTGATCGCACACCAGGACCGCACCGGCCGGTCCCGACTCCACCCGCGCGCGACCGGCCTGGGGCTCGCCGCGGCGCTGTTGGGGGAGCTGATCCTCGAAGGACGCATCGGGATCGCCGAAGGCGACCTCATCATCCTCGATCGGCACCCTCCGGCGGACGCGTTGGCGCACGACATTCTTGACCTGCTCATAGCTCAACCGCAACACCGTGACGTCCGCACCTGGCTCGCGTTCCTCTCGCAGGACGCCGAAGTCCGGGTCGGCGAGCGGCTGGTGCGGCTGGGAGCGGTCGACCTCGTCACCCGCCGGCGCATGCTCTCCACCGAAACCGTCTATCTGCCGAACACCGCCGAACAGCGCAACGCCGCCGCGTGGGCACCCGCCCGCCTGGCCAACCTGCTGGTTCGGGGCATCGAGCTGAGCCTTACCGACCGAGTGCTGGTCGGCCTGGTGGCCGCAACCGGGCTCACCCGGCACGTGCTCTACGACTTCGAGATGCATCGGCAGGCGTTCCAGTCGCTGCCGAACGCCGTGAGCGCACTCTCCGGCGATCTGCGCGACCTGATCGAATTCACCGAAGCCTCCGTGGGCTCGGTGCTGACCGTCGGCCGGCGGTGAGTGCCATCGGGCGGCACCACCTCCGGCGCAACAACACAGACCAATGGGCCGGGAGGATGTTGATGCTGCAGAAGGAACCCGCTGAGCCGGACATCGTGACGAGGGCGCTGGCCAAGAACCGGCTTGGCGTCCCGTCCGTGGTGTTCTTCGGAGTCGCGGGTGCCGCTCCGCTGACCGTGATCATCGGAGCGATTGCCACCATCTACGCGATCATCGGCAGCACTGCCGTGCCGATCGCCTACGTCGCGGTGGCCGGGATCCTCTCCCTGTTCACGGTCGGCTTCGTCGCCATGAGTCGGCACATCGTCAACTCCGGCGCGTTCTACTCCTACATCAGCCACGGGCTGGGCCGCACGATCGGTGTCGGTGCCGCGTTCGTGGCGCTCCCGGCGTACTCGCTGATGCAGATCGGCCTCTTCGGCCTCTTCGGCTCGGCCGCCTCGGGCATTCTCGCCTCGTTCGGGGTCGGCGCGCCGTGGTACGTGTGCGCCATCGGTGCCTGGCTGGTGGTCACCGTGCTCGGCCTGCTCTGGGTCGACCTGAGCGGCAAGGTGCTGGCCGTCCTGCTGGTCGCCGAGATCGCCGTCGTTCTGCTCTACGACGTCGTGATGATCGCCAACCCGGCCGGTGGGCACGTCGACTTCACCCCGTTCAACCCGGCGCCGCTGCTCACCCCGGTGGTCGGCTCGCTGCTGGTGCTGGCCGTGGCCGGCTTCGTCGGCTTCGAGGCCACCGTCGTCCTCTCCGAGGAGACCAAGGACCCGAAGCGCACGATCGGCCGGGCCACCCACATCGCGGTGCTGCTGGCCGGCGCGCTGTGCGCGATCTCGGCCTGGGCGATGGCCGTGTCGACCGGCCCGGCCAACATCGCCGGTGCCGCCGCCGAGCACCAGACCGACCTGGTCTTCTTCCTGGTCGGCAAGCATCTGCCGGTGGCCTTCGTGAATCTCGGTTACCTGCTCTTCCTCACCAGTGTGTTCGCGGCCCTGCTCGCGTTCCACGCCGCGGTCGCCCGCTACCAGTTCGCGCTCGGTCGTGAAGGTGTGCTGCCGGCCGTGTTCGGCCGCACCCACCCGCGCACCGGTGCCCCGGTGGCCGGCTCGATCACCCAAAGTGTGCTCGGCATTCTGGTCCTGAGCGCGTACGCGGTGTCCGGTCTCGAACCGGTGCGGTACGTGTTCGCCTGGCTCACCACGATCGGCGGCCTCGGCGTACTGATCCTGATGTGGGCCACCTCGGCCGCGGTGATCGGCTTCTTCGCCCGCGGTCGCCGCACCGAGAACGTCTGGCGTGCGTACATCGCGCCGTTCTCCTCCTTCCTTCTTCTCTCTGTTGCGCTGACCGCCACGGTGATCGGCTTCGGCGAACTGCTCCAGGTCGACGGCGACTCGCCGTTCCAGTGGCTGATCCCGGTGCTCTACCTCGCGGTCGCCCTGGTCGGTTTCATCTGGGCCGGGATCATGCGGGCCGCCCGCCCGGAGGTCTACGCCCAGATCGGCCGCGGCGCCGACGGCCGCACGAGCATCCTGTCCGACATCGAGTGGCCGACCAAGCAACTCCACGGTGACCCGGTGGGCGCCCGTGGCTACCCCTATTAATAAGGAGACGCCTGCGATGTCGCACGCCGTCCACGATCTGGTGATCCGCAGCGTCGCACCCGTCGACGCCACCGAGCTCACCGATCTCGTCGCCGCCGCCATGCACGACGGGCCGATCGCCCGCTGGCTGCAACCCGACGACGGCGTGCGGCGCAAGGCCAGTCCCGACTACTTCGCGATCTTCATCGAGCACGCCCTGCGCTACGGCGAGGTGTACGCGACAAAGGACGACACCGGCCGGTTGACCGGTGCCGCCCTCTGGTTCCCGCTCTCCTCCGAGCTGCCTTCGCCGGTCGACTACGACCGCCGGATCAAGGAGATCGCCGGCGACGCGCACGACCGGATCTGCCTGCTCGACGCGGCGATGGAGGCAGAGCACCCCACCGGCTCGCATCACTATCTTGCTTTCCTCGCCGTCCGGCCCGATCGGCAGAACCATGGGCTCGGGAGCACTCTTCTGCGCCGGCATCATCGCCGGCTCGACGCGGCTGGGTTGCCCGCCTATCTCGAGGCGAACGACCCGCGTAACCGTGACCTGTACCTACGACACGGATACCAGGTCCGGTCCGTGATCGACCTACCCGACGGGCCGCCGCTCTGGACGATGTGGAGGCCGCCTATGGATTGAGCCGATCAGATCGCTATGCCGCTGACGGGAACTCGTAGAGCCAGAAGGACTGCTGGTCGATCCGGCTGAACTTCATCGTGTCGGTCACCCGGCTGATCATGAGCCGGAAGATCCGGGACATGTGGCGGACATCGTCGTTGTAACTGCAGATGTCCAGCCCGACCAGGCCGCTCTGGGTTGCTGCGACCAGGTACATCTGCTCTACCAGCTGCGCGAACGCCTCGCGCCCCTGGTGCTCCGGGCTGACGGCGACGAAGCCGATGTACCAGATCCTGCGGCTGGCGTAGTGTTCAGGCCAATGGCGCTCGAAGTACTGCGGAGCGATCAACGGCACTGCGTCGAGGTCGTTGGTGTACGTGGCGATCCCGCACAGGTGGCCCTCGTCGGTGAGAGCAAGGTACTTGCTGACGCGGCTGTCGCGCATGACCTCGTCGAACTCCGACGGGAACATCATGTGCCGCTGCACCGCGAGCGTGTTCAGTTCGTCGAACGCGTCTTGGTAGAGGCGCCATGCAGCGCTGTGCAGATCTTCATCCACGATCTGGTCGACGACTTTGATAAGCATGTTTTGCTCCCCCGCGGGACGCGGCCCGCTTGCTCGCACTCACACCGATCAATGATCTAGTGCTCAACAGAGTACGAACAGTGACGCCGCAAACACAATGCGTGTTCGCCGATTGAATGTGCCAATCGGCGCGCGGAGCCTCCAGCGCGCCCGAATCCGTGCAAGTTGCGGGCCGGCGGCCAATTACCGCCGGCACCCCCCAATGCCTCGCCGCGACGATTCCGGGCCACCCCGAGGAGATCAAAAAGGGGTGATCAATTGACCGACAGAACCTCCGGCAAAGATCTTGAAAGCAACCGCCGCCGGCCGCTTCCCTAGCGGCCGGCGGTGCTATTTACCTGGGAGTTCTCCTTGCCGGAGGGCAAGCGACGGCGGGCTCCGTGACCATCTTCCGGGCCGGCCGCCGGGCCGGTGACCGGCCGGCCGCGACCCGCCGTCCTAACACGACGATCATCCTTCGCGACCCCCGTCACCACCTGCACAAAGGTGCACTCGACGGCGCCTCCGGAGGTTCGCGCCAGGCGCGAAAGTTCGCGATTCACCCCGCTGGGACGATCGATAAGCCCCTCCGTACCGTGCGCACACGCAACGTCATTTCGAGCGCGGTCACCGGCGGTCGATCAGAATGCATCCTGGCGCCGGTGAGAGCCCCCGGACGATCACCCTCTGTGGACAGTCCGGCGGGTCCGGGCAGGTAGCGGGGGTGGACCACGGTTACCGGGGGGCCGGAGGGCCACTTATCCGAATCGGTCACGATGACCTAGGCCGAGAAAACCCGGACGATCACTGTGAGTGCGCCGATCGAGGGCGGCGAGGCGATCTTCGCCCGCCCCTCAGGTAGGCCGCGGCCTGCGGGATTGTGCGCTCACGGCGTACGGCGGCCGGGTCTTGATCTTGAATTTGGGATGGCTCGAATATCTCGGAATGAATCGGTCTTTCACGACCCGGTCGTTTCTTTTTTCGGTCTACCTCTGGATCAGTACTCGGAGACCAGTACCAGAAGGACTACGCATCTGCGTACTTCAACCGTGGCCGGTTATCGCCATACGCTTTGGCCCGGCTCTGATCATCAAACCCTACTCACGGGAATGGAACACGCGTGAAAACAAGCCCGCGCTTACTACTGGTCGTTATCTTGGCCGTTTGCGGCATCGCCGTCGCACCGACCGGACCAGCCTCCGCCGCCTCCCTGCCCGGGATGGTGCTCAGCTCGACGACGGCGACGCTGCCGCCCGAACTGACGCCCGTGGCGACCGGCAAGCGCATCCAATACGTCACCACCGACATCAACGGCACGCTGATCCTGGCCACCGGCCTGATCCTCACGCCCAAGAGCAACAAGAAGAACCGCACCGTCGCCTGGGCCCACGGCACCACCGGGCTCGCCGACCAGTGCGCGCCCTCCACCAGCCAGGCCGTGTTCTGGCCCGAGGCCCGCGTCGCCGTCGCCGCCCTGCTCGAAAAGGGCTGGACCGTCGCCGCGACCGACTACCCCGGCCTCGGCACCACCCAGTCCCACCCCTACCTGGTCGGCGGCAGCGAAGCCCGCTCGGTCATCGACAGCGTCAAGGCCGCCCGCAACCTGGACTCGGCACTGTCCACGCAGTACGTCATCGACGGGCACTCGCAGGGCGGCCAGGCCGCACTGTTCGCCAGCCAGATCGCTCCCTCCTACGACGGGAACCTGGTGCTTCGGGGCACCGCAACGATCGCTCCGGTCTCCAACGTGGACGCTCTGGCTCCGATCATCCCGGGAACTCCGGGGCAGGGGTACCTGGTGATGGGGCTGTACGGTCTCGCCGCGGTGGACTCTACGTTCAACCCGAATACTGTGTTGGCTACTCAGGCGAAGACCAAGACATCGTCGCTTACTACCGGGTGTCTCAACGAGATCCTGGCTTCGTACGAGAGCCTGACGGCGGAGCAGCTCCTCGTCGGCGGGGCTCTGCCGGCTTCCGTCGTTACCAAGCTCGCGCACTACGACAATCCGGCGCAGTCGACGCCTACCGCTCCGGTTCTGATCGTTCAGGGGTCCGATGATGCTGCTGTGCCGCAGTTCATCACCCATGACCTGTTGCTTCCGCAGCTTCAGGCCTACTCCCAGCCGGTTACCTATGTTGAGCTGGCTGGAGCCACTCACGACTCTGCTGTGATTCTCTCGGCCGGGACCGTTGCTACCTGGATCGCTGGTCGGTTCAGCTAGTCGGTTGGGTGGTTGCGGTGGGACGGTTGTGGGCCGGGGATAACCATGCTGGGCGGTGAAGCATCTATGCCCTGCATGGTCATCCCCGGCCCACAACCTTGCATGGTGATCCGTGACGGCCAGGACTTTGGTCGCCCGTCGCTGGCTGCGTGATCGGGCTGGGTGGCTCCCCTTGCGCGCTGTGGTCTGGCTGCCGCGTTGTGGGCACGCCAGGCGCGCGACGAGAGCAGGCCGACCTGAGTGGTGGGGTGCGCGAGCGAGACCGTGCCGCCCTACGGCCGAATCTCCTGGGCCCGCGATGCAACGTGACGGCCCGGCTGGGTGGGGCGGCCTGCGGGCCGGTGGTGCGATCAAACCCGTGGTGGGTTGCGGTAGGGGGCGGGGGTGCGCTTTAAAGATCTTGCCCCGTTACACCTCGACAGACTTCGCTGATGTGATCAGCCCGTCGTGGTTGCGGTAGGTGGTGGGTGGGTGCGCTTTAAAGAGCTTGCGCCGTTACACCTCGCGCAGGTCACGGGCGTGGATCGTCAGCCCGGCGGTGGCTTTGTGCGTGAGAGGTTGGCATGTCCACGTGGCTGAGCTGGGATTCCGCATGATCGTCATGGGGTACTTCGCAACCGGGACGGCATCCGGTGGCGGCCGGGTGCCGTCCCGCCCGCAACGGCAGCCAGTGCCGAGCAAGCTCGGGCTGATCACACCAACGACCATCCGTCGAGACATAACGGGGCAAGCTCTCTAAAGCGCACCCCGCCCGCCTACCGCAAGCACGACGGGCTGATCGCATCGGCGAAGCCTCGCTAGGTGTAACGGGGCAAGATCTTTAAAGTGCACCCCCACCACCTACCGCAACCCACCACGGGGTTGACCGCACCACCGACCGCAGGCCGCCCCGCCCAGCCGGGCCATGACGTTGCCTCGCGTGCCCGGGAGCTTCGGCCGCAGGGCGGCACGGTCTCGCTCGCGCACCCCACCACTCAGGTTGGCCTGCCCGACTTCCGCGCCTGGCGTGCCCACAGCGCGGCAGCCAGACCACAGTGTGGAAGGGGACCGCCCAGCCCGATCACGCACCCAGCGACGGGTAACCAGAGTCCTGGCCGCCACGGGCTACCGTGCAAGGTTTTGGGCCGGGGATGACCATGCAGGGCATAGATGCTTTACCGCCCAGCATGGTTATCCCCGGCCCAAAACCGTCCCAGAGCGACCAAAGGGATCAAGCAGCCGGAATATGGGTCTGCGCCGAAATCCGCCGAGTAGGAGCAGCAGCCGTAGACCCACGAACAACGAGCTCAGCCGGAAACACATACTCCGACCGAGGAGCAGCATGCCCGTGGATCTCGTCAACCAGAGCCCGGACCGCAGCGTTGCCCATAGCGGCGACCGGCTGGCGGAGGGTAGTAAGCGGCGGATCGGTGAACGCGATCAACGGCGAATCGTCGAAGCCGACCACCGAAATGTCCCGAGGGACCTGAAGACCCCGACGATGAGCTGCCCGGATCGCGCCCAACGCCATCAAGTCAGACCCACAAACCACAGCCGTAACGTCTCGGTCCAGGAGCTGACCCGCCGCAACCTCACCGCCCTCAACCCCGAACAGAGTCAGGGCAACCAACTCGTCCGGAGAACGACGGTCGTAAGACGGAACGTGCCGGCTCATGGCGCTGTGGTACCCGTCGAGTTTCCGCTGGACCGCCCGGAAGCGTTCCGGCCCCGAGACGAAACCGATGCGTTCATGGCCCAAGGCAGCCAGGTGGGCCACCGCTGACTCGGCCGCCTGCTTGTCGTCGCAGGAGATGAACGGGGCCGAGATGCCTTCCGCGAAGCCGTTGACGAAGACGATCGGCAGCGGCCGGTCGATCAGGCGCTGGTAGCGGTCGTGGTCGGCGGTGGTGTCGGCGTGCAGGCCGGCCACGAAGACGATGCCGCTGACCTGACGGTCCAGGAGCATTTCCAGGTACTCGTCTTCGGTCACGCCGCCCGGGGTCTGGGTGCAGAGGACCGGCGTGAAGCCGGTCTGGGCCAGGGCGGACTCGACGATCTGGGCGAAGGCCGGGAAGATCGGGTTTTCCAGTTCGGGGACGATCAGGCCGACCAGGCCGGCGCTGCGCTTGTGCAGGCGTTCGGGGCGTTCGTAGCCGAGGACATCGAGGGCGGTCAGGACTGCCTGGCGGGTGTCGGCCGAGACGCCGGGACGGTCGTTGAGGACGCGCGACACCGTCGCCTCGCTGACGCCCGCCTGTCGGGCGATATCCGAGAGACGTGCACGCATGCGGTCACAATAACCCTTCATTAATTTTGGTGCGTCGACCACGCCGGTCGTGGCCGGATGGCCCACGACCGGCGTGTCTGTCGGCTACTTCCAGGTGTCGGTGGTGCTGTACGCCGACGCCGTTCCGGTGGTGTATGTCCGGTTGCTCCCGGACTCCCAGGTGACGTTTCCGGACGCGTCCTTCTTGATGTACTTGTATTCGAAGCTGGTGCTCTTCGGGACGGCGATCGCGCGGCTCCAGGTGGTGCCGGTGGCGGTCAGCGGGATGGCCGACGCGGGGGCCCAGCTGCCGAGGGCCGCGATGGAGCCGACCACGTACACGTTGGTGCCGGTGGCCGTGGTGGCGGTGGTGTTGAAGGTGACCGCGGTGGCCGAGGCGACGTCCCAGCTGTCGTTGAAGGTGACCGCGCTGGTGCCGGTGGTGGCCGTCCGGTTGGCGGTGCTCTCCCAGGTGACGTTGCCGGAGGCGTCCTTCTTTATGTACTTGTACTCGATCGCGGTGGAGGCGGGCAGGCTCACCGTGCCGGACCAGACGGGGTACGAGCCGGCCGAGAGGGCGACCGCGTTGGCGGTGTTCCAGCTGCCGAGGGCCGCGACGTTACCGACGACGTAGACGTTCGTGCCGTAGGCCGTGGTGGCGTACTCGTTGAAGGTGGCCCCGACGGTGGCCGGGTTGGTGGTCGGCGCGGTCGTCGGAGCAGTGGTGGTCGGCGACGTGGTGGGCGTTGACGTCGTCGGCGCGGTAGTGGGCGTCGTGGTGGGGTTGCCGGCGCCGGACTTCGCGTTCATGTGGATGGCGACCGCGCTGTTGGCCGGGATGCTGACCGACGCCGTACCGCCGGAGACCGTGATCGAGGTGCCGGCGCAACCGGTGGTCGTGGCGGCACCGGTGATCACGTCGCAGTAGACGCCGTCGGCCAGGCCGGTGGTGTACGTCGCGGTGGAGGCACTGCTCGAGTTGTTGATGCCGACCCAGCCGAGCGAGCCCCGGTGGAAGCCGATCACGTTGTTGTTGGTGGTGGTGAAGTCGGAGACGGTGGTCGTCGCGGCGGTGGCGTTGTGCCAGCCGACCATGCCCTTGACCCCGGTGGACTGGGTGATGCACTGCCAGGCGCCGTTGGTGCAGCTGGTGTCGGTGACGAAACCGCTGGAGTCGGCGGGCGGGGACTGACCGGTGTTCGAGGTCGGGAAGACGAAACCGTCGTAGACGAACGGCTGACCGTACGGGTACGCCAGCAGGAAGTAGTTGGCCAGCGTGTACTTGGTGCCGTCCAGCGAGCGCAGCGTGGTCGCGTCCCGCTCCAGGTCGTGGTTGGTGACCATGGCGGCGGTCTGCGCGCTTGCCGCGTCGAGGCTCCACGACGGGATGTTGGCCAGCTGGTTGAGCGTCCCGTTGTTGAACTGGGTCTTGAGGCCCATCGCGTAGGAGAAGCCGAGCACGTCACCGTTGGAGGTGAAGGCGGACGGCAGCAACTCGCTGTTCGAGGCCCCGGTGAAGATCTCCTGGGCGATGTACGGCGCGACGCCCTCGGCGGTGGTCTTGTTGAGCAGCGCCAGGATCGCGGCGAAGTCGGCCTTGGCGACGTGCTTGGCCGCGTCCACCCGGAAGCCGTCGACACCGACCCCGATCAGGTCGTTGAGGTAGGCGGCGATCTTCGCCCGTACCGTGCTGCTCTGGGTTTTGAGGTCGGAGAGCGACAGCAGCATGCAGTTCTGGACTTCGGAGACGTTGTTCCAGTCGTCGATCACGGCGTCGTCGTCGCTGCAGTAGCCGTCGTTCGCGTGGTGGAAGTCGTCGTACGAGTACGGCACCGCGGGGTAGGTGTAGCCGGTGGGGCTGAAGGTGCTGCCGCCGTACGTCGTGGTCAGGGTGTTGTTGGCGCCGGCGGTGTGGTTGATGACCGCGTCGACGTAGACCCGGACGCCGGCGTTGTGGCACGCGGTGACCATCGCGGTGAACTGCGCGCGGGTGCCGAACCGGCTGGTCAGGTTGTAGGAGACCGGCTGGTAGATCTCCCACCACGGGTGGGCGCCGTTGTCACTGCTGGCGAGGCTTACCGATTCGGCCGGCGGGGCGACCTGGACGGCGCCGTAGCCCGCGGGGCCGAGCTGCTCGGTGCAGGCCTTGGAGATGGAGTTCCAGTTCCAGCTCCACAGGTTGGCGGTGACATCGCTGTTATTGAGGGAGACGGCCGCGTTGGCGGTGACCGTCTGGACGGTGAATGCGACAAGGCCGCTCGCCGCAAGAACGGCACCGGCGGCTATCGCTCGCAGGCTGCGCTTCATAGGGGATTCCTAGCGATACGGGGGCGAAAGGGAGGGGACGGCCGTCCGTTACGACGAGGATGCTTGAATGTTTCAAATACGTCAATGAGTTTCTGAAAGATCTTGCAAAGCCTGTGCGATAGCTGTGAATGTCCCCAGCTCAAGGCCTTGGAAGGACCTTGCAAAGATCGAAATTCACAAAGAAGCTCAAGGCGGGCGGCCCGCTGTCGATCAGGACGAGCGTGGACGGTGCGAGAAGCGTGCGGCGGTGGCTCAGCCATGCGCCCGAGCTCCGTCGCGACCCCGTCCTGATCGCCGCGATCTCCTGGACCCTGCTGGCGGCGGTGCTGTTCTTCGCACTGGCCGGCCACACGGACTGGCAGGTGCGCACCTTCTGGACGTTCCAGCTCCCGCTGGACGCGCTGCTCACGTTCTCGTCCTGGCAGGTCTACCGCTTCGCCACCGGAGCAATTCGCCGGTTCTGGCGGGTGCTGACCGGAGTCGGCGCGCTGTTCCTGACCGGCGACACGATGCAGACCATCGCGACCTTCACCAGCCCGCCGGGAACCTGGTCGACCACCGGCGGCATCGTGCAGTCCAGCTGCTTCGCGGTCGGGCTGGTCGCGGTCGTACTGGCGATGCTCCTGCATCCACACCCGGGCCGGACCGGGCGGACCCGGGTCGCGTTCTGGCTCGACTCGGCCTCGGTGCTGGTGGCCGGGGCCGTGCTGGCCTGGTGTTTCGCCATCAAGCCGGGCGAGACCGATCGCACCGATCTGTTCGCGAGCCTGGCCGCGGCGGTCGCGGCCATCACCGGCTGCTTCGCCGCGATCAAGATGATCTTGAGTGGCAACGCCCCGATGCGCAAAGGCGCCGCCATCACGATGATGGGCGCGGCCGTGTTCACCGCGGTCGGCTTCTTCGTCGCCCCGCCCGCGGCCGACCATCTGCCCGGCTACGTCTACCTGGTGCGGTTGATCCCGTCGCTGCTGATCGCGCTCGGCCCGCGCATCCAGGTGGTGATCGCCAAGTTCGACCCGGCGCCGTTCGCCGAGCGCCGGCGCAAGCCGTACAGCCTGATGCCGTACGGCGCGATCGCGATCGTCTTCATCGCCCTGCTCGTGGTGCTGCCGGGCGGCGCCGACTTCCAGCTGTGGGGCGTGGTGGTCGGCCTCGGGCTGATCTGCGCACTGGTCGCCGGGCGGCAGCTGGTCGCGTTCCACGACAACACCGACCTGATCGAGCGGCTGCGCGAGCACGAGACGCGGCTGCGCCACCAGGCGCTGACCGACGGGCTGACCGGGCTGGCCAACCGCACCCACTTCCACGAGCAGGTCGAGGCGGCGCTCGACGCCGACTCCGCCCGGACCTCCGTGCTGCTCATCGACCTGGACGGGTTCAAGCAGGTCAACGACACCTACGGGCACGCGGCCGGCGACGATCTGCTGATCTCGGTGGCCGACAAGATGCGGGCCGCGGTGCGCGAGGGGGACCTGCCGGCCCGCTTCGGCGGCGACGAGTTCGGCATCCTGCTGCGCGGCTGCACCGGGCCGGAGGCCGAACAGACCGCCCAGCGGCTGCTCGCCGCGTTCGCGGTACCGGTGGCGATCTCCGGCACATTCGTCACGGCCAACGCCAGCATCGGCTCGGCCGCGGCCGAGCCGGGCGAGGGGGTCTCGGCCGTCATCCGGCGGGCCGACGTCGCCATGTACGCCGCCAAATCCGCAGGCAAGGGCACGTGGCGGAGGTACGACACGGGCATGGAGACGGTCACGTCTTTTCATTGATAGTGGTCATTGTTAACGTTAACCATGTCCTCACAACGGAAAGTCGGCGGCGCCGTCCTGGCCGCCGTTCTCGCCGTGGTCTTCGGCTTCGCCTCCCCCGCTGCCGCGGCCACCTACGCCGGCTATGCCATGGCGTACTTCACCGAGTCCCCCAACATGTCCGCCGCCAACTACGGCCTGCACATCGCGGTCAGCAGCGACGGCCTCAACTGGACCCCGATCAATCAGAACAACCCGGTCGTCACCCCCACCGCCGGGGCGCTCGGGCTGCGCGATCCCTACATCCTGCGCAAGCAGGACGGCACGTTCGAGGTGCTGGCCACCGACCTCAAGGGCACCGACTGGAGTTACAACAGCCAGTACATCCACGTCTGGGACTCCACCGACCTGCGGTCCTTCACCAACTACCGGCGGCTGAAGGTCAACTCGCTGGCCACCCACTCGTGGGCACCCGAGGCGTTCTGGGACGCCGGCCGCAATCAGTACGGCGTCATCTACTCCTCGGTCGTCGGCGGCCACAACGTGATCATGGTGAGCTACACGACCGATTTCCGGACGGCCACCGAGGGCACGGTCTTCTTCGACAACGGCACCGACGTGATCGACGGCAACCTGGTCAGCCAGGGCGGGGTGAACTACTTCTACTACCGCGGGACCGGCGGGCTGTTCGGCGCGAAGTCCTCGACGCTCAACCCGGGCAGCTTCACCACCTACACCAGCGTGATCAATCCCGGTCGGGGCGTCGAGGCGCCGCAGCTGGCGCCGGCCCTGTCCGGCAACGGGTACACGTTGTGGGGCGACACCTACAGCCCGAACGGCCGGTTCTTCGCCTGGTCGACCAGTTCGCTGTCGACCGGCAGCTGGACCCTGCTCAACGACCGCACGTACACCCAGCCGTTGAACTCCAAGCACCTGGGCATCACCCCGCTCACCGCGACCGAGCTCAGCAATCTGCTGGCCACCGGCACGCCGACCTGGAACCGGGTCAAGTCGTACAACTACCCGGGTCGCTACATCCGGCACTACAACAACGTCGGCCGGATCGACGAGTATCCGTTCGACCAGTGGCAGGATCAGCAGTGGAAGCTGGTGCCGGGGCTGGCCGACAGTGCCGGGGTGTCGTTCCAGTCGGTGAACTACCCGACCATGTACCTGCGGCACTACAACTACGCGATCCAGCTGGCGACCAGCGACGGCACCACCGCCTTCAAGGGTGACGCGACGTTCTACAAGGTGGCCGGCCTGGCCGACAGCTCGTGGACGTCGTTCCGCTCGTACAACTACTCGGATCGATACCTGCGACATTCCAACTACGTGCTGCGCATCGATCCGATCAGCACCGCCACCGAGAAGCAGGACGCGACGTTCAAGGTCGGCTTCTGAGTATTCTTCGCGGATGCCCGCCGCAGCGCACACCTCCCGGATGGCTTGGCTGGATGCGCTGCGCGCGGTCGCGGCATTGCTCGTGGTCTATGCGCACCTGACCCACTGGCTGCTCAGTGACGTGCGGGCGGTCACCGCGAACTGGTTCAACGGCGGCGTCGCCGGGGTGATGCTCTTCTTCCTGGTGAGCGGTTACATCATCCCGGCGTCGCTGGAACGGCACGGCGACCTGCGGCGGTTCTGGGCGTCCCGGCTCGCCCGGCTCTTCCCGCTCTACCTGGCGGTCGGCGGCGTTGTGCTGCTGGTGCTGCCGGTGGCGCCCTACCTGGTCGAGCACCCGGTCGCCGCCACGATCGCGCACCTCACCATGCTCGCCCAGTTCACCGGCTTCGACCTGGTGACCCCGGTGATCTGGACGCTCACCTTCGAGATGGCCTTCTACCTGCTGGTGGCCGGGCTGTTCGCGCTCCGGCTGCACCGGGCCAGCGCCACCATCTCGGTGATCTTCGCGGTCACCGCGGTGGCGACCGTGCCGCTGACCCCGCGGGGGCTGGTCTCGCCGGTGCTGCCGGTGGTGATCGCGGTGGTCCTGGTCGCCGGGCTGGCCGGGCTGCTCAGCCGGCGACGGGCCGCGGTGGTGGCCGGCGCGCTGACGCTGATCGCGCTGGTGCTGACCCTGCTGCTGGCCAACCAGCACCCGTCGCACGTCTTCGACGGCCTGCTGATCCCGGCGGTCATGTTCCTCGGCACGGCCATCTACCGCGCCGAGCACGGCCAGATCCCGTGGCGTCACGCGTACGCGGCCGCCGCCGTGGTCGGGGCCGCCTGCCTGATCAACTGGTTCGCCGAGCTGAAGTCGCTGAACGCCCTGACCCCGCAGTACATGACCCGCTCGGTGATCACCCTGCTGATCATCGGCGGCTCGTTCGCGATCGGCTTCGCCCGCCGGCACCGCTCGGTCCCGCGCTGGCTGGCCTGGATCGGCCTGGTCAGCTACTCGCTGTACCTGATCCACGTGCCGATCATCCAGCTCACCGGCCCGTGGCTCTACGAACACGTCCACGGGCCGGCCGAGGTCCCGGCCATCGCCGCCTTCGTGGCCGGGCTGCTCGGACTCTCCTGGCTGACCTACCGCTGGATCGAGGTGCCCGGCCAGCGCCTGGCCTCAGTCCACAAAGTCCTCCCCCAGCAGCGTGCGCAACTTCGCCAGGGCGCGGGCGTTACGCATCTTCACCACCGAGACGGAGACGCCGAGGATCGAGGCCACGGTGTCGACGCTGTGGTCCTCGGCGTGCCGCAGCACCAGGACGGCACGGTCCTCGACGGTCAGCCGGGCGAGGGCGTCGACCAGGGCGAGGCGCAACTCCGGCGAGCCGGCCGGGACGCTCTCTGACCGGTCCGGCACCTCGGCCAGCACGACCTCGGAGCCGCTGCGCCGCTTATGACGATCAAAAACCAGATTCATCAGTACGCGGCGGCTGTAGCCGTCGAGGTTGGTGCCGGTGCGGATCCGGCCCCACGCCGCGTACATCTTGGTGAAGGTCTGCTGGGTGAGGTCCTGGGCCAGGTGCCAGTCCCGGCACATCAGGTAGGCGCTGCGGCGCAGCCGGGTGGCGGCCGCCTCGACGAACGCGGTGAACTCCTCGTCACGGCCGGCCCTGGTCTTGATGGTGCCGGCCACGGTCGGGGGCGACGTCACGGTCTCGGTCACCAGACCCCTCCGACCGGGGCGTCGGCCGTACAGACCCGGCCCTCGATCCACTCGATGCCGTCCACCGTCGCGTACTCGGCGCGGAAGGACGCGTACCGCGAGCGGTCCACCATCCGTACCCGGAACGTCTCGGCCAGGTCCGTCGGGTTGACCGAGGCCACGAAGTCGGGACTGTCCGACCAGAGCTTCCGGAACCGCTCGTAGGCCTGTTCCCGGCCCTCGAAGTTCACGGCGTCGACCCGCGGGTCATCGGCCAGCCTCGACCGCAGCTCCGCCTCGCGCGGCCCGGTCACCGCCGGGCCGAGGAAGATCACCACGTCGGTGGCGTTCTTCTCGACCGTCTTCGGCGCGCAGGACGGCGCCGCCACCAGCATCATCATCGCCGGGGCGATGGCGGCCGGCGGACTGGCCGGGCCGGCCTCGCCCGGCCGCAGCGTCACCGCGGTGACCGCGCCGGCCACCAGCACCATCGCGGCCGCCACCGTCGCCGCCGCGACCTCCCGTCGCCGCCGGCGGATCCGTCCGCCGGCGACGATGGCGGCCAGCGCCATCTCGCCGGGATCGGCGCCGGGGTCGTCATCGACCGCCCGGTCGAACTGCTCCCGCAGGTTCGCGTCCACCTGGTCCGTCTCCTCGCTGTCCGTTCCGGCCTCTGCTGTTAGGACCGGATGGACACCCGGATCGGTCACATGCCGCCGGCCACGACCACCTCGGTGCCCGCCCGGCGGATGGCCTCGACGCCGGCCGGGTCGGCGCTGGAGTCGGTGACCAGCAGGGCCACGTCGGTGACCGGGCAGATGCCGGCCAGGCAGATCTTGCCGACCTTGGAACCGTCGGCGACCACGATCACCCGGTCGGCCCGGCGGATCATCGTGGCATTGGTGTTGGCCTCGATCTCGTCGTGCGTGGTCAGGCCGCCGCGGGCGCTGATGCCGTCGACGCCGACCACGGCCACCGCGAGGTTGAGCCCCATCAGCGCCTGATCGGCGATCGGGCCGACCAGCTCGTAGGTCTGGGTGCGGGAGACGCCGCCCGTCATGATCAGCTTGAGCCGGGGGCGCAGGGCCAGCTCGGCCGCGATGTTCAGCGCGTTGGTGACCACGGTCAGGTCGACCCGCTCGGCGAGCAGCCGGGCCAGCAGGTGCGTGGTGGTGCCGCCGGTCAGCCCGAGCGTGAGCGGACCCTTCGGCAGCAGATCGAAAACGGTCTTCGCGACCAGGGCCTTTTCCTCGCGGTGCTGGCCGACCCGGTAGCGGACCGGCAACTCGTAGGCCACGTCGACGGCGACGGCTCCCCCATGCGTACGGGAAAGGAGTCGTTGATCTTCGAGGACCTGCAGATCGCGGCGGATCGTGGCGGGCGAGACGGCGAACTCGTCGGCGAGGTGCCCGGCGTCGACCGAACCGTGGCTGGCGACGCGCTCGAGGATGGCGGAAACCCGGTCGGCCCGGCGGAGCGAACTCATGGACCCCTCAATCGGTACTGATCAAACGAGCAGTCAATGTAGTTCGTTTCCAAGCGATACACCAGTTCGTCTTGCGCGCTCTTGGCGTAGGCGCCAACAATCCCGCCATGACTGTGATCGCCTTCCTGGGCGCCGGCAGCGTGGTCTTCACCCGCGAGCTGCTGGCCGACATCCTGTCCTTCGCCGAGTTGCGTGACGTGACCCTGGCCCTGCACGACATCGACGCCGAGCGGCTCGAAACGGCCGAGGCGATCGCCCGGCAGACCGCCGACCAGCTCGGTTGCCGGCCGGTGATCACGACTTCGCTGGATCGGCGGCGCGCGCTGGAGGGCGCCGACTTCGTGATCAACTCGATCCAGGTGGGCATGCACGCGGCGACCGTGCGCGACTTCGAGATCCCGGCCAAATACGGACTGCGGCAGACGATCGGGGACACGCTCGGGGTCGGCGGCATCTTCCGAGCACTTCGGACTTTTCCGGTTTTGGGGTCTATAGCGCGGGATATTGAGGAGCTGTGCCCCGACGCCTGGCTGCTCAACTACACGAACCCGATGGCCATGAACATCGGCTACCTCGCGGCGGTGGCGCCGAAGGTCAAGGCCGTCGGCCTCTGCCATTCCGTGTTCTGGACCGTGCACGATCTGGCCGAGCTGCTGGGCGTGCCGCTGGACGAGATCGACTACTCCGGCGCCGGCGTCAACCATCAGGCCTGGCTGCTGCGCTTCGAGCACCGCGGCGAATCGCTCTACCCGCGCCTGGACGAGCTGCTGGAAAGGGAGCCTGAACTGCGGCGACGCGTGCGGATGGACATGTACCGGCGGCTCGGCTACTTCCCCACCGAGACCAGCGAGCACTCCTCGGAGTACCTGCCGTGGTACCTGCACCACGACGAGGAGATCGCCCGGCTGCGCATCCCGGTCGGCGACTACCTGCAGATCAGCGCCGACAACGTGGCCGAGTACCACAGTGTCAGAAATGCCCTGAAAAACGGGGAAAACCTGGACCTCACCCGCGAAGCCACCGAGTACGCGCCGCAGGTCATCCACAGCATGGTCACCGGCACCATGCGCCGGATCCACGGCAACGTCGCCAATCACGGCCTGATCAGCAACCTCCCCGAGGGGTACGCCGTGGAGGTGCCCTGTGTCGTCGACCGTCTCGGCGTACGGCCGGAACGGGTTGGGGATCTGCCCGCGCAATGCGCGGCTTTGAATCGGAGCTTTGTCAGCGTCGGGCAGTTGACCGTGCAGGCCGCACTCACCGGCGACAAGCGGATGGTCCGGCAGGCGGCCATGGTGGACCCGAACACCGCCGCGACGCTGACCGTGGACCAGATCTGGGAGTTGTGCGACGAGCTGACCGCCGCGCACGGCGACCTGCTGCCCGAAGCGCTCAGATGAGAATGTTCGTTTGATGCGCACATCTTGTTAAGCGAGCGCAAACGAGCATAATCCTCGAACATGAATGACACCGCAGCCGAGATCGCCAGCCAGCCGGACGTGTGGCGGCAAAGCCTGGCCCTGACCGGCCAGGCCCAGGACGAGCTGATCGCACCCGGCGAGCGGATGCTCGTCCTCGGCTGCGGCACCTCCTGGTTCGTCGCGCAGGCCCTCGCCGAACTGCGGGAGTCGGCCGGCTTCGGCGAGACCGACGCGGTCTGCGCGTCGGAGTTCCTGCCCCGCCGCCACTACGACCGGATCGTGGCGGTGTGCCGCTCCGGCACCTCGACCGAGGTGCTCGAAGCGCTCCGGATGGTCCCGGCGTCGACCCGGACGACCGTGATCACCGCCGTCCGCGGCGAACCCGTGGACGGCCTCACCGACAGCCAGTTGGTGCTCGACTTCGCCGACGAGCGCAGCGTGGTGCAGACCCGTTTTCCGACCACCACGCTGGCGCTGGCCCGGCACGCGTTCGGTGCGGATCTTGACGCAGTGATCGCCGACGGCCGCGCTGCTTTGGAAATGCCGCTGCCGGCCGACCCCGCACACATCGAACACCTGGTCTTTCTCGGCACCGGATGGACCATCGGGCTGGCCCACGAGGCCGCGCTCAAGGTTCGCGAGTCGGCCCAGGCCTACTCGGAGTCCTACCCGGCCAAGGACTTCCGGCACGGCCCGGTCGCGGTGGCCGGGCGCAATTCGCTGGTCTGGTCGTTCGGCGACACCCCGAAGGAACTGGACGACGTAGCCCGCGAGGCCGGTGCTACGGCGTACCGAAGCAAGCAGGACCCCCTCGCCCAGCTGGTGCTCGCGCAGCGTTTCGCTCTTGCCATGGCCGCCCACCGCGGCCTCGATCCCGACCGCCCCCGACTGCTCACCCGATCTGTGGTACTCACCCCCTGAAGAGGTGCACGAGATGACAGACCTTCGGCGCGGCCGGTCGTTCCGGCTGCTGGCAGGCGGCCTCGGTGCCGCATTGACCCTCTCCGCCTGCATGGGCGGAACGACCGACTCCGGCAAGGACGCCGCCGCCGGCTACGACCCGAAGGCAGCGGTCACGATCACCTGGTGGACCGGGCAACCGGAGGAGCAGGAGAAGGTCGCGGAACAGCTCGCGGCCGAGTACCACACCGCCCACCCGAACGTCACGATCAAGGTCTCCCCCGGCGCACCGACCACCGATGACCTGCTCACCAAGCTGTCCGCCGGGTTCACCAGCGACAGCTACCCGGACGTCTCCTACGCCTACGGCAACTGGGCCGGCGACCTCGGCGCCAGCGGCAAGGCCCAGGACCTGACGTCCTATGTGCAGGACCCGTCGTTCGGCTGGGACGACTTCCCGGCCGCCGCGCGCGAGGTGGCCACCTCGAAAGGCAAGGTCATCGGCATTCCCGCGCTTGTCGACAACCTCGCGCTGATCTACAACAAGGCGCTGTTCGACAAGGCCGGCGTGGCCTATCCGACCGACCAGTGGTCCTGGGACGACTTCCGGGCCGCGGCCAAAAAGCTGACCGACAAATCCACAAACACTTACGGTACGGCCTACTCGGTATCCGGCAGCGAGGACACCACCTGGCACCTGTGGCCGCTGCTCTGGCAGCACGGCGGCAAGATCCTCGACGGGGACAAGCCTGCCTTCAACTCCGACGCCGGGGTGGCCGCGCTCGAGACGCTGCGGCAGATGGCGGTCGACGACAAGTCGATGTACCTCGACCAGACCGACGAGAAGTACGCACCGCTGTTCAACAGCGGACACGTCGGCATGATGCTGTCCGGCCCATGGGCCCTCCTGGAAATCAAAGAAGCCAAGCTGGCGTACGGGGTGGCAGACCTGCCCGGCTTCAACGGCGACCACCAGACCGTCTCCGGTCCGGACCTGTGGGTGCTGTTCGACCACGGCGACGTGAACCGGGCCGGCGCGACGCGCGACTTCATGAAGTGGCTGACCAGCGCCTCCGTTGACCCCAAGTGGAATCTTGCGGTCGGCAACCTTCCCCTGCGTACGTCCGAGAAGTCCTCCCCGGAGTACGCCGCGTACGTCAAGGAGTACCCGGGCGGCGACAAGTTCTTCGCCAACCTGGCCAACGCCAAGCAGGCCCGGCCCACGCTGCCCGGCTACGAGGTGCTGTCCCGCAACGTCGGCGACGCGGTCGCGGCCGTTCTCCAGGGCCAGGCGCAACCCAAGGAGGCCTTGGACAACGCCGCCAAGAAGTCCGTCGACGCGATCACGAACTGATGGCGCTCACGTTCGCGGTTACGCCGCGTACTCAGGTCTCTGCTTTAAAAAGCCCTCGCAAGCGTGCACTGCGGCGGAACCTCACCGGCTGGGCCTTCGCCGGCCCGGCCACCCTGATCGTCATCGGTCTGTCGATCTTCCCGGCGGTGTGGGCGTTCTTCATCTCCCGGGCCAAGTGGAACGGCATCGCCCCGGCCACCCAGGTCGGCTGGCGCAACTACCGGCTGCTGGTGCAGGACCCCGACATGATCGCGGCGACCAAGCACACGTTGCTGCTCACCGCGCTGTTCGTGCCCGGCTCGATCATCCTGGGCATCGTCATCGCGATCGCGCTGAACCAGAAGATCCGCTTGATCGGGTTCTACCGGACCTGCATCTTCGTGCCGTACGTGGCGTCGGCGGCGGCCACCGGCATCCTGGCCGGCTTCGTCTTCAACCCGCAGTTCGGGGTGGCCAACGACCTGTTGCGCCACCTCGGCATCCCGCAGCAGCAGTTCCTGGAGAGCCAGCACCAGGCGATCTACATCATCTGCCTGATCGCGCTCTGGGGTGAGGTCGGCTTCACCACGGTCATCTACCTGGCCGCGCTGCAGGACATCCCGCGCGACCTGGTCGAGGCGGCCCGGATGGACGGCGCCTCCCCCTGGCGGGTGTTCCGGCACGTCACGCTGCCGGAGCTGCGACCGGTCACGGTGTTCGCGGCGATCTGGCAGACCATCACCGCGATGCAGCTGTTCGACCTGATCTACACGACGACCCGCGGCGGGCCGCTGAACAGCACCCAGACCATCGTCTACTACATCTACGAGCTGGCCTTTCAAACCCAGAGGCTGGGGTACGGCGCGGCCGCCGCCTATCTGCTGTTCATCGTGACCCTGCTGCTGTCGCTGCTGGTCATCTGGTATTCGCGGCGACGCGGCTCGGAGGTGTTCTGATGCGCTGGAAGCTCCCGTTCTCCCCCTGGCACCTGCTCCTCATGCCGCTCGCCCTGATCTTCGTGCTGCCGCTGGTGCAGATGCTGCTCACCTCGTTCATGAGCAGCGCCGAGATCAACCAGTTCCCACCCAAGCTGATCCCGACGTCGCTGCACCTGGAGGGTTACCGGCATCTGTTCTCGGAGACGCCGGCGCTGCGCTGGTTCGTCAACACGGTGATCGTCTCCGGCATCGCGGTGGTCTCCCATCTGGCCCTGTGCTCGATGGCCGGCTACGGCTTCGCCCGGCTCAAGTTCGCGGGTCGCGGCATCGCGTTCGTGCTGATCCTGGCGACGGTCATGATCCCGATCCAGCTGCTGATGATCCCGACGTACCTGATGTTCGCCCGGATCGGCATCGTCGACACGCTGGCCGCCGCGTACGTGCCGTGGTTGGCCTCGGCGTTCGGCATCTTCCTGATGCGGCAGTTCTTCTTAGGACTGCCCGCCGAGCTCGAGGAGGCGGCGCTGATCGACGGCGCCGGCCAGTGGCGCACGTTCCGCAGCATCGTGCTGCCGCTGGCCAAGCCGGCACTGACCACGCTGGCCATCATCACCCTGCTGTGGAGCTGGAACGACCTGCTGTGGCCACTGGTAGCGATCTCGGATGATCACCGATTCACCCTGCAGGTAGGCCTGGCCAACTTCCAGGGCATGCGCCGCACCGAGTGGTCCCAGCTGATGGCCGGCAACGTGCTGGCCACGATGCCCCTGATCCTGGCCTTCTTGTTCGCCCAGCGAAAGTTCATAGCCACCATGACCTTCACCGGCATCAAGGGCTGAATTGCTCAAGGCCGCCTAACGTTAGGGCCACTAACGTTAGGGAGGCCAACGTTCGGGGCGCCAACGTTCGGGGCGCCAACGTTCGGGGCGCCAACGTTCGGGGCGCCAACGTTCGGGGCGCCAACGTTCGGGGCG
>NZ_BOMY01000004.1 GCF_016862435.1 Paractinoplanes tereljensis
CGGGGCGCCAACGTTCGGGGCGCCAACGTTCGGGGCGCCAACGTTCGGGGCGCCAACGTTCGGGGCGCCAACGTTCGGGGCGCCAACGTTCGGGGGCTTAGGGCAGTTCGTGGGGGAACGCCTGGGCGGCGGTGCCGCCGGGGGCTCGGGTGCTCAGGGAGCCGGCGGCTGCGGCCCAGGCGACGGCCTCCGTCAGTGGGCGGTCGGCCAGGCGGGCGGCTAGGAAGCCGGCGTTGAAGCTGTCGCCGGCGCCCGTCGTGTCGATCACGTCTACCGGGCGGCCGGGGGCGGTGCAGGTGCCGCCGGGCCACCAGGCTCGGGCGCCTCGGGGGCCGTCCTTCATCACCACCGCGGTGCCGTTGCGCACCAAGGTGGCGGCGGCCTCGTCGGGGTTGGGGAGGCCGGTGATCGCTTGGAGTTCGGCTGCGTTCGGGAGGAAGACGTCGGTGTTCTGCAGGATCGCCGTCAGGGACTCCCACTTCTCGGTTGGGTCCCAGTTGGTGTCCAGCGACGTGGTCAGGCCCAGCCGGCGGGCTCGGTGGAAGATTTCGGCCAGGCCGGTGGACAGGGCGGGCTGCAGGTAGAGCGATGCCACGTGCACGTGCTTTGCCCTGGTCAGCAGGTCGTCGGTCAGGTCGGTGGGGCGCAGGGCGGAGATCGTGCCGGGGAGGGTGAGCATGCCTCGGTCGTCCGGTTCGGACAGGACCACCGTCAGGCCGGTCGGGGCGCCTCGGCCGTCGGCGGGCAGCAGGGTTACGTCGCGGGCCGCCAGCTGCTGGCGCACCAACGTGCCGAAGACGTCGTCGGCTACCGCTGCGAACAAGGCCGTGCGCAGGCCCAGCCGGGCGCAACCGGTGGCGGTGATCGCGGCTGAGCCGCCCAGCACCAGGTCGGCTGCCGTGAGCAGCTGCTCGGCCTGACCGAAACGGGGGCGCACGTCGCCGCGCAGGAGCAGGTCGGGGTTGGCGTCACCTACCACCAGGACGTCGAACTCGGGCACCGCTTGGCCTCCACTGTCCATATGAACAATCCGTGAGCACCATACGCGCATGATCGGCTATTGACACCTGCGCGTTCGATCAGTTCAATCGAGTTCGACGCGATCGAGCCCAGCCGGTAATCAGTCCGGCAGCCGGTTCGCCAGGGCGGCGAGGCCCGAGGCGGGGCAGATCCTCTCCGGAGCCTCGCCATGATCGTCACCGTCACGCTGAACCCGGCCCTCGACCTCACCTACGCCGTCGACGCCCTGGTTCCGCACGGCACCCACCGGGTTTCGACGGTCGCCGAGCGGCCCGGTGGCAAGGGCCTGAACGTCGCCCGGGTCCTGCATTCGCTGGGCGAACCGGTACTGGCCACCGGACTGCTCGGCGGCACCACCGGCGGCCGGGTCGCCGCTCTGCTTCGCACGGAGGGCGTCGCGTCGTCCTTCGTGGACATCGCGGGCGAGACCCGGCGGACGGTCGCGGTTGTCGACGGGGCCGACGCCACCGGCTTCTGGGAACCGGGTCCGGCGATCACCGAGGCCGAGTGGTCCCGCTTCGCCGATCACTTCCGGAGCCTGCTGCGCGAGGCCTCGGTGATCACGCTCAGCGGCTCGCTGCCGCCCGGCCTGCCCGCGTCGGCCTACGCCACCCTGATCGCGTACGCGCGGGAGGCCGGCGTCCCCGCCCTGCTCGACACCAGCGGCCCGGCCCTGCGACACGGCCTGCTGGCCACCCCGGCACTGGCAAAACCAAACGCCGACGAGCTCGCCTCCCTGCGTCCTCCACCGACAAGCCGCGACCGAGCCGATGCGCCCGCATACGGCGCAGAGCTAGCCGGCG
>NZ_BOMY01000005.1 GCF_016862435.1 Paractinoplanes tereljensis
CAGAGCGGGCCGGCGCGGGTTTCGCCGATCTTGTTGAGTTGGTGCGGGCGGTCGCCAGCGGGCCCGTTGTCGTCTCGCGCGGGGCGGCGGGGCTGCTAGCGATCGCGGAGGACGAGGTCTGGGAGTGCGTTCCACCGGTTGCGCTCGACGGCAATCCGACCGGGGCGGGTGACGCCTGCGTTGCGGCGCTGGCCCGCGGGCTGCGCGACCGCACCGCCTGGCCGGAGCTTCTCGCCGACGCCGTCGCCCTCTCGGCCGCGGCCGTCGCGACCCCGGAAGCCGGCGCCTTCAACCACGACGTCTACCGCCAGACGTTCGCCACCGCCACCCCGCTCCCCCACCGCGTCGGCCCGGCCGAAATCTCAGGAGGCTCCCGTGCTCGCACCCACCGGTGAACTCGTTGCTGCCGCGCTGGCCGGCGGGGGTGCGGTTGGCGCCTTCAACGTCATCACCATCGAGCATGCCGAGGCCATCGTGGCGGGGGCCGAAGAGGCTCGGTTGCCGGTGATTCTGCAGATCAGTGAGAACGCGGTGCGTTTTCATCATGGGCGGCTCGCGCCGATCGCGGCCGCCACCCGGGCCATCGCGGCCGCCTCGAGCGTGTCGGTAGCCCTGCATCTGGACCACGTCGAGTCGGACGAGCTCCTCGCGCAGGCGGCCGCCAACGGGTTCGGGTCGGTCATGTACGACGCCTCTCGGCTGGCCTACGCCGAGAACGTGGCCGCCACCTCGGCGGCGGTTCGGAACTGCCGGGCGCAAGGGCTCTGGGTGGAGAGTGAGCTCGGGGAGATCGGCGGGAAAGGCGGTGCGCACGCGAAAGGGGCCCGCACCGACCCGGGTGAGGCCGCCGCGTTCGTCGCCGCTACCGGGGTGGACGCGCTGGCCGTGGCGGTCGGGTCGTCGCACGCCATGGTCACCCGCAGCGCTCGCCTCGACCACGAGCTGATTGCCCGGCTGGCCGCTGTCGTGCCCGTTCCGCTGGTGTTGCACGGCTCCTCGGGGGTGCCCGACGACGAGCTGACCCGGGCCGTGCGCGGGGGGATGGCGAAGATCAACATTGGGACCGCCCTGAATACCGCGTTCACCGGGACGGTTCGGGCTACGCTCGGGGACGAGCCCGATCTCATCGATCCGCGTCGTTATCTGGCGTCCGCGCGAGTGGCGATGGCGGTGACCGTTTCGACCGCGTTACGGGTGCTCAAATCCGGCGTAATACCCGCGTAATCTCAGCATAGATCTACAGCCGCCTCACAGGTTGCTCCTAGAGTCCACGTAGCACCTCCGGCAAAAGTGGCAACCATGACGTTGACCCTCGAACCACCTCCGGCCGTCGAGAGCGCGGAGCCGTCGCCCCGGCGGCGCTCTTGGCTCGGAGATCCCGCCTGGGCCCGGCCCGCGCTGTGGGTTCTGCTCGCCGGCACCGCCGTGCTCTACCTGTGGGACCTGTCCGCCTCCGGCTTCGCGAACGAGTTCTACGCGGCCTCCGCGCAGGCCGGCTCGCAGTCGTGGAAGGCGTGGCTGTTCGCCTCGCTGGACGCCGGCAACGCCATCACCGTCGACAAGCCGCCCGCCGCGATGTGGGTGATGGGCCTGTCGATGCGGATCTTCGGGGTGAACAGCTGGGCGCTGCTGGTGCCGGAAGCGCTGATGGGCGTGGCCAGCGTGGCGCTGCTCTACTCGGCGGTGCGCCGCTGGTTCGGGCCGGTGGCGGGGCTGCTGGCCGGGGCCACCCTCGCGCTCACGCCGGTCGCGGTGCTGATGTTCCGCTTCGACAACCCGGACGCACTGCTGGTGCTGCTGATGGTCGGGGCCGCCTACGCCACCGTCCGGGCGGTCGAGACCGCGTCCTGGAAATGGCTGGCGCTGGTCGGCGTACTCCTCGGCTTCGGTTTTCTCACCAAGATGCTGCAGGCCTTCCTGGTGCTGCCCGGGTTCGCGCTGGTCTACCTGATCGCGGCGCCCACCAGCATCCTCAAGCGACTGCGGGACCTGCTGATCGGCGGTCTCGCGCTGATCGTCTCGGGCGGCTGGTTCGTGCTGCTGGTGTCGCTGTGGCCGGCCGACTCGCGGCCGTACATCGCCGGCTCCACCAACAACACGCTCTGGCAGCTGGCGATCGGCTACAACGGCCTCGGCCGGATCTTCGGCGGGGACGGCAACCGCGGTGGTGGCGGCGGTGGCGGTGGCGGTGGTGGCGGCAGCATGTTCGGCGGCTCGACCGGCATCACCCGGATGTTCGGCGACAGCTTCGGGATGGAGATCTCCTGGTTGCTGCCGGCCGCTTTGGTCGCGCTTGTCGCGCTTCTGATCGGTACGGCGAAAGCACCGCGCACCGACCGCACCCGGGCCGCGGCCGTGCTCTGGGGTGGCTGGACCGTGGTCACCGGGCTGACCTTCAGCTTCATGAGCGGGACCGTGCACCCGTACTACGCGATCGCGCTGGCTCCCGGCATCGCGGCCCTGGTCGCCATCGGTGCCCGGGTGCTGTGGGGATGGAAGGACAACATCCTGGCCCGGGTCGGTCTGGCCGCGATGGTCGTGGTGACCGGGGTCTGGGACTTCGAGCTGCTCGGCCGGGTCTCGTGGGCACCGGCACTGCGGTGGATCGTGCTGGTCGCCGGGATCCTGGCCGGTGCGGCGCTGCTCATCCCGGGCAGGCTGCTGCGCCGGGGTGGGGTCGTGCTGGTGGCGGCCGTCGCGGTCGGCGCCACCGGGGCGGCGAGCGCGGCCTGGGGCGTCGGCACCGCGGGTGCCTCGCACACCGGATCGACGCCGACGTCCGGGCCGTCCGGGGTGTCGTCCGGCGGCGGCTTCGGGCGGGGCGGTGGCGGGTTCGGCGGCGGACGTACCGGCGGCGGATTCCCCGGCGGCGGCGAAATGCCCGGCGGCGGCACGCAGGGTGGCTTCCCCGGCGGCGGATTCCCCGGCGGCGAGCAGGGCGACGGCAACGGCACCGGCCAAGGGAGTGGGAACGGGCCGGGCAACGCGCCGAGCGGTGGCGGCCGGACCGGTGGCGGCTTCGGCGGCGGAGGCAGCGGGCAGGCCAACTCCGAGCTGGTCGCGCTGCTCAAGGCCACCGACAACCGCTGGGCGGCGGCCACCAACGGCTCGATGCAGGCGGCCCCGCTGCAACTGACCAGCGGCAAGCCGGTCATGGCGATCGGCGGCTTCACCGGCAGCGACCCGTCCCCGACACTCGCCGAGTTCCAGGCCTACGTGAAGGCCGGCGACATCCACTACTACATCAGTGGTGGCGGCATGGGCGGTGGCGGCGGCCGGGGTGGCGGCAGCTCGTCGATCAGCCAGTGGGTCGAGGACAACTACACGGCCACGACCGTGGGCGGAAGCACCGTCTACGACCTGACCCAGGCGAAGTAACCCGCGCCGGCCGGATGACCTCCCGTGGTCATCCGGCCAGGCGCTGGACCTGGTCGAGGCGGCAGGTGAGCTTGTCGCCGACGGCGACCTTGGTGGAGGCGGCGGTCTCGCCGGTGGTGACGGTGTAGGTGCCGGACTTGGTGACCGTGGCACCGGCGTCGACGCCCTTGACGGTGGCCACGCCGGTCGCCACCGCGGTGCGGCTCGCGTCGGCCAGCGACCAGTGCAGGTAGTAGGTGACCTTCTCGGTGGCCGGGTTGGCCAGCGTGAAGCTCAGCTTCCAGGCCGTTCCGGCCGGGTGGCCGTAGGAACTGGCCTGCGCGCAGGAGAACGCCCGGGCCTCGCCGAACACCGTGACCGGGGCCTGGGTGCCGGCCGTCGCGGCGGGCTCGGTCGACCACGGGTGCGTGGTGACGACCACCGCCACGGCCGCGGCGGCACCCGAGATCGCGTACCTCTTGAGGTTGTTGGTCTTCCGGGCATGCCGGGGTTTGAAGCCCGGCGGGCGCGGCAGCGCGAGGTACGTCACGCACGTCCATCGGCAGCGCCCCGCCGCACTTCAGGATTAGGACACGACGGCCAGGCCGTGGTCGGTGTTGTTGAGGCGGTGGCCGCCGGCCGTGGTCACCGTGACGATGTCCTCGATCCGGACGCCGAAGCGGCCGGGCAGGTAGATGCCCGGTTCGATGGAGAAGCACATGCCCGGGACCAGGGGCTGCTTCTCCCCCGCCACCATGTACGGCGGCTCGTGGGTGGTGACGCCGATGCCGTGGCCGGTGCGGTGGATGAAGTACTCCCCGTAGCCGGCGTCCCGGATCACCTGCCGGGCCACCCAGTCGATCTCCTCGCACGGCACGCCCGGTTTGACCGCCGCGAACGCGGCCTGCTGGGCCCGCCGGACGATCGCGTGCACCTCGCGGACCTCGTCGTCCGGTTCGCCCACGGTGACCGTGCGGGTGGTGTCCGAGCCGTAGCCGTCGAGCAGGCCGCCGAAGTCGAGCACCACCGCGTCGCCGGGCCGGATCTCCCGGTCGCCCGCCTCGTGGTGCGGGTTCGCGCCGTTCGGGCCGGAGCCGACCACGGTGAAGTCGACCTGTTCGTGACCGAACTTGCGCAGCAGGGCGGCCAGGTCGGCGGCCACCTCGGTCTCCCGGCGGCCGGCGAAGCGTACGCCCAGGATCTCGCCGTAGGCCGCATCGGCGGCCGCGCCCGCCGCGGTCAGCCGGGCCAGTTCGTGCTGGTCCTTGATCGCCCGCAGCATCGGCTGGCACACCGACAGCGCGTGGTAGCTGGTTCCGGGCAGCGCCTCCTGCAGGCCGATCAGGTGCATCGCCCAGGTGGAGTCGGAGATGCCGTAGCGGCCGCCGGGGCGCAGCAGCGGCGCGACCACGTGATAGGGGTCGGCGGCGTCGTACCAGTCGAGCAACTCCAGGGCCGGCGCGCCGGGCGCGGCGGCCGCGTCGGGTCGTTCCAGGGCCGGCACCACCAGGGTCGGCGGCCGGTCGGGGGTGAGCAGCAGCAGGGTGAGCCGCTCGGTCACCGCGGTCGGCTTGTAACCGGTGAGCCAGGCCAGGTCGGGCCCGATGCCGACCAGCACCCCGGCCAGCCCGGCGGTGGTCGCGGACTCGACCGCCCGCTGCATGCGATGGGCGTAGTCGTCGGCGGTGAACTGCGCAGTCATACATACAGAATCCGGGCCGGTGGCGCCTCGCGCATCCCCCTCGGGGGATGAGGCACCACCGGCCCGGATTATCGAAAAGGTCAGGCGATAAGCGAGCGGACCAGCACGATCGCGAAGAACACGATGATGAAGGCCAGGTCGATCGACATGCCGCCGACCCGCAGCGGCGGGATGATCCGGCGGACCGGGGCGAGAATCGGTTCGGTGACCGCGGTCACGCCGGAGGTCAAACGGTGCCGGAACGAGCCGGCCGTGGTCGGGCCGGCCAGCACGACGGACCAGTCGAGCACCGCGCGAACCACCAGGAGCAGTTGCAGCAACAGCAGTACCAGGCTGACGAGGGCGAGCATCTTTCCTCCAGTTACCGAACGGGGTAGCTGCTATTACTGTGCGTCGGTTTTCTGTGAGGTGGCTGAGCAGCCCCTGTGCCGGGGTAACTACTTACAGCGCCATAGCACCGCCTGGATGACATCCTTCGCGTCGTCCGACTGACCCCCGATGGTCCGGCCGTCGTCGCTGATGCTGTTCGGGATGTTGGTGAGGTTGCCCGGCTTGTGGTCGGCCAGCATGGGCAGCTTCATGGTGGGACCGTCGACGGCCAGGATCGCGTACCCCGACTTGTTGATGCCGACCATCCAGCCCTGCGCGTTGACCGCGTCCGGCCGCATGTCGAACTGATCGACGACCTCGACCTCGCCGGTGCGCACGTTCCACCGGGTCGCCCACATGACCCCGGACACCCCGAGCCGCTCCTCCTCCGATTTCTCGTCGGCCACGCCGATCGCGATCCCGTTGCGAATCGAGAACACCCGGGCGCTCGCCGCCTTCTTGCCCTGGTAGGACGGGAGCGGCAGGTCGTGGTGGGTGCCGTCGGGGAACCAGACGTACGGCGTCTTCAGGTCGAGGTCGCCGACCGTGGTGCCGTCCTCGTCGATGTCGGAGGCGGTGGACGACTTCGTCCCGGCCGGGACCGGGAGCTTGAACGGTTTCGCCGTGGCCGACGACCAGACCAGGGCACTCGACGCGGTGTCACCGGCCGGTGAGCCGGCGTCGACACCGACGATCGCGCCGGCGTCGTTGATCGCGGCCGCGTTGCCGGCTTTCACGCCGGGCAGTTGCACGACCTTGCCGTTCACGTACGCGAACGGCACCTGCTTGTCGTTGAGGTAGCTCCAGCCGATCGCGTCGCCGGACGAGTTGACGTCGGTCATCGACTCCTCCGAGTCGCCGGGGAGCATCACCTTCTTGACCGAGCCGTCGTGCCAGATGACGGCCTGGTAGCCGCCGCCCTTGGGATAGGTGCGGCCGACGTAGTAGGACCCGGTGGGGTCGCCGCCGCCGATCAGCGCCATCGGCTCGTGGTCGGGCGTCGGCAACTTCTCGATCGTGCAGCTCGTCGGGGCGGCCGCGACCGGAGCGGTCCACCCCGCCGTACCGGGAATGGTGTAAGCGGGTTTGGGTTTGGCGCTTGCCGTTGGCTTCTTCGTCGCCACGACGTTCGGCGTCGGCGTGGTGCGGGCGTTGACGACCGCGACGCCGGCGACCGCGACCACGGTGAGCGCCGCGACCCCGGCGTAACCCACGGCCCGGCGCCGGTTGCGGCGGCGCCCGACCGTGATGGCCTGATCGATGTCGACGGTGGACGGGGCGGGCGGTTCGTCGGTGAGGGACCGCAGCAGATCGATTTCGCTAGGCAATTGTCGGCTCCTCTTTCAGGGCGGCCTCGGGCGCACCGAGCAGCCGCCGCAGGGTGGCCAGTCCGCGGGCGGTCTGGCTCTTGACCGTGCCGGCGGAGCAGCCGAGCGCGCCGGCCACCTCCTCAACCGGTAGGTCGTAGAAGAACCGCAGCACCAGCACGGCCCGCTGCCGCCGGGGAACCTGCCCCAGCGCGGCGCGGACAACCTCTCGATCCTCGGCTCCGCCCTCCTCATAAGGGGGCGGTTCGGGCGTATCCCGGAACAGCCTTACCCGCGCCCACGCTCGGCGTTTCTCGTCCAGGAACGTGCGCACCAGCATGGTTCGCACGTACGCGTCGAGGTTGTCGGCGGTCTGCGCCCGCCGCCATTTCACGAACAGCGTGGTGATGGTCTGCTGAACCAGGTCGTCGGCACGATGGGGGTCGCCGGCCAGGACGTACGCGAGCCGCCGCAGCGCAGGAATCTTCGCCTTGACGTAATCCACGTAATCCTCGTCCGCACCAACCCGCATCGCCCCAGCCCTCCGTAGCTCCGTCACCTCTTGGACGGGGACGGCCTCCCGGCCGGTTGTCAGCCGGGCCGAACTATTTCAGAGCATCGATGAGGTCGGCCACCGGCGCCGACCGGGCCGCGGCGAAACCGGCGCCGGCCCAGAGGTTGAGCGCACTCGCGTCGCCGCGAGCGGCCGCCGCGGCGCGGATCGGCGCGGTCAGGTGGTGGATCGCCGGGTAGCCGATCGGGGCGGCGGCCGAATAGGCGTCGGTGAAGCGGTTGCGCAGGGCGCGGGCGGGCTGGCCGGTGAACGCCCGGGTCACCACGGTCTCGCGGTGCTCGCCATCCGCGCCGGCAAGCATGGCGGCGCGCTGGGCCGGGCGGGTGCCGGCCTCGTCGGCCAGCAGGAACGCGGTGCCGCACTGCACCGCGGCGGCCCCCACGCCGAGCAGGGCGTGCACGTCGGCGGCGGTCGCGGTGCCGCCGGCCGCGACGACCGGGACGTCGCTGACCGCCCGCACGGCGGCCAGGACCTCAACGGCGGTGGTGGTGCCGCGGTAGCGGTCCGGGCTGGTGGTGGCGGCGTGCCCGCCGGCCGAGCCGGCCTGGGCGATCAACGCCTGCGGCCGCGCGGCGAGGGCTGAGCGGGCCTCCTCGGCCGAGGTCACCGTGATGAGTACGGCGGTGCCGGCGTCGCGCAGCGCGGTCACCACGGCCCGATCCGGTACGCCGAAGGTGAAGCTGACCAGCGGCACCCGGTAGGTGACCGCAAGCTCGATCTTGGCCGCGTAATGGTCGTCGTCGGTCAGCCGCAGCGTGGGTAGCTCAACCTCGTAGCGGTCGGCCTCGACCCGCAGCAACTGCCGGTAACCCTCAAGGGGTGCGGGGTCGGCCGGAGCTGGGACCGGCACGAAGATGTTGAGACCGTGCGGCTGGCCGGCCACCGCCCGCAGCTCGGCCTCGACCGCCTCGGGCGTCTTGTAACCGGCCGCGAGAAACCCGGTCGCCCCGGCCCGGGCAGCGGCGAGCACCAGAGCCGCGGTCGTCGGCCCGCCGGCCATCGGCGCGACCACCAGCGGAGTCAGCATCAGCCGACCCTATCCCCGCCGAACCAGGCCATCGCCTGCCGCGTGAAACCATCCACGACGGGTGAGGAAAAGGCCGGTCGCCGTGTGTGACCGTGGCTCATGCCACGGATGAAGGAGAAGGACTACCAGCACGAACTGCGCCGCCTGCACGGCGAGCTGGTGGCCATGCAGGAATGGGTGAAGTCCACCGGCGCGAAGGTCTGCGTGGTCTTCGAGGGTCGCGACACCGCGGGCAAGGGCGGCACCATCAAGGCCGTCACCGAGCGGGTCAGCCCCCGCGTCTTCCGGGTGATCGCGCTGCCCGCCCCGAGCGAGCGGGAAAAGTCCCAGATGTATATGCAGCGCTACCTTCCGCACCTGCCGGCGGGCGGCGAGGTCGTCATCTTCGACCGCAGTTGGTACAACCGGGCCGGGGTGGAACCGGTGCTCGGGTTCTGCACGCCGGAGCAGTCGAAACAGTTCCTGCAGGCGGTCCCCGAGGCGGAGCGGGCGATCGTGGACTCCGGGGTGATCCTGCTCAAGTACTGGCTGGAGGTCAGCCCCGAGGAGCAGACCCGCCGGCTGCAGAACCGCATCGAGGACCCGCGCAAGGTCTGGAAGCTCTCGGCGCTGGATCTGAAGTCGTACTCGCGCTGGTATGACTACTCGCGGGCCCGGGACGAAATGTTCCGTTCGACGGACACGGCCTGGGCGCCGTGGTTCATCGCCCGGACCGACGACAAGAAGCGCGGCCGGCTGAACGTGCTCACCCACTTGCTGGCGAACGTCCCCTATCGACCGCTTTCGCCGGAGAAGGTGGTCCTGCCGAAGCGGCAGAAGCCGAACGGTTACCACGAACCGGTGCTGACGACCCGGCACATTCCCGAGCCATTTGGCGGATCGGACAACGGCCACCGGAAGCCTACGAAACCGGACAGTTCGGCGTCTTAACTATTCAGCGAGGCATTAAATGTCTTGTTGCAAGTGGCTTCGTGCGGCAATCGTCAGTGGGTCGAGCCGGCCACCGGGCCTACTCACTGTTGTGGCGGTTGAAAAACGGGGGATCGTCCCAGCCGTGGGCATGTGCGGCGGCGGCTCGGCTTTTTTGCTGCTCAGATCACCGAGCTAAGCTCCGGGCAGAACGATAAGCCCCGGGAGCCGACGTGCTGCGCATCATCTTCACGCCGGAGGACATCGGGCGAGTCCGGATCGCCAATGAGCCGGACCCGATGTGGGAGACGGTGTTCAGTGTCTTCCGCCTCCAGCGACCCGGCCCGGCCCCGATCTTCGGGCCGTGGCGCGAGCACGCGGTGCGCGCGGCCCGGCGGCCCGACCTCGACATCCTGATCCCGCTGATCCGGGGCCGCTACTACCCCGACTTCCTCACCCCGGCCGAGGGCCGGCAGGGCATGGCCGACGGCATCGAGGCGCTGCTGTCCACCCCGAAGACCCGGCTCATGCAGGACATGGTCGAGCTCAGCCGGCTGGGCGAGCCGACACCGTCGTGGATGCGCAAGCTCGCCGAGGGCGACCGGCCGGTGCTGCAACGCCTGGCCGCCGCGATGAAATCGCAGTATCAGGCGGTGGTGGCACCGTTCTGGGCCGAGGCGCAGGCGCACATCGAGGCCGACCGGTCCCGGCGCGCCCGGGCTCTGCTCGACGACGGTTACGAGGGGCTGCTCGACAGCTTCCGGCCGATCATGCGGTGGGACTCGCCGGTGCTCGAGGTGGAGACGCCGTTCGAGCAGACCGTGGAACTCGACGGGCGCGGGCTGTGGCTGGTCCCGTCGTACTTCTCCTGGGGCCAGCCCGACGTGCTGCGTGACCCGGCGCTGCCACCGGTGCTGGTCTACCCGGTGCCTCGGGACCCGGCGCTGATCGCCGGCCGGCCGACGTCCGGTGCCGCGGTGTCCGCGCTGATCGGGCAGACCCGCACCTCGGTGCTGGAGTCGATCGGGGACGGCAGCACCACCTCCGAACTGGCCCGCCGGGTCGGGGTGAGTGCGGCCTCGGTCAGCCAGCACACGGCGGTGCTGCGCGAGGCCCGGCTGATTCACACCAGCCGGGTCGGCAAGGCGGTGCTGCACACGATCACCCCGCTCGGCGCGGCGCTGCTCGGCGATCACCCCGGGCGGCTCTCCTAAGCTTCGCGGGCGGCCGGGTCGGCCACCGCGCCCGCCTTTCGCTCGACCAGCGCGGCCACCCGTTCCAGGGTCTCGTCGCCGGGGGCGGCCGCCACGTGGAAGTGCGACACCTTCGGCGGGGTCAGGTCGCCGCCCCAGATCACGGTGCCCTCCAGGTCGGCCAGGATGTCACGGACGATCGCCTCCTGGTGCGGCCACAGCTGCTCGCTGCCACCGAGCGGGTAGGCGTGCGGGTGCAGTGCGATGCCCGTACCGGAAAGGTAGGTTGTCTCGAATTTGGCGCCGACCGCCTGGTCGGTGCTGAAGGCGGCGATGCCGCCGCCCTCGCCGGTGTCCAGCGGGGCGATCTCGTAATGCCAGCGGCGGGCCACATGCAGGAGTACGGCGGCGGCCGCGCCCGTGTGCAGCTCCACCACCGCGCGTGACCCCTCGATCCGGTGCGCGGCGACCTGGGAAGGGTCGATCCGCCAGCCGTTCTGCGAGGTGGCGGCGGCCTGGGCCGTCCCGGGAGTCATAGCTATGACACCGGCGCCGGCGGTGGCGCCGATCAGTGCCCGGCGGGTGACCATCAGGCCTCCTGGATCTGGTCGAGAATGGACACACCGGGGTCGCTGCCGTCGCGCCACACGTCGTGGTCGAGGCTCCAGCCGGTCTGGAAGGCGTACTCCCGGATCTGGTTCAGCGACCAGTTCTCCGGCATCCGCACGCCCAGGTTGCCGGAGTAACCCCAGGACATCGCGGCGACCATCGACCAGGTCGCGCCGACCTCGCGGGAGATGCGGGTGCAGACGTTGCGGGAGCCGTAGACGCCGAACGTGTAACGGCTGCCGGCCGCGGCCAGGGCCGCCTTCACGCCCTCGAAGTACGGCTTGATGCTGGTGTCGACGTCGGCGTCCAGGGCGTCGTAGTCGACCGCGAAGTAGATGCACGTCCCGGCCGGCAGCCGGTGCTCGACCGACTTGGCGTGCGCGATGGTGCCCTGGTCGTAGCCCTTGTCGTAGGTGAAGTTGGCGAGGACCGTGCCGTTGTACTGGAAGAGCGGGAACAGCCGCAGCCCGGCGTCCAGGATCGCCTGCGGTTCGCCGGGCTTGAGCGCCTTGCCCAGGTAATAGGGGTCGGTGGGCGGCAGATGCTCGTCGAGATAGCGGCCGACGAGGCGGTAACCGGCCCCGAACAGCGCCTGGCCGCGGGCCGGGGTGATCTCGGTGATGCCGTCGGTCGCGGTGGCCGGCCGGGCCGAGTCACCGCTGGCGACCAGGAGTTCGGCCCAGGTGGTGAAGTCGTTGGTGGCCGTCACCGGGATCTGGGTGAACTGCTGGAACGCCCGCAGCCAGGCCAGATGGGTGTCGGTCTGGGCGTCGGTGTCGAGGTCGGAGCCCAGGTAGGCGACGTCCGGCGGGACCGGGGAGTTGACGTAGCAGGCGGCCCGGAACAGGTAGCGCAGGTCGGCCGGGAGCGGCACGACCGAGCCCTTGGTCTTCAGGCCGGCCTGGGTGCCCGCCCCGAAATAGCCGTTGATCGACGCCAGCGGGATGCCCACCTCGTACTGCATGGCCATCAGCAGGCCGTTCTGCAGGTCGCGGGAGGTGCGGCCGTCGCACGGCACCAGGGTCATCGCCGGGATGGCGAGGCCCACCACGTACCGGTTGTTGAGCCGCTGCTGGACCCGCTGCACGGTGAGGTCGCCGCCGGAGACCAGGCGGTACTGGTCCATCCGCAGCAGGCCCTTGCAGATGTGCGGCCAGCCCGGGTTGCCGTAGTCGACGCCGGCGTCGCGGAAGAGCCGCTCCAGAGAGTTCTGCGACTCGGCGGTCCAGGTGCCCTCGGTGCCGGCCGGGTAGCCCTTGCACCAGAGGCCCGCGTTGACGATCCGGACCAGGTTGGGGTTGAGCTCGGCGGCCGGCAGGGTGTTGCGGTTCTTGACCGCCGCGAAGGTGCCCGGCCCGAAATTTTGCACGGTCGGCGTGATGCCCAGCTCGAACTGCAGGCCCTGGGTCAGCGACAGCACGGTCTGCCAGCCGGTGCGGCCGTCCTCCAGGCAGCGCAGGTAACCCGGCGCGCTCGCGTAGGTGGCGTTGACCCAGCGCTGCGCGGCGAAGACGTTGAGGTCGGCCGGCCCGCTCCAGGGCGCGGCCGGGTCGATCGTCGAGCCCGGCTGGGCGTACACCAGGAGGTTGCCCGGGCAGTCGGTGGTGACCCCGAAGGAATGCGGCAGGATCCGGGTGCCGGTCTTGCGTGGAGCCTCGTCGCGCAGGTGCTGGACCAGGTCGCGCAGCGATCGCAGCATCAGCTCACTGGCGGCGTGGTTGGCCCGCATCAGCCCGGCGATCGAGTAGAAGCCGCCGTTGCGGTCGATCGTGTCGACCGCGCCGTCGCCGTTGGCCTCGCCGCGTTCGTAGCCGCGGCCCTGGTAGATCAGGCCGTGCCGGCAGACCAGGAAGTTGAACGAGATGTCCCCGCACGGCCCGGTGACGTCCTCGGCGTAGATCGCCGCGATGTCACGCAGGCAGTCGGTCTCCGACGCGTAGTTGGTGGCGGCCGCGTCGGCCGCCCCGCGATGGTGCAGAAACACGCCGCCGACCGGATCCCAGGGGCTCGCGCTCGGCCGGGGCGGCGCGGACGCGTGCCGCCGCTGCGGATGCGGCACGTACGCGGCCCAGTTCGAGCGCGGCCGGATGTCGACTGTCATCGTTCCCCCATGGCATCGATGTATATCAGCTACTGCCCTCGCACGGGGTAGCTAAGCTCAGGACGCCATGAAGATCAAACGGGTGGCCGTCGCGGCTGTCGCCGCGGTCCTTGCCGTCAGCTCACCCTGGGCGTGGACGTCACTGTCCGCACAAGGCCATGTGTACGCGGTGAGCAAGGCACCCGCCGCGGATGTCGCGATCGTCCTGGGCACCGAAGTGGTGAACGGCGAACCGTCGCCCCGGCTGCGCGGTCGCCTGGAAGCCGCCGCCGACCTGGTGAGCAGTGGGAAGGCCCGGGTGCTCCTGGTCTCCGGCGACGGCAACGGCGGGTCCGGCGACGAGCCGGCCGCGATGACCGCGTACCTGGTGTCACTGGGCGTGCCGGTTGACCGGATCGTCGGCGACCCGCACGGCCTGGACACCTACGACACGTGCATCCGGGCCCGCGATGTCTACGGGGTGAAGCGCGCGCTGGTGGTCACCCAGTCGTACCACGTCGACCGGGCCGTGACGCTCTGCCGCCACCTCGACATCGACGCCGACGGCGTGGTGGCCCCGTGCCACTGCTCGTGGACGCTGCGCACCAACAAGTCCATTCGCGACTACCTGGCCAGCGGAAAGGCAGCGTGGGACGCGGTGCGCAACCGCCCGCCGGCAGTCACCTCCCCACCCGACCCGGCGATCGAGAACGCGCTGCGGTCCTAGTCGCCGGTGCGGGTTTGGAAGAGGGTGCGGCCGTTCAGGGCGATGACCATGTTGCCGTCGGCGCGCAGGATCAGGACCGCGCCGGGGTTGTTCTCGGTGTGGCTGCTGAAGACGCCGGCGTTTGCCGCGTCGTAGAGGACCAGGTGGCCGTCGTTCTGCATGACCAGCTTTACGCCGGTGGTGGTGCCGGTCTGCCAGACCGTGCGGCCCTGGTCGGTCAGCACCAGGTTGCCGCCGGCGGTGACGGTGAGCGACAGCCGGTTGGTGGACCAGCTCTGGCCGGTGGTCAGGGTGCTGGTGCTGGCGATGACCTTCTCCTCCCAGACCGGGGGCGCCGCCTTGGACTTTGCGGCGGGCGACGGCGGCTGGGCAGTGCGCACCACTACCGGCGGGAATGAGGGGGACGGTGCGGGTGACGGAAGCAGGGAGACCGGGGCCGAGGGGTAGTCGCCCGGCACGGCCACCGACAGCGTGGGCAGGGTGACCGGGGTCGCCGGGGAGTCGTCGTCGGTGCGGAAGACGGCGAACACCAGCGCGCCGAGCCCGAGGATGATGGCCGCGCCCAGGGCGATGCCGATCCAGTTGATCGCGGGGGAATCGTCGTCCCGGCTGTGCCGGGGGCGCCAGAGGTACCGCATGGACATTTCGCCGACCCAGCCGGACCACGCCCGGCGATCTCTCACAGCCATGGGGTCCTTCCGCCTCTGGGCCGATCAAGAGGGTACGACGATCAACTTCCCACGGGCTCAACCGAACGGGCGTTAACGGTCGGCCGGGAGAACGTCGGCCAGCAGCGTCAGGGACGGCTGGCGGCCGCTCGCCACGTGCGCGAAGGCCAGCGAGGCGGCCAGGTCGACGTTGCCTGCTGCTGAACCGGGCCCGAGCCGAGGGAGTGGGCACCGTCATCGACCTTTCGGCCTGACCACGTCCGTCCATTGTCGACGTGACATTGATCGGCCGGCACGGAAAGATACGCTGCGATTGCCGAACACCGAGGAGGCCGTGTTGTCGAGAACCGAATTCCCGTTCGACACGACCGTTGCGCATCCGGCTCGGGTCTACAACTACTGGCTCGGGGGCAAGGACAACTTCGAGGCCGACCGGGTGGCCGGGGAGCGGGCGCTGGCCGGTGGGGCGAAGATCCTGCCCGGGGTGCGGGCCAACCGGGCGTTCCTGCGGCGGGCCGTGCGCTTCCTGGCGGCCGAGGCCGGTGTTCGGCAGTTCCTCGACATCGGCACCGGGCTGCCCAGCGCCGGCAACACCCACGAGATCGCGCAGGAGGTGGCGGCCGACAGCCGGGTCGTCTACGTCGACAACGATCCGATCGTGCTGGCTCACGCCCGGGCCCTGCTGACCAGCCAGACCGGCACGACCGCCTACATCGACGCGGACGCCCGCGACACCGGCCGCATCCTGCGCGAGGCGGCCGGGACGCTCGACTTCGGGCAGCCGGTGGCGGTCCTGTTCCTGATGATCCTGCAGTACATTCCGGACGAGGATCACCCCGGCCGGATCGTCCGGGAGATCCTCGACGCGCTGCCGGCCGGCAGTTACCTCGCCCACTCGGACACCGCCCTGGACATCAGCGCGGACGCCAACGTCGCCACCTCCGCGGCCGGCCTCAACAAGAGAATGCCGACCAACCAACATCTGCGTACGCCGGAGCAGCTGGCCACCTATTACACCGGTCTGGAACTGGTCGAGCCGGGCCAGGTCCAGCTGCCGAAATGGCGACCGGCGCCGGACGACCCGGACCCGAGCCTGATCCTCTCCGCTTACTGCGGGGTCGCCCGCAAGCCCTAACCGGTGATCTCTCGCGGGTCACGTTCGGCGACCACGTTGGGCAACGCGGTCCGTACCAGCTCGCCACCCGGGGTGACCGGCGCCCCGAACTGGGTCAACTGGGGCCGGCCCGGCGGCAGGACCGGGGCCAGCAGCTCGAACAGCCGGTTCGCCTGTTCCGGGCCGTACTCGTCCCAGGTGTCGGTGGCCACCAGCCAGGTGCCGCCGGCGGCCAGCGGTTCCACCTCCACGAACGCGCCGCTGGACCGGAGCCGGTGCAGGCCGCCGACCCGCTCGGTCATCTCGTCGCTCAGCACGGTCAGCCAGCCGTAGTTCCGCAGCCACGAACCGGCCTCAGCCCGGCCCTGGAAGCGGTTCAGGGCCCGTTCGAGCGGGGTCTCGATGCGCTTGAAGTTCGTCGCGACGGCCACCGCGACCGGGTTGGCGACCTCGGCCACCTCGCGGACCGCGGCCAGCACGCGTCGCTGGCCGGCCGGGTCGTTGGCCAGGGCGTCGTCGATGGTGCTGCCCAGTTCGACGAAGCCGTAGTCGATCCCCATGTCGACGGTGTACGAGGGTGGACCGTGCCAGCCACGAGCGCTCCACGTCGACGCCCCGAAGGCCGCCACCGACGGCAACTCACCGAGCTTGCGCAGCAACTCCTGCCAGGACGCCGCCGAGTACGGCGCGTCCCATTCGAGGGGCTCGCCCTCGTAGTCACCGGGCGGTTGGATCGTCGTCCCGACCGTGGCCCAGATGTCACCCGGACTCAACTGGGACAGGTGGATCCGGTCCGGCGGGGGCGGGTTGTCCCGCACCGTGGCGGCGAACTCGCCCCCCAGCCGGTCGGGACACCGCTCGAACCAGAGCCGGGCCGCCCGGACCGCACGCTCCCGGCCCGGCTCGGCCGGGAGCGTCAGCATCACACCAGAACGTTCGTGTGTCACTCGGTCTTCTTTCCGCTTCGCACCGACATCAGCCGCCGACACCCGCGCCGACGAGCTCGGGCACCGAAGCACCCGCGCCGGCTTCGGCAGCCGCTCCGCCGCCCGCACCAGTACCGGTAACTACAGTCGAAGTCGTGCCGCCGAAGCCGAGCCAGCCGGCCACGGTGGAACAGGCCCAGGTGCACAGCGCCCAGCCGCCGGCCGCGGTCGCCACCCCGATGCCGCCGGCAATCGCCCAGCCGCTGACCGGATCGTCCTTGACGCCGACCGTATCGGCGGCCTTGGTCACGTGCCGCTTGGTGTCCAGTTCTGCCTGGGTGTTGGCCATGACCGCCGCCTCCTTCTGCTGGTGGTAATGATGCCCGGCCGGCACCATCTCGTCGAAGTCGTCAGTCCGGTAGTACTCGATGCCGGTGGGATTCGAGACGGTCGCGTCCGGGTCGGAGTAGACCGTGACTATCTGGTTGTACTTCCCCTGGCTGACGGAGGCGCTCGGGGTGGGGAACGGTTGCCCCGGCCGGACCGGAAGAGCCGAGCCCTTGGCGAACACGTTGTAGAGAGTGTGACCGTACGCCCAGGTCATGCCCTTGTTCAGGCTGTCCAGGGCCTTGTCCTTCTGCTTTTCTGCCTTGATCTCCCAGACCCAGACCTCCGCCGGGCCGCCGGCCTTGGTGGAGCAGTTCCAGCACACCAGGTCGGCGCCGCCCTTCTGCCCCAGATTCACCGTGATCCAGGCGCCCTTGTAAAGACGCTGGAGGTCGAGCACGCGCAGCCCGATGGCGGTGTCGTGAGCCGCGGTGCTGCCGTCCGCCGGGGTGCTCGGGCCGAGTTCCCGGATCAGGTCCGACTGGGAGGTCGAGCTGCCGCCGACCGGCGGCCGGCCGGCCGGTGGGGCCGGGACGCCACAGTTGCCGCCGGGACCGGGGGTGCAACCGGGCTCGTCGGGGTCCATCCGGGTGCCGGTGGGGTCGCCGAAGGTGACCGGGCTGCTGTTGGAGTACGAGTAACCGTTCCACTGCTGCGGATCGGTCATGTCCCAGATCGGGTCGACTGAGATGAATCGGCCCAGAGCCGGGTCGTACTCCCGGGCGCCCAGGTGGGTCAGGCCGGTCGGGTCGGCATCGCCACCCACGAATCCCTTGTTGTTGGGCCAGGTGACGGCCGTGCCGCGGGGCGTACCGAACGGCGTCGTCCGCCGCACCTGAGCCACCTGGGTGTTCGGGTCGACCGCGACCTGGGCGGTGCCGCGGGCATCCGCGGTCAGCCAGGTGAAGCCGGTGGCAACCCGGGACGCGATGGTGTTGCCGCCGAAGGTGTAGAACCGGGTTCCGGTCCGCGCCGACGTGGCCGCGGTGAAGCGGATCTCCATGCCCGGCAGGTACAGCGTCTTGCCCTTGGCGTCCCGGCTGATCAGCCGGGTGCCGTCGGCGTTGTAGAGGTAGGTCGTCGTGCCGGAGGTGTCAGTGACGCTGGTGAGACGGCCTTCGCTGTCCCAGTCCATCGTCTGGGTGCCGTTGGCGCCCGGCCGCGACGTCATGTCACCGGTCGTGTTGTAGGCGTAGGCAGCCGTCGTGGCGGCGCCGGTGCCGACCGTGGTCGACGTCGATTGCAGGGCGTGCGGCTGACTGGCCTTGGCGGCCGGGTACTTGTAGTCGGTGGTGCGAGTCGTGGCGGTCGACCGGTCGGTCTCCTTGGTCCGGTTACCGACGCTGTCGAACTCCCAGGACAGCCAGTACTTCGCCGGCCCGCCGAGGCCGGCCGTGGTCGGAGCCGCGGCACAGTCGTTGGCGGCCGGGGTCCACGCCTGCGTCATCCGGCGCAGGTAGTCGTAGTTGTAGCACTGGGTGTCGGTGCCGCCCGACGCAGCCACGTCCTGTGCCTGGGTGACGTCACCGACCGCGTTGTAGGAGTACTTGACGTCGGAGACGGTGTACGGCGAGATCAGCTCCCGGTCGGTGCGGATCTCGGTGAGCCGGCCCGTCTCCAGTTCCCGGCTGTAGTTCTGGAACACGTGGCTGCCGGTCTTCGAGTACAAGCCGGTGTAGAGGTCGTACTGCTCGACCTCGGCGAGTGCGTTGTAGTCGGTGTCGGCGACGTAGCTGTACTCGCTGGTGCCGTAGACGGTCGTCATCCGGTTGCCGAGGCCGAGCGCCTCGTCGTACTTGTAGGTGACCGTCTCGGCGGACAGCCCACCCTTCTCCGGGAAGCTGGTCGACAGCAGGCTGCCATCGATGCCGTACGCCATGTCGAAGTGGTAGGTGTCGTTCAGCCCGGTCTCGGTCGCCGGGATGGTGATGTCCCGGCCGGTCGGCTGGTAGTTGTCGTTGTAGCCGGTGATCTTCTCGGTGTACGCGGCCGTCCCGACGTACCGGATGCTCTGGGTCAGCTGACCCTTCGCGACGGTGTCGTAGGTCCAGCGGGCGCGAGCGGTCGCGGACACCTTGTCGTCGAACTCGGCGATCTTCCGGCCGACCGCGTCGTACTGGAAGACGACCACCTTTCCGCGCTGGTCGGTGGTGCTGATCAGGTGGCCCGCGTTGTCGTACGCCTGGGTGGACGTGCCACGGTCCGGGTCACTCTTGGTCACCTCTCGCCCGAGCAGGTCGAACGTGGACCGCCACTCGTTCCCGGAGTAGTCGGTGATCAGGTCCTTCTGGTTCTTGGCGTTGTAGTGGATGGCGACCTGGTCGTACGCCCCGCCGATAGTGCCGCCCTTGTACTCCCGGACAATCCGGTCCCGGCCCTGGGCGTCGGTGATTGTCGAGTTGGGCGTGCCGCCGGCCGGCGGGAGAACGTCGGTGCGGTCACCGCCGTAGGTGACGGTGGTGCGCCAGCGCTCCTTGTCGTACGGCTGGAAGATGGTCGCAATCCCCCGCCCTGCGCCGTCGTAGACCAGGCGGGTCTGTTTCGGCACGAAGGTGCGATCGGTCGCGGTGACCAGGTCGGTGCCGGGTGAGGCGCTGTTGTAGTAGCGGTCGTACTCCTTCACCTTGCGGCCGGCGGTGTCGTAGAAGGTGTCGGTCAGCAACCGCCCACCGGACGGCGACGGCGCCTGGGTCTGCCGTGGGCGCATGAGTCCGTCGTACAGCGCATAGGTGGTGACGTAGTCGCCGTTGACGTTGAGCGTGGCGGTCGACACCACGGTCGCGGCGTCGTTGCGCATCTGGTAGGCGTACACGATCGACGGTGTCTTGGTCGCCTTGTCCCGGCCCGGCTGCCAGACCTTGACGGTCCGGCCCAGCCCGTCGTACTCGGACTCGGTCTTCTTGTCGTTCGGGTCGGTGATCGTCAGCGGCTTGCCCCAGGCCGGGTCGATGTCCGTCTTGACGGTCTGGCTCAACGGGTTGGTGACCACGGTGCCGGTGATCGGGCCGTCGGTGACCGGGGTGTAATCGGTGGTGGTCAGCTTGTCGAGCGCATCCCAGGAATGCCGGGGCCGGCCGTGCTCGTCGAAGTCCGCCCGTCCGGTCGTGAGGTAGGTCGGCGATCCACTGTTCCAGGCCGACATCGCTTCGGTCTTGGTGACCGCGCCGTAGGTGGGCGCCACCCCGTAGTCGTGCCCGTCGAAGCTGGACCGCACGTCCGAGATCACTTGGGCCTCGGTGAGGGTGGCCGGGTTGGTCGCCTGCGCGCACGGCACCGCGAAGTTCCGCGACCGGTGCACCTGGGCGAGCAGCCAGGCGTCGAGGTTGCGCGGCTCGTAGGTGTTCTGCGTGCAGGATTCGTCGCCGGTGACGCCGAGATCTCCGGCGTTGTCGATGGTGATCGCCATGCCGCGCGAGTCGAACGTGGATCGTGAACCGCTCACCCGGACCCCGCGCCCGCCGTCCAGGACCACCCGGTTGTAGGTCGCCTGGGTGTTCACATAGCGGGCGACCACGGTGTCCCCGTTGATGGTCCGGGTCGCTGTGGCAGCCGACTGCCACGGCTCCGACACGGTGCGGGAGACCTCGGCGCCGCCGGGGCCGTTGTTGACGATCGACTCGCGCACCATGCCGGCGTACGCGTCCTCGTCGTTGATCGTCGGCACCCCGGCCCCGGTGACGGTGACGGTGCGGGTGCCCGACGGCAGCTTGTCACCGTGCATGCCGAGGAAGTACCGGCTGGTCGTCGAGGTCTGCTCGCCCGGGTCACCGGCGGTGACGGTGACCGTGCGGTAGCCACGCCAGTCCGACCAGGTCTTGTCCTTGGCGTCGATCATCCCGTCGTCGTCGGTGTAGTGCCAGGCCGGGTCCTCGTACGTGTAGTTGTGCACGACCCGCGGGCTGCCGTTCGGCGGCACTCCACCGGTGTTGTCCTGCTCGTAGATGGTCTTCACGACGTACTTGTGGAAGTAGTCGGTGACCGGGTCCTTAAGGCCTTCCGGGGTCCAGCGCACCGGATAGCACCGCAGGGTGTTCGCCGAGGGCTCGGTCGGCACCTTGGTGCCGGCCACACACTCCGGATCGGAGTAGGTGACGTTGATGGTGCCGCCGGACTCGGTACGGATCTTGGTGAGGCGCATCCAGTTCATCGCCGGCGAGTGGTCGATGGTGTCCACCCGGTTGCTCAGCTGAACCCAGGTGAGCTCCACGTCGGGCAGCGTGCTGACGACACCGGCGGCCGACCAGCCCTGGTGTGCGATCTTGTCGAGCCACATGCCGGCCCGGGTGCCGTCGCCCGGGTCCGGGAACGAGTGGGTCAGCGTCCAGCGCTCGACGTCGCGGTAACCGCCGCCGGTCTTGCGGACCTGGGTGGTGACGGTGGCGAGCCGCTTGGTGCTCCAGAAGGTGGGCGAGTAATGGGTGCAGGGTGACTTCGTGCACTCCTGATCCCACGGTACGTCCGACCAGTGCGCGGCGTCATGGGTGGAGCACGAGGACAGGCACCGGTCGGCGACACCCAGGGTGATCTGCATCGGGGCGTCGGCGGTGAAGAGGTTGTCCTTGCCGCTGATCTGCCGGGTGCCGTACGCGACCCGGTTCAGGTAGCCGCCGCGCACGTACTCGGTGGCGTCGGCGTCGGTGATGTTCCGGGCGTACTGGTTGGTCTCCTTGGTGTACCAGTACGAGGCGGTGTTGCCGCGCAGGTCGACGATGTAGTCGAGGTTCCAGCGCCAGCCCTGCTGACACCAGGAGTCCTTGAACGCGTCGGCGTGGCACTTCTCGTCCGGGTGGTTGCCGTAGACCGGCTCGGTCCACGTCGACTGGGTGCGTTCGGTACCGGCGCCGGGCAGCTTGTTCAGGCCGAACCAGTACTGCATGCCGTCCGACGTGGTGACGACCCAGTACTCGCCGTCGTTGTCACCGTTGTCCGCGCCGGTCCGCCGCTCGACCTTGGTGCCGTCGTCGCTGCGCAGGTGCCAGTACTTGTCGGTGGCGTTGTAGAGCAGCTCACCGGAGTGCCCAGCCAGGTTCAGCGTGGCGTTGTCGGTGACCCAGCACTGGTCACCGGTCTCCTTGTCGTTGTTGTTGTCGTCGTCCATGTCCTCCGAGCAGGTGCGATAACGCCGCTCGATGAAGCCGGGCCAGGACTCGAAACCCTCACCGATCCAGGACGGCTGGTTGTTGCTGGCCGCGTGCCGCCCGTCCACCGACTGCGAGGAGTAGGACAGGCCCATGGCCGGGGCCGGGCCGCCCAGCGAGGGCACCACGTGCATCGGGTACGACCAGGAGAAGTTGCCCGCGTTGCCACCGGCCGACCAGGCCGACGACGCCTGCAGCGAGGTGGCCGAGAAACTGCCGGACGCACCCGACGCGGCCGCGTCCAGCGCGACCAGGGTGGTGGCCGCGCTCGCCTTCACGGTGGCGCTCACGGTGCCGGCCTGGGAGTCGTTCTTGCTGGCCAGCGGGGTGCCGGTGCAGCCGGCCGCACCCGGGGTGGTCAGCGCGCAGGCGGGCAGGCTGACCAGCCGGAGGCGGTTGGCCCAGTCCGCGCCGTAGGCGGTGCGGAACGACTGGTAGCCGACGCTCACGTCGACGTTACCGGCGGCAGTGACCCCGTCGGTGCGGTGCACGTCGAGCAGAACACCCCGGACGCCGGCCTTCTGGGTGGCGGCCCGGTCGTAGACCGAGACGCGGACCTTGCCGGCCCCCTTACCGGTCGATCGCACCTGGACCGGGAGGGTGTCCGCCTTCTTGGCGAGCGACGCGGTCCCGCTCAGGTCGAAGTCGGCGGCACCGGCGGCCGGCCACTTGGGCGCGGGCTGGTCGGACGCCGGCTTGCCGCCCTTGGGCGCGACGGCGGCGGCCGCCTTCGCCGCGGTCACCGGGACGCTGGCGATCGGCTTCGCCTTCGGCGGCTTCGGCTTCGCGGCGGGCGACGCCGAAGCCGGTTGCTGCGACATGGTCAGGACGAGGGTGGTGGCCAGGACCGCCGCGAGCGCGGCCCGCAGCCGGCCTGGTCGGCGCTTTTCGTACAGGTGTTCGAAGACCTCGTGGTCGTTCACCGGGATCTACCTCAGCTTCCGGGATCAGGCGGTGGGGGCGGTGAAGCGCAGGCCGAGGCCGGAGCGCAGGACGGGGGCGCGGTACGCGTACTGGATGGCGGTCGTGCCGTCCTCGTTCTCGATGCCGATGGTGGCGCCGCCACCCAGCTCGAGGAACGTGCCGTCGATGTCGGCGTAGGCGAATCGGTAGCCGCCCGCCTCGTCGATGATCAGCTGGAACGAGACCCGGGTATTCGGGTCCTCGTAGGACGCCACGTTCCGCCATTCGACGACGAACTGCCGGTTCGGGGCCGTGCCGCGGGTCGCGGTGCGGACGCTCGCCGAGGAGTCGACGACCCAGTCGTGCCAGAACGGGTAGACCGCGTTGTTCGGCTCCTCCGGGTTGCGCGGCGACGGGATCGGCCACGCGTCGGACGACGGCGTCTCCGGGTCCGTGTAGGCGACCAGGCCGTTGGTGTCCACCCACATCGACGTGTACGACTTGCCGTAGTGGGTGACCGGGAACGGCAGGGTCACCTTGGTGAGTGCCTCGTCGCCGGTCAGCGCCAGCACCGTGGTGTCGGCCGGGGTCCAGGTGACGGCTTCCTCGGTGACGGTGTAACCGCTGAAGGCCGGCGTGGCCGCGAGCCCGAAATCGGCCACCTGCTCGGTGTTGGTGCCGACCGTGGCCCGGCCGACCGACGAGCCCGCACAGGTGCCGGTCTGCGTCGCGATCACCGCGTAGTCACCGGCGGGCACGCTGTCCAGCCGGTAGGTGCCGTCGGCCCCGGTGGTGCCGGTGATGCCGCCCGCGCTCACCGAGACTCCGGTGGCCGGGTTGCCCTCGCAGGTCACCGTGCCCTTGATCGCACCGACGCCGGGCTGGCTCGGCACGAACGTCACGCCCTGGCCGGTGGCGAGCAACGCCTCCTTGTAGAGGTACTGGAAGCCGATGGTGCCGGCCCCGTTCTCGATACCGACCGTGGCACTGGAACCCTTGGCCAGCGCACTCGTGGCCGGGATCGACCCGTACGCGAAGCTGATCGTGCCGTTCTCCCCCATGATCGCCTCGAAGCTGGTGCGCAGGCTGGTGTCGGCGAAGTTGTAGACGTTGCGCCACTCCACCACCCACTTGCGGTTGGGGGCGGTGCCGGTCGTGGTGGTGGCGATGCTGGAGGCGGTGTCCAGACCCCAGTCGTCCCACAGCGGGTAGACCGAGGCGTCCGGCTGGCCCTCCGCGCCCGGCGTGGGCAGCTCGTTGTTGACCGAGCCGATCCAGCCGAAGTACATCGGGTCCTTGAACGCGAGCACACCGTTGGAGTTGATCCAGGCCGAGGTGTACGCCTCGCCGTACAGCTTGATCGGGAACGGCGGGTTCTTCTGCCAGGTGGTCTCGTCGCCGGTCCAGTCCTCGGTGGTGGTGCCCGGGATGAACGTCGTCGTGCCGGAGGTGCACTTGTAGCCGAACTCGTCGCCGTCGGTCATCACCGACAGGTCCACGTCGGTGGTGCCGCCGGGGGTGTCGACGATGCTACGGGCGTACCGTCCGGCGCACCGGCTGTCACCGGTCGCCACCTGCACGGTGTACTCGCCGACCGGCACCCCGCTGAACGAGTAGTTGCCGCTCGCGTCGGTGACCGTGGTGCGGCCGCCCGGGTTGAGGCTGACCGTCAGGCCCGCCGCCGGACCGCCGGTGACCGCCACCGTAGCGGTGCCGCTGACCGTGCCGGCCGCGTTCGGCGCGAAGGTGATCGTGCCGCCCGAGTTGATCCGCGCCTCCTGGTAGGAGAAGAGCGTGGCAACCGTGCCGGAGGCGTTCTCGATGCCGATCGTGGCCGCCGCGCCCTGCTGCAGCGAGGTGGTCAGGGTGCCGTAGTTGAACGCGATCTCGCCGGTGGTCTCGCTGAACACCGCCTCGAAGGTGATCCGGTCGGGGCCGCTCGGACGGAAGATCGCGTTACGCCATTCGATCACGAACTTGCGGTTGGGTGCGGTGCCGATGGTGTCGGTCCGCACGCTGGCCGAGGCGTCGATCTCCAGGTCGTCCCAGAACGGGGCGACCACGGCGTTCGGCGCGGCCAGCGTCGGCATCGTCGGGTTCGCGTAGGTGTTGGTGCCGAGCGCGGAGCCGAAGGTGAGGAAGCCGTTGGTGCTGACCGTGGCCGAGGTGTAGGTCTGGCCGTGGAACGGGAAGCTGAACGGGAAGGTGATCCCGGTCGTGGCCTCGTCGCCGGTCAGCGCGGTCACCACGTTGGCGGCCGCGGTGAAGGTGCCGGTGACCTGGGCGCATGCGTAACCCATGCCGCCGTAGTCGAGTGCCCGCTGCAGGTCCTTCACGGTGTTCGCGGTCAGGTCGACGATCGCCTGGGCGACCTGCGGGCACTTGGAGTTCTGCGCCGAGTAGACGGTGTAGGTGTCGGCGGTCAGTCCGTCGAACTTGTAGCTGCCGTCGGTCGCGGTGGTGGCGGTCAGCCCGACCGGGTCGAGCGTGACCTTGGCGCCGGAGACCGCGGTCCCGGTCATGCTCAGGACCTTGCCGGTCAGCGAGTAGGTGGCCGGGATGTCCATCTCGGCCGGCGTCGCGAAGGTCACCGTCTTGCCGGTGGCCAGCGCGACCTCGCTCGCCGCGTAGGTCAGGCCGTCCGCGCCGTCCGGTGCCTCGATGCCGACCACGGCCTTGGCGCCGCGCTCGTTGTCGGTGTCCAGCCCGGTGTAGTTGAACGTCACCTTGCCGTCCGGGGTGAGCACGGCCTCGAAGGACAACCGCTCGGTGGTGGTGCCCTTGCGCAGCACGTTGCGCCACTCGACGACGAACGTGGACGTCGTGCTGGTGGTGTTGACGCTGGACGAGGAGTCGACCACCAGGTCGTCCCAGAACGGCGCGATCAGGCCGTCCGGCGTGGTGGTGCCGGGCAGCGACTTGCCGTCGCCGGGGTGCGAGCCGCTCGGGTCGGCGAACGAGACCAGGCCGTTGGTGTCGACCCAGGCCGACCGGTAGCTCTGGCCGTAGAACGGGAAGGTGAACGGCAGCGCGACCGTGGTCACCGCGTCGTCACCGGTCAGCGTCAGGGCACTGGCCGCGGTGACGAACGTGCCGGTGGACTCGTCGCAGGTGTAGCCGAGGTCGTCGGTCGGGTCGGAGACAACCAGGTCCTGCCAGAAGTCACCGTCCAGCGGGACCGTGACGGTGAACCGCTTGCCGCAGCGCCCGCCGACCGTCGCCGTGATGGTGACCGACCCGTTCGGCACGTCGGTGAAGGTGTAGGTGCCGTCGTCGGCGGTCGTGGTGGTGCGCCCGCTCGGCGTGATCGTGACGGTCGCGCCCACCACCGGCAGGAAGTCGACGTCGTCGAGCACCATGCCGCTGAGCGTTCCGCCGCCGGTCACCTGCATCTCCGCGGTGCCGATCAGGCTGAGTGCGCCGTTCGCGCCGACCGACCGGGCGTACACCGTGGTGGTGCCGGCCGTGGTCGGGGTGACCGAACCGTCGGCGGTCGCGCCGGCCGTGGTCGGCGTGGCGGTCTTGTCGAGGATGGCCGACGGCGAGCTGTACTTGTACGACGTGACGTTGGTGTCGCCACCCGCGTTCAGTCGCACCGTGGCCGCCTTACCCAGGGCCGGCGGCGTGGTGTCCGGGAAGGTCACCGCCGGCGGCAGCGGTGCGGTCAGCAGCGCGAGGTCGGCGGCCGGCACCACGAACGAGTACACGGCCAGGTCGTCGAGCTGGCCGGTGAAGTACCCGTCGGCGGCCGCGTTGAGCTTGCGGCGGCCGATCGTGACGTCGGTGGCGGCGTTGAATCCGCCGGTCAGCGTCGCGGTGGTGGTCTGCGCGACACCGTTGACGAAGAGCGTCAGCTTCTTGGTGGACACGTCGAAGGTGCCGGCGATGTGCGTCCACTTACCGGCGGTCGGTGCGGCGTTGGACAGCGCCTGATACTGCGTGGCGCTGGCGACGTCCGAGCCGGCCATGGCGAAACGCCACTTGTTGTCCGTACCGGAATAGCCGAGTGAGTAGGCCGACTGCTGGGCGCCGTTCGCGGCGATCACCGTCCGCTGGACGGTGCCGCCGGTGGCAGCCAGCTTGACCCAGGCGGCCACGGTGAAGCTGGAGTTGGTGGCGACGTTGGTGGAGACGTCGGTGTCCGGGTGCGGGAAGTGCACGGCACCGGTCTGCGACGCGTACGCCGTGGTGCCGTTCAGCGACAGCGCCTGGCCCACCCCGGAGCGCCCGGCGATCCGGGTCGCGCTGCCGGCCAGGGTCTGCGTGTTGCCATGATCGGTGCCGTCGACGGCGTTGCCGCTGGCCTCGTCGAAGTCCCAGGACGCGGCCGGCCCGTTCCCGCTCTTCACCTTGAACTTGTAGGTGAACGGGGTGGCCGAGAAGCGACCGGACTTCTCCTTGCTCCACACCTGCAGCGTGTTGACGCCGTCCTTCTTCGGGATCAGGTTGGGGATCTCACCACTGAAGTCGGCCTTGGCCGCGACCAGCGGTGCCGCGCTGGCCTGCACGCCGGTGTCCAGGGTGTACGCGTACGCCACGATGTCGGACGGCCGGCTGGCCGGCGCCCCGATGGTGAACTTGCCGCCCAGCCCGACCCCACCGGAGCCGGGCACCGTCGGCGCGTCGACCGGATAGCTGGTCGAGGCGACCGAGGTCGGCGCGGCCGGTGCGGTCAGGTCGGCGGTGAACTCGCAGGTGCCGGACCAGTCGCTGTAGTCGGTGCCGTCCCAGGTGCGGGTCTTCCAGATGTAGGTGGTGTTGTCGGCGAGCTTGCCGGTCGGGATCGCCTTGGAGACGGCCGACGGGTTACCGGACGCCTGCGAGACCTTGTTGGTCTCGTTGGCGCTGCCGCCCGACGCCCACCAGTAGAAGTAGGTGGTCAGGTTCTGCTGACTGGTGTCGGTATCGGTCTGCTTGGCGGCCAGGATCGGCGTGCTGGTCAGCGCGTACGGCCGGGAAGCGCCGGTGGCGCAGGCCTTGCCGTCGGACTTGCGCTCACCGGGCGCGTTGGGCTTGGTGTTGTACGTGATCGCGAGCTTCGGCGACGAGTGGTTGAACCGCTTCCACTGGTTCTTGGTGCCCTCGTCGATCGCCTTGAGGCCGACCGTCATGGTGGTCGACGCGTTCGAGTGCGCCACCATCGAGGTCACCGGGAACTCGTCGGCCCCCGGCCCGGCGCAGCCGTGCACCGCGCCGACCTTGCGGTTGGCCGCGGTGGTCGCGGTGTACGCGCTGTACCAGGTCGGCTGGTTGTTCCAGGTGGTCTTGTCGCTGATCGCACCGGTCAGCCAGAGCTTCGCGTTGGACTTGGGGCTGCACGTCCAGGCGTGCCGCTGCTCGATGCGGAACTTCGCGTCGAGGATGTGCTTGCCCTTGACCGCCGAGATGTCCATCCGGAAGAACGACCGGACGATGTGGTCGCTGCACCCGGAGCAGTCCTCGGTGCGGCCCACACCGGCCGAGCCGAAGTTCTTGCCGTCGGTCAGCGCGGTCGAGTTCTTCCAGAACGAGCTGGTCTTGTACTTGCTCCAGACCGAGGTCCAGCTGCTGCCGGAGACGCTGCCGGTCCAGGCCGGGTCGATGTGGATCGGCAGGGTGGCGTCCGGGTCGGTCAGCAGCTGCTGGTCCGGGACGATGGTCATCGCGTTCTTGGCCAGCGAGACCTTCATCGGCGCGCGCCGCGCCCGCTCCTTGGCCGTCTTCTTGTCCGGCCCGTCCTTCTTCGGTACGAGCTTCGCGCCACCCTTCAGCTGCGGCGCCTCGGGAGCGGAGGCCGCGGCCTCGCCCTCGACCGAGGAGTCCCACATGAACGGGGCCGGCGAGGTGAACACATCCGCGCCCTTGGCGTCGACCGCGCTGAGTGCGCCGGCGGCATCCGCCGCCACCTTCAGACCCTTGGTCGCGAGGCCGAATTTCAGGGCGGCGAGCTTCGGGTTGCGGGTGGCTTCCCGGGTACGGACGACAAGCTCTTCGGTGAAGCCGACGGCCTCCGCGGTCACCTTGAGGTCGACGCCCGGGTACACGTCCCGGTAGGTCGCGGTGTCGCCGGTCAGCACCGGCTTCGGCAGCGTGCCCGGGAACGAGACGGCGAGTTCTTTCGCGCCGTCCTGCAGGGTCGCCAGCGGCCCGGCGCCGCCGCCCGAGAAGGTGAGCGGCAGCGCCGAGGCGCGCGGTGCGATCCCGGCCGAGGTGGCCTTGAGGTTGGTGTCGACCGGCACCCAGCCGGTGCCCTTGCGCACCCGGACCGGCTCGATGCCGACCTCGAGGGTCTGCGAGCCGTCGGCGTTCGCCCAGGTCTGCGAGACCTCGGTGCGGTCGGTCAGGATCTCCACCGGCTTACCGCAGAGGGCGGCCACGCGCTGCGCGGCCGCCTCGTCGGCGGCCTCGGCGGTGCAGGCTGGTTTCGGGGCCGCGACCGCGGCGTCCGGAGTAGGAACGAAGGTCCCGCCCACTACTACCAACCCGGTAGCTAGGGCAAATCGACCTAAAAATGGCAGCACAAAATGGCTGGATCGCCGCATGATGTTTCCCCCGTTATGCAACAAAACCTGAGAGGAACCTTAGGGTTGTCACATTCGGGTGATCAATCTATGTGAGATTATCGATTTACCTTGGCGAAACAGTGTCCGGTGTGGAATCCTGTAAAATCACCATTTGCTGGGTCGCCCGGGTCATGGCGACATAGCGGTCCACCGCGCCCCAGCCGGCCGGGTTGATCAGGACCACCAGGTCGAACTCCAGGCCCTTGGCCAGCTCCGGGGTCAGCCTGCGGATACGGTCCGTCTCCTCGATGACGGCGTCCCCGATGACGCAGGCGACACCCTCCCCCGGCCAACCGGCCAGGATCGCGCCCAGCTCGGCGACCGCGCCGTGCCGGACCGGGATGCCGCTGCTGCGGATCGAGGTGGGCACGTTGGCGTCCGGCAGCACCGCCCGGATGACCGGCTCGGCCTCGGTCATGATCTCGACCGGCGTCCGGTAGTTGATGGTCAGCGCGGACAGTTCGACCCGGCCCAGCCCGACCCGCTCGAGCCGTTCCCGCCACGACTCGGTGAACCCGTGCCGGGCCTGCGCACGGTCCCCCACGATGGTGAAACTGCGGGACGGGCAGCGCAGCAGCAGCATCTGCCACTCCGCGTCGGTGAGCTCCTGCGCCTCGTCCACCACGACGTGCGCGAACGGCCCGGCGAGCCGGTCGGCGTCGGCGCGCGGCAGCACGGCCTCGTCGACCAGGACGTCCCGCAGGTCCTGCTGCACCAGCATCTTCATCAGGCCCTCGCCGTCGTCGTGCACCGCCGAGGCGAGCAGGTCGTCGAGGACCAGGGCCATGCCCTGGCGTTGAACGGCGGTGGCGGCGTCCCGGCGGCGCTGGAGCCGGGCTGCCTCCGGGTCGCCGAGGCGCTGCCGGGCCGCGTCCAGCAGCGGCAGGTCGGACAGCGTCCACGCCTGGCCGTCCGGGCGCTGCAACTGGCGCACCTCCTCGATGCTGAGCCAGGGTGCGCATTTACGCAGGTAGGCGGGCACCGTCCACAGGTCGGCGACCAGGTCGGCCGCTTCCAGCAGGGGCCAGGCGCGGTTGACGGCCGTACGCAAGTCTTGGTCTGGATCTCCGATCGCGGCCAGCTCTTCCCAGACCTGCTCGCGGGCCTCGTTGTGCGGCACGCCCAGCCCGGCCGAGTCGAACGCCTCGGCCCAGTCCGCGGCACTCACCCCGGCGGTCGCCTTGGCCGGCGGTTCCTCGTAGAACTTCACGGCCGCCTCGATCACCTTGACCATTGCGGCCGACGACTTCAGCCGGGCCACCTCAGGGTCCTTCTCCGGCCCGGCCGCCGCGCCCTCCGGGACGAGGTCGCGCAGCGTGCAGGTCTGCACGTCCTGTTCGCCGAGGCTGGGCAGCACGTCGGCGATGTAGTTCAGGTAGGGCTGATGCGGGCCGACCACCAGCACGCCGCCGTGCCGCTGGCCGAGGCGCGGGTCGGAGTAGAGCAGGTAGGCGGTGCGGTGCAGGGCGACGACGGTCTTGCCGGTGCCCGGACCACCGTCGACCACCAGCGCGCCGTTCGAACTCGCCCGGATGATGGCGTCCTGGTCGGCCTGAATCGTGCCGAGCACGTCGCGCATCCGGGCCGAGCGATTGCTGCCCAGGCTGGCGATGAACGCGGACTGGTCGTCGAGCGCGGCGTGGCCCTCCAGCCCCTCCGGGGTGAACACCTCGTCCCAGTAGTCGGTGATCCGCCCCTGACTCCACCGGTAACGGCGACGGCTGATCAGCCCCATCGGATTGGCGTGGGTGGCGCCGAAGAACGGTTCGGCGGCCGGTGACCGCCAGTCCACAAGCAGCCGGCGCCCGGCGTCATCGGTGAGCCCGAGCCGTCCGATGTAGACGGGCTCATCCCCGTCGGCCCCGGCCATCCGGCCGAGACAAAGATCAAGACTGAAACGCCGAAGCGTACGCAGGCGGCCTTCCAGCCGGCGTACCTCCTGATCGCGGTCCACCGCCTGGCGGCCCTTGCCGGCCGGCGCCTTGCGGGCGACCTCGAGCCGCTCGCCGAGCTCGGCCATCGTCCGGTCCAGGCCGGCCGCCATCGCCGCGAAGTGCCGCTCGTCCACGGCGACCAGCGCCGGGTCCGCCTTGGCCGGATGTGCCCGAAGATCAAAAACACTGGCAGTAACCGGACTCACGTCATCAGCTCCCGTTTTGGGCAGATTTCAGGCATGACCCGACGATTCTCCGTCACCACCCGGGTCTTGCCGCAAGCCCCCCAGTGCGATATACGTTAAGAGTGGCGGGGGATGTTTCCTTCTCCCCTTCGGGTGTTGCCGTCCAGCAGGTAAGAAATGCGACACCCCTCGCGACCGGCCGTGCCGCATGCTGAACCGAGCGGTGTCGGGCCTGCCGGGGAGGTGGCGGCATGACAATCCCGGTGGAACTTTCGTCGACCGACCGCATCGTCGGGCGCGAGATGGTGCTCGGCCATTTCGACACCTTCCTGGAATCGGCACGGGCCGGCCACGGCGGCGGTGTCGTCCTGTTCGGCGAGTCCGGGATCGGCAAGACCACGGTGCTGCGGTCCGTGGCCGGCCGGGCCGACGGCATGATCGTGCTCGCCGCCACCGGCCTCAAGTCCGAGGCCACCCTCGCCTTCGCGACGCTCGGCGACCTGCTGCGGCCGCTGCTGCCCCATCTCGACGAGCTGCCCGCGCCACAGGCCGCCGCGCTGCGCACCGCGCTCGCCCTGGACGACGGCACCGCGTCGCTCGGCCGGTACGCGGTCTGCCTCGGCGTCCTGACGCTGCTGAGCGCGGCCGCCGAGACCCGGCCCGTGCTGGTCGTCGTGGACGACGCGCAGTGGATGGACACCGAGTCGGCGGCCGCCCTGATGTTCGCGGCCCGGCGGCTGGAGAACGACGCCGTCCTGGTGATCCTCGCGCACCGCGACGAACCGGGCCGGGACTTCGATCCGGCCGGCCTCACCGCGTTCCACCTCGCCGGCCTCGACCCGGCGGCGAGCGGCACCCTGCTCGCGTCGCTCAGCACCGAGCCGGTCGCGCCGGTCGTGGCCGACCGGCTGCATGCGGTCACCGGCGGGAATCCCCTGGCCCTGCGGGAGATCGGCCGCCGGCTGAGCGCCGCCGAACTCGCCGCCCGGCTCGCCATGCCGGACCCACTACCGATCGGGGCCGAGGTGCGCCGGATGTTCGCCGCCCGTCTCGATTCGCTGCCCGCCCCGACCCGGCTGGCCCTGCTCGTGCTGGCGCTCAGCTCCTCGGCCGCCGCCGACCGGCTGACCGGGCCGTTGCACGCCCTCGGGCTGGACAGCTCCACTCTGGAACCGGCCCGGACGGCCGGGCTGGTCACCGCCGACAGCACCCAGGTCTGCTTCGCGCATCCGCTGATCCGGTCGGTGGTCCAGGCCGACGCGACCGCGATCGCCCGGCACGACGCGTACGCCGCGCTGGCCTCGGCCACGACCGGCGACGAGGCCCTGCTCTACCGGGCGGCCGGAGCGACCGGGCCGGACGACACGCTCGCCGCCGAACTGGAGGCCGCCGCCGACCGCACCCACGACCGGCTCGGGTTCGCCGGTGCCACCCGCATGCTGCACCGCGCGGCCACCCTCACCACCGGCCCCGATCACCGGGCCCGCCGGCTGCTGGCCGGGGCCACCTCGGCCCTCATCGCGGGCCGCGCCGACGAGGCGGCCGGCTGGCTGGAGACCGCCCGGGAACTGACCGGCGACCCGGCGATGATCGCCCAGGTCGAGCTGACCCGGGGCCGGGCGCTCACCATGCGCGGCACCCCGGCGATCGCACGGGAGGTGCTGGTCGGCGCGGCCGACGCGGTGGCCGGCCACGATCCCCGCGGGGCCGCCCGGCTGCTCTCCGAGGCCGTGCTGCCGGCGTTCACCGAGGGCCGCATCGACGACGCGGTGGCCCTCTGCGACCGCGCGGTGGTCCTCGCCGATCGGGTGGGTGCGGCCGCCGAACAGGGGCAGAGCCGGCTGGTGCTCGCGCAGGCGCACACGCTGAGCGGGCAGACCCGGCCGGCCCGGCGGGAGATCGACGGGCTGCGCCCCTACCTGGATCGGCTCGACCCGGTCGCCGACGGCATGGTGCTGAGCATGCTGGGTGCCGCGCAGAGTTGGCTGGAACGGCCGGCCGACGCCCGCCAGACACTCGACCGGGTGGTGAACGCGTGCCGGCGGGCCGGTGCCCTGGGCCCGCTCGCGATCGCCCTCAGCCACCGCTGCGAGACCGCGCGGCAGGCCGGCGAGTGGGCGCAGGCCCGGGCCGACGGCGAGGAGTCGCTGCGCCTGGCCGGCGAGACCTGGCAGCCGTTGACGCTCGGGTTCGTGCAGGTGCTGCTGGCTCGGCTGGACGCGGCGCAGGGCCGAGCCGAGATGGCCGAGTGGCGGCTGGCCGAGGCCCGGCAGATGTCCGGCCCGCTCGGCATCAGCGGCCTGGTGTTCTGGGAGCGGGGCGTGCTGGGCCTGCTGCACCTGGCGGCCGGCCGGCCGGAGGAGGCGATCGGCTGCCTGGAACCGGTGCGCGAGTTCGCCGGGCGGCACGGCCTGCACAACCCCGGAGTGGTTCCCTGGGCGCCGGATCTCGTCGAGGCGTACTGGCGGGCCGGGCGGCCGGACCGGGCGGCCGAACGGCTTGAGTCGTTCGAGCGGCGGGCCACCGCGACCGGCCTGTCCGCCGCCGAAGCGGCGGTCCACCGCTGCCGCGGGCTGCTCGCCGCCGACGCCACGACGGCCGAACGGCATTTCCGGACCGCGATGGCCCTGCACGAGCGGTGTCATCGCCCGTTCGAGCAGGCCCGCACCGCGCTGTGTCACGGCGAGGTGATGCGCCGGCACCGCCGGATCGCCGGCTCGCGGGAACCGCTGGCCGAGGCTCTGCACACGTTCCGGCGGCTGGGCGCCGAACCGTTCGCCGAACGGGCCGCCACCGAACTGGCCGCCGCCGGCGGGGCGACCCGGCCGGCCGGGGACGCGGAACTGGTCCAGCAACTGTCGCCGCAGGAGTTGCAGGTGGCGATGGCCGCCGCCCGGGGACACAGCAATCCGGCGATCGCCGGACTGCTGTTCCTGTCGCGCAAGACGGTCGAGGCGCACCTGTCGCGGGTGTACCGCAAGCTGGAGATCAGTTCGCGGAACCAGCTCCGGGCAAGTCTGGCGACTGTTGATGTGACCGAGTCACCGGAGCCGGATCCGGCAGATGACGGGCGAGTGCCGGGATCGCGTACGCCTTGAGCACCGCTTCCCGGACCGCGGCGGCATAGCCGGGGTCGGCGGCGAGCCGCGCCCGTAGCGCGGCGGCGACCCCGCCCGGCCACGCCTCGTCGGACACAGCCGGGCGGATCAGCGTCAGCAGGCCGTCCAGCACCCGGCGGCCGTCGTGACCCGGGTCCGGGTCCGAGGGCCGGAGAGCGCGGGCGACGAGCACGGCGGCTACCTGGACGAGGAAGGCCGGATCGGTCATGGCCCACTGAAGTGCGTGGTAAGCGGCAACATGACGGGACGATAGGGCGGTCGCCGTCACGGTCACGCCACCGGCTGCATCGGCTGCACCGCCTCCATCGGACGGAACAGGTCGGTCAGCTGCTCGGTCGGCGCGACCCCGAGGTGCTCCCGGAACAGCACCCGGACCAGGCCGAGGTGCCGGCGGGCGGCGGCCAGGTTCCCGTCCGCCAGCAGAGCCCGGATGACCAGCCGATGTGCGCTCTCCCGCAGCGGATCGGCGGCCGCCGCGGCCAGCGCCCGGTCGAGCGCGACGGCCGGTTGCCCGGAGTCGAGCGCCGTGGTCGCGGACGCCTCGAGCATCCGCAGATAGCGGTGGCGCAGGCGTTCGCGTTCCATCAGCACCCAGTCGTCGTACCAGCCGGGCAGCAGGTTGGGCCAGGCCGGCCCGGCGAACTCGGCCAGCCGGGTCACGTCGATCCGGGCCCCGGGACTCAACTCGAGGGTGCCCGGGGTGCGGACGAGCAGGCCCGGTGCGAGCCGGCGCAGCCGCCACACGGCGGTGCGCAGGCTGGCCATCGACCGTTCGTCGCAGGTGCCGGGCCACAGGGTCCCGGCGAGCGCGGTGCGCGGTGTGGGACCCCGCAGCGCCAGGAATGCCAGGAGCCTCTGCAGGGACTCCGCCACTGTCGTCTGCCCGCTCGGCAGCACCAGGGTGAACCCACCGATCAACCGGATCTCGGCACACGTCGTCATGGTTTTCGACGGTAGGCGCCGGGCCGGCCGGGCCGCTTCGGGAAGCTCCCTACAGTCGTCACCGGACCGTCAACGTGGCACCCGCGGCGGTTGACGAATCGTTGACGCCGGCCGCTCTAGCGTCCGTCCCGGATGCGATGCGCGGAGGGGCGGAGCGATGCGGGACTGGGTAAGAGCGATGTTGGGGGACCGGCTCGATGCCGGGACGGTCGTGGTGCACCTGCTGGGTGGCCCGTTCGTGTCGATCGACGCGCGGCGGATCGACGTTCCCGAGGGCAGCAAGCGGCTGCTCGCGTTCGTCGCGCTCAACGACGGGCAGGTGTCCCGGCGGCACGCGGCCGGCACGCTGTGGCCGGAGGTGGTGGACCTGCGGGCCGCCGGCAACCTCCGCTCGTCGCTGTGGCGACTCAACCGCACCTGCGCCGAACTGATCGACGCCGACAAAGCCACCCTGACCCTGCGCGACGGCGTTCTGGTTGACGCCGATCTGGTGAGCGCCTGGGCCGACCGCCTGGAGGCCGGCACCGCGACCGCGGCCGACCTGGCCGTGCACCCGAGCGGGACGGCCGCGCTCGACCTGCTCCCCGGCTGGTACGACGACTGGGTGCTGGGCGAGCGGGACCGGCTGCGACAGCGCCTGCTGCACGCGCTGGAGCTGATGAGCGGCCGGCTCGCCGAGTACAGCCCCGGCGAGGCCGTGAGCGCCGCGCTGGTCGCGGTGGCGGCCGAACCGCTGCGGGAGAGCGCCCAGCGCGCGCTGATCGAGGCGCACATCGCGCACGGGAACTGGGGCGAGGCGGCCCACCAGTTCGCGGCGTACCGGCGGCTATTGGCCGACGAGCTCGGCGTCGAGCCGCACCCGGCCCTGACCGGCCTGCTGCGGCCGGTCCTGGGTGGCCGCCGCAGCGCCTGACCGGCGTCACGGCTTCTCCGCGATCAGCCGGATCGCCGGGCGGGACAGGCCGGCAATCCGCACTCCCGGCAACCGGTCCGCGGTCGCGGCCACACCCCCGAACCCGGACAGCACCTGGGCCGCGCGCCGGCTGGCCAGCGGCAGGTCGTCCTCGTCGGGCACGGCGACGATCATCGTCATCCGGTTGGCCCCGGCCAGCTTCGCGGCGACCTGGTGGTACGCGTCGAGGCCGGGCACTGCCGAACCGTCGAGGGTGGCGACGAGCTGATCCGCCGGCGCCGCGTTCACCTTCGCGTCGGCAATCGTGCTGGCGTAGTCGGCCGGCTTGGGGGTGACCGCGAACAGGTCGATCTCGTCCGGTTCCGGGGCGGGCACCGGTTCCGGTTCTACCTGCTCGCGCCGGACGAACACGGCCCACGAGGTGCTCGGGAGGATCGTCACCGAACCGTCCGCGGCCGGCGTCGACCAAGAGCCCGGCACCAGCACGTCGACGGTCCGGGGTTCGGCGGTGTTGCGCAACGAGATCCGGTCGAGGTGCCGGGCCCCCTCGACCCGCGCCCGGGCGGTCGCCTCGTCACAGGCGAACACCCGGATCGCCGGGCCGCCACCGAACGGTGCCCGTAACGCCGACGGACGCAGCGGGCCGCCCAGCAGCGGCAGGAAACCGGCCGGCGGCAGCTCCTGGAAACCGATCGAGGTCAGCGTCACCGCGTCCGTCTCGGACAGGAACAGCTCGTCGCCGGCCGCCAGCTGCTCGGCCAGCTGCGCCTGGAACTGCCGCAGGCCGGCGTCGGCGACCGATGCCGGGCGCAGGCCTGCCGACCATTGCCGCCGCTGCTCCGGCAACGGCTCGGTGCGATCCCGCCGGACCGACCAGACGTCGATCAGCCAGCCCCCGCCGGTCCGCAACAGCAGGGCCAGCGGTACGCCGTCCGAGGTGGACGGAGGCGGCGGCGGACTCCACGAGCCGGGCAGACCCGGAGCCGGGTGCTCGGCGGCGAACCGGGCAGCCGCGACCTCCGACCGCAGATTGCCCGGTAGGACACCCGGTGGCACGGTCGCCGCGGTCACCCGTACCCCCAATCTTTCGATCTTGGTGGAACTGCGGCGTCCGCCGTCCGACGAGGCCGAACCGGGCAGCCGGGTGTAGGTCAACTCGTCCGGCTCGCCCTCGACCTCGACCGAGATCGCCTCGATCAGCCAGGCCGCGCTGCCCGAGGCGGGCGCCGTCGGCAGATCCGCCGGGACCGGCTGGGTGGACACCAGCAGGCGGCCCGCACCGGTGACGGCGAAGCCCGGTGCGATTGCGAGTTTCGGTCCGTCCAGCGTGACGTTCAGGCCGTACACCGGGCCCCGGCCACCGGCCCGGGTGCTGTCCGCGGACAGCGTCCGGACGTAATCCTGGAGCAGATCGAGATGGCGGGCCCGGAAGAACAGGCCGTCGAACGGGTGCAGGCGCACGATGGTGTCGGTCATCGCTGGGGTCCCCTCATCTGCCAGACCGCGTCGCGGCCGTCGTCACCGGTGGCGGCCGGGCCGTCGTCGACCCCGGCCAGCGGGCGGCCGCCGGCGCCGAGCACGGGAGTGGAGCCGGTGCCGCGCACCCGCCAGCGGACCAGGTCGTAACGAGGCGGATGCGGCAGCTGGACGGTGATCGTCCGGTCCGCGTACCGCACATCGCTCACCTCGCCGACCACCCAGTGCCCCTCGTCGGACACCGACGACACCGCGACCGCCGTCCGGGTCAGCGAGCCGGGCCGCAGATCGGCGGTGACCTCGACGGACATCGTCCGGTCGGCCAGCCACTCGGCGGAGCCGCGGATCACCCGAGGCCCGCCGGTATCGGCCGGATCCCCGGACGTCCGGCCCGGAAAAGCCGGGCCGACCCCACAGAGCAATTCCTGGAGTACGCCGGTGGGCAGCAGACTGCGCCGGACGCTCAGATCCGGCGAGCCGAGCAGCGGCGTACCGCCGGTTCCCGAGGTCACCACCACCCGGGCCAGCACCAGACCGGCGTTCTCGGCCACCGGGAACGCGTCCGCGTCGGTCCAGTCCTCGGCCGGCCCGAGCGCGGCGACGGCCCGACCGGCGAAGTCCCGGAACGCGGCCAGCAAAGCCTGCGGCCGCTCCCCCGGGGCCAGCTTCGCGATGCGCCGCGCCTGCCCGGCCGCCTCCGCGTCACCCACGTCACCCGGCCGGGGCCAGGCCAGTCCGAGCAGGACGTACAGCTGACGGAACGGATCCGGGGCCGGCTTCGGCGCCTCGACCAGGTCGATGGTCACCGTCTCGGCGTACCGCGAGGCCGACGACGCGGCCGGGTCGAGCGGGTCGAGCACCGCTCCCCCGGGCTGCGGCACCGGGTCGGTGAACAGGTAACCGGCGGTCGCGACCACGTTCAGCCTCAGCTTCGAGTTCCAGCGCAGCTTCCGGTTGCCCCGGGCCAGCCAGTCGGCCACGTCGACGCACTGCGTGGTGCGCAACGGCAGCTCCCGGCCCATCCCGTCGAGCGCCAGCCCCGGCCGCACCCGCACCTCGTGCTCGGCGGTCGTCACCTCGTACCCCCGGATCACCCCCGGGCCGTGCAGCCAGGCCTGATGCATCAGGTGCTTGGCCCGGGGATGGCCGAGCATGGTACGGAAGTCGTCGACACCCAGCAGCATCCCGAACGTGATGCGCGGCAGGCTGAACGGTGTCGACGGCAGGGACTCGATCGTCATCGGCGTACCCCTTCGGGACTTGTCGCCGGATCCCCCGGATAGGGGCGGACGGCCTTGGTGTATTCGCGGCGCATCGCGCCGGTCAGATGCCGCAGCGCGATCGACGTGCCCGCGCCGGCCGCGAGGAACGCCGCGCCGATCGCCGCGTTGCGGATCCACGCCCCCGGCACCGGGTAGATCGCGGCCAGCGCGGCCAGGTCGACGTCGTCGTCAAGCGGAGCGGTCGGCGGCAGGTGCAGCCGCCACAGCTCACGGCGCTCGGCGATCCCCGGCAGCCCGAACTCGACCACGTGGTCCATCCGGCGGATGAAGGCGGCGTCGATGTTCTGCCGGACGTTCGTGGCCAGCACCACAAGCCCGCCGAACCGGTCCAGCCGCTGCAGCAGGTAGGCGGTCTCCAGGTTGGCGTACCGGTCGTGCGCGTCGCTGACCTCGGTGCGCGCGCCGAACAGTGCGTCCGCCTCGTCCAGCAGCAGCACCGCCCGGGTGCGCTCGGCCACGTCGAACACCACCGCCAGGTTCTTCTCGGTCTCGCCGATCCACTTCGACACCACCGCGGAGACATCCACCACGATCAGGTCGGTCTCGGCCTCGGCCGCGATCACCTCGGCGGCGAGCGACTTGCCGGTGCCGGGCGGGCCACTGAACAGCAGCCGTACGCCCCGGTCGGCACCGGCGCCGGCCCGGAACCCCCAGTCCTCGATCACCGTGGACTGCAGCCGCAGCCGGTCGATCGCCGCGGTCAACTGGTCGGCGGACCCGGCCGGCAGGACCAGCCGGGACCGGTCGCGGATCGGGGTGGTGAGGCGGACCCCGGCCGGCAGTTCGGCGCCCGCCCGCACCCGGATCGCGGTCGAGATGCCGGCCGCGCCGGACCTTTGCGCGGCCCGGACATCCGCCGCGACCTCGGCGACGATCGCCGGATCGAGCGGATGCCGGGCGGCCAGCTCCGCCGCCTGGTCGTGCAGGTCGGGCAACGCCGCCCGCCAGGCCCGCCGCCGGTCCTCGGCGAGGACCGGGCCGACCGGCACCGCCAGCACCGGACCCGGCCCGACCGGGCGAACCCCGTGCCCGGCCGTCACCACGAGCACCGGGCCGGGCACCCCGATCGGCGCGAGCTCACCGCCACTCGACAGCACCAGCACCGGAAGGGCGGCACGGACGGCCGCGTGCAGGGCCACCAGCGTGGCCGCGGCCCGGTCGCCGGCTTCCACCGCGCCGGCCACCGGCGAGCACCCGATCGCGTCGGCGAGCGCGGCGGCCCGGCTCAGACCGACCCGCTCGTCCTCGCAGGTGATCAGCACCCGCAGGTCGGCGCGGCCGGCCAGCGCGCGGCGAGCCGCCCGCACGGCCGGCAACTCGAGCCAGCCACGCAGGCCGGGGAGCGCGGCAGCATCCGCCGCCACCCGGCCGATGTGTGCCGGCCAGGCGTCGACGCCGTGCACCGCGTCCCACAGCGCCGGCGCCAGCCGCAGCGAACGCTCGAACAGCGGGCCCTCGCCGGCCAGTCGCAACAGTCCACTTCGGACGGCAGCGCCCTCGGTCAGCTCGCGGCGCACCGGGCCGCGGTCGCGGTCGCGGGGATACCCCAGCTGGGCGGCGAGACCCGCGGTCGGCCACGGGTCGCCCAGCGGGTGCAGGCCGCGGAAGGTGGCGGCCATCCCCTCGTGCTCGTCGGGCAGGCCGGCAAGGAGCACCAGGTTCCGCTCGGTGCCGGTCAGCTCCAGCCGGGCGGCGAGAGCGTCAAGCCGGGCCGCGTCCACCGGCGGGGTGCCGGGCGCGGTCAGGGTGGCCGCGAACGAACGCAGGAAACCATCGGGTACGCCGTTGTGCGCAACGAGATCGGCGAGCGCCCGGACCAGGGTGGCGAGCCGGTCGCCGAGTGGCTCGGGCCGGTGACCGTTGAGCGCGGGGAGCACGAGGGGGTCAGCCATCGTCGCCCCCGCGGTAGACGAACCGGACCACGGTCCGGAGCCAGGGCACCCAGCCGGGGTCGAGGTCGAGCCCGGCCCGGCGAACGTCGAGCCGCACGTCGGCGAGAGGTAGGTGAATCCCGATCCAGCCGGGGTCGGCCACCACGACGCCGGGGCGGCGGGCCAGCTCGACAACCATCGCGGCCGGGTCGCTCGGGGCGCTCGCCAGTAGGTCGGCGGTCGCGGTGATCCAGCGGCGGGCGATTCGGGCGAGGGCTCGGCGTTCTCGTGCGGTTGGTGGCTCCCCGATGGCCGATGGTGGCTGGTCCTGGGGGGTCAGGCCGCACAGCGCCAGCACGGCCGGGTCGGCCGGGTCGGCCGGCACCATCCGGGTGGCCAGGGCGTGCAGCACCCAGCGGACACTGCGGCCGGTGAGGGTTGGGCGGATCGCCGCTCCGGGGAGACCGGCTGAGGCTGCGGTGTTGAGCAGGAACGGGAGTCCGGCCCAGGCGGTGGGAACCCCGAGTCGGCCGTCCGGCAGCACCAGGACGGTGCGCTCCGGTTCGCCGGAGCCGACTCCGGCTCGACCTGGCCTGCTGCGGGCCGAGATGAGTGGGGCCGGCTCCGGGGCCGCGGGCTCGGGGTCAGTCGGTTCGAGGGCGATGGGCTCAGGACCGGTCGGCGCAGCGCTTGTCGCGTCGGGTCCGGTCGGGTCCGGGCTGGTCGGCTCGCGGGCGATTCGGTCGCCGGGGCCGGGGGCTGCCGGTGCCTCGTTCGCTTGTTCGGGCGCCGTGCGGCCGGATGGGGCCGCCGCCGGCCAATCGGGCCCGGCTTCGGCGGCGGGTGGTTTCGCTGGTGAGGTTCTGGCCTGATCACCCGCAGCCGGGTGGCTGGCCGGTTCCGGCCCTTCGAAGAGCACGGAGGCGATTGCGGCCACGAGCCCGTCGCGCTCGGGGCGGCGGAACACCACCGGGTCCGCCTCCAGCGCCACGATCGCTGCCCAGGCCGCTGCGGTCCGCGAATCGGGCCGGACTTGGGACGCCGTAACGGCGACCGCGAACCGCGACCGGCGCAACAGATCGGCCGCCCGCCGCGCAAACTCCGCATAGAACCGTTCGTCGCCCAAACGTTCGTCGCCCAAACGTTCGTCGCCCAAACGTTCGTCGCCCAAACGTTCGTCGCCCAAACGTTCGTCGCCCAAAC
>NZ_BOMY01000006.1 GCF_016862435.1 Paractinoplanes tereljensis
TCGCCCAAACGTTCGTCGCCCAAACGTTCGTCGCCCAAACGTTCGTCGCCCAAACGTTCGTCGCCCAAACGTTCGTCGCCCAAACGTCCGTCGGACGAACGTTCGGGGCCATAAGCACCGGTGGGCGGGCGGACACGGCCGTCTGCCGCCAGCGCACGGCTCCGGATCGCCTCGACGTCCGCTGTTGTGATCCGCACGCCGGTCACCGCTGCGACCGCCGCCGGCCAGCTGTCCGGACCCAGCGCCCGGTGCAGGGCCGCCACCCCGGCCGCCTCGGCCGCCACCACCAGGACCCCGAGCGCGTCGTCGCCCGAACGCGTCAGCGCCCCGACGATCGCCGCCGCCGGTGTCACGTGCCCGCTGGCCTCGAGCAGCCCGATCTGCCGCCAGGCCCAGGCCCGGCGCCACCGTCCCAACGCGACCGACGACACCAGGTCCACCGCGGCCGCGCGCGGCGATGCGTACCGGACGACGTCCTCCCCGCCGGCCAATGCCCGTCGCACCGCCGCCGCCAGCGCCGCCGACCACACGGCGGTGATGCGTTCGTCACTCGCCCCCGCGTCGACCCGCACCGGAACGTCGAGCCGCCGCAGGCACCACTCCCCGCCCGGCAGCCCCGCATCCGCCAGGGCGTCCTCCAGCCCGGCCCCGGCGATCCGGCGCAGCAGCAGGTCAATCCGGCCACGGTCCAACATCGGCGGCAAGGTGGCGCTCAGCCGCCCGATCCGCAGATCGGTGCCGACGCCCCCGCTCATGACGACCCGCCCGCGAGCGACGACCCGCCCGCGAGCGACGACCCACCAGTGAGTGATGGGCCGGCGCTGAAGGGTGGGCCGCCGCCGAGCAGGCCGTCGATTCCCAGGGCGGATTCGCCGAGGACGAACGGCGTGCCGAGTGCGCCGGCCAGCGCGACCGTGTTGGCCTGCACCCGCATGTCGTCGCCGACGCGCGGGCCGGCGCCCAGGTCGCGGATCTCCCACGAGGTGTGCGCGGGGGCGTGTTCGCGCAGGATGCGTTCCACCACCCGGTGGCGGTCGTCGTCGAGGTCGGCGCGCAGGTAGACCAGGAACCGGTGGGCCGGGTCCGGCTCGCCAGGTATCCGCCACCGTTCGATGAGGGCGGGCGGATAGCCGAGGAAGATCTCCAGGATGCGGGCCAGCCCGGCCGCGGTCCCCCGGCGGGCGAAGAGCGGGTAGGCCTCGGCCACCAGGGTGCGCCGGGCAGCTTCCGGCCAGCTCTCGTCCAGGACCAGGCCGGCCAGTCCGGCCAGCCAGGGCAGCATCTCGGCCGGCACCGCGGCCGGGTCGAGCAGCCGCGATCGGGTCGCGGCACGCTGGTCGGCATCGTGCAGGAGACCTTCGGCGGGGGTGAGGAACCTGTGCAGGAAGTCGGCCGCCACCAGATCCCGGGACCAGGCTCGCGGCAGGTAGTCGAGCAGGCGATGGCCGGTGCGTTCGATGCGCACCGCGCGGACCCGTGGGGTGACCGCGCCGGTGCCGATCAGCCGCAGCCCGATCCAGAGGTAGCGGCCCGGCGACCCGGCGGCGGGTGCCTCGTACGTCTGGTCCGAGTCGTCCAGCCGCCGGTAGAGGGGCCGCCACTGGACATCGGCCCACCGGGTGGCCGGCGGAAACGGCGGCGGGAGCGTGTCGGGGTGCGCGACCACGCTTCCCCGGTCGGGCGGTGCCGGGTCCAGCGGCTGGGCCACCTCGTCGTCGTCGGTGGTCAGGCCGGCGATCTCGAGGTCGGTGCCGACCGGCAGGCACGCGTCCAGGAGCACCCGGCCCCACCGGTTGCGGTATCGCCCGCTGTCCAGCCGGTAGCTGACCAGGGTGCCGTTCGCCCGGTAACCGGCCGCCGAGCCGGCCGTCCAGCCCACCCCGTCCGCGGTGGTGTAGCCGACCGCACCGTCGGCGCTGACCGCGATCGCGCCACCGTCGTACTCATCGGCGCGGATTGGTTCGATCTCCCGCCAGGCCCCCTGGCGCGGGGTGAAGCGGCGGAACGGCCGGGCCGGGTCGCGGCCGACGACAAGGGTTCCGTCGGGTGTTACGGCCAGGTCGGTCGCGCCGTCCACCTCGAGAACGGTGGTGCCGTCGGTGCGGCAGATCAGTGCCTCCCGGCCGGCCGGATGCCGCCACAGCACGAGGAGCGCACCATCGGGGCCGGCCGCGAGTCGCCACGGCACCAGGCCATCCGAGCAGTGCGGACCCGAAACGGCAGCCGGACCCAGAAGGACAGCCGGGCCAGGAAGAGCTCCGTGCCGCAGCCAGACGAGGCCGGCCGGTTCGTCGGTGAGTATCGCGATGTCGGGCCCGACCACGGCGAGGTCGACGGGCTGTCCCGGTCCGGCGGCGACCGCGGTGATCCGGTTCTGGGTCCAGAGGTCGGCGGTGACGATCTCGTCGTCGTGCGCGTGGGCCGCGTACAGGCGCTGGTCCTGGTCTATCGCCAGCGCGACCGGCCGGCCGGGGTCGGCGGCCGGGAACGGCTCGACGGTCCCGGAGGCCAGGTGCCGCCACACGTGGGTGGTGTCGGGGCCGCGGTTGACGAAGGCGTGTCCCCACTGGTCGAAGGCGAGCCCACCTCGCTCCGGCGGATCAGGAGCCGGATCCGGCAGCACGTCGTCCGGCCAGGTGAGCTGGATGCCGCCGGTGTCGCCGGGACCGGCGAAGACCGCGGTGGCGGTGTGCCGGCACCGGCTCCACTGGTCGATGTCGGTGAGGACGCTCAGGTCCCGCTCGGCGCTCATCCGCAGTCGGCCGGCGGGTAGGCCACGATGTGCCGGGTGGCGGGCGGGAGCGGCGGCGGTGCGGGGTCGGCGGCGCCGGACGTTCCGGCGGTCACGTCGAGGGTGCCGATCGCCGGCACCTCGAACGGGCCGAGGTCCACGGTGGGCTGGGCGGCGGTCTGGCCGGTCGGGCGCAGCGCGAGGGTGTCGATGTATTCGACGCCGTCGACCTGACCGGCGACGGCCATCAGTTCGGCGGCGCGGACCGTACGCCCGAGCGGCCAGCCGCGACCGTCCGGCCCGTACGGCGGCAGGGGGGCCAGGTATTGCCGCAGGATCAGGTCGACCCAGCGGCGGACCGCGTCGATCTGGTAGCCGGGCCGGGTGACGACCCGGACGGCCAGGGTGAGCTCGCGATACGCGGGGGCGACGACCTCGATCCGGGTGGTGATCAGCCGGCGTTCGTCGAGGTGCAGGGCCACCCGGCGGACCAGTCCGGCGTCGGGCAGCGGCGCGTCCGGATGCCGGGCGTCCGCGGCCGGGAAGACGACCACGGTGATCGCGCCGGGAGCGGTGGGCAGCGGCTCGGCCCGGCTCACCCCGGGCACCTCGAGGGTGAGGGCCCGGAAGTCGTCGGCGGTGACCGCGCGGTCGCGGCGGTGCACGGTTGCCGGTGTCTCGTCGAGCGCCTCGGCGAGGTTCTGGGCGTCGCCGCCACCCCGCGCGGGCAACGGATTGCGCACCTTGGCGCCGTGCCCGTCGACCACCGCGGTGATCGCCTCGGCCGCGACGTTGCCGGCCGCGCCGCCGCCGTAGCGGTAGGTCAGCACCCGGATCCGGTCGCCGATCTGCGGGCGGCGGGTGCCGGGCCCGCCGAAGTGAACGAGGCCGGGGGCGCTCTCCACCCGATAGTGCCGGTCCTCCGGGCCGCTGCGGCTGAGGTCGTCGACCTCCTGCCAGGTCTGCCAGCCGCCGACCTCCTCGACCTCCAGCCGTACGGTTCCCGGCACGACGCCCTGTTTGGTCAGCGAGTAGCTCTGGCCGGCGTCGCCGGTTCCGCTGCCCAGCAGTTCGGCGGCGGTGACGGTGCGGGTCTGTTCGGCGTCGGCGGCGTTCGCGCCGACCCAGCGCACCCGGGGCATCGGCGGCAGCGGTTCGTTGCCGGGCGGGAGCGGGCGGGTCGCCCGTAGCCAGGCGACGATGGTGGGCCCGAGGTCGGCGGGCACGGTCGGCGGGTCGTCCTCGGCGCCGCGGTCGGTGGTGACCGCCGGGAAGTCCGGCGGCAGCTGCAGTTGCACCACGCCGGTGCCGGTCAGGCCGCGGGTGGTGTCGTGCAGCACGGGGACGTCGGTCCACTGGCCGGGGCCGTCCCATCGCTGCCAGCGCATGGCCGGCGGGTCGGCGGCGAACGCGCGACCGGGGTGGAGAGCGGATCCGGCCAACTCGTCGAGGGAGTCGTCGACGGCCACGCCGAGGAACACCGACTGCCCGCCGAGCAGCCGCAGGTCGGTCTGGCGGATCCGGGTCAGGGCCACCCACAGGGCGTGGTCGGCGGTGGCTTCGACGTCGAGCGGGCCGCTGCCGTCCGGCTTGTCGGGCAGCACCGTGGTCTCGTACGCGATCGAGCCCTGCACGTCGGCCGTGGTGGCCGGCAGTTTGGCCCGGCGCAGGGCTTCGAGCAGCCGCTGCCGCTCCTCGGGAGTGGCCGCCGCGCCGGTGACCCGGACGACCTTGCCCGCGCCGGCGGCACCGATCGGCCAGACGTACACCTCGTTTGTGGTCTCGAATTCGATGCTGCCGGCGCGCAGTCCGGTGCGGGCGAGCAGTTGCACCCCGGCCGGATCGGTGGTGCCGGCGGCGACCAGGGTGGCGGCCGGAACGGCCGGGCGAGGTTCCGCGCCGAGCAGGTTGAGGAAGGCGGTCTTGGTGGCGTCCGGGATCTGGTTCAGCCGGAACAGCACGCTCTCGCCGAGGTAGGCGAACAGTTCGAGGAGGGCGATGCCGGGGTCGCTCTCGTTGTGATCGGTCCACTCGGGAGCGTAGACGCGGATCCGGTCGATCAGTTCCCGCCGGAGGTCCTCGTACGACCGGTCGTCCAGGATGGGCCGGATCAGCGGCATCGCTCGGCACCTCCGGTCAGCGCAGGTAGAAGGGGAAGACGAGGTTGTCCGGACGCTGGTCGAGCAGCTGGACGTAGGAGATGTCGATCCAGACAAGTGCAGGATCGTCGCCCGGCGTCACCGCAACGTTCGTCAGCTGGATCCGGGGCTCCCACCGGGACAGCGCCTCGGTCACGTCCTCCTGGATGGCGGCCCGGGTGACCGCGCTGTTCGGCGCCATCAGGTAACGGCGCAGCCCGCAGCCGAAGGCCGGCAGCATGATGCGTTCACCCGGGTCGGTGTCGAGGATGACGCCGATCGACTGCCGCACCAGGTCGAGGCCGCCGACGTAGGCGAACGGCGCGACGGGGAACCGGAATCCGTTGCCGAGCCAGTCGGTCGTCATCCGCCGATGCTGCGCCGGGAGGCGTCACCCGCCCGTCGCGGGCATCCGCAACGGCGCGATCCGGAACGGCGCCCCGGGAACGCTGACCCAGGCGCCGGGCCGGCAGTCCGGCGGTGTCCACCGGGCCACGCAGTGCATCCGGTAGGTCCACCGGTCATCCGGCCGGGCCACCTCGTGAAACGGCACCTCGGAAGGCAAAGATCCAAACCATTGGTTGCGTACGGCGTCGGGGCGCCGCCACATCGGGTACTCCCGTTCGCCGGAAATCCGGTGCCGGTGAAAAACCGAGCTCATCGGCGACCATCCGCCCGGGTCCAGTTGCACCTCGCGCTTCCGCGTCGCGCCCCGGCGGCGCATGTCCTGCCGATAGCGCAACCGCAGGTTGAGCGGGACGAAGGCGGCGGCGAACAGCAGGTCGGTCAGATCGGCGATGCTCAGCCGGGCACCGGTGTCCGCCGCGATCTTCCGGGCCAGCCGGAACAGCGACGGTCCGGGCACGACCTCGTACCGCTCCCGGCGGATCACCAGGCTGACCTGGATGTCGCTGACGTCATTGCCGGGCGGCTCCAGCTCGGTCACGACGGCGTAGAAGCGATCGTGGTTGGACTGGAACGCGGTCGGATGCGGCACCGGGAACTCGGACAGCGGCGGCTCCAGGTACCGCCACACCTCGGGCGGCCCGAGGCCCGGTCCGGTCGGATCGGCCAGGAGATCGGGCACCCAGAGCGGCTTGTCGTAGCGCACCACCACCGGCGCGCGCACCCGGAGGGCCGGCCGGCTCACAGAATGTTCCCGACACCCGGCGAGTACGAGGGCGACACCACCGAGGTGGTGGCGATGATGGTGGTGGCCTGCAGCACCCCGCTGAACGTGGTCATCGGCGCGGACACGCTGACCATCGGGGCCGTGACGGTCACCTGCACATTGCCGTTGACCTGCACCGCGGTCGCGGTCAGGGTGACCGAGCAGCCGAGCGCGTGCGACACCGTGAGCTGGCTCTGGTCCATCGTCACGTGATGCCCGGAGGCGGTGCGCACCTCGGCCGAGCCGCCCGAGCCGTCGTCCAGCACGACCTTGTTCCCGTTGCTGGTGACCACGGTGATCTTCGCGCCGGCCGCGCCGTCGTCGAACTCCAGGCTGCTGCCGGACCGCGTCTTAAGGACTCGCAGGTCGTTCGCGTCGGTCGGTGCTTCCGGCTGACTGCGAACCCCGTTCCAGGCACACCCGATGACGTACGGGCGGCGCAGGTTGCCGGCCTCGAACGCGACCACCACCTGACTGTCCACCTCCGGCACGATCTGCAGGCCCTGCTGGTCGTCGGCGTACGGCGAGCACAGCGTCGCCCAGGCCCGCACGTCCCGGTCACCGTCCGCGCCGAGCCATGGGAAACGCACCTCGACCCGGCCCAGCGAATCCGGGTCGACCAGGTCGGTGACGAGTGCCGGATAGACGCCGAAGTAGCCGGGTGCGCTGCCGTCGGCGGGCGTGGGCATACTCATCGGCTCACCTCGTTGAGGCTTGGCCGCTCGGCCTCGAACCGGGTCCGGAAGCCCTGCGGCGGATCGAACAGGTGACAGACCTTGGTGACGTAGTACCCGGAACCGTCGAACGGCGCCCCGACGTGCCGCAGCGTCAACCGGCTGCCGACCACCATCTCGGGCGTGCCGCGGGTGGTGCCGTGCACGGTGACGAACCGGCGGGCCCGGCGCAGCATCTCGGCCCGGGACCAGGCGGTCGCCTCATCGGCGGTCAGCGCCGCCTCGCGGACCCGGTAGGAGACCGCGTCGCCCATCGCCTTGGCCACCAGGCGCGGACCGGAGCGGCCGGCGGTGATCTCGGCGTCGGCCACGTCGGCCCCGGCCCGCTCCTCGATGGTCTTGCCGGAGGTGGCGTCGTAGCCGGTCACCACCACGCTGCTGCGTTGCTCGGCCAGGTCGGCGGTGAGCCGGGCGGTGAGCAGGTCGACGCCCTGGGTCAGGGTGACGGCGGTGCCGGACCGGGCGGTACGCGACCGGAAGTGCAGGGTCCGCCCGGTCGCCCACAACTCGGCCCGGATCAGCCGGGCCCGCTCCCGCAGGAACGCCAGGTCGCTCTGGTTCCACTGCTGGACGACGTCGTAGCGGGGCCCGTCGGCGCTGACGTCGGCGCTCAGCCCGTGCTCACCGGCCAGTTCGGCGGCGATGTCGGCGTCGGTGGCGTCGACGTAGGTGCGCATCCGGCGGGTCATCCGCAGCCGCATCAGTACGTCCTCGGCCAGCACCACCACGGTCGGCGGGTCCCCGTCGCCGAAGACCGCCTCCAGCGCCGACACCTGCCCCTCGAAGATGTGCCGCTGGTTGCCCTCGGCCCCGATGGTGACCCGCACCGACCGTCCGAAGTCGACGGTCGCGCCGTCCAGGTGGTACATCGCGCCGGGCGGCCCGGTCGCGTGCCCGCCGACGGCGATGAACTCGGCCTGCATCCGTTTCAGCCCGTCCACGCCCTCGGTGATCTCCAGCCGGGCGCAGTCCCGGGCCAGCGGCCGGACCAGTTCCCCGTCGACGGTGAAGACCGGCGCCACCGCGGAAAACATTGGCTCAGTCATCGAACGCCTCGGCCGCGAGCCGGGCGGTCAGCTCGCGCGCTCGCTGGATCTCGCCCCGGACGTGCTCGGCGAGCTGGGCGTTCCGCGCCGGGTCGGTGCCGGGTGGCGCCGCCGGCAGGCCGGCCTCCGCGGTGACGTCGGAGTGCACCTCCGAGATGTGCACGCTCATGGCGCCAGCGTGGTCCGGCCGGCGTCACCGGGTCGTCGCCGCCGGCGGCACCCAGGACGGCCCGGTGACGGGCGTCGCCCGCAGGGTCCCGCCGGGGAGCGCCCGGGCCGCGGTGGCGCGCAGCGGGACGGACCGGGCGTAGGTGAGCGACCGCGGGTCCACGCCGGTCGCCGCGCCCACCGGGACCGCGAACGCGGACCGGGCCGCCGCCGCCTCGGCCGCGGCCCGCTGGGCGACGACCTGGGCCGCCGCGGCCGCGGTTCCACCGGCCGCGGCGAGCGCGAACCCGGCCGCCCGCTGGGCATCCCGCCCGGCCGCGGCGACGTCGGCGGCCGCGGCCCGGACCGCCCCGGCGGCGTCGGTGACCGCCGCACCGGCCGCGGTGAGCCCGAGCGCGGCGGCGAGCCGCCCCGGGTCGCCGTTCGCCCCGGTCGACGTGAAGCCGGAGGCGGAGCCGACGGCGACGGTGGCCGCGGCGAGTTCCGGGCCGACCGTGACCGGTGCCCCCTCGGGCAGGGTGAGCGGGTCGTCCATCCCGTCCATCAGCGAGCGCCAGGCCGCCGGGTTGGCCCCGATCCGGGCGGCGAGCTGGGCGGCGCTCTCCGAGTTGCGGGCCACCTCGATCCGGCGCACCGACGACGTCCCGGAGGTGCCCAGGCCGGCCGGTGCGCCGGCCGGCTGGGCCGGGTCGGTGCCGGCGTCCGCGTCGCGCTGGGCCGGTCCCTTGCGGGCCTGTTCGACCCGCTGGTCGATGCCCTGCAGGGTGATGGTGAGCTTGGCCCGCCCGGGGGTGCTGTCCGGCGGCAGGAAGTAGGTGATCTCCTCGCTGAGCTGGGTCACCACGCCGGAGAACCGCAGCGTGCCGAAGACGAACAGGACGGCCGGCGGGGCGGTCTTGGTGCGGCCGGTCGGCGCCTCGACGAACTGGCGTACCGGCTCGGTGACCGATCGGACGTCGACCGCGTTGGCGGCGTCGCCCATCTCGGTGGTGTCGAACTCCAGGTCGAAACTCAGCGACGACTTGCCGACCCCGGTGTGCTGCCGGTTCTCGCTGCCGGCCGTCTTGCCGCCGACGTCCAGGCTGCCGGTGTGCTGGATGCGCAGGCTGGCCGGGTTGAACGGGACGACGATCGGGTCGCCGTCGGTCTCCCGGGTCCCGTTCTCGCCGGCCTTGCCGCCGGGCGTGGTCTTGAGCCGGAACAGATGGGCCCGGCCGTCCGGGATATCGGTCATCTCCGCGTCCCTCCGGCCGGGTCGAGCCGCAGTCCCTCGTGGGCGATGTGCAGTTCCTCGACGGCGACCTCGCCGGTGCGTGCGTCGAGCGTCGGGCCGGAGATCTTCACCGGCAGGCCGCGCAGGAAGTGCCAGACCGCCATCGACTCCTCGCCGAACGGCGGCATCACGGTGATGACGCCGTCGTAGCGCCGGACCGGCCGCACCCCGGCGATGGTGTCCCGGAACCAGTCCCACAGTTCGGTGCCGGCCCGGCCGTTGGCGGTCGGCGCGAACATGCCGCGCTTGAGCACGATCGGCACCAGCTTCACCCGGCCGGGCAGGCGGGTGACCCGGTCGTTGACCCCGCCCTGGAGGATCTCGTGCAGGTCGGCGTCGAGGCTCAGCCCACTGCATTCGGCGAAGCCGCCGTCGCCGAGCCCGTCGCCGCCGGCGCTGGAGTTCAGCGCGACGTGGAAACTGAAGGCACGCAACAGTTCGGTCATCGGACCACCTCGGCGACGCTGACGCTGCCGTTCGCGGCCAGCGCGAACCGCAGCAGGATGTACTCGATCGGCTCACTCGGGTTCACCCCGACCTCGATGACCAGCCGGCCCTGTTCGACAGTGCGGGGCGGATTCAGCTCGTCGTCGCAGTGCACGAAGAACGCCTCCGCCTCGGACGTGCCGTTCAGCGCCCCGGCCCGGAACAGGTCCGCCAGCATCGACGTCACCTGCAGGCGCAGCGAGGTGCGCAGGGTGGTGGTGTTCGCGTCGAACAGCGCGGTCTCCAGCCGGCGCGCGACGGCCAGCCGCACCCAGGTCATCAGGCGGCGCACGCTCAGCTGCCGATAGGCCGGATCGGACGAGAGGGTACGGGCGCCGAGCAGCCGTACCCCGTCCCGTTCCGGCCGGAACGCGTTGATCCCGGCCCGGTGCAGGATGCCGTGCAGTTCGTCGGTCAGCACGTCGGCCACCCCGATGGCGTCGGCGGCCAGCTCGTTGGCCGGCCCGGTGGCCACCCCGGACCGCAGTTCCCGGGCGGCGATGATGCCGGCCGCGAACGACGACGGCGGCGCGGTCACCGTGGACCCGTCGGCCCGGATCATCCGCAGCCACGGGTGGTAGGCGGCGACCCGGTCGCTGTCGAAGGCCGCCCGCCAGGTGAGGATCTGGGTGCCGCGCAGGTGCGGTGGCACGTCGAGCAGGGCGATGGCCGGCCGGTCCGGACCGACCCGGGCGACCAGCCCGCGCTGCCGGGCGAGGATCTCGGCGTCGTCGTCCAGGACACCCGGCCGGGCCGGTGGCGGCGGGTCGGGCAGCGCGGGGTCGGCCGGCGTGCACGGCGCGAACCGGGGCCGGAACCGGTGCTCCGGCCGGGACGCCTCGGCCGGCGGTGCGGGGACCGGGGCCGGCGCGTGCAGCAGGTCGGGCACCACGAGCAGGCCGAGTTCGTCGGCCACCGGTTCCAGCGCGTCGATCCCGCGCCGCACCTTGGGTGGCCGGTCCGGGTCCGGTTCGGGCAGCGGATATCCGTCCGCGGTCACGACGTCGAAGAAGGAACCGCCGGTGATCTGCTCGTACCGGTCGCGGCCCGGATGCTCGACCGCGGTCAGCGCGGCCGGCAGGTCCGGAGTGGCCGGTTCGATCCGGGCGGTCCAGTCCCCGGTCGGCCGCACCACCAGGGACCGCTCGGTCAGCACGCCGGCCATCCAGCGCGGATGCTCCGGGCTGAGACCGAGATTGTCGTGCTGCTCGACCGGCGGCCCGTCCGGCGCGCTCGACGAGACGGTGACCGAAGCGGTGACGACCTCCGCGGTGACGGCCCCGTCCGGCATCGGCCCGGGGCCGCCGGCGGTGACCCAGCGCAGGACCGGGCCGATCCGCAGCAGCGAGCCGGCCGGAACCCGCGACGTGAGTACGCCCTCGGTGACCGCGAACCGCTCGGTCACCACCAGCTCGACCCGCACGGTGAGGGCGTTGCCCCAGGCGCCCTCGTCGCGGGCGGCGAGCCGGACCGGCCCGCCGCCGGACGTGAGCGCCGGGCCGAATCGCAGCACGGTGACCGCGGAGTCGTCGGCCGCCCGCGGGGCGACCCGGACGATCCAGGCCCGCGCGCCGCCCTGCCGGAAGAACGTCGCCACCGCGTCGGCGAGCCGCCCCGGGTAGCCCGGTTCCTGCGCCCCGAACCGCCGGACGTACTCGGCCCAGGTCTGCACCGCCACCGGCTCGTCCACCGGGCCGCGCGGGGCGATCCCGACCAGGCCGGCGACGTCGAGCCGGATCGGCTGGCCGGGCGGCGGCCCCGAGGCGACCGGCGCCGGATAGACGCCGGGCGCACCGAGCTGGACGACGGTCATCGGCCTACAGGCTCTCGAAGTCGACGCGCTCGGCCACCAGGTGCAGTTCCTCCATCGCCACCTCGCCGCCGCCCTTGCCGGCCAGGGTCGGGCCCACCCACTTCTTGGGCTGGGCGAACTTCAGCGTCCACGCGCAGACCGGGGCGCCGGCCTCGTCGTGCAGGATCACCTGGACCGTACGGGGATCGAAGCGCCCCTCCCGGGTCGCCTGCAACCACTCGAACAGCCGCAGGTCGCCGATCACCCCGCGCTTGAGCGTCACGTCGTCGGTGGAGTTGGTGTTGGCCACCTTCCGGACGTGGTTCTCCTTGTCGTTGCCGTTGCGGTACTCGGCGTACTTCACCTCGTTGCCCAGCCCGCTGACGTCGGAGAAGCCGCCGGCGATGGTCTCCTCCCCACCGGCCTGGCCGAGTTTCACCATGAACTTGAAGGCGCTGTACGGGTTGTCCCTGGTAGCCATGTGTCGTCCCTCCTCAGCTGCGCTGCGCGTCCGCGGTCCACTGACCGATCCGGAAGATCACGAACTCGGCGGGGTAGGTCGGCGCCACCCCGACCAGGCAGATCAGCCGGCCGTTGTCGAGGTCGTTCTGGCTCATCGTGGACCGGTCGCAGCGCACGAAGTACGCCTCCTCCGGCCGGCTGCCCAGCAGCGCCCCGTCCCGCCACTGGATGAACAGGAAGTCCTCCACCGTGCGCCGGATCGACGTCCACAGCCGCTCGTTGTTGGGCTCGAACACGGCCCACTGGGTGGCCTTCTCGATCGAGTGCTCGAGGTAGATGAACAGCCGCCGGACGTTCACGTACTTCCACTCCGGGTCGGAGCTGAGCGTCCGCGCGCCCCAGACCCGGTTGCCACGGCCGGGGAAGAACCGCAGCGCGTTGATGCCCTCCGGGTTGAGAGTGGACTGCCGGTCGAAGGTCACGTTGGTCTCGATCCGCCGGATCCCGCGGATCACCTCGTTGGCCGGCGCCTTGTAGACCCCGCGCTCGATGTCGCTGCGCGCGTAGATCCCGGTGACGAACCCCGACGGGGGCAGGCGCAGGACCGGCGGCGGCGACCCGGCATCCGGTACGACGGTGGGGTCGATGATCTCGACCCACGGGTAGTAGAGGGCCGCGTGTCTCGAGTCGAACTTGGCCCGGAACTGCCGCACGTCGGAGATCGAGCTGTCCCTGGGCGGATCCACCACCGCGATCCGGTAGCGCTGCCGCTCGGCGTGCTCGATCAGCAGACCGACGGCGGTCATGTCGGTGCCGAACCGCACCGAGTCCGGCATCGCCACGATCGCCACGTCGTCGACGTCGGTGAGCGCGTTCAGGCCGGTGGCGCCCTTGCGGGGATCGTCCGGGTCGGCCTGTTCACCGGCGAAGTCACCGACGGCGAGGTCCGCGCCGTCGTTGCCGCCCTCGGACAGGAAGCCCTGGCTGTCCCCGTCGAGCAGATCGGCCAGCAGGGTGGCGGCGGCCGCGATCGGGCCGGGCGCGTCCGCGTCGTCCTCGTCCGGGTCGGGGATCGGCAGGCGCAGCCACACCAGGGCCAGGTCGTCGGCGGCGTCCTTGAGCCCGAGCGCCCGGGTGATCGCCCGCGGATGGTCCGGGTGGACCGCCAGTTCGGTGTAGACGTCGGACCGGCCGGCCCAGGTGACCACGACCTGCAGCTGCAGCAGGTACGCCTTGGTGTCCGCGCCGATGTCCGCCACCCCGTCGTCGTCGGTCAGTCGCAGGTCGTCGCCGACCCGCTGGACCAGCCGGATGTCGTCCGGGTCGGGCGCCCCGGTCGGGACCGCGTCCTCGTCCGACACCTGCACCAGGTCGAACGGCCGTACCGTGCTGAGCCGGACGAACGCGCCGTCGGCATCTCGGACGACGACGTCACGGCCCCGCCGTACCGTCACCTCGACCTTGATGTCCCGCCCGGCCGAGCCGGGCCAGCGGGCCTGCCAGGCCGGGCGCGGCGGGGGTTCGGCCCCCGGCCCGGCGTCCGGTTCCGGCCCGACCGGCCGCCGCGCGAAGCAGGCGTCGAAATCCTCGTCGTCGATCACCCCGCCGTCGCCGCGCGGGAAGTTGAACACCCGCGACACGTACAGCCGGCGGCCGCCGTTGGCGAAGAACGCGCGCGCCGCGAAGGCCAGGTAGTTGGTGTCGTCCTTGACCGGGCCGAGGCCCCCGAAGGCGCGCTCGAACTCGCCGTAGCTGGTGATCAGGGGCGGCGGCTGGACGACGTACTCGTCGGCGTTGAACCGATAGGAGATCGGCCCGTACCGGGCCAGGCCGGCCATGCCCAGCGTGCTGGTGGCCACGCCTTCGATGGACCTCGCCCGGAAGCTGGTCTCCTCCACATAGACGGCTGGGGTCAGATACTCGGGCACGCTCGGCCTCCTCGGCTCACTGCGGGTCGAATTCCAGGGTGTTGATCTCGGGTGCCGGCCGGCCCACGGCCAGCCGGACGCGGTGCACGGTCTGCCCGGCCACGAACGTGGCCGGCGGCCGGATCCCGCGCAGGAGCGGGTTGTCGAGCTCGGCGTTGGCCGCCGGGTTCGAGGAGCGGGCCACCTTCTCCAGCGGCAGGCTGTCGAACCGGTGCGCGGCCTCGGCCACCGGCCCGATCGCCGGGTCGGCCAGCACGACCAGATCGAGGTCGAGCCGGCCGACCGCGATCCGCCGTGGGCCGGCCACCACGAGCAGGAACTCGCCCCGCTCGTCGGCGGACGCGTGCACGTCCGGCTGCCCGGCCTCGCTCGCCACGATCCGCGCCCACGGCACCGGCCGGCCGGCCCGGACGATCCGGCCCCGGGCGGCCGTCGCGGCCGGCGGGATCGGCGCCGCCACCCCAGGCATCAGCCAGGGCCGGAACACCCGGCTGAACACCGGCAGGTCGGTGCCGGTGCGTTCGAGGTCGGTGATCTCCTTCAGGGTCCACAGCGGAATCTCGAAGCGGCGCGGCGCGAACCGGCGGCGGCGGTCCCAGAGCCGGATCCGGACCGGCGAGACGACCTGCGGGCCGTACCGCAGCCGGAACCGGCCGCCCAGGCTCGGTTCGAGCGGCAGGCCCGGCGGCACCGGTTCGTACGGATCGAGCGGCCTCCGGCCGTAGTCCTTCTCGCGCTCGACGATCAGCTCGGCCGACCCGATCCGCCGGCCGGTGAGCGTGTCGAACGGCTCCACGCCCAGCGCGAGGCGGTGCAGGATGGTGACGTTCATAGTCCGGCACCCACGCTGCTGACCGGTCCGGCGATGGGCTGCCGGGCCCCCGAGATCATGATCACCCGGGCCACGTACGGCAGGCACAGCCGGTATTTCGTGATGAGCGCCTGGAACGCCTCGGACATGGTGTCGAGGCTGAGATTGTCGGTGACGATCTGCACGGCCTCGCCCGGCGTCCACTCACCGTCGGTGTGCAGCATCGGCCCGGTCAGGATCGGTTCGCTCTCCAGCAGCCGGGCGGTCAGCCCCAGCCAGGCCAGCTCGAACTCGACGTTGTTGTCGAACGCGAACACCAGGATGTGCATCCGCAGCGGCAGATGCGGTACGCCGTCGGCCGTGCTCACCGCCGACCAGCCCGGCCGGGTCTCGCCGTCCACCGACACCCGGTAGCAGTACAGCGCGACCGCCGGGATCTGGATGTTGGCGTTCGGCGTGCCCACCTTGTCGAGGTCGTCGCTGGTGACCAGTTGGACGGCCGGCCGGCGCTGGCCGCCGGGCAGCACCTCACCGATCCGCCGGTCGAGCAGCTCGACGAGGCTGCGCGCGACGGAGGCGAGAGCTTGGTAACCGGCCATGCCCGGAAGCATCCGGCCGCGCCGTCACCGGCTCGTCGCCGCTGATCGCCCCGGCGACGCGCCCGCGACGCGCCGGTGACATCGGCTGCGCAGACTGCGCCTCAACCACGCATCGGGAGGATCGATGAGGAACTCCGTCTACGAGCAGGAACCCGAGAGTCGCCCGCGGCCGACGAAGCCCGGTCCCTCCGACGGCGGGAACGGATCGGACCACCACGGTCACGATGACTATCCCGACGAGCCCGGCTGGGGGCGCCGCCGCCGGGACCGCGACCTGACCGCGCTGGACAAGTTGCGCTGCGAGTTCGAGGGCGACAAGAAGAAGTCCGACTACTACACGAGCATCGAGAAGGCGCTTACCGACCGCAAGACGCAGTTCGACACCTCGGTCATCGCGTACGAGAAGGCCCGCGGCGCCGCCGAACCGGCCCTGAAGACCGCCCGCAACACGATCGAGGACCTGCTCAAGAAGCTGCGCTGCATCAGCGGCTGCGACCGCGAGTTGCTCGACGAGGCCTGGAACGAGGTCCTGGTCCGGGTGGAGAAGTGCACGACGGAGACCGGCGGCCCGTGCCTGGACGACGACTGCGAGTTCGACGACGACGTCTGCGACAAGGACCTCAGCGAGCTGCGTGCCCGCAAGGCCGCCTACGACGCCCGGGTCGCCGCGGCCGAGGCGAAGTTCGACGACCTGGTGAAGGAGCCGGCCGCGCTGACCGCCCGGATCACCGCGCTGCAGGCCGAGGTCGCCGCGGTCGGCAAGGAGCTGACCGCCGATCCACCGGTGGACCCGGAGCTGACCTACATCAAGGCCCTGGTCGCCGAATACCACGCCGAGCGCGACCAGATCTGGGCCGGCTACGCCTACCCGAACGCCTACGAGGACTGCCTGCGCACCTGCCTGCGCTGCTCGATCCGGGGCCGGCGGGCCCTCACCGAGATCATCGGCGAGATAGCCATCCAGGAATGCAAGGCGGCCAAGCGCCTGGCCCGTTGCACCGCGCTGAAGGCCGACCTGGCCGGCGAGACCAAGAAGGAGGCCGACGAACTCCGCGAACGCAAGGAGCGCCACCGGAAGCCGGCGACCACGTCCACGGACTGAGACGCCCGGCAGCGCCGTCATCATCTGGGATCATGCGGAGATGGCTACGCTGCGGTCGGTCAACGTCGGTATGCCCAAGAACGTGCTCTGGCAGGGCCGATCGGTCTACACCGGCATCTGGAAGGCCCCGGTCGAGGGCCCGGCCACGGTCCGGCGCCTGAACATCGACGGCGACGGCCAGGGCGACCTGGGCGGCCACGGCGGCGAGCAGCGGGCCGTCTTCGTCTACCAGCTCGACTCCTACCGATACTGGCAGAAGTTCCTCGACCGGGACGACTTCACGCCCGGCCAGTTCGGCGAGAACTTCACCGTCGACGGCCTGCCGGACGACGAGGTGTGCATCGGCGACCGCTACCGGATCGGCACCGCGCTGTTCGAGGTGACCCAGCCGCGGGTCACCTGCTACCGGGTCGGCATCCGGATGGACGACCCCCGGATGCCGGCGCTGCTGGTGCAGCATCGCCGCCCCGGCTTCTACTTCCGGGTGCTGCGGGAGGGCGAGGTGCGGGCCGGCGACGAGATCACCAAGGTCGCCGACGGCCCCGAAGGCATGACGGTGGCCGAGGTGGACGGCCTGCTCTACCGCCCCGGCCACCCGCGCGACCGGATCGAACGCGCGCTGCACATCCCCGCGCTCAGCCCCGGCTGGCAAGGCTCGTTCCGGGCGATGCTGGCCGAGCCGGCGTCGGCGAGCGGCAACGCCGGCCTGATCGCCGCCGTTCCGCCGCCGGCCTGGCCCGGCTTCCGCCCGCTCCGGGTCACCGCGGTAAACCCGGAGAGCAACACCATCACGTCGGTCCGGCTGGCCGATCCGGCGGGCGGGCCGCTGCCGGCCGCGCTTCCCGGCCAATTCCTGACCGTACGGCTACCGCAGGCACTCACCCGCAGCTATTCCCTGTCCGGCCGCCCCGGCGACCCGGAGTACCAGATCAGCGTCAAGCAGGAGCCGCACGGCTATCTGCCTGAGCCATCCCGGTCCGGCCGACCGGCTCGGCACCGACTACGACAGCGCGGGCCGATTTACGGCCGGCCTACTCCGTACGCTCGCATTGCCGGCCGCTGCCGACGCGTACCTCTGCGGTCCGCCGGCCTTTCTCACCGACGTCGCCGCCGCGCTGGTCGAGGCCGGCCTGCCGGCCGACCGGATCCACACCGAGATCTTCGGCCCCGAGCCCGGCCTGACCCCCGGCATCAGCGCGAAGCCGAACCGCGCACCGCATCCGCCGGCCGGCGCCCCCGGCGACGGCCGGCGGATGTCGTTCGCCCGCAGCGGCCTGACCGTCCCGTGGCCCACCGGTTGCAACAGCCTGCTCGACCTGGCCGAGACGTGCGACGTCCCGGCTCGCTGGTCCTGCCGCACCGGCGTCTGCCACAACTGCGAAACGGGCCTGCTCTCCGGCGAGGTGCACTACAGCCTCGACCCGATCGACCCACCGGCCGAAGGCAACGTCCTGATCTGCTCCACACAGCCGCGCACCGCCGTCACCCTCGACCTCTGACGGCTCGGCAGACACCCAGCCGGATTCGGTGACGGCTGGGTGATGGTCTCCTCCCTATCGTGGCCTGGCCAGTTCAGGGGGGGTCCGTCATGGGCGTGTTGCGGTCCCGGCGCGAGCCGGCCTCCGATTCCCGCGAGCCGCCGGCCCCGACGGTCGGCTCGTCACCCCTCTCCCGGTGGGCGGCCCGGATGGCCCAGCCGATCGCGCCGCAACCCCCGGTGACCATCGAGTTCGACGCGGCCCGGCCGTGGATCGTCAGCTTCGCCGATGTCCTGCCGCCCGCGGCGGCCTCGACCGCGCTGTACGGCGCCGACTATTCGGCACTGATGCGGCCCGATGCCGGGACGGCCTGGACGCCACCCGGACAACTCCGGTTCGAGATCATCCAGGAACTGTTGTTGCCTGCCTATCGGGCCCGGTTCCACGCCGCGATGCGCACCGTCCTGGAGGCGGACGTCCGGCACGTCGAGGAGAAACTGCTCGAGGAACGGATCGACGCGGACGACGAAACCGAGCTCATCGGGTACACCCGGTGGTGGTCGCAGCGCAAGGACCTGCGGACCGAGACCGGCAGTAGCTACTTCGACGAGTTCCTGAGCCGGCTGGCCCGCGACCGCTGGTCCCGCGACTACGGTCTCTTCACCGGCGCCTCCACGTCCTTCCTGGACTCGCTCCACGAGGAGGTCGAGGAGCAGCAGGGCGAACTGATCGCACTCATCGCGGCGAACAGCGTGCGATGGGGGGCCTACCGGCCGAGTTGGACCGCCCTCGACGTCGAGGGCCGGCCGATACGCGGCGGGACGACGCTCACGGTCAACCGGGAGCTGGTGCAGCGCTCGGCGCAGACCGTCCTGGACCGGCTCGAGGGCTTCACCTCGGCCGACGACAGCAAGGTGATCGCCGACCTGCTCACCGGCTTACCCGGACCCGAACTCGGGCAGGTGCTGACCGAGGTCATGAGCCACTACGGGGACTCGGAGATGATCATATTCGGCAAGTACGGGGAGGCCTGGGGTCCCGGGATGCTGTACTGGCTCTTCGAGGACCTGACCGAGGACGACCGGGCCCGGGTCGGCGACGCCCTCAAGCGCAGCGGAGTGCTGCCGCCGAGCACTGTGGACGCGCTCGCCGGCGGGCGCGGATGGGGCGGCAAGTACCTGCCGTACACCACTCACAAGGCCGAGGAGGCCGCTCAGTACTGGGCCGACGTGTACGAGTCCTCCGACAGCTACCTCGTCAAGGCCGGAAGCGGGGTGATGGGCAGCTTCGCCTCGCTGTGGCTGCCGCACACGGCCGGCCTCACCGTGATCACCCTGGTGTCCGCGGGCGCGGCCACCCCGGAAACCGGCGCACTGGCGTTACTGAGCCGGGCGTACCCGACGGTCAGTGCCGTGCTGACGGTGGTCGGTACCGGGGTCACCGCGTTCAACGTGACCATCGCCGTGCAGAACGCGGCTTTCGGTGAGGACGTCTGGAGCGGTCGGCCACTCACTCCCGAAGAGCGGGTGGTGCAGGCCGTCAATGCCGCCTCGGGCACCATCCTGCTCGCCGCGTCCTTCACGTCGGCGGCGTCGACGCCGAGCGCGCCGCCCCCACGCCCGCCCGGCTACACCGGCCCCAAACTGGTGTACAGCGGTCCTGGCCGGCCACCCGGCGGCGGCGCCCCCGCGCCCGGGACGGTCCAGGAGACACGGGTCGTGTTCCAGACCGGACCGGGCGGGGAGGCGCTCAAGGCGGTCGTCGTCGAGGCGCCGGCGGTGCCGATGGTGCAGCCGGTCCGCCCGCCTCTGATCTCGATGCCGCCGGCGACGGGACAGGTCATCCCGCCGCCGATGCCGGCGGTGACCCCGGCGGTGACCGGCGCCATCACTACAACCATCGCCCCCGGGACGGTTCCCGCTCCCGGGCCGAAGCCGGACGACCCGGGAGCGCCGCGGTTCCCGAGCGGGCTGCAGCCGGGCAACGTGCTGGACCACATCCCGCTCGTCTGGTTCAAGCCGTTGTGGGCCTACCCGCCGTCGGTCCACCTGGTCGACCACTGGGGGACTCCCCACGACTACGACATGACGACACCCGGGCAGACGGTCGAGCCGGGCCACGACATCGGAGTCGCCCCGAACTTCCTGCCGTGGCTGGGCAAACCGGTACAGCTGCAGTACGTCCTGCAGGAGGACGACCGCGGACCGGCCGTCGACCGCTTCCGCAGCCTGCTGGTCCGGCACGGTTGGCTGGAACATGCGACCCATCAGATCGACCACGTCCAGGACCTGGGCTGGACCGGTCCGGAAGCTGACGACCCGTTGAATCTGTGGCCGCTCGCCGCAGCACGGAACACCCTGGCCGGTAACCGCTTCCAGAACTACCGGGTCACCTACAGCAACGTCCCGGGCGGCGGTCCGGCCACGCCCACCACCACGAACGTCCGTCTGGTCGACCGCACCCGCCACCCGGGCGTGGACAACCTGGTCGGGCGATGGTTCATCATCCGGGAGATCGGGCTCTGACGGCAGCCAGTCCTATCAGCCTTACCCGACCGTGACCGCGGGCTGACGCCAGACGGTGAAGTTCTCGATGTGGAAATGGCTGGCTACGGTGCGGAAGGCGAACCAGCCGCTCCGGTACGGGTCGGGGTCGGTGTAGTCGAACACCAGTTGGTCGTCGCTGTAGTAGCGGATCTGGGAGCCGTTCACCGAGATGCGTACGTGGATCGGCACGTTCGCGGCGATCCGTGGCTCGGTGTAGTCGTAGACCAGTGGGCGGTTGCCGGCTTCACCGACGTACCGTCTGAATCTTGTTGTGGTGTTGAGGTTTGCGCCCTGTCCGACGTAATAGGTTTTGAGGTAGTCGTACTCGGCCAGGGCTCCGTGCCGTTCGGTGGCGAAGACGTCGGCCGGTGAGCGGGAGTCGCGGGCGCTCCAGAACGAGTTCAGGTCGGTGACGTGGTCGTTCGGGCCGCCCGCGGCGATCGGCGTGGCGGTGTACTCGATCTCGTACGGGCCCTCGAGCTCCTGCTTGAGCCAGACGCTCGCGCCGCCAGGCACGTCGATGTCGAGCACGCCGTCGGCCGCGGCGACCGTGCCGCCGCTCTGCAGCTCGGCCGACCACTTGCCGGTGCCCGTGGTGAAGTGGTCGCTGGTGACGATCTGCCACGCGTTGCCCGGTTTGGCGGTGGTCTGGATGTTCGGCTTCTTCGGCGCCCGGCTGCCGAAGCCGAGGTAGAAATCGGTCAGCGTGGACTGCAGGTAACCGCGAACCGTCCAGCCCAGCCGGTAGGCCGGGTCGTGCGCGAGGGTGTAGAGCCGGGTCTTCGTCGGGATGTTCGTGGTGAAGACCCGCAGCGCGGTGTGGTCGCTGGTCTCGGCCAGGTACTCCTCCCGCCAGTCGCCGAGGATGTCGCCGTAGAACGGGACCGCGTTGCGCCACGAGGAGACCACGCCGTACGGCTCAAAGATCTTGGAAGTGGTCTTCGTTTTCCAGTTCCACTTCTCGATGTACGTGTTGTCGAGCAGTTCGGAGCCGGTGTCGCCATCCCACCAGATCCGGAAGTTGACGCTGGGCGTGGTCTTCGAGATCTGCTCGCCGTCGACGGTCCAGACGCCCGCACCGGGAAGGTCGCTGTTCGCGGTGGCGGCCCAGAACTCGTACCCGGGATGGGTGGGGTCGATGTCGGCGGTGGTGCCGCGCGGCACGTCCCACAGCGTGGCGTCCGGCGGGATGTCCGGGTGCGCGCCGGTGATCAGTCGTTGGCCGGTCGACGCGTCGTAGTAGTACCAGGGGAAGGCGGTGAAGACGCCGCCCTCGGTCTGCTGGATCGCGTAACCCTCCAGGCCCGGCCGATTCGGGTCGAGGTCGCCGAGGTGGAACCGGTCGCCGTGAACGGATTCGGGCACCACGTAACGGAACGTGCCGTCGCTGTTGACCACGTAGTTGCCGTCCGCGATCTCGTCCCGGCCGTCCTGGTCGACGTCGGCGATTCGCAACTGGTGGAAGCTGGTGCCCTGGTCGGTGCCGCGGACGAAGGTCCAGCGCCGGGTCAGGTCGCGCCCGTCGAAATCCCAGGCGGCGAAGAGCACCCGGAAGTCGCCGCGCCTCGCGCCGACCCGGACCACCTGCTTGGTGATCAGGCTGGGGTGTACGCCGTCCAGGTAACCGATGCCGTACTGGCCGCCGGACGGGCCGTCGGCCACGAAGTCACCGGCGACCGGAACCCGCTTGCGCTCGACCCCGGTCCGCCCGTCGACCACCGAGACGAACTGGTCGAGCGGGTTGCCCGACCGGACCACGGCACCGTCGGCGAAGGTGGTGCCGTTGGCGGTCTTCACGAAGACCTCGGCCCGGCCGTCACTGTCCAGGTCGTACACGGTGACGTTGTCGTCGTTGCGGTAGCCGGCGACGTCGCCGTACCCACTGATCGCCGCGAGCGGTGGGTCGTTGGCGGCGTTGCCGCCCTGGCGGGTGAAGGACGCCGGCCCCAGGTCGACCCGCCACAACTGCGCCCCGGCCAGCGTGTACGCCTCGAGGTAGTTCGGTTTGTCCAGGTCGTAGGAGAGCCGGGAGACGACGATCTCGTAGCGGCCGTCGCCGTCCAGGTCGCCGGGCCAGGCGTGCTGCACGTAGTAGCCGGGCGCGGCGGCCAGCGGAATGTCACCGGGGGTGAACGCGACCGGGCTCTTCGCCTGCGCCCGCCCGCGCACGACGGCCCGGACGGTGTAGTCGCCGGTCCCCCGCGATCGGTCGGTGAAGGTGGTCGACTCGGTGATCGGCCGGTCGTTGAGGCGACGGGACCCCTTGAAGACGTCGAAGGCGATGTCGCTGCCGTACTCGGTGCCGAGCAGCCGCCAGCTCAGGAACGTGCCACCGCCCTGCGCCGGCACCGCGACCAGCCCGCGATCGAGCGACTCGACGATCCTTTTCAACGGCCGGGAGGCGGACGCCGGCGTAGCGGCCAGCCCGGTCAGCAGCAAGCCGGCCGCGATCGCGGCGAATGCACGTTTCATAGCGCGGACCGTAGAAGATCACTGTTGCACAGATTTAAAGGTGCACATTCTTAAATGAGATGTACGAGCAGCCAGGAGCCCTGCGACAGGGCCGAAATATGACCCGGGCAACATGGTGCGGTGAAATTTCGTCAGCTTGAGTACTTCGTCGCGGTCGCCGAGGAGGGCAGCTGTTCGTCGTCGACCTGCCCCAGGTGCTGGGCCGCTTCCACGTCACCCATCCGCTGGTGACCGTCCAGCTCCGGACGTCGCCGGCGACCCCCAAGGCCTGCGTGCGCTGCAAGATCTCGCGCTCTCCGCGGTGAGCCGGTCCGTCCCCGGGCCGTGGATAGACGGAGGCCCTGCGGTGTACGACCAGAACGTTAGGCCAAGCCAGCGGATGTTGTTCCGGGTCGTACCCGTGCGGTACCCGCGAACACCGTCACAGGCGGACGCGCCGGAGGGCTGCCGGGGCGCAGGATTTCCCTTGTCAGCGGTTGTTTCAGTGACTCGGGGAGCCGACATGCACGCAGTACTGGTACGCCACGACGAGCCCAGCGCCCTGGCCGAGCTGCGCGACCTGATGGCCATGGCCAGCCATGACCTGAAGTCGCCGCTGGCCGCCGCGCTCTCGAACCTCGAGATGCTCCGCGAGGACCACGCCGACCACATCGGCGACGACGGCGAGCGGTGCCTGGCGGCGACCGAACGGGCCTTGGCCCGGGTAAACGGCCTGGTCGAAGACCTTCTGGCGTACGCGATGGCAGATCAAAAAGACATCAATCCCCATGCCGTACGCCTGGCCGACGTGATCGCCGACCACGACGTGACCGTGCGTGGCCCGCTGCCGACCGTGCTGGCCGACCCGAAGCTGCTACGGCACGTGCTCGACAACCTGATCGGCAACGCGATCAAGTACACCCCCGGCGGGGTTCGCCCACAGGTGGAGGTGCACGCCCAGCCGTACGCCTGCGGTCTGGTCCGAATCGAGGTCGCCGACCGCGGCATCGGCATTCCCGAGGCCGACCGGCCGAGGGTGTTCGAGGCCTTCCACCGCTCCGCGAACAGCAGCGCCTACCGCGGCACCGGTCTAGGCCTGGCCATCTGCCGCCGCATCGTGGAGCGGCACGGCGGCCAGATCGGCGTCGAGGAAAACCCCGGCGGCGGCAGCCTCTTCTGGTTCACGCTGCCCGCAGCCTCGTAGCCGTCCAGGCAAGGCGCGATACCACGACCCTTCGCGCGAGCAGGACGGGCCGGACATGGACCAAGGCACCCGCGACGAGATGCTCGGCCGCCTGGCCGAGGCAGTCGGGCCGGTCACCCCCGCACACCCGACGCGGGTTGCCATCGACGGACCACCCGCCGCCGGCAAGACCACCCTCGCGGACGAGCTGGCCGGCGCCTTGCCAGCACAGGGCCGCGAGGTCCTCCGCGCGACGATTTCCTCTTCCCCCAGGCGCAGCGCTATCCACGCGGCGAGTTCTCAGCCGAAGGCTGCTACTTCGGCGCGTCGCCCAGTTCCTGCTGAAACAGAACGAGATCGCCGGCCGCATCGTCGACGCCATGATGGCCAAAGACGTCCACGGCATCGACATAGATAGATTTATTTGATCATCTGACATCAACGCTGACAGCAACCGGGGCGCATTCCAGATAACATGGACGCACAATCGTGCACCTACAGATATTCCGAGAGCCCGTCACATCTGCCGAGAATTCACATACCGGGTATCAGGAGAACGTTCTTATCAATCAAGGTAACCGCATCCCGAGACTCGCCTCGCGATCAGGAATATCCGAATATACGATCGCAACCAAATCCTCCGGATGACCCGAGATGAGACTGATCCCGCGACTAACAAAGACGACTCGCTCGGCATCTATGAGCCAACTCTCCGAGAGCCCTGAGACTCCAGGAAATGGAAGCATCGCCGATAGATCGAGTGATGAGACCTCGGAACCCTTTAGTTTCCGAATATCTTTCGCTACGCGGCGGACCTCATACTCAAGCGCCAACGACTCAATCCATTCCTCCACCGAGGCGTACAAGGGGATGAATTCAGTGCCCCCTACGCCGAAGGCACCATCAGGCCCGAGGAGGAAATCGTAGAAGACGGAGAAACGGGCGGAGCCCGCCTCAATAAATCCGCCATCTGACCAATTCCCAGCTAGCAGGTCTGGGCCAAGATACTTTGGACCACCGTTAAATAATATCGAAGGTGGTAGATATAGATCACCCCATCGCCGCTCGTAGGCCACGGCTCGCAGAACGAGCACCTCGTCAAGCCCTTGCTCGACCCACTGATCCGCAGACCGCCGCGCCCGATTACTAGTGACTCGCTGCCCGTGCGCTCGCACGAACGTAAGGGCACGTCGAGACAAAGCATCGTCCGGTAGATCCATTACGCCGCGCCCCCTCAATCACCAACAACGGAGCATACATCATTTCCACGTTCCGTACAGCCGGTTGATCATAGGCTGGCAGTAGTCCTCACAAGGATTAACAGCCTCTCCGGAATTGGTCTTAAGCGTACGGAAGGATCCTCCGAAGATCTCATCCCCGGCCTTTTGCGCCTCATTGAGAGCACAGACCTCGGAACAGCCTGTATGACGCCCCCTCAGAACATCATCGAGAACTGACCCCGGTTCGATGTCCACCCCTCCAGGGGTAGTTCGGCCGTAATACCGGTTTCCGTTAGGCGAGGTGTATTCAGTGACGAACCGCGGCGCATTCGTCCCGAGATTCGCCTGCCGATAGTCCTCCAAGGTGGATCCTGCTGGAGCCGGGCCGGGCTCGGCACCGCAGTTGTGTACGAGTACAGGCGTTGTGCCCGCGAGCACATAGTACGTGTGAATGTCGGCGACGGTGAGGTTGAACATGTAGGCCGGGCCCCACACGCGCGCGACCCGGCGCACCGCGACGCTGTCCCCGGTCGCAGTGACGAGCCGGTCACTGACTTTGAGGTCACCAGCAGCGACCCAGGCCGCACGCGTTTCGTCCCAGAAGAGATGACCTGCGGTCGTATGCAGAGTCGAGGCCACACTGCCCCGCTCACCGATCTCGACGTCGACGAGGTCGCGATCGAGATTCTTGTGCAATGCGGTAACCACTTTCGACCCCGACGTTTCGTTCGTCGGGTCAGTGGCCAGCACCTTGTCACCGATTCGCACGCCGGCTATCGGCTTTGTCTTGCCGTCGGCCATGAGGACCTTGGTGTCCGGAGAGAAACTGCAGAGATCGCCCAGAAGCGATCTCAGGCCACCCATACCGGTGGCGAATCCGCTGGCGCCGAACATGCTTCCGGTGGCGGCGAAGGACGCCTCGCCCGCTGCCGCTTCGAGCGCAATCCCGGCGCAGGCCTCGATGGCAAGACCGCACGCCAGCGTGCCGATCACTGCGAGAACAGTGAGTCCACCGCCGATGATTCTTTTCTTTCTGGAGGCTTCCGCGGTGAACGGGTTGGGTCCGCTGCACTCGTCGACGACGTTCGAGGCGAGCCACCCGCACAGGAGTTTCCATTCCCGGTCGCCCTGGGCCGCGAACTCGGACAGACTGCGGATCGTGTAGGTCTTGGAGTTGTAGTTCCAGGCCGGGAGGATCTCTTTCAGACCGTCGGGGATGGCGACCTTGACGCTGCCGAGGTCAGTGGCGTCGCTACCGGGATTGGTCGGCTTAGCGGGTGAAGGCTTGGTCGGGTTGACGTAGCCGCCGCAGTTGCCACCGTTGCCGGCGTCACAGCCGGGCCGGTCGCGGTCGATGACCAGGCCGGTCGGGTCGGAGCTGGTGATCGGGCTGTTGTTGGCGTAGGCGTAGGCGTTCCACTGTTGCGGATCGGACAGATCCAGCACCGGGTCGACGGAGATGAAGCGGCCCAGAATCTGGTCGTACTGCCGGGCTCCGATGTTCACCAGGCCGGTCGGGTCGTTGTCGCCGCCGACGAAGCCCTTCTCGTTGACCCAGGACGTGGCGGTGCCACGCGAGCCGCCGTAGGGCGTCTGGCGCCGGACACTCACGTTCTGTGTGGCCGCGTTGATGGCGATCTGCTGGGTGCCCTGGTGATCGGTGAAGAGCCAAGTCAGATCGGTAGCCGCCGAGGAACCCTTGCGGGAGGCGAAAACCGTGCCGGCAAGGCCGTAGTAGCGGGTACCGGTGACGGCCGTGCCCTGTTTGCGGATCTCCTGATTCGGCAGGTAGAGCGTGGTTCCGGTGGCATCCCGCCGGATGATCCGGTTGCCGTCGGGGCCGTAGACATTGCTCTCGACCGTACTGTCGGCCGCGGTGACCGTGGCCAGCTTGCCTTCGGCGTCCCAGGCCAGGGTCTGGCTGCCGGCCTTGGTGTCACAGTTGTTGCTCGTGCTGGTGGGGGCGGGCCGGCAGGTGGTGTTGCCACTGCTGTCGTAGCGGTATTGCGTGGTTGCCGTGGTCAGGCCCGGTGCGGCGGTGGTCATCGAGCTGACCGTGTGCGGGCCGGTCACACCCGCGCCGCCGGTCGGCACCGCGTAGCTGAGCTCGGTGTCGCCAGTTGACGCGTGGTTGGTCTGGGTGAGCCGGTTGCCGACGGAGTCGAACGTCCAGTCCTGCCAGTACGGTGCTGCGCCGCCGAGGCTGCTCGCCGTGGGATCGGTCGCGCAGTCCGCCCCGGTGGCCGGGGTCCACGCCGTGGTCAGCCGGCCCAGCAGGTCGGTGCGGAAGCACTGCTTGTCGGCGGCGCCGACCGCCGGTGTGTCCGCAACGGAAACGATGTTGCCGGCCTTGTCGTACGTGAAGTTACGGTCGGAGACAGTCCCGGCCACCGTCTCCCGGCCCACCGTGGTCCGGGTGATCCGCCGCGTTCCCTCCTCGCGGTAGACCACGTCCTGCGTCCACTTGCCGTCGGACATCTTGTAGATCGAGCCGGACCGCTCGCCGTACGCGGTGTAGGAGGTCGTGGCCATCGTGCCGGCCGACCCGGTCAGGGAGGTATCGAGCCGCACGGGCAGGCCGGTCGTGTCGTCGAAGTCGGTGGTGAGCTGCTCGGTGACCAGGCCTCCACCGCTGGGGTAGGACACCGACGTCTGCTGACCGGTCGCGTCCGCGTACCCGTAGGCGTAAATGTAGGCGCCGTCCAGGCCCGCCTCGATCTCCGGAACCACGTACTGGACGCTCGTGGGCTGGTAGCGGTTGTTGAATCCGCGGACCTGCCACAAGTATTCGTTTTCCGAGCCGGCCGGCTCGTACCGGATGGACTGAGTCAACTGGCCACGGAAGCCGGTCTGGCCGCTGTCGAGGCTGTCGTAGAGCAATACCGTGCGCAGTGCGCCGGTTGCCGAGTCGTCCCGGACGGTCCGGCTACGCCCGAGGGCGTCGTAGGTGTACCAGAGCTTCTCGCCGCGAGCGTCGGTGGTGCTCCGCACCTCGTCGTATTCGTTGTAGTCCGTGGTCAAGTTGCCGCTGTCCGGGTCGGCCTTCGAGACCACCCGTCCGATCAGGTCGTAGGTGCTGGTCCAGGCGTTGCCCGCGGTATCGGTCGTAGTTACCAGCTGATCCTTGCGGTTGTAGCCGTATTTCGTCTCGAGGTAGGCGCCGTTCACCCCGGCTGTCGTGGTGTGCTCGCGCAAGGCAACCGTGCGGCCTTGGCTGTCCGTCACCGTGGTGGCGGGCGTGCCGCCCGCCGGCGGGGTGACCTTGGTGAGGTCACCCTCGTAGGCAGTGACGGTGCGCCACTTCTCCACTAGGTTGGTGACCCCGTCGCCGCTCAGGAAGATCGCGGCTGTCGCGCGCCCGGCGCGGTCGTAGACGTTGCGGCTGACCGACGGCACCGACCAGTCCGGCTCCGACCAAAGCGTCCCGGACGGGGCGCCCGGTTCGGCGTGGGCGCTGTAGGTCTCGGCGACCCGGCCGAATTCGTCGTAGATGGTGTCGGTGACAACCCGGTCGCCGCTGCCGCCTAGTGAGATCGTTTGCGTCTGACGCGACCGCAGCAGGCCGTCCAGGATCTGGTACGACGAGACGTAGTTGCCGTCCGCGTTCAGCGCCTGCGACTTGACGTAGGGGTAGGCGTCGCGGCCCGCGGCGAGGACGTACTGGTATTGCGCCGACGGTTTGGCCGGATTATCAGCCCGGTTCCAGCCCAACTGCCACACCCGCAGCACCCGGCCGAGCCCGTCGTAGTCGACGTCGGCAGTGATCCGGCTGTTCGGATCGGTCGTCTTGGTAGCGGAGCCCCAGTAGGGGTTGTTGTTGGACGTGCTGATCCAGCCCAGCGGGTTCTTCGTGCTGACGCCGGTGACCGGTCCGCCCACCGCGGGGGTATAGGTGGTCTGGGTCAGGTTGCCCTTGAGGTCGGTGCCGCTGACGACCCGTCCGGTGGAGTCGTAGGTCGCCTTGGTCGTCGTCTGCCACACCGTGCCGGTCGACGGCGCCCAGTCCTTGAGCCGGTCCGACATCGTGGCCGAACCGAAAGTCGGCACCGTTGTCAGGCTGGTCGCGCCGTCGAAGAAGACGCGCTCGTCGGAGATGACGTCGTCCACGCTCGACGGCGATGTGCCGCAGGTCAGCGCCGTCGTCAACGTCCGGCTCACCAACGTGATCAGGTTCTTGGCGGTATTGCGGTTGTACGTGTACGCCACGCACTTCTCGTCGCCGGTTTTGCCGACATCGCCGTCTTCCTGCGACCAGTTGACAGTTCCGTACGTCTGGTCGAAGTCCGTCCGGCCGCTCGTGGTCCGCCAGCCCCGGCTTCCGTCCACCCCGAGCGCGGTCTGCGCGTACGTCACCTGGTTCTCGACGTACCGGGCCTCGACGGTGTCGCCGTTGATCGTGCGGCTCGCGGTCGGGTTGGACCGCCACGGCACGGTGATCGTCCGGGAGACCGGTTTGGCGTCGACGCCGTTGTAGACGGCCTGCTGCCGGATCATTCCGGCAAACTGATCTTCGTCGTAGACGGTTTCGGAGCCATACGCCGCCGGCGAGGTCACCGACCGAGTGCCGCCACTCGCCGCCGCGCGGTCGCCGTGCATACCCCGCAGGAATGTCGTGACCGTCAGGGTGCGGGTATCGGTCTCGTCGCCGACCTGCGTACGCACCTCTTTGTAGCCGCGCCACTGGTCCCAGGTCTTGCGGTCGGGCTTGCTCAGCCCGTCGTCGTCGGCATAGTGCCAGGCCGGGGCCTCGACGTACTGGTAGCGGGTGTGCTTGGTCGGCGCCGCGTTCCCCGAGGTCAGTTGAAGGTCGTCCTCGGCGATGTGCACCACCACGTACTTGTGCCACCACTCGGTGACCAGGACGTCGCCGGTCGGGTTGCTCGAATCGGGCACGCGCACCGGATAGCACCGGTGGGTGTTGGACTCCGGCGCCAGCGACGCGACCATCGTCTCCGTGCACTCCGGCTCCGAGTAGTCGACCTTGATCCGGGCCCCGGTCTCGGTGACGATGTTGGAGATCCGCAGCCAGTTGTTCGCGGAAGTGTTCTCGGTGACCACACGGTTGGCCAGCGACACCGCTTCGAAGGTCACCGGCGGCATGCTGACCGCGGTGCCGACGAGACCGCTGTGGTCGATCCGCGACAGCCACAGCCCGGTGTGCGCGGAGTCCGCGGTCGCCGAGAACGTGTGGGTCAGCGTCCACGAGTCGACGTCCTGCCACGCCGGCGTGGCGGCCGTCGTGTCCCACACCCGGGTGGTGATCGTCTTGAGCCGTTTGGCCGTCCAGAACGTGGGCGCGAACTGGCCCGAGCAGGAGGTGGCGGACGCCTTGCACTCCTGGTCCCACGGAGTGTCTTTCCAGTTGGCCGTGGTCGGTGAGGCCTCCGTGCCGCAGTCGGCGAAGCACCGCATGTCGGTCCCGAAGAGCACCTGCGCGTACGGCTCGGTATTGCGCTGGGTCACGCCGTGCGTGGCGGCCGTGCGGTCGTAGGTGCCGTAGTCGATCCGGGTCAGGTATCCGGCCCGGTCGTAGGTGACGGTGTCCGAGTCGGTGGCGTTCTGCGCGTACTTGTTGGCCTCCTTGCCGTACCAGAACGACATGGTGTTACCACGCACGTCGACGACGTAGTCCAGATTCCACCGCCAGGCCTGCACGCAGTCCGACGAGGTGAACGCGGTGGCGTGGCAGGGTTCGCCGGCGTGGTTGCCGAAGATCGGCACGGTCAGCGTCGAGTTGGTACCGGTGGTCTCCCCGGGCAGATCGTCCAGACCGAAGTAGTACTGCGTTCCGTCGTTGGTGGTGACCCGCCAGTGCTCACCGACACCGTCGACCCCTGCGGTACCGGTGTCACCGTTCGCGGCACTCGTCAGCTTCTCGATCTTGGTGCCGTCTTCGGAGCGCAGATGCCAGCCCTTACCGGCCTGATAGATCAGCTCGCCGCTGTGGCCACCGAAGCTCATCGTCGCGTTGTCCGACCGCCAGCACTGATCACCGCTGGTCTTCGTGCTGTTCGCGCCTCCGGTCGAATCTGAACCGCACGGGACGTAGCGTCGCTCGATGTAACCGGGGGCGTAGTCGAAACCCTCGCCGACCCACGACGGCTGGTTGTTGGTCACCTCGGACCGGCCGTCCACCGCCGAGGATGAGTACGACAGGGCGACGTTCGGGGCCAGCCCGGTCGCCGGCGGCACCCGCACCGGGTAGTTCCAGGAGAAGTCGCCGGAGTTGCCACCGGACGTCCACGCCGAGCTCGACGCCAGGCTGGTCGCCCCGAAGTCGCCGTCCGTGCCGGCGGCCGTCGCGGCCAGTGCCACGAGCGAACTCGGTGCCACCAGCGAAGCCGCCGCCGAGTTGACCGCCACCGTCGCCGTTACCGTGCCGGCCTTCGGATCGGCGTCCGTCGGCAACGCCACCCAACGGCATGCCGGCGCGTTCGGTGTGGTCAGCGCGCACTGCGGCACCCGCCACAGCTTCAGCCGCGACGCCCAGTCGGCGCCGTACGCCTGCTGGAAGTCCCGATAGTCCACCGACAGGCGAGTGACGCTGGCGTCCGCGCCGGTCGGCGCGGTCAGCCGGAACAGCAGACCGTCACGCCACGCGGCCGGAGCCTTGGCGCGGTCGACCACCTGCACGTCCATGCCGGACAACCGGGTGCCTACCGCGCCGGGCACGTCGCTCACCCAGGCCGGCAGGTCACCCACCTTCGCCCGGCGCGCCGGCGACTTCGCGGACGAGGTGGCGGTGGTCTTCGGGAACGTCACCCGCACCGACGTTGCGCCGGGCCACTCCGGCGCGGCCGCCGGCTTGTCCTGCACCTTCTGCTGCGTCCACGCCTTGCCGGCGACCGGGCCGCCGTCGTGGTCCAGTTTCTCGGCCGGCACAGCGGCCGGGCTCGGCGCGGCAGCGACGGCTGCCTGCGTCGGCACCGCCGCGCCACCGGCCACCAGGCTGACGGCCAGCGCCGTCCGCACCGCAAATCTCCCGCTCCGTACGCGCACGACTCGTCCCCCTCGAGTTGGCATCTCGCTCATCGCCGCCACACGACCGTTCCGCTCGGATCCTGCAGGTACAGCTCACCGCTGTCGTTGAGGATCAATCGGTCGGCCCCGGTGCCGCTCGTCTTGCTCGACCAGGTCGCCACTCCGTCGGCACGGTAGATGACCAGGTTGCCGTCGCCCTGCATCACCGCCGAGGAGCCGGGATTGCCTGGCGTGTTGGTGTGCCAGATCGCCGTGCCGTTGTCGTAGAGCACGAAGTTGCCGTCCGACTGCATGTACAACTTGAAGCGACCGTTGCCGGCCTGCATGCCGTAGGTTTCGTGCAGCCACCGGTTCGCCCAGAGGACGTCCTGGCCGGAGTCGTATAACTGTTTGACGATCTGACCGGCCGGATCGAGCAGGATGAGATCACCGTTGTCGTAGAGCACCAGCCGATCGGCCGCCGTTCCGGACGTGTCGCTCGCCCAGACCGCCGCCCGGTCCGCGTCGTAGACGACGAGGTTCCCGTCGCCCTGCATCACCACCGACGAACCGGGACGCCCCGACGTGTCGGTCCACCAGACCGCCTTCTTGTCGAGGTAGAGGACGAAGTTGCCGTCGGTCTGCATGATCAGCCGGTAGTGGCCGTTACTGGACTGCAGATCTTGGCCCGGGTACAGCGATTGGCTCACCCCGAGGATGTTCTGCACCGAGTCGTAGAGCTGCTTGACGATCTGACCGTCCTTGCCGAGAAGAACAAGGTCACCGTTGTCGAGCAGGACCAGGCGATCGACGGCCGAACCGGAGGTGTTGCTCGCCCAGATCGCCAATCCGTCCGCGCGGTAGATCACCAGGTTGCCGTCGGCCTGCATCACCACCGACGAACCGGGGCGACCGGACGTATCGGTCCACCACACCGGCGTCGCCTCGTGGTAGAGCACGAAGTTGCCGTCCGACTGCATCCACAGGCGGTAACTTCCGTCGCTGGACCGCAGGCCCTCGGCCTCCTGCAGCGTCTGGTTCTTGCCGAGGACGTTGGCACCGGCGGCCTCGAGGATCTGCTGCCGGTACCCGATCCCCACCGCGGTCGCGCTCATCGCACCCTGGTAGACCGTGACGTCGTCGATGCCGCCGAACCACTGGCCACCCAGCGTGTCGTTCCCGAAGCCGTGCCCGACGAGCACCTGTCCGGATGCGTTGAACGGTGTGAACGAAAGCTGCCGGGTGCCCACGATCTGCCCGTTGACCAACAGCAGCATGGTGTTGCGGCTCGCGTCGTAGACGCCGGTGAGCTGGGTCCACACGCCCGGCACCGCGGCCGACCCGGTGATGACAGCCTTGCCGGGCGTGTCCGTGTTGTCCTGCCCGGCGACCGTAAACTTCCAGTTACCGCCGACGGCCGTTCCGGAGTCGGGCTGGTATTCGAGGGAGAATGCGCTCTGATGCGCACCTCGCTGAGCGATGATGGTGCGGGTTCCGGCGTCCTTGTGGTCGGCGTCGAGCGTCACCCACGCCGACACCGTGAACGACTGGTCGGTGCGAAGCACCGCCTTGTCGTTCCAGATCGTGTACCTCCGACCATCGTCATCCGGTGCGGTCGTCCCGTTCTTCACAGCGCTACGGCCGTACTCGTCGGTAGAGTCGGTGTTTTCGGCGTCCGGGAGAGCGGTGTTGTCGAGCCAGAGCCCCTGTTGGCTGGCGGTACGCCCGGCGCCCACCGCCGAGCCTCGGGTCAACGCCAACCAGCGACCCCAGGCGGTGGTGGAGTCCGGCGCCTCGCAGGAATAGCGCAGATCAGCGACGTAGCAGGGGACTGCTCCTTGGAAGTCCCAGTCGCCGACCGCGATCGGCGTGTTGATGCCGGGCTCGTCGAATCCGCCGGATGCCGGGTCGGAGGCCAACTGGCCGGTGAAGTCCAGCGGCACCAGAACCCGGCTGAAGACCTTGACGTCCGCGATCGAGCCGTTCCAGAAACCGCTGCCCACGCCCGACCCGAAGCCCCGGCCGACGGCGAACCGCCCGGTGGCCGGCCAGGCGACGGCCGTCCGGTCGACCTGAGCCACCAGCGTTCCGTTGACGAACAGCCGGAGTTGCTTCTCGGTGGCGTCGTACGAACCGGCCACCTGCGTCCAGCGCTTCACGTCGGCGGCCTGCGGCGACACCGCGGTGACGAGCCCGCTCGACTGGGTGGCGTCGTTCTTCATCCCGAACGACCAGTAGGGCGTGCTCCCGTTGCGACGGACGCCGATCTCGAAGCCGGCCGCGCCGGTGCCGTCCTGCGTCGCGAACGACACGTCCGCGGTAGGTGACGCGCCGAGCCACACCCAGGCGGAGACGCTGAACGAGGCCGTGGTGTCCACCACCGCCGAGGCGGTCGTCGCCTGGGACGAGGCGCCGTTGAAGGTCGCGGTCTCGCCGCCGACCAGCCGCACGTCAGGTTCCCAGGAGATGTTCGACGCGGTCAGTGCCGGTGACCCGTCGGCCAGGGCGGCATCCTGGCCGATGCCGGGATAGGTTTCCAGTCCCCACTTGGCGATCGGTGGGGACGGCCGGCCGACCTGGAACGACAGCACGCCGTAGCCCTCGTTCAGGGTGACGTCGATGGCCTTGTACTGCAGCACGTTGGTGCCGAACGTTTGCGCGGTCACCTCCACGTCGGCGTATTTCGGGGTCGTGCCCTGTGCCGCCACCACCTTGGTCGCCGCGTCCCAGCCGTACTGGAACTTCGTCACGTCGGAGGAGGGCGACTCGATGCGGATCACGCCCTTCTGACCCGGACCAGCCGGGTACGTGACCACCGATGCCTTTACCTGCGGTACCTCGGTGTCCACCCGGAACTGGCACCAGGCCGACCAGGGGCCGGTCTGCAAGTACGGTGATTTGTCCGTGGCCTTCGCCCGGAACGCGTACGTCTTGTTCTTCGTCGCCGTCACCGTGGCGCTGATGGCCTCGACTCCGGGGGTGACCGAGGTCTTGTTCGGCGGCGCACTCAGGCGCGACGGGGTGCTGTCGGTCACCGTGCTGATCCCGCCGGATGGCACCTCGACCCACTCGAACGCACCGCTCAGCGAATCATTGGGCTTGTCCGGGTCCTGGAACGTCGCCGCGAAGGTCGGCGTCAGCGTTCCGATCGTCACCGCGCTGGGGCCGCAACCGGACCCGGCCACCTTCAGCCCCGTCGGCGCGGTCGGCTTGCTGTCGTAGTCGACGTACAGGATCGCGGCCTTCGGGTCGAACTTCTTCCACCGGTTCTGCGTCGATTCGCCGCTGCCGTCCGCGGCGCGCGCCGTGAATCCGATGTTGACCGCGCTCCAGCTGCCCTTCGCCACGTCATCGAGCAGGCCGGTGACGGCGGCGCCGGTGAAGTTCATCGTCATATTGCCCTGGATATCGGAGCAGCCGCCCGCCTCGTTGGCGTGCCCGCTGGCGGTGTCCAGGTAGCGGCCGAGCGTCATCGCCGACCAGCTCGCCTTCATGGTGGCGTTGATCGCGGCCGTCGCGTACATCGTGCTGACGGTGCTGGTGCAGGACCAGGAGTGGTTGAGCTGCATCTCGACCCGGGCCGACTGGATGTGCTTCTGGGCGAGCGAGACACCGTTGGCGGTCGTGCCGAACTGGAAGAACGACCGGTAGAGCGCGCCGGTGGTCGGGTTGAGGCCGACCCGGGCGGTGGCGTAGTCGGTGTTGTTCGAGTTGTCGTCCGTCGCGTACGCCCATTTGCCCTTGTAGATCGACCAGATCGGGTCCACGTACAGCGGGTAGGAGGCATTCTTCAGGAGTCCGGCGTCGGGCCGCAGCACGAGGTCGTGGCCGGTGAGCGTCAGCTCCACCGGTGCGACCTGCGCGGCCTCACCGGGGCTGCGCTCGGTCGAGGGGGCCACTGCCGACGGTGCCGCCGACCCGGTCAGCTTGGAGCGCGTCGCCGGGGCGGTCTTCGAGTCCCACATCACCGCGGGTTCCGTCGCGGCAAGGACCGACCCGGCCCCCGATGCGGTCATCACGCCGTCGTTCTCCGTGACCTGGGCGGTGCCGCCGAGCGTGAGCCGCACCTCGGCGACCTCGGCCGCGGCGGCGGCCTCGGCCGACTTGATGACCAGCGTGTGGGCGAAACCGGTCTCGGTCGCCCGCACCACCAGGTCGACGCCGGGCCGCACGTCGGCGTAGGTGGCCGAGTCGGCCGCGACGATGGGTCGGGGCAGCGTGCCGGGCCACGTGAGGGTCACCGTCTTGCCGGCCCGGGTCAACGTCGCCATCGGGCCGGTTCCGCCACTGGAGAACGCGACGTCCGCCGTGGCGACCGCCGGGCGCAGCAGGCCGTCGGCGCCAGGACTCAGTTTCAGGTCGATGTCAGCCCAGCCGTCGCCGTGGCGGGCACGCTGCGGCACCGCCGCCGACTCGAACCGCAAACTCCCGTCGGGCTGGGCCACCACCTGCGAGAACTCGGTCTGTGAGGCGCTGACCTTGACCGGCTGGTCGCAGCTTTCCGCCAGCGTGACGGCTGCCGTCTCGCTGCCGGCCGAGTCGGTGCACGCCGCCGCCGCAATACCCGTCGTGATCGGCGCCACCAGGGCGCCGCTTACCAGAATCGCCGTTGTGTAGACGAGCAGAAAGAAAGATCGCATTACGCCCCCGTATCGATGCGACCAGCATGATCACACCCCACGGTTCATCCACGCAATCCAATCCCGGACAAGTATTCATGTATTCATGAAATTCAGAGCATCAGCGTGATCAGGACCCGACCCTCGTAGGTCTCGGCCTGTACAGCGGTGACGGTGGCCGGGGCCATCAGGGCGGAACCGTCCACCGTGGTGCTTCCCGAGGCGGAGGCCAGCCAGCTGGCGCCCTGCTCGCGATGGCCGTCCGGGGCGATCACCACCAGGCGGCACTCCTCGCCTGCCGGGACGCCGGTGACCGTGGCGTGCAACCGCCCCCAGCCGGCCGCCGGGCGCATCTCGGCGGTCATCCGCACGCCGGCCTCGGCGTTGAACGCGGCCGAGGCGCGGGCGCCGGCAAGGCGGCCGGGGGCACAGCGGTCACCCGGGTCGGGCCGGCCAGGACCTCGGGGTGGCGCCAGGCTCGTAGCCGAGCCTGCGCCGGCGTCAGCCCGAACAAACCGAGACTCGCGGCGATCGCGCTGATCGAGGTCACCAGTCCCTGCTGCGGCTGGCTGTCCTTGTCAGCGCCGACGGCCATCTCGCCCGAGCTGACTGTGGAACGCGAACCGGGTCGGTCGGCCGCACGCCGCTGGCGGTTGATGCAAAGGTTGAGCTCCTGGTCGCTCTCAACCTGCAGTACGTGACGGAGCGCGGCACGTTTGCCCTCGCTGGACCTGCCTGGGCGGTGCCGAAAATGCCGCCTTACGCGTCTGTTATCAACGCCAGGAGTGCTGGGCGCAGGTAAGGAATCAAGGTGTGGACGTAGGTGCCGGTGAGGTGCGAGTAGTCCTGCCGCACCCGGACACCCCCGATGACGGCGTCGCAGATCTTGGGCCCGCAGATGTGGTCATTGAGATCGATCGAGGTAATTCTCGGAGAGCGGATCCTCTTGACGGCGTCGACAGCGGGATCGCGGTACTCCCAGTCCGTTCGCGGGGCAGAGCACGGCGCGTAGTCAGTGGGGTGGGCTTCGAGACAGCGGATCGGGTCCGCGTTCGGAAACTTAGCCGGGTCTGATTTATCGCTGCCGGATGAGGCCGGAGCGTCATTTATCACCAGAGTCTTGATACCGGCCTTGCTCAGCCGTTTGTAGGCGGCGGTGTAAGCGTCGACGGCTTTGAACCCGTTGATATTGGGCTTGAACCAGCCGTTGAATTGGAAGTTGTAGCCGAGGTTCGAGGTGACCACCAGGGTGGGCTTCAACTGAACGATGCTGCCCAGTACCGCTTCCTCCCAGTCAGCGCAACGAGCGAACTGAGGCATGAAGTACTTACGAGGCCAGGCTGCGAGGGGGCAGCCCTCGGCGTAGTAGGTGATCAGGTGCCAGTGCTCGGTCTCCGCGATAGACGAGACCGCCTCGAGCCACTGCAAGGCGTGAGAGTTGCCAGCCAACACCACGGTTACCGGTGACGACAGGTCTCCGGCGTCGCACCGCGTGACGACCCACTCGTGAGCGGCGCTATTGCACTTCTGGGAGTCGAGCCCGGGCTTGCTCTCCGAGATGGCGCCGACCTGCCAGGTCGAGGAATTCGGTACGTACTCCCCGTTGAGAGTACGACCACAGTTCGAGCCGGGATCGAGTGCGGCGGCCCCGAAGCAGGGCACCGTTCCCCTGAGCTTGGCCGCGAGTTGACGCTGGTAGTCGTCCTGGCGGCGGTTCTCCACCCCGATCCAGGTCCCAGCGAGGGCGATGACGACGGCCATCCCCGTGGCGCCCATCGCGTAGGTCGGCACGGGGCGACGCCACCAGGCCATGGTACGTACCGGATCTTCCAGGAACCGCTTCGTCAGCGCCGCCAGCACCAGCGTGGCGACGATGATCGCCACATCGTCCTTGCTGCCCCGGGCCGAGTGCAGTGCGGCCGGCTCGATGATCAGCAGCGGCCAGTGCCACAGATAAATGGAGTAGGAGTGGTCACCCAGCCACTGCAGCGCTCGCACTGGATACCAGTCCAGCGGCGCGTTCGCCGCGATCACCAGCAAAGCTCCCACGACGGGAACCGCCGCACGCCAGCCCGGAATCGCCGTGGTCTCGCTGAATCGCAGCACCGCGGCACCCATCACGAGCCAGCCCGCATACGCCAGCGGCACCCGAGCCCGCTCACCCCAGCGCGTCGCCAACATCCGCGCAACCACCGGGGCGGCCACGGCCAGCAGGCCACCGGCGCCCAACTCCCACACCCGGGTCGTGGTCACGAAATATGCCGCCGCCGGAAAGGTCTTCGTGTAGGTGACGGACCACCAGAACGACGCTCCGACCACGACGAGCAGACCGGAAAAGTACAACCAACGCCGGTCCCGACACCGCCAGCCCACCCAGGTCAGCACAAGGATGAGCAATGGCCAGACGAGGTAGAACTGCTCCTCCACCGAAAGTGACCAGTAGTGCTGCACAGGGGACGCCGGCTTCCCCGCCCCGAAATAGTCAATGGAATCGCCGGCAAGCTGCCAGTTGACCCAATACGTAGCGGCCGCCCTGACCTGACGAGCAGTATCGGCCCACTCCGTTTCCGGAAGCCACCACCACGCTGCCACCGCCGTCGCCACCAGAACAGCCAGCGAAGCCGGCAACAGCCGGCGCACCCGCCGCGCCCAGAAGTCCAGCAACCCCCGCAGGTTCGTGGGGACATGCCCCAGCAGGTGCGAGGTGATCAGGAACCCTGAGATGACGAAGAAGATGTCGACGCCGACGAAACCGCCGGAAAACCGCCCATGCGGCCACAAATGCCCGCAAAAAACTACAACGACCGCGAATGCTCGCAACACCTGAATATCGAGCCGGACATCCCGCTCGCCAAGGGGACGGGACATGCGCTGAAGCTCCCTGGTTGTGCACGATCGGTGAGGGTCGGAGGATGCTACCCCAAGGTTCATCACGAGACTGACCCCGCCCGATCAACAGCCGTCCAAGGATTGGACAGGAGCCAGGAAGTGGGCTCGGGTCGGTCAATTTAACGGCTGATCTTGGTTGTTGAGGTTGTCAGTGGTTGATCGGTTGAATCCGCCCCTCTCAGACCTACCGCTACTACACCTGCTGGAGCCGCGCGCGCTACGGCACCAAAGCCGGCTGCGACATCCACCGCTTCAGCGCCGACGACCTCGAACCCGCCATCGCCCAGGCCCTGCTCGACTTCTACACCACCGGGCACGACCTGATCACCGACGCGATCACCCGCTTCCAGCAAACCCACGCCGCAGGATCAGCCGCCAAACGCGAACAGCTCGCCGCAGTGAAGAAGGAGCTCAAAGACAACGCCGCCGCCGTCGACCGCTACCTCACCGTCTTCGAACGCGGCACCCTCAACGACGACGACCCCGAGATCAAAGCCCGCCTCAGCGCGCTCAAGAACCAATCGAAGACCCTGCGCACCCGCAAGGCCGACCTCGACCTCGACCTCGAAGAACCGCCCCACGCCCTCACCGAGGCCGACCTGGCAGCCATCCGCGCAGAGATCCGAGACGTCATCACCAACCAGACCCACAACGCCCGCAAGGCGCTGTTCGACGCCATGATCCACGAAATCCAGATCATCAGCGACGACACCATCCGGCCGATCTTCAAACTTCCCCTCGGCCGAAACGACGAAAGGCCAGCCCGCAACGGGCTGACCCTCACCGACCGTGACGCAAACCCAGCGGTTCGCGCACTGCCAACTATGGTGGGCGATACTGGGATCGAACCAGTGACCTCTTCCGTGTCAAGGAAGCGCGCTCCCGCTGCGCCAATCGCCCTTGGCTTTCGCCGAGGTGGAGACGGGATTTGAACCCGTGTACACGGCTTTGCAGGCCGTTGCCTCGCCTCTCGGCCACTCCACCGAGTTGGCCCCGCACTAAACCTGTGCAAGCCCGCTCCGAGCGGACGACGGGATTCGAACCCGCGACCCTCACCTTGGCAAGGTGATGCGCTACCAGCTGCGCTACGTCCGCTTGTCTCTCCGGGGCGCTTGCGCTCCCTGGCGACGGATGAAACCTTATCCTGCTGGCCGTCCGCTTGCCAAACCGGGGTCCCCCGGCGCGTCGCCCGCCTGGTGCGAGCTGCGGGTTCACGGTTATCCACAGCCCTGGAAACTGGCGCGCACACCCCGGGCCACCCAGTGTTGGATAGGTCCATGGACTTCCGGCAGATCAGCGCGGCTGAGCGTACGACGACGATGTTTCCGCTGCAGACCTACGCGTTCATGCCTTCTCCGTGGACGCCGGCCGACGAAGAGGCCTATCGGAAACGGATGCGGTTCCACGAGACGACGTTCAACCTGATCGCCGAGGAGGGCGGGCAGACGCTGGCCGGGGTGGCCGCCCTGCGCATGCAGCAGAACGTTCGTGGGCTCGTGCATGACATGGCGGGGGTCGCCTCGGTCTCCACGCATCCGGCCGCTCGCCGGCGGGGGCTCGTGCGTGAGCTGATGCAGCGGCTGCTGCGCCAGATGCGCGAGGAGGGGTGTGCGGTCAGCGCGCTCTACCCGTTCCGGCCGAGTTTCTACGCCAAGTTCGGCTTCGTGGGCATTCCCCGCCACCGCACGGCGACCTTCGCCCCGGAGGGGCTCAGTCACCTGCTGCGGGCGGATCTGCCGGGCGAGGTGGAGCGGTTGTCGATGAACGAGGGCTTCGAGGCGTACGACGAGTTGACCCGCCACCTGGTCACGCGCCGGCACGGGTTCGCGGTCTACGACGAGGTGCGCTCGGCCGAGTTCCGGGACGACAACTACTGGGTGGCCGTGGCCCGGTCCGGGGGTGAGGTGGTCGGCGTGGTGCGCTACCGGGTGGATCAGCACGGTGGGGATCTGGTCGGGTCTGACCTGCTCTACACCGGGGCGCTCGGGCGGGCCCTGCTGTTGCAGTTCTTCGCTCGGCACGTCGACCAGGTGGCCCGGGTCAGCGTGCGGCTCAGTGCCGACGAGGTGCCGGAGCTCTGGGGTCTCGACTTCGGGGTGACCGTGGCGGGCAAGGTGGCCAATCCGACCGACAACGCCCCGATGGTCCGGGTTCTCGACATGGCGGCGTTGTCCGGTTCGCAGGCCGGGCCGGGCGAGGTCACGCTCGAGATCGTCGACGACGAGCACATCGGCGGCGTGTGGCGGCTGTCGGCCACCGACGGCACTCTCGAGGTCGGCAAGGGCTCCGCGACCCCGGCGGCCACCCTGACCGCCGCCGGCTTCAGCGCGCTCGTCTACGGCGTTCTCGACCCGGTCGAGGTGTTCACCCGCGGCCTGGGCGAGGTCTCCCCCGAGGCGATCCCAACGCTGTCCGCGATGTTCCCCCGCGAGATGCCCTACTTGTTCGCCGACTTCTAACGCCGGCAATGCGACAAACCCGCCCGCAGCGTAGGCAGGCAGCTGGGGGTTAGGCGGGCGGAACGCCAACGCAGAGGAGGCCGGAAAGTCGGCGCCGGGCGCGCGACCTACACAGCGGCCGGGAGGTTGGCGGAGCTGAAGGCTCGGCCGTCGTCCGTCACGACCGCTGAGTCGTAGCCGTCGGTGGCCAGCTTGGCCAGCCAGGTCAGGCCGGGCTCGCCCATGGCCAGGGCCGCCGTCGCGTACGCGTCGGCCAGCGCAAGGCTGGGGCCGACCACGGTGACCGAGCGCAAGCCCCGGGCCGGCTGGCCGGTTCGGGGGTTGAAGACGTGGTCGCCGCGCTCGTAGGTGCCGGAGGTCGCTACCGCGCCGTCCGTCAGGGCCAGCACCCAGCTGAGCTTGTCGGCCTCCCACGGGTGGCGGATGCCTACCCGCCAGGGGCCGCCGTCGGGGTGCGAGCCGCGCATCCGGATGTCGCCGCCGGCATTGATGTAGTGATTGGCCGAGCCTGCCGCCAGCAGACGGTCCGAGGCGACCTCGACCGACCAGCCTTTGACGTAGCCGGAGGGGTCCAGCGGGCCACCGGCGTACGCGTCGAAGTAGCCGTCGGTGTCCCGCCACAGGTCGGCGCAGGCCACCAGCACCTGGCGGAGGTCATCCGAGCAGGACTCGGCGGTCAGCTCGCCGCGGCGCATGCGGCTGACCTCGCTGTCCTCCTTGTACGTGGAGAACCGGGCGTCCACCTCGTGCAGCCAGCCGCACACGTCGTCGATCAACGCGCGCAGCTCCCCGGCAGGGCGGTCGTCGGCCAGTTCGATGCTGACGGCCGTACCCATCACCTGCTCGACGTGGCGCACGAACGGTGACCCTACGCCTTGGCCGAGTCCAACGCCGCCTGCAGCGACTCCTGGTACGAGTCGCTGGTGTAGGTGGCTCCGGACACCGCCGCCACCTCGGCGCTCTGCTTCTGCAGGGTCTCCTGCTTGAGCTTCGCGACCGCGTTGGGGTTGATCGTGGCGCTGTTCCCGGTGGTGGGATAGGTGGCGTCGGCGGCCGTGATCTTGCCGTCCACGATCTTGATGGAGACCTGGACCGTGCCGTACGGGTTGGTGGCGCCCTTGCCCTTGAAAACCCCGTCCTTCAGGCCGCTCTTCGCTTTTTCCTCAGACGACGAACCGGCGGCCGCCTTGGAGGACGACGACGCGGCCGGCTTCTTCGAAGAGGCGGCAGCCTTGGACGAGGACGACTCGGTCGGGGTGTCACCGACGAGGTCGACGGACGACGACGCGGCGGCCGGAGGCGCTGGTGGCTGCACACTCAGGCGCACCCCGACGATCAGGGCAGCGCCGGTGAGGGTGCCGACGGCGGCGGCGGTACTGCGTCGCATCGCGAAATCTCCTTGTCGACGACGAAAGCAGGAAAAGAAAGAACTAGAACTCGAACGGGTCCAGGTGCAGCTGCGAATCCGGCACGTCGAGTTCGCGCAGCGTGGCCACCGCCGCCTCGACGAGCCCGGGCGGCCCGCACAGGTAGACATCGCGCCGGCTCACGTCCGGCACCAGGCCGAGCAGCCCGTCGGGGCTGAACAGCCGGCGCGGCCCGGGGTCGTTGCGCGACCCCACGATGTACCGCACCCAGGCATCCCGGCGTTCGGCCAGCTCCTCGAGCTCGCCCCGGAACACCAACTCGTCGGGCCGGGAGGCCCGGTAGATCACGATCGTGTCCGGCGGCATGTCCTCGAGGAGGGCGCGGATCGGCGCGATGCCGCTGCCGCCGGCAATCAACAGAGCCCGACGACGGGTACGCCGTTGGGCGGTGAACGTGCCGAACGGTCCCTCCGCCCACACCGGCGTGCCCGGTTGCATCATGCCGAGGCGTGAGGTGTGCCCACCGACGGCGGTGACGGTCAGTCGCAGCCACTCCCGGTTCGGCGCGGCCGACAGCGAGAACGGGTGCGACTGCCACCAGCCGTTGCGGGTCAGGAACCGCCACCGCATGAACTGGCCGGCCTGCGCGGGCAGCTTCTCCAGCTTCTTGCCGTCGATGTAGATGGAGAACGTGTTGGCGCCCTCGGCCACCACCTCGGCGACCTCGAAGCGGTGCCGCACGTTGAGCCAGAGCGGCTCGACCAGCCGGCCCCAGACCAGGGCCGAGATCACCAGGGCGGTGAGCCCGGGCCAGAACACCGAGGCGAACTTGCCGCTCAGGTCGGCCCCGGTGGCGACCTGGTGGCCGTAACCGAGCAGCAGGACCAGGTAACCAGTGAGGTGGATCAGGTGCCACAGCTCGTACGGCAGCTTGGCCCGGGCACCGCGGATCGAGAGCAGGCTGATCACGACCAGGATGATCGTGGCGGCGGTGGCCTTGAGCATGTCCGGGAAGGTGGTGATGATCGACCAGCCCTGGTCGACCACGCCGGTGTCGGCGGTGAGCGCGTACCCGTAGACGATGAAGACGATGTGCGCGAGCACGAACATCACCAGCGACGTGCCCAGCCAGCGGTGCCAGCGCAGCAGGTCGCGGGCGCCCACCCACTCCTCCAGCCAGGAGACCCGGCTCATCATGAGCAGCTGGATGAAGAGCAGGTAACCGCCGATCAGGCCGGTGATCCGGCCGGCCGCGAGCATCGCGGTGGCGGTGTCGTTGATCGCGCCGGCCTGGGTGTCGAACAGCCACAGCGAGACACTCGTGGCCAGCCCGGAGAAGAACAGCAGGACGGTGAGCAGCCGGTTTCCGCTGACGGCTTCGGCCGGGGGCCGGTCGTCGGGAATCGGCGGCTGGGCCGGCCCGGAGGCTTTCCAGCCGGTCGGGTCGGTGTGCGACTCGACCAGGATGTCGCTGCGCCGATAGGGGTCGTCGACATCACTGTCGGCGATGTAGCTGTCCCAGGTCTGCGGCGGCCGCCGGTCCTCGCGTTCGGCACCGGCCCACGGGTCGACGGGCGTGCGTTCGGCCGGCATACGCGGGTCCGACAACCGCGTTCCGGTCGAATAACGCGAGTCCGACGAATCGTCATAACGCGACGAAGGCGCGTCGTCGTAACGGGACGAAGGCGCGTCGTCGTAACGCGACGAAGGCGCATCGTCATAACGGGAGGAATCGTCATGACGGGACGAAGGTGAGTTTCCCCACGAATCGTCGTCGGGCGCGGCACGCAGATCCGCGAAGAACTGCGCGTCCTCCTCGCCCTGGGAATATCCCTGATCTCGAGAGGTCTGGAACACCGGCGGCTTTTGCGCCATCGTCCTCACCCGTCCGGCAAATCGTCCTTCGGCGCCGTCCACCCCCTGCGGGCGGCGTGACGACCCGGTCTCGGGGAGCCGTCTGGTTGAAATACGTCTCTGAGGTGACCATCGCTCAACCGGAGGCAGAAAATCTCAGCGCCGCGCGGCGCGATAACGTCACGCTATGCGTGCCGACAACCCCGACCTGGTCACGGTGGTCGGCATCGGCGCCGGCGGCTGGTCAGACCTCGGGCGTACGGGTCGGGGCACGGTCACCGACGCGGAAGTCATCGTCGGCAGTTCCCGCCAGCTCGACCTGCTCCCGGCCGACGTGGTGGCCGAGCGGGTCCCGTGGCCATCGCCCCTGCTCCCGGCGCTGCCCGGCCTGCTCGACGAGCACCGCGGCCGCCGGATCTGCGTCCTGGCCAGCGGCGACCCGATGTTCCACGGCATCGGTGCGACGCTGGTGCGTCTGCTCGGCGCGGAGCGCGTACACATCAATCCGCACCCCTCCTCGGCCTCCCTGGCCGCCGCCCGGATGGGTTGGCCGTTGGCCGACACCGACGTGCTCAGCCTGGTCACCGCCGACCCCGCCGCCGTGCGGCGGTGGGTCAATCCCGGCCGCCGCCTGCTGATCCTCGCCCGCGACGCCGGCACCCCCGCCCAGGTCGCGGCCCTGCTGACCACGGCCGGCTTCGGCGCCGCGCGACTGACCGTGCTCGAGCGACTCGGCGGTCCCGATGAGCGCCGGGTCGAGGGCACCGCCGCCGCATGGTCGGCGGACGTCGACCCGCTCAACGTAATCGCCGTCGACTGCGGCGAGGGCCCGGCCGTCTCGGTGGTGCCGGGACTGCCCGACGACACGTACGAGTCAGATGGTCAACTCACCAAGCGTGAGGTCCGCGCCGTCACCCTCGCTCTCCTGGCGCCGGTCCCCGGCGCCCTGCTCTGGGACGTCGGCGGCGGTTCCGGCAGCATCGGCATCGAATGGATGCGCAGCCACCCGGCCTGCCGGGCGATCACCATCGAGCCCGACCCCGCACGCTGCGCGACCATCCGCACCAACGCCGCCACCCTGGGTGTTCCCGCGCTGCGGGTGGTCGAGGGCCGCGCCCCGGCCGCGCTGACCGGCCTGCCCACCCCCGACACGATCTTCATCGGCGGCGGCCTGACCCGCGACGGCGTGCTGGAGGCTTGCCTGGCGGCCCTGCGCCCCGGCGGCCGCCTGGTGGCGAACGCGGTCACGGTCGAGTCGGAGGCCGCGCTGGCGGCGGCCCACGCGAAGCTGGGCGGCGAGCTGGTCCGCCTGTCGGTGAGCCGGGGTTCCCCGGTCGGCGGTTTCACTGGATGGAGAACGATGATGCCGGTGACAATCTGGTCGGTGACCCCGTGACGGTCCATTTCATCGGCGCCGGCCCCGGCGCCGCCGACCTGATCACCGTGCGCGGCCAGCGGTTGATCGCCGCTTCGCCGGTCTGCCTGTACGCCGGCAGCCTGGTCCCGGCCGAGCTCCTGGAGATCTGCCCACCGGACGCCCGCAAGATCGACACGTCCGCCCTGACCCTGGACGAGATCATCGCCGAGCTGGTGGCGGCCGACGAGGCCGGGCACGACGTGGCCCGCCTGCACTCCGGCGACCCGTCGGTGTTCAGCGCGATAGCCGAGCAGATGCGCCGCCTGGACACCGCCGGCGTGCCCTACGACGTGACCCCGGGCGTCCCCGCGTTCGCCGCCGCGGCGGCCGCGCTGGCCCGCGAGCTGACCGTCCCCGGCGTAGCCCAAACGGTGATCCTGACCCGCACCGCTGAGCGCGCGACCGCGATGCCCGAGGGCGAAGACCTGCCCAGCCTGGCCGCCAGCCGCTCGACGATGGTCCTGCACCTGGCGGTCCAGCGCATCGACGCGGTGGTGGCCGACCTGCTCCCGGCTTACGGCCCGGACTGCCCGGTAGCGGTGGTGGCCAGGGCAAGCCGCCCCGACGAGCAGATCCTCCGGGCTTCGCTGGGCGAGATAGCCGCCCTGGTGAAGGAGGCCGGCATCCGCCGCACCGCGGTGATCGTGATCGGCCCGGCCCTGACCGCCGCCCAATTCCCGGACAGCCACCTGTACTCCGCGACCCGCTGCCGCTGAATGCCCGGATGATCCTCAATCCTCCACCCGGGACAGCCTGATTCGTGATCCCTCGATATGGTTCCGCAGCCACGAATCGGGGAGCTTTAATGAGGCTGTTAGTGCGTGCGCTCGGCGCCGCAATTCTTACGATGGGCGTGCTCGCGGTGCCATCGGTGGCCCACGCCGCCGCGGACACCGCCAAGTTGACGGCGCTGAACGAGCGGGACGCCGCCGGACACCCCGTCGCCTATCCGATCCATCAGGGCGAGACCGCGCCGCTGACATTCGGCGTGCTCAACCGGGGCACCGAGCCGGTCGACGGCGTGGTGCTCGAAGTCTTTGTCGGCAAACACATCAGCCTGCCCAAAGAGTTCGCCAACTGCCGTTACAACGGCAATGGCGGGGCCGCCAGTCGGGCGTGGTGCGAGTTCGACCGGACGCTGGCGCCCGGCGAAACCTACGCGGTGGATTCGTTCCACGTGACCGCCAGCGCGGACGCCGCTTACATAACCTTGGAGCCGCTGCGGATCCAGTGGTACTCGAAGGCCTGGGCGGACGCCCAAGGCGGCTTCGACGCGATCGCCAAGGGGTACGAGCCCGGCGGTCCTGGCACCGTGTCCCTGGTGGCGAAGCAGCTGCCGGCGCCGTATGAAAACGCCTGGGCCGACGTCTCGCTGAACCTGATCGCGCCGCCCGACAACCTGCCACTCGTTCCGCTCGGCAAACTCAACGCGCAGGGCGACCCGGCTGTCATCCACGTGCCGGCGACGGCGAACGGTGAGCCACGGCCCGTCGTGGTCGGCGTGGTCAACACGGGCTCGACCACGATCTCGAAGGCCGTCGTGAACGTCGAGGTGTACGGCGGCAAAGGAAGGCTGCTCGGGACCGCCTCGAAGAACTGTGTCTCCTACGGGTACATACAGTTGTCGGGCATCTGGTGCGAGATCAATGAGCCGCTCCTGCCGAACAAGACCTACGCGATCGAGCCGTTGCAGCTCGCCGGATTCGGCAGCTCCACCGAGAAGACCAGCTTCACGGTGACGTGGCACGATCCGCACTGGACGGACTGGAGTGGCGGCCTGGAGGGCCTCACCCGCCCGACGCGCGGCACCAACATGGGGTCGTCGCGGGGCGACGGATCCGGGCCGGACGCCCACCTCGTCGCCACCAGCCTGCCGACGCCGCGCGACCCCAAGCGGTCCTTCGTGACGACCATCGAGGTCGGGGAGGACGAGATCCCGAGTCCGTCTTCGTCCGGCAGCGCGTCGCCGTCCCCGACCACGTCGGTGCCCGCCGGTGACGACGGCGGCAGCGGCGGCGGTCTCCCGATCACCGGGCCCGCCGCCTGGTCGATCGCGGGCATCGGCGGCGGCCTGCTGCTCGCCGGCATGCTCGCCCTCGTCCTGACCCGCCGTCGGCGGGCGCGCTTCACCACCTGATCACCGCGCCACCACGCCCCGCGGCCCCGCATTCGTGCGGGACCGCGGGGTTTTGTTTCTAAAAATCACCGTATGGGCCGCCTCGGGCGTGCCAAAACTGCGGTGCCAGCTGGGCAGATAGACAGAAGTCGTTGTGTCGCGGGCGTGAACATGATTAATTTTCGCTTAAGTCCGCCCCCGCTTTCCCGCTCGCTCAACGGGAGACGCCATGCGCATGCGACTTTTCCTTCTATTTCCCGCCATCCTCGGCCTGATTCTCACCCCCGTCAGCCCGGCCCACGCCGCCAGTACACCGCTGGTCACCGTGGACGGCACCCGCTTCGTTGACGGGCACGGCCGGGAGGTCGTGCTTCGCGGGTTCAACGTGTCCGGTGAGGTGAAGCTGGCCGAGAAGGGGCGGCTTCCGTTCGCCGACGCGGCGGCCGCCCGCACCTCGGCCCTGGCCATGCGGAACCTCACCAACGCCAACGCCGTGCGGTTCCTGCTCTCCTGGGAGGCCGCCCAACCCGCCCCGGGGGTCATCGACACCACCTACCTCGCCAAGGTGACCGAGCAGGCCGGGGCGTTCGCGGACGCCGGGTTCGCGGTGCTCTTCGACTTTCACCAGGACCTGTTCTCGCGGTACCTGTTCAACTCCGGGAGCTGGTACACCGGCAACGGCGCGCCCAAGTGGTGGGTGCAGGCCGGTAACTACCCGCAGGAGAGCTGCGGCGTCTGCGTCACCTGGGGGCAGAACATCACCCAGAACGCCGCGGTCCAGCAGGCCACCTACGATTTCTGGCGCAACCGTACGGACTTCATGTGGCAGGCCGAGCAGGTGCTCCGCTACCTGCGCACCAACCTCGGCGACAGCCGGTTCGCGCACGTGCTCGGCGTCGACCCGTGGAACGAGCCCTACGCCGGCAAGTACGACAGCGGGCAGAACAGCCGCACCTGGGAACAGACCGTGCTGTGGCCGTTCTACCAGTCGTTCCGGGCCATGATGGACACCGCGGGCTGGACCGATCGGCCGGCCTTCGTCGAGCCCAACCCGTTCTGGAACGGCAACGTCTCCAACCAGACCGGGGGCCTCCTCGACGCCGGAGCGATCGGGCCGCGGTACGTGTTCAACTCGCACTTCTACGACCAGGCCGCCATCTCCGGCGTGCTGATGTGGGGCAAGGCCACCGACGGGCGGGAGAGCGCCGACTTCGCCAAGATCCGGGACCGGTCGACGGCGCTGTCGACCGCGGCGATCGTCTCCGAGTTCGGCCATCCGCTCACCGGTTACACCTCGGACAAGGCGCCGAGCGTGGACAAGGCGATGTATCAAGGGCTGGACTCGCGGCTGACCGGCGCGCAGTGGTGGGGCAGCGTGGCCGGCTCCGGGGCGGCGCTCTCCGGCCTGCAGTGGCAGTGGGACACTAACAGCGGCCGGCACCAGGAGTTGATGAACGACAACCCGGACAAGGTCAAAACCGCCGGCGACGCCTGGAACGACGAGGACTTCTCCGCGGTGGCTATGGACGATACGGGTACGGCCTACCTGCGGCAGGACGCGCGCCTGCTGGACCGGATCTACCCGGCCGCGGTGGCCGGGCGCACGCTGGCCTTCGCCTACGAGGACCGGGCCCGGGACGGAAGCACCGCGATGGCCTGGATCCCGGTCCCGGCCAGCCTGCCGAACGTGCGCACGACGGTGAACAGCAGCCGGTACGGCGTCCTCGTCTGGCGCTCGGGCGGGGACGGCTCCCCCACCGAGGTGAAGCTCCCGGCCGGTTTCCGCAACACCATCGCCTCCGACGTCGCCTACACGATCTCGGCCGACGGCCGGACCCTGTCGCTGGCCGGCACCGGCGCGGCCGGCGTCGTGCACTACGCCCTGATCGCCGACTCGGTGGCCCCGACGGCCGCCGTGCTGACCGCGGCGAAGACCGAACTGGCCGCCTGGGCCAAGACCGCCTTCCCATCCTGACCCTGGGCAACGAGTTAACCTCGATAGGTCACCAAGAAAATCTATGACGAAAGAACTAGACTTTCTCGGGGAGGCCGGGTAACGTTCCTGGTGTTGAAAGACGAGATCGAAAAAAGACGCAGACGAAGAAGAACGACCGAGCGTCAAGCAGGGCCCGGACCTTTTCCTGGCTCGCCCGGTCCGCAGTGAGCACGACAAGACCTTGACGTAATTCCAGGTCAGGGCAGGTTCGCCGCACGTGTGTGAGGCCATGAAGTCGCGTGGGGCTTCGACACCGGCGGACAGCACGACAGCACCACCGAAACCGAAAGCTGAGGAAAGGGAGGGCTGGACACCGTTGGATCGCCCGCCACCAGGGCGCACTTCTTCTCTGGGGCGGACACCGCAGTTTCCATCGAACGAGAGGTGGTCCTCGGTCACGCTTACGCGATCCTCGCACCCCACACCGCCAACGGCGGTCGGTGCGGATACGACAACCCGACGAACCTGTCGGTAAATGGTGTTTTTACCCGTAAACCCTGGGCCCCGGTGCTTCCGCACCGGGGCCCTCGTTCATGGAGAGGTATATATGGTCCAATCCGACGATATGTTTGGTGATGACGACTACCCCGCCTACACGATGGGCCGTGCCGCGGAGATCACCGGCACCTCGCAGGATTTCCTGCGCCGGCTCGGTGAGGCGAAGCTGATCACCCCACTCCGGTCGACCGGCGGACACCGCCGTTACTCCCGCTACCAGCTGCGGCTCGCCGCGCGGGCCCGGGAGATGGTCGATCAGGGCACCGCACTCGAAGCCGCCTGCCGGATCATCATTCTCGAGGACCAACTCGAGGAAGCCCTCCGGCAGAACGAGCAGTACCAGCGCCAACAGGAGCTTGACGCCTGACGAAAACGGCGTCGGTCGGCGGACCGGGGATCCGGACCGCCGACCGCTGGAGCCGGGACGGTCAGATGAAGCCGCGGGCCTGGAAGGCGGCCTTCACCGAGGCGGCGGCGGCGCTGCCGTACAAACTCTGCGCGGCACTGACGGTCGCGTTGGCGGCGGCCGCGAAGGTCGTACCGGCGGTGAAGTTGAACTGGGCCTCGAGGATGACCGTGTTCGCGTTCGTCCGGCCCAGGGCCGTGCTGATGTCGTAGAGGGCGCGCGACCACATCTCGCCGTCGGCGTGCACCTCGTTCTCGAAGTCCCCGGGGTAGACCTTGGTGCCGTCGATCCGGCGCAGGCAGTGCGGGGTCGTGCTGGTGTAGGAGACCGCGTCCCAGTCGCCGATGCAGACCAGCGGCACGGCGGTGGTGTTGGTGCTGACCGCCGACGACATGGTGTACGCCCAGTAGTCGCCGAAGCCCTCGCCGATCGCCCCGGACTGGCTGGACGAGCCGAAGCCGGGAACCTGGGCGTCCTGGATGGCGTGGCCGTACTCGTGCCAGATGATCTCGGCGTCCTCGGCGTCGTCAACCCCGCCCGTACCGAAGGTGATCTGATCGGTCGAGGGGTCGTAGTAGGAGTTGTCGTCGGTGTAACCGGTCGTCTTGTACTTCTGCGCCGAGTTGTTGACGTCGGTGAAGCCGAGGCTCTGGATGTACTCCTGCGCCGACGTGATGCTGTAGTAGCCCATGGTCTGCTCGAAGCCGGCCTGCGCGCGGGTGTACGTGTAGGTGCGCGTGCTCGAGGTGACCCCGCTGCTGCTCTGGTTGCTGGCGTACGCGCCGCGGAGCGTGGTGACGCCGCTGGTCAGCTGGGTCAGCGTGACCGTCTTGTAAGCGGCGGTGAAGGTGCCGGCGCTGGTGGTGTCCTTGAGGCTCTCGTTCTGCAGGGTCACCACCGGATTGGGGCTGAAGACCTGGCCGGAGCCGTTGACCTCCTTGACCGCGCTCTTCTCGGAGAGCGTGGCGCCGCTGGCCGCGTCGACGACGGTCTGCACGCTGCCGCCGCGGGTGTCGGTGAGCACCAGCCAGCCGAGCTTGGCGGTGTCGCCGGGCACGATGACCGCCGCCGCCGACCGCACCAGCGAACCGGCGAGCCGGCCGGTCACCGCCGACTCGGCCCGGTTGCGGGCGAAGGCGGCGCTGCCGGCCGGCGTGCCCTTGATCGCGAAACGGCCGTCCTGGATCGAGGTGGTGCCGGTCCGGGTGTCGGTGTGGGTGGCGTAGTAGCCGCCGAGCACCGGCACTCCCCGATAGGTCTGCTGGTACCAGGTGTGCGTGCCGAGCAGGGAGTGCCGGGTGGCCACGACGGTAAGTCCGTCCGGGGCCGCGTGGGCGGCGGTGGCGCCCGAGGCGACCACCATGCCGACGATGCCGCCCACCGCCGCCAGCCGCTGGATCGTTCTCCGTGCCATCGATGACCTCCACCTGCTGCGCCCGAATTTAAGGGCAGCGTAATGATGGGGATAAATGTCCCGGAGATCGCGAACGGGTCATATCAGCAGATGAGCTTCACCACCACCTCGACGGTCTGCTGACGGACGTTGCCGGCGTCGTCGGTCGCGGTGAGGGTGATCCGGTGCGGGATGTCGCCGCACCCGCCGCGCAGCTGCACGATCGGGCTCGGGCCGGCCCCGATCGGCACCGCCGGTGCGCCGGCCTGACTGTCGGTCCAGGCCAGGCTCAGCGGCCCGCCCTCCGGATCGACCGCGCTGCTGCCCAGCGTGAGCTGATGGAACACCCCGCCGGCGTCCGAGCCGTTGGTCCACAGGACCGCCCCGTTGGCCGGGTTGGTGATGGCCACCGTCGGCGGGAGGTTCGGCCCGGCCGCCCGGATCGTGATCGCCACGGTGTCGGTGCCGCACAGGCCGAACGTGTCGCAGCCGCGGAAGGTGACCGTGTGCGGGCCGGGCGGAACGTTCAGCGGCGTCTGCGCGGTGTGCCCGGCCGCGAACACCGAACCGTCGAGCCGCCAGCTCACCTGGTTGTCGGCGAGCCCGCCGGTGTCCGGGTCCAGGCTGGTCCCGGCGAACGAGATCGGCTCGGCCGGGGTGAAGACCGGCGGGCCGGAGTCGTCGCTGGGCGTGACGATGTGCACGGTCGGCGCGTGGTTCGTCACGGTCACCTGGATCGAGTCGGACGCGGTGGCCCCGCCCGGGAAGGCGGCCGTGGCGGTGATCGTGTGGGTGCCGGCCGGCAGCGACGCGGTCCGTGGGTTACCGGTGCCGAGGCTGACGCTGCCGCGTTTCCAGGTGACGGTCGGACTGCCGAGGCCGTCGTCGTAGACGTTCGCCCGGAACTGCACCGGCGTGCCCGCGCCCAGCTGCGCCCCGGCCGACGGGGTCCGGATGTCGAGGGCCGGCGGAAGCGCGTCCCGGACCGGGTCCAGCGCGTTGATCACCCGCCGCTTGACCCGGTCGTCGGGGCTGGTGCGCATCCACCCGAGGAGCTTGGTCTCCACCGCGCTGCCGCCCTGGTTCGGATCGGCCGCCCAGATCAGGGCGGCCACCCCAGCCGCGTACGGGCTGGCGAAGCTGGTCCCCCACACCTGGCGTGGCCGGGTCTGGTCCGGCGTCGGTCCGGTGATGACGGTGAACGGCGCGAAGATGTCCACGTCCTCGTGCCCGTAGTTGGACTGCGGATCGCGCAGCAGGCTGTTCTGCAACAGGCCACCGACGCAGGTCACGCCGGCGTTCTCACAGGGGGTGACCCAGTGGTTCTCCCAGCAGACCAGGAAGCAGGTCTCGCCGTCGACGTCCCGGCCGTCGTTGCCGGCCGACGCGAACAGCAGGATGCCCGCTCCCCGCAGCACCGCGGTCGCGGCCTCGAACGGCAGCACCGACCACTCCAGCGCCCAGTGCACCGACGCACTGAAGCTCATGTTGATGATCTTGCTACCGGCCCCGGCCGCGGCGGTGACGCCGCTGATCGCGGTGAAGAAGTCGTAGCTGGACCAGACCAGGTTGAGCCGGCCGACCGGCCCGGCCGAACCGGCCACCCCGCGGCCGTTGTCCGGCACGCCGGCGGCGGTGTCGGCCACCTCGGTGCCGTGCCAGGGCGATCCGGTGCCCCGGTGGGTCGCCGGCACGCCCGGGACCACGCTGGTCATCGTGGTGCCGGCCGGCAGGTCGTCGTTGATGTCGGGACGGAAGCCCTGGTCGACGACGCCGATCTCGACGGTGTTGCGGGTGCGGTCGACCGAGTCGAGCAGGGTCCAGGCCGGGGCGGCGCCGATGTCCTGGACACTGCCCGAGTTCAGGTAGGACCAGGTGTAGGAGTTGCGGTTGTAGGCGGTGGCCGGATCGTTGCCGAATCCTTCCGGACCGATCAGCGCCTCGTTGGCACTGCCGGCGGCGATGCTGTCCGGGGCGGCGAGCCAGTTGACGCCGATGGCCAACCCGGCCACCGCCTCGGTGGCGGCGATGGTCAGCAGTCCGAGGCCGGCCTTGCTGGACACCGCGAGCGCGTCCGCTCGTTCGCGCCCGGGGTTGAGCTTGCCGAGCAGGTCACTGAGCCCACCCGGATCGGCGCGACTCGGGTCCACCCGTACGAGATAGTGGGGTGGGAAGTCTTTGATCTTGGGGTCGTTCTCGGCCAGAACGGTGCCGCCCCCGTGACCGGGCCGGCGCACCCCGTGGGCGCCGGACAGGGATCCGGGACCGCCGCCTGGGCACCCACCGGAACGACGAGAAGCAGCGCGGCCAGCGCGTTCACTGCTGCGAACATGACTCTCCTCGGCCGGCTCGGCTACGGGCAGCCGGCCAGGTCCATCTGGTGCCGGATGTCGCCCAGTTGGGCTTCCAGCCGGAGGATGAGGGCGACGAGGCCCGGCTTCTGCGCGGGCGTCGCGGTGGCCAGCCGCTCCTGCGCGATGTCCTCCCGGATCTGGACCCCGTCGTAGGCCGCCTGCAGGGACGCGCATTCGGCGGTCACCGCGTAGGCCGGCGTGGCCAGCATCGGAGTGGCGAGGGCGCCGAGCGCGGCGAGGATGACGATGGTGCGTTTCATGGCTGTCTCCTTGATCAGGTGATGGGCAGTTCGACGAACGTGCCCGGGCAGGTGCCACCGACGGCGGCCAGCGCCGCGGCGATGAAAAGGGGCGATCGCGGCTCGTCGGGATGTTCGACGCCGGCGATCTCGTGGAAGCAGGCTCCGCCGTCCAGCCGGGTGACGTCGGCGGCGTCCTTGGTGCTGCGCAGCGTGGTGTACGCGATGTCGCCGGGAGTGTCGTCGCCTGCGTCCAAGTCCCAGAGGAAGGGGTTGAACGGGCACATCTGGCCGCCGTCCTGCTCGCCGAGCAGGCAGGCCGGGAGGTAGCCGTAGTGCGGTGAACCCATCGACACGAAGGTGCGGACCTTCGCCGCGCCACCGAGGTGCTTGAGGTAGTAACGCGTCGACAGGCCACCCATGCTGTGCCCGACCAGGTTGACCCTCCCCGCGCCGGTCTGCGCCCGGACACTGTCCGCCAGGGCGGCGATGACCAGGGCGTTCACCACGTTGTTCTGACCCGGTAGGTCGACCACGTAGGCCGGATAGCCGGCCGCGGCGAACGCGTCCCGCATCGCCGACATGTCGGAGCCGGCCCCGGTCCAGCCGTGCACCAGGATCACCGGCTCCCGGGGCACCTGGTCGGTGGCCGCGGCCGCCGGTGGCAGCACGGTGAGCAGCAGTGCCAAGACGAACCGCACCCTGTTTCCTCCTATGTGTACTGTGACGCCCGACATCGTGCCGGTCGGCGCTGCAACCGCGCTGACGCGGCGCTGGAACGGCAGGGAGACCCATGCAGGTACGGCTGCTCGGACCGGTCGAGGTGGTCGGCCCGGACCGCGCGGTCCGCCCGGTGTCCGGGCTGCGCCGCAAGGCGGTCCTGGCGGTGCTGGCCCTGCGGCCCGGCGAGATCGTCAGCACCGACCGGCTGATCGAGACGGTGTGGGGCCGGAGCGCCGATGTCGCCCTCAACACCGTGCAGAGCCACGTCTCCTACCTGCGCCGGGTGCTCGGTGACCCGGCCGCGATCGTCACCCGGCCGCCCGGTTACCAGCTCGACCTGGGCCCCGACGGCACCGACGCAGCCGTCGCCGAACGCCTGATCCGGGACGCCCGGCAGACCGGCAGCCTGGCCCGGCGGGCCGAGTCGCTGCGGTCGGCGCTGGCGCTGTGGCGTGGCCGGCCGCTGGCCGACCTGGTCGGCCTGCCCGGGCTGGCCGGTGAGTCGGACCGGCTGGCCGCGCTCGCGGCCGACGCCCGCCGGTCCCTGGCCGAGACCCGGCTGGCCCTCGGCGAACACGCCGACCTGCTGCCCGAGCTGCGGCAACTGGCCGGCGAGCATCCGTTCGACGAGCAGGTGCAGGGTCAGCTGGTGCTCGCGCTCTACCGGTCCGGCCGGCAGGCGGACGCGCTTGTCGTGCTGCGGGAGGTGCGCGCACGGCTCGCCGCCGAACTGGGCATCGATCCCGGTCCGGCGCTGCAGGAGCTGGCGGCGGCGGTGCTGCGGCAGAGCCCCTCGCTGGCTGCGCCTTTGCCGGCCGCTCCGGCCCGGTCTTTCGTCGGCCGCCGGGACGAACTCGACGCGACCGGCGACAACACCGTGCCGATGATCGCGGTCAGCGGTGACCCCGGCATCGGCAAGACCAGCCTGCTGCGCGAGTTCGCCCGGCGCGCGCAGCGGTCCGGGCGGGTGGTGGCCTGGGGGCGGGCCGCCGAGTACGAGCAAAACGTCCCGTTCGCCGTGATCACCGACGCGCTGAATGACCTGGCGGCGCCGCCGACCGGGGACGAAGACCTGCTGCGGGAGCTGCTGCCGGGTGACGGCGGTGCGGCACCGGTGCTGGGCGGCGAGCGGTACCGGCTGCACCGGGCGGTCCGGGGCCTGCTCGAAGCCGCGGCCGGCCGGGCCGGCCTGCTGGTGGTTCTCGACGACCTGCACTGGGCCGACCACGGCTCGGCCGAGCTGCTGGAGTTCCTGTTGCGGCACCCGCCGGCCGGGCCGGTGCAGTTCGCCGTGGCCTACCGGCCGCGGCAGCTGCCCGGGCGCCTGCAGGACAGCCTCGGGCGGGCGGTCCTGGACGGCGTGGTGCAGCTGCTGGAGCTGGGTCCGCTGACCCGGGCCGACATCGACGAGCTGCTGCCCGAACGGCTGCCCGCGGCCCGGCGCCGCGAGCTGTACGAGGCCAGCGGTGGCAACCCGTTCTACCTGCACGCGCTGGCCCGGGCCGATCTGGGGCGGCTGTCCGCCGTACGGTCGGAGGCGGTTCGGGCCGCGCTGGCCGCCGAGCTCGGCGCCCTGGCCCCGATCGAGGCGAAGGTGGCCTGGGCCGCCGCCCTGGCCCCGGAGGTGGCCGAGCCGGAGCTGGTCGCCCGGACCGCGGAGGTGTCCGAGCGGGCCGTGCTCGCCGCCCTGGACCGGCTGGCGGCGCGGGACATCCTGCGGGCCGGCCAGCACGACCGGTTCCAGTTCCGGCATCCGCTGCTGCGGCAGGCCGCCTACGAGAGCAGCGACCCGGGCTGGCGGGTCGGCGCCCACGCCCGCGCGGCGGCGGCCCTCCGGAAGAACGGCGCGGCCGCCGCGGAACAGGCGCACCACCTGGAACGATGCGCCACCCGTGGGGATCTCGAGGCGATCGAGGTGCTGCACCAGGCCGGCTCCGACGCGCTGAACAGCAACCCCGGCGTCGCCGCGCACTGGTTCAGCACAGCGTTGCGGCTGCTGCCGGACACCCCGGAGGCCGACGGCACCCGGATGGGGCTGCTCGTCGCGCAGGCCCAGGCGTTCGCGGTGACCGGCCGGCTGCCGGAGAGCCGGCAGACCCTGCACCAGCTGCTGCACCTGATCCCGGTCGCGGCAGCCGAACCGCGCGCCTCGCTTGTCGCCCTCTGCGCCGGCATCGAACGCCTGCTCGGGCGGCACACCGAGGCCAACGCTCAGCTCGCCGCCGAGCTGGCCGGGCTGGCCGGACTGCCCGAGGACGAGGACCGCGCCACCGCGATCCTGCTGCTCGGCCTGGCCAGCGACTTCACCTCGATCGACGCCGGGCCGGGCCCGTCGGCCGAGGCCGTCGCGGCCGCCCGCCGGGCCGGTGACCGGCCGCTGCTGGCGGCCGCGCTGGCCACCTCCGTCCTCAACGACCAGTGGACCGGGTGCGCCGACCACGGCACCGGAGACCGGTTGACCGAGGCCGCCGCGCTGGTGGACGCCATGCCGGACGCCGAGGTTGCCGAGCTGTTGCACGGGGTCGCCTGGCTGGCCACGGCCGAGCTGTGCCACGACCGGCCGTACGACGCGGGCCGGCACGCCGAGCGCGCCCTGCTCGCCGCCCGGGCCAGCGGACAGACCACTCTGGCCGGTCAGATCCACGCCCTGCGGGCCTGCGTGCACCGCGCCCTCGGTGAGCTGCCGGCCGCGGCCCGCTGCCTGGAGGACGCCCGGGACGCGGCTGCGCTGCTCGACACCGACGAACTCACCTCGCTGGTTCTGGCGTACCAGTGCGTGGTCGTCGCCCTGCAGGGCGACCTCGACCGGGCGCTGCGGCTGGGCCAGGAGGCGGTTGCGGTGGCCGGCCCCCGCCGGGACTACTTCGCCGGTGCGGCGGCCGGCGCCCTGGCCCAGGCCATGCTGTACGCCGGCGACCCGGCCGGGTGTGTCGAGGTGCTGCTGGGCGAGTCGGCGGATCCCCGGCTCACCCGGATCGACCCGGTCAGCCGCAGCGCCTGGTTCCTGATGCTGGCCGAGGCCGAGGCCACGCGCGGCCGGCTGGACCAGGCGATGACGTGGGCCGACCGGGCCCAGGCCGAGGCGGATCTGATCGACTCGCCGCGGCGGTCCGGGTCGGCCCGGCTCGCCCGGGCGTACGCCCTGCTGCCGACCGACCCGGCCGGCGCGGCGGCCAACGCCGAGGCGGCACAACGGTTGTTCAGCACCGGCGCCGACCCGATCGGCGCCGGGCTGGCGCACCTGGTGCTGGGGAAGGCCGGCGGCGGACCCGGACACGTAGCCCGGGCCCGCCGGCTCTTCGAACGCTGCGGCGCCGGTCTGCTCGCCGCCCGCGCCTGACTCATGGCGTGGCCGCGGCCACCAGCTCCTGATAGGCGGCCACGCCGTCCGGGTCGGCGTATCCGCCGGCCGGGAAGGTGGTGGCGCCGAGATACCAGTTGTCCATCTGCCAGTACGACACGATCCGGAAGTCGTGGCTGGTCAGCCACGTCCGGGAGGCGCGGATGGCCGGCCCTCGGGAGGCCCGGGTGCCCTGGTCGTCGTCGATCCCCCACTCCGGCAGGGTGAGCGGCTTGCCCAGCCCGGAGACAGCGTTGTACCAGCGGATCATCCGGGGGTCGGAGCCGATGCTGTACGGGTCGTCGGGCTCGCTGCCCCGGGTGCTGGCCTGCCAGTAGAGGTCCAGCCCGTACGCGTCGGCGTAGGCGGCCGGGACGATCCAGTCCTGGATCTCGTAGTCGCCACCGGTGCCGTTGTTGGTGACCCGGGTCGAGCCGGTGCGCCACTGGTAGGACATGTAGATCGGGATGACGTTGAGCGTGGAGTTCGCGGCCTTGGCGACCGTGTAGGCCCGCTGGAAGGCGGCCACGAACTGCACCCCGGTCATGTCGTCCTCGGGCTCGTGGTAGTAGGTGAGGTAGGTGTTGGCAGGCATCGCCGTGGCGATGTTCTGGATCTCGGTGTCGCAGCTGCCGGCCGCCACCGCGGTCGGTGTGCAGGACGTCTTGAACGAGTACCAGAGCACGCCACCGTTGGTGTTGTGGCAGGTGATGGCGTTGGCCGGCGGCAGCTGCCCGGCCGAGGCGAAGACCCGGCGGATGCCGAGGTTGCCCAGGTGGGTGCGTTCGTCGAGGAAGCCGGCGCAGGTGTTGCCGCTACCGACCGTGTCGGAGGCCGAGGTGGTCGCACCGACCGCGAGCGTGGGCAGAGTCGCCTGGGCCGCTGCCACATTCCCCAGCGTGAGGAGAACGACGACGGTGACCATGACGAGCGTCCTGGGTACAGAGCGTGTCATGGCCGCAGCGTAAACAAATTCATAAATAGATCGCCATGCGTGAATATTTCACTCACGCGTGAGACCCAGATCAACAGCGGCGGGTACGCGAACCGCAGTACCGTATCGGCGTGCCGTTAAAACCGATTTGACCAGCGCTGACCTCAGCGACATCCGGCAGTCCGCCCTCGGCGCGGCCGACCCGCTCGGCGTCGCGGCCGTGCTCGCCGAGGCCGTCGACTCCGGTGGCCTCGCCGACCCGGACGATGCCGGATATGCCCTCACGCTCGCGGCCGAGATCGCCGAGAGCCGGACCAAACTCGATGCCGCCCTCCGGTACGCCGACCGGGCCGTCGACGCCTACAAGACGCGGGACGACACCCAGGCCGGCGCCGCCCACGCGCTGCGCGCCCGGATCCTGTTCCGGTCGGGCCGCGCGGACGAGGCGATGGCGGAGCTGGAACCGCTGCGCCCGCTGCTGACCCGCTATCCGGACGCCGCCGCGTACGTCACCGTGGCCCTGTCGGTCGGCGGCCAGAACAAGCTGGCCGAGCAGTGGCTGACCGAGGCCGTGCAGGCCACCCTGACCGAGCGCGACCAGCCCGCCGACCCGGCCAGCGCCGAGGACGCCGGTCAGCTGTTCTTCCTGCTCCAGCAGCGGCACCGGCTGCGGCACGCCCTCGGCCTGCCGCACGACACGCACGACAACCTGGCCGAGCGGCTCGAGACCCGGCTGGCCAACGCGGCCGCGGCCGGTGGGCCGGCCGACGACCTGCTGTTCTGGCCGCAGGCCGAGTTCGACCGGCTGCTGGCGAAGTGGCCGGCCCTGACCGAGTCGTACGACAAGAACTGGGACGACCACCGCGCCCGGCTGGAGCGGGAACTGGTCCGGCTGACCGGCACCGGCCGGGTCGGCCTGGCGGTGTTCCCGGGCACGGTCGACGGGCTGGCCGGCGACGCGACCGACGCCAAGGTCCGGGCGGCCTACGCACGCCAGCAGGAGACCGGCACCAACCGGATCAGCTGGCCGCCGGAGCGGAACGCGGCATGCTGGTGCGGGTCCGGCAACAAGTACAAGAAGTGCTGCCTGCCCCGATCGCGCGGCTGAGTTTCAGTCGATATTGACGGTTAGCGTGCCGATGCCCTCGACCGAGTCCACGTCGACCCGGTTGGTGGCATCGGCCCAGCCGTCCGAGGTGATCACCTTCCCGGGCGTGACGTCCTCGTCGACCGAGCCGGCCACGATCACCGTCCCGGCCCCGACGCGCATGGTCAGCCGTACCGGAACGCCATTGGTCTTGATCTTGAGTTGGCTCATGCCGTGGGTGATGCGCACCGGCAGGGTCCCGGTCGCCCGGGGCAGGTCCAGGTCGAAGGTGTTCGCGCCGCCGGCCAACTCCAGCGAGGAGAGTTTGCTCCCGGTGAGGTCGGCGGCCGTCTGGGTGTTGCCGGCGGACAGCTTCAGGGCCCACTTGACCTGGCTGTTCAGCACGATCGTCACCGGCGGCGCGACCGTCGCCGGGGCCTTGACCAGGGTCAGCCGCAATTTCGTGCCGGAGACGGCGACCTTCGGGGTGACCGCGGTGCCGCCGCCGGCGAGGGTGACCCGGTAGAGGGTGGTGCCGAGGTTCTGGCTGCGCACGGTGACCGACTTGTCGGACGCCGCCACCTCGAACGTCGCCGCGGCCGGGAGTTTCGGCGCGGCCGACGTCGCTACGCTCTGGGTCGGCTTGGAAGTCGGGGGCGTGCTGTACGCCGCGGTGGGCGTGGGGGTCACCACCGTCTCGGTCGCCACCGGCGGGACGGTCCACGGGCTCGCCACCGGGATGGCGACCGGGGTGTCCGGTTCGGAGTTCGCCTTGACGATCGCCGTCGCCAGCACCGCGCCGACCAGCACAACCACCGCCAGGGCCAGCGCCAGCAAACCGCCGCGAGCCAGACGCACCCGGCCCGCGTCGTCCGGCGTCACCGGGCGCTGCGGAGGCCCGGCCAGACGCGGCGCCGGCGCCGGCGTGGGCGTAGGCGCGGCGTGCCGCCCATCGGCCGGCTCCGGGTCGGGCCAGAAGGCGACCATCGGCGGCTTCCGCGGTTCCGGCTGGTCACCGGACCGATTTGTGGGGGTTGACGGATCCACGGTGCTTTTCCTCTCGGCGGACCCCGACAGCGATGCATCCATGGGTACGGACGTGAGGCCGCTTCGGATTGGCGGGCGGCCGAGAGATCCGTCCCTCGATAGGGTGTCGGCCTACGGGGGTGGGCGATGTTGCGTGTCGGGGTTCGGTTCGCGGTGCTTCCGCTGGTCATCGCGCTGGTGACCGGCTGTAGTTCCGGCAAGGGTCTGCACGCCGACGTGCGCGACCTGGAGGAGACTCTGGTCGCCACCTATCTGGAGCCGCTCAATACGGCCGGCATCGAGACGTCCGTCGTGCGGACCTGTCGGTTCGCGGACGCGGTGGACGCGGCCTGGCACCTGTTGATCGAGGTGCGGGTCGACGCGCCCGAGGACCGGGTGGCCGACGTCCTGACACACGAGAAGGTCGTCGTGGTGCGCGGCCGCGAACCGATGATCGTGCAGCAGATCTTCAACGAGCCCAATCAGGGCTGGGACGGCATCCTGGAGAAGGACGGCGACGGGTCGACGCTGAGCCTGGAACGCAGCTACGTCGACCACGCCGGATGGAAAGACGCGATCGGGTGGGGCGAGGTCTGCGCGGACAGCCCGCCCGCGCCATCCCCCGTGCCATAGGGTCCTCCGGTGCGATCGAGTGATTGGCGGGCTGACTTCCGGCGGCGGTGGGCGGCGTTCGCGGTCGGCGAGTTCGGCAGCGCGCTCGGCTACTCGGCGCTGCCGATCGTCGCGGTGCTGGTCCTCGGCGCCTCGGACTTCCGGGTCTCGCTGCTGACCGTGCTGGCCGGGCTGGTCAGCGCGGCGGTGGCGCTGCCGCTCGGGCCGTGGATCGAGCACCACCGGAAAATGCCGGTGATGGTGGTCGCCGATCTGGTGCGCTTCGCCGTGGTCGCGTCGGTGCCGGTCGCCGCCTGGTTCGGCGTGCTGAGCTACTGGCATCTCTGTCTGGTGGCCGTGGTGCAGATGGCGGCCCGGCTGGCCTTCGACTCGGCCGGGGTGGCGCAGCTGCGCACGCTGGTGCCGGCCGAGCATCGCGCGGACGCCAACGGGCGGTTCGAGACGACCCGGTGGACCGCCAACGCGGTCGGGCCGCCGGTCGGCGGCGTGCTGATCTCCTGGCTCGGCGCCACCGTGACGATGGTTCTCGACGCGGTCAGCTTCCTGGTCTCCGCGCTGCTGCTGCGCGGCCTGCGGGTGTCCGAGCCGGCGCCGCCACCCCGGGCGACCGGACAGCACTGGCTGCGGGACGTCACCGCCGGATGGCGGTACATCCTCGGGCACCGCGGGTTGGCCGCGCTGTTCTGGAACTCGATGATCTTCGGGGGCTGCTTGATGGCCCTGGTGCCGCTGATGGCCGTCTTCGTGCTCCGCGATCTCGGGTTCCCGGCTTGGCAGTACGGGCTGATCACGGGGGTGTCCAGTGTGGCCGGGATCGTCGGCTCGATGCTGGTCAAGCCGGTCACCCGGCGGCTCGGCGAGCACCGCACCCTGCTGCTCGGCGGGATCGGCCGCAACCTGTGGCTCGGGCTGGTGCCGCTGGCCACGGCCGGGCTTTCCGGGCTGGTCCTGCTCGCCGCCTCGGAGTTTCTGCTGGTGCTGTTCGCCGGCCTGTTCAGCCCGTCGTTCGCGACCTACCGGATGAACGCCACCGACGACGCCCACATGTCCCGGGTGGTGATGGCCTGGTCGATCACCAACAAGGTGGTCCAGCCAGTGTTCATCGCGGCGGCCGGCGCGCTCGCGGCCGTTACCAGCGCCCGAACCGCCCTGACCGTCCTGGCCGTCATCCTGCTCACCGGCATTGCGTTCCTGCCCTGGCGCACGGCCGACAAGCGAGTCGCCGCATGATCGTTCTCGTTCTGGGTGGGACCTCCGAGGCCCGCGCCCTCGCCGGCGCGCTGGCCGGGCACACCGTGATCAGTTCGCTTGCCGGGCGGACCAGCTCTCCGCTGCTCCCGGCCGGTGAGGTGCGGATCGGCGGGTTCGGCGGGGTCGACGGGCTCGCCGGATTTCTCCGGGAGCGGCGGATCGACGTGGTGGTCGACGCTACGCATCCGTTCGCGGCGCGGATCAGCGCCAACGCGGTGGAGGCGGCCGGGCTCGCCGGGGTTCCACTGCTTCGCTTCCAGCGGCCGGGCTGGTTCGCCGAGCCCGAGGACGTCTGGCACCGCGTACCAGATCTTGAAGAAGCCGCCGCCGTTCTCCCCCGGCTTGGCCATCGGGTTTTTCTGACCACCGGGCGGCAGGGCATCGGCGCGTTCGCCGAGGTGGACGAGTGCTGGTTCCTGGCCCGGTCGGTGGAACCGCCGGAAGCGCCGAAGCCCCGGCACCTCGCGGTGATCCTGGACCGGGGGCCGTTCACCCTGGACGGGGAGCGGCGGCTGCTCGACGAGCACCGCATCGAGGTGCTGGTGACCAAGGACAGTGGCGGTGCGGCGGCCAAGCTCGTCGCCGCGCGCGAACGCGGGATCCCGGTCGTGCTCGTCGACCGGCCGCCGGCACCCGGTGGAGAGATGGCGACCACGATGGACGCGGCCGTCGACTGGGTCACCCGGAAGGTGGACTCTGGGTAACCGGGCTGTTGCACGGCAGTGGCACGCTCGGGCTATGGCGCGCCGTCAGCTCTACCGGGATCTCAACGATGTTCGCGGGCTGGTGGCGGACGCGCTGGCCCGGCTCGAGGAGATCTCGGGGAGCGCCGAGGAATATTGGGTGCGGTCGGCGCTGGCCCGGGTGCGCGGGATGGACGGCATGCTGGTGGCCGCCTCCGGTGGGCTGTCCGGCTGGAGTCGCACCCTGATCAGTGCGGTGCTGGCGTTTCCGCTGCTCTGGGCGGTGGCCTGGGCCTCGGCCGCGATCGGGGCCGGTTCGCTCTGGGTCATCGTGATCACCGTGCTGGCGCTGGGCGTGGCCATGCCGGGACTGCTCTGGGTCACCGGGCGGATCTCGCGGCTGGTCGACGGCCGCCGGATGGGCGCGGGGCCGCGGGCCGGCGAGGCCGGTAAGGGTGACCTCGACGAGGTCATCGAGGTGCTGGTGCGGGCCCGGGTGCGGCTGGTGTCGGCGGCTCTGCGGCAGGTGGGGTCGCGGCGCTGGGACGCCGCGCGTCTCGCCCGGCTGGCCCGCACCGACCGGGCGATCAACCGGATCGCCGACGCCGACATGCTGCTCTGCCAGGCCATCGACTTTTTAGAGATCCACGCAGCGGAGCAGCAGGTAAGGCGGGCGGCATGACCGACGACGACATCTTCGCCGGTGACGTGGAGGGCCGGCTGGAGCGGATCGACCGCCGGGTGCGGGCGGTGGTGGCCGACGCTCAGTGCCGGGACTGGATCGCCGAGCGGCCCGACCGGGTCGGCTTCGCCCGGCTGGGCCAGGTGCACCACGAGTTACGGGCGGCGATCCGCCGTTACAACCCGATGCGCAAGGCCGACGACTGGGTGTGGCCGCTGGTCAGCACCGCTACCTGGCTGGTCACCACCGTGGTGATCCTGCTCGTCGCGGACGAACCGGCCGATCCGCTGACGCTGGCGTCCGCGCTGGTGGCCGGCCTGCTGGTGGCCCAGGCGGCGATCTCGGTCAGCAGCCGGTTCAAACGGCCGGGAGAACGAGATCCGATCGAGGAGCCGGCCCTCTACGCCGACCTCACCCAGCGGATCGAGGCGTGCGCGGCGACGGCGCGGGCCGATCCCAAACAGGACCGCCGCGCCGCCGCCGAGGACCTCGGGCGGGCGCTGGACTGGGTGTCCGCCACCCGCGACGAGATCATGCGCGGGTCTTCGCCAGCAGCTCGATGATCTCGTCGGTGGTGCCGGTCTCGCCCAGCCGGGGGAAGATCTTCTCCACGCTGTTGCGGTGCGTGTCCACGTCGAGGTCAGTCATCGCGTCGACCGCCAGGGTGACGTGGTAGTTGTGCTCGTGCGCGGCCCGGGCCGTCGACTCGACCCCGATGCTGGTGGCGATGCCGGTCAGCACGATCTGGGTGACGCCCCGGCGGCGTAGCTGCAGGTCGAGGTCGGTGCCGTAGAAGGCACCCCAGTTGCGCTTGGTGACCACGATGTCGTCGGGGCCGGTGATCTCGGTCGCCAACGAATCCCAGCCCTCGGGGCGGGGGCGCGGCGGACGCGGGCCGCCGTCGATCCGGCCGCCAACGGCGTCCGAACCGTCGGCCAGATGGGTGACCCGAACCAGCACCACCGGCAGGCCGTGCGAACGGAACGCGTCGGCCAGCAGCGCGGTGCGGGCGACCACCTCGGCCGCGGCCAGCGGAACCGTGGGCGCGGCGATGATGCCGCCCTGGAGGTCGATGACGACAAGCGCGGTGGTGGGGTCGAGCGTGGTGACGGGCATGAGTCAGAGCCTTTCGTTGGCAGCACCGATCCGCCGTAACGACGGGTCGGCGAGGACCACGACCAGCAGCAGGGTCGCGACGACGATCAGGAAGATGGCGAGTTCGTGCAGCCCGGCGGTGTCGGCGCCGTGCTTGAAGAAGGCGCCGGTGGCGGCCGACGAGACCATCGCGCCGAGGTAGGCGAACGTGCGCAGCAACCCGGCCGAGGCACCCATCCGGTCGGCATCGGCCTGGAAGTAGACGGCGTTCTGGTTGGCCAGGCTGTTCAGCCCCTGCGGCAGGCCGCAGATGACCGAGATGAGCACCGGGATCCAGAGCGCGCTGGCCGAGCTGAGCACCAGCATCAGCGCGCAGGCGACGACCTGGCTGACCGCGCCGATCAGCAGCTTGCCGCGGAACTCGGCCCGGCGGCCGGTGATCGCCGAGACGCCGATGGCGACCAGCGACATCGGCAGCAGAACCAGGCCGGCATGCGCGGCGCTGAGGCCGCGGCCCGCCTCCAGCCACTGGGTGAAACCATAGAGATAGGCGTACGCCACGGTCTGCGCGAGCAGCGTCCGGAGGTACGTGGTGAGCAGTGGCGCATTGCCGCCGAACACCCGGACGTCGAGGAACGGGTCGGCGTAATGCAGTTCCCGCCAGACGAAACCGGCCGCCAGCAGGACGGTGAGCGGCACCAGCCACACATGCCCGAGCGACGGGCTGAGCAGAAACAGCATCAGCGCGGTCAGCGTGCCGGCGAAGAACCCGATGCCGAGGTAGTCGAGCCGCACATGCTCCTCGACCGGCCCGGAGCGGGGCAGCAGGAGCGCGCCGAGCACGAGGCAGAGCACCGCGAGCGGGATGTTGATGGCGAACAGCGCCCGCCAGCCGGCCGCGCCGATCAGCAGGCCGCCGAGGGTCGGGCCGACCACCACGATGGTCTGCGCCGAGACCGACAGCGCGGTGAGCAGGCCGCCCGGTTTCTCCACTCCGGAGCGGCGGATCAGGTACATCGCCGCGGGGTAACCGGCGCAGGTGCCGAAGCCGAGCAGGACCCGGGCCAGCACCAGCACGCCGAGCGAGGGGGCGAGCGCGCCGACGATCCCGGCGACGCCGACCAGCGCGGTGCCGGCCAGGTAGAGCGTGCGAGCGCCGTACCGGTCGACGAGCTTGCCGACCACCGGCTGGCCGGTCGCGGTGGCCAGGTAGAGCCCGGAGACCAGCCAGGCCGTCTCGGACGGCAGCGCGTGGAAGGCGAGCCCGATCGGGACCAGCGCGACCGCGAGGGTCGACGAGTTGATCGGGTTGAGGATGGCGCCGAGGACGAGCGGGACGATCAGCCGGCGGTCGAAGGTGCGCGGCGGCGTCGCGACAACGGCGGTCATTTCCCGGCCAGCCGGTCGAGCAGGCCCATCGCCTCGATGATCGTTTGCCGCTCGGCCTCGGTGAAGTCGCGGGCCAGCTCGCCGGCCAGCCACTCCTCCCGCTCCCGCCGGGACCCCTCGATCACCGCGCGCCCCGAGTCGCTGAGCGAGATCTGCTGACGGCGCCCGTCGGTCGGGTCGGGCGTGCGCTCGATCAGCCCACGCTCGGCGATGGCGGCCAGCGTGGTGGCCATCGACTGGGGGCGGATGCGTTCGAGCGTGGCCAGCACGCTGGCGGTGGCCGGGCCGTCCTTGGACAGCCGGCTCAGCACCGACGTCTGCGAGGGGGTCAGGTCACCCAGGTTGGCGACCTCGCGCAGGCGGCGGCGCAGGCGGCTGTAAACCGTGCGCACCTCGCTGGCCGCGCGAAGAGCCGAAGCCGGGATCTCAGTCATGACCCAACCGTAAACTCATCAGTCCAGACTGACAAGTTTTAACTGACTATTGCCCGAGCAACCATCGGTGCGGGGCCGCGAGCTGCCGGGCCTTGGCCGGACCCCACGAGCCCGGGGCGTAGGAGATCGACCGCGGCGGCGAGTCGAGCAACGGCCGGACCGCCTTCCAAGCGGCCGACAAACCATCCGGGCGGGTGAACAGCGCCCGGTCCCCCACCAGCACGTCGTGGATCAGACGGGAGTACGGCGGGAGCGGGTCGGCGTCCTTCACGGCCGCCAGCGGCAGCGAGACGGTGGCCGATTCCAGGTCCTCGGCGATGCCCGGCTGCTTGGCCAGGAAGGAAAGATCAACCTCGCCGCTGCCGGCGAGCGAGAAGGACAGGACGTTGGATTGCGCCGGGAGCTTCGGGAACGGCTTCTGGGGCGTACGGAGGACGAGGCTCACCCGCTGCTCGCTGGCCGCCAGCCGCTTGCCGGTGCGCAGCAGGAACGGGACACCCGCCCAACGCGGCGAGTCGATCCAGAGCTTGGCCGCGACGTACGTGTCGGTCCGTGATTTCGGTTTTATGCCCTTGATGTCTTTGTAGCCGGCGAACTGCCCGAGCACCGCCTCGGCCGGATCGATCGGCCGGAACTTGGCGATCACCTTCTCCCGGGCGGCCTGCAGATCGGGCGCGTCCAGCGAGGCCGGCGGTTCCATCGCCACCTCGGCCGCCACCTGGAACAGGTGGGTGACGAGCATGTCCAGCACCGCGCCGGTGGCATCGTAGAACTGCGCCCGGTTGGCCACGTCGAGCGTCTCCGGCACGTCGATCTGCACGCTCTCCACGTGCTCGCGGTTCCACAGCGCGGCGAACGTGGTGTTCGCGAAGCGCATGGCGTGCAGCTGCTGGGTGGCCTCCTTGCCGAGAAAGTGGTCGATCCGATAGACCTGCGACTCGTCCAGCACGCCGTGCACCTGCCGGTTGAGCTTGCGGAACTCCTCCGGCGAGGTGCCGAACGGCTTCTCGTAGACGACCCGGGCGCCCTCGGCCAGCCCGTGCTTGCCGAGCGCCTTGGTCAGCTCCGGGAACGCCACCGGCGGCACCGCCAGGTAATGCACGAGCTGGGCCTTCGGGCCGACCTCCTGGCGCGCCTCCTCGATCACGTCGAGCAGGCTGCCGGGCGAGTCGGTGTTGAAGCCGCCGCCGGCGAAGCGCAGCCGCTTGGCGAACTCGCGCCACGGCCCCTTGCCCGGCGCCGGCCCGAACTCCTCGAGCGCCTCGCGCACCCGGGCCCGGAAGTCCTCGTGCGAGACGTCACCGCGGCCGTTGCCGACCAGGATCCACTTCTCCGGCAGCAGGCCCTCGATGGCCAGGGTGTAGAACGCCGGGAGAACCATCCGCCGGGCCAGGTCACCGGTGGCGCCGAACAGCACGAAAACTGTCATGACCGGCAGCTTTCCCACGGCCGGGCAGGCTCACACCGGCTGTGACCAGAACGTCGCGCGGTAGGCCTGCGGGGTGGTGCTCAACCGCTGGGCGAAGTGGTGCCGGAGGGTGGCGGCACTGCCGAAACCGGCCCGGACCGCGATCGCGTCGACCCCGAGCTCGGAGTCTTCCAGCAGGCGCCGGGCCAGCAGCAGGCGCTGGCCGGTGAGCCAGTCGTGCGGGGTCACCCCGGTCTCGTTGCGGAACTTGCGGGCGAACGTGCGCGGGGCCATGTGCGCCAGGTTGGCCATCGTCTCCACCGAGTGCGGCTGGTCGAGCGAGCCGAGCACCAGGTTGAGCACGGGTTGCAGGGTCTCGCACTGGATCGACTGGAGCGGGGTCTCGATGAACTGCGCCTGGCCGCCCTCGCGGTGCGGCGGCACCACCATCCGCCGGGCCAGCATGGTCGCCACCGTGGTGCCGTGTTCCTGCCGCACCAGGTGCAGGCCGGCGTCGACGCTGGCGGCAGTGCCCGCGCTGGTCAGCACCTTGCCGTCCTGCACGTAGAGCACGTCGGGGTCGATCTTGGCGGCCGGGTGCCGCTCGGCCAGCCGGGCGGTGTGCAGCCAGTGCGTGGTGCAGCGGCGGCCGTCGAGCAGGCCGGCCGCGCCGAGCGCGAACGCGCCGGTACAGACGCTCATCACCCAGGCTCCGCGCTCGTGTGCCCGCTGCAGGGCGGCGATCACCGCGGGCGGGACCTCATGCTCGCGATAGCCGAACGGGCCGATCGCGACCAGGTCGGCCTCCTCGAGGCGGGACAGGTCGTGCCGCACGGCGACGTCGAAGCCGGCGTGGGTGGTGACCGGGCCGCCGTCGATCGAGCAGACCGCGAAGTCGTAGCCGGGCAGGCCCTCGGCCGTGCGGTCGTAACCGAAGAGTTCGCAGAGCACGCCGAGCTCGAAGACGGCGACGTCGGGCAGGGCCAGGACGGCCACATTCCGGAGCATGTGACGCAGCATACGGCCGGTTGGCAGGATTTAGAAGATGTGTGGCATCACTGCCACTGTCGACCATGGGCGGGCAAGAGAAAGCTCTATGTCATGGCAATCGGAATCGCACTCTTCTTCCTGGTCATCACCCTCGCCTCGATCACCGGCCGGACGGCCGACACGCGCGACAGCGCGGACTGGAAGCCAACCAACGATGGCTCCCGAACCACCTAACTGAAAGGGGCGGCCCAGTGGGCCGCCCCTCTCCGGTCGGTCAGACGCCGGCCATCGCCAGCGTGCGGGTGTGGATCGAGTCGCGCCAGCGGGCCGCGCCACTGATCTCGGTCACCGCCGAGGGCTCGGTGCGCAGGTACAGGATCGTGCAGACGATCAGGGCGCTGACCAGGCCGACCGAGGCCGACGCGTAGACCGCGGGCTGACCGGTGCCCAGCCCGTAGACGAACCAGGACGCACACGCGGCCGCGCCCATCCGCCAGCGCAACGGCGACAGACCGGACAGGTCCAGGTGCCGGTCGCGCAGCAGGGCGAGCGGCTGCGGGATCGCCGAGAGCACCGACACCACGGCCAGCACGATGCCCAGAACCGGGGCCACCGCGGAACCCCGTACGCCCGGAAGGGCCGCCGCCAGACCGCTCAGCAGGACCGCCGTCAGAACCGCGCCGGCGGCGCCGGCGCTCACCCGCAGAGCCCGCGCCGACCGCAGCGACGGCTGCGTGACAAGCAGCGCCACCATGATCAGCAGGCCGGCCGTACCGGTGACGCTGTTGGTGATGATCTGGATCCGCTCCCCGCTCAGGAGTCCGTAGGTGATCCAGCCGAGCGGCATCGCCACCCCGAGCGCGCTGGCCGTGGCCGAGAGGCCTCCGGTGCGGCGCTGCACGCAGGACTTGTAGACCTGAGGCCAGGACAGGGACATGGAGAGCGCGGCGCCGAGGCAGCCGAGGGCGTGGGTAAGCATGATCCGTTTCCGGTCGGGGTCGGTGGGCCACGTGTCCCATCGCCCGGCTCCCGGATCGACTTACCAAGATCGGCGTGCTGCCACCGACCTGCAACTTTCCGGCCGCTCCTCCCTCCGGGTCGCAAAGATGTCTGTCCATTTGGCACAGTGGACGAATGCTGACCGACGTGGACCTCCCCGCGCCCGGATTGCTGTGGACCAGATGGGCGACGATCGCCGCATCGCTCACCGGCATCGGGTTCGCGGACGTCTGGTTCGTCGACGACCGTGGCGCACATCACGACGACCACGGCGGCAGCTGGGCCCGGCTCGCGCTGCTCGACGGCGCCCGGGCCGTCCTCTTCGGCTATGACCGCGATCACAGTGCGGGGTCCGAGATTGATTTGCTCACCGGCGCGCCGGACTGGCTTCCCTGGGACGACCTGGTCGACGTGGAATCCCTCGGCTTCGTCGTCTGGCACGCCGAAGGTCGGTGGTCCCGCACCCGCTATCGGGACGATCTCGGGGATGGGCTGGTGCAGACCGTCGGGGCGGTGCTGAGCACCGAGAACACGCTGCGTGAGCTCGGCGAGGTGATTACCGAGTGGGGGCAGCACGAGCTGCGCACCCCGGCCGATCGGGACGACGTGCGGGAGGCGGCTGAGCGGCTGCTGTCCTCGGCGGTTCGTGGGGAGGTTACCGGCGGGGCTTTCTCCCGGCTGCTGGGGCGGGTTCCCTCGCTTGACCTCAACGCGGCGCTCTTTGCGGCCGGGCGGGGTGGGATCACGGCCGGGACTCGGCCGCCGCGGATTGCGCCTGGGTCTCGGCCGCCTATGCGGCGGGTTCGGCGGCTCAGTGAAGGCGAGCATGACCGGCTTGTCTGGTCGGCTATGCAGGCGGGGTCGGAGCTTGATCGGCCTTTGCCGCCTTCTACTGAATCGCTTTCCGCTCTGGCCTCTTGGATGCGGTCGCGGGCGCCCGGCGGGGATGGGGTGTGCACCGTTTTGGTTTATGCCGATGCGACTAGCCTCAGTGCTCAGCCTGGGTCACATCCGCCTGCTGATCGGGTTTCTGAGGGGCGGTGGCAGGCCTATCGGGAGTTGACATCGCTTATTCGGGCCTTGCGGCGGGCCGAGGGTGATCCTCGGTATGGGCGGTGGTTGTTCCTTCGGGTTTCTACTTCTGCGGATTCTGTTCAGGTATCTCGGCGCTATGACTCTTGGCCGTCTTGGTGGGCGGATGATGGGGTTTCTGGGCCTTGGCGGACCAATCTTCAGGAAGAGATGGATGGGCGGGCTCCTCAGTGGAGACCTGAGTGGGTGCGGTTGCTTGATCCTTCGGTCGCTTTTCGGCCTTAGTTAGTTCTTGTGGGCTCTGCCCTACACCCCGGCCGGGCGCTCGGAGAGCCGCCTCGTTCTGTTCGGCCTCGGTTTGTGGCTGGGGTTTAGGGCGGGGCTTGGGGATCTCCTCGCGGCGGCACTTGAAGCGATCACACCGGCGGCCGGTGCGCAAGCAAACCCCGCTTGCACACCAACCACCGGCGCGATTAGCGGGGCGTGCCGCCGCGAGGAGATCCCCAAGCCAAAACCGGGGGTGTGCTGGGACTCGCGCTGGCCGGGCTGCCGCCGGCACGGCGATCACCCGACCGAACCGGGGACACGCTTGTCCGCGCGGGCCGGCATGCCGCCGCCTCGCCCACGCGCGCCGCCGCCGACGCCGATCTTGTGAAGTTGCCGCTCGGAGCGAACCGCAACCCCACACCTTCGGTGCGCCGCTGCCTGCCTGGCCTCGCCGCGAACTGCCCCGCCTCGCCGCGCCCGCGGCCCACGCCGATCTTGCGGGTTTTCCGCTCGGAGCAAACCGGAACTCCACACCCTTGGCGCACCGCCACTTGCCCCGCCTCGCCGCGGCCGCCGGCCACGCCGATCTTGCAGGGTTCCCGTTAGGAACGGACCGGAACTCCACACCGTTGGCGTAACGCCCGCCCCCGCCCCGCCGCGCGGGCCGCCCGAGCCGATCTTGCGGGGTTACCGCTCGGAACGAACCGGAACCCCACACCCTCGGCGCACCGCCACCCGCCCCGCCTCCCCGCGGCCAGTGGCCACGCCGATCTTGCGGGGTTTCCGTTTGGAGCGGACTGGGACTCCACACCCTTGGTGGTTCGCTCGCGGCTGTGTCGGATATTTCCGGTTTATCGGGGTGGGAGCGTTGCCGCCATCTGGGATCTGGCTCTGCCGAGTGGGGCGCTCTGCGGACTTCAGTCGGTGGGCTGGTCTTCGGGGAGTTCTAGGCCGTCTCGGTTGGCCCACTCCAGGAGCTTGTCCAGGGTGAACTCTGTTTCGTCGATTTTGGCGTGTAGGTCGCCCAGGCGGGCGAAGCGGTCTGGGACCGTTTTTATGGTGAAGTCCTGCGGGTCTGCGTTGGGGATCTCGGACCAATTGATCGGGGTGGACACCGTGGCTGTGGGGACTCCGCGCACTGAATAGGCGCTGGCTATCGTGTGGTCTCGGGCGTTTTGGTTGTAGTCGACGAACAGCTTGGCTGGGTCTCGGTCCTTGCGCCACCACGTCGTAGTTACCTCGTCTGGAGCCCGGCGCTCTACCTCTCGGGCGAACGCAAGGGCCGCTCGGCGCACCTCGCCGAAGGACCACTGGGGGCGGATTCGCACGTAGATGTGCAAGCCCCGGCCACCCGACGTCTTGGGGTAACCGGTTATGCCCAGGTCGGTCAGCACCTCGTGGGCCACCTCGGCCACCCGGCGCACTCGGTTGTAGTCGCAATCCGGCATCGGGTCCAGGTCTATGCGCCACTCGTCGGGCTTCTCCGTGTCCGCCCGGCGGGAGTTCCACGGGTGGAACTCCACCGTTGACATCTGGACCGCCCAGATCACGTCGGCCGGCTTCGTCACGCACAGTTCGTCGGCGTGGCGGTTGTAGCGCGGGAACGTCACCCGGACTGTTTCCAGCCACGGTGGGGCGCCGTTCGGCACTCGCTTCTGGTGGACCTTGTCGCCGGACAGACCGGACGGGAAGCGGTGCAGCATGCACGGGCGTTCGCGTAGCGCCCGGACTATGCCGTCGCTCACCGACAGGTAGTAGTTGACCAGGTCCAGCTTGGTCAGGCCCAGATCGGGGAAATAGACGCGGTCGGGGTTGGAGATGCGTACCTCGTGGTCGCCGGCCTGGACGGTGGTCGCGGTGGCCATCGTCAGAGAACCCGGGGGTTCAGGTCGGCCAGCAGCGTGTCGCGGGTGTCCAGCAGGTCCAGCAGGGGGCCGACTCGGGGCAGCTCGTGCGTGACGAAGTAGCGGGCGGCCAGCCGTTTGCCCTCGTAGAAGTCGCCCTCCTTGCCCTCGGTGGCGGCGTGCTGGGAGAGCCACATCCAGGCGATCACCAGGTGGCCGGCCGCGTCCAGGTAGGCGGTCGAGTTGGCCAGGGCGACCGTGGGATCTCCGCCGGCCCACAGCTTCGCCGTGGTGGCGGCGATGCGGTCGGCCGCGTTCAGCACCGGCTTGCCCAGGTCGGGTGGGGCGGCGGCGGCCGTGGCACGGATGCGGTCCAGCAGCAGGGTCAGGCCGGCGCCGTCGCGCATGACCACCTTGCGGCCCAGCAGGTCCAGGCCCTGGATGCCGTCGGTGCCCTCGTGGATCGAGTTCAGGCGGTTGTCGCGGTAGAACTGCTCGACCGGATATTCGCGGGTGTAGCCGTACCCGCCATGAATTTGAATGGCATGGTCATTTGCCAGGCGGCACCACTGCGAGGGCCACGCTTTCACGATCGGCGTCAGCACGTCCAGGAGCAGGTCGTTCTCGGCCGACGGCTCGTCCAGCAGCTTCGCGGCATGAAGAACAAGGGCAAGACCGCCTTCGACGTACGACTTGGAGGCGAGCAGCATCCGGCGTACGTCGGGGTGCTCGATGATCGGCACCGGTGGGGCGGTGGGGTCCTTGGCCGCGACCGGGCGGCCCTGCAGGCGCTCCCGGGCGTAGTCGAGGGCGTGCAGGTAACCGGTGTAGCCGAGGGCCACGGCGCCCGAGCCCACCCCGATCCGCGCCTCGTTCATCATGTGGAACATGTAGGCGAGGCCGTGCCCCTCCTGCCCCACCAGGTAACCGGTGGCGTCGTCGAAGGAGAGCACCGCGTTGGTGGTGCCTCGGTAGCCCATCTTGTGGTTGAGGCCGGCCAGGGCGACGCCGTTGCGCTCGCCGACCGTGCCGTCCGCGGCCACGTGGTGCTTGGGCACGATGAACAGCGACAGGCTCTTCACGCCGGGCGGGGCGCCGGCCACCCGGGCCAGCACCAGGTGCACGATCGTCTCGCTCAGCTCGTGGTCGCCGCCGGAGATCCACATCTTGCTGCCGGTGACCCGGTAGCTGCCGTCGTCCTGGGCGACCGCGCGGGTGGTCACGTCGCTCAGCGAGGAACCGGCCTGCGGCTCGGACAGGCACATCGTGCCGGTGAAGCGGCCTTCGAGGACCGGTTTCGCGTACGTCTCGATCTGCTCTTCGGTTCCGTGCGCGAGCAGCAGGCTGGCGTTGCCGATCGACAGCATGGGGTAGGACGAGGTGGCGATGTTGGCCGCCTGGAACCACAGGAAGCAGGCCCGGGCCACCACGTGCGGCAGCTGCATGCCGCCGACCTCGGCGTCCAGCCCGGCCGAGAGCAGACCGCTCTCGTTGAACACCTTCAGCGCCGCGGCGACCTCGGGAATGATCGTGACCCGCTCGCCGTCGAAGGTCGGTTCGGCCAGGTCGGCTTGCCGGTTGTGCGGGGCGAAATCGCGCTCGGCGATCCGGGCCGACAGGTCGAGGAAGGCGTCGAACGTCTCCCGGGAATGGTCGGCGAAGCGTTCCCGCGAGGTCAGCGCCTCGACGTCGAGCCATTCGTAGAGCAGGAAGTCGAGGTCGCGACGAGACAGGATCCGAGACATGCACCCAGTGTGCACCTTCTACGGCTCGGCGCGGTGCCGCCCCGAGCCGGCCGCCTCGACCACGTGCCGCAGTGCGCGGCTGCCGCCGGCCTTCTTGATCGTGTACATGGCGTGGTCGGCGGCGCGCAGGGCCTCGTCGGGGTCGCAGGACAGCGGGGCCAGGTGCATGCCGACGCTCGCGCCGATCCGCACCTCGTTGCCGTCGATCAGGAACGGTGCCTCGACCGCGGCGCGGATCCGGGCACTTGTCGCCTCGACGTCGGCCGGGTCCAGTACGCCCGGCATCAGGACGACGAACTCGTCGCCGCCGACCCGGGAGAGCACGTCGCCCGCCCGTACGCAGTCCGAAAGCCGGACCGCCACCTGGCGCAGGAGTTCGTCGCCGGCCTCGTGGCCGTGCGCGTCGTTTACCGGCTTGAAGCCGTCCAGGTCGACGAAGAGCACGGCGACCGAGTCGTAGCGCAGCGAGGCTCCGAGCACGTCCTGCATCCGGCGCCGGTTCGGCAGGCCGGTCAGCGCGTCGTGCTGCGCCTCGAACTCCAGGCGCTCCTGGAACGCCCGGTTCTCCGAGATGTCCCGGGCGTTGATCACCACCCCGGCCAGGGCCAGGTTGTCCATGTGGTTGGAGGCGGTGAACTCGAACCAGCGGTACTGGCCGTCGGCCGGCCGCACCCGGCACTGCAGCCGAACCACGCCGTTCTTCTCCTCCAGCAGCGACCCGAACTGCTGGATCATGTACGGCCGGTCCTCGGGGTGGATGATGTCGAAGACTTTGGTGCCGACCATCTGGCCGGGTTCGAAGCCGAGGATCGCGGCGCCGCTCGGGCTGGAGAACGCGATCGTGCCGGTCTCGTCGAGCACCGACACCAGGTCGGGAGCGTGCTGGAACAGCGCCTGGAACCGCGCGTCGGACCGCTTGCGCTGCAGCATCGTGCGGTAACCCAGGATCGACACCGCGGCCACCCCGATCAGCAGCATCGCCAGCAGCGTCATGTTCAGCGTCTGGCTCTTGGCGTGCACCGCGCCGTCGAAGGACTTCTGGGTCTGGATCCGGATGTAGGCATATCCGCCGGGCAGTTCGCCGACCACCATCGCGATCATCGGGGTGCCGCCCGCGGTGTACTCGACGAACGTGCCGCCGGACGGCGCGGCCGCCAGTTCGCTCCGGAGCGCCGCGTCGACCTTGGTGCCCACGTTCGCGTCGGTGTCGGTGGCCGCGATCGTGCCGGTCGAGTCGACCACCGCGGTGGTGTGCGTGTCGTCCTTGAGCGTCTCCAGATACTGCTGGAGCGAGGTGGAGGCGACCGCGTTCAACCCGATCAGCAGGGCCGCGGCCGCGTCGCCGACCACGATCGGCACCGCCACCGCCTCCAGGTAGGTGCCGTTCACGTTCATGATCGAGGAGAAGCCGGGCTGACCGGCCAGGAGCGAGGCCTTCATCGGGGCCCAGGCCGCGTCGGTGGCGGCCGGCAGACCGGTGGTGCGGCTCGCGGTCAGCACGTTGCCGCTCAGGTCGGTGATCAGCGCGCCGTACGCGAACGTCGAGCTCTTCGCGACCAGGGTGGCCAGCGTCTGCTTGTCGGCCGTGCTGTTCTTGCCCAGGTGCAGCGTGTGATCGCCAAGGAAGGTGAAGAGCTCCTTCGCCGAGAGCAGCTGCAACTGCTTGGTGAGGGTGCCGTTGTTGACCGCGAGCGCCTGCGAGTCGGCCCGGTGCACCGAGTCGGCCGCCCGCAGCGCCGACATGTTCACCAGGATGCCGACCGTTCCCGCCGCGGCCAGCAGCAACACACTGACCACAACAGCGATCCAGTTTCGCAGCCGCATGGTGATTGCCTCCTCGCAGCGAGTGATCGGCAAGCAGCAAGCGTCCTGAACCCTTTTCGCAACCGAATCCGGCAACCGATCTCCGCTGCCTGCGCTGATGCCTCCAGATGATGCGAAATGTCGGGCCGTCCGCCTCTTGAGGTCAGCCATCGCTGGCATCGGTGGTCAAAGATGGGATGACGTTCACTTGCGGAAATCGGGGGACGCCGATGGACAGGCTGGTGGTGAAGGTCCCGCCGGACTCACTCGCGCCGCGGCGCAGCTGGATTCCAGCGCCGCGGCGCAGTCCCGAGAACGCCGTGGTGTCCCGCCGGATGGTGCGCTGCAAACTCAGCGTCACCGGCTTCGGCCTGTCGGCCGTCTTCTACTGCCTGTCCTTCACCCCGTCGCTGCTCCCCCGCCCCTGGTTCCTGCAGGGCGTGGTGGCCGGGCTGACCGGCGCCATCGGGTACGCGGTCGGCACCGCCCTCGGCGCCCTGGTCCGGATGCGCTGGTGGCCGTCGCGCCGGGTCGAACGGATCGCCTGGCATCTGCTGTTCGCCCTGCTCCCCGTGCTGATCGTGGCGTTCCTCTGGCTGGGCACCCGATGGCAGCGCGCGCTACGCGTGCGCCTCGGCATGGAACCCCAGCAGGAATACGACGCGTTGCGCACCGTCGGCATCAGCCTGCTCACCTTCGGGGCGCTGCTGCTCCTGGCCCGGCTGCTGCGGCTCGCCGCGCACGGCATCGCCCGACTTCTCGGGCAGTACGTCCCCGAGTCGGCCGCGTACTGCGCCGGCTTCCTGGTGGTCACCATGCTGACCTACGGGGCGTTCGACAACCTGCTGGTGCAAAATCTCTACGCGACGGCCGACCGGTCGGCCGCGATCACCGATTCCGGCACCGGGCGCGGAGTCGTGCGACCGGGCATCGTGCTGCGTTCCGGCGGCCCCGGTTCGCTCGTCGACTGGGACTCGCTCGGCCGGCAGGGCCGCAACTTCGTCGCCAAGGCACCCAGCACCGAGCAGCTCAGCGCGTTCAGCGGCCGCCCGGCCACCGAGCCGATCCGGCTGTACGCCGGGCTGGCCGCGGCCGACGACGAGAAGTCCCGGGCCGCGATCGTGGTGCGCGAGATGGACCGCACCGGCGCGTTCGACCGGGCCGTCGTCGCCGTGTTCACCCCGACCGGCACCGGCTGGGTCGACAACAACGTGACCAGCTCGCTGGAGTACATGTACGACGGCGACACCGCGCTGGTCTCGATGCAGTACTCATACCTGCCCAGCTGGATCTCGTTCTGGGTCGACCGGGACAAGGTGACCGACGCTTCCGCGGCGCTGATCACCGCGGTCCACGACCGCTGGGCGGCGATGCCGCCGACCTCCCGGCCCAAGCTGTTGATCTTCGGAGAGAGCCTCGGCACGTACGGGACGGAGAAGACCTTCGGCAGCGCGGAGAAGATGGTCGAGGGCGCCGACGGGATCCTGCTCGAGGGCCCGACCTTCGCCAACCCGATCCACCAGCAGCTCACCCGCGACCGGGAACCCGGCAGCACGGTCTGGGACCCCCGCTACGACGCGCTGCCGATCGAGTTCGCGTCCCGGGCGTCCGAGCTGCGCGAGCTGACCGGCCCGCGACCCAAGGTCGTCTACATGCAGAACTCGTCCGACCCGGTCGTCTGGTGGAACCCCAACCTGCTGTGGCACCAGCCGGGTTGGCTGCGCGGCGAACGCGGCCCCGACGTGACCCCCGACATGCACTGGTACCCGGTCGTCACGTTCTGGCAGACCATGGTGGACCTGATCTTCGCGAACAAGGTGCCGCTGGGGCACGGCCACGTCTACAAGTCCGGCACGGTCGACGGCTGGGCCGCGGTGGCCCCACCCCCGGGCTGGACGGTGGCCGACACAATACGACTACGTGCTCTGATCGATCAGTAGCGGTAACTTGCACGGATGACGTTGCAGCGAAAGTTGTCGATCGTTGTTGCCGGCCTGGCCGTGGTCGCGTCCACCGCCGGCTTCACCCACGGGACCCCGCACTGGCAGCTCAGCGACACCGGAACGACCGCGCGCTTCCGCGGCCTGGCTCCGGTCAGCGACAAGGTCGCCTGGGTGGCCGGCTCGGCCGGCACGATCCTGCGGACGACAAACGGCGGCCGCAGCTGGCAGTCGGTCGGCCCGGCCGACGCGGCCGCCCTGCAGTTCCGCGACATCGAGGCGTTCGACGCCCGCAGCGCGGTCGCGCTGACCATCGGAAACGGCCCGGATTCCCGGTTGTACACAACCAACGACGCCGGCCGTACGTGGACCGAGACGTTCCGCAACGACGACCCGAACGCGTTCTACGACTGCGTGACCTTCCTGGACCGCCGGCACGGCCTGGCCCTGTCCGACCCGGTCGACGGCAAGTTCCGCATCCTGGCCACCAGCGACGGCGGCCAGACCTGGGCGGTCCGCTCCCCGGCCGGGATGCCGGCCGCGCTGGACGGCGAGTTCGCCTTCGCCGCCAGCGGCACCTGCCTGGTCTCCGCGGCCGGCCAGGCCTGGTTCGCCACCGGCGGCGGCGCGGCGTCCCGCGTCTTCACCTCCACCAACGGCGGCCACACCTGGGCGGCGACGGCGACCCCGATCCCGAGCGGCCCCAGCGCGGGCATCTACAGCCTGGCGTTCCGCGACCGCACCCACGGCCTGGCCGTGGGCGGCGACTACGCAACCCCCGAAGCGGCCCCCGCCGGCGCCGCCCACCTTCGCGGCCGCACCTGGATCGTGTCCCGAACGGTCCCCGGCGAGTACCGCTCCGGCGCAGCCTGGACCGGCCACGGCCCGGTCGCCCTGGCCGTAGGCCCAACGGGGAGCGACCTGACCACAGACGCCGGCAAGACGTGGAAGCGCTTCGACACCGGGAGCTTCGACGCGGTGCTGTGCGCTTCCGACGGCGCGTGCTGGGCGTCCGGCGAACAGGGCCGGGTGGCCGAACTGAGCTGGCGCTGACGGTCAGCGCAGCGGGCGGAAGGCGGCTCGCAGCTCGGCGGCGAACAGTTCTGGCTCCTCCCAGGCGGCGAAGTGGCCGCCTCGGTCGACCTCGCCGAAGTAGCTGAGGGTGGGGTAGGCCTGTTCGGCCCAGCTGCGCGGGGTTTGCCAGATCTCGCCGGGGAAGGCGCTGAAGCCGACCGGGATGCGCGGCGCCGGGAGCGGCGGGCTGCCGGCGGCGGGTGCGTCCGGGCCGTAGGCCTCCCAGTACGAGCGGGCCGCGGATGTGCCGGTGCCGGTCAGCCAGTAGGCGGTGATGTTGTCGAGGATGTGGTCGCGGGTGAGGTTGCCGGAGGGTTCGCCGTCGACGAACGCGCGCGCGATCTTGTAGTAGGCGTCGGTGTCGTGGTCGACCATCCAGGCGGCCAGTGCGGCCGGCGAGTCCTGCAATGCGTACCCGATGGTCTGCGGGCGGGTGGCCATCTCCACGAAGTAGCCGTTTCCGCTGGTCTGGAACGTCTTGAGCGCGGCCAGTGCGGCGTGTTCGGCGTCCGATCCGTTCGGCAGGGACGCCGGGTCGTTGAGGGCCGGCACGAGCAGGTTGGTGTGGATGGCTACCAGTCCGTCGGGGCCGATCCGGCCCATCGTGTCGGTGACGCCGGCGCCGACGTCGCCGCCCTGGGCCACGTACCGGTCGTAGCCGAGCCGGCTCATGAGTTCCGACCAGGCCCGCGCGGTGCGGCCGAGGTCCCAGCCGACCTCGGCCGGCTCGCCGGACCAGCCGTAGCCGGGCAGGGACGGCAGCACCAGGTGGAACGCGTCGGCGGCGGTGCCGCCGTGGGCGGTGGGGTCGGTGAGCGGGCCGACCGAGTCGAGCATCTCGATGACCGAGCCCGGCCAGCCATGCGTCATGATCAGCGGCAGCGCGTCCGGGTGCTCGGACCGGACGTGTACGAAGTGGATGTCGACGCCGTCGATCTCGGTGCTGAACTGGGGCAGCGCGTTGAGCCGGGATTCGACCCGCCGGCCGTCGTACTCGGTCGCCCAGTACTGGTGCAGCGCCCGCATGGTGGCCAGCTGCACCCCCTGCGAGCGGTCCCCGACCAGCTCCCGGCTGGGCCAGCGGGTCGCCGCCAGCCGGCGGCGAAGGTCGTCGAGGGCATCCTTGTCAATCTGCACGGTGAACGGCCGAATGGGTGTACTCATGTCAGGCGCCGCCTCTCTGTCAGAACAACCCCCTGAGCCTCCTCGCCTGCGGCCCGCCTCGCGCCCGTGAGACACCCTGGCCCTCTAGGCGGAGGTGAACATCCCGGCGGTGCCGATCGCGACGCGGCGGCGGGCGGCGGGCTCGTCGTCGTGGAAGCGGTCGACGGCCCAGGACAGGGCGAGGACCAGCTCGTACGCCTCGTCGGCGGTAAGGCCGGCGACCGTGTCGCCGGAGGCCGCGGCCAGCAGGGTTTCGGTCTGCGCCAGCAGCGGATCGGTGGTCGGCTTCATCGGGGAGGCGGCGTCGTGCCGAGAGGTGGCCAGGCAGTACGGCAGGTCGTGCCAGATGCGTAGCTGCCAGGTCAGCCGGAACAGCCACTCGGCCAGCGCCTCGCGCGGCGAGCGGGTGCGCGCCAACTCGTCGGCCTCGGCCAGCGCGGTGGCGATGCTGGTCTGCATGACCGCGGCCAGCAGGTCGTCCCGGGTCGGGAAGTTCCGGTAGAGGGTGGCGTTGCCGACGCCGGCCCGCAGCGCGATGCCGTCCAGCGAGGTGAGCACGCCCTCGGCCGCGAAGATCTCGCGGGCCGCGGCCAGGATCGCGTCGCGGTTGCGCTGGGCGTCCGCACGCAGCGGGCGCTTCGCCGCAGTAGCCATCACCACATCCTTCTTGACTATCCGGGGACAGTCCCCACATAGTTGAAGCGGGGGCAGTCCCCACTTGTTGAAGGAGTCTAGATGAACCAGTCACTCGACGGCCGGACGGTGCTCGTCACCGGCGCGAACGGCGGCCTCGGCGAGCACTTCGTAGGCCAAGCCCTCGACCGGGGCGCGGCGGCGGTCTACGCCGCCGCGCGCACGCCGAAGAGCTGGGCCGACGCCCGGGTGCGGCCGCTGGCCCTCGATCTGAACGACCCCGCGGCCGCGGACCGGGCCGCGCTGGCCGCGCCGGACGTCGACCTGCTGATCAACAACGCCGCGATCGCGCCGGCCGGCGACTCCATCTCCGGACCGGAGGAAGAACTTCGCAAAACCTTCGAAACCAACTTCTTCGGTACGCTCCGCGTCGCGCGCGCCTTCACCCCGGTGCTGGCGGCCAACGGCGGCGGGACCCTGCTGAACGTCCTGTCGTCGGCGGCCTGGGTCAACGTGCCGACCGGGTACGCGGCCTCGAAGGCGGCGATGTGGTCGGCGACCAACGCGCTGCGATTCGAGCTGCGCGGGCAGAAGACGCAGGTCATCGCGTTGCTGGTCGGCATGATCGACACCCCGATGTCGGCCCGCTGGGACGTGCCGAAGGTCAGCGCGCAGAGCGTGGTGGCCCAGGCCTACGACGCGGTCGCGGACGGCTCGATCGAAGTGCTGGCCGACGACCAGACCCGTTACCTGAAGTCCCGCCTGAACACCAAGGCCGAGGAGCTCTACCCCTGGCTGGACGAACAGCTCGCCTCGTTCGTGCCCTGATCGGCGCGCGAAAGTCGCGCAACGGCCGCGGCCCACCGGTGAGGTCGCGCCGGCGCCACGGCTCCCGAGGATTGCGGTTGGGGGCCCGAAAAGGCGTACGGCTAAAGGGTTGAGGTTTTGGGGAGGTGGGTGTCGCTCAGCAGGAGCGAATGCAGCTCGGCCGAGACACCGGCGACCTGGTCCATGTGCGCGTTGTGGCCGAAGGAGCGCGGGCGCGGGATCGGGATCTCGACCAGGCGCCGCACCTGGCCGGGGCGGGAGCTGAGGACCGCGACCCGGTCGGCCAGCAGGACCGCCTCCTGAATGGAGTGGGTCACAAAAACGATGGTCGTGCCGAGGTCCATGTGGATACGCTGAAGCTCCACGGCCAGTTCCTCGCGGGTCAGCGCGTCGAGGGCCGAGAACGGCTCGTCCATCAGCATGACCTTGGGGTTCTGGATCAGCGCGCGGCAGAGTGAGACGCGCTGCTGCATGCCGCCGGAGAGTTCGTGCGGCAGGCGTTTGCGGAAGGCCGTGAGGCCGGTGGTTTCCAGGAGGCGGTCGACCTGGGCGCGGTGGTCGGCCTTGCGGCGGCCGAAGATCTCGACCGGCAGCATGATGTTGTCCTCGACCGAGCGCCACGGCAGCAGGGCCGGCTTCTGGAAGACCATCGCGACGTCGCGGCGCGGCTCGCGCACCACCTCGCCGGCCACCCGCACCTCGCCCTTGGTCGGCTTGAGCAGGCCGGCGACCATGCGCAGCAGGGTGGATTTACCGCAGCCGGAGCGGCCGATCACGGTGAGGAACTCGCCCTCGCCGATGGTCAGGCTGATGTCCCGGATCGCCTCGACCGGGCCGGACTTGCCCTTGAACGTCTGCGATACGCCGTCGATAGAAATCATTTCGCGACCCTCCACGGGACGAGCAGGCGTTCGATCCCGGCGACCAGATAGAAGAGGACGACGCCGGTGACGGCCAGCAGGACCAGCGCGGCGAAGGCCAGCGGGGTGTCGTTGGAGGCGCCGGAGCCGGCGATGACCGAGCCGAGGCCGCGGTCGGGGTTGACCACCTCGCCGATCACCGCGCCGATGATGGCCAGCGGGGTGGCGACCTTGAGGCCGACGAAGACCTGCGGCAGCGCCCAGGTGAGCCGCACCTTGACGAAGGTCTGCCACCAGGACGCCTTCAGCGAGCGGGTGAGTTCCTGCAGGTCGTCGGGGGTGGAGGTGAGCCCGGCCATGGTCGAGACGATCACCGGGAAGAAGCTCACCAGGACCACCATGACGATTTTCGGGGAGTCGCCGAAACCCATCCAGACCAGCAGCAGCGGCGCGAGGGCGACCTTGGGCACCGCGTTGATCGCGGCCAGGATCGGCATCGCCATCCGCTCGACGGTGCGCGACGCGGCCAGGGTCACCGCGATCACCAGGCCGAGGGCCACCGCGATGGCGAACCCGATCAACACCCGCTGCAGGGTGGTCCAGGTTTCCTGAAGGAGAAACTCGGGCGTACGCAGGAACGTGTCGACGACGTCGGCCGGTGAGGGCACGTAGAACGGGTCGATGTGGAACGCCGCGGTGATCGCCCACCAGCCGGTGACCGTGATGATCACGCCGAGGATCGGCAGCCCCACGTTGGTCCACACCCGCGAGGTCCGCGAGCCGGCGTCGAAGTCCGTCATGTTTCCTGCTCCTGTGTAGAGCGTGCGCGGGGCGGGAGTTTACCCGCCCCGCGCAGTGCGTCAGCTGGCCGGGATGAAGCTGAAGTCGACGACCTTGTCCGGCGTGAGGCCGGCCGGGATCAGGCCGTTGCCCTGCAGAACCGCGATGCTGCGGGCCACCCGCTCCTGGTCGAGGTGGCCGAGCGGGGCACCGTTCGGCGGAGCGACGTACGGCTTCATGGCGTTGATCTCACCGACGGCCGCGGGGATGGCGGCGGTCGGCTCGGCCTTGTTCATGATGCTGGCGGCCTCGTCGGGGTGGTCGACGGCGTACTGCAGGCCCTTCATCGCGGCGTCGGTGAACTTCTTCACCAGGTCCTTGTCGCTGGCGATGAGCTCCTCGCGGGCGATGATCGCGTTGCCGAACAGGTCGGACAGGTACTCCGAGTACGGCATCACGGTCACCTCCTTCTTGGAGGCGGTCTCCAGGGCCTTCTTGCTGAGCAGGAAGGTCGACAGCGCGTCCACCTTGCGCTGGGCCATCAGGCCGTTCAGCGCGGTGGCCTGGGCGCCCTGCAGCTTGACCGACTTGGGGTCGAGGCCGGCCTGCTTGGCGTAGGCCGGGAAGAGCAGCTCGCTCACCGAACCGGTACCGGTGCCGACGGTCTTGCCGGCCAGGTCGGTCGGCTTGGTGATCTTGGTGTCGGCCGTGGTCATGATGGACACCAGCGTCTGCTGGTGCACCGCGGCGACCGCGCGCCAGTTGGTGAACTTGCCCAGGCCGGCCTGGATCTCGGCGCCGGTGAAGTCGAGGGCCGCGAACTGCGCGCCGCCCGACTTGATCAGCGTGAGGTTCTGGACGTTACCGGTGCCCTTCTGGATGTCGACGTCGATGCCGGCGTCCTTGAAGAAGCCCTTCTCCTTCGCCACCCATACGAAGGAGTCACGGCCCACGGCGCCGAACGCCGTCACGTAGGTGACCTTCTTCAGGTCGCCGCTGCCGGCGCTGACGGTCGAGCCGCCGTCGCTGGAGCTGTCGTCCTTGGAGCATGCACTGGCCGTCACGAGCACCGTGGCGAGCAGCGTGGTAGCCGCCAGCACACGAGAGCGTCTGAACATCCCTAAGCCTCCTGAGAATCCGCCGGTCCGATCGGCGGCGATGACTGTTCGTCTGACCTGCATGGACGGTCTGTCAATTGACGATCGTCCGTTCGGTCCCGCGTCCGGTCGAGATCGTAGAGCAGGGGGTCTCACCTGTCATCGCGCTCTTTTCGGGCGAATCGGCCGTCATATACTGGCCATCGCCCTCCCAAATGGACATCGACGCAGGTCAAGCGTCGGTTGACAGTGATCGGGCCGAACGCGATGCTGTGCACAAGATTGTGAGCAATCCGTGGCTCTTCTGAGGGGGACAGCATTTCGTGACGTCGCCTGCCGTCGACGACGCCTACGAGCGGTTGCGGTCCCTCATCTACACCGGCGAACTGATGCCGAACGAGCGCCTCGTCGAGGCCGATCTGGCCCAGCGGCTACAGGTCAGCCGGGCGATCGTGCGCACCGCGCTGGTCCGCCTCGGCCAGGACGGGATCGTCGTGCACACCCCGCACCGCGGGGCCCGGGTGCGGGTGGTGACCGACGCCGAGGCGGTGGAGATCCTCCAGGCCCGAGCCGTGCTGGAAGCGTTGACCGCCCGGCAGGCCGCGGCCCGCGCCACCGCCCGGGAGATCACCGCGGTCCGCCGGGTGCTGACCGGCATGGAACGCAAACTCGCGGAGGGCGACCTGCTCGGTTACTCCGAGGGCAATGCCGCCCTGCACGCCGCGATCATCGCGGCGGCCCGGCACGAGACCGCGGCCCGGCTGATTGCCGGACTGCGCGGCCAGATGGTCCGGTTCCAGTTCCGCACCATCCTGGTCCCCGGGCGGGCCCCCGATTCGCTGGCCGAGCACACCGCGATCGTGGACGCGATCGCCGGCCGCGACCCGGACGCCGCCGAGAACGCCATGCGGCACCACCTGAGCCATGTCGAAGCGGCACTGTCCCGCCGACGCCTTAGTCATTTTGGAGAGTCATGAGCGAGCACCCTGTCCCGTCCGCGGCCGCGCGCGAGATCGTCACCGGGGGTTACGACACGCACGTGCACATCGCCCCCGACGTGATGGAACGGCGCATCGACGACCTGTCCCTGGCCCGGCGGTTTTCCGAGGTCGGGCTGGCCGGGTTTGTCATCAAATCGCACTACCTGACGACCGCCGAGCGGGCCTCGGTGGTCCGGGCGGCGGTTCCGGGCACCGACGTGCTGGGCGCGATCACCCTGAACGGCTCGATGGGCGGCATGAACCCGGCCGCCGTGGAGATCGCCGGCCGGCTGGGCGCCCGGATTGTCTGGATGCCCACCGTCGACTCCCGCAACCAGCGCAGCAGCACCGCCTCCGACCTGCCCGGCAGCAAGCCGGCGATGTGGGGCGCGCTGCAGGCCGACCTGCACGCGCAGGGCATCGTCCCCGACGTGGTCGAGGTCCTTTCCTCCGACGGCGTCACTGTGCTGGAGTCGGTGCGCAAGGTGCTGCGGGTGATCGCCCGGCACGACATGGTGCTGGCCACCGGCCACCTGTCGGCCCCGGAGATCCTCGCCGTTGTCAGGGCTTCAAAAACCGAGGGCGTCCGCCGGATCGTCGTGACCCACCCCGAATTCACGTCGCAGCGGCTGACGGTCGAGCAGCAGCAGGAGTTGGCGGCCGAAGGCGCCCTGCTGGAGCGCTGCTTCACCACGCCGTACACCGGCAAGGTGTCCTGGGAGGACCTGTTCGCCAACATCCGCGCGGTCGGGCCGCAGCACTCGGTGCTTTCCAGCGACCTCGGCCAGCCGTTCAACCCGCCCGTCGAGGACGGGTTGGCCCTCTTCGCGGACCGCTTGCTGGCGGCCGGCTTCACCGCCGACGAAATCCGGACGATGGCCGTCGAGAATTCCCGGCGCCTGGCCGCCGACCCCAAAAACCTTTAGCGGGTACGCCTTTTCGCGCTCGACAACCGCAATTATCGCGAACCCCGCCTTCGGCGGCTGCCGCCGGCGCGACCCGGGCGATGGGTCCAGGCCGGAGCGCGGCCTTCGCGCTTTACCCGGTGAGGCCGACCAGCTGTTTGCCGAGGGACTCGGCCGGCTCCGGGTCGTCGGTGAGCGCGATGACGATGGCCGACGTGGCGGTCGCCGGCGACGCGATGACGAAGGTGACGCAGCCGGGCGAGCGGCCGGTGTGTGCAAAGGCAGGACCGCGTTCGCCGGGCAGGATGTGCGAACCCCAGGCGTACGGCACGAAGGCCCCGTCCCGCAGCTTGCCCGGCTGGCGCAGCACAGCGGTGAGGCGCGGGCCGAGGGCGCCGATGTGCATCGCCTCGGCCCAGCGCAGCATGTCGCGCGCGGTCGACCAGACCTCGTCGCCGGACGGCCCAGCCCGGAACTGGGTCGAGGCCATGCCGAGCGGGGTGAACAGGTGCTTCTGGGCGATCTCGGCAACCGGCCGGCCGGCGGCCCGCTCGGCCAGAATCGCCAGGCAGGCGTAACCGATGTCGCTGTCCGAGAAGACCGTCCCCGGCTCGGCCTCCGGCCGGGACAGCCCCTCGATCCAGTCGCCACGCCCGGCCGGCACCGCTTCCCCAGGCAGCCCACTGGTGTGGTGGATCAGGTGGTGCAGGCGGATGGGCGCGGCCCAGGCCGGCAGCTCGGGCAGCAGCGTGCGCACCGGCAGGTTGGGATCAAGGTCGCCCTGCCGAACGAGAATCGCGACGCAGGTCGCCACGATCCACCTCCCGGCGGCCGCGATGCTGACCACCGTCTCGGCCTCCTCCGCGGCGTCGCCGAGCCAGGTGACACCGGCGGCGTTCGCATAGCCGGCCGTCATCCGCGTCCTCTCGTCAACTGCCACGCCGCCAAGATAGCGACCCCCGCGCCCGCCCGCCCGACTCCCGGTCCGTCCTCCACTCCCCTCCGGCCCCGTCGCGAGGCCTAGGCGGGCTTGGTCCCGCAGGCCAGGAGATGGATAGAGGCTTCGGCCATGGCTGTCTCCGCGACTCGCGCGAGTTCCAACGCGCCGGCGTTGAGTGCCGGGTCGCGCCGAGCCCACGCGCCGGTGGGGCCTTCGACTCCGACGACCTGAACGTGGTGCAGCCCGGCGGTTCGTAGCTCGGTCTCGAGTTCGCGGGTGTCGTGCAGGTAGGCCACCCGGTCCCAGCCGTCGCCCTCCTCGACATGCCCGTGCCGCATCGACGCCACCGTGTGCCGGTGCCGGGCCGGATCGCCGAGCTCGCCGGCCGCCGCCCGGACGAAGACCCGGCCCCAGCGCGACAGGGCCGCGGCCACCAGGACTCCGCCGGGGCGCAGCACCCGGGACGCCTCGGTGAGCGCCTGCGCACGGTCGGCGGCATCCGGAAGGTGGTACAGCGGCCCCAGAAGCAGCACGGCATCGGCCGTCTCGTCGCCGGCCGGCAGCCGCCTCGCGTCACCCACCTGGGCCGGCACGCCCTTGGCCCGGGCCTGGTCCACATGCTTGGGCACGATGTCGTAGAGCGTGACCTCGTAGCCGAGGTCGAGCAGGTGCCGGGCCTGGCGGCCGGGTCCGCCGCCGGCGTCGATCACCCGGCCCGGCGCTGGTGGGAGCCAGCGGGCCAGCAGTTCACAGGTCCGCACCCACTCCACCTGGTTGCGGTCCAGCGTCATCCGGATGTCCTCGTCCCCGAGGGTATAGATGTCAACCATGCCCGCCATGACTGAAGCGTCGGCGGTAACCGGGGATACGAGCAACGCAATTCCGGTCAGGCGTTGAGGTAGGCCAGGACGGCCAGGACGCGGCGGTTGTCGTCTTCGGACGGGGGCAGGTCGAGCTTGGTGAAGATGTTGTTGATGTGTTTGCTCACCGCCTTCTCGGTCACGAACAGGCGGGCCGCGATCGCCGCGTTCGAGCGGCCCGCCGCCATCTCGCCGAGCACCTCGCGCTCCCGGCCGGTCAGCACGTCGAGCGGGCGGCTGCGGTCGAGGAGCCGGGCCACCACCTCCGGGTCCATCACCGTGCCGCCGCCCGCCACCTGCCGGACCGCGTCGATGAACTGGGCCACGTCGGAGACCCGGTCCTTGAGCAGGTAGCCGACGCCGCCGCTGCGGTCGCCGAGCAGCTCGCGCGCGTAGAGCGGCTCGACGTGCTGGGACAGCACCAGGACCGGCTGGCCGGGCACGGCGGTGCGGGCCGCGATCGCCGCCTGCAGACCCTCGTCGGTGAAGGTGGGCGGCAGCCGGACGTCGACGACCGCGACGTCCGGCTTGTGGCCGAGCAGGGTGGGCAGCAGCGCGGGGCCGTTGTCGACGGCCGCGACCACCCGGAATTCAAAGGCCTCGAGCAGCCGCGTCAGTCCGTCCCGGAGGAGAGCGTGGTCCTCGGCGATGACAACACGCACGGCAACTCCATGGTCACGATGGTCGGCCCACCGGGCGGGCTGGACAGCGTCATCGTGCCATCGAAAGCGCCCAGACGGCGGCCGATGCCCTTGAGGCCCGTGCCACGGTCGGGGTCGGCGCCGCCCCGGCCGTCGTCGCCGACCTCCATGCGCAGCGTGTCGCCCTCGCAGCGCATGCTCACGTAGGCGACCGTGGCCCCGCTGTGCACTGTCGCGTTGGCCAGCGCCTCGGCGACCGCGAAGTAGGCGGCCGACTCGACCGGGGTGTCGAGCCGCTCGGCCACCTCGGAGTCGACGGCGGTCGGCAGGCGCAGGTTGAGAGCGAGCGCCCGGACCGCGCCGTCGAGCCCGCGCTCGGCCAGCACCGGCGGGTGGATGCCGCGGACCAGGTGACGCAGCTCCACCAGCGCGGTCGAGCTGGCCTCGCGGGCCTCGGCGAGCAGCCGCTTGGCGGCTTCCGGGTCGCGGCCGAACAATTCCTCGGCGAGGCCGATGGTCATGCCGAGCGAGACCAGCCGGGCCTGGGCGCCGTCGTGCAGGTCGCGCTCGATGCGGCGCAGCTCGGCGGCCTGGGCGTCGACCGTGTCGGCCCGGCTGTGCGACAGCTGGGTGACCCGGGCCCGCAACCGGGCGTTGGTGGTGGGGGCCAGCAGCAGCCGGTTGAACAGGGCGTCGTAGCGGCGCAGGTAGGGTGCCGCGGCCAGGCCGATGGCCAGGAACAGGGCGCCCTGCGGCAGCGACAGCAGGCCCTCGCTGACCGTGTCGATCGGCCAGATGACGCCGTAGCCATACCAGCCGGTGCCGAGCCAGATCCACAGTGGCAGCAGGATGATGCCCTCCACCCCGTAGAGCGGGATGAGCAGCGAGGCGACGCCGAGGACCAGTCCGACGACCGCGCCCGGCACCAGCCAGGCCAGGTCGCGCCAGGTGGCCGGGTCGGTGACGATCCACTTGTAGGCGCGCCAGCCGACCGGCCGGGCGATCGGCGGCCGGGGACGATAGGGCCGCTCGATCGGCACGCCCTGCCACCCGGCGACCGCGCGGGCGGCGTCGGCCCGCAGCCGCACCAGCACGGTCACCAGCGGCAGCAGGATCAGGCCGAGGCCCCAGACCGCGGTCGTGAGCAGCGCGACCAGGAACAGGACGAGCAGCACCACATTCGCGATCGAGAGAGCGATCGCGAGCACCCCGCCGGCCACCGCCCGCAACCCCTCACGAAGCCAGTCTCTCGTCTCCATGGGTTCCATCCTGGCGGGTCGGGGCACGGAACTCAGTAGTGCTAGCACTACTCCCGAAAGTAGGCCTGGCACTCCTGACTCGGAACCCGCGAACCGGTTGAGTTGACCGGCATGACGACCACGACAGCGCGACCGCGCAGCGACTTCGCCGAGCTCGGCCGCCGCATCAACGCGGCCGGCCTCCTGGAGCGGCGGCCGGCCTATTACGCCTTTCGCCTCGGTGCGGTGGCCGCGGCGCTGGCCGCCGGCTGGACCGCGTTCTTCCTGATCGGCTCCTCCTGGTGGACCCTGGCCGTGGCCGCCTTCCTGGCCGTGGTGTTCGCCCAGGTCGCACTGGTCGCCCACGACCTGGCCCACCGGCAGGTGTTCCGCACCAACGCGCCGAGCCGCCGGGCCGGCCTGGTCGCCGGCAACCTGGCGATCGGCATGTCCTATGGCTACTGGATGGACAAGCACACCAAGCACCACGCCAACCCCAACCACGACGACCTCGACCCCGACGTCGGCCCGGGGGTGCTGGTGTGGAGCCCGGAAGCCGCCCGGGGCAAGGGATTCCTCACCCGCTACCAGGCGTGGCTCTTCTTCCCGCTGCTCACCCTGCTGGGCATCTCGCTGAAGAAGGACAGCATCCGGGCGCTGCGCGACGGCACGGTGAAAAAGCGTGGCGTGGAGACCGTCCTGCTGGCGGTGCACCTGGCCGGTTACGCGGCGGCGCTGCTGCTGGTGCTGTCGCCGCTGCAGGCGCTCGCCTTCCTCGTGGTGCACCAGGCCCTGTTCGGGGTCTACCTGGGCCTGACGTTCGCCCCCAACCACAAGGGCATGCCGCATCCGACCGGCGACGAAGACTTCCTCCGCAAGCAGGTGCTGACCTCGCGCAACGTGCGCGGCGGCTGGTTGGTCGACAACGCGCTGGGCGGCCTCAACTACCAGATCGAGCACCACCTGTTCCCGTCCATGCCGACCCCCAACCTGCGCAAGGCACAGCCGATCGTCCAGCGCTACTGCGCGGAGATCGGCGTGCCCTACGAGATGACGTCGCTGACCGAGTCGTACGCCCAGGCCCTGCGCCACCTCCACGAGGTCGGCGCCGAGCTGCGGGCCGAGCACTAACGAGGAACGTTGCGCAGGTTGGTGCGGGCCAGGTGGGCCATCTGGCCCACCCCGCCGGCCAGCACGGTCCGGCCCATCGCCAGAGCGAAGCCGCTGGCCTCCTCCTTGGTGATGTGCGGGGGCAGCTCCAGGGCGTCCGGGTCGGTGACCACATCCAGAAGGGCGGGGCCGTCGTGATCGAGCACCTCGCGCATGGCGGCCCGCACGTCGGCGGCCTTCTCCACCCGCACGGTGTGGAAACCGGCCGCCCGGGCGATCGCCGCGAAGTCGACGTTGTCGTGGTCGGTCTCGAACGGCGGGTCCCCGGCCACCAGCATCTCCAGCCGCACCATGCCGAGGCTCGAGTTGTTGAAGACCACGACCTTCACCGGCAGCCGGTGGGTGCGGGCCGTGAGCAGTTCGCCGAGCAGCATCGACAGGCCGCCGTCCCCCGACATCGACACCACCTGCCGGCTCCGGTCGAGCATCTGCGCGCCGAGCGCGTGCGGCAGGGCGTTCGCCATCGTGCCGTGCACCCACGAGCCGAGCAGCCGGCGCTTGCCGTTGGGGGTGATGTAACGGGCGATCCAGGAACAGCACATGCCGGTGTCGGCCGTGAAGATCGCGTCGTCGGCGGCCTCCTCGTCGAGCACCCGGGCGACGTATTCGGGGTGGATCGGCGACAGGTGCTCGATGTCGTGGGTGTACGCGTCGACCACCCGGTCCAGCTCTTTCGAGTGCTTGTGCAGCATCTGATCGAGGAAGTCCCGCTTCTTCGGCGCGAGCTTCGGCAGCAGCGCCCGGATCGTCGCGCCGACGTCGCCGGCCACGCCCATCTCGAGGGCGCTGCGCCGGCCCAGGTGGGACGGGTCGATGTCGACCTGCACGGTGTTCTTCTGCGGCAGGAACTGCCGGTAGGGGAAGTCGGTGCCGAGCAGCAGGAGCAGGTCGGCCTCGTGGCAGGCCTGGTAACAGGAGCCGTAACCCAGCAGACCCGACATCCCCACGTCGTACGGGTTGTCGTACTGCAGCGATTCCTTGCCGCGCAGGCTGTGCCCGACCGGGGCGTTGATCTTTTCGGCCAGCGCCAGCACCTCGGCCCGGGCCCCGGCGCAGCCGATCCCGCCGAAGATGGCGACCTTTTCCGCGGCGTTGATCCGCTCGGCCAGCGCGTCGATCACGTCAGCCGGCGGCGCGCCCAGCACCCGTCCCGCCATCGGGTGTCCGGTGCCGGTCTCGTTGACCGCGGCCGCCTCCAGCACATCACCCGGCACCACAAGCACCGCCGCCCCCAGCTTGCCCACCGCGGCCTGGATGCCCACCCGGACCATCCGCGGCATCTGCTCGGCCGACGACACCATCTCGGTCCAGTGGCTGGCCTGCTCGAACAGGCGCTTCGGGTCGGTCTCCTGGAAGAAGCCGGTGCCGATCTCGGTGGAGACGATGTGCGAGGCGATCGCCAGCACCGGCGCCCCCGACCGATGCGCGTCGAAAACGCCCTGGATGAGGTGGGTGTTGCCGGGCCCGCAACTGCCGGCGCAGACCGCCAGCCGGCCGGTGAGCTGCGCCTCCGCCGACGCCGCGAAGGCGGCCGCCTCCTCGTTGCGCACGTGCACCCACTCGATCTCGCCGCTGCGCCGGATGGCGTCACTCAGCGAGTTGAGGCTGTCCCCCACGATGCCGTAAATCCGGCGCACACCCGACTGCACCAGCACCTCGACCAATTGGTCGGCGACCGTCTGCTTCTTCCCGAACACCCCGAGCCTCCCGCCCGTCATGGAACCGTGTGGTGAGTACCCCCGCTCACCCACCACGAACGGAGTTGGCGATGGATCTGCGTCTCACCGGCAAGGTAGCCGTCATAACGGGAGGAAGTGCCGGTATCGGCCGGGCGATCGCCCACGGCCTGGCGGCCGAGGGCGTCAATCTGGTCCTGGTGGCCCGCGACGAGGCCCGCTTGCGCTCGGTCGACATCCCGGGCGTACGGGTGGTGGGCGTCCCCGCCGACCTGACCGTGCCGGACGACGCGGCCCGGGTGGCCCGGGTCGTCGAGCAGGAGTTCGGTGGCGCCGACATCCTGATCAACAACGCCGGCACCGGCAGCGAAGAAAAGATCATGACGGCCGCCGACGACCGCTGGCAGTGGTACTGGGACCTGCACGTGATGGCCGCCGTCCGGCTGGCCCGGGCGCTGGTGCCGGGCATGCGCGCCCGGGGCGGCGGGGTGATCCTGAACAACGGCTCGATCTGCGCCACCCAGCCGCTGGGCTACGAGCCGATCTACAACGTGACCAAGGCGGCCCTGGTCATGTTCTCGAAGTGCCTGGCCAACGAGCTGATCGGCGACAACATCCGGGTGAACGCGGTAAACCCCGGCCTGGTGATGACCGGCGACTGGGTCAAGACCGCGAAGCTGCTCACCGAGGGCACCGACCAGACCTGGGAGCAATATCTTCAGAAGATCGCCGACGACAACGCCCCGATCGGCCGGTTCGCCACCCCCGAGGAGATCGCCGACCTGTTCGTCTTCCTGGCCTCCGACCGCGCGAGCTACACCGTCGGCTCGACCTATTACATCGACGGAGGCTGGTTGAATGTGACGACGTGAGAGACCGATACGCCAATCTGGCCGCCACCCGCGCCCTGGATCCCGCTCGCGACTACGAGCAGATCTTCCGGACCATGCTGCGCTTCGAGTTCCCGTGGGACATGCGGCTGTCCCTCAACCTCGCGTTCAACCGGTCCTTCTCCATCCCCCGGGTGGCCGAGACCCTGGTCGGCACCGGCGAGCTGCTCGAACGCCCCCGCAAGCGGGCGGACGACACCGGCATCCTGATGTACGAGATCGTCCTGAACGGCTTCGCCGATCCCCGGGCCCGGGCCGCGATCCGCCGGATCAACCAGATCCACCGCCCGTACCGCGATTTCCCGGCCGACGACTATCTCTACGTCCTGGCCTGCGGCGTCGTCCTCCCGCTGCGCTGGCTGGACCGCTACGGCTGGCGCCGCCCCTGCTGCCACGAGCGGGAGGCGACGTACCGCTTCTTCGGCGAGCTGGCCGGGCACATGAACGTGCCCGGCATGCCCGACTCCCTGTCCGGGACGGAGACCTGGTTCGAGGCGTACGACCAAGCCCACCTGCAGCCCAGCGACGCCGCCCGGACCATCGAGCGCTCCACCCGCGAACGCATGCTGAAACGCCTTCCCCGCCCGCTGGCCCCACTGGGCAACTCGCTGGTGAGCGCGATGTACGACGACCGCCAGCGCACCGCCACCGGCGTGCCCACCCCGCCGTGGCCGGTGCGCGCGGCCCTGCACACCACGCTCAAGGCCAGGTCGCGCGTGCTCCGGCACCTGCACCGCCCACGCCCGACAGGCCTCTTCGAGGACGGCATCCAAACCAAGACCTACCCCGACGGGTACGACATAGCCGAGCTGGGTCCGCGATAGTCAGAGCCGGTGGCCGGTGGTGCTCTCGACGTGCTCGGGCAGGTCCCCGGCGTGGCCGGCCGCCCGGTTGCGGTCCCCCACGATGATCGGGCGATGGCATTCACCCGGCTGCATCTCGTACGCCACGGCGAGCAGGACCCGGCCTCCGACCACGCACCCGAGGGCGGCCTCTCACCGCGCGGGCGAGAGCAGGCCGAGCGGCTGGGCCGACGATTGAGCAACACCCCGTTCGCGGCGATCCATCACAGCCCGCTGGCCCGGGCGGCGCAGACCGCCGACCTCGTCGCGGCCCACCTCGGACCGGTTCCCCGGCACGCCTGCGACCACGTCACCGACCGCACCCCAGTGCCGTCCCCCGCCCGGCGCGGCGACTACCCGGAGCGGTGGCTTTCCTGGCTGGACGATGTGCCCAGGGACGAGCGAGACGAGGACGCGAAGGCCCTGCGGACCGCCGTAGAGCACTTCGGAGCAACCGACGACCAGGACCGCAACGAACTGCTGATCACCCACAACTTCGTAATCGGCTGGTTCGTCCGCCACGTGCTGGACGCCCCGGAATGGCGTTGGATCGGCCTCAACCTGGACAACTGCGCCCTGACAGTCGTCGAGTGGGACAGCAGCCGCCCACCCCGGCTGATCACCTTCAACGAGTCCGTGAGCTAGCTGGGCAGGACTCGGGCGATCTTGATGGAGGTGCTGGTGGAACCGGCCGCGGGGTAGGCGGCGCTGCCGTCGGCGTACGGCTTGAAGGCCTGGTAATTGTGGTCCTTGGCGGCGATGGTGAACTGCTTGCCGGTGGCCGCGCCGGTGCCCGAGTTGTAGACCTGGGCCTTCATCGTGGAGCCGGACTGCCAGGTCAGCAGCATCTTGCCGGCGCCGTAGGTGACCAGGTGCGGGTGTTGCGAGCCGGCCGAGGTCTTGATGGTCTTGTCGGCGGCGGAGCTGCCGCTGAAGTGGGACAGCCGGACCGTCCCGCCCTGGCTCCACGCCGTCCAGTAACCCGAGCTCTTGGCCAGCACCAGGTCGCCGCCGAACAACGAGCCGTCGCAGGTGCCGGCCGCTACCGTTCGGTACGGGTTGGGCTGGGCGATCCGGCAGTCGTTGTCGGTGGCGCAGACCATCGCGAACTTCTTGGCGCGCGGGTCCCAGACGATCCGGGACGTCCACGCGTGGCTGCACCCGACCTCGAAGCTGTTGTGGCCGCTCAGCAGCGCGCCCGACTTGCTCACCACCTGCATCCGGTCGCCCTCGTGGATGTCCACGCAGCTGCCGTTCTGCACGGTGATCGCGACGCCGAAGTAGGCCGCGAAGTTGGTGCCGTCGGTCGCCAGCCGGCCGTGGTGCTGGTACCACCAGACGAAGCGGGCGCCGTCGTCGTAGCCGCCGCGGGCCGAGGTCAGGTTGGTGACCTGGCGTTCCCACACGGTCTTGCCGGCGTTGTCGAAGCGGACCATCACCATCTGGTTGCACGGGCTGGATTCGCCGCCGCAGAGCGGGCCGGTGTGGCAGTCGCCCTTGCGGGTCAGCAGCAGCACGCCGCCGGTCGCGTCGGCCTGGACGTCCTGCAGGTCGATGCCGGTGAAGCTGGTGGGGGTGCCGACGAGTTTGTCGTCGCAGCCGAGCCGGCCCAGGTGGACCTTGCCGTCGGTGCCGAGCCAGGCCAGCCACGAGCCGCCGTTGGGAGCGGCCGAGATCGCCATCGGCAGGGCTTCGGTGTCGCCTTCGCCGCCGTAACCCTTCACCGCCGAACCCACGCTGACCTGGGTGATTTTGGTGGCGGGGGCGGCGCCGACCGGGCGGGCGCAGGGGCCGGCGGTCTTGGGAGTGGCCGACGCTGAGGCCGAGGGTGCGGCCGACACCGGGGCGGCGGCGACAGAGGTGGCAGCCGAGGGGACGGCCGATGACGAAACAGAAACAGAAGAGGACGGAGAAACAGAGGGCGATGAGGACGAGAACCAACCGCTGGCCCCGGCGGGCAGGACGAACGCCGCGGCGGCCACCGCCGCAGCAACCCCGATGACCACGCCGAGTACGGCGAAACGGCGGGCGGGCGATCCGGGTTTGCGGTGCCCGCTGGGGGCCTCATTCGTGCTCATCAGCGCGGGACTTTACTGGGCACGCTCCCACGGCGTCATCCTGAAGATCTTTGGGGAGCCTTAATCTTTACCGCCGGTAGATCCGGATCGAGTACCCCACGTTGTCGATCTCGGTGCTCGAGTCGATGAGCTGTTTCAACCGGCCCCGGGCGAGCGCCACCCGCGAGTCCGACACGACGAGCAGTCCATGCACGTCATCAAGAGGCACCCCGAGCGGATTTTTCCCCTGAATCCCGTAATATCCGGGCACGCCGCTGCCCTTGTAGACGAGCCAGACCGTCTCGTTCGGATACGCAGTTCGCAACCGCGTCCCGAGCCGCCCGAGATCCTGCCCCCAGTCCACATTGGCGTCGTGCAGGTTGAGGTGCGTCTTCGAGGTCCCGCCGAACGCCTCGTTCGAATACGGCAGGTAGTACGGGAAGGTCAGCATCGAACTGACCGCCACGAAAGCGACAAGCACCCCGGTAGCGATCCGGGCGAACCGGAACCGGATCAGCACCACCGTCCCGGACACCACGGCCAGGAAGATCGGCATGAAGATCACGTAACGGGTGCCGTAGTCGCGCGACCCGGTCATCGCCACCAGCATCAGCACGCCCGCGGGCAGCAACAGATAAAGCGTCGCGATTCGCAGCGCCGGCCGCACCAGCATGGTGATCGTGCCGGCCAGCCAGAGCGCGATCATCCCGAGCGGCGTCTTGATCAGCAGCGCCACCGGCAGGTAATACCAGGGCGATCCGCGGTAGGCGTGCCCGAGCAGGAACCCGTTGAAGCTGCGCGACTCGAACCGGAACTGGATCAGAATCCCGTCCCGATAGGCCTTGGGGAACGGCAGCAGGTCGACCACGAACCCCTTGAGGCCGCCCGGATTGGTGAGATAGGCCGGGGTTGTCCACCGCATCGACCGATCCACCGCGAAGTAGACAACCCACACCACGGCGACGGCGATCAATCCCACGCCGATCGCGGCCGCCAGCCGCAGGAGCAGCGAACGCCACCATGACGAAGGCCGGCCGATGACGACCGGAGACAAAAGCGCAAGAGCCAGGACTATGGGTACGGCGGGGAGCGCGCTCATCCGGGTCGCCAGCGCCGCACCCAGTGCCAGCCCGGCCAGCGGCAGATAGAGCCGAGGTCGTTTCCGGGAACGCCACAGCATCCAGAACGTGGTGAGCAGCATCCCGGCCGCCGGAACGTCCAGGGTGGCCAGCGAGCCGTGCGCGATCACGTCGGGCGAGAAAGCGTAGAGCGCGAGCGCGACCAGCCCGGCCCACGGCCCGGCCAGGTCGCGGGCGAACCCGAGCACGACCAGCCCGAACAGCAGGGTCAGCACGATCATCGGCAGCCGGGCCAGCAGCATCAGCCGGAACGGGTTGTTGCCGGTCTCGTAGAGCAGGTGCCGGCCCAGCGCGGTCTGATTGCCCGGATAGGACGGATCAAGCTGGGCGTCGTCGAAGACCAGCCCGGCCGCCATCAGCAGCTTGCCCAGCGGCGGGTGCTCCGGGTTGTAACGCAGGCTGTGCTGCTGGGTGAGCACCTCGGCGGTGGCCACGTAGACCGGTTCGTCGATGGTCGGCGACTGCTGCATCGCGGTGGTGACCATCGCGAACGCCATGCCCCCCAGCAACGCTGCGACTACGAGGAGATAGGCGATGCGTCGGCGCGGCACCGCGCAACCCTAACCGGTGAATTCGCCGTCGGGCGTGGCGGTGGGATCGGCGTGCTTCACCAGCTCAGCGGCGCGCAGTTCGACGCGGCGGATCTTGCCGGAGATGGTCTTCGGGAGCGGGCCGAACTCGAGGCGACGGATCCGGGCGTACGGCGGCATGTGCTCTTTCGCGTACGCGAAAATGGCTTCGGCGGTCGCGGCCGAAGCGTCCCAACCCTCCGCGAGTACGACGTAGGCCTTCGGCACCGCCAGGCGCACCGGGTCGGGTGAGGGAACGACGGCCGCCTCGACCACCGCGTCGTGCTCGATGAGCACGCTCTCCAGCTCGAACGGCGAGATCCGGTAGTCGGACGCCTTGAACACGTCGTCGGTCCGCCCGACGTAGGTGATGTAGCCGTCGTCGTCGCGGGAGGCCACGTCGCCGGTGTGGTAGTAACCGTCGGCCATCCGCTCCGTGGTGAGCTCGTCGTCGCCGTGGTAACCGACCATCAGCCCGAGCGGCCGCGGGTCGAGCGCCACGCAGATCTCACCCTCGGTGGCGGGCTGATGTGACGACGGGTCGATCAGCTCGATCCGGTAACCGGGGACCGGGCGGCCCATCGAACCCGGCTTGACCGGCTGGCCGGGGGTGTTGGCGATCTGCACGGTCGTCTCGGTCTGCCCGAAGCCGTCCCGGATGGTCACCCCCCACGCCTTCCGCACCTGGTCGATGACCTCGGGGTTGAGCGGTTCGCCGGCCCCGACGACCAGCCGCGGCGGGGTGCGCAGCGCGGACAGGTCGGACTGGATGAGCATCCGCCACACGGTCGGCGGCGCGCAGAAGCTGGTGACTCCGCAGCGTTGCATCTCGGCCAGCAGCCGGGCCGGGTCGAACCGGGTGTAGTTGTAGATGAAGACGCACGCCTCCGCGTTCCACGGGGCGAAGACGTTGCTCCAGGCGTGCTTGGCCCAGCCGGGCGAGGAGATGTTGAGGTGCACGTCGCCGGGGCGCAGGCCGATCCAGTACATCGTCGAGAGGTGCCCGACCGGGTAGGACTGGTGGGTGTGCTCGACGAGCTTGGGCCGCGCGGTGGTGCCGGAGGTGAAGTAGAGCAGAAGAGTGTCGGTCGCCTTGGTAGCGCCGGCCTCAAACCCGACATTTCCGGAATAGGCGTCGGCATAGTGATGCCAGCCGTCGACCGCGTCGCCCACCGCGATCTTGGTGACGTCGACGCCCTCGAACTTGGCCGCGGCGGAGGAGGCGGCGGCGATCACGTGCTTGGCGCCGCTGCGGGCCACCCTCTGCGCCGAGTCGGCCGGGCCGAGCAGCGGCGTCGCCGGGACAAGGACCGCACCCAGCTTCATCGCGGCCAGGATCGTTTCCCACAGCTCGTGCTGGTTGCCGAGCATCACCACGATCCGGTCGCCGCGCTCGACACCTTGCGCGCGCAGCCAGTTCGCCACCTGGTTGGAGCGGCGGGACATCTCGGCGAACGAGAACCGCTGCTCGGAGCCGTCCTCCTCGACGATCCAGAGGGCCGGCGCGTCGTTGTTCTCGGCGATCACGTCGAACCAGTCGAGCGCCCAGTTGAACTCGTCGAGTTCCGGCCAGGCGAACCCGGCCACGGCCGCGTCGTACTGGTCGGCATGATCGACCAGAAAGTCCCGTGCCTGCCGAAATGCCGCCGTGCCCGCCATGATGTCCCCTCAGCGCGTCCTGATCAGCACAGACTGCGCCGGGCGAGGCGTTGAACACCAGCCCCATCCGGGGGTGGCGATCATCTCAAACCTCTCAAACACTGAGCGTACGGGTGGCCACCATTCCCCTGCGCACGTCACCGGTCACCGAGGCCATCTCCAGCGGCATGCTCATCGCGGCCGGGTCGAGCGTCGCGGTATATCCGTCGGTCGCGTAGACCTTCTCGCAGGCGTCGCCGGGCAGCGCGACCTTCCCGCTGTAGAGCAGATCCCGGCAGGCCAGGCTCGGGTAGATCTCGACGTGCAGGTGCGGCCAGCGGCCCTCGTGCGCGCCCGGGAAGACGCTGGTGAACCGGGCCCAGCCGGCCGAGTCGGCGGTCTGCACGCCCCGCAGGTAGTTCTCCTGGTCCAGCCCGCCGTCGTACAGCGAGTAGTTGCCGTCCTGGTCGCACTGCCACAGGTACACGGCGTAATCGGGCAGCGGGCGACCCGAGTTGGCGCTGGTGATCCGCAGCCGGATGTCCAGCGACACCCCGCGGGCCGCGCCGGTGGCGGTGCCGAAGCTACGGCGGATGTCGCCGCGCACGATGCCCGAGCGCACCAGCGGGGAGTACGAGTGGCCGGCCGCGAGCGCCGCCACCGTGGTGCCGCGGGCCAGGCCCATCATCCGGCGCCGCAGCACCGTCGAGAAGTCGTCGGCGAGTCCGCGGTCGTGCAACGTCTCCAGCTTCAGCATGCCGACCATTCGACCCGTGGTGGGTTGCGCCGGCGCGCCGGTTCCGGGTTCAGATCGGGTGCTTCTCGTACGGCGTGAAATCGGTGAACGCCGCGGCTTCGGCCTCGGCTGCCCGCAGTTTGGCCGGGAACGCCTGGGTCTGCCGCCACAACTTCGACACCAGCCAGGACTCGAAGATCAGCAGCAGGATGCCGGCCGCGACCGTGACCGGGATCAGCCAGCCGGTGAGCGGCGCGATGATGAAGACCGTCATCTCGTACTCGATGCCGCTGAACAGGTGGGTCCGGATCCGGTGCCGGCGCAGGAACGAGCCGACCTGCCGCTTCGTCGAGGCCTTCTCTTTCACCTCGTCGGGCTCGGCCGCCTCGATGGGCTCGCGCGCCGGCAGGACCTCGGCCAGCTTGGTGCGCATCTCCAGCCGGACCTTGGCCATCTGGCTGCCGTTGAGGTACCGGAACAGGTCCAGGAAGACCACCACGGCGAGCAGCCAGAGGTACGCGATGTTGTCGGTGTGCAGGTACTGGCCGCCGAACAGGGCCAGCGCGCAGATGAAGACCCGGATCCGGTCGAAGACGAAGTCGAACCAGGCCCCGAAGATCGAGCCGGTGCCGTTCAGCCGGGCGATCTTCCCGTCCATACAGTCGACGACGAAGCTCAGGTGGAACAGCAGCGCCCCGGCGACCAGCCACCAGCGGGACTGCATCGCGAAGCAGCCCGCCGCGGCCAGCCCGATCACGGTGGCGAACAGGGTGAGCATGTTCGGGGTGATGCGACGGTGCGGCGCGACCAATCGGACAAGCCGGGCGGCGATAGGATCCACCAGCAGCACCGTCCACCAGGCATCTCGCGGTTTGTAGGTGCGCTCGCGGATCTCTTCCAAGGTCACGTTCACGGCCGGGAGGTTAGTGAAGATCGCTATGAAAACGCTGTGGTATCCGTTACCGATCGGATAGTTACCATTCATATTCGCCGTAGTACTGTCCGTTACATGGGTGTCGATCGATCTCCTTCGACGGTGAACGATCCGCCCGCGGTGCACTACGACGACGAAGAACTCCCTGCTCGCAGCCTTTCCGGCCGGATCGGGGCCGTCGTCTCGGCGGTCGCCTTCGCGGTGGCGCTGCTCGTGCTCTGGCAGGTGTTCCGGCCGCTCGCAAGGGGCAGCCAGTTCTATTTGATCATCTTCTTGGCCGGAACATTGCCGCTGGTTTTCCTCGCGTACCGATCACGATTTGGCAACGGCGGCCGGGAGCGGCCGACGCTGCCGGATTGGCTCCTGGCCGGCCTCGCCCTGATCGCCTGTCTCTACCCGGTCAATCCGTTCGGTGGCGGTTACGACGGCTTCCTCGACCGGCAGGGCCTGCTCGAACCGATCGACATCCTCTTCGGCGCGGCCCTGCTGATCCTGGTGGTCGAGGCCTGCCGGCGCACCACCGGGCTCGCGCTGCCGATCGTCTGCCTGGCGTTTTTGGCCTACGGCTACTACGGCGGGCTCCTGCCGCAGAACTGGCCGATCGCGCACGCCGGCCTCGACTTCGCCCAGATCGTCGACGCGCTCTACAACTCGGGCAGCGGCTTCTACGGCACCCCGCTCGACGTCGCCGCCACGTACATCGTCCTGTTCACCATCTACGGCGCCGTCCTCGATCTCTCCGGCGCCAGCCGCTTCTTCGTCGACCTGTCGGTGGCCGCGTTCCGCAAGTCGCGCAGCGCCGCCGGCCGCACCGCGGTCGCGGCCGGCTTCCTGCTCGGCACCGTCTCCGGCTCGGGCACCGCCACCACGGTCAGCGTCGGCGCGGTGACCTGGCCGCTGCTGCGCCGGGCCGGTTACCCGGCCGAACAGGCCGGCGGCATGCTGGCCGCGGCCGGCGTCGGCGCGATCCTGTCGCCGCCCACGCTCGGCGCCGCCGCGTTCATCGTCGCCGAGTACCTGGACGTCTCCTACCTGACCGTCCTGGGCTGGGCGACCATCCCCACCCTGCTCTACTACCTGGGCATCCTGCTCGCCGTCGAGATCGACGTGCGGCGCTTCCGGGTCCGCTCGATCGAGGTGCCGGCCACCAGCGCGTGGCGACTGCTGCTTCGCTTCGGCTACCACTTCTCGTCGCTGATCCTGATCGTGGTCCTGCTCGCGCTCGACATCAGCGCCACCCGGGCAGTCGTCTACGCCACCCTCGCCGCGTTCCTGCTCTCCTTCCTCGACCCGCGCTGCCGGATGACCCCGCCGCGGGTCTTCAGCGCGCTGTCGGCCGGGGTGCGCGGGGTGCTGCCGGTCGTCGCGGTGTGCGCCGCCGCCGGCATCATCACCGCCGCCACCACCAAGACCGGGCTCGGCGCCCAACTCGCGTCGCTGCTCGTCTCCGGCGCCCAGGCGGTCACCTCGAACCCGACCGCGGTGCTCGCGCTGACCGTGATCCTGGCCGCGGTGGCCCTGGCGATTCTCGGCCTGGCCGTACCGGTCACGGCCAGCTTCATCATCGGCTGGGTCATCATCGGGCCGGCGCTGCTCGGCCTCGGGGTGCCGGCGCCGGCCGCCGCGATGTTCGTCTTCTACTACTCGGTGCTGTCCGAGGTGACTCCGCCGACGGCCCTGGCTGCGGTCGGCGCGAGTGCCATCACCGGCGGCCGCACGGTGCCGACGATGTGGCAGGCGCTGAAGTACGCGCTGCCCGCGTTCCTGGTCCCGGTTGCCTTCGTGCTCACCGATTCCGGGTCCGCGCTGCTGGCCCGGGGCTCTTTTATCGACGTCCTTTGGACGACGATCGTCGCGGCCCTCGCGGTGCTCGGGCTGGCGGTGGCGACCGGCGGCTGGGTGCCAGGCATAGGAGCGGCGGGTACGCCGAGCAGGCTGCTCGCCGCGGTCGCCGGTCTGCTGCTGCTCTATCTGGAGCCGTTGACGATCGGGGTCGGGGTGACCGCCCTGATCGCGGCGGCCGTGTGGGCTTTCGTGCGCCGTCGCTCGACGGGGTCGGCCCCGGGCGATTCCGCTTCATTCGGGACTGCGGCGAAGTTGCGCGAGTCCGCAACCGCCAACGTTGGGCTGGAAGAGCGGAACGCGTACTCAAAAGATGCGGAAGCGGACCGCTCAGCTGGTTTTGCAGAAGAGAAGGAATCGCCTACTGAACGGGGTTGAGATGAGACGAGCGGCAATCGGTGTGGTCGGGCTTCTGGTCGTGGGGGCGGCGGGCTGCGGTGGGCGGCAGGATGCCGCCTCGACCGACGCGGGCGGCGACGTGACCTGCGACGTTGCCAGCGACACCCGGGTGGGAATCGCGACCGGAAATGCGACCGGGGTGTATTTCGCGCTAGGTAACGCCTATGCGGAACAGATCGGCGCCGCGGGCGGGAAGGTCAAGGCCACGGCGGCCGAGACCGGCGCCTCGGTGCAGAACATTCAGCAGGTGGTCGCGGGCACCTACAACGTGGCGTTCTCGCTCGCCGACACCGCCGCCGACGCCATCAACGGCACCGGGAGTTTCACCAGCAAACAGCCGATCGCGGCGCTGGCCCGCATTCACACCAACTACACCCAGGTCATTGTGCGTAAAGGCGCCGGCATCAAGGATGTCGCCGCGATGCGCGGCAAACGCGTCTCCACCGGATCGCCGAAATCCGGCACCGAGGTCATCGCCAACCGGGTGCTGACCGCGGCCGGCCTCGACCCGGCCAAGGACATCAGCGCGCAGAAACTCGACCTCACCAAAACCGTCGACGGCATGAAGGACGGCTCGATCGACGCGCTGTTCTGGTCGGGCGGCCTGCCCACCCCCGGCATCACCGACCTGCTGACCACGTCGGCCGGCAAGGTCGAATTCCTGGACATCACCGCCGTCCTGCCCGACCTGCAGAAGATCAACCCGGTGTACGAGACGGGAGCCATCCCGGCGTCCACCTACAAGACGGCCGCCGACGTGCCGACCATCATCGTGCCGAACTTCCTGCTGGTGCGCGCCGACCTGGACCCGAACGTGGCATGCGTGCTGACCAGGGTGCTCTTCGACCGCAAGGCCCAGCTGGAACAGGCGAACGCCGCTGCCAAGGAGATCACCCTCGACAAGTCCCGCAAGACCGACCCGGTGCCGTTGCACCGCGGCGCCGTCAAAGCCCTGGACGACCTGGGCGCCCCGCAGTAATTCGGTTGCCCGGCCCGCGCCGCGCGGTCATCATGATCAGATGCGTAACTCCACTCGAAAGGGCGTGCGCGCCCTCGCGCTTTGATCGCGACCGCGCGGCGTGCTGCCGCGCTCCAGCCGGGCCTCTGGGCCGAGGCCATCAAGATCCGCGACGAATGGCTCGACCTAGGTCTGAGCACCGAGCCGGCCGACCGGCCCGCCACCGAAGAGGCCATCGCCTCGATTTATGCCTCGCATCGGCGTGCCCGTCCCGAATTCATCTGGGTGCTGTCCCCCGTGGCCGCCGTGCCGCACCTAGCCGGCCTGCCCACCCACCAAACCTTGCGGTCCTATGTCTCCGATCGACGGCCGCAGCCCGACGGCGCACCCGGCGCCGGCAAACCCAGCGCATCCAGCTCATCCGGCGCAGGCAAACCCAGCGCATCCAGCTCATCCGGCGCAGGCAAGCCCAGCGCAGGCCGGCTGGGGGCCGGTGACAGGGTCGCCGGGCGGGCGAGCATCGCCGGCCGTGGCTGGCCGATCGCCAGTGACATCGCGGCCGGGCTGTCTCACCTGCGGTCGCGGATGGCGGCGACCTACGTCGAGCCGTCGCCGGACCGAAAACCGATGCAGCGCCCGAAGGGCAAACCCTGGCCGTCGTTGCGGCCCGAGGCCGCCCTCGACGCCGGCCTGCCCTTCCACGAACTGCTGCATCAGGGCGTGCGGGAGGCCCTGTTCCGAACCCTGGCCGGCGAGATCTACAACCCGATCCGGGCGGCGGTGCCCGGCTTCCCCTCCCGAGATCAACTGCCGGTCTGCTGGTACGGCCACCAGGACGCCGCGTGGATCGGGCACGCCGACACCCTGCACCGACTCGGCCTGGCCTCGCCGGTCGGTGCGTTCTCCACTTGGGCGACGCTGGCCCGCTCGGGCGGCTGGTGGTGGCCCGGCGAGCAGCACTGCGTCCTGGTGGACCGGCCCGCCGTGATCCGCACCGAGCCGGTCCCCGGCGCCTGGCACGGTGAGCGACGCCGGCAACCGGGCCTGGCCGTCGAATACCGCGACGGCTGGTCGATGTGATTCTCCGGCCCCGGCCGCCCGCCGGCCGGGGCCCCTATTTTCTCGGCCGCGTCGGTCTGGGCCCGACCGTGACCGACGTCGAATAAAAGCGTTGTCGAGGCGGCGGCGGTGCATTAATCTTTGGGAAGTCAGCACGGGAGAGCGCGAAAGGGGATCGAGATGATGTGGCAGGCCACCAGTCTGGTCGACCCCGCCATGCGACGCGTGGCGAAGTGGCGCTCCCCGGGAGTGAGCTGGCGAAACGGCTGATGCCGTAACGGTTTCCGCCGCCGCCCTCCCACCTCGGGACGGGCGGCTTTCTTATGGGCGTAGCTCAATTGGCAGAGCAACGGCCTCCAAAGCCGTAGGTTGCCGGTTCAATTCCGGCCGCCCGTGCGCGCATTTCAAACATCCATTAAATAGGGCGAGGAATGGCGGCAACGCGGGCTGGCTCCGGCTCGCTGGACGGGAATACTTGCGCTACCCGGCCAACGCGTGCACCGCCGTTCCTCGCCCTCGCGGAGGGCTCGTAGCTCACCAGGGCTTATCTGGTGGATCACGTGGGAGCGAGGCGAGGTCCAGGGCGTGGCTGGCGTCGGCCGCAGGGCGGTCTCATACCGGTGTTGTATGAGGCCGTTCTGCGGACGCCGTCAGGCGCGGGCTGGGCCACGCCGCAGCCCGCGTGATCCACCAGATAAGCCCTGGGTAGAGCGCCTGTCTTGCAAACAGGAGGCAGCCGGTTCGATCCCGGCCGAGTCCACGCCCACGTCGTCGTAGCTCAGCGGAAGAGCGCCGCCCTCATAACGCGGAAGCCGGATGGTTCGACCCCACCCGACGACACAACGCCCCTGTAGCGCAGCTGGACAGCGCGCCGGACTACGAATCCGGAGGCCGGGAGTTCGACTCTCCCCAGGGGCACGCGCCGCTAGCTCAATGGAAGAGCATCCGCCTCTTAAGCGGAGGGTTCGGGGTTCGAGACCCCGGCGGCGCACTTGCGCAGGTCGTAGACTCCGCGTTCGTGAAAGATCCTGTCGCGCGCGGCGAGGTTGTGGCGTGAACGCTCGGATTGCCGGCGCCCTCTATCTGCTGACGTTTCTCACGTCGATTCCTACCCTCGTGCTGTACCAACCGGTGCGGGACAACGCCGACTTCGTGCTCGGGGCCGGCAGTGCCACGTCCGTCACCTGGGGCATTCTGCTCGAGGTTCTGCTGGCCCTGGCATGTGCCGGCACCGCCGTGGCGCTGTTCCCGATCGCCAAGCGGCGCAGCGAGACGGCCGCGGTGGGCTTCCTCAGCTCCCGGCTGCTGGAGGCCGGCCTGATCCTGCTCGGCGCGGTCAGCCTGCTGGCCCTGCTGACGCTGCGCCGCGACGCCGCCGGCGCGGACCCGGCCTCGCTCGTCGCGGCCGGGCACACCCTGCTGGCGGTCTACGACGGGGCGTTCCTGGTCGGCCAGAGCCTGATGCCCGTTCTCAATGCGGCGTTCCTGGGCAGCGTGATGTACCAGTCCGGCCTGGTGCCCCGGGTCATTCCGGTGGTCGGCCTGATCGGCGCGCCCCTGCTGCTGGCCTCCGACGTCGCGATCCTGTTCGGCCTCTACGAGCGGGACGCCCCGCTGGCCGCGCTGGCCGCCCTCCCGATCGCGGCCTGGGAGCTGGCGCTCGGTTTCTACCTGCTCTTCAAGGGCTTCCGGCCTTCTCCGATGGCGTCGCGCTTGTCACGATGAGGGCATGACCCCCGGACGGCGGATGGCGATGGCTTCGGCCGCGCTCACCCTGATCATGATCGTTGTCTACCTCGGACTGATCAGCCGGCAGGGCAACCAGCCGGCCGTCTGGTTCGTCGCCGGCCTGGCGGTGGCCGCGGTGCTGGCCGGTTACGGCTCGTTCGCCGCGGCACCGCGGCACCGGCCGGCGCTGTTCACCGCGGGCGCGCTGCAGCTGGCGCTGGGGCTGCTCGGCATCCTGTCGATCGGCCTCCCGATCGTCGCGGCGGGCGTGCTGGCCGTCGTCGCCGCCGGCCGGTCAGGGACACCCACGTGATCAGGTTAGGGCTCGTTAAGGAAGGCCGGTTAGGGCCTTCCGCCGAACTCCGGCAAAGTTAATTCACCGTCATCTATCGGTTCACGTCTGCCTCCGAGGCTCCGGGCAACCCCTGCCAAGGAGGCTCCGATGACCCGGCGAATCCTCGTCGTCCTGCTGCTCACCGTCGCCGCCCTGTTCCCCGCCGGCGCCGCCTACGCGGCCGACAGCAAGGCCACCGTCCTGTCCAACTGGACCCAGCCGACCGCGGCCAGCTTCAACGCCTGGAACGCCGCCCGCAACGACCGGGCACCGTGGGCCTCCTACAGCTTCGACTGGTCGACCGACTACTGCTCGTCCAGCCCGGACAACCCGCTCGGTTACGCCTTCGACATCCCCTGCTGGCACCACGATTTCGGCTACCGCAACTACAAGGCGATCGGCACCTTCGCGGCCAACAAGTCCCGCGTCGACGACACCTTCTACGCCGACCTCAGGCGAGTCTGCGCCACCTACAGCTCAGCCAGCCAGGCCGCCTGCAACAGCCTGGCCTGGACCTACTACCAGGCGGTCAAGCTGTTCGGCTCACTCGCCACGGTGACCCCGGCCGACCTCGACCGAGCCGCCGCCCTCACTGGCAAAGCGTGAGACCGGGGCGCTGCCGATCGCGGCCAACTGAGCTGCGCCGGCAGCGCCTCGGCGCCCTCCCGCAACCAAGTCGCCCGGACGACCCCCGCGGCGGAAGCGCCGAGGCAGCCCGCAACCTTGGCAGCTTGCAGCTCAGGCGGGAAGGTTCCGGCCAGGACCAGTTAATCCCGATCCACACCCTGGTCGCTACGCCATGCGGATCAACCCATTAGCAGTCGATCTCAACCATTTCCGCGGAGGCCGAACCCGGATCGGTTTGGATTTCCCCTAGCCGGCGGAGCATGTATTTTGATGGTGGCCATTCTGGCTGATTCCACGTGCGTCACGGCCGCCGTTCCAAATTCATTAATCTTGAAACGGCCGGCATTTCTCGCACGCTGCAGCTCAACGCCGGCCGCGCCCGGCTGTTGGTTACTTCCCGGGCGTCGCCGCCGACCCGAAGACACCCGCCCAGGTGCGGTCGGCGACGAACGCCGGCCGCCGGCATCTCCGAGTGGCCGGCGGGGCAGGACCACGCGGCGACTTTGTTGTTCACGCGGTTCCACCAGCCCGACGTCGACCCGGACGGCGGCATCA
>NZ_BOMY01000007.1 GCF_016862435.1 Paractinoplanes tereljensis
GCCCAGACGGCAGCGTCAGTTGCCTGATCTGCGGAAACATCCTGCCCGCAGGCCTCCGCCGAATCCTCAGGCGATCGGACGGCAGCGTCAGTTGCCTGATCTGCGGAAACATCCTGCCCGCAGGCCTCCGCCGAATCCTCAGGCGATCGGGAGGCCGCTGGTTCAGACTGACCGGGCATGGCCCCTTCCGGCCAGATCAGCGGCGGAACACTCTCGACGATGTCATGCAGACCAAGCTCCCCGCAGGTGCGGGAACACCCATGCGACCGGCATGTCTTCCACCCGTAACGCTGCTTGAGTCCCCACCGCCGGCGTCGCGCAGAATCACGACGAAATGCCGCCTTCCCCGGCGAATAATTGCGGGCTCTCGTGGGGTCACGCATGGCGGAAAGCTCAGACCTGCTAAAGAACTCCAGCTGCCGCATGAGTCAATTCTCTCGTGGCCGGCAGCGCAGGCGCCAACAAGCGATCATTACCTTTTACAGAAGCCGGTAAATAATTCTAATGGGCGCCGAGACCGGCGAAGGGGATACTGGACGGCGTGGAGCCAGCGCGGCACGGTCGGGCTGGCGCACATCGACAAGGCGGCCGTCTTCACGGGTGGAGGGTGAGGCCGGGCGCGCTGCCGATGGCGGCCAGCTGGGCCGCGGGCGGCAGTGCCCGCACTCGGCCGATCGCCGCGAGCAGGATGGTCGTGCGGTCTGGGCGGAAGACCGTCACGCTGCGCTGCGGTTTGGCGGTGTCGGTGCCGGCCAGGTCGGCCATGGCGATCGCGCCGCCGGGCTGGTCGATGCGGGTGCAGGCCTCGCCCTCGGCGTTCAGACAGTGCGGCTCCGCGCCGGGCGTGGCCGGGCTGACCATGATGGCCAGCGAGTATTCCTCCGAGCCGGCGCCTACCCAGGCCACCGCCCGATAATCGTCGCCCTTCGGCTCGTAATAGAACTCCACCCGCGGGCAACTCTTCGAGCGGGCACCGGCCGGGAGCAGCCCCGGCAGCGCGCCGGTCAGCCGCGCGATGACCGCCGGCTGCGTCTCGGACAGCGTGGTCACCGGCTGATCCGGCAGGAACGACGGCATGGCCGCATGAGCGCACGGCGTCACGCTCAGCGAAGGCGAAGGCGAGGACGAAGGCGAGGACGAAGGCGAGGACGAAGACGAGGACGAAGACGAAGGAGCGACGGATGCGGCGGATGCGGCGGGCAAAGACGGGGACCGGCCCGGTGAGAGAGTCACCGAGAGGCCGACCGATCCCAGGACAGCGAGAAACGCAGCGGCGGTCACCCATCGGGTCCGGCGGCGGCGTCGGTCCAGCGCGATCAAGCCGTCCACATCAATGCCGGTCGGTGGCGCGTCGTCGCTGGCCACGCGCAACAGGGTCGACAGGTCATCCACGGCGTACCTCCTCCTCGTTGGGCATTGCCGTGCGCATCGCCTGCAGGGCGCGCGCGGTTTGGCTCTTGACCGTGCCGGGTGAGCAGTCGAGTTCGGTGGCTGCCTGCTCGACCGACAGGTCGTAGAAGAAGCGCAGCACGATCACCGCCCGCTGCCGGGGTGTCAGCCGGCCGAGCGCGGCCAGGATCGCCATCCGGTCGGTGACCGGGCCGTCCACGCTGTCGGCGCGGCGTTCGGGCGGCCACTCCCAGGATTCCTCGCGCCGCCACGGCCGGCGCCGCTCGTCGAGCAGACACCGAAGCAAAACCCGGCGGACGTACGCGTCGGGATCGTCCATCGCCGAGACCCGCCGCCAATGCCGCAGGAGTTTCAGCAGCGCCGTGGAGACGAGGTCGTCCGCGAGGTGCCAGTCCCCGCACAGCAGGAAGGCCGCCCGCCGGAAACTGTCCAGCCGCGCACCCACGTAGTCCCGGTATTCGATCCCCACAGGGATCAGAACGGAAGCGGGACCCGGTTTGGTTGTCAGGCGTTTCGAATGGCGGCGGCGTCGGTCAGGCCGAGGATGTCGACGGCACGTTCGCGCATCTCGACCTTGCGGACTTTTCCGGTCACCGTCATCGGGAAGCCGTCCACCACGTGCACGTAGCGCGGCACCTTGTAGTGAGTGAGCCGGCCCGCGCAAAAGGAACGGACAGCGTCGGCGGTCAGCGGGGTGGTGCCGGGCCGCATCACGATCCAGGCCATCAGTTCCTCGCCGTACTTCGCGTCGGGGACGCCGATCACCTGGACGTCGGCGATGTCGGGGTGGGCGTACAGGAATTCCTCGACCTCGCGCGGGTAGACGTTCTCGCCGCCCCGGATGACCAGGTCCTTGATCCGGCCGACGATGTTGAGGTAGCCGTCGTCGTCCATCGTGGCCAGATCGCCGGTGTGCATCCAGCGGGCCGCGTCGATCGCCTCGGCGGTGGCGTCCGGCTGCTCCCAGTAACCGAGCATCACCGAGTAACCGCGGGTGCACAGCTCACCGGCCTCGCCGCGCGGCATCACCAGGCCGGTGGCCGGGTCGACCACCTTCGACTCCAGGTGCGGCATCACCCGGCCGACCGTCTCGGTGCGGCGGGCCAGGTCGTCGTCGGGGCGGGTCATGGTGGACACCGGGGACGTCTCGGTCATGCCGTAACAGATCGCCACCTCGGTCATGTTCATCTCGGCGACCACCCGCTTCATCACCTCGACCGGGCACGGCGAGCCGGCCATGATCCCGGTCCGCAGAGTGGACAGGTCATAGTCGTTGAACGACGGCAGCCCGAGCTCGGCGATGAACATGGTGGGTACGCCGTAGAGCGAGGTCACCCGCTCGGACTCGACCGCCGCCAGGGTGAGCGCCGGGTCGAAGCCGGGGGCCGGCAGCACGATGCAGGCGCCGTGCGAGGTCGCGCCGAGGTTGCCCATCACCATGCCGAAGCAGTGGTACAGCGGCACCGGCAGGCAGACCCGGTCCTGCTCGGTGTAATTGATCAGCGCACCGACGAAATATCCGTTGTTGAGGATGTTGTGGTGCGACAGCGTCGCACCCTTCGGGAACCCGGTGGTCCCGGACGTGTACTGGATGTTGATCGCATCATCAAAGGCCAGCCGCGCCGCCCGCGCCGAGATCTCCGAGAGGTCGCCGTCGATCAAAAGATCTTCAAAATCCGCGCCGATGTACGCCGTGGAAGAGAACCCGATCGACTCGATCATCCCCCGGTAATCGCTCGTCTTGAACGCCACCGCACTGATCAGCAACGACAGGCCGGACTGCTTGACCACGTACTCGAGCTCGTGGGTCCGATAGGCCGGATTGACGTTGACCAGGACCGCCCCGATCTTGGCCGTCGCATACTGCGTGATGACCCATTCGGCGCAGTTCGGGGCCCAGATGCCGACCCGGTCCCCCTTCTCGATCCCGCGCGCCAGCAGCCCCCGGGCCAGCCGGTTAACGTCCGCGTCGAGCTCCGCGTAGGTCCACCGCCGGCCGGCCGCCACATCGACCAGCGCCTCCCGGTCACCGAACCGGGCCACGGTGCGTTCGAAGTTGGCCCCGATCGTCTCGCCGAGCAGGGGCGCGGTGCTGGTTCCGGAGGCGTAGGACAGCATCAGCGCAGCATGGGCCGCCTGTCGGGGGTTGCACCAGCCCCGTCCGGGGGTGGCCGGGAGCCGAAAAAATCGTGACATGCTGTCAACGTGCTCGAAACAGCCGATCTGCCCGCCGCGCTCGGCCGGATCCGCCGGGTCACCGGCCTCCCGGTCGCGTTCGGTGGCCTGGTCGCAGCCGACGCACGCAACATGCGGCTCACCGATTTCGCCGGCACCGCCACGGTCGCGCTGCACGGCCTGGTGGTGAGCGCCGGTCACGGGCTGGGCGGCCGGGTGGTGACGACCGCGCGGCCGGGGCGGGTCGAGGACTACGCGGCCGACCCGCGGATCAGCCACGAATACGACGGACCGGTCACCGCCGAGGGGCTGCGGGCGATCGTGGCCGTGCCGGTGGCGATGGGCGGCTCGGTGCTGGCCGTGCTCTATGCCGGCACCCGGGAACCGCTCGCGGTGGGTGCCCGGGCCCTGGACGCGATGGGCCGGGTGGCGCTGCGACTGGGCACCGAGGTGACCGTGCGGCGGGAGGTCGCTCGCCGGATGGCCGAGCTGGAGACCGCCGCCGCGCGCCAGGCCGACGCCGGGGCGCGGGAGTGGGAGGAGGTGCGGTTGGCGCACGCGGACCTCCGTACCCTCGCGGCGGAGACCTCGGACCTCGCGCTGAAGGCGCGGCTCCAAGAGATCTCCGACCGCCTGGTCTGCGCCCGGCCCGCCGCCGAGGCGACCAACCCGCTCTCGCCCCGCGAGTTGGACGTGCTGGCGATGATCGCGGTGGGCTGCGGAAACGCCGAGGCGGCCCGGCGGCTGGGACTGCTGCCCGAGACGGTGAAGAGCTATCTGCGCAACGCGATGCGCAAACTGGGCACGCACGGGCGGATGGAGACCGTGGTGACCGCGCGCCGCCTAGGATTCCTGCCGTGAAGCGAGTGATCGTGACCCCGTCGGGGGTCGAGGTGACCGAGGCCGAGGTGCCGTCGCCGGGGCCCGGCGAGGTGCTGGTGCGCACGGTCCTGGCCGGCATCTGCGGCTCCGACGTGCATGCCGTGCAGGGCCGCCATCCCCACATCGCGCTCCCCTACCGGCCCGGCCATGAGGTGGCCGGCACGGTCGAGGCGATCGGGGCCGGCGTGACGCGCGTTCACAATGGGCAGCGGGTCACGATGGAACCGTTCCTGCCCTGCTGGCAGTGCAAGCAGTGCCGGGCCGGGCGGGAAAACCTGTGCGAGCGGCTCGGCTTCTTCGGCTGTGGGCACGACCAGGGTGCGATGGCCGAGTTCTTCACCGTCGACCAGCGGCGCCTGCACCTCGTGCCCGATTCGCTGGACTGGACGCAGGCCGCGTTCATCGAGCCGCTCGGCACGCCGGTGCACGCGGCCCGGCTGGCCGGTGGGCTCTCCGGCCGCACTGTCGCGATCCTCGGCGCCGGCACGATCGCGCTGCTCACCCTGCAGGTGGCCCGGCAGCAGGGCGCGGCCCGGGTGGTGCTGACGGCCCGGTCGCAGCGGTCCCGGGACCGGGCGGCGAAGTTCGGGCCGGACGCGGTGGTCGACGCCACCGCCCCCGACGCGGTCGAGCAGGTCCGGGCCCACCTCGGCGAGAGTGCCGACGTGGTCTTCGACTGCGTGGCCGAGCAGTCCACCATGGATCAGGCGCTGGCGATCGCCGACAGGGGCGGCACGGTGATCGTGGTCGGCGTGCCGCCGGCGGCGGTGACCGTCCCGCTGCCGCTGATCCAGGACAGCCAGCTGCGCATCCAGGGCAGCGCGACCTATCTGCCGGAAGACTTCGCCGAGGCGATCGCCCTGTTGGTGAGCGGCGAGATCGCGGTGGCCGAGCTGGCCACCGTCCGTCCGCTGGAATCGGCCGCCGGCGCCTTCGCCGACGCGGCGAGCGGCGAGCACGTGAAGGTGCTGCTTCAGCCGAAGTGATACGCGCGACCCCTGGACGTTACCGGCCGGTAATGCGAGGGTGTGCCGATGGCGGATTACGACGTCGTGATCGTGGGCAGCGGCTTCGGCGGCAGCGTCAGCGCGCTGCGGCTCACCGAGAAGGGCTACCGGGTCGGCGTGCTCGAGGCGGGCCGGCGTTTCACTCCTTCGACACTTCCGAAGACCTCATGGGACCTGCGGAACTTCCTGTGGGCGCCCAAGTTCGGGCTGCGCGGCATCCAGCGCATCACCGTCCTTAAGGACATTCTGGTGCTTTCCGCTGCCGGGGTCGGCGGCGGCTCTTTGGTGTACGCGAACACGCTGTACCGCCCGCCGGCCACCTTCTTCGCCGACCCGCACTGGTCCGGCATCACCGACTGGGCGGCCGAACTCGCCCCCCATTACGACCAGGCCTCGCGCATGCTCGGCGTCACCGAGCAGCCCACCATGACCCCCTCCGACGTGGTCATTCAGTCGGTGGCCGAGGACATGGGGGTGGGTTCGACCTTTAGGCGTACGCCGGTGGGGGTCTTCTTCGGGGAACCGGGCCGCACCGTGCCGGACCCGTTCTTCGGTGGCGCCGGGCCGGAGCGCACCGGCTGCACCGAGTGCGGCAACTGCATGATCGGCTGCAAGATCGGCGCGAAGAACCGGCTCGACGTGAACTACCTGTACCTGGCCGAGAAGGCCGGCGCGACCGTGCACCCGGACACCGAGGTGACCGAGGTGCGCCCATCGGGCGACCGCTGGATTCTGGTGACCAAGACCGGGCAATTCACCGCTGATCACGTGATTCTCGCGGCCGGCGCACTGGGCACCCAGCGGCTGCTGCACGCCATGCGCGACACCGGCGTCCTGCCGCACGTCTCGGCCCAGCTCGGCTCGCTGACCCGGACCAACTCGGAGGCGCTGCTCGGGGCACAGGCCCCCACGGTGCCGGCCGAGCCCTACTCCAAGGGGGTGGCGATCACCTCGTCGTTCCACCCCGACCCGACCACCCACATCGAGCCGGTCCGCTACGGCCCGGGCAGCAACGCCATGGGCCTGCTTGCCACGCTGCTTGTCGACGGCGGCGGCCGGGTGCCGCGCCCGGTCAAGTTCCTCGGCCAGATGCTCCGCCACCCGTACGTCCTGCTGCGCTCGCTGTCGGTGCGCCGGTGGAGCGAGCGCACGATCATCGCGCTGGTGATGCAGACCCTCGACAACTCGCTCACCGTGCGGCGCACCAAACGGGGCCGGCTCACCACCAGCGCGGGGCACGGCGAGGCGAATCCGACCTGGATTCCGCAGGGACACGAGGCGGTCCGCCGGATCGCCGACAAGATCGGTGGTTTCCCGGGCGGCACGGTCGGTGACATCTTAGATATTCCGATGACCGCGCACATTCTCGGCGGGGCAACGATCGGCGAATCCCCCGCGGCCGGTGTCCTCGACGCCTATCACCGCGTTTACGGGTACGCCGGATTGCACGTCGTCGACGGCTCCGCGGTACCGGCGAATCTCGGCGTGAATCCGTCGCTGACCATCACCGCGATGGCCGAGCGGGCGATCTCGCTGTGGCCGAACAAGGGCGAGTCCGATCGACGCCCACCGCTCGGCGGGGAATATGAACGACTCGACCCGATCGCGCCGCACTCCCCCGTCGTTCCGGCCCACGCTCCCGGCGCGCTGCGCTTGTCCACTTCGAAATTCGACTCATAAATTGGACGAACCGCCCCGGCACCGGAGAATCGGCGACGAGGCGGCTCGGGCTGGCGAGCCTGAGTATCAGGCGGTGGTGCAGGTCGATCCGTTGAGCGTGAATCCGGACGGGTTGGTGAAACTGCCCGAGTACGTGCCCTGGAATCCGAAGTTGGTGTTGGCTCCGGCCGCGAGGCTTCCGTTCCACGTCACGTTGCCGGCGGTGATCGCGCCACTCGAACCGGTGACGTTCGCGTTCCACGAACTGGTGATCGACTGGCCGGACGGAAGCGTGAAGCCGAGCGTCCAGCCGTTGATCGCGTTACTTCCGGTATTGGCGACCGTCACGTTAGCGGTGAATCCGTTACTCCAGACATTCGTCCCGTAGGTCACCCGGCAGGCCGCCGTCCCACTAGGTGGTTGGGAGGTGGGTGCCGTGGTGGGGGTGGTGGTGGCCTGGCCGCCACTGTTTACTGCCGCCGCGAAGTTGGTCACCGCGAGGCCGGCGCCACCGATCCACGGCTCGAAGCCGGCCTGGATGCTCGTCAGGTACCACGAACTGGTGATCGCGCCGCGGTTCTTCACGTCGTTGATGAAGTCGAGAACGCTGAAGCTCCAGCTGGCGATGGCCGACGGCGCGACATAGGAGATGACCGCGTTGGAACCGTTGCTGCCGCGCCAGACCTCCCAGCTCCGGCCGCCGATCGTGGTGGTGCCGACCACCGAGCCGATCGGCTGGATGGAGCCCTGCCGGTTGAACCAGATCATGATTTCCTGCTGGTTGACCCCGTCCTTCTTCGGCGACGGGTCGAGCCAGATGTCGTACGCCGCGTCGTAGGTGGCGCCCGAGACGTACTGATAGGAGATGCTGCTTGTCGCGCTGGAGATGGCGCTGACCTGGATCGGCAGGTTGGTGCCGGGCGAGCAGTTGGTGTAGTGGCAGCCCAGGTAGACGGCCGGATAGGAGACCGGAGCGCCACTCGTGTTGCCGACGCCCTGCTGGCTGGTGATCGAGAAGCCGGTGCCGGTCACGTTGATGCACTGCTGGGCCGAGGTGCCCCAGCGGTTGTTCATCACCACGTAACGGCCGCCGATGGTGGTGGAGCCGTACTGATCGCAGATCTGCGTGTCGGCCGCCGCTGGTCCGGCGACGGCAAAGGCCGTCACAGCCGCGCCGGCCAGGAGGCCGAGGGCTGCGAAGGCACGGATGGCACGTCTCATTGCGAAGCTCCTAGAGAGGGGGAATCCCGTGGGGACGGGTCGGTGGGAGCGCTCCCACCGCACGTTACAGGACATTGACGAAGCTGAAAAGTAGGTGTTACGGGCGGGATCCGAACGGGTGTCCCCGGTTGCCTCGGTACCTGCATAGAATTGCGACATGCAGTGCGGGCAATTTGCACTGAGAACTTTCGGGCGACAGAATGAAAGCGTATCGACATTCGCGGCGCCCACGCCGCGTGCGCATAGTCGTCACTCATAATGACTTCGCTGTAGGAGCGGGCACACCATGGCCAAGCAGGTAATAACCCTTCTGACCGACGACATCGACGGCGGAGAGGCCGACCGCACCGTCGAGTTCGGACTCGACGGTGTGAACTACACGATCGACCTCTCGGAGAAGAACGCCGGGAAGTTGCGCAAGGCGCTCGACCCGTTCCTGAACTCCGCGACCCGGGTCGGCCGCAGCGGTGTTGTCTCCCCGGCCCGGCGCAGCGCACCGGCCAGCACCGGCCGCGCCAGCCGCGACCAGAATCAGGCGATTCGCGAGTGGGCGAACAAGAACGGCTACGAGGTTTCCGAGCGCGGCCGTATCCCGAGCCACATCGTCGAGGCGTACCACAGCAAGCGATAGGTTGATCCCCGTCGTCGGAAATTCGGCGTCCCCGCGTCTGCGGGGGCGCCGTTTTCGTCGGAAAGGGGAACAGACATGCGGGTGGTAATCGTCACCGGAGCGTCCAGCGGAATCGGCCGGGCCACCGCCGCCCGGATCGGTCGGGCCGGCACCACGGTGGTGCTCGCGGCCCGGCGCGCCGATGAATTGGAAACGAATGCCGCGTCGATCCGCTCGGCCGGCGGCGAGGCACTCGTGGTGCCCACCGACGTCCGCGACCCGGCCGCGATCACCGCGCTTGTCGCCCAGGCCCGCGAGGTGACCGGCCGGATCGACGGCCTGGTCAACAACGCCGGGGTGGGCGGGGTGGCCTCGATCCTGGCCGACGACGAGCTGGTCGCCAAGCTGATCGAGGTGAACCTGATGGCGCCGATCCGGCTGATGCGGGCGGTCGTCCCGCTCATGACCGAGCAGCGTTCCGGGGCGATCGTCAACATCGGCTCGGTGGCCGGCGAGATCGGCATCAGCGGCACCTACTCCGCCACCAAGTTCGCCCTGCGTGGGATGACCGACTCGGTGCGCCGCGAGCTGATCGGCACCGGCATCGGCGTGACGCTGATCGAGCCCGGCTTCATCGCCACCGATCTCACCAGCAACCGCCGCGGCCTGCCCGGCCCGGAGATCGTCGCCGCCGCGGTCGAGCGCGCCCTGAGTCGCCCCCGCCGCCGCATCGTCGTCCCGCTGAAGTACCGACCCGCCATCACCCTGGCGAACACCCTCCCCGCCCTGACCGACCGCATCTTCGCCGGCCGCGCCGCCTCCCGCCGAGAGGTGAAGGGCCGTCCCTAGCCGTCCGTTTCGCCGGGCCAGGATCTTTCTCGCACGCTCCTTTTTCGATACGGCGAAGGAACAGTCCCCTGACACGCAGTTTGCGCTGAGCGGGACTCACCCTCCGCGCGCCCGCGCCGGGCGGGCCCGCCCCAAACGCCAGCCCACCGCACCCACCGCGCGGCCCCGCCGGGCAGGCCCGACCCAAACGCCAGCCCACCGCGCCCGCCGCGCGGCCCCGCGGCCACGCGCCCACCGCGCGGCCCCGCGCCCACCTCGCCCACCGCGCGGCCCAGCGCCCAACGCGCGGCCCCGCGCCCACCGCCGATCTTGATGATTTGCCGCTACCACCAGGCACCAACTCATCAAGATCGCAAAAGAGGGAGGTGCGGGGCGGGGCGGGGCGGGGCGGCGTACCGCGGGGCAGGGCGGCGGCGCGGGGAGGTCAAGCGGCGGCGGGGACGACGTCCTCGGGGCGGTCGCGCTTGGTGAGCATGGTCCACAGGGTTTCGGCCAGGTCGGCCGGCTCGACCACCGGGATCTTGCTGAAGTCGACGCCCACCGACAGCTTTCCGGAGGTCGCGATCTGGTGGCCGGCGCTGCCGCGGATCATCGCGGCGATGTGCAGGACGCCGGCGTAGACGCCACTGGCGGCGATCTCGCCGTTCAGCGACAGGATGTAGTTGCGGGCCGCGGCCATCGCCGGGCCCAGGCCACTCAGGTTGGGCATCGGGCGGACCGCCGAGACGCCCTGGCCGACCAGGATGCCGCCGTCGCCCCGCTCGAGCATCTCCGGCAGTACCTCGCGGACGATCGCGACCGGGGTCAGCAGGTACAGGTCGACGTAGTGCTGGGCGGTCGCGACGTCGAGATCGGTGGCCCGGACGAACAGGTCGGTGGTGATCGGGGCGTACTCGATCACGTCGATCCGGCCGAAGCGTTCGCGGATCCGGCCGATCAGGCCGGGGATCTCGGCCGTGCGGGTCAGGTCGGCCGGGAAGGCCGCCGCCTCGATGCCGTCCGCCGCCAGTTCAAGAACCAGCGCGCCCAGCCGGGTCTCGTCGCGGGCGACGAGCGCCACCCGGTAACCGGCCGCACCGAACCGGCGGGCGACCGCCGCGCCCAGGCCCACGCCGGCCCCGAAGACCACCACAGTTCTCATGCCACTCCCTAAGTTGAGGTGGCTATCAACTTAGAAGTAAGTTGAGGTGGGCGTCAACTTAAAGATGCGGAAGACTGGGGGGATGGAACAGCCCATGCGCCGGGACGCCCGGCGCAACGTCGAGCGCCTCGCCACCGCGGCCGGGCAGATCTTCCGGGAGCGCGGGCTGGACGCACCGCTCGAGGAGATCGCCAAGGCCGCCGGGGTCAGCGCCGGCACGCTCTACAACCGGTTCGGCGGCCGGGACGCGCTGATCGACGCGGTGATGCCCGACGTGGTCGAGGCCAAGGTGCGCGAGGCGATGGTGCGAGCCGAGGCCGAGGCCGATCCGTGGGACGGCTTCACGCTCTACCTCACGCTGCTGTGCGAGATGCAGGCGACCGATCTGGCGGTGAGTGACGCGGTGAGCCGCCGCTACGCCGACGCGAAGCGGCTCAACGAGATCTGCGAGGCCCAGATGGACGGCGTCCGCGGGCTGATCGCCAAGGCGCACGCGGCCGGCCGGCTGCGCGCCGACTTCACCGCGGAAGATCTGCCCTATCTGCTCTGGACCACCTCGACGGTGGTGCGGGCCACCGCGAGCCGGGCGCCGGACGCCTGGCGCCGGGCGCTGGCCTTCACGCTGGACGGCCTGCGCCCGGCCGCCGCGCACCCGCTGCCGGCTCCGCCGCTGACGGCCGAGCAGGTCCACGCGGTGATGCTCGACCTGGGTGCGAAGAGATCAGGTCAGGGCAGGTAGTGCTATGTGGACGACGGCCGTTCACGACATCTGGGGTAACCGATTTGTCATCTGACTCAAAGCTTCGGTGCCGTCGACCGGGCTCGACCACAGGTAGCCCTGGCCGAGCGGGCAGCCGAGGTCGGCGAGCAGGTCACGGTGGACACCGGACTCGATGCCCTCGGCGATCACGGTGAGGCCGAGCGACCGGGCCAGGTTGATGATGCCGCCGACCAGCGCGGTCTGATTCACCATGTCGTCGACGAACATCTTGTCGATCTTGATGACGTCGATCGGGCGGCGGCGCAGGTAACCGAGCGACGAGTAACCAGTGCCGAAGTCGTCGATCGCCACCCGGATGCCGTGCGTGCGCAGCTCCGCGAGGTCCTGCCACACCTTGTCGTGCTCGCCGGCCAGCAGCGTCTCGGTCAGCTCCAGCATCAGCGCCTGTGGCGGCACCTCGGAATACTCCAGGGCGGCCAGGATCTCGGCGACGAAGGCAGGCTCCTGGAACTGGCGGACCGAGACGTTCACGCTCACGTACGGCTGCCGGCCCTCGGGCAGGATGCGCCGCCACTGGGCGACCGTGTGCAGCGCCTGCTGGAGCACCCACCGGCCGATCGGCACGATCAGCCCGCTCTCCTCGGCGACCGTGATGAACTGGGCCGGCGACACCGTGCCCTTGGCCGGGTGATGCCAGCGGACCAGGGCCTCGAAGCCGACCGGCTGCTCGCTCCGAAGATCGACGATCGGCTGGTACGCGAGCAGGAAGTGCCCCTCGTGCACGGCGTGATCGAGCGCCGAGCGCAGTTCCAGCCTCTCCACCATCACCCCGTGCAGCTGGGCCTGATAGCGCCGCCACTGGTTCTTGCCGGCCCCCTTCGCCACGTACAGCGCGAGGTCGGCCTGCCGCAGCAGTTCGTCGGCGCTGTCCGCCTCCGGGGTGGTGGTGATGCCGATGCTGGCCACCGCGGTCACCGTGGTCGTGCCGTCGACGACGACCGGCTCGGCCAGCGCGGCCAGGATGCGGGTGGCCGCCTCCTCGACCGCGCCCGGTTCCCACACGTTCTCGATCAGGGCCGCGAACTCGTCGCCGCCGAGCCGGGCGGCGGTGTCGTCGGCCCGCAGCGCGCCCGCGATCCGCCGGGCCACCTCGATGAGCAGCGCGTCGCCGGCCGCGTGGCCCAGCGTGTCGTTGACGATCTTGAAGTCGTCCAGGTCGATGAAGAGCACGCCGACCAGCGAGCCGTCCCGTTCGCCACGGGCCAGCGCGTGCTCGAGCCGGTCGTGGAACAGGACCCGGTTGGCCAGCCCGGTCATCGCGTCGTGGAACGCCTGGTGGGTGAGCTCGTTGGCCAGCCGCCGCGGCTCGGTCACGTCCCGCAGGGTGTAGACCCAGCCGGACACCGCCGGGTCCTCGCGCAGGTCGGAGCTGTGCACCTCGAGCAGCATGCCGTCCGGCCCGCGGAAATCCGCGGACCGGTCCTCCGGATGAATCACCGACGGCAGCGGCGACCCGGTCGGATCAAACCCCAGCACGCGTACGCCGGACGGGCTCGCGTACCGGATGATCGCGTCCGGTCCGACGATCAGGATGACGTCGGCGGCGTTCTGCACCAGCGCGCGGAAGTAGTTCTCGCTGTTGCGCCGGGCCACCTCCTGGCTCAGCTCGATCCGTTCCAGCGCCAGCGCGGCCTGCCCGGCCAGCACCTCGATGGCCCGCCTCAGGCCCGGCAGGGCACCGTCCGGCGCGCCCACGTGCAGCACGCCGACAAGCGGCTCGGTGCTGGTGGGCCGGTCCCGGAGCACCATCGGGCAGCGCAGCGTGGAGCTGAACTGGGTGAGCCGCACCGACACCGCCCAGTCGATCTCCCGGGTGGCGACCACCCGGCCCACGGTGCCGGCCGCCCGGTCGACGGCGGCCTGCGCGGCCGACGCGGCCGAGAGCGGCCCCTCCTGGGTGAACGGCATGGCCAGCACCACCCCGTGCGGGGTGTCCGGCGGGAGCAGGTCAGCCACGGCGATGCGGACCGCGTCGGCGACCGCGTCGGTGTCGGTCGCCGAGACCAGGGCGGCCGACGCCTCGCGCAGCGCCCGCTCCCGGGCCAGCACCTGGCGGTGGTTCGCCATCGTCCCGGCCGTCCGGGCCAGGACCAGCAGGAAGATCAGCGCGCTGAGCACCGCCACCACGGTCAGGTCGCCGGTGAGCAGGACGGCCGGTGCGACCAGCCCGAGCAGCACTATCCGCCGCCAGCCCACCTCGGCGGGCAGCCGCTCGGCCGGCTCGCTCAGCGTGGTCATCGACGGGTGCAGGGCGGCCAGGCCGGCCCCGGCGTAGAGGGCGAACCGGCCCAGCCCGGCCACCTCGAGGTTCAGCCAGGACAGCTCGTAGCCGACGTCGGCGACGATCAGCAGCAGCAGGCCGGCGCCGAGCAGATTGCCGGCCGGCACCTTGCGGCCGGAGGAGGTCAGCAGCCGGATCAGCATGCCCAGGCAGAGCAGGTCACCGGCCGGGTAGGCGGCCATCACCCAGTCGCCGTCCGCCGCTCGCGGACCGAGCACGAACGTCCAGGTCAGCAGGGCGCCGCCGGCGGTCAGGGTGAGGGCGTCGAGCAGGGCGGCGCGGTCCCGCGCACCGCCGCCGCGGCGCCGGACGAAGATCCAGAACACCGCGGCCAGCGCCGGATAGGCCGCGATGACCAGGGCGGTGCCGAGATGATGTACGCGGGGGCTGCTGGAGGCGTACGCGGCCGCACCGAACGCCGAGGAGCCGACCGCCGCCGCGAGCAGGCTCCACGGGTCGCGATCTTCGGCGCGATTACGCCGTACGCCGAAAGCAATGATCGCGATCGCGGACAGCCCGGCCGCGAGATGCAGCATCGGCTGGCCGGCCGGCAGCAGGCCGGAGGCCAGCGTGAGTACCGCCATCCACGCACCGAACAGCGGCCTCACGCCGTGCTGTTCGGCCCGTCGCGTCGCCAACTGAGACAATCGGGATGTGCACCTCGACTTCATCCGAAGCAACACCAAGCCCGCGCCGGTTCCGTTCGTCCCCGAGGTGATGCTCTTCCAGGCCGAGGAGCCGATCGCGCTGTGGGAGAAGACCGAGGAGGCGGGCCCCGAGCAGCCCCCGCCGTTCTGGGCGTTCGCCTGGGCCGGCGGCCAGGCGCTGGCCCGGCATCTGCTCGACAATCCCGACCTGATCAGCGGCCGCAGCGTGCTCGACCTGGCCACCGGCTCGGGCCTGGTCGCGGTGGCGGCGGCGCTGGTGGGCGGCTCGCCGGTGACCGCAAACGACATCGATCCGTTCTCGCTGGCGGCCACCGCCGCGAACGCGCTGGAGAACGGGGTGAAGGTGGACACGGTCGAGGACGACCTGCTCGACTCCGCCCCCGAGCAGCAGGTCATCCTGGCCGGCGACGTGTTCTACAGCCGCGAGATGGCCGTCCGGGTGCTGCCCTACCTGCGCCGGGCCGCCTACGGCGGCGCGCTGGTCCTGGTCGGCGACCCGGGCCGCGCCTACCTGCCGACCGGCCTGATCAAGCGAGCCGAATACGAGGTCCCGGTGATCGAGGCCCTGGAGGGCGTCGCGACCCGCACCACCACGGTCTGGCAGGTCACATCGTCCTGAGACGCGGCCGTCGCCCTTGGGCGACGGCCGCCGACTTGTGCTCTTCACCTCACCAGTGAGACGAGGAGCAGCACTACCGCCAAGGCGATGAGCAGGAAGGTGGCGACCGCACCCAGCGCGGCCTTGAGGATCTCGCCGAACGGGCCGACGGCCCGCCGCATGGCTCGGAATGCCAGCATCAGGAGAAAGACGGCACCGAGAACAGCGAAGACGCGACCGGGAGATTGACCTTCACCGGCCGAAGCGGCGAGGTAATTCGAGTGGAAAAAGTCTAAGGTGGGCATTCGGGTACCCTTCCGCGCGAGGGCTCTGCTCGAGATCAAGAGGCACCTCCGGTCCTGGCCGACCGGGGGTGCTTCGCCGTTCAGGGACGGCATGGTTCATCCGCGGAGTGGGGGCCGCTCTGCCGCCGGGGCTCGGATGCGGGGTCTGATCGAGCGCGTCATGAGCGCCTCCAATGAACTTCAGTAAAAACTTCAGTTCGTCAGCCAACTACACCTAAGATTAGGTTACGTCCTTAAGGAACGTTAGGCAATCGTGATCCGGCTCGCGCTGATCCCATCCAGCGGACGCGATCAGCGCGTGTTCAAGCTCGACATGAGACGTGACCTGCGGTATATCCTTTTCAGTCCTGGGCTGAAGTTTGGGGGAAGCGTCGTGCAGCCGACTGAAGACGCAGCAGTCAAGCTGGCCGAACGTCTACTGACCCTGCGAACGTCCGGCCTGGGGAAGAAGATCACTCAGGCCGAGTTCGGCAAGGCGATCGGCCGGAGCTCGGGATTGATCTCGTCCTGGGAGCGGCCCGATGATCCGGTCATACCTCCGGTCAAACAGCTCGAGCAGTACGCGGCGTTCTTCAGCACCCCACGTTCGATCACCGGCCTCCCCTACCGCGTCCCGGCCGAGGAGGAGTTGAACGAACAGGAGCGGCGAATCCGTAAGGCTCTCCGTGAGGAATTGCTGGCACTGCGGGCCCGGGCCGCCGGACCGAGCGGAACATCTCCGCTCGACACGCTCGTCGGGCGCGGGCCATGGTATTTCCCGGACCTCGACGAGGACGAGCCGATCGTCATCGTCTGCCCGGAGCTACCGTCCGAGGTCCTGAACGCGATGGACCACGCCCAGCCTGCCAACCTCGACTACTCAGACCTCTACCGGATCACCGACCTGGACGCACTGTTCGAGTTGCACGGGCACATCCGAGCGGTCAATCCCGACGTGACCGTCGAATACCGGAGCGTTCGTGCCATGCGCCAGGGTGACCCCACCGGGCATCTGGTCGTGCTCGGCGGCGTGGACTGGAATCCGCTGCAGCAACAGGTCATGTCCCGCTCCGACGCACCCGTTGAACAGGTCTCCGAGGACGACCCCCTGAACCGTGGCTACTTCCGCGTGACCGACACCGACGAGTCCTTCCCGCCGGTTACCGACGGAGACGCCCTGCTCGAGGACGTCGGATATTTCTTTCGCGGCATCAACCCGTTCAACAAGCAGAAGACCGTTACCGTGTGCAACGGAATGTTCAAGGCCGGAGTGGTCGGTACCGTTCGTGCACTGACCGACAAAAAGATGCGTGACGGAAATGCCGAATACCTCTCGCAAACATTCACCACGGCAAGCTCGTACGCACTCCTGTTCCGAGTTCCCATCATCGAGAACGTCGACGCGCGCGTCGTGATCACCCCTGAATGGACCGCACCCGGAACAGTGTTGTACACCTGGTCAGGACCAACCGAAGAGGATTGACCCGGTGAAGTACGGCCGCATCAATGGAGAGCGGACCCATCTTGACAGTCATTAATGATCTTGAAATTCGACCGGTCGTCGCGGACGATATCGATGCCCTCCGGACCGACCTCGAGACCAAGTACCTGCTGCATGAGCGCCTTCGCCGGATCGGCGCCGGCAGTCGCGGCGAGTTGCTCGTCGCCGGTCGGGACGGCCAGTTGATCGGGCACATCTACCTATGGGAAGAGCCGGCCGACGAGAAGGCGCTTCGCGCCAATCTGCGCGGCGTGCCGCTCATCATGAACCTCTGGGTCGATCCCGAATATCGACGGCAGGGAATAGGCACGATTCTGATGGAGGCATCCGAGCGTCGACTGCGGCTGAGGGGACACCGGAGAGTCGCGCTCGGAGTCGATACCGAGAACAAGGAAGCGGTCCGGCTCTACCAGGATCTCGCTTACATCCGCTGGGAGCATGGCGAGATCGAAACCCATCGCGACCATTTCCTGCCGACCGGACACTTTGTCACGACCGAGACATGCGCGATTTTCGTCAAGTGTCTGACCGAGACAGCGCGGCCACCGCGGGCCGACCACCACGTACAGGCGTTGTAGCGGCACCGAGCGCGGCGGTATGTTTCCAGTGCCGAAGGTGGGAGGGAGAGTGCGGATGACCATCCTTTCGGCACCGACCGCACTGCCCCTGCACCACGGTTCGCACAGCCACCTGCTGGACGACCTGCCGCCTCGGCCTGGTGGGCGGTTGGACGCGATAGTCGTGCCCGCGTTCCGGGCACCCGGCGCTCTCCGCGATGCCCTTGCGCTGGCTCGTGAGCTGAAGCGGCCGATGGTGGCACTGTGCAGTGGAGAGGTGCAGGCGCGCCGGCTGGCCGATCGGCGCGACACCAAGGGCGTAACCCTGCTGGCGATCGACGTGCACGACGGCGTGCGCAAGGTGCCGAGCTTTCGCACCGACAGGGTGCTGCGAAAAGCGGGCTTCGCCCCGGTGGGCGACCTCGCGCTGAAACGCAACCTGGGTCTGCTCATCGCTGTCGCCGCTGGATGGGACCGGGTTCTGTTCCTCGACGACGACATCGGCGGAGTCGATCCCACGCAGGTCGAGGGAGCTGCCGCTCTGCTGGGGACCGGTCAGTATCGAGCTGTTGGCCTGCATAACACCGGTTTTCCTGACAACTCCGTCGTGTGCCACGCCTATCGAGCGGTCGGCGCCGATCAGGACACGTTCATCGGCGGCGGCGCGATGATCATCAATCCGCTCGAGACCGGTTCGTTCTTTCCCAATGTCTACAACGAAGACTGGTTCTTCCTGCTTGGCGACGGCGTGCCGTTCCGGGCTGCGCGGTCCGGCACGATGGTCCAGCGCGACTTTGATCCGTTCGCAGCTCCCCGCCGCGCCGCCAACGAGGAGTTGGGCGACACCCTCGCCGAGGGTCTCTACTGGATGCTCGATGTCGGCCAGGACCCGGCCGCCGCCGGCCCGGGCTTCTGGGGTGAGTTCGTGTTCCGCCGGCGTGCCCTGATCGACCACGTGCTGGCCAAGGTCGACATGCACGTCGCCGATACGGCGCGGGCCTTTTCCATCAAGGGATCGCTCCGGGCAGCCAAGGGCGCGAGCGCCTTCGTCACCCCGCATCTGTGTCACGAGTTCGTCCAGGCCTGGACCGATGACCTGCGCACGTGGAATGAGTTCCTCGACCGGTTCGCCAACTTCACCACGGTCGAGGAGGCGTTCGCCGAGCTCGGCCTGGACCACGTCTGGTCGCGGGCGGTCAAGGACGTTCCGTCGCGCTGAGCGACGGGTGACGCCTGGCCGCAGCGGGCGCACGGCCTGTTGTGGCCACCCAGGCCGGACTGCTCGGCGGGACTTCTCGCTGTGCGTACTTTCAAAGGGTTTTGGCGATCAGCGCGCAGAGTTCGTGGCCGTCGCAGACCGTGTCGTCGGGGGTTGGTTCTTCGGGTTCCTTCGCGGTGCGGGCGGACGGCATCAGGATGGCGCGGGCGACGTCGGCGCGGCGGGCGCAAGCGACGTCGCGGCGGCGAGAATCGCCGACGAACCAGCAGGATTCCGGGGGTACGCCCAATTCGTCGGTGGCGTTCCAGATCATCTGGGGGTTGGGTTTGCGGACGCCGGCCTCGTCGCTGTAGATCTGCACGGCGAAATAGGGGTTCAGGCCGGTCTTGCGCAGGAAATCCCGGTGCGCCGCGCCGGAGAGCGTGTTGCTCACGATCGCCAGCGGGATATCGGCCTGGTAGGCGGTCTGCACGGCCTCCGGGATGCCGGGGCGAAGTTCCCAGTTGTCGCGCCAGGCCCAGTCGTAACTCAGATGGCGGACCGCGCCGCGCACCGGGACCTGGGCGGCCGGCGGCCAGCCGGGCAGGACGAAGCGTTCCCAGACCTCGGTCTGGGAGAGTTCGTCGGGCCAGTCCTCGTCGCGCCATTCAGCGTATTTCACAGCGCCGTCGGTGAGCGAACGCTGGATCTCGCCCGGGCTCAGCACGCCCTTGGCCAGGTTGTAGATGCGCAGGACCAGGGCCGGCGGCGCCGACCGCTGCGGCGGCGCGTCGGCGATGACACCGCCGAAGTCGAGCAGGATCGCGTCCGGGCGCATGTCAGCGGGACGTCCCCAGTGACCAGGCGCGGACGCCGCCGACGATGCCTGCCGTGTTCGGCACCACCACGACATCGTCGCCCATCCGGGCCAGCTGGGTGGGCGTGATCAGCCGAGAATTGCCGCCGCCGAGATAAAGGCGGTCCCAGAGGAAGACCGGGCGCAGGCCCTCGACGACGTTGCGCACCCGGCGCGACCAGAGGGCGTCGCCGAGCCGGCGGCGCTCGTGCTCGCCGATGTAGGTGTCGTAGGACATCCCCCAGCGCACCGGGGCCTGCGACATCTCCAGGTGCGGGGCGAGCACGCCGCCGTCGAAGAGGGCGCAGCCCAGGCCGGTGCCGAGGGTCAGCATGAGTTCGCAGCCGGTGCCGGCCACCACTCCGGCCCCGTGCACCTCGGCGTCGTTGAGCACCAGGGTGGGCAGGCCGAACGCCTCGGCCAGGGCGGTGCGGGCGTCGAAGCCGTACCACGCCTGTTCCAGCTCGGGGTCGATCTTCGTGCGCGGGCCGCTGCGGGTCACGTAGTGCGGGGTGGCCACCACCACGCCGTGCCGCAGCATGCCGGGCATGCCGACGGTGACCCGGTCGGCGGTGGGCAACCGCTCGCCCAGCTCGACCAGGGTCTTGACGAAAAGGTCAGGTGGCAACGGGTAGGGAGTGGGCACGCGCAGCGGCTGAGCGCGCATCGTGCCCGCCTCGTCGAGCACCGAGCCCTTGATGCCGCCGCCGCCGCAGTCGATCGTCAGGGTGAAAGCCACGCCGCCAGTTTGCATGGACGTCACCTCCTCGCACAGCAATTGTGACCGCTATGCCTCTTCGCCGGCGGGTTGGAGGGGTCGCAGGCGCACCCGGGTGATGGCCCGGCCGGTCACCTCGACCACCTCGGCGGTGAACCCGGGCAGGTCGACCACCTCGCCGGGCCCGGTGGGAATGTGCCCGAGCGCGGCCAGGACCATGCCGGCCACCGTCGTGTAGTCGCCGTCCTCGTGCGCGTTGGACTCGTCCAGCAGGCCGATGTCGGGCAGGTCGTGAATGGGGAAGGCACCGGGCATGAGCAGCGCGCCGTCGGCCTCGCGGACCACCGCGGCCACGTCCCGGTCGGTCTCGTCGTAGATCTCCCCGACGATCTCCTCGACCAGGTCCTCCATGGTGATGATGCCGTCGATCGCGCCGCGCTCGTCGACCACCAGCGCCAGTTGGACGCGCTCGCCGCGCATCTGCCGCAGCGCGTCGGACACCCGCAGCGTCTCGGGCAGGAACAGGCCGGGCCGGCACAGGTCGTCGACCGGGCCCTGGGCATCGATCAGGTCGCGCAGGTGCACGACCCCGATCACGTCGTCGAGACCGGCCGGGCCGACCACCGGCGCCCGGGAGTGCCCGCCGTCGATCAGCGAGCGCAGCGCCTCGTGTGCGGGGCTGCCGGTGGGCAGGGTGAGCACGTCCCGCCGGGGCACCAGGATCTCCCGCAGGATCCGGTCGGCGATCTCGAAGGCGCCGCTGATGATGGTGCGCTGCTCGGCCGAGAAGTCCTGCTGGGCGGCGACCATGTCGCGGATCTCCTCGGTGGTGACCTCCTCGCGCTGGGCGGTCGGGTCACCGCCGGCCAGCCGCACGATCAGGTTGGTGGAGACGCCGAGCAGCCACACCGCCGGGCGGGAGATCATCGAGAGGATGTCCAGCGGGCGAGCCACCAGCAGCGCCCAGCCCTCGGTGCGCTGCATGGCGATCCGCTTCGGGGCCAGCTCCCCGATGACCAGCGTCACGAACGTCAGCGCGATGGTGACGATGACGATGGCCGCCGGCTGGGCCGCGTCGCCGAGGAAACTGAGCGGGCCGAGCAGCGGTTTCGACAGCGACACGGCGGCCGCCGCGGACGCCAGGAACCCGGCCAGGGTGATGCCGATCTGGATGGTGGCCAGGAACCGGTTGGGGTCCCGGGTCAGCCGGCCGAGCACCCTTCCACTCCTGGACTGCCGTTCCAGTCGTTGGATCTGGGACTCGCGCAGTGACACCAGAGCCATCTCGCTACCCGAGAAGACGGCGTTCACCAATACGAGCACCAGGACCAGAACGATCTCTCCGCCGGTGCCACCCATCGTTCAACTCTCCTGGGCCAAAGCGATCACGAGGGGACCAACTTACCCAGACCGGCTGGGATACGCCCGTCAGAACCTCGCGAAGGACCGGATCGGCATCCGCGGACCGAACCGCGGCGCCCGGATGCCGCCGTGCGCGAGCAGGTCACAGACCCGGCCGCGGTGTCCCTTGAACGGCTCGAGGAGCTCCAGCATCCGCTCGTCGGTGCCCCGGGATTCACCGGCCAGCCCGAAGGCCACCGTGTTGGGCACGTGATAATCGCCGACGCTGACCGCGTCGGCGTCGCCGTAGGCGATCCGGACCACCTCGGCGGCGGTCCACGGGCCGATCTGGGGCAGGGCGGTCAGTCTTCTGGTCGCCGTCTCGCTGTCGGCGCACTCCTCCAGACGGGCGGCGACCTGGGCCGCGCGCAGCAGGGCCTGGGTGCGGCGCTGCTCGACGCCGAGCGGATGGAACGCCCAGTAGGGCGTCGCCGCTATCGCGGCGGGATCGGGCGGGAGCAGCAGATCTCCGGGGCCTGGCGCCGGCTCACCGAATTTCTTGACGATCTGGCGGTACGCCCGGAAGGCCTCGACGCCGGTTACCTTCTGCTCCAGGATCGCCCGGAGTACGCGGTGGAAGACCATCCCGGTTCTCGGCATCCGGATGCCGGCGAAGGTGCGGGCCAGCTGTCTTACGAGCTCGTGCTTTTGGGCTAGGGCCGGGAATCCGGTCACGTCGTCCCGGAGCCCGCTTATCGCGTCGGCGTTGCCGGCCAGCCACTCGGCGCCCGGGCCGTAGCTTTTTGTTTCTATTTCGCCCGATTTTTCGCGACTTAGGTGGATCGCCGCCGGGCCATCGGGCGTGCGGGCCGCCAGGCTGAACGTGTCGGCGGACAGCCGGCCGATCGGGTCGAACTGCGGTGCCAGCAGCGGGGCCAGGGTGCGGGCGAAGTGGAACCGTTCGGGCGGGATCAGCCGGCGGGTCACTTCCTTCACCGGGCCACCTTAGCTTCCTTTTCAAGCCTTCCCTCTGAAGCCCAGACCGATGGCCCTGACCGCGCTCCCGGTCAGGGCCATCGGGGGGCGACCGGACACCCGAGTGATCCGGATCGCCTTGAACCATCCGCTGCGGCCGCCCGTCAGGGGGAAGAACGACCAACCGGTGTCGACGGGGGGTCCTGGCGGGGCGGGGCCGTGTCGGCGGCCCTGCCCCGGTCAGGTTCGATACCGGTCCGCGGCGGTCCGTGGATCAGTTGACGACGCGCAACTTCACCGCGTCGAAGGCCGGGGTCTCGTTCGCCCGCTCCATCATCGGAATACGGTGCGAACCGTCACCGGCCCAGGAGGCACACTGCGCGGTGCCCTGCGTCGGCAGACCGGGGACCGAGATGGTCACCTCGTCCGGCGCCTTGCCACCCTTCTTGTCCTCGGTGGCCACGAAGAACGCGGGCACCGGGGCCGGGTCCGGAGCTTCCCGGGTGGAGGCGAGCATGCGGCAGGCGGTGTGGAAGTGACCGCGGACGATGCCGTCCTGCAGCACCGAGCTCTCCACGTAGTAACCGCCCGCACCGGCCGCGAGGAACCGGTCCCGGATCAGGTTCCGGGTGCTCACCTTGAGGGTGAACGGGGTGTTGACCTTGACCACGTTCGGCGCCTGGGTGATCAGCAGCGACGAGTTGTTGGCGGCGCTGGAGACCTCACCGAACTCGGTGGAGACGCAGCGGTCGCCCTTCTGGAAACCGTCGTGCGCCAGCAGGTTGCTGGTGTCACAGCTGTTGGTCAGGACACCCAGACCGGCGCCGGGGGGCGGGGTCGTGGCCTGGCCGCCACCGTTGTTGCCGTTGTTCCCACCATTGTTGTTGCCGTTGTCGGCGGGCGGGGCCGCCGTGGTGGTCTCGGCAGGCGGAGCCGTGGTGGCCTGGCCGCCACCGTTGTTGCCGCCGTTGTTGCCGCCGTTGTTCCCACCGTTGTTGCCGCCGTTGTTGCCATTGCCGTTCTGACCGTTGCCGGCGTTGGTGTCGTTCGTGGCCGTCGCGGTCGCGGTCGCCGTTACGGTCGCGGCCGGCGCGGACGTGGCCGCCCCGCCGTTGCCGTTGTTGTTGCCGACGTTGTTCATCACCCAACGGCGGCAGCGGGCGCGCAGCTCGGCCGTGGTCACCACGTCACCGGCGCCGTCGTCGGCGTGCTGGGTCACCGCCCCGTTTTCCTCGGTCCAGCTGCCCTTGCGGGTCTTGGTGGACAACTTCGATGCCGCCGGCGCCGACACGTTGTTACACGCCGACAGGGCCTTCTTCTGCGTCCGATCGGTGCTCGCATTCGACACCTGGGTGACGGTCAGAATGCCGCCGAACACCGCCAGGGTGCCGGCCACCGCGATGATCCGGCGCCGGCCACTGAACCAGCCTGACTTCGTGGATGCGCGCCGGCGGTAGTGGGACCTTCGCATGGGGTGACACCTTTCTCTGTCTCGACCTGGACGAGGTTTCGGGGATTACCGCGCCCGGAAGATGCGCATGGTCGTGATGACGCCGGCCACGAGTGCGGCGGCGAGGACTAGGAGGATCACGGTGGTGTTGGCACCGGGGATGCCGCTGTTGCCACTGCTGGCCGCGGCGACCATCTGCGCGTCAACCGGCACCGGTCCTCCACCGGGCGCCACCGGGGCGGCGGCCGTCGGCAGAGCGCCGTAGTCGACGATGCCGCTCGACTCCAGCAGCGTCATGTGCGTCATGACGAACTGGTTGGCCTGCTGGGCCAGCTGCCGGACCGAGTCGTTGCGGGTGGTGGCCCGGATCGAGGCGATGGCCGGGAAGATCTTCCCGTGTGCCGCCCGGAGCCGGTCGATGAAGATCTGGTCGAAAGTCGTGGAGTTCGCCGCTTTCATCTCGCCCAGCCAGCCCTGCTGGTCCGCGTTCGGCTCGGACGGAAGCTGGATGTCCAGCTTCTTGGCCACGTCGCGGTCGAGCTGGTCGAGCACCACGTGCTGGGCGGCGATCGACTTGCCGATGGTGACGACCCGCGGGTCGTCCGACTTCTCCTGCGCCATGTTGCCGGCCGGGATCTCCCAGAGCCCGGCGAGCCGGACCTTGACCACGAAGTCCAGATCGGCGGCACTGACCGCGCCGGCGCCCTTGTCCTTGAAGGTGGTAGCCGGAACCGGGATGTCCCCGCCCGCGGCATGCGCCGGGGAAACCGGAGCCACCAGGAACGCGAGCACCATTGCCGAAATGCCCACCAACCAGCGCTTGAGCCGGCGAGAGGAGCGAGCGGCAAACATTTTCGACCTCCGAGAGAGCGGTTTACGAAATGGCGTTCGGGTCAGTAGCTGTAGTCGCTGCCGGCGGTACCGGAATCCGCGGATTCGTCGGCGGGCGGCGCTACCGGCTTGGACACCGCCGGAAGACAGGTGAGGTTCTTGGCACCATCCGGCTTGATCACGAACCACTTGCCGGAAACGTTCTGGCCCTTCCACTGACCGGGCTTCTTGTCACCGATGTAGGTGTAGAGCGGCCAGCCCTTGATGGTCAGCTGCTTGGTGCCGTCGGCCCGGGTCACCGTGCCGACCACGTCGGCCGAGACACCCTTGAGGGTCGGCTTGCCGTCGTTGGTGAGGGCGGCCGGCCAGATCTTCGCGCAGTCACCGGCACAGTTGGACTTGGCCGGGTTGTTGGAGTCGCCGTCGAAGCGGTAGAGGACGAAACCGTCCTCGTTCTCGACGACCTCACCCATCCGCTTGACGGCGGTGCCGGTCAGCTTGTTGGTGACCTCTTCGTCGGAGAGCGCGGTGCTGGTATCCGATCCAGGGGCCGCGGTGGCGTCCGGGTCGGCCTGCGCGGCCGGGTCCGAAGTAGCGGCCGGGTCGGCGGTGGCCGCCGGGTCGGCGGTGGCTGCAACGTCATTTGAGGCGGGCTCGGCGGCGTTGCCGTAGTCCGCGGCGTCGTATCCCTGCGGGGCGCAGCCGGCCACTGCGAACGCTGCGGCGATGGCAGCACCCGCAACCATCAACTTTCGCTTCTCCGGTACCACGGTGTGCCCTCCAGCTGTTCCTGCATCTGGCGTTTCCGGCCTGTAGTACGGGGGGCGCGCCGAGTTGGATGAACACTCGGCCCAATCAATTTCCTTAATTTCCTTTGAAGTCAGCGTTTCCCCTGGACACGACAAAGGGCCCGGCCATTCCGGCCCGGGCCCTTCGCTTTCAGCTACGCAATTATTACGGTACGCGAACCAGGGTGTCGCCGGCTCCGGCCGCGGTGACCTCTTGCACGGTGATGTGCGCGATGTCCTCACGAGGCGTCGCGGTGATCGCCTGCAGCATCAGCGGCGACGGGTTGGCGGCGGTGCCCCAGCCCTTCTCCCCCACGCTCCAGGAGACCAGCGACTCGCTGGTGCCGTCGGTGTGCACGGCCAGCAGCCGGCAGACCTTCGGCCCCTTGATGTTGGAGATGGCGAAGGAGATCTGGGTGCCCCAGTCCTTCTTCTCCAGCGCCACGTCGGCATGCACGCCGGTGCGCGGGTCACTGCCGCTGTACCGCTGGCCGGTCAGGTCGGGGCCACCGACACCGGGGCCGTCGTCCGAGTTGGGCAGCGGGTCGAGCTGGTCGCTGCCGCGCTCGGCGGTGTTCGTCGTCGCCTTCTGGTCGGGGGCGAACCACTTGCCGCCCGCGAACAGTGCACCGATCGACAGCATCGCGAAAATCACGACGGCGGCGGCCAGCGAGTAGAGCCGGCGGCTGTTGGCACGGCGGCGGTCGTGACGCACCTCGCCGATCATCTTGGTCAGGACGCGCCCGTCGCGCTGGGACTCCTCGGCGGCGATCACGGCACCCGCGTCGACGTCCGCGAGCAGGTCGGCGACCTGAACGAAGGACTCCAGCTCGAAGGCACAGCGCGGGCACTCGATGAGATGGTCCTCGAACTGAGCGGCATCCCGCTCGTCGAGCACCCCCAACGCGTACGACGCGACGTCGTAGTGGTCTTCCTGGGTCATTACTCCGTCACCCCCCGCTGCTGCAGCGCCGTACGCAGCGCACGCAGAGCGTAATACACACGCGACTTAGCGGTACCCAGCGGAAGATTGAGCTTCTCCGCTGCTTCGGGCACCGTCCGCCCCCGGAAATAGGTCTCGATCAGAATCTCGCGGTGCGACTGGCTCAGCTCGCGCAGCGCGTCGGACACGGTCATCGACTGGAGAACCCGGTCGGTGTCGTCCGACATGCTCGGGAAGCTCTCCAGCTCGCGGTCGTACGTCTCGGCGGGCCGAGCACTGGCGCTGCGGTGGTCGTCGATGGCGATCCGCCGGGCGACGGTCACCAGCCACGGGCGCAGCGACTGCTGACCCTGCGCGCCGAGCCGGTGCGCGTTGCGCCAGGCCCGCAGCAGGGTCTCCTGCACGATGTCCTCGGCGCGCTGCCGGTCACCGCCGGTCAGACGCAGCACGAACATCAGCAGAGGACCGGCGTGCTCCTCGTAGAGCATCCGAACCAGGGTGTCCTCGTGGCTGGGCTCCTTCGCCTCGGGAGCACCGTGCCGAGGGGCCTGCCGCGGAATCACCGAACTGCCTTCGTCCACACCACGGCCGCCGTCGAGAGACTGCCACCGACCACCGGATCGCTGCTGTGTCATCAGGCACATCCCGTCCGGCGCGAGTCGATCCTCGACCACCGCATGCATTGATACCTCCGCCCGGAGCTTTCCCCGTCGCCTGAGATACGGCTCGGGGGCCCGGCCGGGATCAATGTGGGCGGGAAAATTTCCGGGACGATGGTTCTCAACTGTCCTCCGGTGTCGTGTGGGGGCGGCACGAGGCATATCGCTGCTTGCTTGCAGACGATCAAATTCATCCATCTGCACCGATATGCCTACCAGGGCAGCCGAATAATACTCAGTCACACGCGTCCCAGGAAACGCCCTTCTGAGCTGCGCGGACGCACAGACGGTCCGTATTACCGGTGCGTAGGCGCGCGCTCTCGGAGCGTCTCCGTGGGAGCGCTCCCGGGTCGCTGCAGCCCGCCCGTTCGGACCTTTCGGACCTAGGACCGGTTTCGTGCGGTGGCCACGGTCAGTTGCCGGTGCAGCACTCGCGCGTCACCGAGCATCCCGCGCAGCCGGCGCTCCAGCCCGGCGATCGGCACCAGATTTTGCGGCGCTCGCGGGTCCTTGTACGCCGACGAGGCGAACCGGGGCAGCGTCGCGCTGGAGATCTCGGCCAGGTCGATTGCCTGCTCCGGGGTCAGGTCGGGCGAGCACTCCACCCGGACGATCCCGGACCAGGGCGCGCCGGAGCCGCCGGGCAACCGCAAATACCACGACCATCCACCCCAGACCGTGCCCAGGTGGAAGACCGGGGTGCGCTGGCCGGGCCGCAGGGCGGTCACCACCTGGGTCAGCGTGGCCGGCAGATATTGCTTCTGCTGGGTCTTCACGTAGCCGATCGTGTTGACCAGGTGCCGCCGGTTGCGAAGTGGACCGTCCACCACCAGCAGATCGGCGGTGCCCCCGCGGGCCACCGCCGAGATCTCCAGCTCGAGCTCGGTCAGCTTGGGCTGGACGGCCGACGGGAGCTTGCTGGCCTCACCCGGCCCCTCCAGCCGGCGCACCTCGTAGCGCACCAGCTGGGTCTGCACGTCCTGCGCCGACGGGCTGGCCGTGAAGAGTCCGCGCCGCACCTCGGCGCCGACCATCTCGGCCGAGCCGCGGGCGAGGTCGCAGCGCACCACCCCGGCCGCGAACGACGCGGCCAGGCCGGCATAGGAGGTGCCGTCCTCCTCCTGGGTCCACAGCCCGGCGTCGTTGCGCCGCACCCCGTCGACGAGAAACACCACGTCGGGGCGTTGCACGCCGGGCGCCACGTCGATCGGCGCCCACTCGGCGGCCGGCACCTCCACGTCGGTGTCGACCTGGGCGCTGCTCGGCGAGGCCGGTCCGTCCTCACCGCCGCCGCCCTCGAAGGACGACCCGTAGGACGGATCCCAGGCATCGACGAACATTCGCGTCACAGGCCGACCCTCTCCACGTGCGCGGTGCGCGCGTCCTTGTGCACCTCGAACCGCACCGGCACCCGCTCGGCCAGCGAGTTCACGTGGGTGACCACGCCGACCATCCGGTCGCCCCGGGCGGCCAGATTTTCCAGCGTCGCGGCGACCACGTCGAGCGTGGCCGCGTCGAGCGTGCCGAACCCCTCGTCCAGCACGATCGACTCCAGGCTGGCGGCCGTCGTCGACATGCCGGCCAGCTGCTCGGACAGGGCCAGCGCGAGCGACAGCGAGGCCTGGAACGTCTCGCCGCCGGACAGCGTGCGCACCCCGCGCCGCAGCCCGGCGTCGTGGTGGTCGAGCACGTAGAACTCGCCCTTGTCGTGCATCAGGTCGTACTGCCCGCCGGTCAGCTCGCGCAGAATGCGGGAGGCGCCGTCGACAAGCAGGTCGAGTGCCTCCTCGAGGAGCCAGCGCTCGAAGTTGTTGGCCCGCAGATGGCCGGAGAGAGCCTTGGCGACCCGGCCGTCCCGCTGCAGCGTCATCCGCTGCTCGCTGAGCTGCTGCGCCTGCTCGCGCCGGTCGGCCAGGCGCTTCCAGACCGCGTCGGCCCGCTCGACCGCCACCGCGGCCGCCCGGATCAGGTCGGACTCGTCGCCACCGGCCGGCGGCGACACCCCGGCCTCGGTGAACAGCGCGCCCACCGTGGCGAACGCGTGCACGGTCGCCTCGTGCGCGGCCGAGACGGCGGCCTGAGCCGCGTCCCGGGCAGTCGCCCGCAGCCGATGCTCCCCGGCCGCCCACTCGACCAGGGTCACCCAGGCAGCCGACAGGTCGTCGCGCTCGGCCGGCGGCGGCCCGAACCGGGCCACCCGGTCGCGCAGCTCGTCGAACGTGCGCCAGGCCGTGCGCTCCCGTTCCTCGGCCGCGTGCGCGGCCGCCTGCGCCGTCCGCTGCGCCTCGCGACTCGTCCGCACCGCGTTGCCGGCCTGGTCGAGCTTGCGCCGCAGCACCTCGAGCTCGGCCAGCTGCCGTTCGAGCGCGGGCACGCCGGGCGAACCGGCCACGACGCCGCGCACCTCTTTGACCCGGGACACATGGTGCTCGTGCTGGGCGCGCTTGCGCTCCAGGTTGCCCTCCAGCTTGCGGGCCACCGCGTCGCGCTGCTTCCAGCCCGACTCGGCCACCTCGGCGGCGGCGCGGGCGGCCTTGCCGGTCGCCTCGGCCTGGTGCACCGCCGAACCGGCCGGCATCACCGGCACCTCGGCCACGGTCTGCTCGCAGACCGGGCACGGACCACCGACGGTCAGATGGGCGCGCAACGCGGCCGCCTTGTCGAGCCGCTGCGCCTCGGTGTAATCGAGGCGGGCCTGCTCGAGGAGCTGGGTGGCGCCCAGGTGCGCGCTGTGCGCGAGGTCGGCCGCGACCACCGCGTCCTTGTATTCGACCTCGGCGACCTGCACCTCGCCGGCGAACCACTCCTCCTGCCCGACCAGTCGCTCCAGCTCGGCGTGCCGATCGAGCAGCAGCTTCAGCGAGCCGGCATCGCCGGCCGCGGCGAGTTCGCCGCGGATCTTCTCCTCGCGCTCCTCGGCCGTGCGAACCTCCTTCGCGGCCTCGGTGGCGCTCGCCCTGGCTGCCGCCGTCGCGCCGCCGATCTCCGCACTTCCCGGGGGTGTACGGACGGAAGCCAGCGCCCGCAACTCCGCGTCCAGCCCGTCCCGGGTCGTCGCCGCCTCGGACTCCTGCTGCCGGGCCGCACGCAGGCCGGGCACCGACGCCTCGACCGCGGCGGTCAGTTGCCGCATCCGGGTCAGCACGCCCTCGGCCGCCTCGACCGCCTCGTCGGACGCGTCGGTCAGACCGGTCAGCTGCTGGTCGACCACGGCCAGCTTGGCCTCGGCGGTGCTGGCCCGGCCGGCTGCGCGGGTCTGCACGTCCTCGTAGATGTGCAGGCCGAGCAGGTTGACCAGGATCTGCTGGCGGGTGGCCGGCTTGGCGTGCAGGAAGTCGGCGAACTGCCCCTGCGGCAGCACCACGCAGCTGGTGAACTGTTCGTAGGGCAGGCCGACCGCGCCCTGCACCGCCTCGTCCATCTCGGCCGGGGTGCCGGCCAGCACCTCGCCCAGGTCGTCGAGGTCCATGCCGGTGTCGAGCTTGGTCACGTCGAAGCCCTGCGGCATCAGCTGCAGGCCGGCCCCGGCGGTCTTGACATTGCCCCGGCCGTCCCGGCGCACCACCCGGGTCGCCACGAACCGTTCCCCGGCCGACTCGAAGACCAGCCGGACCTTGGCCTCGACGGCGCTGGGCGCGAGCGCGTTGGCGATGCCCCGGGCGCCACCCCAGCGCGGCACCTGGCCGTAGAGGGCGAAGATGATCGCGTCGAGCACCGTCGACTTGCCCGAGCCGGTCGGCCCGACCAGCGCGAAGTAGTCGGCGTCGGTGAAGTCCACGGTGGTCTCGTCCCGGAACACCGTGAACCCGGTCATGTCCAGCCGGATTGGCCTCATAAGCCCGCCTCACTGCGATCGGTCAGCCGGTCGGGCACGCTTCGCTCACTCATTGCGTGCTGCTCACCTCGTCGTACAGCTCGTCGAAGAGCTCGCGGACGCCCTCCTCGGCGTTGCCGCGGGCGTCCAGGTAGTCGCCGAAGAGCTCGCGCGGGGACCGGCCGGCCCGCTGTGCCATCCGCTCCCCCGCCCTGTTCGGCATCATCTCCGGGTCGATCCGGACCTCGAGCGCGTTGGGCAGCATCTCCTGCACGTCCTCACGGAGGCCGACCCGGGGCGTCTCGCGAACGAAGACACGGAGCCAGGCGTCCGGAAGGTTCACCGTTGAGAGCTGTTCGAGGGTGCCCCGGGCGGTGCGCAGGGGCCGGGCCGAAGTGATCGGCACGTCCCGCACCCGGGCCGCCTTGTCGGTGCCGACGTCGACGATGGCGACCGACGGGATGTTTTCCTCCTCGCCGAAGTCGACGGCGAGCGGGCTGCCGGAATAGCGGGTGGGACACGGCGAGATCACCGACTGGGCCCGGTGCAGGTGGCCGAGGGCGACGTAGTGGGTGTTGCGCGGGAAGATCGTGGCCGGCACCGCGTAGCCCATGATCGTGTGCGCCTCGCGCTCGCCGCCGCCGGCCGACGCCCCGACGATCGTCAGGTGGGCGGTAAGCAGATTGATCACGCCGGGCTCGGCGAAGGGCTCGGCGAGCTTCTCGATCAACCGGGCCATGTGATCGGCGTAGGTCTGGGTCGCTTCGGCCGCCGACAATTCGTACATCTCCGCGGCGCGCACCGCGTACCGCTGCGACAAGAACGGCAGCGCGACCAGCTGCCACCGCTCGCCCGCCTCGGTCTGGCCCTTGATCAGCAGTTCCTCGGGGTTTTCCCGAATCGCGCCACGCAACTCGATGCCGGCCGCGTCGGCCCACGGACGCAGCGCGTCGAGCGCCGGGCCGTTGTCGTGGTTGCCGCCGATCGCCACCACCGTCGCGCCGGTGCGCCGCAGCGCCGACAACGCCCTGGTCACCACCCGGGTCGCGTCGGCCGTCGGGGCGGCCGTGTCGTAGAGGTCACCGGCGACGATCACCAGGTCGGGCCGTTCGGCGTTGGCGATCTCGACGACCTGGGCCAGCACCTTGATGTGCTCGTCGAGCCGGTTACGGCCCTTCAGGACCTTCCCGACGTGCCAGTCAGACGTGTGCAGGATGCGCATCGCGGAACCTTAGACCCTAGAACGGAATGTCGTCGTCGGCGCGGCCACCGCGGCCACCCACGACGGCGAACGGATCGGCGGCCTGGACGATCGAGCGCATCGTCTCGGCCGGCGGCGGGCCCGACTCGGACTTGCGGGTGGCCCAGGCCGGGAACGGGAACTCCACGCAGAGCGGGACCGGGATGTCGGGCTGGTTGACGAACATCGTGCCGGGCCGGGCCAGCAGCGCGCGCTGGCGCATGGCCGGCGGGAGGAAGCCGTACTCCGGGCGGGCCGCCTCGGCCGGGTCGAGCCGGCCGACCACCCGGATCGCCGAGTTGGTCACGATGCGGCGCTCGACCTCGCTCGCCGTCTGCTGGGCGCCGATCAGGATCACGCCGAGCGAGCGGCCGCGCTCGGCGATGTCGAGCAGCACCTCCTTGATCGGCGAGGTGCCCTCGCGCGGGGCGTACTTGTTCAGCTCGTCGAGCACCACGAACAGCAGGGGACGGCCGGTGCCGGCCTTCTCCTTCTCCTCGAACTCGGTCTTCAGCGTCACGCCGACCACGAACCGCTGCGCGCGGTCCGGCAGGTTGTGCAGGTCGACGACCGTGACCTGGGCCGACTCGGCGGTCTTGATCTGGTGCGGGCGGCGCGAGGCGAGGTCGCCGCGGATCAGCCGGGACAGGTCGCGCTTGCTGCCGATCAGCCGCCGGGCGAACGCGTTGACCGTGCCCATGTTGATCGCGCTGCCGGCCCAGGTGGACCGGGTGTCGTCGTCGGTGAGCTGCTCGACGACGTGGTCGACCAGGTCGCCGTAGGAGGAGATGCGCCGGCCGTCGATGCTGATGCCGCCCTCGGCGGGCACCGCGTATCGGTTGAGGTGGGCGGTCACCGAGTGCACCACCATGGTGTATTGCTGGCGCTCGTCGTCGGCGTCGGCGAACACGTAGGGCAGCAGCTTCTTCTCGCAGAACTCCTCGAGCGTCCAGTAGAACGCGTCGACGCCGGTCAGCCGGCTGCTCACGTCGGGGGCGCCGGACGAGTCGCCGGCCCGCGGCGGGGCGTAGACCCGGACGTCGGAGAACGGGGTGGCGGGCAGCTCGAGCAGCTTGTAGTTCGCCATCGTGTTCTCGTCGAGCTTCGTGTTGGGGTGGTCGAGGAACAGCAGGTCCTCGCCCTTCACGTTGAAGATCAGCGCGCGTGCGTTGGCCCCGTCGGCGCCCAGCTGGCCGGAGCGGAACACCGAGTAGAGCAGGAACGTCGCGAAGCTCGTCTTGGTCGCCACGCCGGAGATGCCGGAGATGGAGACGTGCGCGCCCCGGGTGCCGTCGAGGAAGTCGGCGTTGAGGAAGACCGGAACGCCGTCCCGGCCGGTGCCCATCGGGATGCGCCGTTCCATCCGGTCGAAGTGCAGGGCCGCGTCGCGGGCCGCGCCGGTGGCCCGGTGCACCACCGCGCCGGGAGCGGGCGGGACGTAGAGCTCCGGGTCGACCCGGGTGGTGGTGATCTCGGCCGCCTCCTGCACCAGGGCCGGGAGGGTGCCCTCGGCGATGGCGAAGACGTCGGAGTCGAACTGCGCGCCCTCGTGCCGCGCCCGGACCTGAGTGACCACTCCCGCGATCGTCACCGGTTCGCGGTCCGGCAGCTCACGCTTGGTCACCACGACGTCGTCGAGTTGCAGGTAGCTGCCCGGGGTCACGGCCGTCCAGAACTGGAGCGGTGTGGCATCCGCTGTTCCGAGCACCCGCCCGACGGGGGAAGTTTCGTCAGACACGCCGATCATGTTGCACCAGGGGTACGACAGAACCCGCACCCAGTGTGGGTTGGCATGGGTTGTCCACAACTTCTGGTGGTCATCCACAGATTTATCCACAAGATCTTGCCCAGGTTGTGGAGGCGCGCCCCACTATCGAACCGATCTCGGCCGATCGGTCAATGACGGGTGACGACTTGTTGAGGAGGACCGTGACCCACACCGACGTCGTGGCCGATCAAGACCTGATCCGCAGCTCCGTGTCCCAGCCGGAGACCTTCGGTCAGATCTTCGATCGGCACGCCGCGACGATCCACCGCTACCTGGCCCGGCGGGTGGGTTCCTCGCTCGCCGACGACCTGACCGCCGAGACCTTCCTGGTCGCGTTCCGCCGACGCGACAAATACGACATGTCATACCCGGACTGCCAACCCTGGCTGTACGGCATCGCCGCCAACCTGCTCCGCGGCCACCAGCGCGCCGAGATCCGCCAGTACCGCGCCCTCGCCCGCACCGGGGTCGACCCGGTCTACGCCACCGACGACCGGATCGAAGCCCGGGTCGACGCGGCCGGCGAGGTGCGCGCCCTGGCCGGGGTGCTCGCCAAGCTGCCGGCCGGCGAACGCGACGTGCTGACCCTGGTCAGTCAGGCCCAGCTCAGCTACCCGGAGGTGGCGCTGGCCCTGGGCATCCCGGTCGGGACGGTCCGCTCCCGGCTGCACAGCGCCCGCAAACGCATCCGCACCGCCCTCGGACACCCCCTCGGACATGACGGAGGACTCGACGATGAATGACCTCGAACTGGTCGAGCGGTTCCGCGCCGACCTGCCGCCGGCCGACCCGGCGGCGCTCAGCCGGGCCCGCGCCCGGATGTTCCACACCCCGCCGCCGCGCCGGCGCTGGGCCTGGGGGCTGGTCCCGGTCGGGGCGCTGGCCGCGGCGGTCACGGTCGCCGTCGTGACGGCCCGCCCGGAGGTCTCCGCACCTCCGATCACCGCCGCGCCGACCGCGCCGAGCACGCCGGCCACCGCCACCGATGCGGCCGGGGTGTTCCGGCTGGCCGCCGCCGAGGCCCGCAGCCGGCCGGCCCTGGTCGCCAAGCCCGGCCAGTTCGTCTACGTCGAGTCGATCGACGCCACCGACAACGTGGAGAACCTGGAGACGAAACCGACCTGGGTGCCGCCCAAGGAGATCAACCGGAAGATCTGGCTGGCCGTGGACGGGGTCAAGCCCGGCCTGCTGCGCACCACCGTGGTCAAGACCGGCGAGGTCAACGAGTTGCCGCTGGACGGTCGCACGGCACCGGCCTACGTGACGAACCTGCCCACCGACCCGGCCAAGATGCGGGCCTGGCTCTACTCGGACCCCGACACCGGGAACGGCGCGGACGCCACGGCGTGGAACAAGATCGCCGACACGCTGCGTGAGCAGTACCTCCCGCCGGAGGCGCAGGCCGCGATGTTCGAGGCGGCCGCCACCATCCCCGGGACGACCCTGGTCAAGCAGGCCGACCTGGCCGGCCGCAAGGGCATCGCGGTCTCTCGGCTGTCCGACTCCAAGGACGTCCGGTTCGACTACATCTTCGAGGCGACGACGTACGACTTCCTGGGCGAGCGGGTGGTAGTTGTCGGTGACCTCAAGCCGTACCCGAAGGGTGTCGTCTCTCGATGGACCGCCCAGCTGAAGGTGGCGATCGTGGATCGAGCCGGTCAGTTGCCCTGACGCGCGTAGCGCAGGAAGAGCATGTCCTCGCGGGTGAGGATGTGCCGCAGCGACATCTTCCGGGCGGCGCCCGGCGCCCCGGCCGCGATGCGGCCGGGGCCGCCGCCGACCAGCAGCGGCGAGACCGTCAGGCAGAGCTCGGTGACCAGGTCTTCGGCGATCATCGTGCCGAGCAGGCTGGGGCCGCCCTCGCAGAGCAGCTGGGTGGCGCCGCGGGCGTGCAGCGCGGCCAGGCCGGCGGCCAGGTCGACCTGGCCGTGGTCGCCGACCGCGATCACCTCGGCGTGCTTCGCGGCCTCGGAGGTGTCCGCGCCGGCATGGGTCAGCACGATCGGGCGGACCGGCGCGTCGGTGAAGATCAGCTGCTGGTAGTTGAGATTCAGGCTGCCGGAGACGATCACCATGAGCGGAAATTCCGGTAGATCATGCTGCCGGCGCCACGCACGAGCCGCGGGTGTCAGGCGCAGCGCGTCGTAATTCTCGGCTTTTATCGTGCCCGAGCCGACAATCAGCGCGTCGCACACCATCCGCAGGCTGTCGAAGATCTCCTTGTCGCCGGGGCCGTGCAGGCCGCCGGAGAGACCGTCGACCGAGACCGCGCCGTCGGCGCTGGCGATGAAATTGACCCGCAGGGTGGGCTCGTCGTTACGCGGGTACCGCCGGTCCAGACCGTCGGCCGACCACTCCTCGCAGATCACGTCGCGAGCCTAGCCCCGGCCCCATGACAGGAATTACCGTTGTCGTCAGCCATTCGGGGGTTCCCCGGAACCTTGACTCCGGAGACACGGCTCGGCAACCGGGTCGAAACGGCGATTTGGCAGGCTGAACACCACGGAGACGGCGTCACCGAGCCGTCGACCCGACGGGAGGAGCTAGATGTTGCTGCGGGTTCGAGTCACCCTGCCGGACCGTCCAGGTGCCCTCGGCCAGGTGGCCCGCACGCTCGGCGTTGCCGGAGCCGACATCGTCCAGGTCGTCGTCCTGGAACGACTCGGCGGCCGGGCCGTTGACGACTTCACCGTCGTCTGGCCGGGCGCGTCCCGCGTGGAGCGGCTTCTGGCCGGTCTCGCCGCCATCCCCGGAGTGCAGGTCGACGGCGTGTGGAAGGCGATAGGCGCTCCGGTCAACGGCGGCCACGACGCCGAGTTGCTGGCCCAGGTCGCGGCCAACCCGGCCGACGGCCTCGCCACCCTGGTCGACGCGGTCCCCGGCTTGCTCGCCGCCGACTGGGCCGCGGCCGCCGTGGTGCCGGCCGACTGGGCCGCCCGGTCCGGCGCGCCCCGCCCGTTGCCGACCGAGCCGATGCTGGGCCTGGGCGACGACGCGACGGTGGTCTACGCCAGCTGGCGTGCCCCCGCCCCGCTACAGCTTCCCGAGATCACCCCGCTCCGGGCCCGCCCGATCACCGCCCCCGAGGGCACCCGCTACGCGGTGGCTCCGTTCGGCCGGGCCGGACTGGTGCTCGTGGTCGCCCGCTCGGACGACGACGACCTGCCGGCGGCCGGTTTCCACATCACCGAGGTCGACCGGGTGGCGCAGCTCGTCCGGGCCGCCGCGGTGATCCTCGGCGACCGGCTGGACACCGCCGGTGTGCCCGCCGTCATGTGACCGGTCTCTCCGAGAAAGCCCAGCTCAAGCAATGTCCGGTTAACACCTGGGCGGCAGAATTGAAGGCAGGGAAGAGCCGGAAGGAGTGCCGAAAATGGCGCTGTGGCGGATCCGTGCAACGGTCGACGACCGACCGGGTTACCTGTCCGTTCTGACCGCGAGCCTGGCTCTGCGGTCGGTGAACATTCTTGCCGTCCAGGTGCACACCACCGAGGCGGGCGCGGTCGACGATTTCCTCGTCGACGCGCCCGACGCACTGACCGAGGCCGACCTGCTCGGGGCGATCGCCCGGGGCCGCGGCCGGGACGCGTTCGTGGCGCGCGCCGAGGCCGAGGGCCTGGCCGATCAACCGACCCGGGCACTCGTCCTGGCCGGCCGGCTGGTCCATGACCAGGACGGGTTGGGTGAGGCGCTTGTCGCCCTGCTCGACGCGGCCGAGGTCCGCTGGCGGCCCGAGCCGCTGACCGGGCGCCCCGGCTACGACGACGCGCGGATGACGCTGGCCGATCCGGCCGGCGGCTCCTACGAGGTGCTGCGCAGCCGGCCGGCGTTCACGCCCGCCGAGTTCGCCCGGGCTCAGGCCCTGGTCGAGCTGTCCGGCACGATGCTGCGCCGGCACCAGGAACAGACCACGCTGCTGCTGCCGGACGGTGCTGAGCTGACCGTGCGGCCCGCGGCCGCGGAAGACACCGAAGCCGTCCGCGAACTGCACGCCCGCGCCTCGGCGGCCACCCTGGCCAGCCGTTACCTGGGCGGTGGCGCGCCGGCCGAGGCCCGGTTGGCGCGACTGCTCGAGCCGGCCGGCGGCCGCACCCTGGTGGTGACCTCCGGCGACCGGGTGGTGGCGATGGCGAGCCTGCTCGCCGAGGGGGACCTCGGCGAAATCGCGATCCTGGTGGAGGACTGCTGGCAGCGACGCGGCATCGGCACGGCGCTGCTCCGGCGCCTGCTGGCGTACGCCGCGCGAGGCCGCTTCGCGGCCCTGGTGGCGCACACCGCCGCCGACAACGTGGCGATGCTGCGCACCCTGAAGCGGCTGGGTGCCGGCCCGGCCGACCGGGACGGCTCGATGGTCAGCGTGACGCTGGCCGTCCCCGGCCGCGAATCGGTCGGCGACGAGACGCCGGCGCTCTCCTAGGACGAGCGGGTGCCGTGCTCGACGCAGGTGGCGGTCCAGCCGGTCGGCACGACCTGCACCTTCATCCGGCGTCGGCACTGCGGGCAGAAGCGCGGGGGCTCCAGCTCCCGCGCCGACGCGCAGGCCGTGTGATCACCCTCGGCGGCCTGCTCGCCGCAGCGGTCGCAGAACGTCGTCACAGCGTCGCCGACAACGCCTTGACCGGCATCTTCAGGTCTTCGAGCAGGGCCAGGTCGTCGGTCGCGGGGCGGCCCAGCGTGGTCAGGTAGTTGCCGACGATCACCGCGTTGATGCCACCGAGCAGGCCGTCCCGCGTGCCCAGATCGCCCAGGGTGATCTCGCGCCCACCCGCGTACCGCAAAATCGTCTTGGGCATCGCCAGCCGGAAAGCGGCGATCGCGCGCAGCGCGTCCTTGCCCTCCACCACCGGCTGGTCACCGAGCGGCGTGCCCGGGCGCGGGTTGAGGAAGTTCATCGGAACCTCGTGCGGGTCCAGCTCGGCCAGCTGGGCCGCGAACTCGGCCCGCTGCTCGATCGTCTCGCCGAGGCCGAGGATGCCGCCGCAGCAGACCTCCATGCCGGAGTCGCGCACCATCTTCAGGGTGCCCCAGCGTTCATCCCAGGTGTGCGTGGTGACCACGTTGGGGAAGAAGGACTCGCAGGTCTCCAGGTTGTGGTTGTAGCGGTGCACGCCCATCTCGACCAGCTCGTCAACCTGCTCCTGGGTGAGCATGCCGAGGCTGGCCGCGACCTGGATGTCGACGGCCGCCTTGATCGCCTTGACGCCCTCGCGCATCTGGTCCATCAGCCGCTTGTCGGGCCCGCGCACGGCGGCCACGATGCAGAACTCGGTGGCTCCGGTGGCCGCGGTCTGCCGGGCCGCCTCGACCAGCGACGGAATGTCCAGCCAGATCGACCGCACCGGCGAGGCGAACAGCCCCGACTGCGAGCAGAAGTGGCAGTCCTCCGGGCAGCCGCCGGTCTTCAGCGAGACGATGCCCTCGACCTCGACCTCCGGCCCGCACCACTTCATCCGCACGTCATGGGCGAGTTGCAGCAGCTCGGGCAGGTCCTCGTCGGGTGTTTGGAGGACCTCGAGGATGGACGCCTCGTCGAGGCCCCTTCCGGTCGACAGCACCTGAGCCCGGGCCCGATCGAGGATCTCTGACATGCCCGTACCCTACAGACCTTCGCATCCGGTAGGACTGTCGGTGGTGGGTGATAGTTTGCCCTTCTCGTGATCGTTGGGGGTGCCTTGACGGGCTGGTTGGAAGCGCTGGAGCGCCTCTCCGGGAGCAGGGCCAAGGCCGGGCTCACCCGTCAGTTGCGCCCGCGTCCGGCCGACGACTTCGTCGTCGATCTGGCCGGCAACGACTACCTCGGCCTGTCCGCCCACCCTTCGGTGGTCGCGGCCGCCGCCTCAGCCCTTGCGGCGTACGGGTTGGGAGCAACCGGTTCCCGCCTGGTCCGCGGGTCCACTGACGCTCATTCCCTTCTCGAAGCTGACGTCGCCGCCTTCCTCGGTTTCTCGTCGGCCCTCGTCTTCTCCTCGGGTTACCTGGCCAACCTGGCCGCGGTCCGGGGTGCCACCGCGGTCTGTGACCTGATCGTCTCGGACGCCTACAACCACGCCTCGCTCATCGACGGCTGCAAGATCTCCGGCCGCCGCACGGTGGTCGCCCCGCACAACGACCCCACCGCGGTCGCCACGATCCTCGACGCCCACCCCGGCCAGCCCGCCGTGGTGGTCACCGAGTCGGTGTTCTCGGTCGACGGCGACCTGGCCGACCTGGCCACCCTGCACGAGGTGACGTCGTCCCGGGGCGCCCTCCTGCTCGTCGACGATGCCCACGCGGTCGGCATCCTCGGCCCCGGTGGTGCCGGTGGCGTGGCCGCCGCCGGCCTGGCCGGCCAACCCGACGTGATCGTCACCGCGACCCTCTCCAAGTCACTGGGCGGCGCCGGCGGCGTGGTCGCCGCCCCCGAGCCGTTCATCCGGCACCTGATCGACACCGGCCGCACCTTCATCTACGACACCGCCCTGCCGCCGGCCGTGGTCGCCGGCGTCCACGCGGCCCTGCAGCTGACCCGCGACGCCGACGACCGGCGCACCGTGCTCACCACCCGGGCCGACCAGGTGGTGACCCGCCTCACCGAGGCCGGCTTCCCGGTGGCCCGACCGGCCGCGGCCGTGCTGTCGGTGCTGGCCCCCGGCCCCGAGGCGGCGGTCGCCTGGGCCGCCGACTGCCGAGACCGCGGCGTGGCGGTCGGCTGTTTCCGCCCGCCGTCCACCCCCGACGGTTCCTCCCGCCTGCGCCTGACCCTGAACGCCGGCGTCCCCGACGAAGCCTTCGCCCATGCCCTGGACGTGATCGTGGAGTGCGCGCCGTGACGGCCCCCCAGCAGTCCCCCACCTCCCCCGACGTAACCGCGGTAATCACCCGCCTGCCCCAGGCCAACGCGGTCTTCACCCCCGGCCCGGCCGGCTTCACCCTCCCGCCGTTCCCGTTCCCCACCGCCACCATCGACTTCACGGCGGCGGCCGCCCCGCCGGTCGCGGCGCTCACCATCCCGGCCGCCCGGTCCGACCCGGACGCTTTCCTCGACGGCCCGCTGGGCGCCCCCATGGACCCACCCACCGACGGCCCACTCGGCGCCCCGATCGACGGCCCGCCCGGTACCTCCGCCGACGATCCCTTCGGCGCGCCCATCGACCGCCCGTTCGGCACGCGGGTCAACCCCGCCGCGCTCGACGCGCCGGTTGACGGCGGGTCGGGGGTGCCCACCGACGGGCCGTTTGGCGCGCCCGGCGGCGATGGTTCGCTCGAGGCGCTGGCCGATGGCTGGCGCAGCACGCTTGCCGACCGGAGCCTTGGTGCGACCGCTCCGCCGGTCGAGCCGCCGCCCTCGCCCTCGACGGCGCCCGCGCCTTCGCCCGAGGATCCCGGGCCCGCGCCTTCGCCCGCGGAACCGGGGACCGCGCCTCTCGGCGTACAGGACGGGCCCGGGGCCGAACCGCTCGGCGTGCCCATCTCGCCGGCGCCGGTCGGGCCCGGCCTCGACGGCGATGATCTGCCCAGCGGGCAGGCGATCGGCGAGGAGATCGCCGATGAGCCGGCGGCACAGACGCCGGAGGCGCAGCCCGCGCCGCGCCACGCCGACAGCGGCGAGTGGCGCGGAATCGTGCTGGTCACCGGCACCGACACCGACGTCGGCAAGACCATCGTCACGGCGGCCGTGGCGGCCGCCGCGCAGGCCTCCGGCCTGCGGGTCGCCGTCATCAAGCCCGGCCAGACCGGCATCGCCACCGGCGCGCCGACCGACCTCGACGTCATCAACCGGCTGGCGGCACCGGAGACCACCCGGGTGCTCGCCGAGTACCCGGAGCCGATGGCCCCACTCGCCGCCGCCACCGTCGCGTCGATGCCACCGCTGGAGCTTTACGAGGTCGTCGACGCCATTCGCACCGAGGCCGAGAAGCACGACCTGGTGCTGGTCGAGGGGGCCGGCGGCCTGCTGGTGCCGATGGGCGTGCGGCCCTCCGGCGCGTCCTGGACGCTGGCCGACCTGGCCACCACCCTGGGCGTGAAGACCATCGTGGTGGCCCGGGCCGGCCTGGGCACGCTCAACCACACCGCGCTCACCCTGGAGGCGCTGAACCGCCGTGGCGTACCAGCCGGGGTGGTGATCGGCGCTTGGCCGGCCGACCCCGAGCTGGTCCACTGGGCCAACCTCAGCGAGATGGTCCCGCACCTGATCGGCGCCCTGCCCGACGGCGCCGGCCGGATGGACCCCGGGGTCTTCCGGCGTTCCGCGCCGGGCTGGCTGACCCCGCCGCTCTACGGCGAGATCGACAACTGGCGTGTCTGGGCCGAGGAAACCGGCGAAGGCCACCACTGACCCAGGGCCGAAGCCGGCTGCGCGGTTGGGTGGCACCAGATACAGGAAACGTGCAGGACGGGTAGAGGGTCTGGTTGGCGGGGATCCGCCCGGGGCCTGGAACGCGTGGACTTCTCCGTAGCGACTCTCGCGGAGGTGGACATGCGCGAAACATCGGCCTGGGACACGATGCCCGTTGCCGGCCAGGATGTACCCGGTGCACAGGTCGGCGCCGATCAGGCGGTCGACCTGGCGCTCCGAGAGGCAGGTGGCGGCCGGCTCGCCGGGGTGCGGGTGGCCCGGGAGTTCGGCCGGGTGTCCTACCTGGTGCAGTTCGTGCGTGGGACGTGGTTGTGCACGGCGACCGTGGACGCTCGCACCGGCGAGGTCACCGCCGTCCTCGACGACGGTGCTCGGCTGCCGACCCCCCTCGACGACGGCCGGCCGGCGCCAGGTCTGGGCGGCCGCGCCGTCCTGCGGACCGATCTGCGCACCGTCTGGGACATTCGTGGTGCAGCCGACGATCCGGCGGTCTCCTACGTCGCCACCGACTCCGGGGTCGCCGTCGTCGTGCTGCGGCCGGACCGCGCCCGGGCGCTCTCGCTGGAGGCGCACCTCGCGACCGGTTTCGGGGCCACCCGCCAGGTGGCTCCGCTGCCGGGCGGTGTCGCCGGGGCGACCGCGGACGGCCGGGTGTTCCGCCTCGACCGCGACGGCCGGCTGCGATGGGAGACCCGGTTGCCCGCACCGCCGTACACCCTCGCGGCGGACCAGGCCGGGTCGCGCCTGTTGATCGCCACGAATGCCGGTGCGGTTGAGGTTGATGCCGCGAGTGGCGAGATGCGGGACGCCGGCGGGGGCCCGGTGCGGGCGGCCGAGTATCTGCCGGACGGCTCCCGTCTGCTGGCCGGTCATCGCGGTGATCTGATCCTGGTCGGCGCGAACGCGGAGCCGCGATGGGTGTGGACGCAGGGTGAGTGTCCGGAGCGGCTGTGGCTGCAGGACGGGCGTGCCTATCTGACCGGCGAGGGCGGCCTCAAGGAGGTTGTGGTCGGCGAGGGCGTGGTGGCCCGCTGGTCGGAGCCGACGGCCGAGACCGTGGAGAGCGCGGCGGTCGCCGACGGCCGGGTCTTCACCTGTGCGCCGGGCTCGCACGTGAGCCGGCACGGCTATGCCACCGCGGGTTATGACGGGCCGGTCGCCGGCATGCCGGAGCACCCGGAGGTGCTCGCGGTGGTGCGCCCGGACGGCGACGAACCCTGGCTGCTGGTCGGCCACCGGAGCGGTCTGCTCTCGGCCCACGTCGTCAACTGATCGCGGTTGCGGTGTCATGCCGGAGATCCTGCGCCTTCCCCTGGGGGGAAGCTCAAGCCTGAATTCAGGTGGACAGGGCAGCGGGCAGGCAGACGACCGCGTCGGTGCCGGGGCCGGCCATCGAGCGGAGTTCCGCCCGCCCGCCGGCCGCCTCCGCGAGCTGCCGAACGAGGGCGAGACCCAGCCCGGTGCCGCCCTTGGGTGCGTTCGGTGCCCGCCAGAACGGATCCATCGCCCGGACGCATTCCTCCGCCGTCAGGCCGGCGCCCTGATCGGTGACGTGCAGTTCCCAGCCGTCCGGCCCCGGCTGCCAGCTGACGGTGACCGTGCTGCCCGGCGGGGCCGCGCGGACGGCGTTGGAGAGCAGATTGTCGAGAATCTGCTCGACCGAACCCGGCAGCGACTGCACCCGGGCGTCCGGATCACCGGTGACCTTCAGCTCGACCGCACCGGCCGCGGCGACCGGCTGCCAGTGCTGGACGCGCATGGCCACCACGTCCGCCACCCCGGCCGGCTCGGGCCGCAGCTCGACCTGCTCGTAGCGAGCCATCTTCAGCAGCGTGTCGACCAGCCGGGTGAGCCGGTCCGTCTCGGCCAGGGCCGCCCGCAGATCGCGGCCCTGGCTCTCGGCGGCGTCGTGCTCGAGGTTCTCCAGCCGCAGCCGAAGCGCCGCCAGCGGAGTCTTGAGCTGGTGCGAGGCATGACCGATGAACGCTCGCTGGGTGGCGATCAGCGTGTGCAGCCGATGTGCGGTCGCCGCGAACGTCGTCGCGAGCCGGCGCAGCTCCGGCGGCCCGGTCGAGGTCGGCAGGAAGCCGGGCGCGGTGCCCTGGGCGGCCTGGCCGGTGGCCCGTTCCAGCGCTCGGACCGGCCGGCTGATCCAGCGGGCCAGTGCCACCGCGGTAAGCGCCGCGGCGGCCAGCACGATGACCCCGGCCGCGGCGAGCAGCAGCCAGAAGCGATGAATCCGGGTGGTCAGCGACGCCGCCGGCACGCTGACCCGGATAGCGCCCTGCGCGATGACACCCGGGTGCACCGGCACCGTCACCACGATCACCTCGCCGCTGTCCGAGCCGGTGATCCGCGCCCGTACGCGGCCCTGCCCGTGCAGCACCGCGCCGATGTCGGCCGCACCGTCCGGCAGCGGCCCGGTGGCCCGCGTGCTGGTCAGCGTCCGGCCCGCGCCATCGACGACGTCCACCTCACCGCCGAGGCGCTGGGCCGTCTCGGCGGCGAGCAGATTGACCTGCCCGCCGTCGCTGAACGCCGCGTCGACGAAGACGGCCAGGACCTCGGCATCGTGCTCGAGTTGTTCGAGCGCGTGTTGCTGCTCGTTGCGCTGCTGCATCCAGCCCAGCGGGATCTCCAGGGCGGCCAGGATGAGCAGGCCGAACGTGAGGTACGTGAGCAGCAGTCGCCGGGTCATGCGGCGTCCGCGGGCAGGATGATCAGCCGGAAACCGATCCCGCGCCGGTTTTCGATCCAGCGCGGATCGCCCAGCTTCCGCCGCAGGGCCGCGACATGGAAGTCCAGCGTCTTGCCACTGCCGAAGAAGTTCGGCTCCCACACCGTTTCGAGGATCCGCCGCCGGTCGACCACGGCGCCCGGGTCCTCGGCCAGCAGGGCCAGTAGCTGGTACTCCTTGGCGGTCAGCCCCAGCGGCGCGCCGTGCAGGGTCGCCTCGCGGAGCCGGGAATCGATCCGCAGCGGACCGAGCGGATCGCCGGCGCCCGGTCCGGCTACGACGCGACGGACCGTCGCGCGCATCCGGGCGACCAGCTCACGGGTGCTGAACGGCTTCGCCATGTAGTCGTCGGCGCCGATCTCCAGCCCGAGCACCCGGTCCGCCTCGTCGCCCCGCGCGGTGAGCATGATGATCGGCACGTCACTGACCTCGCGCAGGCGGCGACAGACGTCGATGCCATCGATGTCCGGCAGACCCAGATCCAGCAGCACGAAATCCCCGGCGGGAGCGCTCAGGGCGGCCGCACCGGTGGCCACGTGCCGAGTGACCATGCCGTATCGGGCCAGCCCGTCAATCAGCGGCTCGGCGATCGACTCGTCGTCCTCGACCAGCAGGACCTCCACGGCAGTCTCCTCACCGCGCGCCGACGGTGGAAGGGCGCGCACGGAGAGGTACGTCCGTTCGTCCCGGCCGGTTGAACGGTCGGGACCACGGCTGACGGTAGCGTCGGCGAATGCTGCCTGCCGACGGTCACGTACACAGCGAATGGTCGTGGGACGCCCCGAACGGCTCGATGGAACGCACCTGCGCGCGAGCGGTTGAGATCGGCCTGCCGGCGGTCGCCTTCACCGAACACGCCGACTGGACCGTCTGGTCGGCGGTCGAGGAGAACCTCGATCACCTGCCGCGCCTGAAGGCGCTGCGCACGCCGGAGCTGACCGTCACCCCGCCGCCCATGGACGTGGCGGGCTACCTGGAGTGCGTCGACCGGTGCCGGCACCGCTTCCCCGACCTGCGCATCATCACCGGCATCGAGGTGGGCGAACCACATCGGCACCCGGCCGCGGTCGCGGCGCTGCTCGACGCCGGCGGGTTCGAGCGGGTGCTGGGCTCGCTGCACTGCCTGCCGCTGGATGCCGGTTTCGCCGAACCACCGGCGCACCTCCGGCGGCGCGCGGCCGCCGACGTGGTCCGGGATTATCTGGCCGAGGTGCCTCGGGTGATCGCCGGTTCCGACGTCTTCGGCGTGCTCGCCCACATCGACTACGCGGTCCGCTTCTGGCCGGCCGACGGCGACCCGTTCGACGTGTCCGACTTCGAGGACGAGTTTCGTGCGGCGCTGCGCGCGCTGGCGGACAGCGGGCGGGTGCTGGAGATCAACACCTGGGGACCACCACGGCCGGAGCTGGTGCGCTGGTGGCGCGACGAGGGCGGGGAGGCGGTGACCTTCGGCAGCGACGCGCACTTGCCGGACCTGCTCGGGCGCCGCTTCGCCGAGGCCGTGGCGGTGGCCGAGGCCCACGGTTTCCGCGCCGGCGCGCACCCGTACGACCGGTGGTGGCGCTGAAAACTCGGCCTTTACCTTCCCCCTAGGTGAGGGCCCAGACTCCTCGGCATGACCATCCCGAAGGGCACTTCACCAAGGTTCGCTCGCATCACCGAGCCCGGCGGCACGGAGGCTCGACCGCCGTAACCCGGGGGCGGGGCCCCGCCCCCGGGCGTCTACATCGTCTCGGCCAGCTCGGCGAGTTTGCTGAGGGTGGCCCAGTTGCGTTCGGTGCCGTGCAGGGCGAGCCGGCGGGAGACCATGGCGGCGTTCAGCGGGTTCCCGTGCACTCCGGTGCGGTAATCGATGTAGACCTCGCGGTCCAGCACTCGGACGTCGTCGTGCTCCTCCAGGCGCTTCACTCGTTCGGTTGCCGGGTGTTCGGCCAGGAACACGACGCGGACGAGGGTGGGCCGCTCGGCGGCGGCCTCGGGGAAGGGGTTGGCAGCGAGGATCTCGCGGAGGCGGGCGTGACTGCGAACCATGACGGGTTCGTTCAGGCCGAAGTCGGTGCGCAGCACCTCGCCGATGATCGGGCCGATCTCCCGGTCGGTGCGAAGCAGGACGTTGCCGCTCTGCAGGTGCGTGCGAGCGCCTGGGAGGCCGGCCTCGGCGAGCCGCTCGACCAGGGCGGCCATCGGCACCTTGTTACGCCGGCCGAGATTGACCGCCCGCAGCAGCGCGATCCACACCGTCATTCGCCGTCGCCTCCACTCCAGTCGCCGACTCCCCTTGTTGATCGACGACCACATCATCGCGGGTCGCCGACGGCGGTGCTGACACACTCCGTGTGCGATTTTCGGGTGCGGGGTGGGCGGCCGGACGCGAATTCAGCACCAGAGGCGTTCCCGATGTGCCGGGACCGCCATAGGCTCGATGTGACCGCGATCACCTCCGAGAGGCAGTCATGACGGAGTCGGCGAACGCATACGAATACCTGGACAACGTCGGCCCGGAGGAGCGGGCACGACTCGAGGCCGTCCGGCGCTACCGGCTGGTCGATCAGCCGGTGGAGGACGCGTACGACCGGATCGCGTTCGTGGCGGCAGCCATCTTCGACACTCCGATCGCGACGGTGTCACTGGTCGAGCAGGACCGGGTGTGGCTGGCCGCCTGCCAGGGCCTCGGCGGGGTGCAGGAGGTGGGCCGGGAGCCCGGCCTGTGCGCCTCGGTGATCGCGCAGGACGACGTCTACGTGATCAACGATGCCGCCGTCGACCCGCGCACGCTCGAGCACCCGCTGGTCCGGGGCGACCTGGGCCTGCGCTTCTACGCGGCGGCGCCGATCCGCACCCACGACGGCTACCGGTTGGGCACCGTCAACGTCATCGACAGCCGCCCCCGCGAGGCGTCCCCGCGCCAGCTCCGCGCCCTGGAACATCTGGCGGCGATGGTCTCCGACGAATTGGAACTGCGCCTGATGGTTATCCGCAGCGCCGCCGCCGAACAGCGGATGCGCGAACACGTGAACTGACCAGCGCGATCGGCGGCGGTTGATTACCGGTCGGGAAAATCGGGTAGCGCAAGGCCATGCGTACCCCCCGAACGATCGCCGTGGTCGCCCACCAGCACAAGAAGCTCGATGGTGGACTGGACGAGCTGCGACGCCGGATCACCGACGGTGGCGTCGACAAGCTGACCTGGGCCGAGGTCCCGAAGAGCCGCAAGGCGCCCAAGGAGGTTCGCAAGGCCGTCGCGGCCGGAGTGGACCTGCTCGTCGTCTGGGGTGGGGACGGCATGGTGCAGCGGTCGCTCGACGTGCTGGCGCAGGAGAAGGGCGGCTCGAAGATCCCAGTGGCGATCATCCCAGCCGGCACCGGAAACCTGCTCGCCACCAACCTGGGCATCCCCACCGACCTGGAGAAGGCGGTCGACATCGCCCTGCACGGCCGGCGGCACCGCATCGACCTAGGCAAACTGGGCGGCGAGCACTTCGGCGTGATGGCCGGCATCGGCTTCGACGGCGCGATGATCCACGACGCGGACCGGAAGATGAAGGACCGCCTCGGCAAGCTCGCCTACGTCTGGACCGGCCTGCGACACGTCAACGGCGAGGCCGCCACCGCGCGCATCCTGGTCGACGGCGTGAAGTGGTTCGACGACGAGGCCAGCTGCGTGCTCATCGGCAACGTCGGCACGATCACCGGCGGCATCAGCGCGTTCGACGACGCCAAGCCGGACGACGGCTGGCTCGACGTCGGCGTCGCCACCGCCCAGGGCGCCATGCAGTGGGCACGGGCGCTGGGCACGATGGCGGTGGGCCGCTCCGACCGGTCCCCGTTCGTGCGCACGACTCGGGCCCGGCGCATCGACGTCAAACTCGAGAGCAAGATGGAATACGAACTCGACGGCGGCGCCCGCACCAAGACCAAGAGCTTCACCGCTTCGGTACGCCCCGGCGCAGTCAAGGTCTGCGTCCCCCGCGAGTCACCCAAGGCCGCCTGACTCCGGCGCTAGGCCGGCCAAGGCCAGGGCGTGGGCGCGGCCGGGGCAGCGACGTGGGCCGGCGCCGAAAGCGAGGTCGCCAGCAAGGGCGACCAGCACCTCCTCGCCGGCTTCCACCGCATGGCCGCCGGGCAGCGCCGTGGCGGCCGTGGCCTGGCGCTTCGTGGCGGCCACCGGCGGATCGTCACGAAAGACCGAAGCCGGCGAACGGTCGCGCAGGCGGTCGATCAGCGCGGCGGTGGCGTCGCAGGCCTGGACCAGGACGCCGATGCGGGCCGCGGTCTGCTCGTCGTGAGTGCCGGACAGGGTCTCGATCAGGCTTTCGACCGCGGCGTCGGCCCGGGGATCGTCGCCGGTGCCGGGGCGGTAGGCCTGGGCGATCTCCCGCACCAGGTCGACCACCGGGGCGGTGATTCCCATCGCGCGGGCCAGCGTCACCACCGGATGCTCGTCGCCGGCTCGCTGCAGAGCGGCCGGCGGGATCCGGTCGATGATCTCGACGGCCAGGGCTCGGCGGCGGTCGTGATCGGGGCCGGTGCCGAAGCGGCCGACCGATGCACGCAGCCAGGCGATGCCGAAGGTGCCAGGTGGGACCGGTGGGACCACGAACGCGGGGTCGGTCAGAACGGCCAAGGCCGCCCGGCCGTCAATCTTCTGCATGAACCCGGACGCTAGAGGCGGGACCGTTCGGTGACGGCCGAAGACTCGAAGATCCTCGCGACAAAAGACGGATTTGCGACAAAAACTCCGTACCGAAATGGGGTTTTTATGGGTTTATTTGCGTGTCAATCCCCTGGATCGGAGAGCTGGTGAGGCTGCAGACTGGCCTTCCACTACGCATCTTCAGGGGGTTCGACATGACGTACCGCCCGAGTACCGCAGTGCGCAACGCCCGCCGGGCAGGCCGCAGCACCCGCCGAGACGCGCTGGCCCATACGGTCCAGTTCATCTCGGCTTCGGTGATCATTCTGGCCACGCTGTTCGCCGCCGCTTTCAACGCGGCCCGCTGAAGGTCAGGCGATCTGCTGCCACCAGCCGTCGACCGGCGGCGGGTTGTCGACGTCGACCCGCTCGCCGGGACGCGGAATCGCCAGCTTGACGTCGCGAGCCTTGGCTTCGGCCCAGGCGCGGTCGGCCGGCTCGGACCAGTCGTGCAGGGCCAGGTTGAAGGTGGCCCAGTGCACCGGGATCATCACGCCGCCACGCACGTCGACGTGGGTGGCCACGCCGTCCTCCGGGATCATGTGGATGTCCGGCCACTGATCGCCGTACGCCCCGATCTGCACCAGGGTGACGTCGAACGGACCATGCTCCTCGCCGACCTCGGCGAAGCCGGGGAAATATCCGGTGTCGCCGGAGTAGAAGACCTTGCGGGTCGGTCCGTTGATCACCCAGCTGGTCCAGAGGGTCTCGTCGCGGCTGAAGCCCCGGCCGGAGAAGTGCCGGGCGGCGGTGGCGACGAACTCGATGCCGGCCACCTTGGCGTGCTCGTTCCAGTCAAGCTCGATGATGCGGGTGGCGGGCACGCCCCAGCGCTCCAGGTGCGCGCCCACGCCGAGCGGCACCAGGAACGGCGCGGCCTGCAGGTCGACCAGGTTCTGGATGGTGTCCATGTCGAGGTGGTCGTAGTGATCGTGGGAGATCAGCACGGCGTCGATCGGCGGCAGGTCGCGCAGCGCCACCGGCGGCTCGTGCAGCCGCTTCGGTCCGGACAGCTGGGACGGCGAGCAGCGATCGCTCCAGACCGGGTCGAGCAGCACCCGGCGGCCCTCGATCTCGACGAGCGCCGAGGAATGCCCGTACCAGGTGACGTGCAGGCCCTCGGCGTCCAGACCGGGGACCGGTTTGACGACCGGGATCGGCTGGTGCGGGCGGCGGGCCTCGCGGTCACGCATCGCGGCGACGGCCATCCGGGGCATGCTGGCGGCGGAGAGGGGGCTGGCGGGGACCGTGTTACGGAACTTGCCCTCCGCGAACTGCGGGGAAGCCAGGACGCGGGCCAGCCGGTCGCCCTTGGCCTTGGCGCCCATCTGCCGCGGGATGTCCTTCGCCACCCACACGGCGGCAGCGCCCAGCGCCAGAGCGATCAGTGAACCGGTTCGTCCCCGCTTAGTCATCACCCCAGTTTGACGGGCGGAAGGCCGTCCCCGCCACCAAGGCGGAAAGGATCTAGACTGCGCGGCCGTGACTGTCGACACTCTTCAAACTCAGCAACAGCTGATCGTCCGTCAGCGGATCCGGCTGATGGTCAACCAATATGAGATCCACGCCGTCACTCCGGACGGCCAGGAAGCCGGCATCCTCGCCTTCGCCCAGCAGAAGCGGATGGCGTTCAAGGAGCAGGTCACCCTGTACTCCGACGACACCAAGACGACCCCGGTGCTGGGCTTCAAGGCCCGCCAGGTGATCGATCTGGGTGCCACCTACGACGTCACCGACGCGAGCGGTGCGCCGATCGGACTGTTCCGGAAGAACTTCAAGGAGTCGCTGCTGCGCTCCACCTGGCACCTCGAGCAGCCCGGTTACGGCGAGATGATCGGCCGGGAGAGCAACCTGACCGTTGCGATCCTGCGTCGGTTCGTGGACTCGCTGTCCTGGCTGCCGTACCACTTCGAGTTCCTGATCGGCGACCGTCCGGCGTTCTCGGTGGTCAAGAAGTGGGGCCTGCGCGACCGTTACGTGGTCACGCTGCACGACCCGCAGCTGGACCGCCGGCTCGTCGCGGCGATGGCGGTTGCGCTGGACGCTCTGCAGTCCCGGTAGCGTTGCGGGGTATGGACGATTCTCGGGCTCAACGTTTGTTCGGAGACAGCCTGGTCGCGCCGGGTGATCTCGCGGCCAGCCCGTTCCGGGTCGACCGGGACCGGATCGTCAGTTCCCCCTTCTTCGCCAGGTTGGCCGGCGTCACCCAGGTGATCAGCCCGGGTGGCGCCGGCCTCCTCGTGCACAACCGGATGACGCACAGCCTGAAGGTCGCCCAGGTGGCTCGGGCGATCGCGGAGCGACTACTAAAAGCCGACAAATCTGATTTGTCGGAGAAGCTGGGCGGACTCGACCCGGACGTCGTCGAAGCCGCCGCCCTCGCCCACGACCTCGGCCACCCGCCCTTCGGCCACCTCGGCGAACGCGTCCTCGACCAGCTCGCCCGCCACCGGCTGGGCATCGCCGACGGCTTCGAGGGCAACGCCCAGTCGTACCGGATCGTCACCAGCACCGAGATCCGCGGCCAGGCCACCATCGGCCTCAACCTCACCAACGCCGTCCGCGCCGCGATCCTCAAATACCCGTGGACCAGGCACGGCACCGCCCGTTACATGGATCCCCCGCCGCGCGGCGCCGCGCCGACCGCCGAGGATCCGGATGCCGGCTCGCTCAAGTTCGGCGCTTACAACACCGAGGTCGACGACATGGTCGCGGCCCGGGCGCCGTTCGCCGGCCGGGTGGCCGACTGGCAGCAGACCGTCGAGGCATCGGTGATGGACACCGCCGACGACATCGCCTACGCCATCCACGACCTGGAGGACGTGCACCGGGTCGGCGTCCTCCAGCAGGGCGCGGTCGCCGCCGAGCTGATGGCCTGGCAGCGCTGGGGGCCCGATTCGGATCCGACCCGGGCCGGCGGCGCGATCGAGTCGCTGCGCCGCCAGCTGCACCGCAAGGACGGCTGGATGGCCAACGACGACGCGTTCACGGCCGCCGTCGAGCTGGTGCGGGCCGAGCTGGTCGACGGCCTGCTGGCCCGCCCGTTCGACGGTTCGCTGGAGGCGGAGGCCCAGGTCGCGGCGTTCTCGGCGAACTGGACCCGGCGCCTGGTCGAGTCGATCGAGCTGATCGGCCAGCCCGCCGTCCGCTCCGGTCACGTCCAGCTCTCGGTCGCCCAGTGGCACGAGGTCCAGGTCCTCAAGTTCGTCCAGAACCGTTTCGTCCTGGCCCGCCCCGACCTGGCCCTGCACCAGCGCGGCCAGGCCCGCCTGCTCGCGTCGCTGGTGGAGGCGCTGCTGTCCTGGCTCACGGACCCCGACGAGGAGGAGCGCATCCCCCGCCGGCTGCGCGACCTGGTCGAACTGGCCGACACCGAACTCCCCGACGGCACACCGGACCGCCTGGGCCAGGCCCGCGGCCGAGCCGTGATCGACTTCGTCGCCGGCCTGACCGACAACCAGGCGGTAGGCCTGATGGAGGTGCTGTCCGGCCGCTCCCGCCAGCTCTGGACGGACGCCTTCGTTCTCTAAAGCCTTCACTTGACGTTATGCAGTCTGACACCTGCATAATGCTCGGGTGAGCGACGCCGTGTTCAAAGCGCTCGCCGACCCCACCCGTCGGCGTCTGCTCGACAGCCTGCGGAGAGCGGACGGGCAGACGCTCGGGCAGCTCTGCGGGCAGGTGGAGATGGCCCGGCAGTCGGTCACCCAGCATCTGGCCGTTCTCGAAGAGGCCAGCCTGATCAGCACGGTGCGTCACGGCCGGGAGAAGCTGCACTACCTCAATCCGGTCCCGATCCACGACATGCAGCAGCGCTGGCTCGCGCCGTTCGATCAGTCCCGGCTGAACGCGCTGGCCGCCATCAAGCAGAACGCGGAGGAGCCAGACATGAAGCCGAGCTTCGTCTACGTGACCTACATCGAGAGCACCCCCGAGCGGGTGTGGCACGCCCTCACCGACGCCGACCTGACCGCCGAGTACTGGGGGCACAGCAACATCTCCGACTGGCAGCCCGGCTCGCGCTGGGAGCACCGCCGCGTCGACGGCTCGGCAATCGTCGACTGCGTGGGGCGGGTGCTCGAGTCCACCCCGCCGACCCGGCTGGTCATCACGTTCGAGGACCCGAGCGACCCGGCCGCGGGAACACCGGAGGCGGCCGACCCGTCGACCGTGACCTTCACCGTCGAGCCTTACCACGACATCGTGCGGCTGACCGTGACCCACGAGAACCTGGTCGGCGACGACGAGCTCCACGCGATCTCGGCCGGCTGGCCCGCGGTCATGGCCAACCTGAAGTCGAAGCTCGAAACCGGCCACGTCCTGCCCCAGGCCCCGTGGGAGATGCACGCCGAGCTGCGCGACGCCCAGATGGCGCGCCACGACTCCGAAATCGCCCGCAGGTGAAAATGAGGACCTTCGCGGAAGCGACGGCCGTGAGCGGCGGAAACGGCACCTATGAGGCCGAGCTCGACCCGCAGTGGGCGATCGGCGACAAGCTGCACGGCGGCTATCTGATGGCGGTCCTCGGCCGGGCCGTCGCCGCCGACGACACCGACCACCCGCACCTGGTCGCGGTCACCACCTCGTTTCTGCGGCCGCCGAAGCCGGGCCGGGTGACCGCGTCGGTCGAGCTGCTCCGCGCCGGCCGCAGCCAGGCGCAGTACCGGGCCCGACTCGAACAGGATGGCGTGCCCTGCGCTGAGGCGCTTGTCACCCAGGGGACGCTGGACGAGTCGGACGCCTGGTGGAGTGGGGCGAGCCTGCCCGACATGCCGGACGAGGACGAATGCTTCCTGCTCCCGTCGAACCCGCCCGGCGCGCAGTTCCCGGTGCACCTGATGGACGTGGTCGAGCACCGGCTCGACCCGGCCGGTCTGGGCTTCGCGATCGGGCAACCCTCCACCACCGGGCGGATGGCCGCCTGGCTGCGCCTGGCCGACGGCGCCGACTGGGACCCGCTGAGCACGTTGATCGCTCTCGACCCGGCCCCGCCGATCTCGCTGACTCTGGGCGTGACGGGCTGGGCGCCGACCATCACGCTCACCGCTTACCTGCGGCGACTGCCGTCGCCCGGCCCGCTGCGGGTGGCCATGCACGCCACCGAGATCGTCGCGAGCCGGATGGACGAGATCGCCTTCGTCTGGGATGCAAAAGGCAACCTCGTGGGTCAGGCCACCCAGCTCGCGGCGATCAGAACCTGACTTCAGCCTCCGGCGAACGCGATGGCAGTAAACGCCGTAACGGTGTAATCCTGTAATCACGTTCGTATGGGGAGGTTGGATATGCGTTACCGTCCCGCTCCGCCGGGGGCCCGCAACGAGCCCCCGGCTGCTGACGACGCCGCTGCCTGGGTCACCGGGGCTATCCCGGACGGGTGGTTCACCGAGCGGCCCGAGGTCGTGGTCGATCGCGACGAGATCATCATTTGGGCCCGCGTGGCCGCGCCGGACCTCGGCGCCGACGCCACCGATGCCGACCGGGCGGCCGCCCAGGCCGGCCGGATCAACCAGTTCCGCGAGGACACCCGGGAGGACCGGATCCGGGTGGCTCGCCAGGTCGAGCACCGCTATCAGCGCAAGGTCGCCTGGGGCGTGCGCTGCGGCGACACCAATGAATTGTTCACCCATCTCTCTGCTCCCGTGATGACGCGGCTGCGCCAGCCCGAGCGGCAGATTCTGGACACGCTGGTCGATGCCGGCGTGGCCCGCTCCCGGTCGGAGGCGCTGGCCTGGTGCGTGAAGCTGGTCGGGCAGCACACCGAGGAGTGGCTGACCGACCTGCGTGAGGCCATGACGAAGGTCGACGAGCTGCGGCGGCAGGGTCCCGCCACCGCCTGATCTAATGAGCGGCGTGCTACGTCAGGTAACCGCCCTCCGCTATGTCACGCCGCTCCGTGAGGGTGGTTCCCTGCCCGGCGTCGTCGAGGCCGACGACCTGGGGACGTATGTCGTGAAGTTTCGCGGCGCCGGGCAGGGACCGAAGGCGCTGGTCGCCGAGGTGATCTCCGGCGAGCTGGCCCGCCGGCTGGGCCTGCCCGTCCCCGAGCTGGCCGTGGTGCATCTGGACCCGATCGTGGCGCGGGCCGAGCCCGACGAGGAGGTCCAGGAGCTGATCAAGGCCAGCGCCGGGGCCAACCTGGGGATGGACTTCCTGCCCGGGTCTCTCGGGTATGACCCGGTCGCACACCCGGTCGACCCGGTACTGGCGTCGAAGGTGATCGCCTTCGACGCCTTCGTGGAGAACGTGGACCGCAGCTGGCGCAACCCGAACCTCCTGATGTGGCACAACGCGCTGTGGCTGATCGACCACGGCGCCACCCTCTATTTCCACCACAACTGGCCTCGTGCCGAGGCCGTGGTGCACCGCCCTTACAAGTGGGACGACCACGTGCTCAAGCCGTACGCCACGGCGCTGGCGACCGAGGGCCCGGCGCTGGCCGCCCGGCTTACCCCAGAGCTGATCGCCGAGGTGCTGGCCCTCGTGCCCGACGAGTGGCTGGACGACGACGGGGACCGCGACGCATACCTCAACCACCTGACCCGGCGGGCCGAGCAGCCGGAGGCGTGGCTGCCGTGAGAGTCCCCTACGAGTACGCCATCATCCAGGCCGTTCCCCGCATCGAGCGCGGCGAACTGATCAACGTGGGCGTCGTGCTTTACAGCCAGCGCCTCGACTTCCTGGCCGCCCGCACCCACCTGCACGAGGAACGCCTGCGCGCCCTCGACCCGAAGGCCGACGTGCCGGCCATCGCGGCCGCCCTGTCCGCGTGGGAGGCCACCTGCACCGGCGCGGGTGCGGCCGCCGCGATGAAGCAGGGCGAACGTTTCCGCTGGCTGGTGGCCCCCCGCAGTACCATCCTGAGGGCCGGCCCGGTGCACATGGGCCTGGCCGTCGACCCGGCCACCGAACTCGACCGCCTCCTGACCCTCCTCGTCCGCTGAGGCCGCCACCGGCGGTGGTCAGGTGGAACGGCGCAGGTCGACCCGCGACGGTGCACGGTCGGGGGTCGCGCACGTGATGTGGTCGCCCGGGCGCAGGCGCGGGTCGGAGGCGTAGAGGTCGGCCAGCTTGCGCTCGGCGCCTCGGTCGCCCGCGTCGGCCGACTGCAGCAGATCGGCTATCTCGTCGATCACCGCGAGGTCGTCGCCCAGCTGGAGGCTCACGCCGCCCCAGACATCCCAGAGCAGCAGCTCGTCGCCGCGGCGGTGGGCCAGCTCGTAGATGACGTAGTTACGCACGAACGCGGCGCCCCTCAGCTCATCGGGCAGCTCGGGACCGACGCCGAACTTGTCCACGTCGATCTCGCCGCGACGATAGGCCGCCCACACCTGGGCGGCCGGGCGCAGACCACCCGTGCTCAGTCGCACGTCGGGCAGGCCGAGCTGGCTGTCGGTGGCGATCCAGCGGGAGCCGTCCCAATACTCCGTGATCACGTGGTCGAGGTGGAACAGCGGGTCGAAGTAGTCGGCGAAGCCGATTCGGCTGCGCGCCGGCACGCCCTTGTGCCGCAGGGCGGCCACCGTCAGCAGCGTGAAATCGCGGCAGCAACCGACGATGCGTTGCGACTGCGGGCGCGGCTCGGCGAGCGGGGCGGCATAGCGGCCGCGGTCGGCGTCGAGCATGCGGTCGACCCAGCGGCTGTCGATCTCGGTGAGCCGATCGGGTGGGAAGTCGATGCCGGAACCGCGATAGTGCACCACGAGGTTGCGCACGACCTCGCCGATGCCGTCGGGGTCGGCAGGCAGCGGATCGAACAGCGCCGCGTGCTGCCGGGGGTTGGAGAACCGGGTCTGCCGGGTGTAGTCCATGTCGTTCACTCCTCGATGGGTATCGCCACGTGCACGAACGGATCGGTGCCGGCGATCCGGTGCCACTCGTCCAGATAGATCTCGCGCTCGGGACCGATGCGTTGCAGCCCCTGCGTGCTCACGTAGTCGTCGACCGCCTGGTAGGCCCGCATGATGCGCGGGTAGAAGCAGTCGTCGCGGGCCACCGTCGCGTAGGCCTCGCGGTGCGCCGCCTCCAGCCGGATCGTGATCTCGCCGAGCGGTTCGACCACCCCGGTGAACGGGATGCAGACCTCGATGGTCGCCTCGCTCTCCGGCGTGACCGGGCCGTGGAAGATCACCCAGTGCTCGGCGAACTCGGTCTCGACCCAGCCGTGCAGGTGGGAGCGGATCGCCCACTCCAGATCGCGAATGGCCTCGACCAGGCCGTTCTGATCGACCGCGGTGCGGATCGAAGCGATCTTGAAGGCCGGGACGTCGCGGACCCGCACCGTGTAGCTCGCCTCGACGGAACTCGCGCTGTTGACGAGCCGGCCACGCAACCAGCTGAAACTCCCCCGCCTGGCCTGCATCGCCGCCTCTTCCGCGGCCCACCAGCGGTCGAGGCGGAGCACCGCTTCCACGTCGGGCGCGTCGAGGATCTCGGCGGCGATCGCGAGAGGCATCTCGAGCCGGCGGAGCACGCTGAGGCGGCGGGCGCGCTCCAGCTGGTCCGGGTGGTAGCGGCGATAGCTGTTGAGCGGATCGACCGAGGCCGGCCGCAGCAGACCCGACTCGTCGTAAGCACGAAGGACTTTCGTCGTGAGGCCGGCCCGGCGGGCGAACTCACCGATGGAGAGCGTCGCGGTGGTCATGGGGACGAGTCTGGGCCTTCCCCTGGGGGGAAGGTAAAGGCCAATAAACCGAGGGGCTTCCGGATCACCCCGGAAGCGGCAGACTGGGTGCCATGCAGCTGCCGATCAACCCGCCGGTCAAGCCGATGCTCGCCAAGCCCGTGGCGGAGATTCCGCCCGGCCAGATCTACGAGCCGAAGTGGGACGGCTTCCGGTCGATCATCTTCCGGGACGGCCCCGAGGTCGAGATCGGCAGCCGCAACGAGAAACCGATGACGCGATATTTCCCCGAGGTCGTCGCGGCCGTGCTGGCCAACTTCCCGGAGCGGGCGGTGATCGACGGCGAGGTGATCGTGGCCGACACCCAGCGCAACACTCTCGACTTCGAGGCACTGCAGCAGCGCATCCACCCGGCCGCCAGCCGGGTCAAGCTGCTGAGTGAGCAGACCCCGGCCAGCTTCGTGGCGTTCGACCTGCTGGCGATCGGCGACGAAGACCTCAGCGAGCGTCCTTTTGGAGAACGCCGGGCACGCCTGGTAGACGTACTGAAGGATGCGCAGCCGCCGGTACACATCACCCCGGCCACCGACGATCTTCCCACCGCGCAGCGGTGGTTCGCGGAATTCGAGGGAGCCGGGCTGGACGGGTTGATAGCCAAGGCGGCCGACCTCACCTATCAGCCCGACAAGCGGGTGATGGCGAAGATCAAGCACAAGCGGACGGCCGACTGCGTGGTGGCCGGTTACCGGGTGCACAAGTCCGCCGAGGACCGGATCGGGTCGCTGCTGCTCGGGCTCTACGACGAGCGCGGCGTGCTGGCCTCGGTCGGAGTGATCGGGGCGTTCCCGATGGCGGTGCGCGAGGAGTTGTTCCGCGAGCTCCAGCCGCTGGTCACCTCGTTCGAGGGGCACCCCTGGGACTGGGCCGCGCAGATGCAGGGCGAGCGCACCCCGCGCAAGAACGAGTACAGCCGGTGGAACAACGGCAAGGACCTCTCGTTCACCCCGCTGCGGCCGGAGCGGGTGGTCGAGGTGCGGTACGACTACATGGAAGGCGTCCGGTTCCGGCACACCGCCCAGTTCGAGCGCTGGCGGCCCGACCGGGAGCCGCAGACCTGCACCTACGAACAGCTGGAGCGGCCGGTGCAGTTCAACCTGGCCGAGGTCCTGACCAGTCGCTGATCGAGGACCGGCTAGCCTCGACTCCAGCAAGTCCAGCCGTCGAAAGGCCGTAACAGTGCCGCGTCGCTCCCGTCTGGTCGTCGGATTCCTCGCCGCGATGGTGCTCACCCTCGCGGGCTGCACCGTGCCCACGTTCGCACCGGACGGCTCGGGCGAGGACGCTCCGTTCGCCAAGAGCACCTCCGCGGCCCCGGGCACGAGCACCGACTGGCGGTCCTGCGACGACGTTCCGCGCGACCTGGTCGGCCGGGGCGCCACCGGCATGCAGTACGACTGCGCCGACGTCTCCGTCCCGCGCGACTGGAACGATCCGCAGGGCGGCGAGACCTACGGAATCTCGGTGATCCGCATCCGGTCCGCGACGCAGAAGAACCGGATCGGCTCGCTGCTGATCAACCCGGGCGGCCCGGGCGGCTCCGGCGTCGACACCGCGGTCTACCTCTCCTACGGCGAGGCGCTCGGCGGTCTGCCCACCGAGATCACCGACAAGTTCGACATCATCGGCTTCGACCCGCGCGGCGTCGGCCGCTCCGACCCGGTCAAGTGCATCGACAGCACCGACCAGGACGCCAGCTTCGCGGCACCGCCTGACCCGGTCAGCCAGGCCGACTTCGACAGCCTGGTCGCGCTGAACAAGAAGATCGCCAACAGCTGCGGCTCCAAGTACGGCGACCAGCTGGTCACCTTCTCCACCGATCAGGCCGCCAAGGACATGGACTCGATCCGGACCGCGGTCGGCGACCCGAAGCTGACCTACCTGGGCTGGTCCTACGGCACGCTGCTCGGCGCCACCTACGCCCAGCAGTTCCCGACAAGCATCCGGGCGATGGTCCTGGACGGCGCGGTCGACCCGAAGCAGACCTACGTGCAGGGCTCCGAGTCGCAGGCCAAGGGCTTCGAGCGGGCGTTCACCAACTTCACCGCCTGGTGCAAGGCGACCCCGGCGAAGTGCCCGATCGCGCCGGACGCGCGCAAGGCGGTGACCGACGCGATGGCCGCCGCCGCGAAGAACCCGGTCGCCTACTCGGACGGTCGCAAGGCGACCTCGGGCTGGGTCTTCGTCGCGGTGATCTCCTCGCTCTACTCCGAGTCGGGCTGGGCCACGCTCGCGCAGGCGGTGGCCGGCCTCAAGGAGGGCAACGCCAAGGGCATCTTCACCCTGGCCGATCAGTACGCGGAACGAAAGCCGGACGGCAGCTACAGCAACCTGTTCGACGCCAACCTCGCGGTCAACTGCGCCGACACCAAGGACGCGCCAAGCGTCGAGGAGGTCCGCAAGCTGCAGGGCGAGTGGCGCACGAAATACCCGCTGTTCGGGGCGGCCCTCGCGGTCGGCATGCTGCCGTGCACGTTCTGGCCCGGCGAGCGCGACCCCTACCCGGCGAGCACGGCCAACGGCGCCCCGCCGATCGTCGTGGTCGGCACCACCGGCGACCCGGCCACGCCCTACGAGAACACCGCCGACCTGGCCAGCATGCTGGGTGTCGGGCACGTGCTCACCTGGGAGGGCGAGGGCCACACGGCCTACCCCAGCACGAAGTGCATCGTGCAGGCGGTCGACGGTTACCTCATCGGTCTGACGGTGCCGCAGGAGGGCTTGCGCTGTCCGGCAAAATGACGCCCTCCCGCTCGGCCAGCGCCTCCAGCAGCACCTTCACCCGGCGCAGGTTGTGCTTGAGCTCCTCCTGCTCCTCGTGCCGGAAAGCGTCGGTGTCCACGATCAGCTTGCTGGCGAAGTGCGCGGTGATCAGCGGGATGACCAGCAGCACCATGACCGAGATGAGGATCGCGGCCAGCAGCCGGCCCTCCCACGTCGCCGGGGAGATGTCGCCGTAACCGACGGTAGAGGCGGTGACGACGGCCCACCACACCGCGTCACCAACCGAGGCGTCCTCCTCGAAGAAGTGGTAGAGGACGGCGCAGACGACGATGAGCATCGCGTAGGAAAGAATCAGGGTGCGTGGCGAGTTGGCCAGCCAGACGATCGCCCGGTAGACCCGCCGAAATGGCATGAGCAGCACGTGCATGGCCAACATCGTGCCCGAGCCGGGCACCCACGGGGAGGAAGCGATCGATGGAGTTCCGCCTGGCCGAACGGGCAGATGTGCCCACCATCCTGGAGCTTCTCGCCGACGACGAGATCAGCCGGGCGCGCGGTTTCGGCACCGTGCCCGAGGAGGTGGACGCCGCGACCTGGGCCGCGTTCGAGGCGATCGACGCCGACCCGGGCAACGAACTGATCGTCGGGGTGGACGGCGGCGAGGTGCTGGCGACCTGCCAGCTCACCTTCACCCCCGGCCTGAGCCGGGGCGGAGCCTGGCGCATGACGATCGAGGCCGTCCGGGTCCGGGTTGATCGGCGCGGCGGCGGCTCCGGCCGCCAAATGATGGCGTACGCCGTGGAGCGCGCCCGCGAGCGCGGCTGCCGGGTCGTCCAGCTCACCACGGACAAGCGCCGCACCGAGGCCCACCGCTTCTACGAGAAGCTCGGCTTCACCGCCTCCCACGAGGGCATGAAACTGGCCATCTAGTCGGCGGAGGTCCAGTTGGCCTTGTTCATCTTGCTCGGCTGCACCCGGGGCGGCTCGCCCGGCATCTTCGGGTGATCGGGCGGATAGGGCATGTCGCCCTGCCCGGCCTTCTCATCCCGCTCGACCCACTCCAGCAGCGGCGTGATGTCGTGCGCCACGTCGTCGATGCCCGCGTGCGGGTCGCCGATCTTGGCGAACCGGGCCGGCACGGTGCGCAGGTCGAAGTCGTCCGGTTCCACCTCGGTCAGCTCGTCCCAGGTCACCGGGGTGGAGACGGTGGCACGCGCGGTCGCCCGCAGTGAATAGGCGCAGGCGATCGTGCGGTCGCGGGCCATCTGGTTGAAGTCGAGGAACACCTTCTCGCCCCGCTCCTCCTTCCACCAGGCGGTGGTGATCCGGTCGGGGCTGCGCCGTTCCACCTCCCGGGCCAGCGCGATCGCGGCCCGCCGCACCTGCACGAACGACCACTGCGGCGCGATCCGCACGTAGACGTGCACGCCCCGGCCGCCGGACGTCTTCGGATAGCCGGTGAAGCCCAGCTCGGCGAGCACCTCGCGGATCACCCCGGCCGTCGCAACCACGTCGCCGAAGCCGGTGCCGGCGTGCGGGTCGAGGTCGATGCGCAGCTCGTCGGGGTTGTCCGCGGCGGCCGCTCGCACCGGCCACGGGTGGAAGACGATCGTGCCCATCTGCGCGGCCCAGGCCACGTGGGCCAGGTCGGCAGGGCAGAGTTCGTCCGCCGTACGCCCGCTTGGGAAATTGATCTTTGCCGTTTGCACCCAGGGCGGCACCCCGCGGGTGGGGATGCGTTTCTGGAAGAACATCTCCCCGTCGATGCCGTCGGGGAAGCGCTGCAGCGTGGTGGGCCGGTCGCGCAGGGCGCGCAGGATGCCGTCGCCGACGGCCAAGTAGTAATCGAAGACGTCGCGCTTCGTGTAGCCCCGGCTCGGGAAGCAGATCTTGTCGGGACTGCTCAGCCGGACGGTGTGGCCGGCGATCTCGTGCTCTTCCGCTGCGGCTTTCGGCATGCACCTGACCCTATGCCGGAGGTGCGACAAAAACCGGAGGCCGTCCGGCTTCGAGCCGGACGGCCTCCTGAATACTGCGTCCGCTATAGGCGGATAAATCGGACCGGAGCACCGTCAGGCGCTACGGCGCCGCCGGGTGTAGAAGACGGAGGCGACGCCGCCGGCGACCAGCAGGGCGCCGAGCGAGACGATCGCGCCCATCGGCGCACCGGTCACCGGAAGTTCGCCGGCGCTGACGCCACCGCCGGTGCTGGTCGTGGGCGTGGGGGTGCCGGTGTCCTGCACGCCGGGCGGCGTGGTCGGCGGCACGGTGTCGACGTTGCCGGACGGCGTGGTCGCGCTCGGGGTCGGCGTAGCGGTCGGGCTGGTGCTGCCGTAGCCGGCGTGGCCACGGGTGGGCCCACCGGTCGCGGGAGCCTCCCCGGCCGGGGTGTTGTAGTCACACTTGGTGCGGTCATCTTCGGCACACGGCGTAGCGGTGACGGCCGGGCGGGCCGCCAGATCCGCGATGGCCAGGGCCGGCGAGGCGGAAAAGGCCAGAGCCGCAGCGACGGCCACTGAGGGCAGTCCGGCGGCGAAAATTCGACGAGTTGCACTCATGAGGAGTTTTCCGTTCTGTTGCGGTATTTCCAGGTCCGGACGTGAGCTTACGGCATTTGCCCGATTTACCCGTAAACGCCCCCCGGAGGGTCATCATCCCGGAAGACCACCGAAACGGTGACTACGCCATATATGGGACAAAGCGAACATTTTTGCCTCGAAACGAGGGTCGGCGGCGAACAGGCCGCCGCTGTACGGCGCTTGCAGCTGCACGCTCGCGCCGGAATCCAGATAGACCGAAACCACCGTCCGACCGCCCCGGCGCTCGGCCCGCATGTCCACCACCCGGCTCCACGGCGCCAGCCCGCCGGCGAACACCGACCGCGTCCGGATGCCACCCGCGCCCAGCTCAGTGCCGGTGAACCGGCGGCTCAGGATCGCCACCACCGCGCCCACGCCGGGCGGGCCGAAAGCCAGCGCCGGCCAGATCCACGGCGGCAGTCCCACCCAGGCGAACGCCAGAGCAATGGTGATTCCCACCACGCCGATGAGGGCGCCGAGATACAGACCACGGCCAAGGGCCTGGTGCCAAGTGGGACGGAACGATGCATCTTCCATGCTGGTCCAACGGATGCGGTTACGGCGTCGGCCGCACTTGCGGTGCGTCGGACGTACCGTTGGCACATGGCACCGAACGAGACCACCCTGCCCACCACCGAGGACGAGTGGCGGGTCCGGCTCAGCCCGGATGAGTTCCGGGTCCTGCGCCAGGCCGGCACCGAAGCCCCCTGGTCCGGGGAGTATGTAGAGACCAAGACCGAGGGTACGTACGACTGCCGCGCCTGCGGCGCCGAGCTGTACCCCAGTGACTACAAGTTCGACTCGCACTGCGGCTGGCCGTCGTTCGACGACGCCATCCCCGGCGCGGTCAAGGAGATCGAGGACCGCAGCCTCGGCATGCTGCGGGTCGAGATCCGGTGCGCCCGGTGCGACTCGCACCTGGGCCACGTCTTCCGCGGCGAGCACTTCACCGACAAGAACACCCGGCACTGCGTGAACAGCCTTTCGATCCGCCTGGACCCGAAGGCCTGACGAAACGATGCAGCCCGGCGACAATTGCGCCGGGCTGCTGGCGTACGCGCATCAAACCGCCCGTTCCAGCTCCTCCACGACGTAGCGCAGCCCGTTGGACGCCGTCTGCCACCCCGAGTCGGACTTCAGCACCCAGCTGTCGCCCAGGGCCGGCGCCCGGGTGTCCCCGGCCACCTCGAGATCGATGCGGGTGCGCACCACGTGCGTGGCGATCGGCAGAAAAGCCTCGTAGACCGCCGCGCCCCCCATCACCCAGACGTCCCCGCTGAGATCGACGGCATGCACCGCGTGGGCCACGTCCGCCCCGGGCGCCGCCCACTGCGGGTCACGGGTCAGCACGACGTTCCGGCGGCCCGGCAGCGGCCGCACCCGTTCCGGCAGCGAATCCCAGGTGGCCCGGCCCATGACCACGGCCGCGCCCATCGTCCGCTCCTTGAACAGGGCCTGCTCCCCCGGCAGATGCCACGGGATGCCCCCCTCGGAGCCGATCACCCGATCCTGGGCCTCGGCCCAGATCATGTGGACGGTCACACCGCCACCGGTGCCCGCAGGGCCGGGTGGTGCTGGTAGTTGACCAGCGAGAAGTCTTCGTACTTGTAGTCGAAGAGCGAGCCGGCCGGGGCGATCTCCAGCTCGGGAAATTCGAACGCCGAACGGGACAGCTGCTCGTTCACCTGCTCGACGTGGTTCGAGTAGATGTGGCAGTCGCCGCCCACCCAGATGAAGTCGCCGGGCACGAGCCCGACCTGCGCCGCCACCATCCGGGTGAGCAGCGCGTAGCTGGCGATGTTGAACGGCACGCCGAGGAAGAGGTCGGCACTGCGCTGGTACAGCTGGCAGCTGAGCTTGCCGTCGGCCACGTAGAACTGGAACAACGCGTGGCACGGCGCGAGCGCCATCGACGGCAGGTCGGCCACGTTCCAGGCCGAGACGAGCATGCGGCGCGAGTCGGGGTCCTTGCGGAGCGTCTCGAGCACCGAGGTGATCTGGTCGACGTGCCCACCGTCCGGAGTCGGCCACGAGCGCCACTGCACGCCGTAGACCGGGCCGAGCTCACCCTGCGCGTCGGCCCACTCGTCCCAGATGGAGACGCCCTGGTCCTTCAGCCAGCTCACGTTGCTGTCGCCGCGCAGGAACCAGAGCAGCTCGACGGCCACCGACTTGAAGTGCACCCGCTTCGTGGTGACCAGCGGGAAGCCCTTCGACAGGTCGTAGCGCAGTCGCTCACCGAACAGGCTCACCGTGCCCGTCCCGGTGCGGTCACTCTTCGGGGTTCCGGTGGTGAGGACGCGGCGCAGCAGGTCCTCGTACTGGGTGTCGACAGACATGCCAGCAAAAGTACAGCTCCGCCGGCGCCGCCCCGGTGGCAGAGGGGGCGACGGCGGCGGAGGGCTTGATCACCCTGCCCAGGCCTCGGCCATCTGCGGGATCTGCTGATTCATCGCGTTCAGCTCCTGCTGCTGCCCGGCGGCCGCGGCGGCCTGGACAGCGATGGTGAACCCGAGCTCGGCGCCGATGTGCTGCCAGCGCTCGTAGAGCACCTGATCGGTCAGGACGGTCCGAATGTCCTGATGCGCCGCCCGTAGTTCATCCACCGCCGACTCGTACCGCGCCACCCGCTTGTGCAGCTCCGAGGTCTCGTACATGGTCATGCTGCCAGATTAGCCATAAATGAGACTTTTTCCGGCTTTTTCGTTTTAGAGGTGGAGAGCGCGGCCCTGCTCGTCGTCGAGCCACACGCCGTCGCTCGCCAGGTACCGGAACTCGTAGTGGCCCGCCGCCAGCGGCACGCTCACCGTGCGGGTGCCGTCCCGGCGGGGCTTGAGCTCGTGCGTGCCCGGTTCCCAGTCGTTGAACGTGCCCACCACACTCACCCGGCCCGCCGGCACGTCGTTCGGCAGGCAGAAGGTCACCCGCGTCTTGTTGCCGAAGAGCTTGCTCTTCTTGATCATGCATCCATCCGTACAACGCCTGGCCGCGATACGCGCGACGGCGCGCCGCATACGATGCGGGACATGCACGATGACCTTCACTCCGCCTCGTTCGGCGAGCTGGACACCAGCACGCTCTACGGCATCCTCAAGCTCCGCACCGACGTGTTCGTGGTCGAGCAGGAATGTGCGTACCCCGAACTGGACGGCCGGGACACCGAGCCCGGCACGCGGCACCTGTGGTTCGAGCACGACGGGGAGATCCAGGCCTATCTGCGGATCCTGAACGACGGCGAGACGTCTCGGATCGGCCGGGTGGTGACCGCCCCCAAGTCTCGGGGTGCCGGGCTGGCCGCCGGGCTGATCGCCGAGGCGCTGACCGTCATCGGCGACCACCCGACCGTCCTGCACGCGCAGGCCTATCTGGCGAATTTCTACGCCAAGTTCGGCTTCGTACAAACCGGCCCGGAGTACGTCGAGGACGGCATTCCACACATCCCGATGCGCCGACCGGCCCCTTAGGGCAGGGCGGCGACCAGTTCGGTGATCGAGCGACGGCGGCCGGTGTAGAACGGGACCTCCTCGCGGACGTGCCGGCGGGCGGTGGAGGCGCGCAGCTCGCGCATCAGGTCGACGATGCGGTGCAGCTCGTCGGCCTCGAACGCCAGCATCCACTCGTAGTCGCCCAGGGCGAACGACGCGACCGTGTTAGCGCGCACGTCCGGGAACCCGCGGGCCTGCCGGCCATGCTCGGCCAGCATGTGCCGGCGCTCCTCGTCGGGCAGCAAATACCACTCGTAGGAGCGGACAAACGGATAGACGCAGATGTACGGCCTGGCCTCCTCGCCGGCCAGGAAGGCCGGCAGGTGGCTCTTGTTGAACTCGGCCGGCCGGTGCAGGGCCATCTGCGACCAGACCGGAGCGAGGTGCCGGCCGAAGGCGGTCTTGCGGAACAGGCTGTACGCGTCCTGCAGGGCGTCCGAGGAGCTGGAGTGCCACCAGATCAACACGTCGGCGTCGGCGCGCAGCCCGGACAAGTCGTACGTGCCGCGGATCGTCACGTCCTTGCCGGACAGCTGCTCGAACAGGCTGTCGACCTCGTTCGACAGGTCCTCGCGCAGGGCCGGCAGCGGGGTCTCCGCCCGGAAGACCGACCACATCGTGTAGCGGATCGTGGCGTTCAGCTCGTTGATCCGGGCCGCGTTCGACTGGGACTCGTCGCTCATCTATTCCTCCAGGGACTTACTGACGTCTTCGGCGGCCCGCTCGCCGCTGACCACGCAGGCCGGGATGCCCACGCCGTCGAAGGCGGCGCCGGCCAGCGCCAGGCCGGCGGGCAACTGCTGCCGGGCGAAGGCCACCCGGTCGTGGTGGCCGGGGGTGTATTGCGGTAGGCCACCGCCCCACCGCTGGATCCAGGATGCGACCGGCGGCGGCAACTCGCCGCCGATGAGGTCGCCGAGCTCGCGGCGGGCCCGCAGCAGCAGGTCTTCGTCGGCGAGCTGAAGGCGGTCTTCCTCGCCGTGCCGGCCCAGCGACGCCCGCACGATCACCGCGCCGGACTCGCCGCCCAGGTGCGGCCACTTGCGGGTGACGAACGTGGCCGCCTTGACCAGGGTGCCCTCGCTCGGCGGCACCAGGAAGCCGGAGAGCTCCGGCAGCGGTGTGCCGGGCGGCAGGGCGATCGCGGCCAGGGCCACGCTCGCGTAGTCGAGCCGGCCGATCACCTCGGCGGCCTCGGCCGAGATGCCGGCCAGCAGCCGGGACGCGGGTTTGGCCGGCACGGCCAGCACCACCGCGTCGACGTCGTCGGTCTGCGGAGCCGGCACCGGGCCGAGCAGCAGCCGCCAGCCGTGCGCGGTGCGGGACAGGTCGCGCACCGGCAGGCCCAGACTGATCCGGGCCCCGCTCGCGGCGGCGGCCGCGGCCACCAGCCGGCTCATGCCGCCGTCCACGGCGGTGAAGATCGGACCGGCCGCGCGGGTGCGGGCGGCCTGGGCGGCCCGCACGGCGGCCTGCAGGGTGTGCTCGACCCGGGCGGTCGCGGCCAGCTGCGGCATGGTGACCTCGAGGGACAACCGGTCGGCCCGGCCCGCGTAGACCCCGCCGAGCATCGGGTCGACGAGCCGGTCGACGACCTCGTCGCCGTAGCGGGCCCGGACCAGCTCGCCCACCGCGATGTCGTCACCGGCGGCCAGCAGCGGGTGGCCCTCGTCGCGGTCGGCACCGGCCACGTGCGCCACGTCGCCGAGCTTGGTGAGGTCGCCGGGCACGCCGACCAGCGTGCCGCCGGGCACCGGGGTCAACCGGCCACCGATCGCCAGCGCGGCCGGCACGGCGGCCGGATGCACCAGCGCGTCGCCGAGGCCCAGATGCCTGGCCAGGGTCACGACGGCGGACTCGGCGCCGTCGGGGCCCGCGGTCAGGAAGGACTCGGCGCCGCGCTCGACCGGCCGGCCACCCAGCTCGCCGGTGCGCAACTTGCCACCTAGGACGCCGCCCTGCTCGTACACAATGATCTCGGTGCCCGGTGGGGTCAGATCACCCAGGCGCACCGCGGCGGCGAGGCCGGCGATGCCGCCACCGATGACCGCAACCCGCTTACGCACGCTGTCAACCCTCCCAGGTCGCGCGCCACCGCGACCACCGGGGTCGGTTGTCGCGCGGCTCACGGCAACCCACCCTGCACCCCCTCATCCCTCTCGGGGAGGGCCGAAAGTCCCGGTCAGCGCGCGGAGACCGAGTGGACCAGCTCGACCAGCCGGGTGAGCATGTCGGGATTGGTGTCCGGCAGCACGCCGTGGCCCAGGTTGAAGACGTGCCCCGGGGTCCGGCGACCCTCGGCCAGCACCCGGCGGGCCTCCCGCTCGACGACGTCCCAGGTGGCGAAGAGCACCGCCGGGTCGAGGTTGCCCTGCACCGACCGCTCCGGGCCGATCAGCGTGGTGGCCTGGTCGAGCGGGGTGCGCCAGTCGACGCCGACCACGTCGGCACCGGCCTCGCCCATCGCACCGAGCAGGATCGACGTGCCCACGCCGAAGTGGATGCGCGGCACCCCGGCGTCGGCCAGGCCGCCCAGCACCCGGGCCGAGTGCGGCAGTACGAACTCGCGGTAGTCGGCCTCGCTGAGCGCGCCGGCCCACGAGTCGAAGAGCTGGACCGCGCTGACTCCGGCGTCGATCTGGGTGCGCAGGAACACCGACGTGATCTGGGCGAGCCGGGACAGCAGCGCGTGCCAGAGCTGCGGATCGCCGTACATCATCGCCTTGGTCTTGGTGTAGGTCCTCGACGGACCGCCCTCGATCAGGTAGCTGGCCAGGGTGAACGGCGCTCCGGCGAAGCCGATCAAGGGGGTGGCGCCGAGCTCGCCGACCAGCAGGCGGACCGACTCGGCGACGAACGAGACGTCGTCCGCGGTGAGCGGGCGCAGCCGCTCGAGATCGCCGGCCGTGCGGATCGGTTCGGCCACCACCGGGCCGGTGCCGGCCACGATGTCCAGATCGATCCCGGCCGCCGCGATCGGCACCACGATGTCGCTGAACAGGATGGCCGCGTCGACGTTGTGCCGGCGGACCGGCTGCAGGGTGATCTCGGTGACCAGATCCGGTCGCCGGCAGGACTCGAGCATCCCGACGCCCTCGCGGATCTTGCGGTACTCCGGCAGCGACCGCCCGGCCTGCCGCATGAACCAGACCGGGGTGTGCGGCACGTCTTGCCCGCGGCACGCCCGCACGAAGGCCGAATCGTTCACAGTCACCGCGCAATGGTGCCATGCGTGGTTTCCGGCGCGGCGATCGACGACTGACAACGGTGATCGGCATAGGCTCACCGCATGGCGACCCCCTCCGCTGCACCCGAGGCGTTCACCCGCGCCGTCGCCGGGTTGCGGGCGGCTGCGCCCCGGCCGGAGATCCTCCTCGAGGAGATCGCTGCCCCGCAGCGGCTCGCGCCGTATTCGTTCGCGCTGTCCGCGACGGTGCTGCGGTCCGGCGACGAGGTGGCCGGCGGGCGGCTGATCCTGCTGCACGACCCGGCCGGGCACGACTCGTGGCGCGGCGACGTGCGACTGGTAACCCTGGTCACGGCCGAGCTGGAAGCGGACATGGCGGGCGACCCGATGCTGCCGGCGGTGGCCTGGACGTGGCTGACCGACGCGCTGGAGCAGCACGAGGCCGGCTACACCGCGATCGGCGGCACCATCACGCAGACCGCGTCGACCCGCTTCGGTGACCTGGCCGGCCCGCAGCCCACCGCCGACCTCGAGGTGCGCGCCTCCTGGACGCCGACCTCCACCGACACGGCCGCGCACCTGCTCGGCTGGTGCGCGATGCTCGCCTCGACCGCGGGCCTGCCGCCACCCGGGGTGACGTCCCTCTCGGAACGCCACCGGGTCGGCTGAAACCAGGCAAGGAACTCAGCAGACGGCGAACGTCGTACAGGCCGTCTTGATCGGGATGGCCAGGCCGATGCCCTCGGCGTCCTTGGCCTTCGCGGTAGCGAGGCCGACCACCTGGTTGCTGGAGTTGACCACCGGGCCGCCGGAGTTGCCGGGGTTGATCGGCGCGTCGAACTGGATCGTCGGGCCGTCCGGGTCGGAGGGCCGGTAGGCACTGATCACGCCGGTGGTGACGGTGTCGTCGAGACCGAGCGGCGCGCCCACCACGACCACCTGCTGGCCCGGCTTGACCTGCGCGGTCGCCGTGGCCAGGGCCGGAATCTCCTGGGCGGCCCGCAGCAGCGCGAGGTCCTTGCCCTTGTTGACCTTCACGATGGTCGCGTTGATCTTCGTGGTGCCGCGCTCCAGCGTCACCGCCCGGCCGCCGCCGGTGTAGAGCTCGGCGACCACGTGATAGTTGGTGAACAGGTTCGACTGGCCGTCGGCCGCCTTCGTACCGACCGAGAACGCCGTACCGGTGAAGTCGCCGGCGCGGACCCGGAACACACTCGGCAGCACCTTCGAGGAGACGGCCTCGGGGTCGAAGACCCCGGCCAGTTCCTTCTCCAGCCGGTCGGTACGGTCCTGCTCGGCCGCGAGCACCGAGTGCAGCGAGGCGTTGTCGCTGCTCATCGACTCGATCCGGTACACCTGCCAGCCGGCCACCGCCAGCAGAACCCCGACCAGCGCCACCGCCAGCGGCTTCACCCGGGGGCGGGCCGGCTTGGCCTGCGCAAGCGGCTCCGCCGGCTCCGCGACGGGCGTGCTCTCCGGCCAGCGCGGCTGGTATTGCGGCTCGGGCTGCTGCCAAGAGTGCTGCGGTTCCTGGTACTGCGGCTGCTGATACCCGGTTCCGGACTGCCAGCTCGGCTCGCCGGTCCACTCCTCCGCGCGACGCCGACCACCGTATTGGTACTGGTCGGTGCCGTCAGCAGGGATGAACGGGTCGTACGTGGTCGTCATCCGGCACGGCCTCCCGGGTCTCGGCGCCGTAGCGGCGCTGCGGGAGGTAATACGCAGAGAACGGCTCTGCGGATGAACCGGCTTTCGATCGAGAAACGGCGCGCCGGTACCCGGCTGCACAATGCCGGGGTGGTGCACCCGTACGGTTACGGAGTGACCGACGAAGCACCCCTGCGCCGTCGGGACGAGCCAGAACCGGCAGGGGACGGACGACCGCTCGCCGAGCCGCCCGACCCGACGTCTGGCGGTCCCGACCCCTTACCCGCCTCCGTCCCGCTGACCGCCCCTCGCGAGGGCACCCCCCGCCCTGTCGAGACCGAGACCGAGTTGGCCGAGGTGGTGGCCAAGATGGCGGCCGGCACCGGGCCCGTTGCCGTGGACGCCGAACGGGCTTCCGGCTACCGCTATACCCAGCGCGCCTACCTGGTGCAGCTGCGCCGGACCGGCGCGGGCACGGCCCTGATCGACCCGATGCCGCTTGACGACCTGCGCACCCTCGACGCCGCCCTGGCCGAGAGCGAATGGGTGCTGCATGCCGCCAGCCAGGACCTGGCCTGCCTGGCGGAGCTGGGTCTGAAGCCACGCCGGCTGTTCGACACCGAGCTGGCCGCCCGGCTGGCCGGCTTCGAACGGGTCGGGCTGGCCGCGCTGACCGAGCAGTTGCTGGGCTTCTCCCTGGAGAAACACCACTCGGCCGCGGACTGGTCGACCCGCCCGCTGCCCGAATCCTGGCTGACGTACGCCGCACTGGACGTCGAACTGCTCACCGACCTGCGTGACCTGCTCGCCGCCGAACTGGACCGGCAGGGCAAGACGGCGTGGGCCGCCGAGGAGTTCGCGGCCCTGGTGGCCAGTGCCGACCGGCCACCCCGGGTGCGCCCCGACCCGTGGCGCCGCACCTCCGGCATCCACCGGGTCCGCGGCGCGCGGGCCCAGTCCCGGGTGCGCTCACTCTGGTACGCGCGGGACGGCGTGGCCGCCCGCCGCGACTCGGCTCCCGGCCGGGTGCTGCCCGACTCGGCGATAGTGGCCGCCGCCGAGCAGGACCCGAAGGACGAACGCGCCCTGCTGGCCATCCCCGGATTCGGCGGCCGCTCGGTGCGCCGCCTGGCCCGGGTCTGGCTGGACGCGCTGGACGAGGCTCGCGCCCTGCCGGACGACGCCCTCCCGGTGAACCAGCCGATGGACGGTCCGCCACCACCGCACCGCTGGGCCGAACGTGACCCGGTGGCGGCGGCCCGCCTGGCCCGCTGCCGCCAGGTGGTGGTCGCCACGGCGGAGGCGAACAACCTGCCGCCGGAAAACCTGATCAGCCCCGATTACGTCCGCCGCCTGGCCTGGTCACCGCCCGACGAGGCGACCTCGCAGACGGTGGGCGACACGTTGCGCGGCTTCGGCGCCCGCAACTGGCAGGTAACCCTGCTGGCCGACCAGTTGGCCGAAGCACTCCCCGACCCCACCGCATAGAGGCGCGGCCGGCCGTTGAAGACGGCCGGCCGCTCAGCCCATCGGCCCGGCCCCCCAGTGCACCTTCGACTGGCCGTTGTCCTTACCGCAGCGCGCGCATTGCCGGAATTTCGCTCCGTCGTCGGTCGACCGCCGAACCCACCGGTGCCAGCCCAGACGGCAACTGAATGGCTTCTCCATGAGCCGACGCTATGCCTCCCGAAGATCAGTAGCCTCAGCCGTTCCGGCCGATCGCGGTTTGGTGCGTCAGACGTCGGCGCTCCCGCAGAATGAAGACCCGGTTAACGCGTTTGTGACATTCCTGCGGGGCGGTGGCACTCCTTAGTTACCGACGAGTAGCATCCGTCTCACCGAAATATGCCCGCGAGGAGGCTTCTGTGCCCCGTGAAGTACGTGAGGTCGTCTTCGTCGACGGCGTCCGCACCCCGTTCGGCAAGGCGGGCGGCATGTATGCCGAGACCCGCGCCGATGACCTGGTCATTCGCTGCATCCGTGAGCTGATGCGGCGCAATCCCCAGCTTCCGCCCGAGCGGGTGGACGAGGTGGCGATCGCGGCCACCACCCAGACCGGCGACCAAGGTCTGACCATCGGCCGCACCGCCGCCCTGCTGTCCGGCCTGCCCAAGACCGTGCCGGGTTACGCGATCGACCGCATGTGCGCGGGCGCCATGACCGCGGTGACCAACGTGGCCGGCGGCATCGCGATGGGTGCCTACGACATCGCGATCGCCGGCGGCGTCGAGCACATGGGCCGGCACCCGATGGGTGAGGGCGTCGACCCCAACCCGCGCATCCTGGCCGAGAAGCTGGTCGACCCGTCCGCGCTGGTGATGGGCTCGACGGCGGAGAACCTGCACGACCGCCTGCCGGAGATCACCAAGGAGCGGGTGGACCGCTACGGTCTCAACTCCCAGATCAAGACCGCCAAGGCGTACGCCGATGGCAAGCTTCAGGGCGACCTGGTGCCCGTGGCGCTCCGCAACGCCGAGCAGGGCTGGGGCCTCGCGACCGTTGACGAGGCGCCGCGCGAGACCTCGATGGAGAAGCTGGCCACGCTCAAGACGCCGTTCCGCCCGCATGGCCGGGTGACCGCCGGTAACGCCGCCGGCCTGAACGACGGTGCCACCGCTGCACTGATCGCTGACGAGGCTACCGCGCGGGAGCTCGGTCTGCCCGTCGCGATGCGCATGGTTTCGTTCGGCTTTGTTGGTGTAGAGCCGGAAATCATGGGATACGGGCCAATTCCCTCGACCGAGAAGGCCCTCAAGAAGGCCGGCCTGACGATCGACGACATCGGCCTGTTCGAGCTGAACGAGGCGTTCGCCGTGCAGGTGCTGGCGTTCCTCGACCACTACGGCATCGCCGACGACGACCCCCGGGTCAACCCGTGGGGCGGCGCGATCGCCATCGGTCACCCGCTCGCCTCCTCGGGCGTGCGGCTGATGACCCAGCTCGCGCGGCACTTCGCCGAGCACCCGGAGGTCCGCTACGGCCTCAACGCCATGTGCATCGGCATCGGCATGGGCGGCACTGTCATCTGGGAGAACCCGAACTGGGAAGGCGCCGACAAGTGATCGAGCACCCGAATGAGGTAGTAACCAAGGCTATCGTTCGGTTTGTCCAGATCCCCGGCCTCGCCAAGAAGGCCGCGCTGATCACCCTGGACAACGGGTTCGACTACAAGAAGCCGAACAGCTTCGGCCCGGGCGGCCTGAAGTCGCTCGACGAGGCGATCACCACGGCCACGGAAGCGGCCCCGGCGTTCATCGCGATCACCGGCAAGCCGTACATCTTCTGCGTCGGCGCCGACATCACCGGGATCCCCTTCCTCACCACCCGGGAGCAGGCGCTGGAGCTCGGCGAGCTCGGCCACCGCGTCTTCGCCCGGCTGAAGAACTCGACGATCCCGACCTTCGCCTTCATCAACGGCGCCGCCCTCGGTGGCGGCCTCGAGGTGGCGCTGCACTGCCACTACCGCACGGTCTCGACCGGCGCGGCCGCGCTCGGCCTGCCCGAGGTTGCGATCGGCCTCGTGCCCGGCTGGGGCGGCAGCCAGCTGCTGCCCAACCTGATCGGTGCCCCCGGCGCCGCCCAGGTGATCCTGCAGAACCCGCTCACCCAGAAGGTCCTGCGCCCGAAGCAGGCCCGCGAGCTGGGCGTGGCTGACGAGCTCTTCGAGGCCGCCGACTTCCTGGAGTCGTCGCTCGCCTGGGCCGCCGCGGTGGTCAACGGTGCGAAGACGGTAGACCGGCCCGAGGTCGACAAGGACATGTGGGACGGCGTGCTGTTCTTCGCCAAGCAGCAGCTCGACGAGCGGCTGCACGGCGCGGTCCCGTCCGCCAACAAGGCCCTCGAACTGCTCGCCCTGGCCAAGGAGGCGTCGTTCGAGGACGGCACCGCGGCCGAGACCCAGGCCCTCGCCGACCTGATCATGGGCGACGAGTCCCGGGCCTCGCTGTACGCGTTCGACCTGGTCCAGCGCCGGGCCAAGCGGCCGGTCGGGGTGCCCGACAAGTCGCTCGCCCGCAAGGTCACCAAGGTCGGCATCGTCGGCGCCGGTCTGATGGCCTCCCAGCTCGCGCTGCTGTTCGCCCGCCGTCTGCAGGTGCCGGTCGTGCTGACCGACCTCGACCAGACCCGGGTCGACAAGGGCGTCGGCTACGTGCTGAGCCAGATCGACAAGACCGTGTCGAAGGGGCGGATGGACGAGGGCACCGCGGCCAAGCTGCGCGGCCTGGTGTCCGGCTCGGTCGACAAGTCGGCCTTCGCCGACGCCGACTTCGTGATCGAGGCGGTCTTCGAGAACCTCGACCTGAAGAAGCAGATCTGGGCCGAGCTCGAGAAGATCGTGACGCCGGAGGCGATCCTCGCCACCAACACCTCGTCGCTGTCGGTCACCGAGATGGCCGCCGACCTCGAGCACCCCGAGCGGGTCGTCGGCTTCCACTTCTTCAACCCGGTCGCGGTCCTCCCGCTCCTCGAGATCATCAAGGGCGAGAAGACCGACGACGCGACCCTGGCCACCGCGTTCGCCGTGGGCCGGGAGCTGAAGAAGTCGTCGGTGCTGGTCAAGGACGCGCCGGCGTTCGTGGTCAACCGGGTCCTGACCCGCTTCACCAGCGAGGTCTTCAACGCGGTCGACGCCGGCACCCCGCTGGACGTGGTGGACAGCGCGTTCGACCCGCTGGGCCTGCCGATGCGGCCGATCGCGCTGCTCCAGCTGGTCGGGCCGGCCGTCGCCTACCACGTGGGCGAGACGCTGCACGCGGCGTTCCCGGACCGGTTCACCGACAGCCCCAACCTCAAGAAGATCGTCGACGCCGGCCTGCCCCTGATGGTCGATGACGAGATCAACCCCGAGGTGGCCAAGCTGGTGGCCGGCGGTTCCGCTCCGCTGTCCGCCGATGAGGTACGGGCGAAAGCACTCGAAGCCCTGGCCGAGGAGATCCGCCTCATGCTCGACGAAGGCGTGGTCGCCGAGGCACAGGACATCGACCTGTGCATGGTGCTGGGCGCCGGCTGGCCGTTCCACCTCGGTGGCGTCACGCCGTACCTGGACCGCAGTGGCATCTCCGAGAAGGTGACCGGCAAGCGTTTCCTGCCGAAGGGCGTCGGAAGCCTGCCCGCCTGACAGTCGGATCGACGACGCCCCGCACCGCTACGGTGTGGGGCGTTGTCACGTTCACCAGGGGTTTGTCCGATCGGGTGTGATCGAGTAGCCCGGATAGGGGGGCGACCGCCCTGGCGGAGGGCCGATAGGCTCGCTGCTTAGATTCACCAATCGATGGAGCTCTGATGTCGCAGCCCCCGCAGCCGCCGTACTCCGGTCAGCCCTACCCTGGCCAGCCATCTTCCGGCCAGCCCTACCAGGGCGGCCAGCCTCAGTATGGGCAGCCGCAACACGGCCAGCCGCAGCCGGAGCAGCCGCAATACGGCCAGCCTCAGTACGGGCAACCGCAGCCGGAACAGCCGCAATACGGCCAGCCCCAATACGGGCAGCCGCAGTACGGCCAGCCGCAGTACCCCGGCCAGCCCAACCCCGACGTGCCGACCTCGGTGCCGCCGCAGCCGTCGTACCCGCCGACCACGGCCTACCCGACGTCCGGCCAGCCGGAGTACGGCTCGACCCCGCCTCCGCCGCCCTACGGCCAGCAGCCGCACTACGGCCAGCCGGAGTACGGCCAGCCCCAGTTCGGTCAGCCCGGCTTCCCGCCGCAGCAGCCGCCGAAGAAGAAGTCGAAGGTCCTGCCGATCGTGCTGACCTCGATCGCCATCGTGCTGGTGCTCTGCGTCGGCGGCGTCGCGGCTCTATACATGATCGGCAAGAACAAGGTCGACGACATCAACGACACGGCCGGCGACACCACCCTGCCGACCACGCAGACCACGCAGGAGACGGCCGAACCGACCAAGCCGGCCTCCACCATCAAGATCGTCGAGCCGGCGACGCTGGGCGGTCGCCCCAAGCTGACCGACCCGCAGTTCGCCGACATCGCCAAGGAGCTGAAGGACGGCCTCGCGGCGGTCCCGTCGGCCACCAACTCGGTGGGCTCGCTCTACGGCACGGTGGAAAAGCAAGACATCGTGGTGGTCGCGGCGGCCGAGGCCCCGATCGACGACCCCGACAAGGAACTGAACCAGACGTTCCTGGGTGCCGGCGTCGGCGGCCTGAAGATCACCAACATCACCGAGGCCCCGACCGGCTCGCTCGGCGGCTCCGCCAAGTGCGGCAGCACCTCGACCTCCGGCATCGACATGGCCATCTGCAGCTGGGCCGACGAGGGCAGCCTCGGCATGGTGATCTGGTACTTCAAGTCGGTGAGCAAGGCGAAGACCGAGTTCCCGAAGCTACGAGCCCAGATCGAGAAGCGCTCGTAATCGAGTCAAGTTGACACGCCGATAAAGGCGATCACACATCGACAACGCTCCTGGCACGGACCGATCACGGTTCCGGGCCGGGAGCGTTGTCGTAATCCTCAGCGGTCAGGATGGGGCGGTTCCCGATCAGGCTGAGGAGAGCGATTCCGGTGGTGGTCCTGCAGCACCTGCGACGCGTCCGGTGGGCGGTCCGTGCCACGCTGCTGCTGGGTGTGGCCGCGTCCGTCGTCGCCAACGTCCTGCACGCCCTGGACAACCCGATCAGCCAGGCCATCGCCGCCTGGCCACCGCTGGCCCTGCTGCTCACCGTCGAACTGATCTCCCGTGTGCCGGTGCACCGCCGCTGGCTGGCCGCGGCCCGGCTGATCGCCACCGCGACGATCGCCGGCATCGCCGCCTGGGTTTCCTACTGGCACATGGTCGGCGTGGCCGCCCGCTACGGCGAGACCGGCGCCTCCCCCTACCTGCTGCCGCTGTCGGTCGACGGCCTGATCGTGGTGGCCAGCATCTGCCTGGTCGAACTGGGCGGCCGCATCACGTCTCTGGAGCGAAGCGGCACCGACCTGCCGGCCACCGCCGGCCTCACCCGCCCCACGGCCGCCGGGCCGCCGCCGGTTGACGATCCGGTCATTCCCGGCCTCATCCCGACGCCGTCGATGCGAACGGCCAGGCCTGGCGGCCACGAGGAGACGGCCGGGCGCGCTGCCGCCGGGTCGCCGCTGCACCGCCGCGCGCTGGAGGAGGCGGCCGCCGCTCTCCCCCGCGCCAACGGAGCCGAAGGCACCGGGTTCAGCCCGACCGTGACCCGGCAGGCGCGGCCGGCGGCCGCCGCCGGCCGCGCCGTTCCCGCGCAACGCAGCTCGACCACCGTGAAAGCCGGCGTCACCCGCGACGACGGGACCGATGCTCGCCGTACCGAAAAGAAAGAAAGACCACGACGCAGCCCGGCCGAAACGGTGGCCCTGGCCGATCGGCTGAAAGCCGAACGCCCGGCCCTCACCGACGCCGAGATCGCCGCCGAGCTGGGCATCACAGCGTCGCGCTTGCGCACGGTCCGCCGCGAGGCCCAAGCCGGCGACCACACCCTGGCCGCATGACCCCAGGCTGACCTTCGCGCCGCGAAAGCGGCGGGCCGAGCTACGTCGCTATGCCGAGGTTCTTTCCGCGCGGGACCGACGCTGTCGCGGCCACCACCGGCGTCGCGTCGGCGGTTGGCAGGGAGACGGTGACCTCGAGGCCGCCGCCCGGCTGGGCGACCGCGGAGACCGTGCCGCCGTGGGCGTCGCAGACGGCCCGGACGATCGACAGGCCCAGGCCGGAGCCGCGGGAGCCGGTGCGTTCCCAGCCGCCCCGGCGGAACGGCTCGAACAGCCCCGGCACGTCGCCCGGCTCGACCTCGTAGCCGGTGTTGCCGACCACCAGCCGTGCCTGGCCGTCGGCCATCTCGGTGCGCAGCCACAGCTTGCCCAGCAGGTGGTTGTAGCGGATCGCGTTCTCGATCAGGTTGCCGGCCAGCCGGTCGAGAAGCGACGGGTCGCCCACCACGGGGGCGGGCTGCAGGTCGGTGGTGACCTCGAGCTTGAGGCGTTCGGCCTCGGGCCGCACCGCGGACAGCGCGTTGGTAACGCTCATCGCCAGGTCGGCGGGAACCTTGCGGGCCAGCCGCCGGCCCGACTGGGCTTCCGACCGGGCCAGCACGAGAAGCGCGTCGACCAGCCCGTTGGCCCGCTCGGAGGCGTTGCGGACCACCTTGGCCATCCGGCGGTACTCGGCCACGTCGGCCTCGTCGTCGCTGAGGGTGACGTCGATCTCGGTGCGCATGACGGCGAGCGGGGTGCGCAGCTCGTGCGAGGCGTTCGCGACGAAGCGCTTCTGCGACTCGAACGCGCCGGCCAGCCGGTCGAGCATGGCGTCGAAGGTGCGGGCCAGCTCGGCGACCTCGTCGTCCGCGCCGGAGTAGCGGATGCGCTGGTCGAGGGTCTCCTCGCCGAGGCGGCGGGCGGTCTGGGTGACGGCGTGCAGCGGGCGCAGGGCGCGACCGGCCACGGCGTAGGCCCCGGCGATACCGATGATGCCGATCGCGAACAGCGCGACCAGCCCCTTGACCAGCACCTCGCGGGAGGCCCGGTCGACCAGGCCGGCCTGCCAGGTGAGAGCGTCCTGGGTCTTACCGTTGCGCAGGGTCACGGTGGAGCCGTCGGCGAGGGCGACGACCGGGTGCATCGCGTCGCCGACCAGCAGCCAGGCCAGCAGCACCAGGATGGCGCCCGCCCCGACCAGCAGGATGCCGTTGAGGAGGGTGAGCCGCAGCCGCAACGTCGGGCGCAGGTTGAGGCGGTTGCCGCGCCCCTGGTAGACGGTCACGAGAGGCCGACCGGTTCGGGCACCCGGTAACCGGAGCCGACCACGGTCTCGATCAGTGGCGGGTCGCCGACCTTCTTGCGCAGGGTCATCACGGTCACCCGGACGGTCGTGGTGAACGGGTCGGTGTTGGCGTCCCACACCCGTTCCAGCAGTTCCTCGCTGGACACCACCCCGCCGCGCGCCTTGAGCAGCTCCTCGAGCACGCCGAACTCCTTGTTGGTGAGCTCGATCGGCACACCACCCCGGGTGACCACCCGGCGGGTCTGGTCGAGCACCAGGTCGCCGACGGTGAGCACCGGCGGGGCGGCCGGGGTGGCCCGCCGGCCGAGCGCCTGCACCCGGGCGACAAGCTCCTCGAAGGCGAACGGCTTGGCCAGGTAGTCGTCGGCGCCGAGCTGCAGTCCCTCGACCCGGTCGGCGACCGTGCCGCTGGCGGTGAGCATCAGCACCCGGGTGAGCGCGCCCGATTCGACGAGGGCCGCACAGATCTCGTCGCCGTGCATGCCGGGCAGGTCGCGGTCGAGGACCACCACGTCGTACCGCGTCACGTACGCCATCTCGTGGCCCTGCAGCCCGTCGTAGGCGACGTCGACCGCCATGCCTTTACGCCGGAGCCCGCGCGCGATCGCGTCGCACAGGTTCCGCTCGTCCTCGACCACCAAAACGCGCACCGCTGACCCTCCATCGACCGAGCCCGCTCAGCCTTCCCAAACAGGTGTGAAGAGGCCGTAAGAGAGAGGCTACCCAACGTGCCAGACCGCGACCGAGGCGTCGACCAGGCGGCAGATGAGCACCCCGGTAGCGACCTCGCAGTCGCCGGAGACCCGCTCAACCGTGCCCAGGTAGTCGACGCGGCGGGTGGCCGGGTCGAGCACCCCGTAGAAGCGGTTGTCCTTCATGCCGTAGAGCCGGCCGTCGACCAGACCGAGGCCGCGCCAGTCGCCGAAGTTGCCGAGCGGCTCGCCGTCGGCCGGGTCGATCACCCAGACCTGGTCCTCGCCGGCGCTGCCCAGCAGGTAGGAACCGTACGGCTCGGCCCACGACCACCGCGACGACCGCCACAGCTCCCGACCGGTGGCCGGGTCGAGGGCGGTCATCCCGCGCTGTTGCCGGAACGTACAGATGAGCCGGCCGCAGTCGGTTTCCATCCAGCTCTGCGACAGGTCGACGGTGGTGCTCCAGAGCCGTTCCAGGCCGGGCAGCCGATAGCCGTCGAAACCGTCCCCGGTGTCCACCATGACCAGGTCGCCGACCGGCCAGAGCAGCCCGTTGGCCCGGCCGGGAAGCGCGGGCACGGTGACCGCGGCGAGTCGCCGGCCGGTGTGCGAGTCGTAGGTCTCCAGCCGGCCCGAGTCGGTGGTCAGCACCAGCAGGCGGGGAAAGAGGTCGCCGACCACCGCGATGTATCCGCCGGCCGGGCGCGGCACCCGCCAGCGCAGCGCGCCGGTCCGCACGTCGACGGCGATCATGCCGCTCTCGTCGTCGAGCAGCGCGATCCCGTCGGCCGCCGAGGTGGCGACCAGGCGGGCGTTCCGGCGCCAGGACGCGGTGGCGGCCCCGAGGACCTGCCCCACCACGCCGCTGTCGCCATTGGCGTTGTACTGGTACCCGACCACCAGGACGTCGCCGACCTCCTCGACCCCGACGACCCCACCGGCCACCCGGACGGCGGTGCGGCCGAGCGGCCTCGTCGACGGCAGCTCGTAGGCGGCGACCGCCCCGGCGGCCCCGACGACGAACAGCCGGTTCCCGTCGAGGAAGGTGGCGTCGCCGAGCCGGGCCGGGATGATCGCCGGCGGCCGCGGCAACGGCTGCGGGGCCGAGCCGGCCAGCACGGCCAGCAGCACCAGCGAGAGCACCCCGAGCACCGCCCGATAGGGCACCGGCCGCGGTGTCTCAGGGGGCGCGTCGAGGCTGAGATCGATCACGACCGGTAGGACCAGATCTCCAGGCCGTCGTTGCCCCGGCACATCACGTACGCGTGGTTGGAGCCGCATTCGCTGACCGGCCCATTGCTGGCGCCGAGGATCTGCACCCGGTCGTCGAGCACCACCCCGAACGCGCTGCGCCCGCCGGCCAGCGACTTACGCAGCACGAGCGGCGCACCGACCCCACCGGAGATCTCGGCGTCCCAGCCGGCCAGGTCGACCCGGGTGGCGCCGGTGGCCGGGTCGACGAGCCGGATCGGGGTCCCCTCGCCGGTCACCATCTCGATCACGTAGCCGCCGAGCACGTCCAGGTCGACGGTCGCGGGCGCCCGCCAGCCCACCCGCCCGGTGGCCGGGTCGAGCACGTCGAGGGCGGAACGCGGCCCGGAGCAGAGCACCGCCCCGCAGCTCGGCGGGTCGAGCAGGACCTGCGGTTCCGGGTACTCCCAGAGCCGGGACAGCGTGTCGGGGGCGTAGACGACGTCCTCGGCGGGGGCACCGTCCACCCCGTAGTAGACGACGATCTTGCCGCTGACCAGGGCGCCGCCGATCGGGCGCTTGGTGCCGAGCCGGGGAAGCAGGATGCCGCGCTGGACCCGGCCGGTGTCACCGTCGATGCGTTCCAGCCGGTCGGAGGCCACCACGTAGACCGCCGAGCCGACGGTGAGGACGTTGATCGAGCCGGGCAGGCCGATCGTCCAGCGGGTGTCGCCGGTGGTCAGATCGAGGCCGCGGATCTCGGTGCGGACCGGCGGTTCGACGTGCGGCTGGCCGGTGGACGAGAAATAGAGCAGGCCGGGGTCGCCGGAGTCCTGGTCGTAGACGGTTCCCTCGCGGAACACCTGGTTCTGCACGACGCCGGTGTGCCCGCCGGGCAGCGGCGTGATGCCGACCTCGGACTGGAACCGGCTCCGGCCGGTGTCCGCGTCGACGACGGTGGTGGCCGGCCCGTCGCTGAGCAGCACGGCGTCGCCCGACTGCCGGGCCTCGACCCCGCCGAAGCCGATGTCGTCCGGCCCGATCACCCGTCCGGGGTAGCGGACGGTCCAACGGGCGCGCGGAGGCGACACGCCCAGCTCGAAGGCGGTGGTTACGCGTTCGCCGCCGGAGCCGGCGATGGTGTAGATGCGGTCGCCGACCAGCCGGGTCTGGGTCTCGGCCCCACCGGGCGGTGGCACCGCCCCCAGGTATCGCCACATGGTCGAGCCGGGCGCTGCCGCGCCGCCGAGGGCGATCACCAGCACCACGGCGAGGATCAGGCCGGGGAGCCGGTAGCGGTAGGCGGGTGGCGGCGAGGCGAGCGTCAGGTCGGGCTGGGTGGTCAGGTCCAGCTCGATCAGTGCCAACGCTTTACCCCTCCTGGTACGCCCAGACGACGAGCTCGCCGTACATCGTCCGGCAGATCAACCGGGCCGGAGCGGCCTGGCAGTCGCCGGTGCCGGTGGGCAGCGCAGCAAGCGGTTGCGGTCGCGGGTCGCCCGGGTGAGCGACGGCGACCATGCTACGGGCTCCGTCGTCTACCGAGCGGATGAGCACCAGGCGGCCGTCGGTACCGGTGCCGGTGACGGGTCGCCATCCGTCGAGGTCCACCCGGACAGCCCCGGTGACCGGGTCGATGACCCCGACCGGCTCGGAGCCGTCGCTCTCGCCGTACGCGATGAGCGTCGTGCCGTACTGCTGGATGCTCTGCCAGCCGCGGTGCGACCAGAGCTGGTCCCCGGTGGCCGGGTCGAGCGCCCGCACCTCGTCCGACCCGGACAGGCAGGCAAGCACCCCGCACGCCGTCATCTGATATGAGGTGCCGGCCGGCACGGTCCACACCTGCTTGAGGGTCACCGGGTCGTACGCCGAGATCTCCGGCCCGATGGTGCCGGGATGCCGCAGCAGGATCCGCCCGCCGGCCACGACCGGGTTGTCCGGGTTGTAATCGGCGGCCGGCACCGTGGCCGAGGCCAGCAGGCTTCCGGTGGTCAGGTCGTGCACGGCCATCGTCCGGCCGTCGTGCACGAGCAGCATCCGGGACGCCTCGTCGGCCCGGCCGGGCACCCCGATCAGCACCGCGGTCGACGGCACCTGCACGGTCCACCGGGTGTTGCCGGTGATCGGGTCGACGGCGTCGATCGGTCCCTGCACCCGGCGGCCGGTGCCGGTCAGGCTGCGCACCGATTCGACGGCGAGCAGCGCGGTCGAGCCGGCCACGGTGACCACGGTCCCGGCCCGCTCCCACTGGGCGGCGCCGGTGAAGCTGGAGACGGCGGTGGTGGCCGGCTCGGTGGCGCTGGTGGTCCAGGGCCGCATCAGCACCAGCCCGCCGGACAACCGCAGCCGGTAGGCCGGGGTCGACTGCCCGGCCTGCCACTTCAACTTCCCGGTGTCCAGGTCGTACGACGTGAGCAGGCCGAACGTCTGGGCGAGCAACTGGCCGTCGTCGGTCACCGCGTACGTGTCGGCCGGTCCGATCTGCAGCCGGAAGATCGGGTTCATCGGCGGCTTGGCCGGCCCGGCCGACGCTCCCGCCAGCAACAGCACGAGCGCGGCGAGCAGGGCGGCCGGCGACCAGGACTGAACCGACGAACGGCTCCGTTCCCGGTATTGCAGCGGCTCGCCCCGGTCGTAACCAAGATCGATAACGACGTCCATGGAACCAAAAATAACGACTAGATAACGGAACCGCCCACCGCAGTCCCGTTATCTACCGTTATGCGACTTCTATTGAGGCATCGTCCATTCGGGACACCCACTCGGTGATGTCCCGGGCGATGTCCTGCGCGGTAAGGCCGAGCGAAGCGAGGATCTCCGACCGGCTGCCGTGCGGGTGGAACCCGACCGGCACCCCGAAATCGCGCAGCGGTACTTCCACCGCCGCGTCCCGCAGAGCGCTCGCCACCGCGTCGCCGACCCCGCCGGCCCGCACCCCGTCCTCCAGGGTGACCACCCGGCGGTGCTGCCCGGCCAGGCCGATCAGCTCGATCGGCACCGGCCGCACCCAGCGCGGGTCGACCACGGTGACGCCATAGCCCTGCCCGGCCAGCCGCTCGGCGACCTCGAGGCCGAGCCCGGCGAACGAGCCGACCGCCACCAGCAGCACGTCCTTGCGGTCGTCGTCGCGCAGCACGTCGACCTGGCCGAGCCGGCGCACGGCCGGGGTGTCGGCCGCGACCGAGCCGGTCGGGAACCGCACGATGGTCGGGCCGTCGTCGATCGCGACCGCCTCGCGCAGCTCCTCGCGCAGCGTGGCGGCGTCCCGCGGAGCGGCGATCCGCAGGCCCGGCACCACGCCGAACACACTCATGTCCCAGATGCCGTAGTGACTCGGCCCGTCCGGCCCGGTGATGCCGGCCCGGTCCAGCACGAAGGTCACCGGCAGCTCGTGCATCGCGACGTCCAGCAGCACCTGGTCGAACGCCCGGTTGAGGAAGGTGGCGTAGACCGCGACCACCGGGTGCAGCCCGCCCATCGCCAGGCCGGCCGCGCTGGTGGCGGCGTGCTGCTCGGCGATGCCGACGTCGTACGCCCGATCCGGATATTTCGCGGCAAGCTGGGCTATGCCGGTGGGCTCGGCCATGGCCGCCGTGATGCCCACCACGTCGATCCGCTCATCGGCGATCTTCACCAGCTCGTCGGCGAAGACATGCGTCCACTTGAGCGACGGCGCCGCCAGCAGCTTGCCGGTCTCGGCGTCGAAGCTGCCGGGGCCGTGGAACCGGTCGGCCTCGTCCTGCTCGGCCGGGCGGTAGCCGAAGCCCTTGCGGGTCACCGCGTGCACGATGACCGGCGCGTTGTAGCCCTTGGCCCGGCGCAGCGCCGACTCCATCGCGACGATGTCGTGGCCGTCGATCGGGCCGATGTATTTGATGCCGAGGTCCTCGAACATCGGCTGCGGGCTGACCGCGTCCTTGATGCCCTTCTTGACCGCGTGCAGCACCTCGAAGGCCGGTTTGCCCACCACCGGGGTCGAGCCGAGCGCGTTCTTCACCAGGTCGAGCACCCGCTCGTAACCCGGGTTGAGCCGCAGCGTGGACAGGTGGTCGGCCAGGCCGCCGATCGTCGGCGCATAGGACCGGCCGTTGTCGTTCACGACAATGACCAGGCGGTTCTTCGCGGCGGCGATGTTGTTGAGCGCCTCCCAGCACATGCCGCCGGTGAGCGCGCCGTCGCCGACCACGGCCACCGTGTGCCGGTCTTCTCCGCGCAGCGCGAACGCCTTGGAGATGCCGTCGGCGTAGGACAGCGCGGTGGACGCGTGCGAGTTCTCGATGAGGTCGTGCTCGCTCTCGGCCCGCGAGGGGTAGCCGGAGAGCCCGCCACGCTGGCGCAGCCGGTCGAAGCCGTCCTGCCGGCCGGTCACGATCTTGTGAACGTAGGCCTGGTGGCCGGTGTCGAACAGGACCCGGTCGCGCGGCGACTCGAAGACCCGGTGCAGGGCCAGGGTGGTCTCGACCACACCGAGGTTGGGGCCGAGGTGGCCGCCGGTGCGGGAAACCTTGGCCACGAGGAAGTCACGGATCTCGGCGGCCAGCTGGGTCAGCTGCTCGGTGGTGAGGCGTTTGAGGTCACCGGGACAGGTGATGGACGCCAGCAGGGCTTCGCTCATGAGCGTGAAGTCTATCGGCGACACACCATGCCGCACGCCACGCGAACGGCCAGTGCGACGTCCTACACACAACCTGCACAGAGCTGAGACCGGATCGTAAGGCAAGCTTGCTGGCATGACCGCCCGTCTTCTTCCCGGCGCTCCGGTCGCCGAGGCCGTGCTCGCCGACGTGACCGCCCGCGCCGCCCGTCTCCGCGAGGCCGGCGTAGTGCCCAGCCTCGCCACCATCCTGGTCGGCGACGACGACGCCAGCGCCGGCTACATCCGGATCAAGCAGCGGCAGGCCGCCGAGCTCGGCTTCGAGTCACCGCACCGGCACCTGCCCGCCGACGCGACCCAGGCCGAGTTGCACGAGGTCATCGCCGGTTTCAACACCGACAAGACCGTGCACGGCGTGCTGATCCAATACCCGATCCCCGGCCACCTCGACTACGACGCCGCGCTGCAGACGCTCGACCCCGACAAGGACGTCGACGGCATGCACCCGCTCAACATGGGCCGGCTCGCGGTCGGTCTGCCCGGCCCGCTCCCCTGCACCCCCGCGGGCATCGAGGCGCTGCTGGCCCACCACGAGATCCCGGTGGCCGGTCGGGAGGTGGTCATCCTGGGCCGAGGCGCCACGCTGGGCCGCCCGCTGGCCATGCTGCTGGCCCAGAAACGCCCCACGGCCAATGCCGCGGTAACCGTCGTACACACCGGCGTAGCGGACTGGCCGCGCTACACCCAGCGCGCCGAGATCCTGATCGCCGCGGCCGGCGTCCCCGGCATCATCCAGCCCGAACACGTCAAACCGGGCGCCGTCGTGATCGGCGCGGGCGTCCGCTACGAGGGCCGCCGCCTGCTCCCCGACGTCGACGAGGCCTGCGCCGAGGTAGCCGGCGCGATCACCCCGCGCGTCGGCGGGGTAGGCCCCACCACCGTCGCGATGCTTTTCCGAAACGCCATCCAGGCGGCCGAGCGAACGCTTCTTTAAAAGTACGGCCACCGCAGAGTCCCAGATCCACCGCGCCGGCCAGGCGCGCCACCCAGGCCGCCACGCGCCTTTCGCGCGTGGCGGTCCGCCGGGCTCAAACCCACTAGTAAGGCTGCCTGCTTAACAGTTAGCCTACCTAGCATGGTGGTGTCCCGCCCGTGGTTGCACGGGTTCCTCGATCTGTGCCTGCTCGCGATGCTGCGGGAGAAACCCGACTACGGCTACGGCCTGGCCCAGCGCCTGGCCGCGGCCGGCGTCGCCGACGTGCCCGGCGGCACCCTCTACCCGGCCCTGTTGCGGCTGGAGCAGCAGGGCCTGGCCGAGCCGAGCTGGGGCCCGTCCGAGTCCGGCCCCCGCCGCAAGTACTACGCGGTAACCCCGGCCGGTCGCGCCGAACTCGACACCCAGGTCAGCGAGTGGCAGCGCTTCCGCACCGGTATCGACGCCCTGATCGTGGCCGGGGCGGAGAACCCACGGTGACCGGCTGGGATTCCCGGTTCGAGACCGAGCTGCTCCGGCTCGGCGTGCAGCCCGGCCGGGCCCGGCAGCTCGCCGAGGAGACGGCCCAGCAGGCCGCCGAGTGCGCGGCCGCGCCGGACAGCCTGTTCGGGCCGGCCCACCTCTACGCCCGGCACCTGCTGTCCGAGCTCAAGACCGCGGCCGTGCCGCTCGGCGGCGCGAAGGGCCCGGTCCGGCTACGGCTCACCGGCGTCGGCAAGCGCTACCGGCGCCGCACGGTCCTCGACGGGGTAAACCTGACCGTCCGGGCCGGCGAGGTCGCCGCCATCGTCGGCGCCAACGGCTGCGGCAAGTCCACCCTGCTGCGCATCTGCGCCGGCCTCACCCGGCCCACCAGCGGCAGCGTGCAGCGCACGCGCCGGGTCGGTTTCGTCCCGCAGGACGCCGGCACGGCCGACTGGCTCACCGCCGACGAGCACTTCACCCTGTTCGGCGCGGCCGCCGGGATGGCTCCGCGCCGAGCCCGCTCGACGGGCGAGCACCTGGCCGCCCGGCTGGCCTGGCGCCCGACGAAGTCGCAGCCCACCCAGCACCTGTCCGGCGGCACCCGGCAGAAGCTCAACCTGGTGCTGGGCGAGTTGCACGCCCCCGACCTGCTCCTGCTGGACGAGCCCTACCAGGGCTTCGACCAGGGCACCTACCTGGACTTCTGGCAGCAGGTGCACAGCTGGCGAGACGCCGGCCGCGCGGTAGTGGTGGTAACCCACCTGCTGCACGACCTCCAGCACGTAGACCACGTGCACGACCTGGGAGCGGCCCAATGACCGCGCTGGTGGTGGCGGCCCTGTCCGCCCGCGAGGTGAGCCGCCGGCGCACCGCGCTGCTGCTGGTGATCACCCTGCCGCTCTGGTTCTACCTGGTCCGCCGCGACCAGACCGGCCAGTCGGTGCGGATGCTGACGCTCGGCATCGGCTGGGCGGTCTCCACCCTCACCCTGTTCGTGGTGAACGCCTCCCGCGGCGTCGACCCCCGCCTGCGGCTGAGCGGCGCCTCGACGGCCGCGGTGATCGGCGGCCGGCTGCTCGCGATGACCGGCGGCGGGGTGATCCTGGCCCTCGGCTACTGGGTGCTGACGGCGCTGGATCAAGACCTGGACCGCCCGGCCGCGGTGGCCCTGATCATGGTCCTGGCCGCGGTCCTGGCGGCGCCGCTGGGCGGTCTGGTCGCCGCGCTCCTGCCCCGCGAGCTGGAGGGCGCCCTGGCCCTGCTCAGCATCTGCGCGGTCCAGATGCTCGCCGACCCGGCCGGCCTGGTCGCCAAGCTGATGCCGTTCTGGTCGGCCCGCGAGATCGGCACCTACGCGATCGACGCGACCGCCCCCGACTACCTCTGGCGAGGTCTGGCCCACGCCGCCGTGACCTGGCTGATCTGCGCCGGCGGCACCTGGGCGATCTTCGCCTGGCGCCTGCGCCTCCCCCGCTACCCCGAGCCCTAGGCGGGCTCGAAGAGGGCCACGCACTCGATGTGCTGGGTCATCGGGAAGCAGTCGAAGGCGCGCAGCGTGGTGAGCTGCCAGCCCAGGTCGCGGAAGGTGGCGACGTCGCGGGCCAGCGCCGCGGGGTCGCACGCCACGTAGGCGACCGCGCGCGGCCGCGCCTCGGCGATGCCGCGGACCACCCGGGCCCCCGCTCCGGCCCGCGGCGGGTCGAGGACGACCAGGTCGACCGGGCCGGTGACCCGGCGGCGCTGCAGGGCGGTCTCCACCCGGGCCTCGACGACCTCGATGGTGGGCAGGTCGGTGAGGTTGGCGCGGGCCGCGGCGCAGCCCAGCGGGGAGGACTCGACCACGGTGGTGCGGGCCCCGGTGCGCGCGGCCACGGCCGCGGCGAACAGGCCGGCCCCGCCGTACAGGTCCCAGGCCGTCTCGCCGGCGGCCGGCCGGAGAAGTTCGACGACGGTCGCGGTGAGCGTCTCGGCGGCGGCCGGGTGGACCTGCCAGAAACCCTCCGGCGGTACGCCCCACTCGCGCCCGCCCGCCACCTCGGTCACCTCGGCCGGGCCGGACACCCGGACCCGGCCACCGTGCGCGGCCGCGTCGGTCGGGTCGTCGACCGGCAGGGCACCCTCGCCGGCCGGGCGGACCAGCACGGCCACGTCGCCGCCGGTCGACGCGGTCGCCTCGATCGCGTCGGCGTCCGGCCAGTCGTGGGTGAGCACGTCGAGGTCCTGGATCGCGGCGTGCGCGATCCGGCAGCGATCGACCGGCACCACCTGGTGCGACCGGTGCTGCAGGAGCCCGGGACGACCCGCCGCGTCCACCGCGTACCGGACCCGGCTGCGCCAGCCGAGCAGCCGATCCGGCTCGGACCCGGTGGGACGGGACGGCGATGCGGCTTCTGGCAACGGCTCCACGCGTACCGAAAAATCGGGCAGACCGGCCAACCGCCGGAGCTGTTCCCGGACGACGTCGCCCTTCCACCGCAGCTGCGCGTCGCTTGCGACGTGCTGCAGGTCACACCCGCCGCAACCGCCGGGATGAGCGTAGGGGCACGGGGGTTTCACCCGATCGGGCGACGGCTCGAGGATCTCGACCGCGTCGGCCCGCAGATAGCCCTTGTGCCGCTCGGTGATCTCGGCGGTGACCCGTTCGCCGGGAAGCGCGTGCCGGACGAAGAAGACCCGGTTGTCCCGTCGCGCTACGCAATGGCCGCCGTGCGCGGGCGCACCCACGGTGAGCTCGACGCGGTCACCCTCGACGAGGTCGAGGCTGGGATCGGAGATCATGTGCGGGCTTCCTCGTCCTCGATCGGCGGCTGTTCGACTTCCGCGCGGATCCGCGGACCGCGCTTGGGCGCCCGGCTGAGGGTGCGGTCGAGGCGGTCGAGGTCGCGGTCCTGACTCGAGCGCAGCTGCCACGGCACGCTCGTCACCATCACGCCCGGCTCGAAGAGCAGGCGGCCCTTGATCCGCAGCGCGCTCTGGTTGTGCAGCAGGTTCTCCCACCAGCGGCCGACCACGTACTCCGGCACGAAGACGGTGACCACGTCGCGCGGGGAGCCGCGGCGGATGCCCTTGACGAAGTCGATGATCGGCCGGGTGATCTCCCGGTAGGGCGAGTCGACGACGGTGAGCGGCACCGGGATCTGCCGGCGCTCCCACTCGTCCTGGATCCGCCGGGTGTCCTTGTCGTCGACGTTGACGGTGACCGCGGTGAGCGTGTCCGGCCGGGTCGCCTGGGCGTAGGCCACCGCCCGCAGGGTGGGCAGGTGCACCTTGCTGACCAGCACGACCGCGTGGTTGCGGCTGGGCAGCACCGGCCGCTCGTCGGTCGGCTCCAGCTCCTGCGCCACCCGGGTGTAGTGCTTGCGGATGCCCAGCATCAGCACGTAGAGGAACACCATCGCGGCGATCGCGATCCACGCGCCGAGCAGGAACTTCGTCACCAGCACGACGATCAGCACGGCACCGGTGAGGCCCATACCGAACGCGTTGATCGCCCGGGAGCGTTTCATCCGGCTACGGCGGGACGGGTCACGCTGGGTGCGCAACAGCCGGTTCCAATGTCGGATCATGCCGCCCTGGGACAGCGTGAACGACACGAAAACGCCCACGATGTAGAGCTGGATGAGCCGGGTGGTCTCCGCCTGGAACGCCACCACCAGCACGATCGCGGCCACCGCCAGCAGCACGATGCCGTTGGAGAAGGCCAGCCGGTCGCCCCGGGTGTGCAGCTGGCGGGGCAGGTACCGGTCCTGGGCGAGGATCGAGCCGAGCACCGGGAAGCCGTTGAAGGCGGTGTTCGCGGCCAGGAACAGGATCAGGGCGGTGACCGCGCCGGTCGCGTAGAGCAGGAACGAGCCCGCCCCGAAGACCGTCTCGGCCAGCTGCGCGGTGACCGTCTTCTGGTCGTACCCGGGCGGGCCGGAGATGATCTGGGTGGCCTGGTCCTCGACGTACTGCAGGTGGGTCAGCCGGGCCAGCACCACGATGCCGACCAGCATGACGATCGCGATGCCGCCCAGCAGCATCAGCGTGGTGGCGGCGTTCTTGCTCTTCGGCGGCTTGAAGGCGGGCACGCCGTTGGAGATGGCCTCGACGCCGGTCAGCGCCGCACAGCCCGAGGAGAACGTCCGTAACAGCAGGTAGGCGAACCCGAAGCTGGTCAGATGGTCGTCCTCGGCGGTGATCACCAGGCCCGCGCTGGGTGCCTGCAGATCCTGGCCGAGGATGAACTCCCGGAACATCCCGGTCAAGATCATTAAGAGAATCAGAGCGATGAACGCGTACGTCGGGATGGCGAACGCGGTGCCCGATTCCCGCAGGCCGCGCAGGTTGAGCGCGGTCAGGATGGCGATCGCGGCGATCGCGAACGGCACCTTGTGCTCGGCCACGAACGGCACCACCGAGCCGAGGTTGTTCACCCCGGACGAGGTCGACACGGCCACCGTGAGGATGTAGTCGACAAGCAGCGCGCTGCCTACCCCCAGCCCGGCCCGCGGACCGAGGTTGACCGTGGCCACCTCGTAGTCACCGCCACCGGACGGGTAGGCGTGCACGTTCTGCCGATAGCTCGCCACCACCGTGATCATCACGACCGCGACGGCCAGGGTGATCCACGGCGAGATGATGAAGGCACCGGCGCCGGCGATCGAAAGGGTCAGCAGGATCTCGTCGGGCGCGTAGGCCACGCTCGACAGCGCGTCGCTGGCGAACACGGGCAGGGCGATCCGCTTGGGCAGCAAAGTGTGCTGCAACTTGTCGGAGCGGAACGGTCTGCCCAGTAGCAGCCGCTTGGCGAGGGAGGTCGAACTGGCCACGAGTGCCAAGGGTACGGGCGTGCACGTCACGATGTATCCCGCCCCGGGCGCCGTCCATCGCACGCGCATGGCACGCTCATCGTCGTGAGCATTGATCCGGAAGGGCGCAACACGTGCACGTGGTGATCATGGGGTGTGGCCGGCTCGGCTCCACGCTCGCCCAGAAGCTCGAGGAACGGGGCCACTCGGTCGCGGTCATCGATCAGAATTCGGACGCCTTCCGCCGTCTCGGCTCCGATTTCGGCGGCACCACGGTGACCGGCATCGGCTTCGACCGGGACGTGCTTCGCTCGGCCGGCATCGAGCGGGCCGACGCCTTCGCGGCCGTGTCCAGCGGCGACAACTCCAACATCATCTCGGCCCGGCTGGCCCGCGAGACGTTCGGCGTCTCCCGGGTGGTGGCCCGCATCTACGACGCCCGCCGCGCCCAGGTCTACGAGCGGCTCGGCATCCCCACGGTGGCCACCATCCGGTGGGCCGCCGACCGGATGTTCCGGCACCTGGTGCCCGAGGGCACCGTCGAGGTGTTCCGCGACCCGACAAGCGTGGTCTCCATCGTCGAGGTCCAGTTGCACCGCGACTGGGTTGGCCGCACGCTCAAGTCGCTGGAGGACGAGACCGGCGCCCGGGTGGCCTACCTGATGCGCTTCGGGATGGGCACGCTGGGCACCCCGTCGACCGTCATCCAGGACGGTGACCAGGTCTTCATGCTGGTCACCGACGACACCGTCGCCGACGTACTGGATCTGGCCGCGGGCTCGCAAAGAGAAGGGCACTGACCATGCGGATCGCCATCGCCGGGGCCGGCAACGTAGGTCGGTCGATCGCGCAGGAGCTGATCGGCAACGGCCACCGGGTCATGCTGATCGAGCGGCAGCCCCGCCAGCTGAAGCCGGAGCGGGTGCCGGAGGCCGAGTGGGTGCTGGCCGACGCCTGCGAGCTGTCCAGCCTCGAGGAGGCCGACGTGGCCGGCTGCGACGTCGTGGTGGCCGCCACCGGCGACGACAAGGCCAACCTGGTGGTGTCGCTGCTCGCCAAGACCGAGTTCGCGGTGCCGCGGGTGGTGGCCCGGGTCAACCGGGCCGAGAACGAGTGGCTGTTCACCGAGCAGTGGGGTGTCGACGTCTCGGTCAGCAAGCCGCGCCTGATGGCCGCCCTGGTCGAGGAGGCGGTCACGGTCGGCGACCTGGTCCGGCTGATGACGTTCCGGCAGGGCGAGGCCAACCTGGTCGAGATCACCCTGCCCCGGCACGCGCCGTACGAGGGGAAGCCGGTGCGCAGTGTGCCGCTGCCCCGGGACGCGGCCCTGGTGGCGATCCTGCGCGGCAAGCGCGTGCTGGTGCCGACGCCCGACGACCCGCTGGAGGCCGGCGACGAGCTGATCTTCGTCTGCACCAGCGAGGTGGAGGATCAGATCCGCGCGGTCGTGCTGGGCAGCGAGAGCCGCGAGCTAGGCGACTGACGAGGTCTTCTGCTCGGTGGTGATCCGGTGGATCACCCAGGCGGTGAAGGCGAACGTGGCGGCGTAGATCGGCCAGCTGATCAGGATGCGGACGATGCCGAGTGCGTTCGCCTCGTCCTGCGCGTACAGGTAGTACTGAATTCCGGCGCGCAGGCTCAGCGAGACCACCCAGACCAGGGTGAGCCACTGGAACGCGCGGAACAGCCGGGCGTTGCCGAACCAGTCCTGATGCCCCTTGTTGGCCATGATCCCCCAGGCGTAACCGATCAGGGGTTTCCGGACGACCACCGAGAGCAGCAGCACCGCGGCCTGCCCGAAGGTCAGCAGGATGCCGGGCAGGTAGAAATTCTTGGCGTCGCCGGTGCGCCAGGCCAGGTAGGCACCGACCGCGATGCCGAACAGGCCGTTGATCGCGTGCCGGACCGGCTCCTTGTTGATCAGCCGGTAGACGCCGATCCCGACCGCGGACAACACCGAGCCGGCGATCGCCCAGTACAGCGCGGTCTTCTTGTCGAGGCCGGCGACGGCGTCCCCGAGCAGGACGTTGAGCAGGACGAACGCCAGAACGGGAAGGCTCGACTCGATGAGTCCGCGGACGCCGCCCAGCTGCTCGGCGATCTGTTCGCTCATCGAGGGAAGCGGTTCCTCGACCTCCTGGAGATCGAGTTCCTCGATGACCTCCTCGGCGAGCCGTTCTTCCACGGTTTCGTGCGCGGCGTGACGCGGCTCGTTGCCGGGTGTCACCGGGGCGCCTCCAGCTCGTAGTACGGGTTGTAGATGACCTTACGGTCGTCCCGGATGGCAATCCGGCCACGCGCCATGAGCTGCCGCCCCGGTTCGATGCCGGCGATCGACCGGCGGCCCAGGAAGACCAACGTGACCACGTCGCTGCCGTCGTAGAGGTCGGCCTCCAGCGTCGGCAGGTTGGTTCGAGGAGTGTACGCCACCGTGCGCAGTCGCCCGGACACCGAGACAACCTGGCCGCGACTGCACTCGCCGGCCGGCTTCGCGCCGCACTTGGCGCTCTCCCGCTGCAGGTGCTCGGCGTCGAGCTCGGAATCGGTGGCGGTCAGCTGCTTGAAGAATCGGCGCAGACCAGTGCGCTCGTCGGTCGACATGACCCTCTCCTCGACCCGCCGTGGGGATGGACGGCACAGTTTGCGCATGTGCCGTCCATCCACGGTACGCCGGAATCGCTGCCGGTGACCTCCGTCACCGGCCCGGAGTTACTGCGGCGCTCCGTTGGCCCCGGGTGGTCCCGCCTGCGCGGCCTCGGCCTGAGCCTGCTCGGTCATCTCCTTGGGCAGCTGCAGCGGCAGCGCCTCACGGACCGGACGAGCCTCCTGGTCACGAACCACGACCAGACCGGAGAGCACCTCGGCGAGCGCGCCCTCCCGGCCCGGGTCGGCCGCGGCCGCGCCCTGGTACAGGGCGCGGACCATCCAGCGCGGGCCGTCCACCCCGACGAACCGGACGTCGGCCGGCCCGTCCGGGGTGTTGACCCGGGCGATCAGCTCGATTCCGTACGGTCCGGTGGTCTCGCGGGCGGCCACCCCGTCGGCCGTCATGGCCTCGGCGATCTCGGCGCGCACCTCGTCCCAGATGCCTTCGCTCTTCGGCGCCGCGAAGACGCCGAGCTGCAGCGCGCTCTCGCCGTCGACGAGCACGATCTGCTCGACGCCGCCCTCCGGGTTGGCCTGGACCCGGACCTCGACGCCCTCGATCGCGGGGATCTGCAGGCTGCCCAGGTCGAGCCGCTGCACGCCGTCCGGGGCGTGCCGGGAGTCCCACGGGCCTTGGTCGGGGGCCGGCGGTTCGTCGTCGGCCGCGAGGCTGCGCTCAAGCGCCTCCGACGGGGGTGCGTCGGTCGCACGCACGTGCTTCGGACCGCCGCGCTTACGGGAGAACATCCTTGCCACCTTCCGAACTCAAAGACTGGTGCCCGCCGGTCGACCCGGTGCCGCCGATGCCGCGTGCGGTGTCGTCGAGGGAGTCGACCACGTGGAAAACAGCTCGCTCCACCCGCTGGACGACCAGCTGGGCGATGCGGTCGCCGCGAGAGATCTTCACTGTCGTCGCCCGATCGTGATTGACCAGGATCACCAGAATTTCGCCGCGGTAGCCGGCGTCGACCGTACCGGGCGCGTTGAGGACGGTCACACCCAGCCGAGCGGCCAGCCCGGAGCGCGGGTGCACGAGCCCGACGTAGCCGTCCGGGATGGCCACGGCGATGCCGGTGCGCACCGCCGCACGGCCGCCCGGAACGAGCTCGGCGTCCTCGGCCGCGACCAGATCGGCGCCCGCGTCGCCGGGGTGCGAGTAGGCCGGCAGCGGCAGGTCAGGGTCGAGTCGGCGGATCGGAATGACTACATCGGTCAAGACAAGCTTCCTCACTGATGCATCGGCGGGGCGGGAACCAACCCTGCCATCCTGCCGTGCCCGGCCACGGAGGCGCGCCGTACCCTTCCCAGGGTGACACCGGAGTCCCCCGCGCGCACCACGACACCGGCCGCTTACACCGAACGGCTACGGCTGACCTGGCCGGCCTGGGTGGGCGCGCTGGTGGTCGACCTGATCGTCGGCTTCGAGCTGCTGATCGGCTTCGAAGGCATGCCCGCGTGGCAGCCGTTCGCCGTGCTGCTGCCGCTCACCGCGGCCGGGCTGCTCTGGGTGAGCCGGATCCGGGTGGTGGTGACGGCCGACGAACTGCTTGTCGACGACGCCCGCCTGCCGCTGTCGGTGATCTCGGACGTGGTGGCGCTCGACGCGGCCGGCAAGCGGGAGGCGCTCGGTGTGGGCGCGCACCCGCTCGCCTTCATCATTCAGCGGCCGTGGATCGGGCCGGCCGTGCAGGTGCTGCTGGACGACCCGGCCGACCCCACGCCGTTCTGGGTGATCAGCACCCGCCGCCCGGTGGAGCTGGCGACCGCGCTGCTGAACGCCGCTAACCTTCGATGATCTTGGGGCGCGCGCGCCTCAGGTCCTTCCGCACGTGCTCGCCCAGCGAGTGGGTCGCCCGCCGGTTCAGGAAGCCGGCCACCGCCGCACCGGTCAGCAGCGGCCCCAGCGTGCTCAGGCTGCGCCCGAACCGGCGCAGCAGGGTCTTCTGCAGGTCGCGGCGCGCGGCCGTGCCCAGCACCGCTCCGACGCCGACCCCGGGCAGCAGCGGGTTGACGCCCCGCTGACCGGACCAGGCCTGGATCAGGGACAGCGCGCGCTGCCCCGGGCTGCCCACGACCGGCCGTCCGTAGACCTCGTGCAGCTCGCCCAGCAGCTTCAGCTCGATCGCGACCACCGCCACCGTCTCGGCGGCCAGCAGGATGGGCGCGGACAGCAGGGTGGGCGGAGCGACCCACTCGACGGCGGCAACACCGCCGCCGACCGCGCCGACCCCGGCCGTGGCCCGGGCCGCGTTCCGGATCAGGCGCTCGGCCAGATCGTCCTCGTCGAGGCCCGGAAAATGCCGGTGCAGGGTGGCTTTGTCCCGAATCGGGACGTGTGGAGCCACGTCGGTGACCACGTCGGCCATCCAGCGCAGCGCGGCCCGCGGCCGGAACAGCTGGCCCAGCCCACGCCGGCGGATGTCACCCACCAGTCGCCCGAGTAGCTCCCGGCGGCCGGCCGGCTCCAGGTCGTCGGCGGTCAGCGCGGCAACCGTACGGCTCAGCTCGGTGTCGTTCGGTTCCGGCGGCTCGCCCCCGGCGCCGTTGGCCTCGAGGTGGTCCGGGTGGCTCATCGTCGTCCTCCCGTCGTGCGTCGCATCGGCTCGGGTGCCTGATGCCCGATGGTGTCCCCTTCTCAAACTAGGGAACGCCCGCACGCCCGACCGCTCCGCGGCGGCCGGGTGGTGGCGCGCCTGCGCGCGAGTGCCCGATCAGGCACACTCGCGGCAGATCAGCTCCCCGTTGCGCTCCGCGGCCAGCTGGCTGCGGTGGTGCACCAGGAAACAGCGGGCACAGCGGAACTCGTCGGACTGCATGGGCAGAACCTTGACGGTCAGTTCCTCGTCGGCCAGGTCGGCGCCGGGCAGCTCGAAGCTCTCCGCCACCTCGACCTCGTCGACGTCCACTGAGCCCGACTGCGAGTCAGCTCGACGGGCTTTGAGCTCCTCGAGGCTGTCCTCGCCGAGGTCGACCTCATCGCGACGCGGGGCGTCGTAGTCGGTGGCCATCGGTTTTCACTCTCCTGTATCGATGTGTCACTTGGCGTTAGTAACGCCTGTGACGAGGTTTCGGTTCCCGCATCCGCCGGACGATTTCTGACACTTGTGCTGACCTGACGAAACTGCCCCGGTGAGCGCGGAACCATACCGCCGTAGCGGCATGCTTGTACGCGTACAGGCGGCCCATTGTTCCCGATGTGACCGAGGCGACATCAAGGTAGGGGCACAACGCTCTGGATCATCGTCGGCGCGCCGGAACGATTCCCTGTTTCCGCACGCCTGGCGCACAGACGCTAACCTCTCGACAGATCCCGCCACCCGATCTGGAGCCAGCCCCATGAGTTTTGCCCGCGTCCGAGCGCTCGTCGTCGTCGGCGTGCTCGCCGTGGCCGCGGTCGTCTTCGTGATCACGGCCCTGGTCCGCGACACCCAGGGTGGTGCGGCGGCCGGTGAGGACTGCCCGGCGGGCGCCCCGCTCGCCGACGTTACCCTCCCGGACGATCCGGCCGAGGTCACCGTGAAGGTATACAACGGCACGAACACCGCCGGGTTGGCCGACAGCGTCACCAACGAGTTCAAAAACCGGCGCTTCACCGTGCAGAAGCCGGCCGAGAGCAAGACGAAGTTCAAGGGCGTCGCGCTCATCCGGTTCGGTCCGGACAGCGTCGGCCGCGCCCAGCTGCTCCGGGCGTACTTCCTGGCCCAGTCGAAGATGGAATACAACGCCAAGCGCAAGGGCACCCTCATCGACATCGTCATCGGCAGCCAGTTCCGGCAGCTCGCGACGACCACCGAGGTCAACCAGTCGCTGGTCGAGGTCGGCGAGCCGACCCTGCCGCCGGGTTCCTGCCTCAAGCCGGCCAAGAAGAGCGACGACTCCTAGGCGCCACCGGAGGCGTCCAGTTCGACCAGGAGGTCGTGCAGGGGGCCGAACAGGGCCGGTGGGGCCGCCACGACCATGTCGAGCCCGGGCGGGGCCCCCTGGAGGCCGGCTACCGTCGCGCCCGCCTCGGTCGCGATCAGGCCGCCGGCCGCGTGGTCCCACGGATTGAGACCCTTCTCGAAGTACGCGTCGAGCAGTCCCTCGCCGACCGCACACAGATCCAGGGCGGCCGCCCCGAATCGCCGGATGTCACGCACCTGGGTGATCAACTGGGCCAGCACGGCACCCTGGTGAGCGCGCCGCTTGGCGTCGTAGCCGAAGCCGGTGCCGACCAGCGACTGGGCCAGGTCGGTGGCGTCCGAGCAGCGCAGCCGCCGGCCGTCGCGCCAGGCGCCGCCGCCCCGGGTCGCGGTCCACTCGTCGCCGGTCGCCGCGTTGATCACCACGCCGGCCTGCACCACGCCGTCGACCTCGGCGGCCAGCGAGACCGCGTACTGCGGGAGGCCGTAGAGGTAGTTCACCGTTCCGTCGATCGGGTCGAGGATCCAGCGCACCGGCGATCCGGGCTCGGAAGCCGTGTCGCCGTACTCCTCGCCGAGCACGCCGTCACCCGGGCGCGCCGAACGCAACGCGTTGATCACTTGGCGTTCGACGGCTCGATCGGCCGCCGTCACGACATCGGTGCGGGTGCTCTTGGTCTGGACGTCGGTGATCGCCTCGGCCCGCATCCGGCGCGCGGTTTCCGCGGCCGTACGCGCTATCGGCAGCGCTATCTCCAGCAACTCGCCCGCCGTCGATGCCGCCCGAATCTCACTCACTTGTCCGCCCTTTCGCCGTTACCATCATCGCGCCGGGCGTCTCCGGCGAGGTCGGCGACCCCCTTGCGGCGTGCTGCGGCGGGAGGATCTGATCGGACGGCGCTACAATTCACCCCTGCCCACGTTTTCGCGAACGTCCGAAGCTCCGATCGTCCGCGTCCCGGGGGCTCCCCACACCAACACCGGCCAGCCTCTTCGCCGTGCGCTGTGCTGGGCTCATGGCCGTGCACAACCTCATCGCCTCCGGAAGGTCATTCGTGACAGAAGCCCACCAGAACGGTGCCGACGTTCGTTCTCTCACCGAGGCCCTGATCGCCCATGCACAGGGCGCGGGCGGGCAGCTCACGTCGGCTGAGGTCGCTCGCACGCTCGAGTCCGCCCAGGTGAACCCGGCACAGGCGAAGAAGATCCTGCGCGGTCTCGTCGACGCCGACATCACCGTGGTCGTGGACGGGTCGGCCAGCACCCGCCGTCCCAAGGTCTCGGCGGCCCGTGCCGCCACGCCCGCATCGAAGGCCACCACCGCCAAGGCCGCACCGGCCAAGAAGGCGGCCCCGCCCAAGCAGGTCACCGCGGAGGGCGAGGCGACAGCGGCCAAGGCCGCCGCGCCGGCGAAGCGGACGGCTCCGGCCAAGAAAGCCGCGGCCGGTCCGGCCAAGAAGGCGGCCCCGGGCAAGCCCGGCGAGGGCCCGGAGGACGGCGAGATCTCCCCCGAGGAGCTCGCCGCCGAGATCGAGGACGTCGTCGTCGAGGAGCCGGCCGCCATGGTGGCCGCCGCCGCGACCGACGCCGCGAGTTCCGCGACCGACGGCGACTTCGAGTGGGACGACGAGGAGTCGGAAGCACTCAAGCAGGCCCGGCGGGACGCCGAGCTGACCGCCTCGGCCGACTCGGTCCGCGCCTACCTCAAGCAGATCGGCAAGGTCCCGCTGCTCAACGCCGAGCAGGAGGTCGAGCTGGCCAAGCGCATCGAGGCCGGGCTCTACGCGGCCGAGCGGCTGCGCGCCTCCGAGGAGGGCGAGGAGAAGCTCGAGCGGACGATGGAGCGCGACCTGCGCTGGATCGGCCGCGACGGCGAGCGGGCCAAGAACCACCTGCTCGAGGCCAACCTGCGTCTGGTGGTGTCGCTGGCCAAGCGCTACACCGGCCGTGGCATGGCCTTCCTCGACCTCATCCAAGAGGGCAACCTCGGCCTGATCCGCGCGGTCGAGAAGTTCGACTACACCAAGGGCTACAAGTTCTCCACGTACGCGACGTGGTGGATCCGCCAGGCCATCACCCGGGCCATGGCCGACCAGGCCCGCACCATCCGCATCCCGGTGCACATGGTGGAAGTGATCAACAAACTGGGCCGCATACAGCGTGAGCTGCTCCAGGACCTGGGTCGCGAGCCCACTCCGGAAGAGCTGGCCAAGGAGATGGACATCACTCCGGAGAAGGTTCTGGAGATCCAGCAGTACGCTCGCGAGCCGATCTCGCTCGACCAGACGATCGGCGACGAGGGCGACAGCCAGCTGGGCGACTTCATCGAGGACTCCGAGGCGGTCGTCGCCGTCGACGCGGTCTCTTTCTCGCTTCTGCAGGACCAGCTGCAGCAGGTGCTGCAGACGCTCTCCGAGCGCGAGGCCGGCGTGGTCCGGCTGCGCTTCGGCCTTACCGACGGCCAGCCGCGCACGCTGGACGAGATCGGTCAGGTCTACGGGGTCACCCGGGAGCGCATCCGGCAGATCGAGTCGAAGACCATGTCGAAATTGCGACACCCGTCGCGGTCTCAGGTCCTTCGCGACTACCTGGATTAAGTCGTTCAGTCAACACAACGTGTCTGTTTGGTCACCACTCGTACATCGTCGGGTGGTGATCAGACCGTTGTGTAGAAGTGATCGTTGACGTGGCACCCTTGGATCACGGCACACTAGTCGGAACACGTGTGACCTCGGTCCCCCCGGGGCACTGTGGGAAGGCTGCAACGGTGCAGGGTGTTGCACGATGTGTGAGCAGTAGCCGAGGAACATGTTCATCGGTGACGAACAGAGGAGGAAGGCGATGACCCCGACCCTCACGCCGCCGGCGGGAAGTCTGGCCGGCACAGCAGCCGATGAACGGTGCGACCGCTGCAATGCAGCCGGAAAGCTCCGTTTGACTCTGGCTGGTGGAAGTGAGCTGGTGTTCTGCGGACACCACGCCAACCGGTATGCCGAAGACCTGGTGAAGATCGCAGTGCAGTACGCGGCGGATCCGGAGTTCACGTGGCGCGGCGCGGACATGATGTCTAACTCCAACTAGATCCCCCGAAGTAGACGTACGAAAGGGGCGCCCCGGGTGTGGGGGCGCCCCTTTCATGTCTCCGTTCCCCAGAGGTCCTCGACGCTGACCCCGAGTGCCCGGGCCACCTTGATGGCCAGGTAGACCGAGGGTGCGTAATCGCCGGTCTCCATCGCGATGATGGTCTGCCGGCTGACCGCCACCGCCGCCGACAGGCCCTGCTGGGTGAGGCCGGCCTCCTTGCGGGCGGCCCGGATGCGCGTCCCCGCCGCACCGTCGGTCTCCGCGGCCCGCACCGGGCCGGACGGTGGCGCCATCAGTCCTCGTCCCCGGCCAGCGCCTCGAGCCGGTTGCGCCGCCGGATCTTGACGTTGGTGATCACCACCGTGCAGACGGCGCCGACGACCCCGCCCACGATCGCGCCGATCCAGGTCTCGCCGTCGGGGTCCCACGCATACATCGCGCCGACCACGAAGCCCAGGTACGGCACGGTGGTCAGCACGAGCAGCACGACGCGCTTGGCGCCCCACCCGCGCGGGGTGGTGTCGACCTTGCGGCGCAACACGTACAGCTGGCTGAGCATCAACGGCACCCAGTAAAGCGCCATGACGACCGCGAGCGGCACCACTGAAGGCTTACCCAGCGACCACACCATGATCGCCGCCGCCCACGGGATGAGCAGGGTCTGCAGCGAGGAAGCCGCGGTGATCCCCTCATACCACCGGAGACGCTCCCGCTCGTCGCCGTACAGGTCGCCGTCGAGATCCAGATTCCACCGCACCACGCGGTCGAGCACGTCCGTCGTCATGCGTCCATCCTGACGTCAAGAGTTCTTGACGTCAAGAGGACTTAACATTGCGAGCTCAGAGGGTCTGGATCGTCGCGATCCGCTCCTCGAGCTGCTCGATGGTGGCCTGGGCACTGGGCGGGCCGCCGCAGAGCCGGCGGAGTTCCGCGTGGATCTTGCCGTGCGGCAGGTTGGTGCGGTGGTGGTGCGCGGCGACAAGGGTGTTCAGCTGGCGCCGGAGGCTGTTACGACGCTCCCCGGCGGACATCGGCACGACTTCCGGTTTTCGGGGCTCCGGGACCGGCTCAGCGGCTTTCTGCCGCTTCTGAGCGGTGAGCTGCTCGGTCTGCCGGCGGTTGAGCAGCATGGTCACCTCGTCCGGCGTCAGCAGGCCGGGCAGCCCGAGGTAGGCCGCCTCCTCGGCGGTGCCGCTGAGCGCACCGGTGCCGAACGAGGTGCCGTCGTAGATGACCTGGTCCAGCTCGGCGCTCGCGGACAGCGCCTCGAACTGCTTCTCCAGGTCGCCGGACGCGTCCTCCGCACGCTGCGCCTTCTCGAGCAGGTCGTCGTCCAGCCCGTCCTTCTCCTTGGGGGCGCCGAGGATGTGGTCGCGCTGCGCCTCCATCTCGCTGGCCAGCCCGAGCAGGTGCGGCACGCTGGGCAGGAACACGGTGGCCGTCTCGCCGGGCAGCCGGGACCGCACGAAGCGGCCGATCGCCTGGGCGAAGTACAGCGGGGTCGAGGCACTGGTGGCGTAGACGCCGACGGACAGGCGCGGGATGTCGACGCCCTCGGACACCATCCGGACGGCCACCATCCAGCGCTGGTCCGACTCGGCGAACGAGGCGATCCGGCCGGAGGAGCCGTCGTCGTCGGAGAGCACCACCACGGCCGGCTCGCCGGTGATCTCGTGCAGCAGTTTCGCGTACGCCCGGGCGGTTTGCTGGTCGCTCGCGATCACCAGGCCGCCGGCATCGGCGATGCCGGCCGACCGCAGCTTGGACAGCCGGGCGTCGGCGGCCCGCAGCACCTGCGGCATCCAGCCGCCGCGGTGATCCAGCGCGGTGCGCCAGGCCTGGGCGATCAGGTCCTTGGTCATCGGCTCGCCGAGCCGGGCCGCGAGCTCGTCGCCGGCGTTGGTGCGCCAGCGGGTCTCCCCCGAGTACGCCATGAAGAGCACCGGCCGCACGACCCCGTCGCGCAGCGCGTCGGAGTAGCCGTAGACCGAGTCGGCCCGGGACCGCTGCAGCCCGTCGTTGCCGCGCTCGTAGGTGACGAACGGGATCGGGTTGTCGTCCGAGCGGAACGGGGTGCCGGTGAGCATCAGCCGCCGCTCGGCCTCGTCGAACGCCGACTTGACCCCGTCACCCCAGGTGCGCGAGTCGCCGGCGTGGTGGATCTCGTCGAGGATGACGAAGGTGGACCGGGTCATCGTGCGCCGGCGGTGCACCTGCGGGGCCATGCCGACCTGGGCGTAGGTGAGCACGGCACCGTGGAAGTCGCGGGACGAGTGCACGTCCGAGTTGCGGAACATCGGGTCGAGCTGGATGCCGACCCGGGCCGCGGCGTTCGCCCACTGGGTCTTCAGGTGCTCGGTGGGGCAGACCACGGTGACCGCCTCGACGGTGCCGTGCGCGAGCAGCTCGGCCGCGATGCGCAGGGCGAACGTGGTCTTGCCGGCACCCGGCGTGGCCACGGCCATGAAGTCCTGACCGGGTCGGCGAAGGTAGGTCACCAGAGCCTTGCGCTGCCAGTCACGCAGCGCCGGAAAGGTATCGAGGTTAGGTAAAGGCGGGCTCACGCGCGGAAAGGTCCCCTTCAACAAAATCGCCCCCGACGGGCGGGGGCGCGAACCAGCATAGCCACCCCGCGGTCAGGGCACCGCGATCGGCGCGGACCACCGCCGGTACAGCGCGAGCAGCCGCAAACCGGTGATGAGCACGGCTCCGAGCGCCATCGGGCCGGGCCCGGACAGGCCGATCTCGCGCATGATGGTGACAAGAATCGCTCCGCCGAGGGCGACGATCGCGTAGATGTCACGCTGCAGGACGACCGGGATCTCGCCGGTCAGCAGGTCCCGGGCCAGGCCGCCGCCGATGGCGGTAAGCATGCCGATGAGGCAGGCGCCGACCGGTGGCACGCCTGCGTCGAGGGCCTTGAGGGTGCCGGTGACGGTGAACAGCCCGAGTCCGGCCGCATCCAGCAGCAGCACCGTCCGGCGCAGCCGGTTGAGCTGGGGATGCAGCCAGAACACGGCGATCGAGGCGAGCACCGCGGTGACCGCGTACCGCCAGTCGGCGAAGGCGAGCGGCGGCACCGCGCCGATCACGAGATCGCGCAGGATGCCGCCGCCGAGCGCCGCGACGAAACCGACCAATGCCACACCGAACAGGTCGAGCCGCTTGGCGACCGCCGCCGACGCCCCCGAGGCGGCGAAAACCGCGACGCCGACCAGATCACCGACGAGTAGGAAGTTCAGTGCTTCATCGACTCGTAGATCTCCTTGCACTGCGGACAGACCGGGGCGCCCTTCTTCGGCGTCTTGGTCACCGGGAACTTCTCCCCGCACAGCGCTACGACGTAGGTGCCCATGACCGCGCTCTCGGCGATCTTCTCCTTCTTGACGTAATGGAACATCTCCGGCCCGGTGTCCGCGTCCTTGGTCTCCGGGCGCTCCAGGATCTGCGTGGTCACGACATCAGCCCTTCAGAAAAGAAACCGCCGGCGCCCCCAGCGCGGCGGACGGTATGCACGCTCCGACCAGCAAGTCTGACACCTCACGCCGAAGCGGTCCAACGTCGGCGGCCGGGGCGGGCGCCGTAACGTAGGTGTCGTGACTGACTTCGCGATTCAATACGGCGAGCACGTGACCCGTGCCCGCCGGGACGGCCGGCCGGTGGTCGCGCTGGAGAGCACGATCATCTCCCACGGTCTCCCCCACCCGGACAACCTGCGGGTGGCGCGCGAGATCGAGCAGACCGTCCGGGACAACGGCGCCGTGCCCGCCACCATCGGCATGATCGGCGGCAAGCTTGTCGTCGGCCTCGACGACAGCCAGATCGAGCACCTGGCGCTGGCCGAGGGGGTGGCCAAGCTCAGCGTCCGCGACCTGGCGGTGGCCGCCGCCAAGCGGGCCGACGGCGCCACCACGGTTGCCGCCACCAGCGCGGTCGCCGCGGCCGCCGAGATCGGCGTGTTCGCCACCGGCGGCCTGGGCGGGGTGCACCGGGAGGCGAGCGTCACCTTCGACGAGTCGGCCGACCTGGTCACGCTGGCCCGCACGCCGATCGTGGTGGTCTGTGCCGGGGTGAAATCAATCCTCGACGTGGGCGCCACCCTGGAGCGGCTGGAGACGCTCGGCGTCGCGGTGGCCGGTTACCGCACCAGGCGTTTCCCCGGCTTCTTCATCACCGACGGCGGCTTCGACGTGGACTGGGAGCTCGACTCGGCCGACCAGGTCGCCGACGTCATGCGGGCCCGCACCGACCAGGGCGTCGGGGCCGGTGCGCTGATCCTGGCCAACCCGCTGCCGATCGGCGAGCAACTCGACCCGGTGCTGCACGACCGCACCCTGGCCGAGGGCCTCGACCTGCTGGCCAGCCACCACATCACCGGCAAGGCGGTCACCCCGTTCCTGCTGTCGCACTTCCACTCCAGCACCGAGGGGCAGAGCCTCGCGGTCAACGTGCGGATCATCCTGCGTAACGCGGCGCTGGCCGCGCAGATCGCGGCGGCGCACACCCCCGCACCGGCACCGGTGGGCTTCAGCGCGTGATCGTGGTCGGCGACCTGGTCACCGACGTCCTGGTGGAGCACTCCGGCCCGATCCAGATCGGGTCGGACACCAACGCGTCCATCACGGTGCGCGGCGGTGGTCAGGCCGCGAACACGGCGGCCTGGCTGGCCCACGCCGGGGTGCCGGTGACGCTGGTCGCCGCGGTCGGCGACGATCCGGCCGGGCGGGACCGGGTAGCCGAGCTGGTGGCGGCCGGGGTGCGGTGCGCGGTGCGCGCGCACGTCGGCGCGCCGACCGGCAGTGTGGTGGTGCTGGCCGGGCCGGACGAACGCACGATGATCACCGACCGAGGTGCGTCGCTGTTGCTCGAGCCGGCCGACGTGGTCGCCGCCATCACCGCGTCGACCGCCCGCCACCTGCATCTTTCCGGATATCCGCTGCTGCATGACGGGTCCCGGGCGGCCGGCCTCGCCGCCCTGGCGGCGGCCTCAGACCGAGGAATGACCACGAGCGTCGACGCGGCCTCGGCGGCCCCCTTGCGGTCGGTGGGGGCCGAGGCTTTCCTGACCTGGGTACGCGGTACCGACCTGCTCCTGTGCAACGCCGACGAGGCCGACGTGCTGGCCGGGCCCGGTTCCGCCGCGGCGCAGGCCGACCGGCTCGCCGCCACGGTGCGGAACGTGGTGGTGAAACAGGGAGCGGCCGGGGCCTGCTGGGCCGGGGACGGTCAGATCTGGCGGGGGCGCTCCACCCGCGTACCGATGAAGGATCCGACCGGGGCCGGAGATGCCTTCGCGGCCGGCCTGATCGCCAGCTGGTGTTCCGGCGGCACGCCGCAGGCCGCGCTCGCGGCCGGCGCCGCCCTCGGCGCCGAAGCCGTCGCGAAGGTCGGAGCCCGCCCCTAGCGCGGGTGGCGCTCCGGCTCGGTCCAGTGCTCGCCGTCGATCGTCAGATATTCCACCTCGTCAACGGGCTGCTGGGCCAGGGCGGCCTGCTGCTGTTGCTCCCGTTCCAGGGCCGAGGCGGCCCGCTCGGCCTTGGACTTGGCCGGCCGGTCGTTCGCGATCAGGACGGCCGCCCAGGGCAGGAAGACCATGCCGGCGGCGCAGAGGACGAGCCAGAGCCCCAGCCACGGCGGGCGGAAACTGATCAGGACGGCACCCAGGATGAGACAGGCGGCCCGCACGCTCATCATCGACACGTAACGGATCTGCCGGCTCCGGAACTGATCGTTCTGGCTGCGGGCGGCATCGGTGATCAGGACCGGCTGCTTCTTCACGGTGGGGTCCTCCGATCGACCCCTCATCCTTGCACCGTTCCGGCGGTCATGTGCAAATCAGGGTCGGTCGGCCCTTTCCTCCAGGCGCTCGACCACCTCTTCGGCGGTCGCCTGGAGAAAGAGGAGGTCGTCGCGGCTGAACGCGCGTGGCTGGACGTCCAGGCCGCAGAGCCCGCCGAGCACGTGACCGGACTGCGACACCAGCGGCGCACCCGCGTAGGCCCGCACGCCGCCGACCGTGACCAGCGGGTTGTCGTGGAACATCGGATCGATGGCGAGATCGGTGACGCTGCGTGGCGCCCGCTCGGTGACCAGCGGCTGGCAGAACGCCCATTCCAGCGGCGTGCCGCCGGATTCCTGGATGAACTCCGGAACCGGGCCGTGCCCGGCCAGGAACACCTGGGCGTCGTTGAGCAGCACGTCGATCATCACGAACGGGGTGTCCAGGCGCTGCACCACCCGGTCCACGAGTTCGCGCAGGAAGGGGCGTTCCGCCTCGCGGTCGAGGCCGAGCCGGGCGACGTCGATCAGCCGGTCCACCGTACGGATCGCCGGGTAGTGGTCGATCACGACGAAACCGTCCGGCTCAGCGCCTCGTAGGTGATCACGCGCACCTTCGTCGAGCGGCCGGCCACCCGGAGCAGGTCACCCACGGTCATCAGGTGCTCGGCGACCCGGCGCAGGTCGTTGGGTTCGGTCAGCGGGCGGCGCAGGCCGAGCTCGCGTGCGGACAGGTCCCAGATGCCCTCGGCGAGCCGGTGCCCGACCAACTCGGCCAGCGCCTCCAGGGCGTCCCCTTCGGTAGGACATTCCTGCCCGTACTCGTTCTTCGGCGTCATTGCCTTTCCCCCCGTCAGAACAGCTCGATCATCGGCGCGCCGTCGGGCTCCCCGGTCCGTTCGCCAGTGCTGGCCGCGTGTGTCGAGCGCTGCCGGCCCATGACGTGCCTGGTCCGCAGATCGTCGACACTGATCATCCTCTCCCGGACGACCTCCGCCGGGAGGGTTCCTTCGGAGTAAGCCACCACATCCGCCGACTGCCGGCGCACGTCGGCGACCGCCGCCAGCACGTGCTCGAGCATCTGCCGGCTGGTGTCCTGGAACTGGATCTGCGCCACCGCGCCGGTGGTCTCGCCGGTGAGCGCCGCCGAACTGGCCTCGACCTGACCGGCCGCCCGCACCGAGTCCCGCAGGATGGTCGTCACGATCCCGGACATCTCCCGCTGGGCGTCGGTGACGCCGGCCAGGTCGAACTCGCTGTCGTGGCAGAGCGCGGTGTCCAGCCGGGTGGTCAGGTCGGTGAGGCTGCCACCGACCCCGTTCGCCGTCTGGCGAGACCGGTCGGCCAGCTTCCGAATCTCGTCGGCGACCACCGCGAAGCCGTCGTTCCCGGTCCGGACCGCCTCGACCGTCGCGTTCTGGGCCAGGATGCCGGTCGCCTTGCTGACCTCCTCGATCCGCTTCACGTCCTGCTTGAGGTCGCGAACCTCCTCCACCAGCCGGTGGATCCGCTCGTCGCGGGACCGGAGGGACGAGACCAGGCGGTCCACCAGCCGGTCGGCGGCGGTGGTGACGCCGGTCAGCTCGCTCTCGGCCCGGCCCAGCGTCCCGGCCAGTTGGGCCACGTCGCCGGCCATCACCTCGGCCATCGAGTCGACCGTCGTCATCTGCGCGACGATGGCCTCGGCCGCCTCGGCGGTCTGCTCGATGATGTCGTGCACGTGAGCGTCGACGACGTCGCAGAACGCCGGCACCGGCCGCAACGCCGCGGCCACCAGTTCCGATTGGTCGAGCAGACTGGACATCGGGTTACCTCCAGGCGACTGTGGCACCGTCAGGCGTCGGGGAGAACCTGCTTGATCACGCCGAGGAGCTGGTCGGGGGCGACCGGCTTGACCAGCCAGCCGGTGGCCCCGGCGGACTTGGCCTCGGCCCGCTGGGCCTGCTCCGACTCGGTGGTCAGCATGAGCACCGGGGTGAACCGCAGGCCGGGGTCTTTGCGGGCCTCCCGGACGAAGGTGATCCCGTCCATCTGTGGCATGTGCACGTCGCTGATGATCAGGCTGGGCTGGATGCCCTTGCCTAGTTTGTCCAGCGCCTCCTTACCGTGCCCCGCGGTCTCCACCGTGTAACCGGCCTTGGTCAGGATGGACTTCAGGCTCATGAGCATGGTGGCGGAGTCGTCGATGAGCAGCACGGTGGTCATGGTTCGCTTCTTTCACGGATCGGCGGGCCACCACTCCCCATGAGTAACGGCAGCACCAGCCCGGCCAGGAAAACGTCGGTCGGTGCCGCACTGACCTTCGGCCGAAAATGCAGGATCGCTTGGAATGCGCCGGTATGCAGATGGTTGCACTTTCGAAGATTCACCCGGGGCTTCGCGGTCACCCGCAGCCAGGTGGCCAGCTCCTCCACCTCGTCGACGGTCACCACCCCGATCAGCGTCGCGGTGGTGTCACCCAACTCGAGCGGCAAGGCCGAGCACCTCCTCCATGTTCAGCACCAGCAGCACCAGGCCGTCGCCGAGCAACGCGGTGCCGGCGAACTCGTCGGCGTAGGCGAGCAGGCCCTCCATTGGTTTGAGGAGCACGTCGACCTCCCGGTGGAACCGCTCCACCAGCAGCCCCATCCGTTGCCCGGCCACGGTGACGATCAGGATGGCCCGGTCCTCGGCCGGATCCGGCTGCCAGGGCATGTCCAGGGCCCGGGCCAGATCGGTCACCGGGACCACCTCGCCGCGCAGCACCACCACGTCCTGGTGCAGCACCCGGCCCATCTCGGCGACCGGCACCCGGACCGTCTCCACCACCAGGTCGACCGGGATGCCGAAGCGCTGCCCGGCCACACTGATCACCAGCACCTGGGTGACCGCCATCGACAGCGGCAGGCGCAATCGGACGGTGGTGCCGCCGCCCAGCTGGGAACACATGGTGACGGCTCCGCCGAGCTTCTGGACGCCGGCCCGGACGGCGTCCATCCCGACCCCGCGGCCGGACAGGTCGGAGATCTGCTCGGCGGTCGAGAACCCCGGGCGAAAAACCAGATCAACAGCGTCGGCGTCACTCAGGGTCTCCAGCTCGGCCTCGGAGATCAACCCTTTCTCGTACGCCTTCCGGCGCACCCGCGCCGGATCGACACCGCGCCCGTCGTCGGAGATCTCCACCACCACCGCGTCCCCGTCGGCCGCCGCCGCGAGGGCGATCCGGGCGGTGCCGGGCTTGCCGGACGCCAGCCGCTCGCCGACCGTCTCCACCCCGTGATCCAGGCTGTTGCGCACCAGATGCACGAGCGGGTCGGCGAGCGCCTCGATGACGTCCTTGTCGGCCATCGTCTCCTCGCCGGTGAGCACCAGCTCGACGCTCTTGCCGAGCCGCCGGCTCAGGTCACGGACCAGCCGCGGGAAGCGGGCGAACGCCACCGACAACGGCAGCATCCGGATGTCCATCACCGCGGCCTGCAGATCCTCGGCGATCCGGTGCAGGCCGGCGTGCTGGTCCTTGATCCGGCGGCCGAACTCCTTGTCGGCGCCCTCGGCCAGGAAGGCGAGGCCGTTCTTGGCCACGGTGAGCTCGCCGGCCAGCTCCATCAGGTGGTCGACCTTCGCCTGGTCGACCTTGAGGATGCGGCCGCCGACCTCTACCGGGTTCTCGGCCACGGGGTTCTCCGCCACCGGGTTCTCCGCCACCGGGTTCTCCGCCGGCGGCGGGGCGTCGGCGAGCAGGCGGGTGACGGTCGCGGTCAGCGTGACCACGTCCGGCTCACGGATCTCGACCGGGTCGCCGAGGGCGCGCGCCGCCTGGGTGATCGCACCGGCCACGGAGATCAGGTGCGGGCCGCCGGTGGGGTTGGCCGACAGGCCGCGCAGGGCCGCGGCCAGCACCGCACGCGCCTCGCCCGTCATCTCCGGGCCGGGCTTTGATATCTCGACGGCCGTCTCCGCCGGGCCCGTCAGGAACCGCTGGATGGTGTCGCCGTCCAGGTCGGCGACCTCGATCTGGTCGTTGACGTACCGGAACAGGTAGCCGATCTCGCCGGCCCCGGCCCGGGCCGCGAAGACGAAGGAGACCAGGCAGGCGTACTCGTCGTAGTCCTCGGCCGCAGGCCACCGCGCCGGCTCGAGCACGTCGAGCCGGGCCAGCGCCGGCACCTGCCGGATCAGGTGCAGCGGATCCTCGGCCCGGAAGAAGCACCCCGAGTCCGGCACGTAGCGCGCGAACCGCATCCGCGCCGACGTGGTGCGCAGCCAGGCCGCGGTCTCGGCGAGCCACTCCTGGTCGAAGACGGCCAGCCAGGACGGCGCCAGATCCGGCCAGGCCGAGCCGAGCCGGGTTTCCGCCGGGACCGGCTCGCCGCCGATCGGCGCCCGCAGGCGGCCGATCAGGGTCGCCGCGTCGGCCCCGGCCGTCGCGGGCAGGCACTCGTTGCCGGTGACGTACGCGAGCCAGCCCCGGATCAGGTCGAACGCGGCGAGCAGGTCGTCGGTCATCCCGGAGTCCAGCGGCAGCTCACCGGCGCGAACCGCGTCGAGCAGATCCTCCACCGCATGGGTGAGCCGGGTGAGCTCCGGGAAGTCGAACAGCCCGGACGAGCCCTTGAGCGTGTGCGCGGCCCGGAACACCTCGTTCACCAGATCCGGGTCGCCGGGGGCCCGTTCCAGCTCCAGCAGGCCCGCGTCGACCAGGGCGAGCAGGTCCGCCGCCTCGGCCAGGAACTGGGCCAGCAGCGAGTTCACGCGGGCACCCCCCGGCCGGCCGTGAACAACCGGGCGATCCGCACCAGCCGCTCCGGCGGCACCGGCTTGACCAGGTACAGGTTGGCGCCGGCCGCGTAGGCCCGATCGGCGTCGCCCGGCCGCTCCTCGGTGCTGATCATCACGACCGGGGCGGGCGTGCCGACCTCCGAGCGCAGCGTCTCCACGCAGGTGTAGCCGTCCATCCTGGGCATGTTCACGTCCACCACGAACAGGTCGAACGCGGCGCCTAGGGCGGCCTCCACCGCCTCCAGGCCGTTGGCCGCCTCCCGCACCCGGAAGCCGGCCTCACTGAGCATGGTGCAGTGGTACATCCGCACCGTGGCGGCGTCGTCCACCACGAGCACCAACGGCTGGGTCTCGGTCATCACTTCGCTCCGGTCGGTCGTTGGTAGACGATGCCCTCCGGCAGGCGGATCGGCTTGAAGATCGGCGAAATCCGGCTCATCGACTCGGAATGCCCGAGGAAGAGGTACGCGCCGGGCCGCATCGCGCTGTACAGGTTCTCGGCCGCCCGGCGGCTGGACAGCTCGTCGAAGTAGATGAGCACGTTGCGGCAGAACACCACGTCGAACTCGTGCAACACCCGCATCGCCGCGGTGTCACAGATGTTGATCTGGTGCAGCGTGACCGCGTCGCGGATGCTGCTGTCCAGCTGGTAACGCCCGGCCCCGACCGCGTTGAAGTACCGGGACATCCAGAGCTTCGGCACCCGCTGCAGGGACCGTTCGCCGTAACTGGCGTGCGCGGCCCGGGACAGCACCTCGCTGTCGATGTCCCCGCCGTGGATCTCCACGTCCACCAGGTCGATGTGCGGCCACTCGGCCAGCAGGCGCAGCGCGATGGAGTAGGGCTCCTCGCCGGTCGAGCAGGGCAACGACAGGATCTTCACCGGCCCGGCCATCCGGCCCGGCCCGCCCCGCGCCGCCAGCACCCGGGGCAGGACGGCGTTGAGCAGCGCGTCGAACTGGTAGTCCTCGCGCAGGAAGTACGTCTCGTTGACGGTCAGCTGGTTGATCAGTTCCTGGAGCAGGGCCGGCCGGTCGCCCAGCCGCAGCGCGCCGAACCAGCCCGCGAACGTCTCGAAGCCCGCCGCCCGTACGCAGTGGTCGATCCGCTTGTCGACGAAGTACCGCTTCGACGGGGCGAACTGGATGCCGGTGCGCCGGTAGAAGTACTCGCGGAACCTCTCGAAATCGGTCTCGGTGAGAGCGGTGGCGGCTGGGATCATCGCAACGCCGCCTCGACGGTGAAGCGCAGGAACGGGTCGTCCGGGAACCGGCGCACGGCACCTTCGAGCAGCTCGCGATGCTCGGGGCCGAGCGACGGGAGCAGCGCGTCGATGGCAGTGGCGACCACGTTCGGATGCGGATCGTCCTTGATCAGCACGGCCAGCCAGGTGAGCGACTCCGGATGCGGCAGGTCGGCCAGCACGATCGCGGTCATCACGCGTACGTCAGGGTCGGGGTCCTCCAGCAGGCGCGGAACGAGCGCCGGCACCGAGATCGGCATGGTGGCCAGCGCCTCCGCCGCGGCCGTGCGCAACCCGGCGTCGTCGCTGGCCAGATGCACCGCCAGGCCGGCCGCGACCCGGTCGGTGTCGTGCACCGCGAGGGTGGTGAGCATCGCGTCGCGGACCGCCGGCACCTGCTCGACCCCGATCCGGTCGAGCAGGGCCTCCACCGCGTCGGCCACCCCCTCCAGACCCAGCGCCGCCGCCCGTCGCGCCTCCCGATCCGGGTCGTCGAGCTGCCGGATCAGGTCCTCGGGCGACACCACCGGCAACTCCGGCTCCGGCTCTGCCTTGCGGACGAGTCCCACGACTACTCCCTCTTCCTCGCGCTCAGCGGACCCAGTCGGCCAGCCGGCCGGCGATCGCGTACGACGGCAGCACTTCGCTCGCCCCGCCCAGCCGGGCCAGCGCGCCCGGCATCCCCCAGACCACCGCGGTCTCCTCGGCCTCGGCGATGGTGCGGCCGCCGGCCGCGTGCACCTCGGTGATCTCGGCGGCGCCGTCGTCGCCCATCCCGGTCAGCAGCACGCAGACCAGCCGGGCCGGGTCGCAGTGCCGGCGGGCCGAGGCGACCAGCCGGTCCACGCTCGGATGCCAGCTGTAGTCCGCGCCGGACGGCACGCTCTTCACGATCAGGCCGTCGGCGCGCCGGGCCACCACCACGTCGGCGCTGCCGCGGCCCAGGTAGACGTGGCCGCGGCGGACCTTCATGATCCGATCGACCTCGTGCACCCGCAGCGCGCAGCTCTCGTCGAGCCGTCGGGCCAGGGTCGCGGTGAACGACCCCGGGATGTGCTGCGCCACCACGACCGGTGCACCGAGACCGGCCGGCAGCTGCGGCAACAGCTCGGTGAGCAGCTGCGGGCCACCGGTCGAGGAGCCGATCAGGAGAAGCTCGATCGCGCCGCGGGGCACGGCGTCGCGGTTCGGTTGCGGTGCTTCCGGCGTACGCCCCGAAGGCTGGTGCCCCAACCGGGCGGAAGCCGCCGCACGGACCTTGCTGACCAGTTCGCCGGCGACCTCGTCAAGGTTCGGCGGGACCGTCCCGCCCGGCTTGACCACGTGGTCGATCGCGCCCAGCGCGAGAGCTTCCAGGGTGACCAGGGCATTGCGTTCGGTCAGCGCCGACACCATCACCACCGGGGTGGGCCGCAGGTCCATGATCCGCGCGAGGCAGGTGAGGCCGTCCATCACCGGCATGTGCACGTCCAGCGTGATCACGTCGGGCTGCAGTTGTTCCAGCTTGTGCAGCGCGTCCAGCCCGTTGCGGGCGGTGTGCACGTCGAACTCATCGACCAACATGGCTTTGATGGCTTGACGCATCACCGCCGAGTCATCAACCACCAGGACTGTCGCCACTCAGACCGCCGCGAGCGCTTCCTCGGCGACCAGCAGCTGATCGAGTTCGACAAGCAGGAACATGCGGTTGCGCTCCGGCAGGTTCGCCACCCGGGAGACCACCCGGGCCTGCTCGGCCGACAGCTTCGGGGCCGGTTCCAGCAGGTGCCGGCCGACCCGGGCCACCTCGGCCACCGAGTCAACGATGAGGCCGGCCCGCACCCCGTTGACGATCAAAACCACGATTCGCTGACGCTCATCGCGCTCGACGCGCCGCAAACCGAGACGGGTACGCAGGTCAACCACCGGCAACACCGCGCCCCGCAGATTGACCAGGCCCTCGACGTAGCGATACGACCTGGGCACCCGGATCAGGACCGGCGGGACCCGGATGATCTCCTGAACGGCGTCGACGTCGACGGCGTACTCCTCGCCGTCCAGCCGGAACACCACGAACAGTTCCTCGTCGGCTTTCTCCACGGCGTCCGCGACCTCGGCGACCCTCTCTCCGACCAGGCGGTCCACGTTGAGCACACTGGTCATCGAGCCGCCGTCCTGGATGACGCCGACCAGCACCTGGGCATCGACCGTGGCCGGCATCCGCACCTCGGCCGGGTCGATGCTGAGCACGCCGGCCACCCGGTCCACCACGAAACCGAGCGGCACCCGGCCGTCCAGCACGATCACCCGGCTGGTCTCATCCGGCGCGGCGTCGGGCAATCCGCAGCGGGTGCGCAGGCTCACCACCGGGAGCACCCGGCCGCGCAGGTCGGCCAGACCCGCCAGGGACGGTGGGCTGAGCGGGGTCCGCACCACTGACGGCATCCGGATGATCTCCCGGACCCGGCTCATCGGGAACGCGTAGCGCTCCCCCGCCAGGTCGAAGGTGACGAATTCGGCGTTGCCGCCCTCCGGGTCCATCCGCATCCCCTCAACCGGCGCTCTGGAGCTCGTCGGCGAGAGCCGCGATCTCCTCGACGGCGGCAGCCAGGTCGTCGGCGCCCTGGGCCTGCTCGCGGGCCGCCGTCGACGCCTGGGCGGCCGACTGCTCGGACTGGACGGCCGCGCTGGCGATCTGCTCGAGGCCGGTCTTCACCTCGGCCAGCACCAGGGCGACCTGCGCCGCCGACTCGCGTAACTCGTCGTTGCCGGAACGGACCTGCCGCATGACCCGCTCGATCTCCTCTAGCCGGGCCGTGGTGGCCTTGGCCGCCTCCACCTCGGCGAGCGCCTGCCGGCTCGTCTCCACCAAGTCGCCGCGGACCTCGGCGATCCGGTCCTGCACCGACCGGACCAGGTCCTTGATCCGGTCGGCGTTCTCGGCCGAGTCCCGGGCCAGGTTGCGGATGTCGGTCGACACCACGGCGAAGCCCTTACCGAACTCGCCGGCCCGGGCCGACTCGACCGAACCGTTCACGGCCAGCATGTTCGTCTGGATCGAGACGTTCGCGATCGCGTCCACGATCTTGTCGATCCGCCGGGAGATCTGCTCCAGCGCGTACACCTTGCGGACGTTCTCGGCGCCCTCCCGGGCCGCCTGCCCGATCGCCTCGATGATCGAGTCGACCGCGTCCTTGTTCGTCGCCAGCAAACCCAGGATCTGGTCGGCCTGCCGCACTGCCGCGCCGCCCTGGGACTCCGACATCTGGGCGAGCTGCTCAATCCGTACGACCAGGTCGGAGGTCTCCCGGCCCTTCTCCGCGGCCGTTCGCGCCCCCGCGTTGATCTCGCTGATCGACGTGTCGATCTGCCCCGCCGCCCGGTTGATCTCCTCGACCGCGGCGGACAACTCCTCGGCCGCGCCGGCCACGTCCTCGGCGCTCCTCGAGATGTCGACGCTGATCCGCAGCCCCTCCGAGATCTCGGCCAGCGCGTCGGCGGCCTGCTCGGTCTGCCGCAACGCCTGCGTCTGCTGGGCCACCGTCAACAGCGACTCCTCGCAGGCCGCGGACTGCTGCTCGGCCGCCGCCGCGATCTCCTCGGACCGGGTCTTGGCAAAACCCGCCGACTTCTTCGACTCCTCGGCCGACCCCGCCATCTCGATGGCACCCGCCATGATCGAACCCATGTCGGCCCGGATCGCCTCCAACTGACCGGTGATCGACCTGGCCTTCTCGACCTCCATCCGCGCCGTCTCGGCGGACGACTGCACCCCCGACACGATGTCGGTGACACTGGCCCGAACCTCGTCGATCAGGTCCCGGATCTGCCGGGCGCTGCGCTCACTGATCTCGGCCAGCGTCCGCACCTCGTCGGCGACCACGGCGAACCCCTTGCCGTGCTGCCGGGCCCGGGCGGCCTCGATCGCCGCGTTCAGGGCGAGCAGGTTCGTCTGGTCCGCGATGTGCGCGACCGTCTTGACGATGTCGCCGATCTCGTCGGCCTGTTTCTCCAGCTCGGTGATGGTGACCACGGAGCCGGTCTGCCGGTTCGAGGCCCCCTCGACGTTGGCGAGCAGGTTGCTGATGCCGGCCCGGGTCTCGTTGAGCAGAATCTGCAGGGCCTGGCTCAGCTCGGCGACCTGGCGGGTGGTCCGCTCCTGCCGATCGACCCGCTCCTCGACCTGGTTCATCGCGGCCAGGCTCTGCTGGGTGGCACCGGAGGCCTCCTCGGCGCCCGCCGAGATCTGCTGCATGGCCTCGGTGAGCTGCCGGGACGCTTCCGCGGCCTGCGCGTTCTGCGCGGAGATCTCGGCCGTGGCGGACGCGATCCGCTCGGCGGCCTGCTGCTGCCGGGCAACCGACCGAGCAAGCCGCCGGCTGGCCTCGGTGTCCCCGCCCCTCGACGTGGCTCCGCCTCTTGAGGTGGCTCCGCCTCTTGAGGTGGCTCCGCCTCTTGAGGTGGCTCCGCCTCTTGAGGTGGCTCCGCCTCTTGAGGTG